>NZ_CP151637.1:2964112-4446169 GCF_038397755.1 Microbacterium sp. LWH7-1.2 | reverse complement strand
GCACGTGGCGCACCGACAGCTCGAGCAGAAGGGGCTCGAGGCCCATCGCGGCGAGCTCGGAGCGCAGCGTCGCGCGCTCCTTGAGGTTGTCGAACACGTCGGAATCGGCGGCGAGGCCGGCGAGCGTGCGCACGAGCTGCTTCACCGGAAGCGTCGCGAGCCGGTCGGCGCCGGTGCGGCCGAGCACCGCGTCCACCTCGGCGAGTTCGGCGTCGACGCGCTGCCAGGCGACCTGCACGTCGCCGAGACCCAGGGGAACCTCGGGCGTGACGCCTGCGTCGACGTAGCGCTGCCACTCGGTGCGCTGCTGCTGGATGCGCACCAGCGCCTCGTACATATCGGGCACGTGCACGCCGGGGCGCAGATACTCGCGCGACAGGCGCCGGAGGCGCCGCCGGTTGGCGCCGTTCATCTCCGGCGCCTCGCGACGCGGCGCGTGCGCCTGGATGAGCTCGGCGAGGGGACGCTCGAAGACCGTGAGGCTGAACTTGTCGAGCGAGTCGCGGACGCCGCGCAGCAGGCGCAGATACACGCCGAGCTCTGCGACGGTCTGGAACGGCCGCATCCGCGTCTGCGCGATGAGCTCGTAGCCGCGCTCCAGCAGCGTCGGCACATCGCTGCGGTGGAGCTTGCCGGCGAGCGCATGGGCGCCGCGAGCCTCTTCCACCGTCGCGAACGTGACGCCGTACCAGGGCGAGTCGTCGGGGCCGAAGCGGAACTCGCCGAGGCGTGCGGCGGCGGAGAGCTTGGCGGCCGCGTCCTCTCGGGTCGTCGCGAGACTCGCGAGCGCTTCGGCGTCGAAGCGCGCCTCGGTCGCGGGGGCGACGCCCCGCTCCGCGAGTTCGGCGAGTTCGCGAAGGATGTCGAGCACCGACACCCCGAAATCGGGGTGCTTCGCGGTGACCGCGGAACGGTAGTCCCGGAGCACGCCCCGCAGCCGCACCAGCGCGTCGTCGATGTCGGAGACCTTGGGAGCCTCGGCCTTCTCATTGCGTCCGATCGCACGGATGAGGTCGCGCTGCAGGCGGTCGGGCGAGACGGCGAGGCCTGGGAGCCCGATCCCCGCGAGGCGATGCCGCACGCCGTCGAGCGTCGAGCGGCGCGCGCTCACCACCAGCACGCGCTTGCCGTCACGCACGAGCGCGCCGATCGCGTTGATGACGGTCTGCGTGCCGCCGGTGCCGGGCAGGGTGTGGATGACGAGGGATTGGCCGTCGGCGATGCGTGCGAGCACCCGCTCCTGCTCGGAGTCGGCGTCGAGCAGCAGCATGTCGGCGGCCGGCGCGCGGTCGTCGGGGCTCGTCGGCACCGGTCCGTCACGGCGGATCGTGAGCGACTCGCGGTCGGCGACGTGCCCGGCGAGCGCGTTGAGCACGGGGTGATCGAGATCCGACGCGTCCAGCGCCATGTCGCCGCCGACGTCGGCGAAGGTCGACACGAGCAGACGCGGCTTCACGGCATAGCTGTCGATGGACGCGGTCAGGGCGCGGATGTGATCGATCACCGGCTGCGGCTTGAAGACCCCGCCCTCGTACGCGAGAGCGGCGAGGCCGCCGGCGTCGATCATGATGCCGAAGTGCGTGCGCATCGCACGGATCAGCTCGGGGTTGACCACGAACGTGCCGTGCAGCTTGAGCTCGAAGTCGCCGTGGTGCCGCCGGATCGCGAGCGGCCGGAGCAGCACGGGCGCGCTCCATGTGATCCCCGCGACGCGCCAGGTCGCGAGACCGACGGCGAGACGCACGGTGTCCAGGCCGCGGGTCGTGCGCAGCTCCTGGTCCTTCGCGGTGATGCTCTGGGCGGCGAGGCGGGCGTTGCGCAGCGCCACCTCGTCGCGGAACAGGTTCGACAGCAGTGTCGAGCGCCCGGTGATGAACTGCGGCAGGCTTCCGGGGTGCGCCTTCGTGATCTCGATCGCGGCATCCTGGCCGTCCACGAAGTGCAGGAGAGTCGACCTGCCGCCCAGTGCGGCGGACTGCAGCCGGAGCCGGTCGCGTTCCGTCTCGGCGACGTGGACGACCGTGACGTCGGGTTCGGCGAGACCCAGATCGCCCGGGGTCACGTCGTACCCGCGCTCGGCGTCTGATGTGCCCAACACGGCGCTGCGTTCTGCTCGCCACACACGTGCCACCCTAAAGGCGACGTGTGCGCGGCTCTTGCAATGGACCTGAGTTTCGCGGTATTGGACGGCGCCGGCGACCCCGCTCGGAGTGCCCCTTCCTCCCCCGTCGCCATCAGGACGGCACTCTTCACAGACCCCGCCGGCGAACGGTCACGGCGCCCGCGGGTCGCGCCAGGATGGTCGCATGACCTCCGAGGATCCGCCCCGCTACCGCGTCCACCCGTCGCCCATCGGCGACATCCTCATCGTCACGACCGCCGACGGCATCGTGACCCTGCACCCCTTCGACGGCTCCCTGCACGCCGAGATCGAGCGCGTCGCACTGCAGCTGCGCGCCCTTCCGGTCCCAGACGACGACACGGATGCCGCCACCGCAGACTCCGCCACCGCCGAAGCCTTCGAGAGCGCGGTCGCGCAGCTCGACGAGTACTTCGACGGCGACCGGGAGGAGTTCGACCTGCCGCTGGACTGGCGACTCGTCCGCGGGTTCACGCGCGCCGCACTGGAGGCCGTGTGTGACATCCCCTACGGCGAGACCGCCAGCTACGGCGAGGTCGCGATCGCGGCCGGCATCCCCCGAGCTGCGCGCGCTGTCGGCACCGCGTGCGCGACGACGCCGTTCTCCGTGGTGGTCCCGGTTCACCGGGTCGTCCGCGCCGACGGCTCGCTCGGCGAGTACGGCGGGCGGCCCGAGGTGAAGCGGTTCCTCATCGACCTCGAACAGGGCCCTGCCGTCGTGCCGGCGCCATCGGCCGCCCGGGGCGACGCCGCGACGGCGGGCTGACGCGGGCCCCCCAGGCTGCGGGCGTGTAGGCCGCCCGCACGCCGCGAGGCCCGCGCGGCTCGCCCGCGGGCCTCGCAGTCCCGCCCGTGAGCAAGCGCGGACCGCCGGGGACGACACCCCCGAGTGGTAAGGTCGACGCTACGAAAGAGGCGGCGAGGACGCCGTCACGCCGGAA
This sequence comes from Microbacterium sp. LWH7-1.2, assembly GCF_038397755.1. Lineage (NCBI taxonomy): Bacteria > Bacillati > Actinomycetota > Actinomycetes > Micrococcales > Microbacteriaceae > Microbacterium > Microbacterium sp. LWH7-1.2. The sequence continues at coordinate 4,443,088 of NZ_CP151637.1, read as the reverse complement.
GCAGGTCAGCCGTGGGCGCGTCCCTCCCACATCGCGCACCGGCCCCCGATCGCATGGGCGCGGGGGTCCGTATCGTCATGGACGGCGGGGGCGGCGATCTCGGCGACGCACAGGCGCTCGACCACGCGGTGGCCGAGCTCGTGCGCCGTACCCGCTTCCCGGTCGCCTTCGGCGGACTCGCGCTCGGCGACGCGATCCACGTCACGTCCATCCACGGTGCCCGCACCCGCAATCTCGAGGGTCTCGTCGTGGAGGCCTCTCGCGGCCTCGGCGGGCGCGCGCTCGTCGAGAAGCGCCCGCGGCTCGCGCTCGACTACGGCTCCTCGCGCAGCATCACGCACGACTACGACCGCGCCGTGCTCGGCGAGGGCATCGCGACCCTCTTCGCCGTCCCCGTGATGGTGGGCGGCCGCGCTCGCGGCGTCATCTACTGCGGGTCATGGGCCGAATCGCCGGTCGGCGACGTCGTCGCCCGCCCCGCCTTCGCCGTCGCGGAAGAGCTCTCCAGCGAACTGCGCATCCGCGACGAGGTGCAGCGGCGGCTGACCCTCTCCCCCACGCGCATCGCCCCGGCGGCGATGCCCGCGACCACGCGGGAAGAGCTGCGCGAGACGTACGCCGAGCTGCGCAGCATCGCGGCGATCATCGACGACCCCGCCCTTCGCGCGCGGCTGGACCGCCTCGAGCGACGGCTGGCCGCGCTCTCACACGACGCGTCCGAGCCGCCGGTCGAACTCGACGTGCGGCTGTCCCCCCGCGAGATCGATGTGCTCGCGTGTGCGGCGCTGGGTTCGACCAACGCCGAGATCGCGGCGTCGCTCGACCTCAAGGAGGGCACGGTCAAGTCGTACCTGCAGGCGGCGATGGCGAAGCTGGACGCCTCGACCCGCCACGCCGCGGTCGTCACCGCACGTCGCGCCGGCATCCTCCCCTGACCCGCGGCGCGTCGGGCAGACCGCACTCGCCTCTTCGCGGCGGAATCGGGACGGTCGCGTCCGAATTCTCGCCCGATGCCCCCATTCGCTGTCGACCCCGAAGTTTGTCCACGGAAATGGAATTCAGCAATGACCGTGGCGACAATTCGGCGTATTGTTCCACTCATGGCCCGTAGAATCGTTCACCAGCTCGTCGATGACATCGACGGAACCCTTTTGGAAGCCGGGGACGGCGAGACCGTCCTGTTCTCGCTCGACGGCGTCGCCTACGAGATCGACCTCACCGACGAGAACGCCGCCGCCCTGCGCGGTGCTCTCGAGCGCTACACCGATGCGGCGCGCACCGTCTCGTCTGCCCGGGCGACGTCGAACGCCGCCTCGGCCGGGCGCAAGCGCCGCCGCAGCGGACAGCAGGACTACAGCGGCGTCCGCGAATGGGCGAAGCAGAACGGCTATCAGGTGTCCGAACGGGGCCGGGTTCCGGCATCCGTCATGGAAGCCTACGAAGCGGCGCACTGACGCGCGCCGCCTGGCGGCCTTTCCTCGACGACTCGCCGGGAGATTTCACGAGCGTGAGAGCTGGAAGAGAATCTCGTCGACCTTCTCTTTCGCGTCCCCGAAGAGCATCTGCGCGTTGTCGCGATAGAAGAGCGGATTCTGCACACCCGCATATCCGGACGCCATCGAGCGCTTGAAGACGATGACGTTGTCGGCTTCCCACACGCGCAGCACCGGCATGCCGGCGATCGGGCTTGTGGGATCCTCCGCAGCGGCGGGGTTGACGGTGTCGTTCGCCCCGATGACGAGGACGACGTCGACACCCGACAGATCGTCGTTGATCTCGTCCATCGAGAGGACGATGTCGTACGGCACCTTCGCCTCGGCGAGGAGCACGTTCATGTGGCCCGGCAGGCGGCCGGCGACGGGATGGATGCCGAACCGCACGTCGACGCCGCGCTCACGCAGCTTCTGCACGAGGTCGGCGACACCGTGCTGGGCCTGTGCGACGGCCATGCCGTAGCCGGGTGTGATGACGACGGTCGAGGCGCCGGCGAGCAGATCCGCGGCGGCCTCGGCGTCGATCTCGCGGTGCTCGCCGTGCTCCTCGTCGCCGTCTTTGCGGGGCGCTTCGATGCCGAAGCCGCCGGCGATCACCGACAGGAACGACCGGTTCATCGCCTTGCACATGATGTAGCTCAGGTAGGCACCCGACGAGCCCACGAGCGCGCCGGTGACGATGAGCAGGTCGTTGTTCAGCAGGAAGCCCGCCGCGGCGGCCGCCCAGCCCGAGTAGCTGTTGAGCATCGACACGACGACGGGCATGTCGCCGCCGCCGATCGAGGCGACCAGATGCCAGCCGAGGGCGAGCGCGAGGAGCGTGACGAGTACCAGCAGCCACAGTTCCGGCGTGATGACGTACCAGACCGTCAGGGCGAGGAACGCGATCAGCGCGCCGATGTTGAGGGCGTTCTTGCCCGGCAGCATGAGCGGCTTGGACGAGATCCGCGCCGACAGCTTGAGGAAGGCGACGATCGACCCGGTGAACGTCACGCCGCCGATGAAGACGCCGATGAAGACCTCGGCGTGATGGATGTCGGCGAGCGCGCCGGTGAGCCCGGTGTCGTAGAGGGCGCCGTTCCAACCGACGAGCACGGCGGCGAGACCGACGAAGGAGTGCAGCAGCGCGATGAGCTCGGGCATCCCGGTCATCTGGACGATCCGTGCGCGCCAGAGCCCGATGGCAGCGCCGACCAGCACGGCGGCGACGAGGAGAGTCAGCCCGAGCGCACCCGACGGCTGATCCCACGCGCCGGCGGCCACCAGGACGACCGTCGCGATGAGTGCGATCGCCATGCCGACGATGCCGAAGACGACCCCGCGGCGACTCGTCTCATGCTTGCTGAGCCCCGCGAGGCTGAGGATGAACAGGAGCGCCGCGACGATGTAGGCGGCGGCCGCGACCTGCCCGGCGACCGCGATCATCGCGTCTCACCCTTCTGGAACATCGCGAGCATTCGCCGCGTGACGGCGAAGCCGCCGAAGATGTTGATGGACGCGAGCAGCACCGCGACCGCGGCCAGGATCTGCACGGTGAGGTCGGGGATCGTGATCTGCACCATCGCGCCGACCACGATGATGCCCGAGATCGCGTTGGTCACGCTCATCAGCGGCGTGTGCAGCGCATGCGCCACGTGGCCGATGACGTAGAACCCGACGACGATCGCGAGCGTCAGCACCAGGAAGTGCTGCGGCAGCGGCGGCGGCGCGAACGCGCAGATGGCGAAAAGTGCTGCGATGCCGCCGGCGATGAGGCCGGTGCGGGCTGCGGTCGACATCGGCTTCTTCGGGGGCACCGGGGGCGCAGCATCCGTCGTCTTCGTCGCCGCCGGTGCCGCGGAGACCTGCACGGGCGGCGGGGGCCAGGTGACCGCCCCGTCCTGCACGACCGTGACGGTGCGCTGCACGACGTCGTCGAAGTCGAGCGTGAGTTCGCCGTCCTTGCCGGGGGTGAGCAGCTTGAGGAGGTTGACGAGATTGGTCGCGAACAGCTGCGACGCCTGCTGAGGAAGCCGGCCGGGCAGATCCGTGTACCCGAGGATCACCACGCCGTTGTCGGTGACGACCCTCTCCCCCGCGACCGAGCCCTCGACGTTGCCGCCCTGCCCGGCGGCCATGTCGACGATCACGCTGCCCGGGCGCATGGATGCCACGTCCGCCGCCGTGATCAGGCGCGGCGCCGCGCGACCCGGGATGAGCGCGGTGGTGATGATGATGTCGACGTCGGCTGCCTGCTCCGAGTAGATTTCGGCCGCACGCCTGTCGTACGCCTCGCTCGTCGCCTTGGCGTACCCGTCGGAGGAGATCTGCTTCGCCTCCTCGGGCACGACGACCTCGAGGTACTCGCCGCCGATCGACGCGACCTGGTCGGCGACCTCGGGCCGCGGGTCGGTCGCCCGCACGATCGCGCCGAGGCTCGATGCGGCACCGATCGCCGCCAGGCCGGCGACACCCGCACCGGCGACCAGCACCTTCGCCGGCGGCACCTTGCCGGCCGCCGTGACCTGGCCGGTGAAGAAGCGCCCGAACTCGTGCGCCGCCTCGACCACCGCGCGATAGCCCGCGATGTTGGCCATCGAGCTCAGCACGTCCATCGACTGCGCGCGCGAGATGCGCGGCACCGCGTCCAGCGCGAGCGCGGTGATCCCCCGCACAGCCAGCGACTCGACCAGATCCGGGCGCAGCGCAGGGCTGAACGTCGCGACGATCGTCGCACCGTCGGCGAGCCGGTCGATCTCGGCCGGCGTCGGCGCGTTGACCTTGAGCACGACGGGCGCAGCCCACGCCGTCGCACCGTCGACGAGAGTCGCGCCGGCCCGCGCGAAGGCAGCATCCGGGAACGACGAGCCGGCACCTGCGCCGGCTTCGACGACGACGTCGTAGCCGAGGGCGATGAGTTTCGGGACGGTGGTCGGTGTCGCGGCCACCCGGGTCTCTCCGGGCGCTTCGGCGACGATGCCAATGCGGGTCATGCGTTCCTCTGGGTCGGGTGTCGCAGCGTGGCGCTGCCGCGCTTCCGCGAGACCTTCTCGGTGCTCGCGACGACGCCTCCACCATGTCAGACCACCACGCAGATACACCGCGCATTGCGTCCCGACACGATGACAAGATTCACAGAATTTGCCCCCAGCACACCACAACCCGGGTTCTTTGGAACAGGGTTATCTTCTCGGTCGCGAGTGGGCACCGAACGTGGGAACTCCCTCCGAATGCGTGCTGTGCGGCGCGGAGGGGTTGCATCTGCCGGCCGATCTCGGAATCGTGGCCGATCCGGAACCGCAAACGGAAAGGAAAAGCATGCTCACGCTGACCCAGACCGCCGCCGAGGCCGTCAAAGAGATCGTCGCCCGAGTGCCGCTCGCCGAAGACGGAGGTGTGCGCATCCGAGACACGGGTGGCTCCTCCGGATTCGAGTTGAGTGTCGCGCCCGATCCCGGGCCGCACGACACCGTCGTGATCGAAAGCGGCGCCCGCGTCTTCCTCGACGAGACCGCTGCGATCGCGCTCGAGGACCGCGTCCTGGATGCCGAGCTCGAGAGCGACGGCTCCGTCCGCTTCGCCCTCGGAACCCAGGGCTGACCGCAGTGCTTCAGGCCCCGGCATCCGTCATCGGATGCCGGGGCCTTCGCCGTGCGCCTACCTCACACCGTCATGCGGTCGCGAGCTGTACGTTCGGAAACTCGCTGCCGTAGTGCTCGCGCATCCTCGTCTTGCGCTCGAGGTCGTCGATGACCGCCGAGGCGAAATCCACGTCGTACAGCGCAGCGCATGATCCGAGGCCACCCGGCGAGAACACGTTGACCTCCATCAGCTTGTCGCCGGCGATGTCGAGCCCGACCAGGAACATGCCGTCGGAGAGCAGCTTCGGCCGCACGGCGTCCACGAGGTGCAGCATCTCGTCGGTGACCTTCACCGCCTCGGCCTTCCCGCCCGCGGACATGTTGGACCTTACTTCCGCTGCGTCCGGGCGCCGGCGGAACGCGGCGTACGCCCCATCGACCTCCAGAGGGCGGCCATTCATGACGAACATCCGCACGTCGCCGTCTTTCGCGGCGGGAAGGTACTCCTGAGCCACCACGTATCCGTCGCGGGCGATCGCCTCGACGATCTGGGCGATGTTCTGCTCGCGCTTCAAGTCGACGAGGAAGACGCCCGAACCGCCCGAGCCCTGCAGGGGCTTGAGCACGGCACGCCCGCCGAGCTCGTCGATGAACTCGCGGACCCGGTCCTCGTCGCGTGTGATCAGCGTGCGCGGGCGCACCACCTCGGGGAAGTGCTGGAAGTACGCCTTCGACATCGCGTCCGCCAGGGAGCGCGGATCGTTGACGACGAGGACCCCTGTCTCGGCCACCATCCGACCGAAGGCCAACCCGGCCGTGCTCGCCCATGCACTCTCGGCAGCCTCGGCGGCGGGGTCGGCGCGGAGCATGAGCACGTCGAACTCGCCGAGCCCGGTGCGCTGGCGCGTCGCGGACTGCACGTCGTCGAGGAAGCGGTCGAGGGACCGGTAGCGCTTGCCGGCAGTCGCTGTCGCCGCGATGGCCGAGAGCGATCCGTCGGGTTCGTAGCCGAAATCCCGAAGGCCCATGAGGCACACCTCGTGCCCGTGTGCGGCCGCGCTCATCGCGAGGCGCGTCGTCGAGTAGATGGGCTGCTCGGTGGCGATGTCGTTGACGACGAAACCGATTCTCATCTGGGCTCCTCGAGGGTGTGCGGGTCCTGGGCCGGTGATGTCTGTGCGTGGTTCGCGGGCTGGGGCCGGATCGTCGAGCTGAGCCTACGCATTGACCAGCGAGACCAGGTCGTCGGCGCGGGCAGCATCATGAATCCGGTCGGCGGATTCGGACTCCAACAGGTAGCGCGGCGTGATGCGAGCCGGTGCGAGGAGTCCCCGCTCTGCGAGGTCCTGGACCAGCGGCAGGTCCTCGAGCGAGAACTTCCCGAGGAACAGGAGGTCGAGCGCGCCACCGCGCGCCACGTGCTCGAGGAGTGCGAGCAGGCCGCGAAGGTAGATGGCGTCCTTGGTGAAGCCGCCGGCGCGGTACACCCGCATGGCGACGCTGTAGGCGCTTCCCGCGGGCAGGCCGTGACCGGTGAGCAGACGGTGGGTCTCGACGAAGCTCGCGCCGCCCACCAGCGCGTGCACGGCCACCACCCGTGCCGCGAGCTGGCGCAGCCGGGAAGCGGTCAACCCGCCGCACGCGATCTCCGCGAGCACGGCGAGGCCCTCCTGCGTCTCGTCGTAGTGAGCAAGCCCGGCGCCGAGCATGCGGATCGGCTGCGCCAGTCCGTTCACCTGCGTCACCAGATGCGTGCCCACCTCGTGCTGCAGGAGGGCGTTCACCCGGGTGCCGGCGACCGCCGCGTTCTGCGAAATCAGGAGCGTGTTGCCCTCGACCAGCACACCTGAGACATCGTCGCGGATCTCGGCGTGAAGCTCAGCGTCCGGGTCGATCGAGCGGTAGTAGGCGATCTCGGCCTTGGCCGCCGCGAGGAACGACTCCGCTCCCACGGAGTCCCGCTCCAGCCTCCCGTGCGGGAGTCGGGTGAGCAGGTCGTCGGCGGTGTCCACGAGCGCCGGCAGCACCGGTCCGTACTGCGCGATCGACAACTGCAGGAACTCGGGGGTGTTCCGGGCGCGCAGCATCTCCACCCGCAGCGTCATCTCACGCTGCCGGTTGCGCAGCAGCGCCGCAAGGGTCGGGTCGGCGACCGCGTCGATTGGCAGAGCGGCCACCTCGGCATCGAGCACATCGGGGTCGACATCCAGGGGCCGGTATTCGAATACCGGGTCGTTCTCGGGGTCGGCGAGGAACTGCGCGCGGATGTCGTCGGCATTCACCGGTGTCATCTCGAGGAGGAATCGCACCGTGCCCGCCAGCGATGCCATCGCGTGGTCGGCCGCCAGGTCGGCGGCGGAGAACGCGCCCCTTTCGATGAGGTCGGTCTCCGGTCCCCCCGGGCCGCGTGCCTGCGCCGGGTCGGTGGTCATGGTGTCGCCACCTCGATGAGCGCCTCCTGGAGAGCGGGAATCGTCGCCGCCACGGCGCGGGCGAGCTCGTCGATCCGAACCTGATCCGCCTCACCCGTCCACTCGTCCATGAAGGTCTTCTTGAACTCCAGCGCGACCACGATGCCCAGGTCGGGGTAGCGGGCGTGAGTCCACGCCGCGAGCTGCTGCCCACGGAAGCGGACGTTCTCACGGACGTCGAGAGGACCCGCTGACGTCCCGGCGTGTGCGAGCGACTCGATGAAGACGTCCACGACGGGTCCGAATCGGTCCCGATCGAGGGACCCCGTGCCGACGTTCACTTCGGGATTCTCCGCCCACGGAGCCTCGGCGGCGTCCGCGCCGTCGCGGCGGTGGTTGTAGGAGTGGATGTCGAACATCACGAACGGTCCGCGCTCGGCGACCACGTCGAGCCGCCGGCCGAGTTCTTCATAGAACGTGTCGTACACCTCGAGAGATCCGGCGACGACGGCCGGATCGAGGGGTGGGTCACGGACCACCTCCAGTCCCCAGGCCTCCTCCGCGGAACGGTAGACAGCCTTCTCGCGCGCGCGGTTCAGGTCGACCTCGAAGCGCGACCGGTGCACCACGACGCGGGCGGGGACGAGTGCGCCGATCTCGTCGGTGTGCGGGTCCTCCTCGCGGAGCCGATCCTCGTCGGACAGGACCAGCTCGGTCGCGAGCTCCGCGCGGACGTCGTGGCCGTTGTGGATCGCCGTGGCGACGAACTGTCCGCTCCAGTCGCCGAGGAATTCGAACGGGGGGTGCTCCGTCGTGAACATCGGCCCATTGTTGTCGGGCGCGAGGCGGTCCCTCAAGGGGGTTGCATCACTGACGCTCGGGTGCTGGACCACGGGCGGCGGCCCGCGGCCCCCGCCCTGCCGAGCCCACGTCCGTGCCGCGGCGCCGCACGCTCACCGCATAGACTGGACGACGCCAGCCTCTGTAGCTCAATGGAAGAGCAGTTCCGTCCTAAGGAAACGGTTGGGGGTTCGAGTCCCTCCAGGGGTATTGCGGTTTCTCCGCTTCTGACCTCCGTTTTTCTGGGAAGGAGGAGGTGTCCTCTTCTCGCCTCTCGAGCGCAAGCCACTATTGGAACCCCAAGAGGGCCACCGCGTGGCGCTGACAGTTTGCGCCCTTCGCGCGCTCTCTTCCGAAAGTCGGGGGACCAGACCGTCGCAGTTCCTGTCAAGTGCCGCCCTCCTCGCCCGCCGGTTCATACGATGAGCCCATGGTGCTGAACGAGCACGACGTGCGGGCGAAGAAGCCGAGGCTCGCTGCCCACCCAGCGAGCGTTACCAGGCGGCGCGTCGCCGTCGGCGGACTCGCATTCCGCGTGCTCGCTTCTGCCTCGCCGGCTACCGCGGAACCAGCGATTGTGCTGGTGCACGGCATCGGAGTGTCACACCGCTACTTGTCACGGTTGCACGACGAGCTCGCCGGCCACCGCACCGTCGTCTCGGTGGATCTGCCCGGGTTCGGCGGTCTCCCCAAACCCGGCTACGACGTCGACGTGGCGACGATGGCTCGCGCGCTCGGAGAGCTGCTGGAGGCGCTGGCACTCGGCCCCGTCGTTCTCCTCGGCCATTCGATGGGGACGCAGTGGGTCATCGAGACCGCCCTGCAACGGCCCGAACTGCTGACCTCGGTGGTTGCGATGGGCCCTGTGGCTGACGACCGGCACCGGACGATCCTCCGGCAGACGCGCGCGCTCACGGTCGACACCCTCCTGGAGCCTCCCATGGTGAACGCCATCGTCCTCACCGACTACCTGCGCTGCGGCGTCCCCTGGTACCTGACCCAGCTCCGCCATATGCTCACCTACCGGCTGGAGGACCGCGTCGCTCTGCTCACGGTGCCCCTCCTCCTCATCCGAGGCGGCGACGACCCGATCGCCGGCGTGGACTTCTGTCGGCGTCTCCGCCACAGAGCTCCACGCGCCGAGCTGGTGCAGATCCCAGGGCATCATCACGTGGTGCAGCACTCCGCGCCGAAAGCGGTTGCCTCGGCGATCCTCTCGCTCACGCCGTGATTGCGAGCGCCTCGGCTGCCCTGGACGCCCCCACATTGCCTGCGAAGGTCGGTCGGTGGAACGCGGCGGTTGGTTCTCGTCGGCACTCCGAGTTCGGAACGAGCGCGCGAGCAGGGAGCGACGAGAGCGTCGCCTTGCCGCCGGAAGCAGCATCGCTCAAGCTGTTCCGATGAGCAACGCGTTGGACGATGGCCCCTTCTTTCACGGCACCAGAGCGGACTTGCAGATCGGCGATCTCCTCACAGCCGGCTTCCGGTCCAACTATCGCCCAGAAATCGTGATGAACCACGTCTACTTCACCGCGTTGCCCGACGGCGCCGGGCTGGCCGCTGAACTCGCACCCGGCAGCGGCGCCCCGCGCGTCTATATCGTCGAACCCACCGGCGCGTTCGAGAACGATCCGAACGTCACCGACAAGAAGTTCCCTGGTAACCCCACCCGGTCCTACCGCAGCAGCGCGCCCCTGAAGATCGTCGGCGAAACCGATGCATGGACCCGCCAGACGCCCGAAGCCCTACGAGCTTGGCGACAGCGACTGAAGGCCCTCGCCGCAGAGGAGCGAGGCGAGATCATCAACTAGCGGGGTTCGCCGACGGCCGCGATCAGCGCGAGCTCGCAGCACGGTCGGTGGGCACACCATCGTGCGCGAGTGGGGTCCCGTCGGCCGACCGCTGGACCTCGACGACCCGTTGCGACGCCGGAGGACTGTTCGCACAAACACCGTCAGGTGCCCGTCGGCTTGCTCAGCCGGCGGCCTGCACGATATCTGCCGTGTGATAGGTGAACACCAAGCGAGCGGGGACGGTGCCGGCGAGCACCTCGTCGATGGAGTCGTTGACCTGGTCGAGGTCGCGCGTCTGAGTGATGACTCGGGTACGCCCGGCCGCGTGAAGGTCGAAGACCTCGACGAGATCCTGGCGCGTTCCGACGATGGAGCCGATCACGCTGATGCCTTTGAGCACGGTGTCGAAGACGGGGAGCGTGATGGTGCCGTCTGCGGGCAGCGACACCAGCACGAGTCGGCCGCCGCGGTTGAGCGCCTCGAAAGACTGGCGGAACACAGCAGGAGCCACCGCCAGGACGACCGCCACATCCGCTCCCCCGAGGTCGCGGATCTGCTGGACGGGGTCGGTGGTCCCAGCATTGACGACGTGATCAGCGCCGAGTTCGGCGGCGAGTGCGAGCTTCTCCTCGGTCACGTCCACCGCGATGACCTTCGCGCCGACCAGCCGCGCGTACTGCACGGCGAGGTGCCCGAGGCCACCGACGCCGAAGACGGCGACGGTCTCCCCCGGAACGACTCTCGCATTCTTGATGGCCGCGTACGTCGTCACGCCCGCGCAAGTCAGAGGCGCAGCATCCAACGGGGTCACCCCGTCCGGTACGGCGACCGCGTACTTGGCGTCGGCGAGCATGTACTCCGCGTAACCGCCGTCGACCGCATAGCCGTTGTTGTACTGCTGCTCGCAGAGGTTCTCGCGGCCGTCGATGCAGTAGCGGCATTCTCCGCACGCGTGGCCGAGCCACGGCATCGCGACGCGCTGCCCGACCGTGCGGCTGGTCACGCCTTCGCCCACCTGCTCGACGATGCCGACGCCCTCATGACCGGGCACGAGGGGCAAGCCTGGCTTGACCGGCCAGTCGCCATGCATCGCGTGGATGTCGGTGTGGCACAGTCCGCAGGCCTCCAGCCGAACGAGCACCTGTCCGGGGCCGGGTCGCGGGATGGGGCGCTCTTCCACTTCGGCCGGTGCGCCGAAGGATCGGACGACTGCTGTTCGCATGGGTCTCTCTCCTCACAGGATGTTGTACGGTCCAACTCTCGCGCGCCGCTGAACGGGGCGGGGGGTCGAAGGTCCCACCGAGCGGTGACGGCACCTCGCGAAGCTCCCACCGAGCGGTCGCGCGGGACTTTGTACCCGCCGTCGTGCCCAACGGCGCGACACGATGGCCGCATGTCGCAGCCGCAGACCGATGCCGGCACGCCGCTTCCCACATTCCCCTGGTCGCTGCCGGGCGTCCGGTCGCAATGGACGGCTCAGAGTCCTCCCGCGCCGCGCTGAACGGCAGTCCGTGAGGACAGAGGATCGGTCGGATCGGGAAGGCCAGGCTGGATGCAGAGATGAATGGGACGACAAAAGCCGCGCCGAAGCTCCGGCCGGTGGACGAGGCGAATCTGGTCTTGGATCGACCCGGCCAGGTGAACGTCTTCCTCGCAGCCGGGCTGCTGTCGCCTGGCGGCTTCGTGGGACCGCGGGGTGATGTCGACCTGGTCGCGCTTCGATCTCACCTCGCGACCAAGATCTCACAGATTCCGGCACTGCGGCAGGTGCCCGTGGGCGCTCGAAGGCACCACTGGGTCTCACGGGAACCGGACCTTGACCACCACGTCCGCCTCGAACCGCCGCTGGCAGAGAGCGAGCTGGAACGGCGGTGCGGTCAGCTCATGGGCGAGCGCCTGCCGCGAGAACGTCCCCTCTGGGAGTTGCTCGTCGCTCGAGGAAGCGGACACGGCGGCGCCGCGTTCATCGTCCGCATCCACCATGCGATCGCCGACGGCATCGCGGCCGCCGAGATCCTCCATCGTCTCCTCGACTCGGATTCCACGAGGGAGCATGCGCTGTCGCCGGGCCACCAGCGCCCGGTGCCCGACGAGGCACACCCGAGGGCCCATTGGACCCACCCCGTGTCTGCGACGCGACGCATGATCGCAACGTTGCTGGCACGCGGAATTCCCGAGACCGTGCTGCTCGGCCCCCGGAGCCCGCATCACGGAGTGTCGTTCCTGGAAGTCGACCTTGCGCGGGTCGCGAGCCACGCGCGCACGAGGGGCGCGTCAGTGAACGACGCTCTGCTGGCGGCCGCCGCGAGCGCGTACCGCGCCGCACTGATCTCGGCCGGCGAGGAGGTGCCCCCTGAGCTGCCCGTGTCGGTGCCGGTCGCGCTGCCTCGCAGGAACGAGGCGAACGCCGTCGGAGTCATGCTCGTTCGACTGCCGCTTCGAGCGCCGGTCGACGACCGACTCGAGCGAATCGCGGCCCAGACCAGGATTGCGAAGGTCGCCGCGCGGGCCCAGGGGACCCTGGAGCTGATGCGGGGACCGATGGGAGCGCACCTCATGAATCGCCTGGCAAGACGGCAGCACCTCGTCGGCGGGTTCATCACCAACGTCCCTGGTCCCCGGGAACAACTGGCGCTGGCGGGCGCCCCGATGACGCACCTCTGGCCGGTCGCCGTGCTCGCAGCGAACGTACGCATGGGAGTGGCTGCGGTGTCGTACGCGGGACGCCTGTCGTGCGGCATCCAGGTCGACTCCGAATTCATCGATGGCGCCGCGGTCGCCGAAGCATTCGGCCGAGACCTCGCTCTCCTGTCGCGATAGCCGGCCAACCGTCTCCTCGTGCCTTCCGCCGCTCCGTCATGTCTCGGGAACGCGCCCGGATTCAGTGCGGCGTCGGCGGCTGAGCAACAGGCCGAATGTGATGCCTGTCACCGCTGCCATGACGATCGCCATGGCGGTTGCGGCGAGCAGACCGATCGCGATCGCCGTCGCAACCGACTGCCCCTCGTGCCACAACGGCGGAGCGATCACGAAGAAGAGACCGAGCCCGGCGAGCCACGCGACCGCGGTGCCGACGATCCACCACGCGGCTCCACTGAGGTGGTGCCGCAGTTCGGTCCACTGGGCACCGCCCACCGATCCGAGAATGATGACGACGAGAACGGCGAGCGCGGCAGACTGTAGAGGCACCGGCCACCTCGTCCACCAAGGTTCGAGAGCTGACGGCAGCAGCCCGCACACATATGCAACCGCGGCAGCCCCGCCGGTGAGCGAGACCCAGACTTTCGGACGCAGGTGCGGCAGATCCCGCCGCATCGCCAGGTACTGCGCTCCGCCGAGAATGACGCCCTCGATGAAGCCGGCGATGACGATCGCTACTCCCGCCGCGGACGACGAGTTCATCGATACACCGACGACGGCGGGGAACGCGAAACCCACCACCTCTCCGGTCGCGACGATGAGGATCCACGGCATCAGGCGCGTCCGCACCGCCGACTGCGTCTCCACGTTCATCACTTACCCCCGATTCGGCGGTTGTGCTCTCAGACCAGCACGCCGCCGGGGCGTACGGAGGGCCGAAAGTCCCGCCGACCTGGTGACACGGCAGACGAGGTCGTACTGTGGCCTCGGCACCAAGGGAAGGGCCCTCATGAGCGAGATGGAGCAGTTGTCTTTCCCGGATGGGCCGCGCCTCGACCTGGACGAGGCTCTCGCGACTCTTGTCGTTCAAGCCGAGCGAGTTCGCACGACCCAAGGGAGGTTGCGGGCGCTGCTCACCGCCACGCAAGCGGTCGTCGAGGAGATCGATCTGGCGACCGTGCTGCGCCGGATAGCCCAGGCCGCGACGACTCTGGTGGATGCTGAATACGGAGCACTGGGCGTCATCGCACCTGAGCGCGACGCGCTCGAGGAGTTCATCTACGTCGGACTCACGGAAGACGAAGCGTCGAAGATCGGGGACCTGCCCACCGGACACGGGCTGCTGGGTGCGCTCATCGCCGATCCTCGACCGATCCGGCTCGCCGACATGGCCGCAGACCCACGCGCCGCCGGATTTCCCGACCATCACCCCCGGATGGAGTCCTTTCTCGGCGTTCCTGTGCGCGTCCGCGGGGAGGTCTTCGGGAATCTCTACCTCACCAATCGACGCGGCGGACTCTTCACCGAAGAGGATGAGCGCCTCGTCGAGGCCCTTGCCACGACCGCGGGGTTCGCCGTCGAGAACGCCCGTCTGCTCGAACGAGCGCGCACGCGCGAACGCTGGATGAGCGCGGCCGCGGGGCTCTCCGCGGCCCTGCTGTCCTCTTCCACCACGACCGCGTTCGATCTGATCGCGAGTCGCATCTTCGAGCTGCCCGAGATCGACAAGGTCGTGGTTTTCCTCAAGGACGGAGCCCGCGCCGAGTTGCAGGTGGCCGCTGCCCGCGGCAGTGACGAGTCACAACTGCGCGGCGCCGTCGTCGACCCGCAGTCGACCTGTGCCGGCGAGCTCCTCGCCACAGGCAGAACGACCGCCCACGCGCGGGCGCTTTCCGCCTCGCCAGATCCCGCAAGGGCGATCGTCGACGACGTCGCGGGGCCGGTCGTGGCTGCTCCCCTTCGTACGGGTGGGCGCCTCTGGGGCGTGCTCTGCATCTCCCGCGCCCCGGACCGACCGCGGTTCACGACGGCGGAGATCGACAGCATCTCCGACTTCGCCTCGCGCGCCACGATCGCATTGGAGCTCGCACATGCCCGAGAAGAGGCGCAGCGTTCAATGCTCGCCGACGATCGGCGCCGAATCGCCCGGGACCTGCACGACCACGTGATCCAGCAGCTCTTCGGCACGGGACTGACGCTGCAGGCCGTCGCCGGCGGGCTGCCTCCCGGTCGTGACGCCGACAGGCTGAGCGAATCGATCGATCAGCTCGACGACGCGATCTCGCAGATCCGGACGGTGGTGTTCGCGCTCTCGCATCGCGATGAGAGTTCGCTGCGGCACCGCGTGATCGATGTGGTGGCAGATCAGTCGGCGGCACGCCGCCGGCCGCCCGCGATCAGATTCACCGGTCCGGTGGACCACGGAATAACAGGGCCGCTGAGCGATGACGTGGTGGCGGTCGTGCGCGAGCTCCTCAGCAACGCCGTGCGACACTCCGTGGCGGACCACATCTCGGTGGAGGTCGCCCTGGTGGAGGACTCCGTCCTCGTTCTCGTAGAAAACGACGGCGTGGGGATGGCCGAGGCCGGGCGGCGCAGCGGCCTTCAGAACCTCGCCGAGCGGGCTGCGGCCAGGGGTGGGGAATTCACCGTGGACTCAGTCTCCGGGGCGACATCCGCCCGATGGACGGTTCCGGTTCCGGCACCCGACGCGGTCTCGCACACGGGAGAGGCGCAATGACGACGGTGTTCCTCGTCGACGACCATGAGATCGTGCGACGAGGGCTTGCCGACCTCGTGCGATCCCAATCGGATCTGGAGATCGTGGGGGAAGCGGGCACCGTGCGACAGGCCGTCGGCCGCATCCAAGCGACCATGCCGGACGTCGCCGTGCTCGACATGCGGCTACCCGACGGCGACGGGATCGATCTCTGTCGTGACATCCGCTCGCGCATGCCCACCGTCGCCTGTCTCATCTTGACGGCGTACGACGATGACTCGGCGGTGAGGGCGTCCGTGCTCGCCGGCGCCGCGGGCTACATCCTGAAAGACGTCGGCGGACGACGCCTCGTCGAAGCGATCCGGTCCGTCGCCCGAGGGCGATCACTGATGAACGACGCCGTCGTGCGACGCGCGACGGAGCAGCTTCGGCGGCGGGCCGGCGAGGACGCCGACCCGCGGCTGGGTTCGCTCGGACTACGCGAACGACAGATCCTTCGCCTGATCGCCGACGGGCTCACCAATCGTCAGATCGGCGATGAACTCGGCATCGCGGAGAAGACGGTCAAGAACTACGTCTCGTCCCTGCTGAGCAAGCTTGGCTTGGAGCGCCGCACGCAGGCCGCGGTATTCGAGCTCGAGCACCGCAACGACCGGCCGAGCTGACCCTGGCCCTGACCCCGGGGCGTGACGCTGGAAGTCGCCGACCTCCCGCGTACCAACCGAGGAGGCTGCAGTCTCATTTCGTCGCGCGTGGCGATCACTGTCCGCGTGTCGACACGAACGTGGTCCGGTGCAGAGGAGTGACCGGTTCGAGGATCCCCAAACGCGCCATCGTCACCCCCAGCTCCACCAGTCCGACGACGAAGTACACGGCCTGCAGGACGCTGAACGGGATGAACACCATCTGGACTCCGATCCAGATCACACAGGCGAACCCGCCCGCCGCGGCGGCAAGGTTCGTCCACACGGAGTCGGAGATCGTCGCAACGAACGCCAGGGCGTGGACGCTCGCCACGAGCACTACGAGGAGAATCCCCGGCACGAGGTAGGACGAGAACGGGGAGCCTTCGAGATAGTCGAGCGGTGGCACGAGCACCGATGACCACGCCGCGTTCACGCTTCCGAGAATCAGGACCACCCCACCGGCGCAGGCGGTCACGGCCACGAAAGCCTGCATTATCAGCAAGGCGATGCGGCCGATGCGATCGATGCGCGTCATGGGTCAGTCCTCCGTCAGCCGCGAGAGAAGCGCTTGGTCCCGGGGCACAACGGCAACGGGGCATTCCGCCTGCCAGACCACGCCTTCCGCGACGGAGCCGAGCAGGCCGCCCGCCAGCCGCCCCCGATGATTCGCGCCGATGACGAGCATCGAGCTGCGCGGCGCAGACCGCAGCAGCGCCGCGGTCCGGCTGTCACGCACAAGCTCACTCTCGACGCTCATGGCGGGGTAGCGCTCGGCGATCCAATCGACGGCGGCGTCCAGCCTCGCCCGGTGCTCCGCCATCACATCCTCGGGAGCCAGCACGAGCGCGGTCGTCCCCGAGAACAACGCGGGAGTCGGCATCAGCCAGGCATGCACCAGCCGGATCGAGCCCTCGACCGAGTCCGCCTCCCGCGCGGCAAACGCCAGCGCGACGTCGGATGAATCGCCATCGGCGATACCCACCGTGATCGGATCCCCGATATCTGCCCATTCGGCGGGCACCATGACGACCGGCACATGAGAATGGGCGCTGACCCGCAGAGGCATCGCGCCCGCCAGCGCCGCACGAATCGGATGGCCCGGGTTGATACCCATGACGAGCAGATCCGCTTCCGTCGCGAACCCGGTCAGCGCATCCGTGACCGCGCCCTCCAGTCGGTGGAGTTCCACGCCGACACCCGGCGCCCGCTGACGAAGAAAGGCCTCAGCATCCGAGAGCCGATCGAGCGCGGCGCGGCGATCCGACGCGAACTGCGACACGACGTTCACCACGCCGACCTTCGCCACCTCGCGAGCCGCTCGATCAGCCACCCAAGACAGCGCTGAAACGGATGCCGGGCTGCCGTCGTAGCCGAGAACGATGCGTTCCATCAGTGACTCCTCCTCCGGTCCGGCTTCATCACGCCGTTGCCCAGACGGTAGGCCCCGTCACCGCATCGGCGGCGGGTCGAAGGTCCTGTCGCGCGCGACCAGGCTGGCGGGACCTTCGACCCGACGATCGCTTCCGCGATCAGCTCGCATGAGAACGGACGACGAGATGAGTCGCCGCGCCTCACGCCATCCGCATTCGAGAAGGGACGAAATGGACACTCCGGTTGAGGGCACCGCCCACGTCGCCATCGTGTACGAGTCGATGTTCGGCAACACCCGCAGCATCGCGGAGGCAATCGCCGACGGCATCCGTCCCCACTGCCCCGTGATCGTCCTGCCCATCGGCCGGGTCGGCGAACTGGCCGGCGAGCTCGACACGCCCGTCATCGGCGGACCGACGCACGCGCACGGTCTGAGTCGCCCGGAGTCACGTGCCGAGGCCGTCGTCTGGGCGGGCGACGAGCAGAAGAACCTGAAGCTCGACGACGGCTGGACGGAGGCCGGTATCCGCGAGTGGCTCGCTCACACCCCCCATCCCGCCGGACGTTTCGCCGCTTTCGACACTCGCGTCGACATGCCTCGCATCTTCAGCGGCTCGGCTGCGGCATCGATCGACCGCCGCCTCGCGAAGGCGGGGGGCGAGCGATTGGCCGACCCGACGAGCTTCCTGGTCGACCGATCCAGCCGGTTGGTGGATGGCGAGGTCGAACGGGCTCGCCAGTGGGGCGAGGATCTCGGCGTGAGAATGGCACCTCAACGCTCGCATCCGCTCTAAGCCCGGCGATCTCGAAATCCTGTGACCTGGAACGACAGCCATGGGACACACGGCATGCGGAACGCAGACTGCGCTCACCGACCCGAGACGCAGCCCCGGAGTCACCGTGACCTCGACGTCCCAGTACCAGCATCGCCGTGTGAGCGGAGTCGGCAAGCAGTACGAAGGCAGGGCGTCCGCGCTGTCCGTCGAATGCGAATCACGACGGCTCGCCGGTACGAGGGGCCATCGCTGGTTCTCGGCGCCGGTCCGCGAAATCGACAGGCGCACGTGCCCTCGGTGAGTCTCGCCTCGCGAGACGACCGGGGCCGCCGTTGTCAAGCCCCCCGCGTGACCTGATCAACCGCTCTACCGTGCAGATCACCCTCGCCGCCCGAGGTGAGGAAGCCCATGAGAGAACGGTCGACGCTGGAACGCACTCCCGCGCTGCAGGACGTGAGCGGCCTGCGGATCGGGATGCTGGCTCCGATCGCCTGGCGCACGCCCCCGGTGCATTACGGGCCGTGGGAGCTGATGGCCTCGATCCTCACGGAGCGCCTGGTTCGACGCGGCGTCGATGTGACGCTCTTCGCGACGGCGGACTCGATCACCTCGGCGCATCTCGATGCGGTCGCGGCCCACGGGTACACGGAGGACCCCTCGATGGACGGCCGCGTGTGGGAGGCACTGCATGTCGCCCGCGCCCTCGCTCGCTCGGCCGAGTTCGATCTGATCCACAACCATCTCGACTGGCTCCCGCTGGCGTTCGACGCCCAGTGGCGATCGCCGCTCGTGACGACCGTGCACGGGTTCTCGGGGCGCGGCATCCTTCCCGCCTACGAGCGATCCCGCTCGGCCTTCGTCTCGATCTCGAATGCCGATCGGGCGTCCGCGCTGCGGTACACCGCGACGATTCCGCACGGCATCGACCTCGACGCCTTCCCGCTCGGGCCCGGCGGCGACGACCTCGTGGTCTTCAGTCGCATGCATCCCGATAAGGGGATCCTCGACGCGATCGACATCGCCGCGGCAACCGGCCGACGGCTGATCCTGTGCGGGATCGTCCAGGACGAGGCGTACTTCCGCGATCTGGTGCGGC
Organism: Microbacterium sp. LWH7-1.2; assembly: GCF_038397755.1. Taxonomy (NCBI): domain Bacteria; kingdom Bacillati; phylum Actinomycetota; class Actinomycetes; order Micrococcales; family Microbacteriaceae; genus Microbacterium; species Microbacterium sp. LWH7-1.2. The sequence goes on along the minus strand of NZ_CP151637.1, from coordinate 4,423,703 downwards.
CCCGGATCGATGACGACCGAGTGGTGTACCTCGGCGCCGTGACGGCCGAAGACCGACCTCGCGTGCTCGGCGCTGCCGCGGCACTGCTGCATCCCGTCCACTTCGACGAGCCGTTCGGGCTGTCGGTCGCTGAGGCGATGGCGTGCGGAACCCCGGTCGTGGCGTACGCCCGCGGCGCGATGCCCGAGGTGGTCGATGCGGGCGTCACGGGCATCCTCGTGGATCCGCACGCCGACGACCGCATCACGCGGGCCGCGGCGGCGGTGAGCGACGCCGTCGTCCTCGATCGAGACCGGGTACGCGCGCGGGCGCGCGCCCGCTTCGATGCCGACCGGATGGTCGACGCCTACCTCGACGTCTATAGGGACGTCGCGACCCACCGTGGGAACCCTCGCCAGACGGTGCGCGCCCGCGCATCGTGAGGGAGGGGAAGAAATGCTATTCGGATTCCTGTCGACGTACCCGCCGACCCGGTGCGGCCTTGCGACGTTCACGCGCTCGCTGGCCACCGCGATCACCGACCCGAGATCCGCACGGTCGGTGGTCGTACGCGTGCTCGAACCCGGCGACGAGATGGTGCCGTCGACCGACCCCGGCGTTCGCATCCCATGCGCCATGCGCGCGGACGACGCCGACAGCCACGTCCGGGCGGCGCGGTCGCTGAACCGATGCGACGCCGTCATCGTGCAGCACGAGTACGGCATCTACGGCGGTGCCGACGGGGACGACGTCCTGGCCGTCCTGAGCTCGTTGCGCGTGCCGGTGATCACCGTGCTGCACACCGTCCTGCACCAGCCGACCGCCGGGCAGCGACAGGTGCTCGAACGCGTCGTCAGCCTGTCCACCGCGGCGGTCGTGATGACCGAGCGCGCACGCGAGACCCTCGTCACCTCCTTCCGTGTCGACAGCGCCAAGGTGCACGTCATCCCGCACGGTGCGGCGGTGCTGCCGCGGCACTCGGTGCACCGTCGCGCCGCATCCCCCACCGTCCTGACGTGGGGTCTCATCGCGCCCGGCAAAGGCCTCGAGCGCGGACTCCGCGCCTTCGCGGGCCTGCGGGCGCGCGGTGTCGATGCGACCTACGTCGTCGCCGGACAGACGCACCCGAAAGTGCTCGCGCACAGCGGAGAGGCGTACCGCGACTCGCTCATCGGGCTCGCCCGCGACCTCGGGATCGAGGCATCCGTCCGCTTCGTCAACGAATATCTCTCGGCGGAGGATCTGGCAGCGCTGCTGGGCGGCGCCGACGCGGTGCTGCTCCCCTACGACTCGAAGGAGCAGGCGACGTCCGGGGTGCTCGCCGAGGCGGTCGCCGCGGGCGTGCCGGTCGTCGCGACCGCCTTCCCGCACGCTGTCGAGACGCTCACCGGCTCCGCGGGCGTCGCCGTGCCGCACGACGATCTCGCCGCGATGACATCAGGCATCGAACGGATGCTGAGGCTCGGCGACGAGAGCCGCGCATCACGTCGCGATGGCCGGGGTCTGTCCTGGTCCGACGTCGCCGAGCGCTATCTCGAACTCGTCGAGCGGCTCCTTGCGGAGCGGGCGGCGTGATCCCGACCGGACTTCCCCTCGGCCACCTGGAGGCGATGACGGACGAGCGTGGCCTGTTCGAGCACGCGCTCGGCGACCAGCCGCGCCGCGCGCTGGGATACTGCGTCGACGATGTCGCCCGGGGACTTGCCGTCACCGCACCGGAGGACGGACGATCGGATGCCGCGGCCGCCCTGGCCGACTGCTACCTGCGTTTCCTCGAGTCCGCCGTCACCGAGGACGGCCTCGTGCACAACCGCATGGGTCATGGCGGCGAATGGACCGACGAAGCCGGTCTCGGAGACTGGTGGGGCCGCGCCCTGTGGGGACTCGGGATCGCGGCGCGCCGCTCGAGCCGGGCATCGATCCGCGAGCGCGCGACGGCGGTCTTCGAGCGGGCGGCGAGAGCCCGATCGCCCTGGCTGCGCGCGCTCTGCTTCGCCGCGCTCGGCGCCGTCGAGATGGCCGGTCCAGAGGGGACGGATGCTGCGGCGCTGGAGCTGCTCCGAGACGCGGCCGACGCCATCGCCCCGTGCCGGTCGGGGGCTTCGGACTGGCGGTGGCCCGAATCGCGGCTGCGATACGCCAACGCCGCGATTCCGGAGGCGCTCATCGCCGCGGGCCGCGCGCTGGATGACGACCGGCTCGTCGAACGCGGAACGGAGCTGCTCGGCGTCTTGATCTCCATCGAATCCGGCCCCGACGGACGCTTATCGGTGACCCCGGTCGGCGGGCGTGGACCGGGTGATGCGCGGCCGGCGTTCGATCAGCAGCCGATCGAAGCAGGCGCTCTCGCACAGGCGTGCCTGCGAGCCTTCCAGACCACCTGCGACGACCGCTGGCTGATGCCGCTGTACGCAGCATGGGGCTGGTTCCAAGGCGAGAACGATCTCGGCATCCCGCTGTTCGATCCGGTGTCGGGCGCCGGTTACGACGGCCTTACGCCTGAGGGCCGCAACGACAATCGCGGCGCCGAGTCGACCCTTGCGGCTCTCGCGACGCTGCAGTGCGTTCTTAGCGTGACCCGTACGCGCGGCCGATCGCGCTAGGCGGTCAGCAGCGCGTCCATCTGGTCCCGCGGCATGGGTCTCGCGAACAGATAGCCCTGACCGCGGTCGCACCCCATCGACCTGACCCTCTCCAGCTGCTGCGACGTCTCGATCCCCTCCGCAACGACGCGGATGCCGGCGTCATGAGCGACCGCGATCGCGCTGCCCATCGTGCGCTCGGCGGCCGGGGATTCGTCCGCCACCAGTGCGCGGTCGATCTTCAACTCAGTGGCGTGAAGCCGCTTGAGCTGAGTCAGCGACGCCTGTCCGGCGCCGAAGTCATCGAGAGCGATGCCCAGCCCCATCGCTCGCAGGCGATCGAGCCGAGCCACGACCGCCGACACGTTGCCGATGTGGCGACCCTCGGTGATCTCGAGCGTGAGCCGACGTGCGGGATGGCTGATCCGGTCGACGAGCCGCCCCAGCCATGTGGCGAACGCCGAATCCTGCAGCTGCGTGGGTGACACGTTGACGGAGACCTCGATGCCCCACTTCGCCATCATGGCGAGCGCCTGTGCGGCCATGAACCGGCCGATCTCGCCGATCATGCCGTCCTCTTCGGCGATGGGAATGAACTCATTCGGCCCTACCGGGCCCCAATCCGGGTGAGTCCACCTGCACAATGCCTCGACGGCCACCACTCTGTTGGTCACCAGGTCGATCTGAGGCTGGAACCACGCGGTGATCTCCGAGCGCTCGAGCGCGTGCGCCAGCGCTCTCGATATCTCGCTTCTCACAGCCACCGCTTCTCGCTTCCGGTGCTGGCGGGTCACCCCGGCCCGTGCCGCCCGTCGCGCCATTCTCGCACCGGACGCTGCTCCGCATGGCGTCTTGACTCAGCGCGGCGTTGTCGGATACCCGTTCGTTGCGTCCGCTGATGGATCAGCGCTTCCGAGTCAACCCGGTTCGCGCGATCGACAGGAGCCGGTTTACTGATCGTGATGAACAGCCGCGATCCGCAGGACCTGACGATCCGCGACATCCGTGAAGAAGACGCCGGCGAGGTGCTGACCCTGCAACGCGCCGCGTTCGTGCAGGAGGCGCTGATCTACGACACCGTCCGCATGCCGCCCCTCACCCAGACTCTCGACGAGCTGAGAGCAGAGCTGGCCGACAACCTCGGGCGCGTCGCGCTGCACGGATCGAGGCTGGTCGGCGCTGTGCGCGCCCGGCAGGAATCCGGTCTGCTGCTCATCGGCCGGCTGGTGATCGCTCCGGACCTCCAGGGGCTCGGAATCGGCTCCCGGCTGCTGCGCGCTGTCGAAGATCGTGGCCGCGACGAGGGATGCCGCGAGGCTGAGCTCTTCACGGGATCGCTGAGCGAGGCGAACCTGCGACTGTACGAACGCCTCGGCTACCGCGAATCACAGCGCGTCGACGGTGACGACGGCATCGAGCAGGTCTTCCTCCGCAAGGCACTGCTCTGATCTCTGCCGCCCGGGGCGGGCGTCGACAGTTGCGTGGAAGGGTGGTCCCGTGAAGAGTCCGATCGAGCGTCTCAGCGAGCTCGCTACCGAGCGTGCGCTCACCGTTGCCGTCGCGGAATCGCTCACCTGCGGTCTGCTGGCGAGCGAGATCGGCAAGGGCGAGAACGCGAGCGACTGGTTCTCCGGCGCGGTGGTGGCCTACCAGACGGCGGTGAAGGTGCAGGTTCTGGGACTGCCTGATGGACTCGACCCGTGTTCAGCCGAATGCGCCAGCCGACTGGCGCGCGGAGTACGTTCCCTGCTGAAGGCTGACATCGCCGTCGCGACGACCGGTGTGGGCGGCCCTGACAGCGAGGACGGTCATCCTCCTGGCACCGTGTTCGTGGGCTGGGCCGATGCCACGGGCGCGGGGGCCGAGCTGTTCCACTTCGACGGCGAACCCGATGATGTGCTTCGAGCCACCGTCGACCGGGCACTGGTGCTGCTCGTGCGGGTCGCCGAGAAAGACGATTAGCGCGCGCCTTCATCGCCGGCATCGCCTCCGTCGCACGCGTGAGCCGACGGGACGTGGTCGACCGCAACACGAACCGGGGCATGGTCGCACTCGCGCGGGATCTCGTCAACCCACGCGCGGCGTCGATGGCCCCCGCATACGTTCGGCAGGTGAGCGATTCGGGGTTCGAGAGCTCCGACACGAGCAGGCCGAGAAGGGCAGTGCGATGAGAGCAGTCACATGGCAGGGCAAGCGCAGCATCAGTGTCGAGACGGTGCCCGACCCGAGAATCGAGGAGCCCACCGACGCGATCGTGCGGATCACCTCCACGGCGATCTGCGGCTCCGATCTGCATCTGTACGAACTGTTCGGTCCTTTCCTCGACGCGGGCGACATCCTCGGCCATGAGCCGATGGGTGTGGTCGTGGAGGTCGGAAAGGACGTGACGACACTCGCCGTCGGCGACCGGGTCGTGGTGCCCTTCAACATCGCGTGCGGACACTGCTTCATGTGCCGTTCGGGCCTGCAGTCGCAGTGCGAGACGACACAGGTCCGCGAATACGGCACCGGTGCCGCGCTCTTCGGCTACACGAAACTGTACGGACAGGTCCCGGGCGGTCAGGCCGAGCTGCTGCGGGTGCCGTTCGCCGAATACAACACGGTGCGGGTCGGCGTCGATCTGCCGGACGAGCGGTATCTGTTCCTCAGCGACATCCTGCCGACCGCCTGGCAGGGCGTGGAGTATGCGCAGGTGCCCGAGGGCGGCACGCTGGCGGTGATGGGCCTCGGCCCGGTCGGTCAGTTCGCGGCCCGGATCGGGGTGCACCGCGGTTACCGCGTGCTCGCCATCGACCCCGTCGCAGAGCGACGCGCGATGGCGGAACGGCACGGCGTCGACACTTTCGAGCTGACGGACGACGTGATCGACAGACTGCGTGACCTCACCGACGGCCGAGGGGCGGACGCCGTCGTGGACGCGGTCGGGCTCGAAGCCCACGGCAACCCCGCGGTGAAGTTCGCGCAGCAGGCGGTGGGCCTCCTCCCCGACCCCATTGCGCAGAAGGTCATGGACACCGCAGGCATGGACCGGCTCGCCGCTCTGCACAGCGCCATCGACCTCGTCCGTCGCGGTGGGACAGTGTCCATCAGCGGCGTCTACGCAGGAGAAGCGGACCTGATGCCGATGAAGACGCTCTTCGACAAGCAGATCTCGCTGCGGATGGGTCAATGCAATGTGAAGCGGTGGACCGATGAGCTGCTGCCGCTCGTCGAGGAACCGACCGACCCCTTCGGGGTGATGGACCTCGTCACCCACCGCGTGCCGCTCGATGAGGCGCCTGCCCTGTACGAGACGTTCCAGAAGAAGGAGGACGGATGCATCAAGGTCGTCCTCAAGCCCTGAACCGCGTGCGGGTGACCGCAGATCGCCGGCCGCGGCTCCTCGACGACGCGCCCGCCCTTCTGACCAAGGGCTACGACTTCGGCGCCCGCATCTGGCGGCGCGCACGTCCTGGGGCGCGGGCCGCGCCCATGCGGCTGATGTTCCGCGATGCGATGCTCGTGCGCGGAGCCGAGGGGGTGGGCCTGTTCTACGACGCCGACGCGATCGCGCGGCACGGCGCGATGCCTGCGATCGTGCAGGAGACGCTGTTCGGGCATGAATCGGTGCACAGCCTGGACGGGCCGGAGCACCGCCATCGCAAGGCCGCATTCGTGGACATCGCGTACGAAGACGCACACGTGGAACGCCTCAGGCCGTTGCTGGACGAGGAGTGGCGCGCGGAGCTCGCGGCGTGGGTCGACGGCGGGAGACGCTCGGCCTACGACGCCGCGGTGGGAGCGTTCGGGCGTTCGGTGATGCGGTGGGCAGGCCTTCCCGGCACGCCGTCAGCACAGACCAGGTGGGCCGCCCGCCTTGCACGGATCGTCGACGGTTTCGGGTCGCCGTACTCGCCGGCATATGTGGTGGCGCTCGTGGACCGCCGCTGGTCGGACGCCCACGCGGAACGCTTGATCCAGGCCGCGCGCGACGGGCGCCTCGCGACCGCGCCCGGATCCGCCCTGGAGACCTGGTCGCAGCATCGGGATGAGTACGGGCGGCTGCTCGACGCTCGGCCCGCCGGGGTGGAGCTGCAGAACACGATCCGGCCGATGATCGCTGTGGCCAGGTTCGTCGCATTCGCCGCCAAAGAGCTGCACGACCGCCCGGAGTGGCGGACGCGCATCGCGACGGAATCCGCCGAGCGGCAGACGCTTGCACCGGGCCCCCTGGCCGTCGCGTTCGCGCAGGAGATCCGCCGCACCGCCCCGTTCGTCCCGATCCTCCCAGGGTGGGCGATCACCGACGTGGAGCTGGACGGAGTGCGGCTGCGCGCCGGGGGCCGCGTGGTGCTGGACATTCTCGGGACCGACACCGACGAATCCTGGTGGCAGCATCCCGACCGTTTCGATCCCGGCCGCTTCGCCGGCGTCGAGGACTACGAGGCGCTGCCCGCGTTCATTCCTCACGGGGGCGCGGACGTGCGCACCGGCCATCGATGCCCTGGTGAGAAGCTCGCCATCGCAGGACTCGCCGCCGCGATCACCGTTCTGAGCGATCCCCGGCTCCGAATCTCCGACGCCGGACTGGGAGTCAATCGACGACGTCTTCCGACCAAGCCGCGGTCCGGCGGGCGGGTGCGTGCCTCGGCGGCACAGCCTCGATGCCCGCTCCACTGAATCGGAGCCGCGGCGCGGCGCGCTGACCGAGCAGCGAGCGTGCACGTGTCATCCATCTCCGGGGCGGGAAGTCCCGTGGCCAATGGAGGAGCACCGTGTGGAATCCCCGGCGAACGCGCAGCAGCATCGCCGAGTCGACGTTCAGCGGTCGTGCCGAGATGCCGACCTCGGCCCCGCGCACGCGCCGGATGCGGTGCGTCCTGCCGAGGTGGAACGAGAGGTCCAGGTCGTCGTGCAGCAGATCGTCGTCGCGGTGGACCTCGGCGGATACCCGCGACCAGGCCTCGCGCCGCATCGCCATGTTCGAGCCGAACAACGGCATGTGCCCGAGGGTGGGAAGAAGCACGGCGCGATAGGCGCTCAGGTACGCAGCGGCCCCGAAGCGGCGCACCCGCGGCGAACCGTCCAAGAACCGCGCATCGCCCGTGACAGCGCCCAGCGACGGGTCCCGCACGAGCGGTGGCAGGAGATGCTCGAGCCAGTCGTCGGGAGGCAGCGAGTCCGCGTCGAGGCGGGCGATGATCTCGCCCCTCGCCAGGTCGTATCCGGCGGCGGCCGCGCTGGCGATGCCACGCGGCGGGCCGCACACGACGGTCGCTGCGTGCTCCGCGGCCACGGCGGCGGAGCCGTCGCGCGAGCCGTCGTCCACGACGATCACCTCGTCCGGGGCCCACGTCTGCCGCGCCAGCGCCTCGAGGCACCGGCGCAGCAGCGCCGCGTCGTCGCGCACCGGGATCACGACCGTCACCGACGGCCTGACTTCTCTCACAGGCGTCCGAACGTCGCTTCCATGTCGGCCATCTCCATCTCGGCCGTGGCCGCGATCAGCGCCGTCAGTTCGGCGTCGGCACCTGGCGAGAACTCCTCGCGGCGCTCGGGGGCGATGGTGATCGGAGCCCCTTCCGGCGCCTGCTGCGAGGCATCCAACATGGTTCCGTCACCGGACGGCGACAGCCCCTGGAAGATCTTGCCGGCCTCGGACTGATCGTCGAGATCGAACGAGTACTGCTTGCTCTGCAGCCCCAGATCGAGCAGGCGCTTGACCTCGGGGAACTGCTCGGCGCTCGTCTTCGGGATCGGCAGCGCGGTCCTCCAGTTCACACCGAGTGTCTCGAGCGCCTTGGCGTACGCGTTCTCGTGGGCCTGGTCGCGCACGATCAGATACGAGATCGTCGACCGCGCGGTCTTGTTCGCGGTCATCTCGTAGATCCGGCACTTCTGCAGCCGCCCGGTCGACTCGAGCATCAGGTTGTAGAGCAGGTCGAGCACGAGGTTGCCCGAGTTGTACACGTAGCTGCCGCTCCACGGGTTCCCCGCCGCGTCCACCGGCAGCGCACCCTGAGCTCCCACCAGGTAGTGATGGATGTTGCTCTCCGACAGCGCGATGTTCAGCGGAACGGCACCGCCGGCGCCGGGCTCGTCGACCGGATCGTCGGGGCGCCCCTTGTAACGGGGCGAGCCGTCGAGCAGCCGCGCGATCGTCGTGCCGATGAGCTCGACGTGGCCGATCTCTTCGGTGCCGATCCCCTGGAGGAGATCCTTGTAGGGCTTGCCCTCCGGCCCACGGAAGTTGATGCTCTGGAACAGGTACTGCATCATCGTGCGCATCTCGCCGAATTGGCCGCCCAACCCCTCCTGCAACGCGTTGGCCGCGGCGGGATCGGGCTCGTCCTGCTCGATCGGATTGATGAGCTGTTGCAGGTGGAAGTACATGATGCTCCTTCGAACTGGCGGTGGAGCACCCACCCTCCGCGCGAGCCGAGCGCGCGTCGTGGGGGTCGACGCGACCGCGCTCACGCGCTACCCTGCCCAGCGCTCGGCCGATCCGCCCGCCCGGACTCGCGAAAGGATGACCTCGAGGTGGTGTGTTCCACCGTCGAACTGCGCCTGGCGAACCTCGCCGGCGAGGTCAGACGAAGGAGCGGCGTGGCCCTCGCCGCCTGCGACATCGTGACCGGCTAGGGTGGCAGCAAGCCGGGTCCCACACCTTTCGGCGGCGTCGCACAGGCATCCCCAGTGCCGAGCCCTCCCCCAAGGGCGCGTGATGCTCGCGGGACAGGCTGAGGTCCCTCGGACGCTACAGGATCTAGCTGCAACGTCCGAGGGACCGTCCTTGCGCGGGGGGAGCGCAGGGGAAATCAGCGGCCCAGCCCCAGAGATCCCCAGACCGGACGGCCGCGCTGTGATCGTTTCCCAGGATCACGGCGAGCTGCCCGCGGCTCACCATATCGCGTCCATCCTGCAGTGAACAGCTTCGGCCGCCTCGATGACCGAACGCGCGACCCGCAGCTTCCGTCCGGTTCCCGCTCTCTGCACTACGCGAGCCGCATCGTCGCCTGGGGCAGTGCGGCGAGCCCGGCCGCTGTGCGCTCGATCGTCCGCTGCATCACCTCGACGGCCGCTGCCGGAGCCATGTCGCTGACCCGCGCGATGCTGATGGTACGCGTCAGGGTCGGGTGGGAGAGGCGGACCGATCGCAGTCCGGAACGCTCGATGAGCACCATCGCGGGCACGATCGCGACGCCGATCCCGCGCTCGACGAAGCGCAGCACGGCGTCCATCTCGGCACCCTCGATGACCGTGTGCGGCGTCAGTCCCGCCGCCGCGAACGCGGCATCGGTGGTGGCGCGCAGGTCGTACGTCGAGCTGAAGACGACCTGCGGCAGCGCGGCGACGTCGCCGAGGCCGATGCTCTTCCGCGACGTGAGCGGAGGCGTACCGCTCGACGAGATGACGACGAGCTCTTCGACGAGGAGCGGCGTGACGGTGAATCGCTCGGCGGATGCCGCGTCCGAGGTGGTGATCAGCGCGAGGTCCAGTTCGCCTCCCGCAAGATCGTCGAGCAGACCGCGCGACCCGCTCTCGGTGATGTGCAGCTCGATCCCGGGATGCTCGGCGTGGAACGCACTCAGGACCTCGGCGACGAGGCTGATACAGAGGGTGGGCGTCGCCCCGAGACGGATGCGGCCGCGCCGCAGGCCGGCGAGCTCGTCGATCTCGCGTCGAACGGATGCTGCGTCGGCGAGCATCCGGCGGGCGAGGGGCAGCAACGCCTCACCCGCCGCGGTCGGTGTGCTGCCCGCGCGAGCCCGATGGAACAGCTCCGCACCCAGGCTCTGCTCGAGTGTCGAGATCTGGCGGCTCAGCGACGGCTGCGCAAGGTGGAGCTGCTCGGCGGCGCGGGTGAAATTGCCGAGCTGAGCCACAGTGACGAACGCGCGGAGCTGCTCGAGATTCATATAGATAGCCTATTGCTATCGATGCGACCACGTATATGCATTGGAGTAATCGATGCGAACTGCTTAGCGTATCTGATGTGATCCCCTCAGAACGCCGGCTTTCCACCACCGTCCTCGTGATCGGCACCGGGGGCTCCGGTCTCCGTGCGGCCATCGAACTCGCCGAAGCGGGCGTCGACGTGCTCGCGCTGGGCAAGCGCCCGAAGTCCGACGCCCACACCTCCCTCGCGGCCGGCGGCATCAACGCCGCCCTCGGCACCATGGATGCCGACGACAGCTGGCAGCAGCACGCCGCGGACACGCTGAAGGAGAGCTACCTGCTCGCCGACCCGCACACCGTCGAGATCGTCACGTCGGGCGCCGCTCGCGGGATCGAAGACCTCGAGCGCTACGGCATGCCGTTCGCCCGCGAGGACGACGGCCGCATCTCGCAGCGATTCTTCGGCGCGCATACGTACCGTCGCACCGCGTTCGCCGGCGACTACACGGGACTCGAGATACAGCGCACGCTGATCAACCGGGCCGCGCAGCTGCACGTGCCGATCCTCGACACCGTCTACGTGACGCGCATCCTCGTGAACGACGACGGGGCTGTCTTCGGCGCGTATGGCTTCGACCTCGAGGACGGCACGCGCTACCTCATCCACGCGGACGCCGTGATCCTCGCCGCGGGCGGGCACAACCGCATCTGGCGGCGCACGTCGTCGCGACGCGACGAGAACACCGGCGACTCCTTCCGCCTCGCGGTGGAGGCAGGCGGCCGGCTTCGTGATCCGGAGCTCGTGCAGTTCCACCCGAGCGGCATCATCGAGCCCGAGAACGCGGCCGGCACCCTCATCTCGGAGGCGGCACGCGGCGAAGGCGGCATCCTGCGCAACGGCCTCGGCGAGCGCTTCATGCACAAGTACGACCCCGAGCGCCTCGAACTGTCGACACGTGACCGTGTCGCCCTGGCCTGCTACACCGAGATCAAGGAGGGCCGCGGCACCCCGAACGGCGGCGTCTGGCTCGACGTCTCGCACCTCCCGCGCGAGACGATCATGACCCGCCTCCCGCGCGTGTACCAGACGATGCTCGAGCTGCAGATGCTCGACATCACCAAGGAGCCGATCGAGATCGCACCGACGGCGCACTACTCGATGGGCGGCGTCTGGGTGCGCTCGTCGGACCACTCCACCGACGTGCCGGGACTCTACGCCATCGGCGAGGCGTCTTCGGGCCTCCACGGCGCCAACCGGCTCGGCGGCAACTCGCTCATCGAGCTCCTGGTGTTCGGTCGCATCGTCGGACAGGCTGCCGCCGCGTATTCGGCCGCGCTCCCCGCCCAGACGCGTTCGACGTCGGCCGTCGCGACGGCCCGCGCGGAGATCGACGTCCTTCTCGCGGCATCCGGAACCGAGAACGTCCGGGCTCTCCAGCGCGCCATCCGCGACACGATGACAGAACACGCCGGTGTCGTGCGTGACGAGGAGGGGCTTCTCGCCGGTCTCGCCGAACTCGACGCGATCGAAGCGCGGATGACAGACATCGGCGTGCACCCCGACATCGCGGGGTATCACGATCTCGCACATGCGTTCGACCTCAAATCGGCGGCCCTCGCCGCACGGGCGACGCTCGAAGCCGCGCTCGAACGGCGGGAGACCCGCGGATGCCACAACCGCAGCGACTACCCGGACATCGATCCCGAACTGCAGGTCAACCTGGTGTGGTCCCCCTCGACCGGAGTCGTACGGGAGCAGATCCCGCCGATCCCCGCTGAGATCGCCGCGCTGATGCGCGAGGTGTCCGTTGCCGGGAAGCTGGTCGAGTAGGCCTCGCACACGCGTCTCGAGGATGCAGGCCCACATCGGTCGAGGCGGGTTGTAGCCCCTTCGGCGCCGGGCTGCAACCCCCGAGAGCGACGGCGAGTCCTCAAGTAGAAAGGAACTCGTGAAGCGGGTGATCTATGCGGGAAGCGAGTTCGTGACGGGTGACGACCTCGCCGCCACACTTCTGCGCTGCAGCCAGGCGCTGGCCGAAGCGGGCGAGGCCGAGGCGGTGACGCTTCCGACGAGGGAGCCGGACGGCTCCGTCGGTGAGGTGACGGTGCTCATCGGGCCGGCGAGCCAGATGGTCGCGCGTGACGTCCACGACGAAAACGGGGAGCTCGTCGATGAGGGTGCGATCGAGCGGATGAAGTCGATCCAGAGACGTCTGCACCCGATCGCCACCGTCGACCCCGCCCCGTCTGCCGAGGTCGGATGGGAAGACGAGATCTGACCGGCATCCTCAGCGGAAGTCCCTGGTGCGATGCTGCACGCCGACGCGGAGGTCTTCGAACGCGTCGGCGATGAGGTTCGTCACACCCTCGGCCGAACGCTCGAGCATGCCGCGCGCGATGAGCGCGGGCGAGTCGCGCACGATGCGGCGATACCGGTTCCAGACGCCGAGCGAGCACACGATGTTGACGAGGCCGTGTTCGTCTTCGAGGTTGAGGAATGTGATTCCGGATGCTGTGGCCGGCCGCTGCCGATGAGTGACGAGGCCTGCGACCTCGACGCGGCGGCCGACCTCGTGGCTGCGCAGTTCGCGGGACGTCAGCACGCCACGCGCGTCGAGCCCGGAGCGGTAGTGGGTGATCGGGTGGTCGTCGGTGGAGATGCCCGTCGCCCACAGGTCGGCGGCGAGGCGCTCGTAGCTGGTGGGGTCGGCGAACAGCGGCGGCTGCACCGCGATGAGCGAGTCCGGCAGGAACTCAGGGCGGTCCTGCGCCGCCGACCCCGCGAGCCAGATCGCCTCGCGTCTGCTGAGCCCGAGGCATTCGAACGCCCCCGCGGTGGCGAGCGCCTCGACCTGGACCGCGGTGATGCTGGTGCGCCGCACGAGATCGCGAAGGTCGCGGAACAGCCCGCCCGACTCGCGCGCGGCGACGATGCGCTGGGCGACCGTCGCGCCGATCCCCTTCACCCCCGCCAGACCCAGCCGCACCGCGAACCTCCCGTCGCGACGGTGCGCCGCGGATTCGTCAGGCGCGTCGATGTCGAAGAGACCGACGGGCGGCTGCTTGCGCTCCGCACACGAGTCGAGGCCGGTAGGCCCTTCGATTCCGGTCGCTGAATCTGTCGAAGCGCCGGCGACGGGCTCGAGCACCGCCTCGCTGCCGGACAGGTGCAGGTCGGGGCGACGCACCTCGACCCCGTGATGGCGCGCGTCGCCCACGAGCGTCGCGGGCGAGTAGAAGCCCATCGGCTGCGCCCGCAGCAGGCCGGCCAGGAACGCCGCCGGATAGTGCAGCTTGATCCACGAACTGGCGTAGACCAGCAGCGCGAACGACAGCGAGTGCGACTCGGCGAAGCCGAAGTTCGCGAACGCCTGGATCTTGGCGTAGATCGCGTCGGCCTCCTCGCCCACGAGATCGTTCTCGGCCATGCCGGCGTACAGCTTCTTCTTCAGCGAGTCGATGCGCTCGATCCCCCGCTTGGACCCCATGGCGCGTCGCAGCAGGTCGGCGTCCTCTCCGGTGAGCCCGCCGACGGCCATGCCCATCTGCATGAGCTGCTCCTGGAACACCGGGATTCCGAGCGTTCGCTCCAGCACCGGCACCAGTTTGGGATGCGGGTAGGTCACGTCCTCCTGCCCGAGCTTGCGCTTGACGAACGGGTGCACGGCACCGCCCTGGATGGGGCCGGGGCGGATGAGCGCGATCTCGATCACGAGGTCGTAGAACCGGCGCGGCTGCAGGCGCGGCAGAAGGCCTATCTGCGCACGCGATTCGACCTGGAACACCCCGATCGAGTCGGCGCGGCACAGCATGTCGTAGACCGCCTTCTCCTCCTTCGGGAGGGTCGACAGCTCCCAGTCCTCCCCGGTCGAAGCACGGATCATGTCGAAGCAGTACTGCAGGGCTGCCAGCATCCCGAGGCCTAGCAGGTCGAACTTCACGAGCCCCATCCAGGCGGCGTCGTCCTTGTCCCACTGGATCACCGTGCGGTTCTCCATGCGGGCGTGCTCGATCGGCACGACCTCGCCCACGGGGCGGTCGGTGAGCACCATGCCGCCGGAATGGATGCCGAGGTGCCGCGGCGCCTTGAGCAGCTCGGAGGCGAACTCCAGCACCTGATCGGGGATGTCGTGCCCGGCTCCCGTCTCGAGGAGCGCTCCCCAGCCTTCGATCTGCTTCGACCAGGCGTCCTGCTGGCCCGGCGAATGCCCCAGCGCCTTCGCCATGTCGCGCACGGCGTTCTTGGGTCGGTACTGGATGACGTTCGCGACCTGTGCCGCACGATCGCGCCCGTACTCCCGGTACACCCACTGGATGACCTCTTCGCGGCGGTCGGAGTCGAAGTCGACGTCGATGTCGGGCTCCTCCTCGCGCAGACTCGACAGGAACCGTTCGAACGGCAGGTCGTACCCGATCGCGTCGACGGCGGTGATGTCGAGCAGGTAGCAGATGGCGCTGTTGGCGGCGGAGCCGCGCCCCTGACAGAGGATGCCCTGGCTCCGCGCGAACTGCACGATGCCGTGGACGATCAGGAAGTAGCCGGGGAAATCCTTCATCTCGATGACTCCGAGCTCCTTCTCGATGCGCGCCCGGTTCTCCTCCGTCAGGTCGGGGTACTTGCGCGGCACTGCCTCCCACACCAGGTGCCGCAGCCACGACATCGGCGTGTGCCCCTCCGGCACCTTCTGCTTCGGGAGCGCCGGCTTGGCCTTGCGCAGCGGGAAAGCGAGTTCGTCGGCGAGCGTCACGGTCCGGGCGACCGCATCCGGGAACCGCACGAAGCGCTCCGCCATCTCGGCCCCCGACCGCAGATGCGCACCGGCATGCGCGGGCAGCCAGCCGTCGAGCTCGTCGAGACCGCGATTCGCGCGCACGGCGGCGACCGCCGCCGCGAGCAGCTGCCGCTTCGGCACCGCGTAGTGGACGTTGTTGGTCGCCAGGAGCGGAAGGCCGCGCTCCCGCGCGAGCCCGACGAGCACGTCGTTGTCGCGGGTGTCGAGCGGATTGCCGTGATCGATGAGCTCGACGTGCACGTTGTCTTTCCCGAACAGGGTCACGAGACGGTCGAGTTCGCCGGCGGCCGCGGCGGGGCTCTCGGCGAGCGCGCGGCGCACGGCGCCCTTTCGGCATCCGGTGAGCACCGCCCACTCCCCTGCCGCCTGCGCGGCGAGTTCGTCGAGGTCGTAGACCGGCCGGCCCTTCTCAGCGCCCTGCAGCTGCGCGTGGGTGATCGCGCCCGCCAGCCGGTGGTATCCCTCCTCACCCCGCGCGAGCACCAGCAGATGCGCGCCGACCGGATCGGCCTCCCCGTTCTGCGGCTTCGGCAGCTCGAGCGACAGCTCGGCGCCGAACACCGTCTTGAGCTGGAGCGCCTCGGCGGCTTCGGCGAACCGGACGATGCCGTAGAACCCGTCGTGGTCGGTTACCGCGAGGGCATGCAGCCCCAGGCGCTCCGCCTCCTCGGCGAGCTCCTCGGGCGAGGATGCCCCGTCGAGGAACGAGTACGACGAGTGCGCGTGCAGCTCGGCGTACGGGATCGCATCGGCCGGGCGCTCGATCTCGGGCGCGACGTACGGCCCCCGCTTGTGCGACCATGCGGGACTGTCGCCGCCGTCCGCGCCGGCCGGCGGCGCGTCTGGCCGGCGACGACCGCTCAGCACGCGCTCCATCTCGGACCACGGGACCCCCGGGTTGTTGAAGCCCATCAGCCCGGCCCCCTAGTCATAGGTCGCCTCCGCCGTCCAGGCGTCGCCCTCGCACACCAGCAGCCACGCGGACCCGTCGGCGTCGACGACCTGGAACCGATGCGCGCGACGCGAGCGCGCAGCATCCCATCCGCGCTCCACCACCGGCCACGGCCCCGCCCACGCCTCGATCGCGCGCCGGCGACCGCTCTCGATGAAGAGCGCGGGCACGGCCGACACGTTGCCCCGCTCGTCGACGTCGACCAACTCGCCACCGAGCGCCCGCACGTCGACCGGCACCGGATCGGCGAACACCGTCGTCGGCAGCGGGTCGGGCAGGCTCCCCGGCCACGGGCGCGCACGCTGCGCCGCGAGGCCCCCCGCTCCGGTCGCCGTCCTGTCGCGTTCGTCCTTGTCACCCCACGGCACGAGCACCTGGCGCTCGGCCAGCCACCTCCCGCCGCCGATCGCGGGGGTCAGCACGCCGCGGTGCCCCAGCATCGCCTGCACACGCGACAGCGCGTGGTGCACCCGCTCCTCAGGTCCGCCGCCGAACAGCGCAGGAGCGTGATGGGATGCCGCATCCACCGCCTCCGGCGAGATCCGCACGAGCGTCACCCCGCTGCGCAGCCCGCGCCCGGCCGCGTCGCCGGCGCCGACGTCCTCCGCGAGCTGCCACCGCACCCGGTCCACGACCGCCGCGGCGTCGAATGAGCCCGGATGCAGCCACACTCTTTCACTGCGCTCCCCGCGGTCGCCCACGAGTTCGACCCGCAGCTCGGTGCAGACGAGATCCACCGCGCCGAGCCCCGAGACGAAGTCGTCGGCGGTGACGCGCATGGCGAACGCCACCTGGTCGGCGATCTCGAGGGGCGGCTCGAACGCGACCTCGCGCTGCAGCTCCGGCGGCGGGGTGCGCGGCTGCACCGGTCGCGAGTCGCACCCCGCGGCGAGCGCGTGGAGCCGGACGCCCCGCTCGCCGAACCGCTCGCGCACGCGATCGGTCTGCATCTCGGCGAACCCGCCGAGGGTCTGCACGCCCAGCCGGGCGAGCAGGCCAACAAGGTCCGTAGCCTCCTTCGCACCCGCCGCACCGGTGCCCAGCATCGCCGAGGCGTCGAGCACCGAGACCGACAGCGGTGCGAGGAAGCCGGCTGCACCGCCCGCGGGCACGACGAACACCGGATCGGCGACGCTCGTGCCGGCGCGCGCCGCCTGCTCCGCGGTGAACGGACCGTCGGCGATGCCCACCCGCACCCCGTCGACCCCTGCGTCTCGCAGGGTGCCGATCAGCATGCGGGCGGCCTCGATCTCGCCGCCGTAGTAGCGCGCCGGACCACGGGCGCGCAGCGCGCACAGTCCCGGGCGCACCAGCTGCACGCCGGGCGCCTTCTCTTCGATCAGTGACACGATCGGGGCGAACGCGCGGTGATCGCGCGCAGCGTCCGCGTTCACCAGCGTCAGCCCTGGGCACCGCGCCTGGGCGTCGCGCCGGCGCTGCCCCCTGCGCACCCCCTCCGCACGCGCGGACGCCGAGCACGCGACCACGAGGTTGCGCTCCACGACGGCGACCGGGAGCTTCGCCTCGGACTTCTCCTGCGGCGCGTGCGTCCGAGTGCCCGGCCGCTCTCCGACCGCGTCCTCCGATTCCGCCGCGGCCGCGCCCGCCTCCCGCTCGAGAGCCGTGACCGGCCAGTCGGGGAACCACAGCACGAGGCTCCGCACCGGCGTGCCCGGCGACATGTCACCCCACCGCCCTGATCAGATGCGGGAAGGATTCCGCGGATTCCGCAGGCAGCGCTTCGACGGAGCGCATGCGCTCGGGCGCGGCGGAGACGTGCCCCGCAGCATCCGGAAGCATCACGCGAGCCCGTCGCGAACGCGGCCATCGCCGACTGGATGAGGTGAGCGTCACCTCGCGACCGGAGAGGTAGCCGTGCCCGCGGCCGACGCCCTCCCACGTCGGCTCGCCCACCTCGATCACGGCCTCGGCCTGCGGCCAGGGTCCTTGCACGAGCAGCACCGCGCCGCGATCGCGCAGCCGTGCCGCCAGGCGAGAGATCTCACCGTCGGCTGCCCGCCCCGACGGGCGCACCGCGACCACCGGCAGGACCTCGGCGACGGTCGAGGTCACCGCGAGCCAGCGCGCACCCGGATCGGGGATGAGCACGAGACGCGACAGATCGACCCCGAGACCATCGGCCGCCTCGGCGCCGAGCCGCGGCATGCCGATCACCCCGCACCACGACCCGGCCTGCGACGGCTGGGCCAGCAGCGCCAGCAGCACCGACGTCGAGCGCGGCAGGGAATAGGCGGATCCCGGGCGCAGACCGCCCCCGGGAAGCAGAGAGGCGAGCGCGGGATGCACCGGCAGCACCGGCGCATCGAGCCGGCGGCCCTGCACCCGCTCGACCTGCGCCCGCAGCTGCGCGACGGTTCCCGCAGACGACCCGCCCGCAGACGACCCGCCCGCAGACGAGCCCACCGCGCCGAGGGCGGCAGGCTGCGTGCCCGTCGGCGCCTGGCCGACGACCTCGTGCACGTGCTGTGCCGTGAGCTGCACGATCGCCCTCATTCCCACAGGCTAGAACAGATGTTCTAGTATTTCAATCGCAGGAGAACAGCGTAACGCCGGGTTCCGACAATTATGTTCGATGATCTCTCTGCCGCCGGTGATTCGCCGTGTAGCCTCGGGTTCCATGAGCGAGTCGCGGATTCCTCGACGGGCCTACGAGAAGGAGCTGCGTCGACTGCAGGCTCAACTCGTCGACATGCAGGCGTGGGTGCAGGCCTCCGGCGCGCGCATCGTGGTGATCTTCGAGGGACGCGATGCCGCAGGCAAGGGCTCGACGATCAAGCGCGTGTCGGAGTACCTCAACCCGCGCGTCACGAGGATCGTCGCACTCCCCACGCCGACGGAGCGGGAACGCAGCCAGTGGTACTTCCAGCGCTATGTGCCGCACTTGCCCGCCGCCGGCGAGATCGTGCTCATGGATCGGTCGTGGTACAACCGCGCCGGTGTCGAGCACGTCATGGGCTACTGCACCAACGCCGAGTATCACCGCTTCCTCCACCAGGCGCCGATCTTCGAGCGGATGCTCGTCGAAGACGGCATCCTGCTGCTCAAGTACTGGTTCAGCGTCTCCCCGGACGAGCAGGAAGCACGGTTCCGATCACGGGCCGACGACCCCATGCGCCGCTGGAAGCTGAGCCCCAACGACGTACTGTCGATCACCAAATGGGAGGACTACTCCCGCGCCAAGGACAGCATGTTCGTGCACACCGACATCCCCGAGGCTCCGTGGTTCGAGGTGCCCTCGGTCGACAAGCGTCGCAGCCGCCTGAACATGCTCGCCCACCTGCTTTCGCAGGTCCCCTACAGCATGGTCGAGCGCGAGGAGGTCGTCATCCCGCCCCGTCCAGCGTCCCGCGGATATGAACGCCCTCCGCGCAACCTCGAGAACTACGTGCCCGACGTGGCATCCAGGCTCCTGGACGCCGACGGCAGCTGACGCGCGCCCCCCTCGAGCCGATCCTCACCCGCTGACGCGGTGTGCGATCACGCGGCGAGGGCGAGATACGGCTCCCACCGCGGGTCGGTGCGCTCGGTGCCGCGGACGGTCCACTGCGCGCCGCGCGGCGGGTGCGGCGTGAAGCGCAGCTCCCAGTGCATCTCCTGCGGGGTGCGATCGCTCTTGATGTTGTTGCAGCGCAGGCAGCAGGCGACGAGGTTCTCCCACGAGTCGGCGCCGCCGCGCGAGCGCGGCAGCACATGGTCGATCGTCGACGCCGCCTTGCCGCAGTAGGCGCAGTGATGGTTGTCGCGACGCAGCACGCCCCGCCGGGTGACCGGCACGTGGCGACCGCCCGGCACCCGCACATAGCGGGTCAGGATGATCACAGCCGGGCGTTCGTACGATCGTCGGGTGCCCCACACCGGATCGGTCTCGGTGTGTTCCACCACGGTGGCCTTCTCGTTCATCACGAGCACGAGCGCCCGCTTGAACGACACGACGGCGAGCGGCTCGTAGCCCGCGTTCAGCACCAGAGTGCGCATTGATCATCCTCTCGAATGGCCGGGACGGCTTCTCGGTATTCGACTTGCGCGACGATCAAGGGCGCAGGGGCATGAAAAAAGGCGCTGTCTACAGACAGCGCCCTGGCGCCACGGCAGTGCCGCGGCATCCGCTCGTGCAATGCCGAAGGACGAGGCGTCCAAGCGCATCCGTGGTTCGGATGCGTGGTGTGCAGCCCATCGGCTCCCTCCGCTCTCTCAGCGTCGAATCCCAGGGTAACCCACCGCGACACGCCCGGGGCGCGGCGAGACTGAACGGCTGATGGCGTGTCGGGTAACGAGAAAGCGAGCGGATGCCCCGGCTCGGGGCATCCGCTCGCTTCTGTGATTGCAGAGGGTCTGTGTGTCAGCCTGCGTTGGCCTGCAGCCACGCCCACGGGTCGACGACCGAGCCGTTGATGTGGATTTCGAAGTGCAGGTGGCATGCGGTCGAGCTGCCGGTGCTGCCAACGAAGCCGATCAGCTGACCGGCCGAAACGGACTGGCCGACCGAGACCTGACGGCTGCCGTACGTCATGTGACCGTAGAGCGAATTGACCTGCTGACCGCCGATGACGTGATCGATCGAGACCCCGACACCGTAGCCGCCGTAGCTCTCCTGCGAGACCTTGACGACGCCGGCGGCCGTCGCGTAGATCGGCGTGCCGCACGACGCCAAGAGGTCCACACCCTGGTGATAGCCCGAATCCCAGAGGCCGCGGCCCTTGGTGAAGTTGAGGAGGGGCCAGCGCACCTCGCCGGTGCCCGGCGACGTGAGGGCGATGTTGGTGGGAACCGTGGACCGCGACTTCGCCGCCGAGGCGGCAGCCGCCGCCACCTGACGGGCACGCTCGGCCGCGGCCTCTTCGGCCTTCTTCTTCTCGATCTCTTCCGCGGTGGTGGCCGCGTAGCTCTCGCGCGACAGCTCGCTGGCATTCGCGTCGGATGCCGCGACGAACGTCTGCGCGTCGTCGACGGCCATCTGCTGGATCGTCTTGGAATCCTCCGCGACGGCGGTGGCGCCGGCGGCGAAGCCCGGGATCGCGACAGTTGCGACGAGACCGCCCACCATCGTGAGCACCACGAGGCTGCGCAGCGGCTTCGCCACGCGGCCCTTCTTCGACGAGGCCGCCGATGCGGCGGGGCGGGCTTGCGCCCGTGCTGCCGTCGGCTTCGCGGGCGCGGCGGCGCCGAAGCGTCGCACGGGGGTCTTCCGATTGCGCGCGCGACGGTTCTGGTCCGCCGCGGCGTGCTCGGGCACGTTCGCGTGCGACTCGATCTCTTCAGCCAAACTGGTCCTCCGGCGCCTCTGCGCCGGGGCGCCTGGCTCGTCAGCACTCGATGTCGGGGCACGATGTGCGGGCTTCACCACATGTGGACGACGAGCCGGAGAGGCAATCCACGCGGGGTCCTGTCGGCGGGCTTCTGGCCTGGTGGACTGTTCGAGGCTACCCGAAGGTCACGTTTATGTCACGCTCCGCGCCTGGCAATCTCCGCACAGTGCGTCACGAGGGCTTGCGGAATGCGGCATCCGGTGTCCTCGCACGGCGCCAGGAGCGCGCAAACACCCTGGCGGGCGTCCCATCCGGCGGAACGCACCCGCCTCAGCGGACGTCGTCGACGAGGAAGATGTGCGAGGCGATCTCGACCGGCAGCTCGAGGCCCTCGTCGCTGCCCTGCATCTGGACGAGCACGTAGCCCTCGTTGTAGCGATAGTCGCCGAAGGCGCCCGGGACGACGCCGGCGCCCTTCAGCTGCTGCAGCAGTTCGGGGTCGACCTGCGCGGGCTCGGCGAGCCGGCGGACGGTGCCGGTGATGGGCTCACCCGCGTCGTTGAGGCGGCGCACCAGGCCCACCACACCCTGCTCGAAGCCGTTCGTCGGCACGTCGCCGAGCTGGTCGAGCCCCGGGATCGGGTTGCCGTACGGCGACTCGGTGGGGTGGCCGAGCAGCTCGACGAGGCGGCGTTCGACCTGCTCGCTCATGACGTGCTCCCAGCGGCAGGCCTCTTCGTGGACGTACGCCCAGTCCAGGCCGATGACATCCGACAGCAGACGCTCGGCGAGCCGGTGCTTGCGCATGACGTCGACGGCCTTCTGTCGGCCGGCGTCGGTGAGCTCGAGGGTGCGGTCCTCGGAGACGACGACGAGTCCATCGCGCTCCATTCGCCCGATCGTCTGCGACACCGTGGGACCCGAGTGGCCCAGGCGCTCCGAGATGCGCGCCCGCAACGGCACGATGTTCTCCTCCTCGAGCTCGAGGATCGTGCGCAGGTACATCTCAGTGGTGTCGATCAGGTCGGTCATCGCGGTGTCCTCAGGGGTCTCAAGGGGCTGAGGACAGCCTATCCTCTGCTCTCGGCGCCGAGGCCGGGCCGGCGGCCGCGGCCGCACGGCGTCACGACGCGTCACGGGAACGGGGCCGCGGTGCGCGCGTCTCTAGAATCGACGCATGGCACACGTCCTTCTGCCCCGCGACATCCTGCCCACCGACGGACGGTTCGGCTGCGGGCCGTCGAAGATCGCACCCGCGCACATCGAAGCGCTCGCGGGACCCGGATCGACGCTCCTGGGCACCTCGCACCGCCAGGCCCCGGTCAAGGATCTCGTCGGCCAGGTGCGCGCCGAGCTGGCACAGCTGTTCCGTCTGCCGCACGGTTACGAGGTCATCCTCGGCAACGGCGGGTCCACCGCGTTCTGGGATGCCGCAGCCTTCGGGCTGATCGAGAAGCGCAGTCAGAACCTGGTGTTCGGCGAGTTCGGCGGGAAGTTCGCCGCCGCGGCCAAGGCCCCGTGGCTCGATGCCCCCGACGTGCGCAAGTCCGAGCCGGGCACCCGTACGGCCGCCGAGGCCGTCGAGGGCGTCGACGTGTACGCCTGGCCCCACAACGAGACCTCGACCGGCGTCGCGACCCCGGTCGCGCGTGTGCAGGGCGACGACGGCGCACTGACCGTCATCGACGCGACCAGCGCGGCGGGCGGCATCGACTTCTCGGTCCACGAGGCCGACGTCTACTACTTCGCGCCGCAGAAGAACCTCGGATCGGACGGCGGACTGTGGTTCGCCCTCGTGTCGCCGGCCGCGATCGAGCGCATCGAGCGCATCGCGGCGTCGGGTCGCTACATCCCCGAGTTCCTGAGCCTCAAGAATGCGCTCGATAACTCGCGGCTCAACCAGACCCTCAACACCCCGGCGCTGGCGACGCTGTTCCTCCTCGACAAGCAGCTCGACTGGATCCTGTCCTCGGGCGGCCTGCAGTGGGCCGACGCCCGCACCCACGAGTCGTCGCAGGCGCTGTACGACTGGGCCGAGGCATCCGCCTTCGCGACGCCGTTCGTCGCCGACGCCGGCGACCGCTCCCCCGTCGTCGTCACGATCGACTTCGACGAGTCGGTGGATGCTGCGGCCGTGGCGAAGAGCCTCCGCGCCAACGGCATCGTCGACACCGAGCCGTACCGCAAGCTCGGACGCAACCAGCTGCGCATCGCGACGTTCGTGTCGATCGACCCCGAGGACGTGCGTCAGCTCATCCGCTGCATCGACTACACGGTCGAGCGACTGGGCTGAGGCGGCCCGTCGGCCCCGTCCGCGAGCGGCGACGGGGCCGGTGACAGCACAGCCGACACCAGCGCCTCGATGGCGAACTCCGACGCGCGCGCGAGGTCGACGGCGGTGGGGTCGAGCAGCCACTGCACCTGCAGGCCGTCCATGACGGCAAGGATGCTCGCCGACGCGTTGGCGACGGTCTCGGGTGCCGTGATGCCGCGTTCGGCGCACACGATCTCGAAGGCGTGGGCGACCTCCGATCGCAGAGTCCTGTAGCGCTTTTCGAAGAAGTCGCGGCCCGGGTGGTCGTCGGTGACCGACTCGGCCGAGAGCACCACATACGCCTGAACGATGCCGGCGCGATGCGCGTTGACGAATGCCGTGCGCACGAGGTGACGGAACAGCGGCATGCCGTCGGGGATGTGCTGTTCCTCGAGATCGGCGACGTCGGTCTCGTCCCGGTGCCGGAGGACCTCGATCAGCAGCTGGTCCTTCGAGCCGAAGTGATGCAGGATCCCGGCGTGGGTCATGCCGACCTGGTCGGCGATCTCCTGGAGCGTGCCCCCGGCGAATCCCTTGCTGCCGAAGATCTCGACCGCGGCGTCGAGGATCTCGCGCCTGCGGGCGAGCGTCTCGGGCCGAGAACGCGGCTGCCGACGCTGTGCGGTCATCGCTCGGCGCCCCCTTCTTCACCGGCGTCGCGGATGCGTCCTCGCCGGCGCCTGTGAGTCTACGCACAGCCTGCCCGTGCGCTCTGGATCACCATACTTGCA
The DNA here is from genome assembly GCF_038397755.1 of Microbacterium sp. LWH7-1.2. Lineage (NCBI taxonomy): Bacteria > Bacillati > Actinomycetota > Actinomycetes > Micrococcales > Microbacteriaceae > Microbacterium > Microbacterium sp. LWH7-1.2. Next base: position 4,399,207 of record NZ_CP151637.1, on the reverse strand, counting down.
AGAGTTACTTACTTGATTGCAAGTTAATTTGGCAATCACCCAGACGCCGTCGTCACCCCCCGGGAGACACGATGTCGTGCTCACATCAAGGAGGAGCAATGAGGCCTGTCGTACACCACGGTCGAGTACTCCGGCCTGCGCCTCGTCGAATCCGAGGTGGGCGAAGCCGACACCGTGCGCGCCCTCGTCGAACTGCGCAACACGGGCGACCGGCCCGCACACGAGATCGTCCAGGTCTACATCCGCGACAGTGTCACCTCGGTCAGCTGGGCCGACAAGGAGCTCAAGGCGTACCGCCACGTCGACCTGCAGCCGGGCGAGACGGCGACGGTCGAGCTGTCGCTCCCCGTCGCGGAGTGCTCGATCGTGGATGCTGCGGGCCGCCGGCTCGTCGAAGCCGGCGAGTTCGAGCTGCTCGCGGGTCCGTCTTCGCGCGACGACGTGCTGCTCAGCGCACGCTTCCACGTCGCCGACGCGGCGGTGCTCCCGGCGGGACGTGCGGAACCCGCGGTCGAGCGCCGCTGAGAGAACGCGAAAGGGTGGATCCCACCGCGCTGCGGGCGGCGGGATCCACCCTTTCGTCATGTCTGGAGGAGGTCAGGCGTCTTCGAGGTCGGGGTCCTCGTCGGAGTAGTCCTCGTCGGAATCCTCCTCGTCCTCGCCCTCGTCGTACTCGTCGTCCTCATCCTCGTCGTCTGAGTCGTCGTCCTCGGAATAGTCGTCGTCCTCATCCGAGTCGTCCCCGGCCGCGGCGTCGGCGAGTTCGTCGATGTCGACGCCGTCGACGTCGCCGGCGTGGAGGATGGGCGAGCCGTCCTCGTCGAAGTCCGACACGTCGAGGTCGTCGACGTCCTCGAGTTCGTCGTGGTCGGCGTCCTCGTCCTCGTCGGCGTGCGCGGCCTCCGCCAGGGCGGCCTGGGCGGCGTGGTAATCCGCGAGTCGCACCGCCCACGGCACCCAGTCGGGGGCGAGCAGCGCGCCGTCGCCCGGAAGGAGCTCGACCTCGAGCACGGTGGGCTCGGCGTCGTAGACCCGCGCGAGACTGACGGTCCAGAACCAGCCCGGGTAGCCCGCGAGGCGATTCGCGAAGCGCAGCGAGACGACGCCGTCGGCCTCGACGCGGTAGCCCGCGGGGTCGCCGATCGTCGCCTCGGGCGTGATCTCGCGGAGCGCGGCGAGCGCCAGATCGTGCGCCGCCAGGAGCTGAGGATCGGGATCGACGGGCACGACGGCCTCCACGACCTCGACGACCTCCGCAGTCTCCGATGCCTCGACGACGGCGACGACGTCGACACTCTCGGCGGTCTCCGAGCTCTCCGAGACCTCGTCGACGCTCTCCGGAGCCTCCTCGACGCCGTCTGCAGCCGCGTCGGCGTCGACGACGCCCTCGATCGGGTCAGGCGTCGAGTTCATCGGCGACCTTGCGCAGGACCGCGGCGACCTTCTTGGCGTGCGCGCCGCTCGGGTAGCGACCGTGACGGAGGTCTCCGCCGATGCCGTCCAGGAGCTTCACGAGGTCCTCGATGATGATCGCCATGTCGTCGGCGGGCTTGCGGGCGCGCTTCGCCAGGCTCACCGGAGCCTCGAGCACGCGCACCGAGAGGGCCTGCGGGCCGCGCTTGCCGTCGGCGATGCCGTACTCGAGGCGGGTCCCCGCCTTGGGCGCGGGTGTGCCGGGCGGAAGGGCAGTGGCGTGCAGGAAGACGTCCTGACCGTCTTCGGAGGAGATGAAGCCGAACCCCTTCTCCTCGTCGTAGAACCTGACCTTGCCGGTGGGCATGGAAACCTCGCTGGATCGGCGTCCGCGACGCGTCGCGGACGAAACAGAGCATGACGAAACCGGGGTCTTCCAACCCCACCTACCAGCCTAACGGCACGGCGTCCGCCGCGACCCCATGGCGCAGCATCCGTCATCCACGATCACGGCCGCGCGCGCTGACCGCGGCGCGGGCGTCAGCGAGTAGGCTGGTGCGGATGAGCACGAACCCTTCCGGCGACGTTCCCGTCCGCCGCATCGACCGCATCCTGGCCTTCATGTCGCTGGGCCTGCTCGTGCTCTCGATCGTGAGCTTCTTCGCGATCATGATCGCCTCGGCGTCCGGTGCCGACATGAGCGCCGGCATCTGGCCGCTCGTCGGCGTACTCGTGTACATCGCCCCCATCGTCGCGTTCGCACTGCTGCTCGCCGTCCTCATCATGAGCTTCGTGCGGAGGGCACGGGCGAACCGAGGGGGCTGACCCGGTTGGTCTCCGACGCGCGCGCCCTGGCGACGCGGCTCGCCGAGCTCGGTGATGCCGCGCTCGCCACGACGCTCGCGGCGCGCGGGGTCTCGCCGCAGGCGGGCTGGCACGACTTCTTCGACGCCGCCGAGGGCCTACTCGATCCCGCGTCGATCGACCGGGCCCTGACGCACCTCGACCGCGACGACCTCCTCGCCCTCGTCGCGCGCGATGCCGGCGTCGACGGCGAACCCGCACGGCTCGCTCTCACCGCCGCGGACGGCACGCCGTACGGGGCGGTCGCGGAGCGGGTGGCCGCTGCCGCCGCCGCCGCACCCGACGCGTTCGCCGCTGCGCCGGCGAGCGCGGATCCGGTTCCCGCCGACGCCCGCGCGGCCGCCGCCGCTGCGGAGCGCGCGTTCACCACCGCGGGCTCGCTCGCCGACGTCCTGCTCCTGTGCTCGCACACGCCTCTGGCCCGCACCGGCGCGGGACCGGTGAGCGCGGCGGACCGCCGGCGTCTGATGGACGCGGGAGCCCTCGAGTTCGCCGACGACCTTGAGGAACTGCTCGCCTCGGCGGCCGGCGCGGACCTGGCGACCGCGCACGAGCGCGAGTGGACCGTCACCACGGCCGGCGAGAGGTGGCTGAAGGCCCCGACCGCGGATCGGTGGGAAGCGATCGCCGCCGGCTTCCGCGCGAGCCTTCCGCGCGGGCTGCGCACGTCGTCGCATGGTTTCCTCCCGCCGGACGCGTGGCCGGGCATGTATCCCCTCGACCCCGAGTGGCCAGCGCGTGCGGAACGACTGCACCGCATCGGCGTGCGCTGGGGGCTGTTCGCCCCCGACCGCTCCCCTGCCGAGTTCCCATGGACGGCGGCGCTTCGCGCCGGAGGGCGTGCGGATGCCGCCACCATGGGGCCGTACCTGCCCGCCGAGATCGACCGGGTCTACCTGCAGGCCGATCTCACCGCGATCGCCCCCGGGCCGCTCGCGCCCGCCCTCGACCTGCGCCTGCGCTCCATCGCGCTGCGGGAATCGCGCGCCCAGGCATCGACCTATCGCTTCACGGCGGAGTCGATCGGCGCCGGCATGACCGAGGGCGAGACGGCCCAGTCGATCCGCGACTTCCTCGCGGGCCTGTCGCTCACCGGCATTCCGCAGCCCCTCGCCTACCTCATCGAGAGCACGGCGGCCCGGCATGGCCTGGTGCGGGTGCGCGCCGACGAGGCCACCGGCCGCACCCGCGTCGAGAGCCCCGACGCCGGCCTCCTCGACGCGATCACGGTCGACCAGGCGCTGCGGCCGCTGGGTCTGCTGATGCTCGAGGGTGACGACGCGCTCTCGTCGCGCGTCCCCCGAGACGCGGTGTACTGGACCCTCGCCGACGCGCGGTACCCGGTCATCGCCGTCGACGCCCGGGGCGTACCCGAATCGATCCACCGCCGGACCGCCGCGACGGCGTCCGAACCGGCCGCCACCCCGCAGCACGCCTACGCCCGCCTCATCGGAACGCTCCGCGGCGGACACGGCACGGACGGCGACTCCGGCTGGCTCGAGCGCGAGCTGGAGCAGGCGGTGCGCGCCCGCGCCGAGATCGTGGTGGTCGTGCGCATGCCCGACGGCTCCGAGCGGTCGTTCACCCTCGAGGCCGCCGGTCTCGGCGGCGGGCGCCTGCGCGGGCGCGACCGCGCCGCCGACATCGAGCGCACGCTGCCCGTGTCGAGCATCGTGAGCGTCCGCGGGGGCTGAGGCCGCAGCATCCGTCCTCCGTCTGCGCCGGTAGACTGATCCGTTATGGCTGACGGCCCCCTCATCGTCCAGAGCGACCGCACCGTGCTCCTCGAGGTCGCGCACCCCGACGCCGAGAGCGCGCGGCACGAACTCGCGATCTTCGCCGAGCTCGAGCGTGCCCCCGAGCACATCCACACGTATCGCATCACGCGGCTCGGACTGTGGAACGCGCGCGCCGCCGGCCACGACGCCGAAGACATGCTGGCGACCCTCGACCGGTGGTCGCGCTTCCCCGTGCCGCCGTCGGTGTCGATCGACATCGCCGAGACGGTCGGCCGCTACGGCCGCCTCGTCATCGAGCGCAACAGCGTCGACAAGGGCGGCGACGGCGAGTTGGTCCTGCGCTCGACGGATGCTGCGGTCCTCACCGAGGTGTCGAAGAACAAGCGCATCCAGCCGCTGCTGATCGGCCACCCCTCCCCCGACTCGTACGTCATCGACGCGTGGGCGCGCGGCCAGATCAAGCAGGAGCTGCTGAAGATCGGCTGGCCGGCCGAGGACCTCGCCGGCTACACGCCGGGAACGCCGCACCCGATCGACCTCGCGGAGGACGGCTGGCACCTGCGTCCCTATCAGCGACAGGCGGTCGACATCTTCACGCAGGGCGGCTCGGGCGTCGTCGTGCTGCCCTGCGGCGCCGGCAAGACGCTGGTCGGCGCGGCCGCGATGGCCGACACCAAGACCACGACGCTCATCCTCGTGACCAACACCGTCAGCGCCCGGCAGTGGCGTGACGAGCTTCTCAAGCGCACGTCGCTCACGGCCGAGGAGATCGGCGAGTACTCGGGTCAGACCAAGGAGATCAAGCCGGTCACGATCGCGACGTACCAGATCCTCACCGCGAAGCGGAAGGGGGAGTACGCGCACCTCGCCCTACTCGACGCCCTCGACTGGGGCCTCATCGTCTACGACGAGGTGCATCTGCTCCCCGCGCCCGTCTTCAAGCTGACCGCCGACCTTCAGGCGCGGCGCCGCCTCGGCCTCACCGCCACCCTCGTGCGCGAGGACGGCCGCGAGGGCGACGTGTTCAGCCTCATCGGCCCCAAGCGGTTCGACGCGCCGTGGAAGGAGATCGAGGCCCAGGGCTTCATCTCCCCCGCCGTCTGCTACGAGGTGCGCGTCGACCTGCCTGCCGGCGACCGCCTCGAGTACGCCGCCGCGGCCGACGACGAGCGCTACCGCCTGGCCGCGACCGCACCGGCGAAGATCGGCGTCGTGCGCCAGCTCGTCGAGCGCCACGAGGGCGAGCGGATCCTCATCATCGGCCAGTACCTCGACCAGATCGACGTGCTCGCCGAGGCGCTGGACGCCCCCAAGATCACCGGTCAGACACCTGTCGACGAGCGCGAGGAGCTGTACCAGGCGTTCCGGGTCGGCGAGATCTCGGTGCTCGTGGTGTCGAAGGTCGCGAACTTCTCGATCGATCTGCCCGAGGCATCCGTCGCCATCCAGGTCTCCGGATCGTTCGGCTCGCGCCAGGAGGAGGCCCAGCGGCTCGGACGCCTGCTGCGCCCGAAGCAGTCGAACCACACCGCGAGCTTCTACACGCTCATCGCGCGCGACACCGTCGACCAGGACTTCGCGCAGAACCGCCAGCGCTTCCTCGCCGAGCAGGGCTACGCGTACACGATCCTCGACGCCCACTCGCTCGCGGCCTGAGAGACGCGAAGATGCCCGGCGCTGCGGTGCAGCGCCGGGCATCTCGTCTCCGTCCGACTAGTTCTTGATGATGCGATCGAGCGGTGTCGGAGAGTACGGGCTGTTCGCCTCGAGGTACGCGGCGAACGCGTCGATGTCGAGCCCGCCGTAGTAGACGTTCTCGCCGCCCTCCGCGAAGGTCGAGAATCCGTCCCCGCCTCCCGCGAGGAAGTTGTTCGTCACCACGCGGTAGGTCGCGGTGTCGTCGAGTGCCACACCGTTGAGCGTGACCGAGGTGACCGTGGTGCCCGTATAGGTGTAGGAGAAGCCCTCGCTCACCTGCAGGATCTTGGGCTGAGCCGTGTTGGCGCCCGACCACTGCTGGACCAACAGGTTCTTGATCTCGGCGCCCGTGAGGTCGAGCGAGACCAGATAGTTGTTGAAGGGCTGGACGTTGAACGCCTCCTCGTACGTGATCTGGCCCGGGAGCTCCCCCCACGCGGAGCTCGCATAGGTGAGATCGGTGCGGATGCCGCCGGGGTTCATCAGTGCGATCACCGGCTGCGAGTACGGGCCGACCACACTCGGGTCTGCCAGCTGGGCGTCGGCGATCAGATCGCCGAGCGCCGTCTCTCCTCCGGCGTTCGGCGTCCGGTCGATGTTGGCGGTGATCGAGCCGATCACCTCGCTCGCGATGGGCGCCACCAGAACCTTGTACTTGGCGATCAGGTCGGTCTGCACCGGGTCCCTGTCGGCGTTGCGCGTCACGAGCATGTTCGCGCTCTTGACCGAGGTGCGAACGATGTCCTGGGTGCGGCGGTCGTACGTGAGGTTCGTGTCGGTGTACAGCCGGCCGAACGACGACGCGGACGTGACCAGGCGGTCCTGACCTGCCGGGTCCTTGATGTTGCAGATGTACGGCGCGTGGGTGTGCCCCGACACGATCAGGTCGATCGCGGGGTCGAGGTTCTGCGCGATCGGGATGATCGGGCTGTTGGCCGCGATCTCCGCCCCGTTGCCGCACGCCGCGTTGTACGCCGCGCTCGACGGAGGCGTGCCGCCCTGGTGGATCAGCACCACGATCGCGTTGACGCCCTGGGCCTTCAGCACCGGAACGAGCGCGTTCGCCGTCTCGACCTCGTCCTTGAACTCCAGGCCCGCGACGCCGGAGGCGGTGACGATGTCGGGCGTCTCCTCGAGCGTCATGCCGATGAAGCCGATCTTGGCGCCCTTGATGTTCTCGATGGAGTACGCGGGAAGGATCGTCTCGCTCGTACCCTCGTACACCACGTTCGCGGCGAGGTAATCGAAGTCGGCACCGTCGAATGATCCATCAGGGCACGAGTTCTGGTTGTTCGCGCCGTCGCCGTCGTCGAGGCAACCGCCGTCCGCCATGCGCTGCAGCTCGACGAAACCCTCGTCGAACTCATGGTTGCCGACGGCGGAGACGTCGAGGTGGAGGGCGTTCATCGCCTCGATCGACGGCTCGTCGTGGAACGCCCCGGACAGCAGCGGGGATGCGCCGATGAGGTCGCCCGCGGCGACGGTGAGCGAGTACTCGTGTCCCACGCGCGCCTGTGCGAGGTGCGTGGCGAGGTACTCCACCCCGCCGACTCCGGGAGGGGTGAGGCTGTCCGTGGTCACGCCACCCGGAAGGTTGAGGCGGCCGCTGGACCCGGTGGGCGGCTCGAGGTTGCCGTGGAAGTCGTTGAACGACAGCAGCTGGATGTCGATCGTCGGTCCGTTGGGCGTGTTGCCCCCGTTGTTGGGCCCCGTCGGCGGTGCCGCCGACGCGGCCCCTGACCCGACCAGGGCGAGCGCGACCGCGGCGGCGGTGATGACCGCGCCTCCCGCGAGCCGAGCCGTCGATGTCTTGCGCATGTGCACAGAACCCTCCCTTTTCTGGCGGGCGGCTCTGCCCGCCGAGATGCACGCGTCCTCGTGGGCGCGATCACGAGAAACCTAATACAGGCCCTGCGGATGCGACAGGGGAGATCGGTGAACTTCATGAAACCGGAACGATGCAGGCGGCCGAGAACGCCACTACTTCTGCAGTATCCACTCTTCACCTACTGTCGATGCATGGCATCCACCCGCGATCGCGCGCTCGACGCCGCGCTCGCGCTCGTGGGCGAGCAGGGCATCCGCGCGCTGACCCACGCTCGGGTCGACGAACGCGCCGGTCTGCCGAAGGGGTCGACCTCGAACTGGTTCCGGACCCGCGATGCGCTCGTCGCCGGGGTGGTCGCCTGGCTCGCAGAAGGCGAGCGGGCCGAGTTCGCGGCCGCAGACGCGCCCCCGGTCGAGACGCCCGAGCAGTTCATCGAGGCGCTCAGCAGCATGATCGCGTTTCAGACCGGGCCACGCGCTTCCCGCACGAGAGCGCGCTACGCACTGTTCCTCGAGGGCGCGGGCGATCCCGAGCTGCTCGCCCCGCTCCTCGCCCAGCGCCGGCTCTTCGTCGAGTGGACGATCGGCCTGCTGGGGCGGATCGGCGCCCGCTCTCCCGATGAGGCGGCGCGTGCCCTCATGGCCGCGGGCGACGGGCTCGCCCTGCATCGGGTGACCGTGGATCCGGATGCCGAGATCCGGCCGATCGTCGAGCGCGCTGTGCGCGCGTGCCTCAACTGACCGATCGCACCCGCGCCGCGTCAGGACGCGACGTAGCGGAAGAACACGAATCCCTCGTCGTCGGTCACGACCCCCGCCAGGTGGAAGCGCCGGTCGGCCTCGGCGGCGCCCTGCACGATGCGCCCGGCCTCTCCCCCGACGAACCGGGGCGCCAGCGTGATGCAGACCTCGTCGACGAGGTCCGCCTGCAGCAGTGCGCCGAAGAGGTGCGGGCCGCCCTCGCACAGCACCTGCGTCCAGCCCCGCCGCGCGAACGCGTCCAGCATGGCGGCGAGATCGACCTCGTCCTCGCCGCACGCCAGCACCGTGGCCACCGATTCGAAGCGCCTTCCGTCTGCGGCGGCCGCAGCATCCGTCGTCACGATCACCGGCGCGCGCACGGCCTCGGTGAAGACGGAGTCGGCCGGATCGAGGTGCAGACGGCCGCTGAGCACGGCGAGCGCGGGCTGGTCGTCGAGGCCTCGCGCGCGACGCCATTCGACATCCCCCTCATCGACCTTCAGCCCGCCGTAGCCCTCGGCGCGCACGGTTCCGGCTCCGACGAGCACGACGTCGGCCATCGCGCGCAGCACCTGCATGAGCTCGCGGTCGGTGTCGCCGCCGAGCGCGCCGCTCTGGCCCCCGAGCGTGACGGCGCCGTCGGCGCTCGAGACGAAGTTCATGCGGACCCGCGTGCCGTCGCGGCCGTGGAGCGCATAGGCGTCGAAGAGCTCGGAGTGCGTGGGCATCAGTCGTTCCCCTCGGGTCGGGTGTTGTGCAGCTCGTAGGCAGGATCGCGCCAGCCGAGGATCGCCTCCACCATGCGCATCGCGTCGACCGTCTCGCGCACGTTGTGCGCGCGCACGATGCGCGCGCCGTTCAGGGCGCAGAAGACCGCCGCGGCGAGCGAGCCCGGGAGGCGGTCGCCCTTCTCGCGGTCGAGCGTCTCGCCCACGAAATCCTTGTTCGAGAGCGCCACGAGCAGCGGCGCGCCCAGTCCGGCGAGCTCGCCGAGCCGTCGAGTGAGCTCCAGCGTCTGACGCGTGTTCTTGTTGAGGTCGTGGCCGGGGTCGAGCACGATGCGCGAGTCGGGCACGCCGCGCTCTCTTGCCCGGTCCCGCCGTGCGACGAGGAACTCGGCGATGTCGCCGATCACGTCGTCGTAGTACGGGAGCGGATGCTGCGTGCGAGGCGCCGCGAGGCTGTGGGCGATGACCACCCCGGCGCCGCCCTGCGCGACCACGTCGGCCATCGCCGGATCGTGCAGGCCCGTCGTGTCGTTGATGATCGCTGCGCCCGCCTCGATCGCCGCGCGCGCGACCTCGGCGTGGAACGTGTCGACGCTCACACGTGCGACCGGCGCGAGCTCCCGCACGACCGGCACGACGCGCGCGATCTCCTCGGCGACCGGCACCGCCGGCCCTGGCGCGAACTTCACGCCACCGACGTCGATGATCTCGGCGCCGGCCTCGGCCGCAGCGAAACCGGCGGCGACCGCCGCGTCGAGCGCGAACGTCGACCCCCGGTCGTAGAACGAGTCGGGTGTACGGTTCACGATCGCCATCACGGCGATGTGCCGCGACAGGTCGAGCGCACCCCCTGGCAGGTCGAGCACCGGAGCGGCCAGGGCCGAGGCGGTGTCGGGAGCGAGCGTCACGGCGCGAGATCCTCCAGGGGCACGTCGGAGTCGCGGAGCCGGTCCGGGTCGATTCGAGCTCCCGAGCGGATGAGCTCCTGCACCTCGTCGTTCACGTCCCACACGTTGACGTTCATGCCCGCGACGATACGGCCGTCGTCGGTCCAGAAGGCGATGAACTCGCGCGCGTCGAGATCGCCGCGCACCACGATCTCGGCATCCGCCATCAGCGGCGGGTAGCCCGAGAGCTCCATGCCGAGGTCGTACTGGTCGGTGTAGAAGTACGGGATGCCGTCGAAGGATGCCGGCTTCCCGAGCATCGACTTCGCCACGACCTTGCCGGCATTCAGGGCGTTCGCCCAGTGCTCGCTGCGCAGATGCCGCTGCAGCACCGGGTGGTACGCGTTCGCGACGTCGCCGGCGGCGTACACGTCGGGCGCGCTGGTGCGCAGGGCCCCATCGGTGAGGACGCCGTTGAGGATGTCGAGTCCCGCCTCCTCGGCGAGCGCCGTGTTCGGCGACGCCCCGACGCCGACGAGCACGAGATCCGCGGGAAGCGTCTCGCCGTCGACCACGACGCCCTCGGCGCGGCCGTCGCCGATGATCCGGTCCACGCCGACCGACGTGCGGAGGTCGACGCCGTGCTCGAGATGGAGCTTGCGGAAGACCTCCCCCATCTCGCTGCCGAGCGCCGTCGCGAGCGGCACGGCGTCGCGCTCGACCATCGCGACCTCGTTGCCGAATCCGCGCGCCGTGGCGGCGACCTCCATGCCGATCCAGCCCGCACCGATCACCACCAGCCGCCGTCCGCCGTCGCGAAGCTGCGCCGCCAGGGCGTCGGAGTCGTCGAGGCGTCGCAGCGTCGAGACTCCGGGCAGATCGTGACCGGGCAGCGGGATCGTGCGCGGGGTGGCTCCGGTCGCGAGCAGCACCGCATCGTAGGTCAGCCGTTCGCCGTCCTCGAGCTCCACCGCGTGCGCGGCGGGTTCGAGCGAGGTGACCGCGACGCCGGTGAGGAGGCGGATGCCGCGCTCGGCGTACCACTCGGCGGGGTGCAGGATGACGGCATCCAGCCCTTCGTCACCCGCGAGGTAGCCCTTCGACAGCGGGGGCCGCTGATAGGGCGGATGCGCCTCGGCGGCCACGACGGTGATGTCGCCGTCGAACCCCTCGGCTCGGAGCGCCTCCGCGGCCGTTCCGCCGGCGAGGCCTCCCCCGATGATCAGCATGTGGCTCATGACGACTCCTCTCGTCTCTCTCGGTGCGTCAGACGGGGCGCGCTCCGATGAATCGCCCCTGCAGCGCGGTGTCGGTGGCCAGCACTCCCCGGAACGCCGTGGTCGTGGTGAGCGCTCCCTCGGTGCGCACACCCCGCGCCGACATGCACAGGTGCTCGGCCTCGATGACGACGCCGACGCCTTGCGGCTCCAATGCGCGCTCGAGAGTGCGCGCGATCTGCATGGTCAGGGCCTCCTGCACCTGAAGCCCGCGTGCGTGGTGCGCGACGACGCGCGCGAGCTTCGAGAGGCCGACGAGCCGCTCCCCGGGCACGTAGCCGACGGTGGCGGTGCCGCGGAAGGTCAGGAGATGGTGCCGGCAGAGGGAGACGAACGGGATGCCGCGCACCACGACCGGCTCGTCGTAGGCGTCCTCGTTCGCGAAGGTCGTCATCTCGAAGGGCTCGGGTGTCATCATCTCGATGAAGGCGTCGGCGACGCGCCGCGGCGTCTCCACGAGATCGCCCTCGTCCGGATCGAAGCCGAGCGCCGCGAGCAGATCGGCGACGGCGACCATCGCCGCGTCGCGATCGATCGGCGCCTCGTCGGGCAGGACGTGCAGCGCCGTCGCGTGCGCCGGGGGCGACATCATCCCCACTCCTTCGTCCTGAGCACGATCGGCTCGCCTGACCCCGACGCTAGAACTCTCAGATTCTTTTGTCAAGGTTTCTGCTTTTAGAGGTAGACTCGTGCCGTGAGCACCCTCACCCCCAACCGCGCCGAGGCGGTCGCGGCACTCGCCGACCCGCATCGCCGCGAACTGTACCGCCTCGCGACCGAACGCCCGATCGGCCGCGACGAGGCCGCGGCCGCGCTCGGAATGCCGCGCAGCACAGCGGCGATGTACCTGGATCGATTGGCGGAGGCCGGGCTCCTGACCGTCTCGTACGAGCGGCGATCGGGTCGCACCGGCCCCGGCGCCGGGCGCCCGGCGAAGCTGTACCGGGCCGTAGCAGGCGAACTCGCCGCCACGATCCCGGAGCGTCACTACGAGCTCGCGGGTGAGCTGCTCGCCGCCGCGGCGGAGGAGGCCGACGAGCGCGGGGTGCCCGTCCGCGACGCGCTCGATGCCGGCGCCTTCGCCGCGGGCGCCGTGATCGGCGCCGGGTGCGCCGATCTCGAGGAGGCGCTCACGATGTGCGGCTACGCACCGCGCGCGAAGGACGCGGCCGCTGCGGACGGCGAGGGCGACGCAGCATCCACCGCCGATCTCGTGCTCGAGAACTGCCCCTTCCACGCCCTGGCGACCCGGCACACCACCCTCATCTGCGGGGCGAACCTCGAGCTCGTCCGGGGTCTCGCGACCGCTGCCGGCGACGCCCGGACACCCGTTCTCGCGCCCGCGGCGGGCCGCTGCTGCGTCGAGATACGCCGCGGCGCCGGCTGATCGATTCTCGGCCGCGTCGCAGGATATCCAGACGCCGCATCGGTTCCGCCGACATAATGAGGGCATGACCGCACCGCGCATCCTCGTCGTGGACGACGAACCGAACATTCGCGACCTGCTGATCACGAGCCTGCGATTCGCCGGATTCCAGGTACGCGCCGTGTCCAACGGCGCCCAGACGATCTCGGCGGTGCTCGAGGAGGAGCCCGACCTCATCATCCTCGACGTGATGCTGCCCGATATGAACGGCTTCAGCGTCACCAAGCGCCTCCGCGGCGCCGGCTACACCGCGCCGATCCTGTTCCTCACCGCGAAGGACGAGACCGAAGACAAGATCACCGGGCTCAACGCCGGCGGCGACGACTACGTCACCAAGCCCTTCAGCCTCGACGAGATCGTCGCCCGCATCCAGGCGATCCTGCGCCGCACGATGCAGGCCGACGAGGAGTCGATGATCCGCGCCGGCGAGATCACGATGGACCAGGACACCCACGACGTTCAGGTGGGCGACGCCTCCATCGACCTCAGTCCCACCGAGTTCAAGCTCCTGCGCTACCTCATGCTCAACCCCAACCGCGTGCTGTCGAAGGCCCAGATCCTCGACCACGTGTGGGAGTACGACTTCAACGGCGACGCGGGCATCGTCGAGAGCTACATCTCGTACCTGCGCCGCAAGATCGACCCGCACTCGTCCGAGCCGCTCATCCAGACCAAGCGCGGCTTCGGCTACATGCTGAAGGCCGGCAAGACCGCCTGACGCGGGAGCGAGCGAGGGGGACGATCTGGCGCACAAGCCCGACGCGATCACCCGGTGGTGGCGCGGCACGAGTCTGCGCGCGAAGGTCACCGGGGTCACCGTCGCGCTCCTCGGGATCGGGCTCATCGCCGCCGGCGTCGGCACGGCGCTCTTCCTGCGCAACTCATTGATCGACGGGGTCGAGACCCAGCTGATCGCACTCGGACGCCAGGAGGCCGCCGCACCGCTGCTCGAGTTCTCGTCGGTCGACGGACGCCTCGAGGTGGAGGAGAAGGAGGGCACCGCCGGAGCCGACTACTTCGTCGCCGTCTACGAGCCCACCCAGAAGGAGGACAACCTCCTCGCCCTCGTCGGTGGTCGAGGCGGCCCCTCCCCCGACGTGCCCACCACCCTGACCCCCGAGCGTGCCGTCACGGAGGAGCTGCAGATCCAGCAGCTCATGTCGGAGGACGGCGAGGCCGAGTTCCTGGCCACCGTGTCGAACCAGCAGTCCGAAGACACCGGGATCCTCTACCCGCAGCTGGTCGCGGTCCCGCTGGCCGCCGTCAACCGCACGATCGCGCAGTACATCGGCATCTACTCGATCCTCGCGCTCGTGGTGCTCATCGCCGGCGCGGTGGCGACCCGCTTCCTCGTCACGCTGACGTTCCGCAGCCTCGGGCAGGTCGAGTCCACCGCCGACGCCATCGCGGGCGGCGACTTCAGCCTGCGCATGACCGACATCGAGCCGACGACGACAGAGGTCGGCCGCCTCAAGACCGCCATCAACGCGATGCTCGACCGTGTCGACGCGGCACTCTCGCAACGCGATTCGACCGTGCGCCAGATGCGCCGGTTCGTGGGCGACGCGAGCCACGAGCTGCGCACTCCCCTGGTCACCGTACGCGGCTACGCCGAGCTGTACCGCATGGGCGCGATCCGCGGCGACGAGGACGTGGCGCAGTCGATGGAGCGCATCGAGAAGGAGGCGATCCGCATGGGCGTCCTCGTCGAGGATCTTCTCGCCCTCGCCCGGCTCGACGAGCGCCGCGATGTCGTCATCGGACCTGTCGACCTGCGGCCCATCGCACGGGACGCTGCCCTCGATGTGCGCGCCGCGTCGCCGATGCGCTCGGTCGCGGTCATCGACACCACGATCGACGAGCCCGCGCTGCCGCCCGAGGAAGAGGCGTCCGAGCGGCCCGAGCCGAAGCGCCGCGCGGGCGCGCCGTCGGCGAGGTCGCGAGCCGGTGCGACGCTGTCGCTGCTGCGCCGCCGCCCGAAGCCCGTGCCCGCGGCGGGCGCCGCCAGCGCCGCGCTCCCGCCGATCCTTCCCGACGAGGAGCAGCAGCCGCCGGCGAGCGGCCTGCCGCCGGTCGTGCTCGGCGACGAGAACCGCATCCGCCAGGTCGTCACGAACCTGCTGGGCAACGCCCGGCGCTATTCGTCGGAGGACTCCCCCGTCGAACTGCGCGTCGGCGTCGATGTGCGCGACCGCATGGGATGGATCGAGGTGATCGACCACGGGGAGGGCGTCCCCGACCAGATCAAGGACAAGATCTTCCAGCGCTTCTGGCGGGCCGACACCTCGCGCACGCGCGAGACCGGCGGGTCGGGACTGGGCCTGTCGATCGTCGCCTCGATCGTCGAGGCGCTGCACGGATCCGTCGGCGTCGTCGACACGCCGGGCGGCGGTGCGACCTTCCGTGTGGCGTTCCCGCTCGCCGACGTCCGCGACGCCGCCGAGCACCTCGACCTCGCGACCCAGCCGATGGCGAGGCTCGCCGACGGTCCGGAGTGATCGCCTCCTCCCCAGTCGCCGCTCGCTCCGCATCGTGCACAACGGACGACGGATGCCGCGACCCCGCCCCGTCGGACGCCTAGCGTGGCTTCACCGCGGTTCGGCATCCGGCCGCCGCACGTTGATCAGGAGCCACGAATGGCCGTCTTCACCGTCGACAGCGACACCATCCTCACCTCGACCGCCACGGTGCGCGGCACGATCGACCGCCTGCAGGCCGAGTCGAACGCGATGCTGGCGCAGCTCACGCAGCTGCAGTCCTCGTGGACCGGTTCCGCCTCGGCAGCCTTCGCGGGCGTGGTCGAGCAGTGGCGCGCGACGCAGCGTCAGGTCGAGGAGTCCCTGGCGAGCATCAATGCCTCGCTCGCGGCGGCAGGCCGCCAGTATGCCGAGACCGAAGTGGCGACGACCAGCCTGTTCCGCTGACCCCGGGAACGCAGAACGGCCCCTCCGCGAGGAGGGGCCGTTCTGTGAACGCGTTACGCGGTCGTGGAGTTCTGGATCAGAAGTCCATGCCACCGGTCGGGTCGCCGACAGGAGCGGCGGCCTTCTCGGGCTTGTCGGCGACGACGGCCTCGGTCGTGAGGAACAGGCCGGCGATCGACGCGGCGTTCTGCAGCGCCGAACGGGTCACCTTGGCGGGGTCGATGATGCCCTGCTGGAACAGGTCGCCGTACTCACCGGTCGCGGCGTTGAGGCCGTGACCCAGCGGGAGCTCCGAGACCTTGTTCGCGACGACGCCCGGCTCGAGACCGGCGTTGAGGGCGATCTGCTTCAGCGGAGCCTCGATCGCGACGCGCACGATGTTGGCACCGGTCGCCTCGTCACCCGAGAGCTCGAGCGAGTCGAGCGCCTTCTTGCCGGACTGGATGAGCGCGACGCCACCACCGGCGACGATGCCCTCCTCGACCGCAGCCTTCGCGTTGCGGACGGCGTCCTCGATGCGGTGCTTGCGCTCCTTGAGCTCGACCTCGGTAGCCGCGCCCGCCTTGATGACGGCCACGCCGCCGGCGAGCTTGGCGAGGCGCTCCTGCAGCTTCTCGCGGTCGTAGTCGCTGTCGGTGTTGTCGATCTCGCGGCGGATCTGGGTCACGCGGCCCTCGATCTGCGACGCCTCGCCGGCGCCCTCGACGATCGTGGTCTCGTCCTTGGTGACGATGACCTTGCGCGCACGGCCGAGCAGGTCGAGGGTGGCGTTCTCGAGCTTGAGACCGACCTCCTCGGTGATGACCTGGCCACCCGTAAGGATCGCGATGTCCTGCAGCTGCGCCTTGCGACGGTCGCCGAAGCCGGGGGCCTTGACGGCGACCGACTTGAAGATGCCGCGGATCTTGTTGAGCACGAGCGTCGCGAGAGCCTCGCCCTCGACGTCCTCGGCGATGATGACGAGCTCCTTGCCGTCCTGGATCACCTTGTCGACGACGGGCAGAAGGTCCTTGATGTTCGAGATCTTCTGGTTCGCGATGAGGATGTACGGGTCCTCGAAGACCGCCTCCTGGCGCTCCGGGTCCGTCACGAAGTAGGGGTTGATGTAGCCCTTGTCGAAGCGCATGCCCTCGGTGAGCTCGAGCTCGGTGCCGAAGGTCTGCGACTCCTCGACGGTGACGACGCCCTCCTTGCCCACCTTGTCGATGGCCTCGGCGATGAGCTGGCCGATCTCCGGGTCAGCGGCCGAGATCGACGCCGTGGCGGCGATCTGGTCCTTGGACTCGACCTCCTTGGCGGACTCGAGCAGCTCGGCGGTGATGGCGGCGACGGCCTTCTCGATGCCCTTCTTGAGCGAGATGGGGTCGGCGCCGGCCGCGACGTTGCGCAGGCCCTCGCGCACGAGCGCCTGGGCGAGGACCGTCGCGGTGGTCGTGCCGTCACCGGCGACGTCGTCGGTCTTCTTGGCGACCTCCTTGACGAGCTCCGCACCGATCTTCTCGTACGGGTCGTCCAGCTCGATCTCCTTGGCGATCGAGACACCGTCGTTCGTGATCGTGGGGGCGCCCCACTTCTTCTCGAGCACGACGTTGCGACCGCGCGGGCCGAGCGTCACCTTGACGGCGTCGGCCAGCGTGTTGAGGCCGCGCTCGAGGCCACGACGGGCCTCCTCGTCGAAAGCGATGATCTTTGCCATGTGTGTGTCGTCCCTCCGGAACGTTGGCTTCTGGGTATTAGCACTCAACAAACACGAGTGCTAACTCATTCTGGCACTCGACCCTATCGAGTGCAAGCCGCGATGACGGATGCGGAAACACGAAGAGACGGGACGCCTTTCGGCATCCCGTCTCCGGTGTCGGTTCAGCGCCGGGCGCTGAGCCGGGCGTTCAGACGACGCGCACGGACTCGGCCTGGGGTCCCTTCTGGCCGGAGCCGACCGTGAACTCCACGGTCTGCCCCTCCTCCAGCACACGGAAGCCCGACATGTCGATGTTCGAGTAATGGACGAAGACATCCTGGCCGTCGGCGACGGTGATGAAGCCGAATCCCTTCTCGGCGTTGAACCATTTCACGGTGCCCTGGGTCATGCGTCTCTCCTGTTGCCGGCGGTGCAGGGCTTCATCGTATGCAGGCGAAATCGCGGCATCCGGCCGTTTCGTCACTTGTTGACATGCAGGCACACAAGTGTTTACCGGCGCGAAACACGCCACCGGCGGGTCAGGGCGTAGGAGCCGGCGACTGCCCCGCCGCCGTGCGGTCGAGGCCGATCACGACCGTGAGCTGCGGCACGCCCTCCGTGGTCGCCGGGTACGCCTCGCTCTGCTCGATCTCAGCGCCGCCGATGACTCCTGCCAGGCCCGCGGCAGCCGCCTGATCGGCGGGATCGACGTAGAAGACCGTGGTCGTCGGGAAGTCCTGCGAGCCCGCCTCGCCCGCAGTCACCTTGTCGTCTGTCCAGCCCGCACCCACGACGACGTCCTTCATCTGCGTCGCGAGTCCCTGCTCGGGAGTCGCGTTGAGGATCATGACGTCGTAGTTCACGTCGATCACCGGAGTCACCTCGGGGACCGGCTCGACGGTCGGGGTGGGCGTGGGGACCAGCTCGATGCGGCCGGACGCCAGCAGGGTGCCGAAGATGCCGACGACGATGAGCACGACCGTCGCCAGCGCCGCCCACAGCAGCACGACCCATCCGCGCATGCGCGGATTCTCGGCCCGGTGGGCGCCGACGCGGTCCGTCTCCGGCACATCGTCGAAACGATCCCGGGGGAAGCTGGTGGTCGGCACCCGTCGATGCTACCGGTCGAAGCCTGAGCGTCCCGCGCGGGCCCACCCGTGTGGCGTGAAGCGGGAGGTCAGCGCGCGTCGGCGGCCCGCCCCGCGCCCTCGGGCAGACGCACCTCGCGCAGGCGGCGCAGCCGCTTCACGAGCATGGGGTCGTGCTCCTGCGCGTCGGTCGTGTCGATGAGACGGCCGAGCAGCTGGTAGTACCGCGCCGGCGACAGCCCGAGATCGGAGCGGATCGCCTCCTCCTTGGCCCCCGCGTGCCGGCGCCACTCGGCCTCGAAATCGAGGATGGCGCGGTCGCGGTCGGTCAGAGGCACGCGTCCACGCTAGCCCGCGGCATCCGTTCCTCCCGTGCGCCACGCGCGCCAGTGCACGAACGAGCCGAGCGGGTCCACCGCGGCGAGCGCCGCGCCGTCGCGGCCGAGCACGAAACCGCCCCACGACGCCGCGTCGACGGGCGGATCCCATCGATCGTGCAGCGCCGGCGGGTCGATCGTGATCCACACCGCCTCGATGGTGCGCAGGGTGTCGAGAAGGCGTTCGCGGCCCGCGCGCGGGATGTGCGGCAGCACACCCGGCGTCGTGACGACGAGGGTCGCGCGGGCCGGCGCGCGCGCGGCGGCGGCGCGCAGCACGTCCGGGTCGGACGCGTCGCCGGCCAGCAGCGTCGGCGGATCCGCCGCCGCGATGTCGAGGGCGGCCGCGATCCGGTCGGCGCGCCCGCTCTCGCCCGGCCACACGAGGCTCGTGAGGAACCTCCGGTCGGCCGCGTCCGTGGCATCCAGCGGGTCGAGGTCGATTCCGCCGCGCCACACCACGTGGGGCAGCCGCAGCGTCGGCCCGCCGGTGACCTCGCAGTCCAGCACCACCGTGGAGGTGCCGTCCTCGGGGTCGAGCGCCACGACGCGGCCGCTTTCCCGGTAGCGGTACGAATAGCGGTCGGGGTACAGGCACAGCCCGGCGCTCGCCCCGAGCTCGAGCAGCGCGATCGGCCCGTCGATCGTGGCGAGGGCGGGCAGGAGAGCCGCGCACCTGTGCGGCTCGTTGGTCTGGAGGCGGCGGACGGATGCTGCGGTCACGACCTCGTCGGCGTGCTCGCGCAGCCACCCTGCCCAGGCCGGGAACGCGTCCTCGGGTGCGCCGAGCATGCGGGTGACCGCGAACACGAGGGGCGGCTGCCGGCGCGTCGCCGGAATGCGCGCGAGCAGCGCGGCGAGCTCTGAATCGGCGGCGACCCCGTCCGCCCACTCGGCGTAGAGCGCGGAGCGACCCGGCGCCTCGTCGCGCGCGAAGCGGGCGTACCGCTCGACGACCGCGTCGGTCTCGTCACCATCGGTCTGGTCCGCCACCCCGCCATCCTCGCGCATGGCCGGCCGCCCCACCGCGCAGGCCGCTGGGGTTGAATGGAGGGTGCCGCATTCTGCGGACGAGGAGGAACCATGACCTACGCCGTCGACAAGAGCGACGCCCAGTGGCGCGAAGACCTGACCCCCGACCAGTACGCGGTCCTGCGACAGGCGGGCACCGAGCGGCCGTGGACCGGCGAGCTGCTCGACGAGAGCCGCGCCGGACTGTACACCTGCGCGGCGTGCGGCGCCGAGCTGTTCCGGAGCGGGACGAAGTTCGACTCGCACTGCGGCTGGCCGAGCTTCTACGAGTCGATCCGCCCGGAGGCGGTCGAGCTCATCGAGGACAACAGTCATGGCATGGTGCGCACCGAGGTGCGGTGCGCGAACTGCGGCTCGCACCTCGGCCATGTCTTCCCCGACGGCTTCGGCACGCCGACGGGCGACCGCTACTGCATGAACTCGATCTCCCTCCAATTCACGCCGGGCGACGAGGCGGGAGCGGGGTGATGTCCGGCGCGCTCGACGCCGCGCTGGCACGACGGTCGTGGTCGAAGGTCACCGACGAGGCGCCGACGCACGAGGCGCTCCTCGACTTCGTCGCCGCCGCCGGTCGCGTCGCCGACCACAAGTCGCTGCACCCGTGGCGGCTCATCGAGCTGCGCGGCGCGGACCGCCGGCGCCTGGGCAGGGCGATCAGCAAGGCCGAGGGCGACAAGGGCACGTCGTCGAAGCCGATGCGCGCACCGCTGCTCATCGCGGTGGTGGCGAGCTACAGCAAGACGCACAAGGTTCCCCGGTGGGAGCAGGAGGCCGTCGCCTCCGGTGTCGCGCACGTGCTGAGCCTCGTGCTCGACGAGGCCGGCTGGGGCGTCTTCTGGCGCACGGGCGACTACACGCGGTCGAAGGCCGTCGCGAAGGCTCACGGCCTCAAGAAGAACGAGGAGCTCCTCGGCTGGCTCTATGTCGGCGGCAAGCCGAAGCGCTCGCGTCCGACCCGGCGCAAGGGCGTCGACGCCACCCGCTTCGTCAGCCGCATGCCGAAGGCCTGAACACGGATGCCGCGCCCGAGCCCCCGCCGCTGATCGGCGCGGGATCGGAGTCGGCGCAGCGGCGTCAGCAGAAGCCCGCGATCCCGTGCCACGCCGGGTGGTCCCCCGTGACGCCCTCGCGCAGCACGGTGGCCTCGATCAGCCCGTACGGGCGATCGGCGGCGTAGAAGACCTCATTCGGGTTGTCGAGTCCGAACGGCGTGAGGTCCACCGCGAAATGGTGCAGGTTGGGCATCGAGAACCGGATCTCGTCGATCTCGGTGCGCTCCTCGAGCACGCGCCGGCCCATCTCGTACAGGGTCTGCTGCAGGGCCAGCGAATAGGTCTCGGCGAACGCCACGAGCAGCAGCCGCCGCACGTCGGCGAACGCCTCGTCGAAGTCGACGTCGAGGCTGCGGTAACGCCAGCGCGCGGTGACAGAGGTCGCGAGGATGCGGTCGTCCGTCTCGGCGAGGGTCGTGTAGCGGTCGCGGACGAATCCGTGGAACTCGGAGCCCGCGGACTTGAGCACCGCGAGGTCGCGCAGCCCCGAGATGACGGTCGCCTCGGCTCCGACGAACGTGACCACGGCCGTGCGGATCTCGGTGCCGCCGCGTACGAAGGAGTGGTCGTGCCCTTCGCCGTCGACGGGGATGCGGTTCCAGGTGTACTGCTCGGCCTCCCAGCGTCCGCCCGTGACCCATGCGAACTCGCCGGTGAAATGCCGCCCCAGCCGCAGCAGGAAATCCTCCGGCGCACCGACGCCGTCGCGCGCGAAGGCGAACACCGTGTTCTTCTGGGTGTCGGTCGCAACGATGCGGGCGTTGTCGCCCTCGGTGTGGGCCGCCGTGAAGTCCCCGCGCAGCTGCGAGGTCACGGCGAGGTCGGTGACCCTGTGCCGCGGACCGTCCCGGTCGATCCTGACGAGCCGCACCTCGGCCTTGCCGTACTGGTTCGCGCCGAGCACGATGCCGGGCTCGGTCATGTCAGTTCCCCCGGTAGGTGGAGTACGAGAACGGACTGAGCAGCAGCGGCACGTGGTGGTGCTCCCCGTCGTCAGCGACCGCGAAATCGATCGACACAACCGGGTAGAACGTGTCCCGTCCCGTGGCGGCGAAGTACTCGCCGGTGGCGAACGTGAGCCGGAACGTTCCGGCGTCGAGCCGCTCGGGGCCGAGATCGGCGATCCGGCCCGCCTCGTCGGTGACACCGGACGCCACCTCGACGCCGGCCGCCGTGGCGAGCACCACGCCGACGCCACGCGCAGGGCCTCCGAGCGCAGCATCCAGCACATGCGTCGTGATCTGGCTCATGAACCGATGATCCCTTCCAGTCGGAGGAGGGCGATCTGACGCAGCTGCTCCGCCACGACCGGGATCTCCTGCTCCTCAGTGTGGGCCAGACGTGCGTTCAGTGCATCGAGGATCTCGTCGGCGCTGCGCCCGGCCGCCCGGATGAGGAAGACGCGCGAGAACTTCTCCTCGTAAGCGCGGTTGCCTGCGGCGAGCGCGGTCACGACGTCGGCGGACGGCATCCCGATCCCCGCCTGCTCGGCCCGCGACAAGGACGCCTCGGCACCGTCGCCGCCCGGCCGCTCGCCGATGCGGGGATGATGCGCGAGCGCGCCGTCGATCTCGGCCGGCGTCCACGGCGCGGCGCTCGTGCGCGCAAGCTCGAGGAGCTCTGCCGTCGTCGCGTACGGACGCCCCTCGACGACGGCGTCGACCCATCGGTCGATGTCGACGCAGGGGCGCACGACCGCCCGTGCGGCCTCGGCGTCGAGGCGGTTGAACGCATCGAGCTCCATCGCTGCAGCGAGCGCCGTCGGACTCAGGCGGCGAGCTGCGCGCGGAGGCGGTCGACGTGGCCGTGGGGATCCACCCGGTACTCGGCGGACTGCACCGTGCCGTCGGGATCCAGCACGAAGGTCGAACGGATGAGGCCCACGCGCTGTTCGCCGTTCACGAGCTTCGTGCCCCACGCGCCCCAGGCTTCGGCGACGGCGTGGTCCTCGTCCGAGAGGAGCGGGAACTGCAGCTGCTCGGCCTCGGCCCACTCCGCCAGGCGCTCGACGGAGTCGGGCGAGACGCCGACCACGGCGACTCCCGCCGCCTGCAGCGACGCGAGATTGTCTCGGAAGTCGCAAGCCTCGGTCGTGCAGCCGGGCGTGAACGCGGCCGGGTAGAAGTAGACGACGAGACGGCGGCCGGCGAAGTCCTCGGGCCGCACGACCGCGCCGGTGGAGTCGGGAAGCGCGAAGCCGGGGTTCCGGTCGCCCTGGTTCAGCTGCGGCTCGTCTGCCATGTCGCGTGTCCCTTCGATGGTTCGTCGTGAGGAGCCGGTCACGAGGTCGGGTGCACGCCGAACGCGAGAGCCAGCTTCTCGATCTTCTGCGCCCGGCCGAGGCGTGGCAAGTCGCTGCCGTCTCGGACCACGCGACCGCGACCCTCGAAATCGGCCAGGAAGTCGAGCGCCCACAGCACCTCGCTCGGGGTGGGGCAGATGACCTCGTTGATGACGGGCGCCTGCTCGGCCGCGAGGCACAGCTTTCCGGTCATGCCCATCGACACCGTGATGGCGGAGTGGTCGCGCAGTGTCGGCATGCTGTTGCCCACGGTCGGGCCGTCGATCGGCCCGGGCAGGTTGCCCACACGGCTGGCGACGACGAGTCGGGCGCGCGGGTAGGCCATCGCCTCGGCATCCGCGCTCATGCCGGTGTCGCGACGGAAGTCGCCGCTGCCGAACGCGAGGCGGAACGCACCGCGGGCGCGCGCGATGTGGGCGGCATCCTCCATGCCCAGCGCCGACTCGACGAGGGCGACGACCGGCACGCTGCCGCCGAGGCGGTCGAACGAGCTCGTGACCTGGTCGGGCGATTCGGTCTTGGCGAGCATGATGCCCTCGAGCGACGGGATGCCCGCCAGGGCGGCGAGGTCGTCGGCCCAGAACGGGCTCTGCGCGTCGTTGACGCGGACCCACGCACGGCCGCCGCCGCGGAGCCAGTCGGCGACGTCCTGGCGCGCCTGCTGCTTGTTGCGGGGGTCGACCGCGTCCTCGATGTCGAGCACGACGGCGTCGGCACGCGACGCCGCCATGTCGTCGAAGGACGCAGGGCGGGTTCCCGGCACGAGAAGCCACGAACGCGCGATCGATGGGTCCACCGCGCGGTGGCGCGCGGGGCGCGACGGGATCAGCGACCGCAGGTCGTCCTCCGCGTCGAGGACCTCTGCGCCGCCGCCATAGGGATCTGCCGACATCTCACTCTTCTTCCGTATCGTCACGTCTACCCGGCCGGGGCGGCCGGTGTCGGCGCTCAGGCCGCGTCGCGGCGCAGCAGGCGACCGCGGGGCTCGGCGAAGTCGACCCGTTCACCCCGCAGGAAGGTCTCGCGGACGACGCCCGTCAGGGCGCGGCCGTCGTACGGCGAGAGCGGGTTCTTGTGGTGCAGGCGGGCGACGTCGACGACGAACCCGGCGTCGGGTGCGAACACCCGACAGGTCGGCGTCGAAGCCGAGCGCGATCCTGCCCTTGCGGTTGAAACCTGCCAGGGCCGCCGGACGCGCCGACATCCATTCCACCACCTTCTCGCGGGAGATGCCTCGTCGCCTGGCATCGGTCCAGACGATGGGCAGCCCGAGCTGGAGCGGCGAGACGCCTCTCCACGCGACGCCGAAGTCGCCCTGGTCCAGGTCGATAAGGTCGAGGGTCGCGGGCGAATGGTCGCTGACGATGCTGTCGATCGTGCCGTCGAGGAGCCCCGCCCAGAGCCGATCGCGGGTTCGCCGCCGGTCGGCACCCGCCGGCCGCGCACGACGAGGTCGTGCTGTGGGTCCGTTCTCTCATGGGGTCACCGGCGTCAGGTGAGACGGATCTGACGGTTGACGTCCTTGTAGAGCAGGTACCGGAACGGCTCGGGGCCGCCGGCGTAGCAGGCCTGCGGGCAGAAGGCCCGGAGAAGCATGTAGTCGCCGGCCTCGCACTCGACCCAGTCCTCGTTGAGCCGGTACACCGCCTTGCCCTGCAAGACGTAGAGGCCGTGCTCCA
Organism: Microbacterium sp. LWH7-1.2; assembly: GCF_038397755.1. Taxonomy (NCBI): domain Bacteria; kingdom Bacillati; phylum Actinomycetota; class Actinomycetes; order Micrococcales; family Microbacteriaceae; genus Microbacterium; species Microbacterium sp. LWH7-1.2. Next base: position 4,374,475 of record NZ_CP151637.1, on the reverse strand, counting down.
TGACGTGGGTCTCGGCGAACGGGATCGACCCGCCGGGCTGGAACGTGACGATGTTGACGTGCATGTCGTGCGCGAGGTCGTCGGGATCGACGAAGCGGGTGGCCGCCCACGCGCCGTCGGTGTCGGGCATGGCGCGCGGTTCGATGTCCTGCTCGCGCGTGACGAACGACGCGGGCACCGGTATGCCGTCGACCGGTTCGTAGGCCTTGCGGATCCAGTGGAACGTCGTCGGCTCACCGTGTTCGTTGGCGAGGGACCAGTCCACCCCCGGCGCGAGGAACGCGTACCCGCCCGCCTCGAGCGCGTGCCGCTCGCCGTCGAGAGTGAGCGCGAGCACGCCCGCCGTGACGAAGACGACGCCCTCGACGCTCGTCTCGCGCTCGGGCGCCTCGGCTGCGCCCCCCGGGCCGATCTCGACGATCAGCTGCGCGAACGTCGTCGCCGACCCCGCGACCGGGCGTGCGAGAATCCACGAGCGAGTGTTCGTGAAGCCGGGCAGGCTGCTCGTCACGATGTCGCGCAGCGCTCCCTTCGGGATGAACGTGTACGCCTGCTTCACGACGGCCCGGTCCGTGAGGAGTGCGGTCTGCGGCGGCAGTCCGCCTCGCGGCGTGTAGTAGCTCATGCGTTCTCCTCGCTCCTGACGGACGCCGGATGCGCGAGCGTGGCCAGCGCGGCGAGGTTCAGGCCCGCGGCATCCGTCAGCTCGGCCTCGGTGAGGGCACCGCAGGCGACGCCGCGGACCACGAACGCCGAGAGCGCGCGGACGGTCGCGGGCTCGTCGAGCACCGCGCCGCCGTCGGCACGGCCCACGTAGGCGCGCAGGCGCATGGCGGCATCCGCGAACCCCTCCCGGTAGAACCGGGCGTTCGCCACGAAGCGCGGCACGAGCTGCGCCGGATGAAGGTCCCACCCCTGGAAGAAGCCGCGCTCCAGCGACCGCCGCGTGAGCCGGGCGCTGAGGCGCCACGCCGCGCGCACGGCGTCGGCATCGCCGACCGGGAGGATATTCGTCGAGCCGTCCGACAGCCGCACGCCGGTCTGCGCCGCAGCCACCTGCATGACGTTCTTGGCGTGGTCGGCCGCAGGGTGGTCCAGCGACTGATATCCCGGGGCGATGCCCAACGCGGCGCTGTAGTCGTAGGTGCCGTAGTGCAGCCCGTTCACGCGACCCTCAGCGGCGTGGATCGCCCTCGCCAGCGGCGAGGTCCCGTCCGCGCCGAGCACGATCTGCGCCGTCTCGACCTGCATCTCGAACCGCAGCCGCCCGGCCGGGAGCCCGTGATGCTGCTCGAGGCGGTCGCAGAGCCGCGCCATCGCCTCGATCTGCGCGACCGTGGTCACCTTCGGGAGGGTGAGCCGGAGGCCGTCGGGCAGATCGCCGGCGTGCAGCAGCGTCGCCAGGAACAGATCGAGAGAACGGATGCCGCGTCCCCGCGTCGCACGCTCGAGCCCCTTGATGCGGATCCCGAAGAACGCGGGCGCCTCGCCGCTCGCGAGAGCGTCGAGGAGCAGCCCCGCCGCCCGGCGCACGTCGGCGTCCTCCGTCTCGTCGCCGCGGTCGCCATAGCCGTCCTCCAGGTCGAGGCGGAGGTCTTCGATCGGCTCCGACGCGAGCTTCGCCGCGACGAGGGCTGAGACATCGCGGGCGAACTCATCGGGCACGCCCAGGTCCCGGACGACGGCGTCCATACCGCCCTGGACGGCGACGGCCGCGAGCGCCGCAGCGCCCCACTCGCGCGGGAGGGCCGGGGCGTATCGGTCGGCCGACACGTAGACCGTGTGCACGGGCTGCCGGGCGCCGTCGTCGCCCGGATAGCCGTCGGCGAGGAGCCGGTCGGTGGGTGCCAAGAGGCGGTCGATGCCCGCGAGGTCGTCGGGCGTCACCACCGGTCCCGTCACCGCGCGCTCTTCCGGTCGGGCGCCGTCGTCGGCGCGCGACGGGAGGGTGCGGTGCGGCGGCGACCCCTTCGGCACGGTCTCAGCATGCCATCCCGCGGCGCGACGCGGGATGCGCAATCGCGTGGTCCGGCGTCAGCGGCCGCGGCGCGGCATCCATCCCCACGGCGTGGCAGCCACGACCACCGACAGGATCGCGAGCGTCGACATGAGGAGGGAGGGGCCGAGCGTCGGCGCGGCTTCGGTCGGCCAGATCGCGTCGATCAGCACCGAGGTGACGACCTGGCCCACGACCGTGCCGAGGCCGAGGAGCAGGACGCCGGTGTAGGGCACGAGCGCCGCCGCCAGGAAGATGTAGGTCACCCCGATCACGCCGCCGAGGTACAGCCACGGGTCGGAGGGAAACGAGGTCGCCGGCCCGGCGATCGCGGTGTGGATGAGTTCGGCGACGCCGAGCACCGCCGTACCGCCGATGAAGTTGACGAAGGTCGCCGTCAGGGGCGTGCCGACGCGCTGACGCAGCCGGCCGTTGACCGCCGACTGCCACGCGATGCCCGCGCCGACGAGGAACGGCAGCACGAGGAGCACCGGCGGGGCATGCACGCCTCCGGCGAGCGAGACCCCCGCGGCGAGCACCGCGAGCGCGCCGCCGACGAGGCGGGCAGGGGTCACCGCGACGATTCCCGCCGGGCCGATCCCGGCACGATCCAGCAGCAGACCGCTCACCGTCTGGCCGGCGACGACGCCCACCGTGAACAATGCGACGCCGATGATCCCGACCGCGAGCGATTGGGTAGCGACCGAGAGCGCGCCGGCCACGCCGCCGCACAGCATCCAGATCGGGATGCTGCGGGCGCGCAGCCCCGAGACCAGGGCGCCGAATCCACGGCGCCCCTGCGGCAGCGCCGCCGACAGCACGACGAGGACGAGCAACCCCGAAGCGAACGAGATCACGGCGGCGGCGAACCCGTCGCCGATGCGGACGCCGAGCTGGCCGTTGACACGCGCCTGCACGGCCGTGAGCACGCCGATGAGCGCGGCGCCGCCGAGGCCGATCCAGACGGGCAGGCGGCGTGCGGTCACCCGATCCATCCTCTCCCGCCCGAGGGCTGGAGCCGACCGCGTGGCGCGGACCGGTGGCGGCGAGTCCCGGGAATCTGGAGCCGACTACGGGACTTGAACCCGTAACCCCCGTATTACAAGTACGGTGCGCTACCAATTGCGCCAAGTCGGCAGAGCGCCCAGTCTAGCGGCGCCCGCGCGAGGACCCGTTCAGGGGGCCGTCGGAGTCGGCGTGGGGGTCGGCGTGGCCTTGTAGTACGCGTCGCTCGCGATCGTCAGCACGAACTGCGCGAACTCCTTCGGGTCGCCGAGCTCGCCGACGTACTGCGTGCCGTTCACCAGCACCATCGGCGTGCCGGTGAGGGCGGCGCCGTCGGTGCCGGGGAGTTCCTTGAGCGCCTGCTCGGTCGCCGACTTCGCCCACGATGCGTACGACTGCTCCTCGATGCACGCGCGGACGACCTTCGGGCCGTCGAGCCCCGTCGCCTGCGCCACGTCCGCAAGCTGAGTGTCGGTGAGACCGTCGGAGTCGACCTCGGGCTGCTGGCGCAGAAGCGCGTCGTTGAAGGCGAAGAAGTAGTCCGGCGCGTGCTGGGCGACGCAGGCGGCGGCGCCGGCGGCGCGCAGCGAGTACTTCGTGCCGTTCGACTTCGCCGTGAGCATGGCGACCGGGTAGTACGTCAGCGTCGCCGCGCCGTCGTCGACCCACTCTGACAGTTGCTTCATGTTCGCGAGCTGGAATTCGCGCGAACCCGTCGACAGGTAGTCGACGTACACCCGGATGTCGACCGCCGGCGCCTCCGTCGGGGTCGCGGTGGGAGTCGGCTCGGTCTCGGGGGTCGTCGACGCCTCGCCCTCGACGAGGCCGCCGGCGCCGGGGTCGGCGGCGACGCCTGCTCCGGCGACGTCGGTCACGACGAACCCGCCGTCGACGCCCTTCGCGGGACTCATGGTCGGCTTCGAGGCGCTCGATGAGACGGTCCAGGACACCACGACGGCGATGACCGCCACGAACGCGATCGCGACGGCGACGAGCGACGTGCGGCGGATCAGGCGCGCTCGGGACTGGCGCGCCTTCACCTGCTGCGCCTTCTCACGCACGGCGTCGCGGCGCTCGCTGGGCGCGGCGTTCTGTGACTCGTCGCTCGACATGGAACCTCTCGGGGCGGAAAGTGGGCCGGTGATCCGGCGGGGCCAGACGGGAAATCGGCCGTCCACGATGCTAGTCAGCCACCCTGGGAAATGCCCAGACGCAAGCTCCGCGCGCGCCGTGTCATACTGTTCCTTGCGCCCGATGGCGGGCGTGCGGGTAAGCCCCCGCTCATTCCTCACTACGGATCGTCCGGCACGTACCTGCCGGTGAAGGAGAAGAGAACATGGCGTCCGTCACGTTTGACAACGCAACTCGTCTGTACCCCGGGGGCACTCGCCCCGCCGTCGACAAGCTCAACCTCGAGGTCGGTGACGGGGAGTTCCTCGTTCTCGTCGGCCCGTCGGGTTGTGGAAAGTCCACGTCGCTGCGCATGCTGGCCGGCCTCGAAGAGGTCAACGCCGGCCGCATCCTCATCGGCGACCGCGACGTCACCGACGTCCCCCCGAAGGACCGCGACATCGCGATGGTCTTCCAGAACTACGCGCTGTACCCGCACATGACGGTCGCCGAGAACATGGGCTTCGCGCTCAAGATCGCCGGCGTCGGCAAGGAGGAGCGCGCTGCACGCGTCCTCGAGGCCGCCAAGCTCCTCGACCTCGAGCAGTACCTCACCCGCAAGCCGAAGGCCCTCTCGGGTGGTCAGCGTCAGCGCGTCGCGATGGGCCGCGCGATCGTCCGTCAGCCGCAGGTGTTCCTCATGGACGAGCCGCTGTCGAACCTCGACGCCAAGCTCCGCGTGCAGACCCGCACCCAGATCGCGTCGCTGCAGCGCCGTCTCGGTGTCACCACCGTCTACGTCACGCACGACCAGACCGAGGCGCTCACCATGGGCGACCGCATCGCGGTCCTCAAGGACGGCCTGCTCCAGCAGGTCGGCACCCCGCGCGACCTGTACGAGAAGCCGAACAACGTGTTCGTCGCCGGCTTCATCGGCTCGCCGGCCATGAACCTGTTCCCGGCGCACATCGCCGAGGGCGGCGTGGGCTTCGGCGACACGGTCGTGGGCGTCGAGGCCGACACGCTCGGCAAGGCGCACGGTTCCGAGGTCACCATCGGCGTCCGTCCCGAGGACATCCAGGTCGCTCCGGCCGACGGCAAGGGCCTCGAGGTCGTCGTCGACCTGGTCGAGGAGCTCGGCGCCGACGGGTACCTGTACGGTCACGCCGATGTCGCGGGCAAGCGCACCGACATCGTCGCCCGCGTCGACGGCCGCCGTCACCCGCTTGCGGGAGACAAGGTCATGCTGGCCCCGGTCCCCGGACACGTCCACGTGTTCGACATCGAGTCGGGCGAGCGCCTCACCGACAAGGCCATCGCTGCGGCGTAACGCTGATTCGTTCGCGACGGCGCGGGTGGGAGACTCTTCCCCCGCGCCGTCGCTCGTTTCTCCAGGAGGGGACCGTGCCTGACGCCCTGAGCATCACCGCCTCGAGCGTCGATCCGGGACTGCTGACGCTGCCGTGGTCGACGCCGCTCGGTGAGTGGCCGTCGAGCCACATCGTGTTCCTGCCGAAGGGCATATCGCGCCATCTGGTGCGGTTCGCCAACCTCTCAGGCCGGGTGGTCGCCATCAAGGAGACCACGAAGGCGATGGCGCAACGCGAGTACGACATGCTCGGCAACCTCGCCCGCCTAGATGTGCCGTGCGTCGAGCGCGTCGCCGTGATCGCCGGTCGAGCGGATGCCGCGGGCGAACCTCTCCCGGCAGCTCTGGTCACCGCACACCTGAAGTTCTCGCTCCCCTACCGCGCGCTGTTCACGCAGGTGCTGCGCCCCGACACCGCCACGCGCCTCGTCGACGCGCTCGCGCTGCTCCTCGTGCGCCTCCACAACGTCGGGTTCTTCTGGGGCGACGTGTCGCTGTCGAACACGCTGTTCCGTCGCGATGCGGGCGCCTTCGCCGCCTACCTCGTCGACGCCGAGACGGGGGAGCTGCACGAGAGCGGCCTGACGCCGGGCCAGCGTGCGCACGACCTGGACGTCGCCCGCACCAACATCGCCGGCGAGATCATGGACCTCGAAGCCGGCGGACGCCTCGAGGGCGGCGTCGACGCCATCGCGATCGCCGACGGGATCGTGTCGTCGTACCACTCGCTGTGGGCCGCGCTCACCGACGAGGAGACGTTCCGCGCCGACGAGGCGTACCGGCTCACCGAGCGCGTGCAGCGGCTGAACGACCTCGGGTTCGACATCGGCGAGATGTCGATCCAGGCCACCACCGACGGAACCCGCGTGTCGATCCAGCCGAAGGTCGTCGACGCCGGCCACCACCAGCGGCGCCTGCTGCGTCTCACGGGCCTCGACGTCGAGGAGAACCAGGCGCGGCGCCTGCTCAACGACCTCGACGAGTACCGCGTGCGCATCTCGCGCCTGGGCGACGACGAGGAGATGGTCGCCCACGAGTGGCTCACCCGGGTTTTCGAGCCGGTCGTCAAGGCGATCCCGTGGGACCTGCGCTCGAAGCTCGAGCCGGCCGAGGTGTTCCACCAGCTGCTCGAGCACCGCTGGTACCTGTCGCAAGCCAAGGGCAAGTCGGTGCCCATCGCCGAGGCGCTGACGAGCTACGTCGACAACGTGCTCCGCCACCGCCGCGACGAGGCGACCCTCATGGGACCCCCGACCGAGACCGTGTCGCTCTCGATCATCACGTCGCCCAACCCCGTGATCGACGACGACGAGGACGACATCGACTGGCGCGACCTGGTCTGACCCCGGCTCGTCAGTACCCGACGGTGAACCGCTTGCGGGGGTGCTGCGGGTTCTCGATCTCGTCGACGATCGCCACCGCGAGGTCCTCGCCGGAGATGTATGACTCGCCCTCGGCGTCGGTGACGATCACGTCGCCGCCGGTGCGATACTCGCCGGTCCGCTCCCCCGGGTTGTACGCTCCGAAGCCGCCGGCCGGGTGGATGTAGAACCAGTCCAGCGACTCGGGCGCCTCCTTGAGGTCGTCCAGAACGCCGATCGCCTCGAGCGCCTCCGCCTTGTAGTCCTCGGAGAAGGAGGGAAGGTCGACGACCCGCTCGCCGTCTTCTGTGACGAGGCTGCCGCCGGCTCCGCCGATCACTCCCAGGCGGACCCCTTCAGGCAGGAGCGAGGCGAGCGCAGCGATGTTCGGCCGCACCAGGCCCTGCATCTCGCCGCGCGGTGCGACGGCCGAGACGACGACGTCGACGCCCTCGATCTGCGCGAGGAGGTCGGGGACGTCCGTGAGCGAGCCCTCCACGTAGAGTGCCCCCTCGTGGCGCTCGGCGGGGAGGCGGCGGGCGATCGACAGCACGTTGTGCCCCCGGCTCACCGCCTCGGCGACGATGTGACGGCCGGCGTACCCCGAGCCTCCGATGACGGCGATGCGTGCCATGTCACTTCCCTCCCGCGGCGCCCTGGGCCCGCGATGTCGACACCTGGTACAGGGCGACGGATGCCGCGATCCCGGCGTTGAGCGACTCCGTCGCCGACGAGATCGGGATCGACACGATCTGGTCGCACGTCTCCGTCACCAGGCGCGAGAGACCCTTGCCCTCCGAGCCGACGACGATCACGACGGGGCGATCGGCGAGCTGAAGCTCCGGAAGCGACACGTCACCGCCGCCGTCGAGGCCGAGCACGAACACGCCCTGCTTCTTGAAGTCCTTGAGCATCGCCGTGAGGTTCGACGCGAGGGCGACGGGCACGCGCGCCGCCGCGCCCGCACTCGTCTTCCACGCGGCCGAGTTGACGCTGGCCGAGCGGCGTTGCGGCACGATGACCGCCTGGCCGCCGAAGGCGGCGGTCGAGCGGAGGATCGCGCCCAGGTTGCGCGGGTCGGTGATGCCGTCGAGCGCGACGAACAGCGGGGTCTGACCCGACTCGATCACCTGCTCGAGCAGATCCTGCGGGTGGCCGTACTCGTACGGCGGCACCTTGAGCGCGACGCCCTGGTGCACGCCGTCGAAGCCGGCCATGCGGTCGAGTTCGGGACGCGTCACCTCGAGCACCGGGATGTCACGGTGCGTGGCGATCGCCAGCATCTCTTTGACCCGGTCATCCATCTCGACGCGCTGCGCGATGTAGAACGCCGTCGCGGGGATCTTGGCGCGCAGCGCCTCGAGCACCGAATTGCGGCCGGTGACCGTCTCGGTGTCGTCGTCCTTCTTCGCCGGGCGCGACGTGCGGGGCGCGGGCTGCCCGGGCTTTCCTTTGCCGCCGGCCGCCGCGTACCGCTCAGCGGCGGCCTTGCGCTTGCCGGCCGGGTGCCACGCGCGGTCCTCCGCCTTGGGCGTCGGCCCGCGACCCTCGAGGGACCGCTTGTTCTTGCCGCCGGTGCCCTTGGTGGGGCCCTTCTTGCTGCTCTTGCTGGCGCCGGGGCGTCCTGGCTTTGCCATCAGTTCTCCTTCGTGCGGGCCGCGGCCCGTCAGTTGCTCTCCACCGGACGAGGAGCGTCGGCGACACTCCAGTGCGTCCCGTCGGGACCGTCTTCGAGGGCGATGCCGGCCGCCGCGATCGCGTCGCGGATGCGGTCGGCGGCCGCCCAGTCCTTGGCTGCGCGCGCGTCGGCGCGCTGGGCGATCATGGTCTGCACCAGTGCATCGAGAGCGGATGCCTCGGCCGAGGCGTTCGTGGACCGCCAGTGCGGATCAAGGGGGTCGATGCCGAGCACGCCCGCCATCACGGCGACGTCGGCGAATGCACGCAGCGCGCCGGCGCGGTCGCCCGCGTCCAGCGCGGTGTTGCCGTCGCGTACGGTCTCGTGCAGCACCGCGAGCGCCTGGGGCACGCCGAGGTCGTCGTCCAGAGCCGCGGCGAACGCGGCCGGGACCGTGGCATCCACCCTCACATCCTCCGCTCCGCGCAACATGCGGATCGCGCGCTCGAGGAAGGTGCGGATGCGCTCGAGCGCCGCCTCGGCCTCGTCGAATGTCGACGTCGTGATGTCGAGACTGGACCGGTAGTGCGCCGATGCGAGCGCGTAGCGCACCACGAGAGCGTCGCGCTCGCGGAGCAGGTCCTCGGCGAGGACGAAGTTGAACAGCGACTTCGACATCTTCTGCGCGCCGACCGTCACGAGGCCGTTGTGCACCCAGTACCGCGCGAAGCCGTCGCCGGCCGCGGTGGACTGCGCGAGCTCGTTCTCGTGATGGGGGAAGCGGAGGTCGAGCCCGCCGCCGTGGATGTCGAAGTCGGCACCGAGGTAGCGCCGCGCCATCGCAGAGCACTCGATGTGCCAGCCGGGGCGCCCGGCGCCCCACGGCGATGCCCACGTGGCCGATGCCGGCTCGTCGGGTTTGGCGCCCTTCCAGAGCGCGAAGTCGCGGGGGTCGCGCTTGCCGCGCGGGTCGGCGTCGGCGGCCGGCTCCATCGCGTCGATCGACTGGTTCGTGAGCGACCCGTAGTCCGCCCAGGACCGGACATCGAAGTATACGTCGCCCGCGGCATCCGTTCCCTCCGGCGCGGCATATGCGTGACCCGCCTCGATGAGCCGCTGGATGAGCTCCTGCATCTGCGGGATCGACGCCGTCGCGCGCGGCTCGTACGTCGGCGGGAGGATGCCGATCGCGGTGTAGGCGCGGGTGAACTCGAGCTCCATGCGGTACGCGAGCGCCCACCACGGCTCGCCGTCGGTCGCGTTCGCGAGCACCTTGTCGTCGATGTCGGTGACGTTGCGCACGAAGGTGACGCGGCCGTACCGATGGGTGAGCCATCGTCGGAGGATGTCGAAGCTCAGCGCGCCCCGCAGGTGCCCGATGTGAGGGCCGGACTGAACGGTCGGACCGCACACGTAGATCGTGACGTTTCCGGGGTCGAGGGGCACGAAATCGCGCAGGGTCTGCGCCTTGGTGTCGTACAGCTGAACCGTCACCGCACCAGCCTACCGGCGGGCACCGGGACGACCCCTGAGAGACGGGTGGACGGGCGCAGGCGCCGAGTCGGGATAGAACAGTAGGGTGCATGTGCTCGCCGTCCTCGCCGCCGCGCTGCTGTTCGGCACGACCGGCACCTCGCAGGCGCTCGGCCCCGAGGGCACCACTCCCCTGTCGATCGGCGTCATGCGCATGGTGATCGGCGGCACCGGGCTCGCGATCATCGCGTTCTCGCTCGCCGCCGGCCACCAGCGGCGCCTCCCCGCCGGCGCAGTGCGTCCGCGGTGGGGCCTGCGGCCCGTCCTGCTCATGGTGCTGACGGGCGCGTGCCTCGCGCTGTACCAGCCGCTGTTCTTCCTCGGCACGTCGCGCAACGGCGTCGCAGTCGGCACGGTCGTCGCCCTCGGCTCCGCACCGATTCTCGCGGGCCTGCTCGAATGGGCGCTGACGCGACGGATGCCGACACTCGCGTGGATGGGCGCGACCGCTCTCGCGACGATCGGCGTCGTGCTGCTCGGGTTCGGCGGCGGGGCGGGCACGGGCGGCGGAACGGACCCCCTGGGCATCGCCGGATCGGTGGGCGCGGGTGCGTCGTTCGCCGTCATCGCCAATGCGCAGCGGCGTCTCCTCGACGATGGCTGGGATCACTTCACCGTCGTCGGCGCCATGGGCGCGAGCTCCGCGGCGATCTGCGCGCTCGCGCTCCCCTTCGTCGACGTGGCGTGGCTCGGCACCACGCCGGGCGTGGTGATGACGCTCTGGCTGGGCCTCGCCACCGTCTCGATCGCCTACGTGCTGTTCACGTGGGGACTCAGCGGGCTCACGGCGGCCACCGCCGCGACCCTCACCCTCGGCGAGCCGCTGACCGCGAGCGTGCTCGGCATCGTGGTGCTCGGCGAGCGACTGTCGGCGATCGCCATCGTCGGACTCGTGGTCCTCGCCGCGGGGCTGGCGCTCCTTGCGTGGGGATCCCGCGCGCCGCGCGACCCCGCTCCCTACGCCGTCGAGGCGTGAAACCCGGCCCGCGGCCGGAAACACGGCCGAAACCGGCCCATGGCACACTGGGCGCGACATGCAGCGCACCATCGAGATCCGCCCCGACGACCTGACCGGCGAAGCCACCCGCCGCCTCATCGCCCTGCACCTCGCAGGGATGCACGACAGCTCTCCCCCCGAGAGCGTGCACGCGCTCGACATCGATGCGCTGCGGGATCCGTCCCTCTCGGTGTGGACCGCGTGGGTCGACGGAGAGCTCGCGGGCGTCGGCGCCCTGAAGGCACTCGACCCCGACCGAGGCGAGATCAAGTCGATGCGTGCCGACGACCGGTTCCGGGGCGCCGGCGTCGGCCGCGCGCTGCTGCGCCATATCGTGGAGGACGCGCGGCAGCGCGGCATGTCGAGCCTGTGGCTCGAGACGGGCACCACCGAGGACTTCGTCCCCGCGCAGCGCTTGTACGAGAGCGAGGGCTTCGTCGTCTGCGGTCCGTTCGGGGACTACGTGCTCGACCCGTTCTCGGTGTTCATGACCCGCGCACTCTGACGCCCGCCGCGACGGTGCTTCTCAGGCAGGCACGACGAGGGCGACGGCGAACGCCGAAACGCCTTCGCCCTGTCCGGTGAATCCGAGGCCGTCGGTGGTCGTCGCCGACACCGACACCGCCGCACCGCCGAGTGCGTCGGACAGGGCGCGTTCGGCCTCGATGCGGCGTGCGGACAAGCGCGGGCGATTGGCCTGTACCTGCACCGACACGTTGCCGACGCGCCAGCCCGCTTCCCCGAGGAGTGCGACCGTTCGCGTGAGGAACGCGTCGGCGTGCGCCCCGGAGTACTCGGGGTGATCCGTGCCGAAGTGCGTGCCGATGTCGCCGAGCCCCGCGGCCGCGAGAAGCGCGTCGACGATCGCATGGGCGACGGCGTCCCCGTCGGAATGTCCTGACAGCGGCGCCTCGCCGGGCCACTCGAGCCCCGCGAGCCACAGCGTGCCCTCACCGCCGAACGCGTGCACGTCGGTGCCGACGCCGACCCGCGGGAGCGCCGGCACGTTGCCGAGGTGGGCAGCGACGTGCGGCGCGGGCTCGGCGATCAGGTGGCGGGCGCGATCGAGGTCCGCGGGGGTGGTGATCTTGAAGGCGAGGGGATGCCCCGGCACGGCGGCTACCGCATGCCCGGCCTCGGCAACCAAGGCGGCGTCGTCGGTGAAGTCGGCGAGGGCGGCATCATATGCCTCATCGAGCACGTCTCGCCGGAAGCCCTGAGGCGTCTGCGCGGCAGCGAGTTCCGCACGGTCGACCGCGGCGACGATCTCGTCGCCCGCGACACGCTTGATCGTGTCGATCACGGGGAGCACCGGGATGGCGCCCGCCGCGCCGCCGTCGATCGCGGCGATCACGCGCTCGAAGACCTCTGCGGGAGTGAGGGCGCGCGCGGCGTCGTGCACGAGCACGACCTCGACGTCCGCCCAGAGCGCCGCGAGCCCCGCGGCCACGGAGGCCTGCCGGGTTTCCCCGCCTGCGACGACCGACACGAGGTCTCGCCGGTCCCCCGCGGTGGCCAGCGCCTCGCTGATCGCGTCGCCCTCGCGCCCCGCGGGGGCGACGATCACGACCTGCGCGAGCGGAGCGGCGAACACGCCCTCGAGCGCATGGCGCAGGATGCTGCTCCCGTCGATGCCGACGAACGCCTTCGGCGCTCCGGCGCCCAGACGGGTGCCCGATCCGGCGGCCACGACGATGACGCCGACGCGCGGCACGGGAGTGATGCTCACCCGTTCACGCTATCGCGATCGACGGCCGGCGCCGTGCGGGGCCGACCCCTGCAGAACCCCGCACACAGCAGAACGGCGCCCCGTGGGGGCGCCGTTCCAGGAGTCTCAGCTCGCGAGGACCTCGTCGAGAAGAACGCTGGCCTTCTCCTCGTCGGTCTTCTCGGCCAGAGCGAGCTCGGAGATCAGAATCTGCTTCGCCTTGGCGAGCATGCGCTTCTCTCCGGCCGACAGGCCGCGGTCCTGATCGCGGCGCCACAGGTCCCGCACGACCTCGCTGACCTTGATGACGTCACCGGAGGCGAGCTTCTCGAGGTTCGCCTTGTAGCGGCGCGACCAGTTGGTCGGCTCCTCGGTGAAGGGAGCGCGCAGCACCTCGAAGACCTTGTCGAGGCCCTCCTTGCCGATGACGTCTCGGACGCCGACCAGGTCGACGTTCTCTGCGGGGACTTCGATGATGAGATCACCCTGCGTGACGTTCAGCTTCAGGTACTTCTTCGTCTCGCCCTTGATGATCCGGTCTTTGACCTCGATGATCGTTGCCGCCCCGTGGTGGGGGTAGACGACCGTCTCGCCAACCTCAAAAAGCATGGAGTTATGTCCTTTCGGCAACCTCCAGGATACCACAGGCGAAATACGCTAAGGTTCTCCGCCCCCGGGCCCGGGCGGTGCTCCGCGCGGTCGATCACGAGCCCCTAGAATGCTGGAGAACCGTCATCCGTCTTATGGAGGATCCGTGAACCGCCGCCTCATCGCGTCGCTGGCCATCGGGGGCGCACTCGTCCTCACGACGACCGGGTGCAGCATGATCTCGCCGCAGGCGACCACGATCTCCTACTCGGCGGCGGAGGGCACGAACGTTTACGACGCCGGCCCCGTCGAGGTGCGCAACGCGCAGATCGTCGCGAACGAGGACGGCTCGGAGGGCAACTTCGTCGCTGCGCTGGTCAACCAGACAGAGGACTCGCACACCCTCAACGTCGAGTTCGGCGAGGGCGGCCCCACGCTCACTGTTCGCGTGCCGGCCAACACGACGGTGAGCCTCGGCTCCGACGAGGACGAACCGCTGCTCGTCGAAGACCTCGACGCCCTCCCCGGTACCGACGTCACCACCTTCTTCCAGTCCGGCGACTCCGAAGGCGCGATCGTCTCCGTGCCCGTGCTGGACGGCACTCTCGACTACCTCGCGCCGCTCGCTCCCTGAGCGCCGTCGCAGTGACACGAAGAGGGCGCCCCTCGTGGGGCGCCCTCTTCGTCTCTGTGCGGTGCCTCAGCCTTCGAAGCGGTAGCCGAGCCCGCGCACGGTGACCAGCATCTCCGGGGAGCCCGGGTTCTTCTCGATGCGGGAGCGGATGCGCTTGATGTGGACGTCGAGCGTCTTCGTGTCTCCGAAGTAGTCGCTCCCCCACACCCGGTCGATGAGCTGGCCGCGCGTGAGCACGCGTCCGGCGTTGCGCATGAGAACCTCGAGCAGCTCGAATTCCTTGAGCGGCATGTTGATCTCGCCGCCCTCGACTGCGACCGTGTGGCGGTCGATGTCGAGCACGACGCGACCGCCCTCCAGCACGCGGTCCTCGAGGTCGGCGTCGATCTGCGAGAACCGCCGCAGCACCGCACGCATGCGCGCGAGCAGCTCGCGTGCGGAGTACGGCTTCGTGACGTAGTCGTCCGCGCCGAGCTCGAGGCCCACCACGATGTCGACTTCGGAATCCTTGGCGGTGAGCATGATGATCGGCACCGCGGAGCTGATCCGGATCTGGCGGCACACCTCGGTGCCCGGCATCCCGGGCAGCATCAGGTCGAGCAGCACGATGTCGGCACCGCGCTCGCGGAACGCGGACAGCGCGGTCGGGCCGTCCTCGGCGATCTCGACCTCGTAGCCCTCACGGCGGAGGAGATAGGCGAGCGGGTCGGCGAGGTCTGGCTCGTCCTCGACGATCAGGACGCGGGTCATGCGGGGTCTCCATTCGCGACGGATGCGGTGTTCTTGCCGCCGGCGGGGCCGACGGAAGTCTGGGCTGCGGCGGACTCGGCAGCGGCGGGCGTGACTGCGGCGGGCCTGGTCGCACGCGCCGGTCGGCGCTTCGCCGCCGGATCGGCGTCGGCCGGGGCCGGGGGCGCCGGAGCGGCGGGCGTCTCGACCGGAGCGGGGGGTGGTGCTTCAACCCGAGCGGCGGGCGCCTCGACCGCGGCCTCAGCCGCCTCGGTGCCGCCTTCGGCCGCTGCGGGCCGCTTCTTCTTGCGCCCGCGCTTGGGTGCCGGCTCGAGGGCGGGTGCGTCGATCTGCGGCAGGCGGATCGTGAAGGTGGATCCGCGGCCCGGGCGCGACCAGAGACGCACCTCGCCGCCGTGCCGCTGCACCGCGTGCTTGACGATCGACAGGCCCAGGCCGCTGCCGCCGGTGCGGCGTGCGCGTGCGGGGTCGGATCGGTAGAAGCGCTCGAAGACCCGGTCCTGCTCTCCCTCGGCGATGCCGATGCCGCGATCGGTCACGGCGATCTCGACGATCCGGTCCGCTGCCTTGATGCCGACGCCCACGCTCGAGCCTCGCGGCGAGTAGGCGATGGCGTTCGCGATGAGGTTGCCGACGGCTTCGCTCAGCACCTGGGCGTCGCCGTGCACGTAGAGGCCGCGTGCCCCACCGCGCACCACCTCGACGCCGGCGGAGTCGGCCTGGATCGCGTGGGCGTCGAGGGCCGATGCCACGACCTCGTCGATCGAGACGTCCCGCTGCGGAAGCTCGTCAGCGGCCTGCAGCCGCGAAAGGTTCATGATGCGGGAGGTCAGCAGCGCGAGCCGGTTCGCCTCACTCTGCAGCCGCGTCGCGAAGATGCGCACCTGCGGCGGGTCGTCGGCCGCCGACTCGATCGCCTCGGCCAGCAGGCTCACCGCACCGACGGGGGTCTTCAGCTCGTGGCTCGTGTTCGCCACGAAGTCGCGCCGCATCTCCTCCACCCGCTCGCGCTCGGAGATGTCGCGCAGAACGAGGAGGGTGAGCTTGGGCGAGATGCGCGACGCGCGCACCGCCACGAGTCGAGGCTCGGCCGGCGGAGCACCGCGGCGCAACCGCATCGTCTCGGTCGCGCTCGTCTCGGCGATCGCCGCGTCGCCGGTGCGCACGCGGCGAGCGAGGGTGCGCAGCTCGTCGGTCGGCAGCGTGCCGCCCTCGAGCAGATCGAACGCCGCCGCCGCCGAGGACGCCGCGAGGACCGTGAACGATGCGTCGACCACGACCGCCGGATCGTCCATTCCGTGAAGGACGCCGCGTACCCCGTCGGGGATCTCGACCGACGTCTGCGCGTGCGCCCGGTCGCGCGCCCGCATCGACGCGACGACGACGACGGAGATCGAACCGCCGATGATGATCCCCGCCAGGAGGGCGAGCAGCGCGAGCTGCGTCGTGTCCATGCCTCAAGCGTAGGTGCACGCCGGACGCGAGAACGGACCGTGACCCCGCCGCAGGCCCCGACGCCCCGTACTGTTCACCACGGGAGCACCATCCGTTAACCTTCCCTGACGACAATCAGCCGGGCGCGGGCGAAAGCTCCGCCATCCATGAAAGGTGCGTCGGAATGCGCGAAGTCTTCCACCAGTCCCTCGAGGACGTGCAGGGGCGTCTCGTCGAGATCGCCGAGCTCGTCACGGTCGCCATCGACAAGGCGACGCGCGCGTTCGGCACGAGTGACGTGGCGCTGGCGGAAGAGGTCATCGAGGCCGACGCGGTCATCGACGAGAAGGCCGTCGAGCTCGACGAGCTCGCCATCGAGATCCTCGCCCGTCAGCAGCCGGTCGCCCGCGACCTGCGCATCGTGGTCAGTGCGCTGCGCATGAGCGCGTCGCTCGAGCGCATGGGCGACATCGCCGAGCACATCGCCCAGCTCACCCGCATGCGCTTTCCCGAGCGGGCCATCCCCAAGGGCCTCAAGTCCACGTTCCTCAAGATGGGCGAACTCGACGTCGAAGCCGCTCGCCAACTCACCGAGCTGCTGCGCACGCAGGACGGCGACCTCATCGACGAGATCCGCAACGCCGACGACAAGCTCGACGAGCTGCACGTCTCGGTGTTCGAGAAGGTGCTCAGCGACAGCTGGCAGGGCGACCCGTCCGCCACGGTCGACGCCACGCTCGCGAGCCGCTACCACGAGCGCTTCGGAGACCACGCGGTGTCGGTGGCGAAGAAGGTCGCCTACCTTTCCACCGGCGACTGGACGTCGAGCACCGATTCGATCGACGTCGCTCCGTCTCTGTAGAGCCCGTCACGCGGCCCGACGGCTGGGAGCTGTCGCTGCGAAGGCGAAGAAGAGGAAGAGCGGATGCCTCGTGGGGAGGCATCCGCTCTTCCGTCGCCGGTGAGATCAGGCCTTGCCCTGGTTCGCGACCGCGGCGGCGCCGGCGGCGGCGGCCTCGGGGTCGAGGTACTCGCCCGGTGCGAGCGGCTCGAGGTTCTCGTCGAGGCGATACACCAGCGGGATGCCGGTGGGGATGTTGAGCTCGGAGATGTCGGCGTCGCTGATGCCGTCGAGGTGCTTCACGAGGCCACGCAGCGAGTTGCCGTGCGCCGTCACGAGGACCGTCTTGCCGGCCTTCAGGTCGGGGACGATGTCGCTGTGCCAGTACGGCAGCATGCGGTCGATGACGATCTTGAGCGACTCGGTGTCGGGAACAGCGCCGTCGATGCCGGCGTAGCGCGGGTCGCCGACCTGGCTGTACTGGTCGTCGGCCGGAAGCGGCGGCGGCGGGACGTCGAACGAGCGGCGCCACAGCATGAACTGCTCGTCGCCGAACTCTTCGAGCGTCTGCGCCTTGTCCTTGCCCTGCAGGGCGCCGTAGTGGCGCTCGTTGAGGCGCCACGAGCGCTTGACGGGGATCCAGAGGCGATCGGCCGCATCCAGCGCGATGTCGGCGGTCTGGATGGCGCGGCTGAGCACGGAGGTGTGCAGCACGTCGGGGAGGATGCCGGACTCGGCGAGCAGCTCGCCGCCGCGCTGGGCTTCGGCCTTGCCCTGGTCGGTGAGGCGGACGTCGACCCAGCCCGTGAACTGGTTGGTCTTGTTCCACTCGCTCTGGCCGTGTCGGAGGAGGATCAGCGTGTAGGGCGCGGTCATGCGCCCCATGATATCCGCGCCGGATGCCGCGTCCCGATGCTGTGACGGGCACGGCTGGCATCATGGAGGCATGGCGCGGGGACCGGTCGGGCAGATCACGCGCGGCACCACCGGCACCAACCGGCTGCGGCGCGTGGACCGCTGGATCGCGCGGCACCCTGCGCTCCGCCGCGCGGCGGATCCACTCGTGGTCGACCTCGGCTACGGCGCGAGCGGCGTCACGGCGCTCGAGCTGTACTCGCGGCTGGTCCGCACACGGCCCGACGTCGACGTGCTGGGCCTCGAGATCGATCCCGCGCGGGTCGCGCGGGCGAGGGCCCAGCTCGAGCTCGTGCGCGCGGGCGGCACCCCGTTCGCACCCGAGGCCCGCGTCTCGTTCGCGCGCGGCGGCTTCGAGGTGCCCGTGCCGGGCGGGCGGCGGCCGGCGGTCGTGCGGGCGTTCAACGTACTGCGGCAGTACGACGAGTCGGAGGTCGCGGCGGCGTGGGCCACGATGTGCGCTCGTCTCGCACCGGAGGGCCTCCTCGTCGAGGGGACGTGCGATGAGATCGGTCGCGTCGCGACCTGGGCGGCGCTCGGCCCCGACGCCGCGCCGCGGACGCTGACCGTGTCGCTGCGACTGGCAGGGCTGCAGCATCCGTCCGTCGCCGCGGAGCGGCTCCCCAAGGCGCTGATCCACCGCAACGTCCCCGGGGAGCGTGTGCACGCGTTCCTCGTCGCCCTCGACGCGGAGTGGGAGCGCGCGGCGAGCGTGTCGCCCTTCGGTCCGGTGCATCGCTGGCGCACGGCGCTGTCGTCCTTGGTCGACGGCGGCTGGCCGATCCTCGAACGGTCGCGGTGGCGTCTCGGCGAGGTCACCGTGCCGTGGGATGCCGTGGCCCCGCGCTGAGCCGCACCGCTCCGCTCGTCACACGCGAGGCAGCACGGCGCGCGCCTCGGCGGACGACATGCCGGTCGCGGTGAGGAGGTCGACCGCGAACGGCCGCATGGCCGTGATGAGGTTCTGCTCGCCCTGCGAACCGTCCGGGAGGATCTGCTCCGGGTCGAGGCGCACGGCGACCGCGCGCACCGCCTCGCGGGCCGCCGGCTGGAGCGAGATGTCGTCGAGGCTCTCGCCCACCAGCTCGGCCGCGCGCATGAGCTCAGCCAGCACCTCCGCCGGCACCGGCCGACGCTGGCCGTCGTCGCACAGATACACCGCGCGGCGGGCGACCACGCGGAGGTTGCGGGTGGCGAAGTCCATCGCCTGCAGCACCGCGTGGTGCCGACGCAGCTCGGCGCGCTGCGGGCGCAGCCACGGCGAGAAGCCGGCGACGGCGAGCCCGGAGTCCAGCGAGGCGCGCCACTCGTCGATGCGCGGGGCGATCGCCCGCGCCTTCTCGAGGCCGCGGGCGGCTCGGATCGCGTCGCCCCGGCGCAGCGCCTGCACGATCGTGCGCGCCGCGGCATCCGCCGCCGCGAAGACCGCGTGGCCGTCGCGGGCCTCCTCTCGTCGGGGATTGCGCGGGATGAGCGCGGTCACCGCGAGGGCGGCGACGCCGCCCACCGCACCGTCGATGAGCCGGGAGAACGGCTCTGTCGCCGGCAAGGACATCACGATGCACGCCTGGACGCCGGCCATGATCGCGAACGGCGGGTACGGCGAGAGGAACCGGGCGACCAGCAGCGTCACGCCGAGGGCGAGAGCGAGCTGCCACCAGCCGGGTCCGACGACCACGACGAAGCCCTCCGCGACGAGGATGCCGACCAGCATCCCGACGACGGTCTCGAGCACGCGCCGCGGGCGCGCGTCGCGCACGAGGCCGAGGCTGGTGATCGTCACGGTGGCCGCGAGCAGCGGCGCAGCATGCCCGACGACGTAGTGCGCGAACGCCCAGGCGGCGGTCGCCGCCACCGTGATCTGCACGATCGCGAGCGCCGATCCCCGGACGCGCGACAGCTGCGGGCGCAGGTCCAGCCGGGCGCGCCAGCCCGTGGGCACGACCTGCGTGATCGCGGCGGTCTCGCCGTCGCCGCTCACCGACCGCTCTCCTACTGGGCCGCCGCGCGGCGCGACAGCCGGGTGATCCGCGGCACGTTCGCCGTGGCCCCGGCATCCGGCGGCACGACCATCTCCTGGGCCGCCGCGACAGGGCCGTCGGCGGTGTCGACCGTCAGCGCGGCGTCGACCGGTGTGGTGCGGCGGACGACCGCGAGCGCGATCGGGCCCTCTTCGTAGTGCAGCGCGGACGAGGTCACGATGCCCACCTCGGTGTCGCCGAGGTGTACCGCCGCGCCGTGTTCGGGGAGCACGCTGCCCGAACCGTCCAGCTGCAGCGAGACGAGGCGACGCGGCGGGTGACCGAGGTTGTGAACCTTGGCGATGGTCTCCTGCCCGCGGTAGCAGCCTTTGTCGAGGTGCACTGCGGTGCGCAGCCAGTCCAGCTCGTGGGGCAGCGCTCGCTCGTCGATGTCGGTGGCCCACCGCGGACGCCAGGCGGCGACGCGCAGCGCGTCGGCCGCCGTGAGACCGGCGAGTTCGAGCTCACCGCGGGCCGCAGCATCCGCGATCCTCTGCTCCTCGTCGCGCGTGACGATCGCCTCGGCCCAATCGCGATCGGCACCCGGGTGCGGGTCGACCAGCGCGTACGCGTGACCGCCGGGCGTGACCGAAGGCCACGGGTCGCGCCACACCAGGGGAACCCCGGCCGGCGTCGCGGGCGAGATGCGCTCGAGCGCAGCGGCCGTGCCGCCGATCACCGCATACTCGTCGTCGGCGATGCGCGGGTCGACGCGCAGGCGGAACCGCATCTTGCGGAGCCAGTCGTAGAGTCCCTCGGCGTCGGCGCGATCGGCGATGAGCCATGTGGTCTCACCGTCATCGACGACGGATGCCGCGTGCTCGACGTGTCCTTGCGGGTCGAGGATCAGCAGCTCCGTGCCGACGCCGGGCGGGAGCCGGGTCAGCGCCTGCGACGACAGCGAGTCGAGCCAGGACAGGCGGTCCTCACCGGGGACGGCGATGACGACGCGGTCGGCGCGGGGGGCGAGAGCCGCGCCCGCGGCGAGCCGGCGCTGCTCGACCAGAGGGTTTCCGACGTGCTGCAGGCCGGCGTCGTCGACGACGGCCCCCGGAACAGCGGCGAACGGGCTCGTCATCATTCCGCCCGGGCGAGCCGTGCCGACGCGTGGGCGCCGAGCTCGAAGCCGAGCGCGGCGATGTCCCACGCCCACAGCAGGTGGCCCTCGACCAGCCCGTACATGCGGGTGGCGGCCGCATAGGCCTTCGCGCCGGCAGGACGCACCACCGCGTCGGTGGCGATGTCGATGCGGGGGCCCTTGATCTGACCGAGGTAGAGCTCGCTCACGCCGTCGGCGTGCACGAGGGCCGCCTCGAGATCGAAGCCGCCGTCGGCGTTGCGCAGCCGCTCGATGTCGTCGGCCGTGCGGGCGACAGGAGCAGCGAGCGCCGGAAGAAGCCCCGGGCCTGCATCGGCGTCGGTGGCGGTGAGCGCGAGACGCCAGTACCCGAGCTCGGCCACTAGGCGCGAGCGCTTCTCGGGATCCTCCGCGTCGTGCAGCCAGGCGTCGGCCGAGTAGTTCAGGTAGTCGCCGCCGTCATGGCTGAAGCTGACGCGGTGCGTGAACTCGCCGGTGTACGTGTGGTCGCCGTAGTCGATGACGCCGGTGCCCTCCCACACTCCGATGAGCCACGACAGCGGGACGAGCTCCGCGGGAAGGTCGGTCGGGATGTCGAGCACGACCGGGCCCGTCAGCGCTGGCCGCGATAGAGGTTCTTGACGACGACCGCGGAGACGAAGACGATCGCCAGAGACGCCAGACCGAGCAGGCCCACGAAGAACAGTTCGAGCGCGACGGTATCCATACGAGGGAGTCTAGCCGGGAACGAGGGCCGCCAGACCGAACCCCAGGCTGATCACGCCCATCACGAGCGCGGCGCCCAGAACACTCGCCGCCACGCGCTCGGTGAACCCCTGGGACCGGCCCGACCAGAGCTGGACCGCGAACGCCGCGATGAGGCATCCGCCCAATCCGACGCCCAGCCATGCGGCGCGCCAGTCGGGCGTCGCGAAGACACCGACGACGATGGCGATCAGCGCCGCGAGCACCCAGACGGCGACGATGCCGCCGATGGTGCGACGAGGGGCGAGTTCAGGCACGGCCACGCGTCCCATCATCGCGCATAGGTCCGAGCGGCGCACCCGCCGCGACACGGGCCGCGGGCGTGTCGGCGGACGAAATGCGCGCGGAACGCCCCTCCCCCACGCCCTACACTGGGGTTCGCGGCGCACCCCCCTGCGCCGGGAAGGCGATCCATTGGCACAGCTCCTGGTTCTCAGTTCCACACACGGAGGCGGCCCCGTGCTGCCCTCGCTCGAACTGCTGAGCCACCGCGTGCGCCTGATCCCCGCCGAGCCCGCCCAGCTCGTCAACGCCCCGAGCGCCGACATCATCTTCGTCGACGCCCGCGTCGACCTCGTCGGCGCGAAGTCGCTGTGCAAGATCCTCAACACCACCGGGCTCGACGCGCCGCTGCTGCTCATCGTGACCGAGGGCGGTCTGACGGCGGTCTCGCCCGACTGGGGCGTCGACGACGTCATCCTCTTCACCGCCGGCCCGGCCGAGGTCGATGCCCGCATCCGCCTCGCCGTCGGGCGCCAGTCGGCCGAGCAGGTCTCGACGCGCATCCAGACATCGGGCATCACGATCGACGAGTCGTCGTACTCGGCCAAGGTGCACGGGCGTCCGCTCGACCTCACGTACAAGGAGTTCCAGCTCCTCCACTTCTTCGCCACGCACCCCTCGCGCGTCTTCACCCGGGAGCAGCTGCTGAGCGAGGTGTGGGGCTACGACTACTTCGGCGGCACCCGCACGGTCGACGTGCACGTACGACGCCTGCGCGCCAAGCTGGGCGACATGGAGCAGCTCATCGGCACCGTGCGCAACGTCGGGTACCGCTTCAACGTGTACGAAGACGAGCCCGAGCCCGCCTCGCGCGAGCGCACCGACGCCTGACCCGGGCGGCACGCCGCCATTCACCTGCCCGACACATCGTTCACACTCTCGTCACGTCACCCTGCAATGATGAAGGGATGATCGAACCCGAGGTGCTCGACGCCGGCCTGGGCGACGCGGACGACGACGACTTCGACCTCTCCGAGGTCTTCGACTCGCAGCTTCCCGACCACCGGTATCTCGATCGCGAGCTGAGCTGGCTCGCGTTCAACCAGCGTGTGCTGGAGCTCGCCGAGGATCCGAACCTCCCGACGCTCGAACGTGCGAACTTCCTCGCGATCTTCGCGAGCAACCTCGACGAATTCTTCATGGTGCGCGTCGCAGGCCTCAAGCGCCGCATCGTGACGGGCCTCGCCCTTCCCACCAACGTGGGCCGTTCCCCCGCCGACGTGCTCGCCGACATCTCGGCGGAGGCGCACAAGCTGCAGCTGCGCCACGCCGAGGCGTGGACCTCGCTCGTGAAGCCCGCGATGGCGCAGGCCCGCATCCAGGTCGTCTCGTACGAGTCGCTCGATCAGGCCGAGCGCGAGGCGCTCTACGACTACTTCCAGGCGCAGGTCTTCCCGGTCCTCATGCCGCTCGCCGTCGACCCCGCCCACCCGTTCCCGTACATCTCGGGTCTGTCGCTCAACCTCGCGATCCGCATCCGCAGCGCCCGCACCGGGCGTCAGGAGTTCGCGCGCCTCAAGGTGCCGCCGATGCTTCCCCGCTTCGTCGAGCTGCCTCCCGTCGACGGCACCGTGCGCTACCTGCCGCTCGAGGACCTCATCTCGAACCACCTCGACGACCTCTTCCCCGGCATGGAGGTGCTCGACCACCACGCGTTCCGCCTCACGCGCAACGAGGACGTCGCGATCGAGGAGGACGAGACCGAGAACCTCATCCAGGCGCTCGAGGCTGAGCTGCTGCGTCGCCGGTTCGGTCCGCCGATCCGCCTCGAGATCACCGACGACATGGACGACGTGACGCTCGACCTTCTCATCAAGGAGCTCGACATCACCGCGCAGGAGGTCTATCGCCTCCCCGGCCCGCTCGACCTGCGGGGCCTGTTCGATCTGGCCCGCATCGACCGGCCGGATCTGCACTACAAGCCGCATCTGCCCACGACCGCGCTGGCGTTCCAGCCCGGTGACAACAACGAGCGGCCCGACATCTTCGCGGCGATCCGCAAGGGCGACGTGCTCGTGCACCACCCTTACGAGTCGTTCGCGACGAGCGTGCAGGCGTTCCTCGAGCAGGCCGCGAAAGACCCGCATGTCCTCGCGATCAAGCAGACGCTGTACCGCACATCAGGTGACAGCCCCATCGTCGAGGCGCTGATCGACGCGGCCGAGGCCGGCAAGCAGGTGCTGGCGCTCGTCGAGATCAAGGCCCGTTTCGACGAGGCCAACAACATCCTCTGGGCGCGCAAGCTCGAGAAGGCGGGCGTGCATGTCGTGTACGGCCTGGTGGGCTTGAAGACCCACTGCAAGCTCGCCCTCGTGATCCGCGAGGAGAACGGCGTGCTGCGCAGCTACAGCCACGTCGGCACGGGCAACTACAACCCCAAGACGAGCCGCATCTACGAGGACTTCGGCCTGTTCACGGCCGACGACCAGGTCGGCCGCGACCTCACCCGCCTGTTCAACGAGCTGAGCGGCTATGCGATCGAGAAGAAGTTCAAGCGGATCCTCGTCGCGCCCCTGCATCTGCGCAAGGGACTGCTGCGCCTCATCGACAAAGAGCGGCGCAACGCACTGGCCGGCAAGCCGGCGAGTGTGCGCATCAAGGTCAACTCGATCGTCGATGAGCAGATCATCGACGCGCTCTACCGCGCCAGCCAGGCCGGCGTGAAGGTCGAGGTATGCGTGCGGGGCATCTGCTCGCTGAAGCCCGGAGTCGCGGGCATGAGCGAGAACATCACGGTCCGCTCGGTCCTCGGGCGCTACCTCGAGCACTCGCGCATCTTCGCGTTCCACAACGACGGCGACCCGATCGTGTACATCGGCAGCGCCGACATGATGCACCGCAACCTCGACCGCCGCGTCGAGGCGCTCGTGAGGGTCTCGACCCCGGCGCACATCAAGGAGGTCAACGACCTCTTCACGCTGTCGATGAGCGATTCGACGAGCTCGTGGCACCTGCAGCCCGACGGCGAATGGACGAGGCACAGCCGGGACGACGAGGACAAGCCGCTCGTCGACCTCCAGGACCGGACGATGAACAACGTGCAGCGGCGCCGACGGGCGCGGGCGGTGCGATGACCGAGACGGCCGTCTACGCGGCCGGGGGCGTCGTCTGGCGTGTCGTCGACGACAAGCTGCGCGTGCTCCTGATCCACCGCACGAAGTACCGCGACGTCACGCTTCCCAAGGGCAAGGTCGACCCCGGCGAAATGCTCGCCGAGACGGCGGTGCGCGAGATCCACGAAGAGACCGGCATCCGTGTCTCCCTCGGCGTACCCGTCGGGGTGTCGCGCTACCGGCTGCCCAGCAAGCGCACCAAGATCGTGCACTACTGGGCCGCGGAGGCGACGGATGCCGCGATCCGCGCGTCGGCGTTCGTGCCGAACAAGGAGATCGCGGCGCTCGAATGGGTCTCGCCCAAGAAGGCGTTGAAGCGGCTCAGCTATCCCGTCGACGCCGAGATCATGGAGAACTTCCACCGGCTCATCGACGAGGGCGTGCTGCGAACCTTCCCGATCGTCGCCCTCCGGCACGCCAAGGCGGTCGCCCGCGAGGAATGGCAGGGGAAGGATGCCGCGCGGCCGCTCGCCACGCGCGGCCGCCGGCAGGCGGCCTCCATCGTCGGACCCCTCCTGGCCTTCGGTGTCCGGCGGATCGTGTCGAGCCCCGCGGTGCGCTGCGTCAAGACCGTCGCACCGCTGTCGGCCGCGATCGGCCGCGAGATCGACACGACCAAGCTGATCAGCCAGGACGCGTGGGAGGACGGCAAGTCCGACGCGCGCGCAGTGATCGGCGAGCGGGTGCGTTCGCGCAAGGCCGCCGTGCTGTGCACCCACGGGCCCGTCCTCCCCGACATCCTGAGCGAGCTCGCCCTCGCAACCGGCACGCTGCGGGGCTCGTACCTCGGCAGCGCCTCGGCCCTGGAGCCCGCCGCGTTCTCGGTGGTGCACCTGTCGGTCGAGAACCCGGGCTCGGGAATCGTCACGATCGAGACGCACGAGCCGAAGGTGTGATGACGCCCGCGAGGTCGATCGTCGACGTCGCGTGGGCCGAGGTGCCGCCCCGCCCGCCCCGACGCGAGCACGCGTGGCGGCTGCTGACGGGGATGCTGCCCGCCGGCGCCGAGCTGAGCAATGCGTGCTCGCGCTGCGGCGGTCCGCATGGTCCGGTGATCGTCTCCCGGGCGCCGTTCATCGCGAGTGTCACGTACGCGGGCGGGTACGCCATCGTGGCTGTGGCGGCCTCGCGGGACGCGGCGGCGCTCGGCGTCGACGCGGAGCCCGAGCACGATGTGCGCCGGGACGCGGCGGGCATGGCGGGCGTGCTCGGCGACGGCGAGGCCACCGTCCGCGACTGGGTCCGCGTCGAGGCGGCGTTGAAGGCGGACGGCCGGGGACTGCGCGTCGAGCCCGCGACGGTGGTCGTCTCGGCGGCGGCGGGCGGCTGGACGGCGGCCGTTCCCGATGGCGAGGTCTACATCGGGTGGGATGCGCCCGGGCCGCCCGGCATCCTCGTGAGCGTCGCGGTGCTCAGTCCCCAGAGCCCGGCAGCCTGAGCGGTCGCACCGCGGGCGCCGGCAGCCGGTCGGGCAGCGGCGGGAGGGCCGCGGCGTCGAGCCAGTCGCCGAGCACGTCGGCCGCTGCCGCACCCGCGACCCGCGCGACGCAGTCGCGGAAAGCCGCGGTGGTGGCGAGCGCGTGGCGGTGCTCACGCACCCACGTGTGGAGCAGGTCGGCGAACACCTCGGCGCCGACCGTCCGGCGCAGGGCCTCGAGCGTCAGTGCGCCGCGCTTGTAGACGCGGTCGTCGAACATGAGCGCGGGACCGGGGTCGGAGATCACGAGGTCCTGGGGCAGCGCCCGGAGGCGCGCGTGATGCTCGTCGGCGAGCGTGGCGATATCGGCCCCGCCGGAGGCCTCCGACCACAGCCACTCCGCGTAGCAGGCGAACCCCTCGTTCAGCCAGATGTCGCGCCACCGCTCGACGCCGACGCTGTTGCCGAACCACTGATGGGCGATCTCGTGCGGAACCAGGCGCGCGGCCTCGGGCTCGAAGTGGTTCGCACCGAACACCACGAGCCCCTGTGCCTCCAGCGGAATCTCCAGCGGGTCGGCGGTGACGACGACCGTGCAGCCTTCCTGCGGATACGGGCCGAACGCTCCCTCGAAGCACTCCACGATGCGCGGCGCGTCCGAGAACCATCGCCGCGCAGCGGTCACGAGCGGCGCGGGTGCCATCAACCGCACGGGTCCGATCGCGCTCTCGCGGTACGCGCCGATGTGCACGGCGGCGAGGTATGTCGCCGTGGGCACCTCCGACGCGAACTCCCAGCGCCTGAGCGCGCCGCTGCGCACCGGCGGCCGGGGCACCCCCGTCGCGGCAACCGCGTACTCGGCGTCCGTCGTGACCGCGATGCGGTACCGGGCCCTGTCGTCAGGGCGGTCGTTGCACGGGAACCACGTCGGCGCGCCCACCGGCTGGGAGGCGACGAGCGCCCCGTCCTCGAGCTCCTCCCACCCGATCGTGCCCCACCGTGACCGGCGGGGCCGCGGCGCCCCCGCGTAACGCACCTCGATGGAGAACTCCTCGCCCACCTCGAGCGCCTGCGGCGGCGTGACACGCAGGCCCGCGGCATCCTGTGCGAACTTCGTCCGCGCGTCGCCGTCCACCCGCACCCGCGACGCGCGCAGGCCGATCAGGTCGAGGCGCACCGAGCGGGTCCGCTCGTTCGCGACGGCGTTGACGAGCGCGGTCCCCTCGAGCCGGTTCGTGGGGACGCGATAGCGCAGATCGAGGTCGTACGAGACGACGTCGAACGAGGCGTCGCCGCTGCGCGGCGTGTACGGATCGGGCCCGATCACGACGTCGACTGATACGCCCGGACGGTGACCGCGCGCCAAGGCCCGATCGGGTTGCCGCTCCAGCGGGAGCCGACGGGCACGCTCTCGCCGCGCATCACGAGGGACGCGGGGCCGACGGTGGCGTGGGCCCCGATCGAGGCGGCCGGGAGGATCACGCTGTGCGGGCCGAGTGTCGCACCGGGTTCGAGTTCGACGGTGTCCATGCTCATGATTCGATCATGGAACAGGTGCGTCTGCACGACGCACCCCCGGTTGACCGTGGACGCCTCGCCGAGCGTCACGAGGTCGGGCTCGGGCAGCCAGTAGCTCTCGCACCACACGCCGCGCCCGATGCGGGCGCCGAGGCTTCTGAGCCACACCGCGAGCGCCGGCGTGCCGGCGGCCGCGCGCGCGAACCACGGCGCCGCGAGCATCTCGGTGAAGGTGTCCGACACCTCGGTGCGCCACACGAAACTCGACCACAGCGGCTGCTCCCCCGCCCGGATCGGGCCGACGAACAGCCACTTCGCAGCGGTCGAGATGCCCGCGGCGACCGCACCGGCCGTGAGGAGCACGAAGCCCGACAGCAGGAGAGCGATCCACGGACCGACCGTGTCGACGAGCGCGGCGAGTGCGAACAGCACGAGCAGCCCGAGGCCGCACGTGACGACGACGGGGATGAAGCGGCAGATCTCCCACAGCGACCGTGCGACACGCAGAGACGCCGGCGGGTTGTAGGTGCGGCTCGCGTCGCTTTCGTTCGGCCGGCGGCGCAGGCGCGTCGCCGGTGAGCCGAGCCACGACGAGCCCGCCTTCGCCTTGACCGGCGCGGCCGAGAGCACCGCGACGAGGCCGTCCTTCGGCACGGTGTGCCCGGGCGATGCCATGCCGGAGTTGCCGAGGAACGCGCGCTTGCCGATGCGCACCTCGCCGAGCCGCAGCCATCCGCCCCGCATCTCGTAGGAGGCGACCATTGTGTCGTCGGCGAGGAACGCGCCATCCTCGATGCGGGTCATCGCCGGGATGAGGAGAACGGTGGATGCCTCGACACCGTGTCCGACTCGCGCCCCGAGCAGGCGCAGCCAGACCGGGGTGAACAGGCTCGAGTAGAGCGGGAACAGGACCGTGCGGGCGGAGTCGAGCAGGCGCTCCGTGGTCCACGCCTGCCACCCGATGCGGCTACGCACCGGGTGCGTGCCCTCGTGGAGCCCGATGGCCGCCAAGCGGACGCCCAGCACGACCGCGCCGGCGTAGACGACGCCGGTCAGGAGCACCGCCGGCACGAGCCAGACGAGCGTGGCGCCGAGCGCACTGCCGAGGTCCGGGGCACCGCGCATGCCGATCGCGAGCACCACACCGCCGGCGGCGAAGCTCACGATGGGGAGGAGGCCCAGGGCCATCGCCGATGCGGCGTACGCCCAGAGCCATCGGCGCGCGGCGCGCGGGCGCCCGGCCGGCCACCCCTCGGTCGTGCCGCCGACGCGCACGGCGGGCGAGCCCGCCCACGACTGGTTCGCGCGCACGCGGCCGAAGACCGCCGAGCCGGGCGCGATCTCGGCCCGCTGGCCGATCCGCGTGCCGGGCGCGAGGGTGCTGCGCGTGCCGACGGTCGCGTCGGCGCCGATGCGCACCTCGCCGATCCGCACGAGGTCGCCGTCGATCCAGTAGCCGCTGAGGTCGACCTCGGGCTCGATCGACGCACGATCGCCGACCTTCAGCATCCCGGTGATCGGCGGAAGGGTGTGCATGTCGACATCCGTGCCGATGCGGGCGCCGAGGGCGCGCGCGTAGTACGAAACCCACGGCGCGCCGGCGAGACCGACGGCGTCGACCTGGTCGGAGATCTGCTCGGCGAGCCAGAGCCTCAGGTGCACCGAGCCGCCGCGCGGGTAGTCCCCGGGACGCAGTCGCGCGAGGAGCAGTCGGGCGGATGCCGCGGCGATCGCCATGCGGCCGAACGGCGTCGCGAAGAGGACGAGACCGATGATCAGCAGCCACCAGGGCGCCGAGGGGAGCGCATCGAATCCGGGGAAGAGCTGCAGGATCGTCCCGGCGGTCAGCAGATACAGGAGCCACCGGACGCCGGAGAGGATGAACAGCGGCGCGCCGAGGAGCGACTGCACCCACTGCGTGGTGCGGGGCGTGGGCTCCGGCATCCGGAAGTCCCCCGCCTCTTCGCGCGACAGGAACGGCTGCAGCGCCTTCGCCATCGCCCCGAGACGCGGCACGTCGTAGATGTCGGCGACCGAGAAATCGGGCACGCGGGCGCGGATGCGCGAGACGAGCTGGGCCGCGGCGAGCGAGCCGCCGCCGAGGTCGAAGAAGTCGGCCTTGCGGTCGGGCACCGGAAGTCCCAGCACCGCCTGCCACTGGTCGGCGAGCCACGCCTCGTCGGGGCTCAGATCGGCCCGGGGGATGTCGAGGTCGGGCAGCGGCCACGGCAGCGCGGCGCGATCGACCTTGCCGGAGGTGCGCACCGGGAGGTCGGGCACGACGGCAAGGACAGGCATGACGCCGGCGGCCAGCCGCTCGGCGAGATGGGCGCGGGCGGCGGCGCGGTCGAGTTCGCCGTCGACAACGAGGTAGCCGACGAGGACGGGCACACCCGCATCACTCATGCGCACGGCGGCGCTGGCGCCCGTCACGCCCGCCAGTTCCTGCAGGGCGTTCTCGACCTCGCCGAGCTCGATGCGACGGCCGCCGACCTTGACCTGGTCATCGGCACGGCCCTGGAACAGGAGCCCCTCCGGCTCGTAGCGAACCAGGTCGCCGGAACGGTAGGCGCGGTCCCAGCCCAGGGTCGGCATCGGCGCGTACTTCTCGAGGTCCTTGACGGGATCGAGGTAGCGGGCCAGGCCCACGCCGCCGATGATGAGCTCTCCGAGCCCCCCGGGCTCGACCTGCCGGTCGTGGCCGTCGACGACCGCCAGCGCCCAGCCGTCGAGCGGCAGCCCGATGCGCACCGGTCCCTCGCCGTCCAGGAGCGCCGCGCAGGCCACGACGGTGGCTTCGGTGGGGCCGTACGTGTTCCACACCTCGCGGCCGTCGGCGACGAGTCGCGCGACGAGCTCCGGCGGGCACGCCTCGCCGCCGAAGATGAGCAGCCGCACGTTCTCGATCGCGTCGGCCGGCCACATCGCGGCGAGCGTCGGCACCGTCGAGACGACGGTGATCGCCTGACGGATGAGCCACGGCGCCAGGTCCTCGCCCGATCGCACCAGCGAGCGCGGCGCGGGCACGAGACACGCTCCGTGCCGCCACGCGAGCCACATCTCCTCGCACGAGGCGTCGAAGGCGACGGACAGACCCGCCAGCACGCGGTCGCCAGGGCCGAGCGGCGCGCCTTGCAGGAACAGGCGCGCCTCGGCGTCGACGAAGGCCGCGGCGGAGCGATGCGAGACCGCCACGCCCTTGGGCACCCCCGTCGACCCCGAGGTGAAGATGATCCACGCGTCGTCGTCGATCGTCGGCGGCGGCACCGTGACGATCGCGTGAGTGCTCGGATGGGGCGCCGCGCCGCCGAACAGCGCGGCTGATTCCTGGCCATCCGCGGCGGCTGCGGGGACGTACGCGCCGCCCTCGCCGATCACACCGTGCACGTGCGCTTCGCCGAACACGAGCCGCGCCCGCTCGTCGGAGTCGTCGGCGTCCACCGGGACATACGCCGCGCCCGCGGCGATGATACCGAGGATCGAGATGTACAGCTCCTTCGAGCCCGAGGGCATCCGCACCCCGACGCGGTCGCCGCGGCGGACGCCCGCCTCGTGCAGCAGGGCGGCGGTGCGTGCGACGCGCGCCATGAGCTCGCGGTAGCTGAGCGCGCCCGAGCCGTCGTCGAGAGCCGAGGCCTCCGGCGTGCGCTGCACGGTTGCGCGGAGGATGTCCAGCAGCGTGCGCGGCTCCGGTGCCGCGTCGATGCGATCCAGCGGTGCCGGCACGCCCGGCGGCGAATCGATCGAGCGCACGTCAGGACAGCAGGGCGATCAGCTGGGCCTTGGTGAGCCGCGAGTAGCCGGTCCTGCCCGTGGCACGCGCGCGCTCGCGCAGCTGCGCGACGGTGAGCGTGTCCAGATCGGAGGAGGCGGATGCGGTGGCAGCCGCGGTCGGGGAGGTCCCCGGCTTCGGCGTGGCTTCTGCAGCGGCCGGCTCCGGCGCGGCGGTGGCGGCAGCATCCGTCTCGGCCTCACCGGACGTGAGCTCGGCCTCCAGCACGCGGTCGGCCTCGAGCGCCTCCTGCTCGGCCTTGGCGGCCGAGCGCTCTGCCTTGGCGGCCGCCTTCTTCAGCGCCTTGGCCTCTGCGGCATGCGCCTTGACCTCTTCGGCGGCTTTCGCAGCCTCGGCTGCGGCGCGCTCGGCCTCCGCGCGCAGGCGTGCCTTCTTCTCCGCCTTCGCGACGGCGACGCGGGTGGCCTTGCGCACCCGCTCTTCCGCGCGACGCGCCTTCTCCGCGACCTTGCGCGGGTTCTTGCGAATGGCCTTCTTCGACAGGTCCACGTCGTCGACCGTCTCGGCCGCGACCTCGCGCAACTTCTTGGCGCTCTTGCCCGGCAGGCTCTTCGCGACGCGTCGGGCTTTCTTCGCCGCCGACTCCGCGTCATCGATCGCGTCGAGCGCCTTACGCTGGGCCTTCGTGGTCTTGCTCATGCCAGGCACCTTAGCGGGCCCGCGTGAACGGCCGGCGGTCCGCGACGCGGAATTCCGGGGCCGCGCCGGTCCACGTGTCAATGCCCATGCGGGGATGTCGGCATCCCGTTCACCTTCCGTTCACCCGCACAGCCCAGACTCTTAAGAGTCCGAGCCTACGTTTCAGAACGAACCCCGCACCGGGTTCGAACCCGAAGGCCGTTTCGGCCTGTTTCCCTGACACGTGAAGGATTCACACAGTGAAGATCTCTCGCATCGCCCAGGTGGGCGCTGTCGCCGCAGTCGCGGCTCTCGCTCTCGCCGGCTGCGCCTCGAACGAGACCCCCGGCGGCGACACCACCGACGCGCCCGAGTCGACCCTGTCCGGCGAGATCGCGGGCGGCGGCTCGTCGGCGCAGGAGGTCGCGGTTCAGGCCTGGACCTCCGGCTTCCAGACGGCGAACCCCGACGTCACCATCAACTACGACCCGTCCGGCTCGGGCGCGGGCCGCGAGTCGTTCCAGGCGGGCGCCTTCCCGTTCGCGGGCTCCGACCGTGCTTTCAAGGTGGAGGAGATCGAGGCCGGCCCGTTCGACGCGTGCGTCGACGGCTCGGGCATCATCGAGCTCCCCACCTACATCTCGCCGATCGCGATCATCTTCAACGTCGAGGGCGTGGACGCGCTGAACCTCGACGCCGCGACCGCCGCGGGCCTGTTCGCCGGCACCATCACGAACTGGAACGACCCGGCGATCGCCGCGCTCAACCCTGACGCGACGCTCCCCGACCTGGCCGTGACGCCCGTGCACCGTGCCGACGACTCGGGCACCACCGAGAACTTCACCGACTACCTCTTCCAGGCCGCCGGCGACGTCTGGACCAACGAGCCCGACGGCGTGTGGCCGCTCTCCAGCGGCGAGGCCGCCCAGGGCACCTCGGGTGTCGTCTCGGCCGTCGCGGGCGGCAACGGCACCATCGGCTACGCCGACGCGTCGCGCGCCGCCGAAGAGGGCCTGTCGACCGCCGCCATCCAGGTCGGCGACGAGTTCGTCGAGTACTCGCCCGAGGCCGCCGCCGCGATCGTCGACGAGTCGCCGTTCGAGCAGGGCCGTGGCGAGGGCGACCTCGCGATCGAGCTCGACCGCACCTCGGACGCCGCTGGCGTGTACCCGATCGTCCTCGTCAGCTACATGATCGCGTGCCAGGAGTACGCCGACGCGGCCGTCGCGCCGATCGTCAAGGGCTACCTCCAGTACGTGGCCAGCGCCGAGGGCCAGGACGCGGCCGCCGCCGCGGCCGGCAACGCGCCGATCTCCGACACGCTCCGCGAGCAGGTCAACGCCGCGATCGACCTGATCGTCGCCGAGTAGGACCCCGATTCCCGGCCCGGTCGTCGCACGACCGGGCCGGGAATCCCCCCGAGACCCGAATCCAGAAGGACACCATGACCACGACGACCGCCCCTGAGTGGGGCAAGGTCAAGCAGCGGCCAGGCGACCGCTGGTTCTCGGGAACCGCGCTCGGCGCCGGCGTGATGATCCTCGTCACGCTCGCCGCCGTCGCGATCTTCCTCATCGTCCAGTCGATCCCGGGCCTCACCGCCACCAGCGAAGACGCCAGCCTTCTCAGCGGGAACTTCTGGGAGTACGTCTGGCCGCTGGCTTTCGGCACCGTCTGGGCGTCGTTCCTTGCGCTCCTCATGGCGGTGCCGCTCGCGGTGTCGGTCGCCCTCTTCATCTCGCACTACGCGCCGCGCCGCCTCGCGCAGAGTCTCGGCTACATCGTCGACCTGCTGGCTGCGGTGCCGTCCGTCGTCTTCGGCCTGTGGGGCATCATCGTGCTGGCGCCCGCCGTCCAACCCGTCTACGCGTGGCTCAACGCCAACATGGGCTGGTTCCCCCTCTTCGGCGGCACGGTCTCGAGCACCGGCCGCACCATCTTCACCGCCGCGATCGTGCTGGCGGTGATGATCGTCCCCATCATCACCGCGATCTGCCGCGAGATCTTCCTGCAGACCCCGGTCCTCCACGAGGAGGCCGCTCTCGCACTCGGAGCCACCCGGTGGGAGATGATCCGCATGGCGGTCTTCCCCTTCGGTCGCAGCGGCATCGTGTCCGCATCCATGCTGGGGCTCGGCCGTGCGCTCGGCGAGACGATGGCGGTTGCCATGGTGCTGTCCGCCACGGGCGTCGTCACCTTCCAGCTCTTCACGTCGGAGAACCCGAGCACGATCCCCGCGAACATCGCGCTGACGTTCCCCGAGGCGTACGGCACCAACATCAACGTGCTGATCGCGACCGGCCTCATCCTCTTCATCGTCACCTTCGCGGTCAACGCCATCGCCCGATGGATCGTCAGCCGCCGCAAGGAATTCTCGGGAGCGAACTGACATGACCGTGACGACCGCTCCTCCTCAGCCTCCACAGACGGAGGCACCGGTGCGCGAGACGCGCCGGCTCACCAGCGGACACCTGCCCGCGTGGGCGCCCTGGGCCATCCTCGTCGGCAGCCTTGCCGTGAGCGCTCTGCTGTTCGGCGTGCTCGCGATGGGCTCGGGCGAAGCCTTCAGTCTCGCCGGCTGGGCCGTCGTGGCCGGGCTGGCATATCTCGTGCTCATCACGACCGCGTCCTCCATCGTCGAGGGCCGCCGCAAGGGCGTCGACCGCCTCGTGACCGGTCTGGTGACGATCGCGTTCCTGATCGCGATGGTCCCGCTCGTCTCCGTCGCTTTCACCGTCGTCGTCAACGGCGTCGCGGGCTTGTCCGCCGAGTTCTTCACCTCCTCGATGCGCAACGTCGTCGGCGAGGGAGGCGGTGCGCTCCACGCGATCGTCGGCACCCTCCTCATCACGCTTGCCGCCGCGATCATCTCGATCCCGATCGGCATCTTCACCGCGATCTACCTGATCGAATACGGCGCCGGCAACCGGCTCGCGCGGGGCATCACCTTCCTCGTGGACGTCATGACCGGCATCCCGTCGATCGTCGCGGGTCTGTTCGCTTACGCCGTCTTCGCGCTGTTCTTCGGTCCGGGCATCCGCATGGGCATCATGGGCTCGATCGCGCTGTCGGTGCTGATGATCCCGGTCGTCGTGCGCTCCACCGAAGAGATGCTGCGGCTCGTGCCGAACGAGCTGCGCGAGGCGTCGTATGCGCTCGGCGTGCCGAAATGGCGCACGATCGCGAAGGTCGTGCTGCCCACATCGGTAGCCGGCATCACCACCGGGGTCATGCTCTCGATCTCGCGCGTGATCGGCGAGACCGCGCCACTGCTGCTCACCGCCGGCGTCGCGACCTCCATGAACTACAACCTCTTCGAGGGCCGCATGATGACGCTCCCCGTGTTCGTCTACACGCAGTACATGAACGCGGGCATCCCGGTCGAGGCGTACCACAACCGGGCGTGGGCGGCGGCCCTCGTCCTCATCGTCATCGTGATGCTCCTCAACCTGATCGCGCGCATCGTCGCGAAGGTCTTCTCGCCGAAGCTCGGCCGCTGAGCGTCCTCACCCGAAAGAACTGACAGGAATCATGTCCAAGAGCATCGAAGTCAACGACCTCAACGTCTACTACGGCGATTTCCTGGCCGTCGAGGGCGTCTCGCTCAACATCGAGCCGCGGAGCGTCACCGCGTTCATCGGACCCTCGGGCTGCGGCAAGTCGACGTTCCTGCGCACCCTCAACCGCATGCACGAAGTCATCCCCGGCGCCCGCGTCGAGGGCGAGGTGCTGCTCGACGGCGACAACCTGTACGGCGCCAACGTCGACCCGGTGCTCGTGCGCCGTCAGGTCGGCATGGTCTTCCAGCGCCCCAACCCGTTCCCGACGATGTCGATCAAGGAGAACGTGCTGGCGGGCGTGAAGCTCAACAACAAGAAGATGTCGAAGTCCGATTCCGACGCGCTCGTCGAGAAGTCGCTGAAGGGCGCCAACCTCTGGAACGAGGTCAAGGACCGCCTCGACAAGCCGGGCTCGGGCCTGTCGGGCGGTCAGCAGCAGCGTCTGTGCATCGCGCGTGCCATCGCCGTGTCGCCGGAGGTCATCCTGATGGACGAGCCCTGCTCGGCCCTCGACCCGATCTCGACGTACGCCATCGAGGAGCTGATCGGCGAGCTGAAGAACGACTACACGGTCGTCATCGTCACGCACAACATGCAGCAGGCGTCGCGCGTGAGCGACAAGACGGCGTTCTTCAACATCGCCGGCACCGGCAAGCCGGGCAAGCTGATCGAGTACAACGAGACGAAGACCATCTTCACGACGCCCTCCGTCCAGGCCACCGAGGACTACGTCTCCGGCCGTTTCGGCTGATCCCGCACGCGCGGTGACCCGAAGCCCCTCGCCCCGCGTCGAGGGGCTTCGTCGTTCCGGTCGCCTCAGTCGCGGGGGCTCAGGAGATAACGGTTGAAGGATGCTGTGAGCTCGGCATCCACAGGAACCTCGGCGCCGTCGATCGCCGTGATCGGAGCGGCGAGCCGCACGCTGGACACCAGCCACGCGGCATCCGCTTGCCCCAGCGCGCTCGTCGGGAGGACCTCGTAGCGGGTCTCGTGCCCGTGCTCTTCGAGGTGGGCGAACAGGCTCAGCTGCGTCGTGCCGTGGAGGATGCCGCCGTTGGGCGCCGGCGTGACGAACCGCCCGCCGATACGGAGGATGAGCGATGCCGTCGGGGCCTCGAGCACGAAGCCGTCGGAGGTGACGAAGATCGCGTCGTCGGCGCCGCGACCCTTCGCCTCACGGATCGCGGCCATGTTGACGGCGTACGACAGGGTCTTGGCCCCCAGAAGCAGCCACGGTGCGCGCGCCGGGGTGTCGATGCCGTAGCCGCGGTCCAGCGTGACGACCCGGATGCCCCGCTCGCGTGCGGTCGAGTTGTCGGGGGCGGCCGTCGCCGTCACCCATGCGGTGGGCGCAGGGCCGTGCTCGACCCCTCGGCTCAGAATGAGCTTGATCACTCCCTCCCCTTCGCTCGGCGAGTGCCGGGCGGCGATCTCGACGGCCTGACGCCACTGCTCGAGGTTCGGGGCCGGGAGGTCGCAGATCCGCGCCGAGTGCGCGAGTCGCTCGAGGTGGGCTTCGGCCTCCTGCGCATGACCGTCGACGACGCCGATCGACTCGAAGATGCCGTCACCTCGCTGCGTGCTCAGCTCGCCGACGCTCAGCGCCGGGGCGGACGGGTCGATCACGCGGAACGAGTCGGAGAAGATCGGACGGGGGTCATCGGATGCCGCGGGCTCGATCACGAGCGCGAAACGCAAGGCCATGCCCCGAGCCTAGGCGTTCGGGAATGCCACGCTTCCCGACTCGGTTACACTGGATCGGCCGGGCCGCAGTAACCCCGGGCTCCAAAATTTGCCGCTTCGAGCGGCGCCGCGCCGAGAGGCGTTCTGCGGCCCGGCACTTTCATGCCCGGGTGAAATCCGGCGAGTCGCCATGAGCAGCCGCGTTCGCCGCAGAATTCTGGCGAGTCGCCAGAACATCGGCCCGCCGCCGCGGAACACGCTGTGGCGAGTCGCCAGGAAACACGTCCACGGCTGCCGGTCCTGGCGACTCGCCAGGATCGGACGCCGTGCCGGCCAGCGAGTGATCCGGCGCGCTCAGGTGAGGGCATCGCGGCGCCAGAGCGCCGCACACGCCGTGAGGTCGGCGGCGTAGTCCGACAGGCGGAGGGCGCGAGTGGTGAACGCCGACGCACGGTCGGGCTCGGTCGCCTCGTAGTCGTCGGCGACATGCGTCGCACCGGAGGCCTGCACGCGGCAGAACGCAGCCGCACGGTCGAGAGCCACGGCGAAGTCGCCCTCGAAGAGCCCCCGCAGGATGGTGTCGACCAGCGTGACGAGTTCGTCGGGCCCTGCGGGCGACGGCGCACCGGCCACCACGTCGTCGGCGGAGGCGAGTTCGGACCGCCCGCGCTCGTAGAGGAGCGCGGCCGTGCGCGGGTCATCGTGGATCATGAGCTGCACCAGGTACAGCCGCCACAGGGCGCCCGGAAGCGTCTTCGCGGGAGACCGCGACCACAGCTCGGCGAGGTCGTCGATACCGTGCTCATCGGTGAAGGTCACGAGCCGGTCCACGACGGTGCCGTCGGGGTCGGCCCGCACGCGTGCGAGCAGGGCGTGCGCGGTCGTGTGCGCGACGCGGGAGACCTCGGCCGGGTCCTCCGCGGAGAAGACGCGGTCGAAGAGCTCGGCCGGTCGGCGCACGGGCTTGTGGAACTCCCTGGACGAGTCGCTCATTCCAACCAGGCTACTCGCCGCCACGAGCACGGGCTCGCGCTGCATGGCGGTGACCCAGGGCAGGCACACGATTGCGCCCGTCTCAGACCTGGTTGATGCGGATGTGGTTGCCCGCCGGGTCGCGGAAGGCGGCGTCGCGCGGACCCCAGCCCTGCTCCTTGGGCTCCTGGAGCACCTCGGCGCCGAACTCGCGCAGCTTCTCGAACGTGGCGTCCAGGTCGGAGGTGGTGAAGACATAGGGTCCGGGGCCGGATCCCTTGACCACCAGGCGCTGCAGCGCGTCGCCGTCCTCCGGCGAGCGGCCCGCGGTCGGGTCCGACACGACGAGCGAGAGGCCGGGCTGGCCGGGGAATCCGAAGCTCACCCAGCGGTGACCGTCGTACGCGACGTCGTTCACGACCTCGAGGCCGAGTCCGTCGCGGTAGAAGGGGATGGCGGCGTCGACGTCGTCGACGGTGATGGGGCTGTACGCCAGGGCGATGTTCGTCATGGCTGCCACGCTACGGCGACCCCGCCCCGCGCGCTTCTCCGATCCTGCTCGGTTGCGGATCAGGCGTATCGCGTCGGGCGTGTGAGGATCTTCGCGACGCACAGCGGCATCGCCTCGGCGGCGTCGTGCGGGCGCGAACGGTACGAGCTCGGGGTCTCGCCGACGATCTCCGTGAACGTCGAGCTGAAGGAACCCAGGGAGGTCGCGCCGACCGCCGTGCAGGCATCCGTCACCGACATGCCCTCGCGCAGCAGCGCCATGGCGCGCTCGATGCGGCGGGTCATCAGATACGCGTACGGGCTCTCGCCGTACGCGGCCTTGAACTCTCGCGAGAAGTGCGCGGGCGACATGAGGGCCTTCGTCGCCATCGTGGGCACGTCGAGCGGCTGCGCGTAGTCGCGGTCCATGAGATCGCGCGCGCGGCGCAGGTGCGCGAGCGTCTGGGTCGTCTGTGCCGTCGGTGTTCTCTGGACGGATGCCACGGCCTCACGCTACCCGGATCGGCGGTGCCGCGTCGGCGTCAGGCGGTCGGGATCTCCACGATCGGGTCGGACGACGGCTCGCCCGTGGGCGAGCCGCCCTGGGGCTCGACCGTGACGGCGATCACGTCGCCCGGCTCCAGATCGCCCTCGAGCAGCGCCGTGGTCGTCCCGTCGGTCGCCTCGAACACCCCAGCGGGCACGGCGGCGCCGTCGCGCACGAACCAGAGTTCGAAGCTCTCGTCCTCAGCGATCTGCGGCAGCCCCTGCGAAACCATCACGACCTTGCCCACGGACTGGGACCAGTGCGCCGTCGCTGTGCCGCCGTCGGTGACCTCGGCCGTCGCCGACTGCGCGTCGGGGGCGTCCTCGATCTGCTGCAGTGCGACGACCTCCGCCGGCCGGTTCATGTACTCGTTGATCTGCACGGCCCCGAGGCCGAGGGCGACGAGCAGCACCATCGAGGCGGCGAGCGTCAGGATGCCGCGGGTCCACCGGCGCCGGGACACCGCCTGGATCACCGCCGTCGGCGGGGGCGGCTCGGCCGCGGGCCGGTCGTCGGATGGGTCGGGAGCGGGCGCCGGGGCGGGAGTCCAGCGGTCGACGGGCTCGGCGGTCGCGGCCACGGCGGCGTCCATTGCCGGCAGCTGCGGGGTCGTCGCCACACGCGAGAGCAGCGTGGAGCGGAGCGTCAGCGGAGGCAGGCCATCGGAGACGGTGTCGGCGAGCGCCGCGACGGTCGCAGCATCCGTGTCGATCCAGTGCTCCCATTCGGGGTGCTCCCGGCGGGCCGCGTCGAAGGTCGCGCGGTCCGCAGGCGAGAGCGCGTTCAGGGCAGCGCCGGCGGCGAGCTCGGCGAACTCCTGCTCGTCCATTACGCGCTCACCCCCATCTCTGCCCGGAGGCGCGACAGGCCGTCTCGCATCCTCGTCTTGATCGTCCCCAGCGGCGCTCCCACCAGGGTGGCGATCTCGCTCTGACTGTAACCCCCGTAGTACGCGAGGGTCAGGGCCTCCCGCTGGCCGTCGGGAAGGCCCGACAGCGCTGCGGCCACCTTCTCTGCCTCGATGCGCAGCTCGACCTGCTCCGAGACCCCGTCGTGGGCGACGTCGAGGTCGCGCAGTCCCGCGCGGACGTCCCGATCGCTCGACGCCTGCGACGACCTCACCCGGTCGACGGCCCGGCGGTGCGCGATCGTGAGAACCCACGATCGTCCCTGACCTCTGTTCGGAGCGAAGCGCGCAGCGGATTGCCACACCTCGAGGAAGACCTCCTGCAGCACCTCCTCGCTCTGCGCGCGGTCGACGAGCACGCGCAGGATCAGACCGAAGACGCGCGGGGACAGCAGATCGTAGAGGCGGGCGAACGCGACCTGGTCGCCGTCGGCGACGCGCGCAAGGAGCTGTGCGACGCGGTCGACGGGCTCGGTGCCGTCGTCCGGCACGTCGATCCCGTCGATCACCATGTCCACCAGCATGCCTTACGCACCTCCGACCGATCTGCCGTCGCCGTGTCTCTTGCACGCACTCGCGGATCCGTCAAGGCCTTATTGCACTTCGCGCACTCTGCCTAGGGTGAAATGAGCCCGATGCGGCGCCGGAGGGGTGCGAGCATCGGGCGGGAGGACACGTGACTGACCTGCTCGCGTCCGGAGAGCTCTCCACCGGCGAGCTCCTCGATGAGCGATACCTGCTGCGCGAACGCATCGGCGAAGGCGGCATGGCACGCGTGTACCGCGCGGACGACACCCACCTCCAGCGTTCGGTCGCCGTGAAGGTGTTCCGTGAGCCGACGGACGGCATCGGCTCCGTCGAGCGTGCGCTGTCGGAGACGACACTCCTCGCGTCTCTCAGCCATCACTCGCTGGTCACCGTGTTCGACGCCCGGGTCGGCACGGATGAGGTCAGCTACCTGGTGATGGAGCACGTCGACGGCATCACGCTGCGCGACCTGATCGCGCGTGGGCCGGTGGACCCGCGAGTCGTCGCGTCGATCGCGATCGACATCGCCGAGGGACTGCACGTCGCGCACGACCACGGGGTCGTTCACCGTGACATCAAGCCCTCGAACGTCCTGCTGTGGGCCTCGCCTCGGCCGGGGTGGGAGTGGCGCGCGAAGCTGGCGGACTTCGGCATCGCGTACCTCATGGACTCCGCCCGCGCCCGCGTGACGACGCCCGGCGTCATCGTCGGCACCATGGCCTACGTCGCGCCCGAGCAGGCGCGCGGCGTCGCCCCGGCACCGCCGGCGGACATCTACGCCTTCGGCCTCCTCCTGATCGAGGCACTCACCGGCGAACGGCCGTTCGGCGAGGCCGAGGGCATCGGAACCGTCATGGCACGGCTGGCGTCGGCGCCCGAGATCCCCGAGTCGCTGCATCCGTCCTGGCAGGGCCTTCTGCGCGGCATGACGGCGATCCGCCCCGACGACCGGCCGACCGCGCTCGAGGTGGTGGCGGCGGCGTCGCGACTTGCAGCGATGGAGAACACCATCGCGCGCGAGAAGGCCGACCCCT
Source organism: Microbacterium sp. LWH7-1.2 (assembly GCF_038397755.1). Lineage (NCBI taxonomy): Bacteria > Bacillati > Actinomycetota > Actinomycetes > Micrococcales > Microbacteriaceae > Microbacterium > Microbacterium sp. LWH7-1.2. The sequence goes on along the minus strand of NZ_CP151637.1, from coordinate 4,332,291 downwards.
CGACGGCTCCGGTTGCGGCTCCGGTTGCGACCCCGGTCACCGCGCCCACGCAGGTCTTCTCCCCGGCCCTGCCGACGAAGGCCCCACAGGGCGAGCGCGGAGCCCTTCGCCGCGACGCCCGCCTGGCGGCCCACGCTCTGGGAGCCTCTGCGCCGACGGACACCGGTGCACTTCTTGTGCCGTCGGAACCGGACGAGCCGGTTCGGCCCTCCCGCCGTGCGCTGATGATCGGGATCGTCGTGGCGGCGCTCCTCGCCGTCGGGCTTGCTCTCGGGACCCTGTGGCTCTCCAACGTCTGGTCCGCGGAACCGGACCCTGCGCCGACGTCACCGGCGGTGGAGGAGCAGGATTCGCCCGCGCCGTCGGAGGAGGCACCGGCCGAGGAGGCACCGGTCACCGTGCCCGCCGAGCAGGCGCCCTCGGACGACGCGCCGCCGGCGGACACCGGCACGGGTGGGAGCGAGAACAGCGGTCCCGGCAACAACAACGGCAACGGGAACGGCCCCGGAAGCAACAGCGGCAAAGGCAACGGCAACGGCAACCGCTGACCCCTTGGGCCGGCGGGACGCCAGACGGACAGTAGGCTGGATGGTGAGGGCCTCTAGCTCAGTCGGTAGAGCATCGGACTTTTAATCCGCGGGTCGTGGGTTCGAGCCCCACGGGGCCCACCTCGTCACCCGGCGTGATCGCCGGGGAAACGGCATCCCACCCCTCTGGTGCACCCTGCGGACCTTTCGCTAGGGTCCGAGGCATGACGCCCCAGATCGGTGTGGACGGTGCGGCTTCCGATGCTCTGCTGGCTGCGGGGCGGTTCTTCACGAGGTGGGACGAGACCGCCGATCACCGCGCGGCGTTCCTCGAGGGCGGGCGCGAGGGCGACGCGTTCTACCGGGACAGGTGGAGCCACGACAAGGTCGTGCGGTCGACGCATGGCGTGAACTGTACGGGCTCCTGTTCGTGGAAGGTGTACGTCAAGGACGGCATCATCACGTGGGAGGCGCAGGAGACCGACTACCCGAGCGTCGGACCCGACCGTCCCGAGTACGAGCCCCGCGGGTGCCCCCGCGGGGCTGCTTTTTCGTGGTACACCTACTCACCCACCCGGGTGCGCTACCCATACGTGCGCGGCGTCCTTCTGGAGGAGTACCGAGCCGCGAAGGCGCGCGGGAACGACCCGGTCGAGGCGTTCGGCGAGATCACGAAGAATCCGGAGACCCGCCGCCGCTACCAGCAGGCACGCGGCAAAGGCGGGCTCGTGCGCGCGTCGTGGCGGGAGGCGGTCGAGCTCGTCGCCGCCGGCTACGTCCACACCATCAAGGAGTACGGCCCCGACCGCGTCGCCGGCTTCTCGCCGATCCCGGCCATGTCGATGGTCTCGCACTGCATCGGCACGCGATTCACGCAGCTCGTCGGCGGCGTGATGACGTCGTTCTACGACTGGTACGCCGACCTCCCCGTCGCGAGCCCGCAGGTGTTCGGCGACCAGACCGACGTGCCGGAGTCCGGGGACTGGTGGGACGCCACGTACCTCATGATGTGGGGCTCCAACGTGCCGGTCACCCGCACGCCCGACGCGCATTGGATGGCCGAGGTGCGCTACCGCGGCACGAAGGTCGTGACGGTGAGCCCCGACTACGCCGACAACACCAAGTTCGCCGACGAGTGGCTGCCGTGCCAGGCGGGCACCGATGCCGCCCTCGCGATGGCGATGGGGCACGTCGTGCTCAAAGAGAACTACGTCGACCGCCGCGTGCCCTTCTTCGCCGACTTCGCGAAGCAGTACACCGATCTTCCCCATCTCGTACGGCTCACGGAGCGCAACGGCGCGTTCGTGCCCGGCACGTTCCTCACGTCGAAGGACCTCGGTGGCACGACCCCCGAAGACCGGTGGAAGACGGTGGTGCTGGATGCTGCGACCGGCGGCCCGCGCGTGCCCCACGGGTCGATGGGCTTCCGGTACGCCGCGTCGGGCGAGGGCCGCTGGAACCTCGACCTCGAGGGCGTGGAGCCTGCCCTCTCGGTCGCCGACCTGTCCGCCGCGACCGGGGCAGCGGAGGCGGTCGAGGTGCTTCTCCCCCGCTTCGACTCCGCCGACGGGTCGGGGGATGTGCTCCGCCGAGGAGTCCCCGCAACGCGGGTGAACGGCATCCTGGTGACCACCGTCCTGGATCTGATGCTCGCGCAGTACGGGGTCGTCCGCGATGGGCTTCCCGGCGACTGGCCCACCGGGCTCGACGACGCCGACTCGCCCTACACCCCGGCGTGGCAGGAGGAGATCACCGGCGTGCCGGCGCAGGCCTGCACACGCATCGCGCGGGAGTTCGCAGCCAACGCGGTCGAGTCGAACGGGCGCTCGATGATCATCATGGGCGCCGGCATCTGCCAGTGGTTCCACGGAGACGCCACCTACCGGGCGATCCTCGCCCTCCTGATCCTCACGGGCTCGATGGGCCGCAACGGTGGCGGCTGGGCGCACTACGTCGGGCAGGAGAAATGCCGCCCGATCACCGGCTGGCTCTCGCTCGCGAACGCGCTGGACTGGTCCCGCCCGCCTCGCACGATGATCGGCACCGCCTACTGGTACATGCACACCGACCAGTGGCGCTTCGACGGCTACTCGGCCGACGCGCTGGCGTCGCCGCTCGCCGAGGGCAATCTCGCCGGCATGCACACGGCCGATACGATCGCCCAGTCCGCGCGGCTCGGCTGGATGCCGTTCTACCCGCAGTTCGACGTGAATCCGCTCGACCTGGCCGACGAGGCCGAGTCGGCGGTGGCGAACGGGGAGGCGGCGGATGCAGCATCCTTCGTCGCCTCGAAGCTCTCCTCCGGCGACCTGCAGCCCGCGATCGCCGACGTCGACGCGCCCGAGAACTGGCCGCGCCTGCTCACGCTGTGGCGGTCGAACCTCATGGGATCGAGCGCGAAGGGCAACGAGTACTTCCTCAAGTACCTGCTCGGCACGCACAGCAACGTCATGGCGACCGACGAGGCGAGCGCGCGTCCGAATGACGTGCGGTGGCACGACGAGATCCCCGAGGGCAAGCTCGACCTGCTGGTGTCGGCCGACTTCCGCATGACGTCGACGACGCTGCTGTCGGACGTCGTCTTCCCCGCAGCGACCTGGTACGAGAAGCACGACCTGTCGTCGACCGACATGCACCCGTTCGTGCACGCGTTCACCCCGGCGATCGACCCGCCGTGGGAGGCGAAGAGCGACTTCGACCTGTTCCACGCCATCGCCGTGGAGTTCTCGGAGCAGGCGCGCACGCACCTCGGCACCCGGCGTGATCTGGTGTCGGTGCCGATGCAGCACGACACCCCCGGCGAGACGTCGCAGCCCGGAGGTGAGGTGCGCGACTGGGTGCGCGGCGACATCGCCGGCATCCCGGGCAGGACGATGCCGCAGTTCGCGGTCGTCGAGCGTGACTACACCGCGATCGCCGACAAGCTCGCCGCTGTCGGTCCACTGGCCGACAAGCTCGGCTTCACAATCAAGAACGTCACGTACGACGTCTCTCACGAGGTCGAGCGACTCGCCCGGAAGAACGGCCTGATGCTCGGCGGCGCGGGCGACGGCAGGCCGGCGATGGACACGGACGTCAAGATGGCCGAGGCGATCCTGGCGTTCTCGGGCACGACCAACGGTGAGCTCGCCGCTCAGGGCTTCCGCACCCTCGAGAAGCGGGTCGGCAAGCCTCTCGCCGACCTCGCGGAGGGCTCGGAGGAGAAGCGGATCACGTTCGCGATGACGCAGGCGGCACCGGTGCCGGTGATCACGTCGCCCGAGTGGTCGGGCTCGGAGACCGGCGGGCGCCGGTACGCGCCGTTCACGGTGAACATCGAGCGGTTGAAGCCCTTCCACACGCTCACCGGCCGCATGCACTTTTACCTCGATCACGCGTGGATGCGCGACCTCGGCGAGGCCCTGCCGATCTACCGCCCGCCGCTCGACATGCACCGGCTGTTCGGCGAGCCCAAGCTCGGTCCCGACGGTGCGCAGCAGGTCGTCGTGCGCTACCTCACCCCCCACTCCAAGTGGTCGATCCACTCCGAGTACCAGGACAACCTCTTCATGCTCTCGCTCTCGCGCGGCGGCCCCACCGTCTGGATGAGCCCCGCGGATGCCGCGGCGATCGGCGCCGCCGACAACGACTGGGTCGAGTGCGTGAACTCGAACGGCGTGCTCGTGGCGCGGGCCATCGTGTCGCACCGGATGCCGACCGGCGTCGTCTACGTGCACCACGCGCAGGAGCGCACGATCGACGTTCCCAAGTCCGAGGCGACGGGGCGGCGCGGCGGCATCCACAACTCCGTCACGAGGCTGCTCGTGAAACCCACCCATCTCATCGGCGGGTACGCGCAGCTGTCGTACACGTTCAACTACCTTGGCCCGACGGGGAACCAGCGCGACATGGTGGCGACGGTGCGTCGCCGTTCGCAGGAGGTGGTGTTCTGATGCGCGTGATGGCCCAGATGGGCATGGTGATGAACCTCGACAAGTGCATCGGATGCCACACCTGCTCCGTCACCTGCAAGCAGGCGTGGACGAACCGGGCGGGCACCGAGTACGTGTGGTTCAACAACGTCGAGACGCGCCCCGGCCAGGGCTACCCTCGCCGGTACGAGGACCAGGAGCAGTGGCGGGGCGGCTGGACCCTCAACAAGCGCGGGCGCCTGTCGCTGCGCACCGGCAGCCGCCTCAAGCGGCTCTTCACCATCTTCTCGTCGCCGGTGCAGCCCAAGCTCGCGGACTACTACGAGCCGTGGACCTACGACTACGAGACCCTGATCGACGCGCCGCTCGGCGACGACTTCCCCGTCGCCCGGCCAAAGTCGCTCATCACGGGGCAGGACACCAAGATCACGTGGTCGGCGAACTGGGACGACGACCTCGGCGGCGCCTCGGAGATGGGCCACCTCGATCCGATCGTCGAGAAGGTGCGGCGCGAGTCCGAGGACGCGATCAAGCTGCAGTTCGAGAAGACGTTCATGTTCTACCTGCCGCGGATCTGCGAGCACTGCCTCAATCCGTCGTGCATGGCGTCGTGCCCGTCGGGTGCGATCTACAAGCGCGCCGAGGACGGCATCGTGCTCGTCGACCAGGACCGTTGCCGAGGCTGGCGCCAGTGCATCACGGGCTGCCCGTACAAGAAGATCTACTTCAACCACAAGACCGGCAAGGCCGAGAAGTGCACGCTGTGCTACCCGCGCCTCGAGGTCGGCATCCCCACGGTGTGCTCCGAGACGTGCGTCGGGCGCCTGCGGTACCTGGGCCTGTTCCTGTACGACGCCGACCGCGTCACCGAGGCGGCATCCACCCCCGACGAGAGGGATCTCTACGAGGCGCAGCTCGGCCTCATGCTCGACCCGAACGACCCCGAGGTCATCGCGGCGGCCCGCGCGCAGGGCGACATCCCCGAGGACTGGATGGATGCTGCGCGCCGCTCCCCCGTCTACGCCCTGGCGAAGACGTACCGCGTCGCGCTGCCGCTGCACCCCGAGTACCGCACGATGCCGATGGTCTGGTACATCCCGCCCCTGTCGCCGATCGTCGACCTGCTGCGCGACCAGGGGCACGACTCCGAGGCGGCCGGCACCCTGTTCGGCGCGATCGAGGCGCTGCGCATCCCGGTCGAGTACCTGGCCGAGCTCTTCACCGCGGGCGACACCGACATCGTCACCGCCGTGCTGTGGCGGCTCGCCGCCATGCGGTCGTACCTCCGCGACATCACGCTCGACCGCGAGCGCGACGAGTCGATCCCCGAAGCGGTCGGCATGACCGGCGAGTCGATCTACGCGATGTATCGGCTCCTCGCGATCGCGAAGTACGAGGACCGCTACGTGATCCCCACCGCCCACTACGAGCGCGCTCACGAGCTCGAGGAGCTCGGCTGCTCGCTCGACTTCGACGGCGGACCCTACGGCAACGAGTCCGGCATGCTCGGCGAGGCGAGCGGCCGGGCCGCACCGGTGGCGGTCGAGACGTTCCACGCGCTCAAGGAGCGCCAGACCTCCGATGCCGCCGCGAGCGGTGAGTCGCTGCGCGGCCGCGTGAACCTCCTGAATTGGGACGGCAACGGCGCACCCCCCGGCCTGTTCCCTCCGATGGATGCGGCTCCGGATGCTGCGGCCGGAGGGTCGTCGTGAACGTCCGAGTGATCTACCAGGCGGCGTCGCTGTGCCTGAGCTACCCCGACGACGAGGTGCTCGGCTCGTCGTCGCTGATCGGCCAGGCTCTCAGCGAAGCGGCGCCGCGGGCCGCAGCATCCTTCGTCCCTCTGCTCGAATGGTGGGCGAGGACCCCGGCCGCCGAGGTGCAGACCGTGTACGTCGACACGTTCGACATGTCGCGGCGGCACGCGCTGTACCTCACCTACTGGACCGACGGCGACACACGCCGTCGCGGCGCGGTGCTCGCCGACCTCAAGCGCCGGTACCGCGAGGCCGGTCTCGCGATCGAAGGCACGGGCGAGCTGCCCGACTTCCTGCCGCTCGTGCTCGAGTTCGCGCGGCACGCTCCGGGCGACGGCGCGACCCTGCTGCAGGAGTACCGGGCGAGCCTCGAGCTCATCCGCCTCGCGCTCGCCGAGCGCAGCTCGCCGTACGCCGGCGTCGTCGGCGCGGTATGCGACACGCTCCCCGGGCGCTCCCCCGCCGACCGCCAGCAGGCGATGGCGATGGCTGCCGCCGGTCCGCCCCGTGAGTCGGTCGGCCTCGACGCCCACGATCCGCGACTGCTGCCCCTCGAGCCGGTCGGGAGGCGGTGATGGAGCTCTTCCTCTGGGGCATCCTCCCGTACGTCATGGTCGCGGTGCTGGTCGGCGGCACGATCTGGCGCTACCGCTACGACCAGTTCGGCTGGACGACGCGCTCGTCGCAGCTGTACGAATCCCGCCTGCTGCGGATCGGCTCGCCGCTCTTCCACTTCGGCATCCTCGTCGTGATCATCGGACACGTCGTGGGACTCGTCATCCCGAAGGCGTGGACCGATGCGCTCGGGGTCTCGGAAGACATGTACCACCTCGCGGCGCTCGGGCTCGGCACCGTCGCCGGGTTCGCGACGCTCGTCGGAGTCGGCATCCTGATCTACCGTCGGCGCACGACCGGGCCCGTCTTCATGGCGACGACCAAGAACGACAAGACCATGTACGTGGTGCTGGTGGCCGCGATCGTCGCGGGACTCGCGACGACGGTGCTGAGCGTGATCGGTCCGCCGCATGAGCTCACCTACCGCGAGACCGTCGCGCCCTGGTTCCGGTCGCTGTTCGTCTTCCAGCCGGACATCGTCGCGATGAGCGAGGCGTCCCTCGACTTCCAGATCCACACCGTCATCGGCATGGTGCTCTTCATGATCTGGCCGTTCACGCGACTGGTCCACGCCTTCACCGCGCCCGTGCACTATCTGTTCCGCCCGTACATCGTCTACCGCTCACGCGACGGGCGGCCGACCACGGCGCGCGGCATCCGCCGCGGCTGGGCGCCTGTGGGCACCAGCGACCGCACCCCCGACCGTCGGGCGACCACCACGCGCAAGACAGGAGGGGCACGACGATGACGACGGATGCTGCAGCCACGGCTCCGACCGGGACACGGGAGTTGCCGGGCCGCACCAGGAACCTCCTGCTCGCGCTGCTCGCCTTCACCATCACCTTCTGGGCATGGAACCTGGTCGCGCCGCTCGCGGTGCAGTACACCGCGGAGATGGGGCTGACCTCGACCGAGACCTCGCTCCTGATCGCGACCCCGGTGCTGGTCGGGTCGCTGGGCCGCATCCTGACCGGTGCCTTCACCGATCGCTACGGCGGTCGCCTCATGTTCACGATCCTGACCGCGGCCTCGGCCGTGCCTGTCGTGCTCGTCGCGCTGGCGGGAGTGTGGGGGTCGTTCGCGCTCATGATCGCGTTCGGGTTCCTGCTCGGGATCGCCGGCACGACGTTCGCGATCGGCATCCCGTTCGTCAACGCCTGGTATGAGCCGGCGAAGCGCGGCTTCGCCACGGGCCTGTTCGGCGCCGGCATGGGCGGCACCGCGCTGTCGTCGTTCTTCACTCCCCGCATGGTGGCGTGGTTCGGCTACGTCGCGACGCACCTCATCATCGCGGGCGCCTTGCTCGTGGTCGCGGTGATCGTGTGGCTCTTCATGCGCGATTCGCCCCTGTGGAAGCCGAACACCGCGCCCGTCATGCCGAAGCTCAAGGCGGCGTCTACGCTCGCCGTCACCTGGCAGATGGCATTCCTCTACGCGGTGACCTTCGGCGGTTTCGTCGCGTTCTCGACGTACCTGCCGACCTACCTCAAGGAGGTCTACGGATACGACCTCACCGACGCGGGAGCGCGCACCGCCGGCTTCGCAATCGCGGCGGTGATCGCCCGACCCGTCGGCGGGTGGCTGTCGGATCGCATCGGACCGGCGACCGTGCTCAGCATCTCGCTGGGCGGCGCCGCCGTGATGGCCGTGGTCATCGCGCTGCAGCCGCCGCCCGAGCTCGCCGCGGGAGCGTCGTTCGTGCTGATGGCGCTCTTCCTCGGCCTCGGCACGGGTGCGGTGTTCACGTGGGTCGCGCAGCGCGCCCCTGCCGAGCGGGTCGGCACGGTGACGGGCATCGTCGGCGCGGCCGGCGGACTCGGCGGGTACTTCCCGCCGCTCGTGATGGGCGCCACGTACAACGTCGAGGCGCACAGCTACACGATCGGGCTCAGCCTGCTGTGCCTGACCGCGCTCGTGGCGCTGGGCTTCGTGATCTTCCTGGCCCGGCGGGACCGGCGAGCAGCGGCGTGAGGCTGCGCGAACGACTGCTGCACTCGCTTGACGAGCGCCGGGCCGACCCCCCTCAGCGCGCGATCGACGCGGCGACGACCCAGGCGGCGACGCTGAGCACGAGCGCGATGAGCGGGTACCAGAACGCGCGGTGCTTCCGGGAGAGCGCCACGATTCCTGCGACCGCGCCGATCACGGCGAGGGCCAGCGGCAGGTAACCGCCCAGCACGATCGCGACGGTGTTGTCGTGGTTGCCGATCGCCCACACCAGCGAGACGAAGAAGAGCACCACCGCGGCGCCGACCGAGAACCCGATCAGCAGGAGCGTGGCCACCAGGTCGCCGATGCTCCGCTGCGCGGGCACCGCGGCGGTCACGAGCCGAGGCCGATCTCGTAGTGCACGAACCCGGTGTGGATCGCGACCCGGTCGTACAGCGCTCGCGCGGTGGCATTCGTCTCCTGCGTGAGCCAGTACACCTTCGCGGCGTCGTGCTCGCGCGCCCAGTCGGTCACGTGGGCGATGAGGGCGCGCCCCGCGCCGGTGCCTCGGGTGCCGGGGGCCACGAACAGGTCCTCGAGGTAGACATAGGGCGTCGCGGACCACGTGGCGGCGTGCGTCAGCCAGTGCACGAAGCCGACCGCGCGGCCGGTGTCGTCGACCGCGACCGCCCCGTGGATCGGGAACTGCGGGTCGAGGAGGCGGTTCCACGTGAGTTCGGTCTGCTCGTCCGAGACCTCGGACTCGTAGAACTCGATGTAGCCGCGCCACAGCGGACGCCAGGCGTCGCGGTCGGCCGGGGCGAGGGGTCGGATCTCGGTCACGACCCGAGGGTAGCGGGTCCGCCCTGTCGGACGAGGGCGGTGCGGGCGGTGCGTCGCGCCTGTGCGCTGAGGTCGTCTCGTGCGCGTCCGAGTCGAGCAACCGGTCGACCTCGCTGAGCGGCATGCGTGCGTTCGGCTTCGCGATGTCGAACACGGTGCCCATGCGCACGCCGATCACCTCGGTGCGCTCATCGGTCATGCGGCGCCGGATCTCGGCCGCTTCGTCGACGGATGCCGCGCCCTCGAGCGCCCTGCGGACACCCTCGGCGGTCAGCGCCCCGGGCTCAGTCACCGCTCGCGAGCCCCGAGGGCCGCAGCTCGGCACCGGCGTGCGCGAGTTCGGCCAGGGCCGCGTCGCTGGACTCGGCCGCGACGCCGGCGATCAGGTCGGTGAGGATGCGGACATGTCGGCCGTGCTCGATCGCGTCCAGGCCCGACGCCCGGACGCAGTAGTCGGTCGCGATGCCTGCGATGTCGACATCCACCACGCCATGCTCCTCGAGCAGGTGCGCCACGGTCACGCCGTCGTCGGTGGTTCCCTCGAACAGCGAGTAGGCAGGTTTCCCCTGCCCCTTCTTGACGTGATGGGTCACCGCCGAGGTATCGAATCCGGGGTCGTACTCCGCGCCCTCGGTGCCGCTCACGCAGTGCACCGGCCAGGTGTCGATGAAGTCCGGCTCCGGGTGGAAATGCCCGCCGTTGTCGCCCTCGCCGTGGTGCCAGTCGCGGGAGGCCACGATGACGGCGTACTCCTCGGCATGGGTCACGAGGAACTCGGAGATGCGCTGGGCGACGGCGTCGCCGCCCTCGACGCCGAGCGCTCCGCCCTCGGTGAAGTCGTTCTGGACGTCGACGATGAACAGCGCCTTGCTCATGGTTCGAGCGTACGCCTGTACTCCTCGCGGGTGAGAGGGTGCCCGTCGCCGGCGACGAGCTCGGGGTCGGTCACGGCCGGCAGCGGCGCGTCCTGAGCCTCTGCTCCGCCTGGCCCGGCCGGGTGCCACGAATCCCTGCCCGGTGCCTCGAACGAAGCGGAGCCGCCGCCCGCCGACGCGATGCGGATGTCCTTCCGCGAGAGCTTCGAAGGCCACCAGATCGCCGTCCCGATGTCGTACGAGAGCGCCGGCACCAGGAGCGACCGCACGATGAACGTGTCGAGCAGCACGCCGAAGGCGACGATGAACGCGATCTGCGCGAGGAACAGGATCGGGATGACGCCGAGCGCCGCGAAGGTCGCTGCGAGCACGAGCCCGGCCGACGTGATGACCCCTCCCGTGGCGACGAGTCCGCGAAGGATGCCGGGTCTCGTCCCATGGACGAGCGACTCCTCGCGCACGCGCGACATCAGGAAGATGTTGTAGTCGACGCCGAGCGCCACGAGGAACACGAAGCCGTAGAGGGGCACCGCGGGATCCGCGCCGGGGAAGCCCAGAACCTCGTTGAAGAGGAGCGCGCTCACCCCGAGCGCCGTCGCGAACGACAGGATCACCGTGCCGATGAGCAGCACCGGGGCGAGAAGCGAGCGCAGCAGCAGCATCAGGATCACGAGGATCACCGCGAGGATCACGGGGATGATCACCGTGCGGTCGCGCGTCGACGTGTCATTGGTGTCGATGTCGGTCGCGGTCTCGCCGCCGACGAGCGCGGTTCCGGCACCGAGCGTCTCATCGAGGTCGGCACGGAGCTCGCGCACGGTGTCTTCCGCGGCGACGGAGTCGGCAGCATCCGTCAGCGTCCCGATCACCAGCACGTCGCCCTCGGAGACCGTCGGCTCGGGCGCCGGAGTGCCGGGCGGCCCGACCGCGGTGAACACCGGCTCCCCGTTCTGGATCTCGACCTGCGCCTGCCCCGTGGGAGAGTCCTCGGAGGCGACCGAGACCGATTCGATTCCTTCGGATTCGTCGAGCACGGCGACCGTGTCGGCGAGGTCCTCCTCGGGCACGATCACGTACACCGGCGATCCGGAGCCGGCCGGGAAGTGCTCGGCGAGCACCTCCTGGCCGTCTCGGGCTTCGGAGGAGCCGAGCACGAGGTCGCTCGTGGGCACGCCGTCGGCCTTGAGCTGCGTGATTCCCACGGCACCGGCGAGCAGCACGATCGTGCTGGCGATCCACACGATCCGCGCGTGGCGGGCGACGAAGCGGGCCTGCCGCGGCCAGAGGCCCTTGACCGGCTGAGTGAGGTCGTCGGGGATCATCGCGATCGGCGCCTTCGGGATGAAGGGCCAGAACGCTGCACGTCCGCACAGCGCGAGGAGCGCCGGCAGGAAGGTCAGGGCCGACAGCATCGAGAACACGATCCCGATGGAGGCGATCGGTCCGAGGGCGCGGTTTGTCGCGAGGTCGGAGAGCAGCAGGCACATCAGGCCCGCGATCACCGTGCCGCCCGAGGCCAGGATCGGCTCGAAGGCTCCGCGCCACGCCGAGAGCGCAGCATCCCACTTGGTCATCCCCGTCGCGATGGATTCGCGGAAGCGGGCGACGTACAACAGGGCATAATCGGTCGCCGCGCCGATCACGAGGATGAAGAGGATGCCCTGCACCTGGCCGTTCAGAACGACGATCCCCGCATGCGCGAGCCACCACACGGTCAGCAGGGCGGCGCACAGCGCGAACATCGACGTCAGCAGCACGAGGACGGGCAGAAGCGGTGAGCGGTAGACGATCACGAGGATCAGGAACACGGCGAGCAGCGCGACGCCGAGGAGGAGCCCGTCGATCCCGAGGAAGCCCTCGACGAGATCGGCGGTGAAGCCGGCGGGGCCGGTGACCCAGCCTTCGAGATCGGACGGGAGGTCCTCGGCGACGAGCGAGCGGATCTCCTCCACGGTCGGCCCCACCTCGCCCGACGCGTCGATCGGCACGAAGATCTGCACGGCCTCGCCGTCGTCCGACAGGATGGGCGGAGACACGTCCGACTGCACGCCGTCGACGTCGGCGATGTCGTCGGCAAGGTTCTGCACGTCGGCGAGATCGTCGTCGGAGAGCTCGCCGTCGCCGGTGACCACGACGAGCGCGGGGATGCTGTCACCGCCAAGGAACCCCGCGAGCCTCTCGTTCACTTGCGTCGCATCGGCGCTCTCCGGCAGGAACGATGAGCGGTCGTTGCTCGACACTTCGTCGACCTTGCCGAAGTACGGTCCGCCGATCGATCCGGCCGCGAGCCAGATGAGGACGAGGAGGGCGGGGATGCCGATCCGGAGCCATCCCGAAAGGCGACGGTTCGCATGGTGAGCCGAGGTCATATTGCTAGCTTATCTAGCGATATGGTGGGGCTCGACCAGTCGGCATCTTTCTGGCGCGGTCGAGGTCGCTCACGGCGCTTCTATGCTGGTCGCGATGCTCTCCGCCGCCATCGCCCTCGTGGGCGCCATCGTGTACGGCTCTGCGGACTTCCTCGGCGGCCTCGCGGCCCGGCGCCTGCGCTCGATCGTGGTGACGGCCGTCGCCGCGCTCTCAGGACTCGGTGCCCTGCTCGTCGCCCAGCCGCTGTTCGCCGGCGTGTGGTCGGCGCCCGACATGGCATGGGGCGTGCTCGGCGGCCTCTTCAGCGTGGTCGCGATCGCGTTGCTGTACGCGTGCCTCGCGATCGGCCCGATGAGCATCCTGTCGCCGCTGACCGCCGTCGTGTCGGCCGTCGCACCGATGCTCTGGGGGCTGCTGGCGAACGACGATGCGCTGGCGCCGATCGGCTACGCCGGACTCGGCGTGGCGCTCGTCGCGGTCGTGCTCGTGGGCTTCATCCCCGGCGAGAAGATCGTCCGCCCGAGCGCCCGCGGCCTCGCGATGGCCGTCGGAGCGGGGCTTGCGATCGGCGCGTTCCTCATCGTGCTCGATCAGACCTCCGCCGACAGCGGGCTCGTGCCGCTGGTGACGAGCCGCGCGACCAGCGGTGTCGTGACGTCCACCATCGTGGGGGTGCTGGCCTTCGCGGCCCTCCGGCGCGGCGATCGCGCGCGGTCGGTGCTCGAAGTCGCGGGACTCCCGCTCGGCGCGGCGCCCAGTGGGCACGCGGACCTCGAACACGCCACGACGGGGGTCGGACGCGTGATCGCGACGACTCGTCAGGCCTGGTGGCTGGCGGTCGCGTGCGGGATCGCGGATGCCGCCGCCAACGCCCTCGCCCTCTTCGCGCTGCGGACGGGCGACCTGGCAGTGGTGTCGGCGCTCACCGCGCTCTACCCAGCCGGCACGATCCTGCTCGCGGCGATCGTGCTGCGGGAGCGGGTCGCGGCGGTGCAGTGGGTGGGCCTCGGCCTCGCCCTGGTGGCGGGCGGCATGCTGGCCGTCGCATAGAGCCGACGGGCCCCCGCCGGCGAGTCTGCGGATCAGCCGCGCACGAACAGCATCACGAGTGACGTGACGAGCGCCACCACGCCGAGCGCGAGCATCCCGATCGCCAGGCGGGCGACGGCGCGCACCGCCGGGGACCCCTGGGTCAGCCGCATCCGATTGCGCGATCCGCGGCGCACGAAGATGTCGGCCATGTCCGCGTCGCCGATGTGGTGGTCCTGTTCGTGCGTGAGGTGCGCCTCGCCGACGCCGCCGTCCTCGTCGAACCAGCGGACGAGCCGGCCGTTCGGGCCGCTCTCGACGACCGCGCGCACCGGCAGCCAGGTGCCGTCGAAGAGGTACATGATGAGCGCGACGCCCGCGAGGAGGGCCCCCACGCCGAATCCGATCCACGAGAAGATCTCGGCGAGGGCGTCGATCGCCTGAGACACCGCATCACCGTCCTTCGGATACGGAAAACGGCCGCTGTCCGCGGCCGTTCCGGTTCTGAGCCACCTAAGGGAATCGAACCCTTGACCTAATCATTACGAGTGATTCGCTCTGCCGACTGAGCTAAGGTGGCCGGCCTCGCTTGCGCGACGCACAAGCAACGATCTTACAGGGTCACGGCGGTGCTCGCGAACCACGGCGGTCGAGCCATCCGTTGCGGACTCGATCCACTCCGGGCGGACCCGGTGTCCCGAAGAAGGAGAGCGGATGCCCCGTGCCGGGGCATCCGCACTCCTCATGTGTCGCGGGTCACTCGCAGCGCAGGTCGTCCTGCGGAGGCGTGCCGTCGAGCAGGTACGTCTCGACGGCGGAGTCGACGCATGCGTTGCCCTTGTTGTAACCGGTGTGGCCCTCGCCGACCCGCGTCACCAGCACGCCGGAGGAAAGCTGCTCGGCCAGCGACACCGACCACTCGTACGGCGTGGCCGGGTCGTTCGTCGTGCCCACCACGACGATGGGCGCTGCGCCGTCGGCGGTGATGCGCTCGCGCACACCGGTGGGCGGGTAGGGCCAGACCTCACAGGGATCGGGGCCCTGCCAGTACGGCGCCACGGTCGGGGCCTCGGCCTCGAGGAGCGCCGTCGCGTCGGCCTGCTCCTGCTCGGTGGCGTCGACGGGGTAGTCCATGCAGTTGTAGGCGCGGAACGCCTCGGTCTGATTGTCGAGGTACGTGCCGTCCTGGCGGTTGTTGTAGAAGTCGGCGAGCTGGAAGGCGATCTCGGCGTTGCCCTGCAAGATGTCGGTGAGCGCCGTCGTGAGGTAGCTCCAGCTGTCCTGCGAGTAGAGGGCGGCGACGATCGCGGTCATCAGCGAGTCCGCGCCCAGCGTGCGGCCGTCCGCGTTCGGGATGGGGTCGCGGTCGACGCCGGCCAGAAGCGCGCCCAGGTCGGCCATCGCTTCGTCGACGGTGCCGCGGAAGGGACACTCGTCGTCCGTCAGGCAGTCAGCCATGTACGCGCGCAGCGCCGACTCGAATCCGACGCCCTGGGTGATCCCGACATCCAGCCCGGAGACGGACGGGTCGATCGCACCGTCGAGCACGAGTCGTCCCACCTTCTGGGGGAACAGTTTCGCGTAGGTCGCGCCGAGGAACGTGCCGTATGAGTAGCCGAGGTAGTTCAGCTCCGTGTCGCCGAGCACCGCGCGCAGCAGGTCCATGTCGCGGGCGGCGTTCTCCGTCGTGACGAACGGGAGGATGCCGTCGCTGTTCTCGTCGCAGGCCTCGCCGAAGTCCCGGTGTCGTTCGAGGAGCTCGTCGGTCCACGCATCCGTTCCCCGAGCGTTCGCGGGGATGTCGTAGAGGTAGGCGTCCATGTCGGACGCGTCGTAACAGGTCACCGACGTCGACTCACCCACACCGCGCGGATCGAAGCCGATGACGTCGAACTGCTGACGCACCGGCCCACTCACCGCGAACGAGACCGAGTCGCGGATCAGCGCCACACCGCTCGCGCCCGGACCGCCCGGGTTGGTCAGCAGAGATCCGATGGGATCGTCGGTGCCCTCGGCGCGGCTGCGGATGACGGACAGCTCGATGTCGCCCTTCGTCGGGTCGGCCCAGTCCAGCGGCGCCGTCACCGTCGTGCAGTCGAAGGTCTCGTTGCAGCCCGACCAGTCGAGCGTCTGCTCGTAGTACGGCAGCAGGTTCTCTGCGACGCCCTCCGTATCGGCGGCCTTGCTGGAGGACGGCCGGGGCGACGCGTCGGGGATCATCGCCGACAGGCAGCCGCTGAGGACCACGGATGCGGCGACCAGGCCGGCGACGACGGCTGCCGCGCGACTCCGTCGGCGGGGGCGGGTCGGTTTCACGGGATCCTTCCGCTCGCGACGGTGACGAGCATGCTCTCGAGCGCCAGAGCGGGCGCGGCGTTCAATTCGAGGTTCTCGCGCGTGACGCCGATGCGGTCGACGACCGTCAGCGTGCGCTCGGGCGTCCACGCGGCAGCGAGGGCACGCAGTTCGGGCTCGAGCTCGCGATTGATGAGGTCGGTGTCGCGCCCGAACTGCAGCAGCAGCACGTCGCGGAACATCGACTCGAGGTCGGTGAGGACGCGGTCGATGCCGTCGCGCAGGCTGCGCGTGGCACGGCGCTTCTGCTCGTCCTCGAGGGCCGAGAGCTGCGAGCGCACAGCAGGCGGGATGGCGCCGCCCTCGGCGATGCCGAGCGTGCGCAGGAGACCGGCGCGCTCCGCTTCGTCGCGCTCCGCGGTGAGCGCCTTCGCGTCGTCGGTGGCGGCGGCGACGATCGCGCCGGCGACCTCCACCGCGTCTCCCACGCCGCGCACCGCGAGCACGCCGCGCAGCGTGGCATCGCGACGCGCGCGGGCCGCAGCATCCGTCGCGAGTCGCTGCGCCATGCCGATGTGGCGCTGCGCGTGGCGAGCGGACTGCTCCGCGATCGCCGGATCGACGCCGCTTCGCCGCACGATGAGCTCGGCGACGTCCGCGACGTCAGGCTCGCGCAGGCGCAGCGTGCGCACGCGGGAGCGGATCGTCGGCAGGAGGTCGGCATCACTCGGCGCGCACAGCACCCAGACGGTGCGCTCGGGCGGCTCTTCGAGCGCCTTCAGCAGCACGTTCGACGTGCGCTCGGCCATGCGGTCGGCGTCTTCCATGACGATGACGCGGTAGCGCCCGAGCGACGGCGCGAAATACGACCGCTCGACGAGGGCGCGGGCGTCCTTGATCGAGATGATGACGCCCTCGGTGCGCAGCGCCGTCAGGTCGGGGTGGGTGCCGGCGAGCACCTGGTGCATCGCGCGCTCGTCACCGGGCTCGGCGATGAGAGCTGCCGCGAAGGCGTGGGCGAGCGTGGACCGACCGGAGCCGGGAGGGCCGGTGATGAGCCACGCATGGGTCATCGACGCGGGATCGGATGCTGCTTCCTTGAGCGCGGCCACGGCTTCGGGCTGCCCCCACACGTCGCCCCAGGGGAATGCCTGGTCGTCCGTCGCGGGAGACGCCCCAGCGACAGCGGCGACCGGGTCCATGCCGACCAGCCTAACCGTGGCGCCGGACACCGGCTGTGCATACGCCGAGCGTTCGCCTCATGCGAGCAGCGGCTCCACACGCGCGCGCACGGCCGCGGCGAGCTCGGCGGGCGGCAACGCGGCGTCGAGCACAAGGAAGCGCCCGGGCTCGGCGGCGGCGAGCGCCAGGAACTCCTCCCGCACCCGGGCGTGGAAGTGCTCCTTCTCGGCCTCGAGACGGTCGAACGGCTTGTCGTCGGCGTCGAGACGCTCGCGGGCCGATGCGGGGTCGAGGTCGAGGAGCACCGTGACATCGGGAAGGAGTCCCCCCGTCGCCCACAGCGAGAGGTCGCGCACCTCGTCGCGCCCGAGGACGCGCCCGGCGCCCTGATACGCGACGGAGGAGTCGAGGTAGCGATCCTGGATCACGACATCGCCCCTGGCCAGGGCGGGGCGGACGAGCGTCTCGATGTGGTGCGCCCGGTCGGCGGCGTACAGGAGAGCCTCGGCCCGCGGGGCGACCTCGCCGCGATGATGGAGGACGATGTCACGGATGAGCACGCCGACCTCGGTGCCGCCGGGCTCGCGCGTGCGCACGACGGTGCGTCCGGCATCCGTCAGCCAAGCGTCGAGGAGCGCAGCCTGCGTCGTCTTGCCGACGCCGTCGCCGCCCTCGAACGTGACGAACAGCCCTCTCGCGGTGTGGCCGGGGCCCGTCACTTCTTCGCCGCGGGCTTGCGCGTCGTCGTCGTGCGGCGCGCCGGGCGCTTGGCCGGGCCCTTCGCGCGCTTGTCGGCGAGCAGCTGCACCGCGCGCTCGAACGTGACCTCCATCGCGTCCTCGCCGCGCGGGATCGTCGCGTTGGTCTCGCCGTCGGTGACGTACGGTCCGAAGCGGCCGTCCTTCAGCTTGATCGGCTTGCCGCTCGTGGGGTCGGCTTCGAACTCCTTGAGCGCAGATGAAGCGCCCCGTGCGCCGTACTTCGGCTGCGCGTAGACCGCCAGCGCCTCCTCGAGGGTGATGTCGAAGATCTGCTGCTCGCTCTGCAGCGTGCGGGAGTCGGTGCCCTTCTTCAGGTACGGGCCGTACCGGCCGTTCTGGGCGGTGATCGGGGCTTCCGTCTCGGGGTCGATGCCGACCGTGCGCGGCAGGTCCAGCAGCTTCAGCGCGGTGTCGAGGTCGATCGTGTCGACCGACATCGACTTGAAGAGCGACGCCGTGCGCGGCTTCGGCGCGGCCTCCTTCTTCGCGCCGCGCTTCTTCGGCGCGGGTTCCGGCTCGACGGGGACGACCTCGCCGGTCTCCTCGTCCACGTTCTCCTCGGCGGGCGGGTCGGCCTCCTGCACGTAGGGACCGAAGCGGCCGTCCTTCACGACGACGAGCTTGCCGTTGGCGGGGTTCTCGCCCAGCACGCGGTCGCCCGCGACCGGGGCGTCGATGAGCTCCTGCGCTCGCGCCGGAGTGAGCTCGTCGGGGGCGAGGTCCTCGGGGATGTTGACGCGCCGGGGCTCGGCCTCCGGCCTCTCCTTGTCGGGCACCTCGAGATACGGGCCGTATTTGCCGAACCGCAACGTCGCGACGTCTCCGATGGGCGTCGAGTTGAGGGCGCGAGCGTCGATCTCGCCGAGGTTGTCCACGATGTTGCGGAGGCCCACGTGGTCGGTCGAGCCGAAGTAGAACTCCTGCAGCCAGTCCTGACGCTTCTGCTCGCCGCGGGCGATCGCGTCGAGGTCGTCCTCGAGCGCCGCCGTGAAGTCGTAGTCGACGAGGTCGGCGAAGTGCTGTTCCAGCAGACGCACCACACTGAACGCGAGCCAGCTCGGGATGAGCGCCTGGCCTCGCTTGGTGACGTAGCCGCGGTTGAGGATGACGTCGATGATGCTCGCGAACGTCGAGGGGCGGCCGATGCCCTTCTCCTCGAGCGCCTTGACGAGGCTCGCCTCGGTGTATCGCGGCTTGGGGCTCGTCGCGTGGCCCTTCGGCTCGACGTCGCGCAGGCGCAGCACGTCACCGACGGCCATCGCGGGGAGCGACTGGTCGTCGGCCTTGTCGCTGTCGCCGCGCTTCTCGTCGCGGCCCTCCTCATAGGCCTCGAGGAATCCCTTGAAGGTGTAGACGGTTCCGGATGCCGTGAACTCGGCGCGACGGCCGGCCGCCGAGACCTCGAGGGTCACGGTCGTGGTCTCGTACTTCGCGTCCGACATCTGGCTGGCCATCGTGCGCTTCCAGATGAGGTCGTACAGGCGCAGCTCGTCGCGGTCGAGCTGTCCCGACACCTCCGACGGCGTGCGGAACGTCTCCCCCGACGGGCGGATGGCCTCGTGCGCCTCCTGCGCGTTCTTGCTGTTGTTGCGGTAGCTCCGCGGGTTCGGCGGCACCGACTTGTCGCCGTACATCACGACGGCCTGCTCGCGCGCGGCCTGCACGGCCTGCGTCGACAGCGCGGTCGAGTCGGTGCGCATATAAGTGATGTACCCCTTCTCATAGAGACGCTGCGCGACGCCCATGGCGTGCTTGGCGCTCATCGAGAGCTTGCGACCGGCCTCCTGCTGGAGGGTCGAGGTCGTGAACGGGGGCTTGGGGCTGCGGGTTCCCGGCTTGGACTCGAGGGCGGTGACGGATGCCTCGGCCGCGGCCTCGATGGCGGCGGCGAGTTCGCGCACCTGGGCCTCGTCGAGGACCAGCACGGCCTTCTTCAGCTCACCGCGGTCGTCGAAGTCGGTGCCGCGGGCGAGCACCGCGCCGTCGACGCGGGCGAGGCGGGTCGAGAACGACTCGTCGATCCCCTGTGGGCGGTTCGGCGCGGCGAGCGCCTCGATGTCCCAGTACGAGGCCGACACGAACGCCATGCGCTCGCGCTCGCGGTCGACCACGAGGCGCGTCGCCGCCGACTGCACACGTCCGGCCGATGTTCCCTGCTGCACCTTGTACCAGAGCACCGGGCTGACGTCCCAGCCGTAGAGCCGGTCGAGGATGCGGCGGGTCTCCTGCGCGTCGACGAGCGCGAGGTCGAGCTCGCGCGTGTTGCCGACGGCGGCCTGGATCGCGTCCTTGGTGATCTCGTGGAACACCATGCGCTTGACGGGAACCTTGGGCTTGAGCGTCTGCAGAAGGTGCCACGCGATGGCTTCACCCTCGCGGTCTTCATCGGTGGCGAGCAGGAGCTCGTCCGCCCCCTTCAGCGCGCGCTTGAGTTCGGCGACCGTCTTCTTTCCGCGCTCGCTCTCGACGTAATAGGGATCGAAGCCGTTGTCGATGTCGATCGAGTACTTCCCATAGGCCTGCTTCTTGTCGGCCGGGATGTCGCGCTTGTCCGCCAGGTCGCGGATGTGCCCGACCGAGCTGAGCACCTCGTAGCCATCGCCGAGGTACCCCTGGATCGACTTCATCTTCGTCGGTGACTCGACGATGACGAGCTTCTTGCCTTCTGCCAACGGGGGCGTCCTTTCTTCGACGCAAACCATACACGCCAGTTCCCGGTGCGGGCGCTGTGAGACGGGATCAGGGCGGCGGCCCCGCACGAGCCGATGCCCGTGCGGCGACCGGTCCGAGGCGCATCGAGACGGTGACCGTCGCGATCAGCTCGTCGAGCTCGCACGCCTCGACGACAGCGCCGAACGTGCCCGCGACCTCGGCCGCCCGATCGCACGGGACACCGGGAATCGCCCCCGACGCCGCGTCCGCCGCGGCCAGCGCCCCGGCGTCCGCCGCCGAGGCCAGTCGCTGGCTCGCGGCAGCGGCAGCGCCGGCGCCGGCGAGCCCCACCGCGAGCAGGGCTGCGGCGGAGATGATCCCGACCGCCGCCATCGTCCCCGCCATCAGCAGCGCCCGCTCGCCGGCGGGGTGACGAAGGCACGCGGCAGGATCACAGCCCACCCGCCAATGCGCACCCGGCGGCCGTGACCCGCACCCCGAACAGCGCCGACGCGGTTGCCGACACGCACACGAGATCGCCTCGAGGGGTGATCTCGACGGATGCCTCGCCCACCGTCGTCGCCACGGCATCGCGGACGCGCTGGTCGGATTCGCCGCGAGCACTCAGGCGTGCGGCATCCGCCACCGCGTCCTGCAGCCGCACCTGCCGGGACGCTGCGGCGAGCGCGCCCACGCCGAGGACCAGCACGAGGACGACCGCGGGGAGGGCGACCGCGAACTCGGCGACGACCGCACCGCGGTCGTCGCCCAGCCGCGGGCGCATCACGCCACCGTGAGCGCGCGTCGTACGAGATCGGTGAGGATGGTGCGCACCTCGTCGGACCGCATGATGACGACCAGCAGCCCGGCGAAGGCGACGGCTGCCATCGTCGCGATGGCGTACTCGGCCGTCGCGGCTCCGGTGTCGTCGGCCCACGCGCTGTCGGCGTCGCGCGGCGTGAAGAGGCGTTCGGCACGGCGACGCGTGAGAGGGGGCACGACTCGGTCGGCTCGGCACAGGGACATGGGGTTCTCCGTTCGATGGATTCGTGGGTCGGGCACGGTCTGAGGGGCGGCGACGGTCAGTCGCGGGTGGTCCCGGGGTCGCGAGCCGGTCCCTCACAGCGAGACCGACATCGTCGACATGACGCTGAGCAGCATGGGCGCGACTCCGAGAAGGAGGAAGGCCGGCAGCGTGCACACGCCGAGCGGAATGAGCAGCCGAGACGAGAGCCGCGCCGCACGCAGGCGGGCTTCGACGCGCGCGCGATGCCGGGCGTGGGCGCTCGAAGCCCGCAGCAGTTCGACTGCGGGCACGCCCGCCGTCCGCGACAGCGCCAGCACGGCGTCCACATCGTCCGATCTGCCGGACTCCTCTTCCAGGTGGGCTGTTTCGTGCGCGGAGCGGGCCTGCGGAACGGAGCTCTCGCCGGGGTTTCCTCGTTGGCGCGCCTCCCGCACGACCGCCCGGGCCCGATCGATGGAGACCCCGCCGCTCAGCGCGATCGCGATCAGCTCCGCGTCGAGGCCTGGCGCGCCCCCGGACGTCACGGCTGCGCGCACGAGCCGCGTCGTCCAGCGGCGAGCGGCGAGGATCAGCACGGCGCCTCCGGCGAGACAGGCCACCCCGAGCGGGTTCGCGAACAGGGTGCCGAACGTGTCGAACCCGAGTGCAGCGCCCAGCCCCACCGCCACGAGCGGGAGCCAGCTCATGAGCCGAGCCGTTCCCGCGGGCTCGGCGAGGGCCACCCGCACGTCGTCGGCCGCCTCCTGCGCGTCGCGCAGCGCCGCGGCCAGTCCGCGCAGGCACTCGGCGAGCGGCGCTCCCACGACCACCGCGACCTGAGACGCGACGCCGACCTCGCGCCACGCGCCGGACCCCGCGGTGGCGATCGCCTCAGGCAGCGGCACACCTCGTCCGATCGCCGATGCGACGTGCTGAGCCGCCGGGTCGCCGGCGAGAGCGAGATGCTCCCACGCGCGGGCAGGCGCCACCCCCGCCTGCAGCAGCACCGCCAGCCGCAGGACAGTCTCCGCCACGTCGGCCGATGACGCCGGGGGTCGGGACCACGCCCGAAAGCGGGACGACGCTCCGAACCGGGACGTTGCCGGTAGTCGCGACGAGGGAGGGCGTCGCGACAGCGCCCGGGCCTGCGGCGCGCGCTGCGTCAGCGAGAATCCCATCGCTCCTCCTCGATGGCCAGACGCCCGTCTTCAGCGACGAACGGGCGACCGACTCCGGCGATGCGGCGGGAGCCGTCCGCGCTCCGCTCCACGTGAACGACGAGCCCGATCGCGGTGGCGGCCTGGCGGGCGAGTGCGCGATCGTCGAGTCCGGCGGGTGCACCGAGCGCCTCGAGCCGGGCGGGCACGTCGTGGAGTCCGTTCGCGTGCACCGTGCCGGCTCCGCCGTCGTGGCCGGTATTCAGTGCCGCCAGCAGCTCCCGGACTTCTTCGCCACGGCACTCCCCCACCACGAGCCGGTCGGGCCGCATACGCAGCGCCTCACGCACCAGCCGCGCAAGCCCGACGCCGCCGGATCCTTCGATGTTGGGCTGACGCGCCTCGAGGCGGACGTGGTGCGGATGCGCGATGCGCAGCTCGGCGACATCCTCGATCGTGACGATGCGCTCGTGGGCGGGTGCCTCCGCGAGCAGCGCCGCGAGCAGTGTGGTCTTCCCCGCGCCGGCGGCGCCGGACACCAGGAGGTTCGCGCGTCCCGCGATCGCGTCGGCCAGCCGTCGGCGCACGTCCTCGTCGAACATGCCCGTGCGCTGCAGGTCATCGAGCGTCGCAGCGCCGAGGCGCGGCACGCGGATCGACAGGACCGTGCCCTCCGGGGCGATGGGCGGCAGCACGGCGTGGACGCGGATGCCGCCGTCGAGGCGCACGTCCACGCACGGAGCGGCGTCGTCGATGTGCCGCCCACCGAGGCCGATGAGCGCCACCGCGAGATCGCGCACCTCATCTTCGGTCGCCCGCCATTCCCGCGCCGGCACGACCCCGGCTCCGCGATCGACGAACAGACCCGCCGCGCCGTTGACGAACAGGTCGGTGACCTCGGGGTCGTCGAGGTATGCCGCGAACGGATCGAGGACGCGATGCCGCTGCGCCGAACTGTGCGCGAAGGCCGCTGCGGTCGTGCGGGCCGGGCTCGCCGGGGGTGTCGCCGCCTCACCGAGCCTGTGGAGCGACGCCGACTTCGCCACCCGCGTCGCCCCGTCGGCACCGCCCCGGTGAGGCACCCACGCGCCCGCCGCGGCGGGCGGTGCAACAGCCGACGGAGCGGACGCCCGCGCAGCGGACGCCGGCCGGGGCGAAGCATCCGTCCGTCCCTTCGCGCCGGGAGCGAGCGAGGCCGCGGAGCGGCGACGGACGACGAACGGTGCGGACATGCTCCGACGGTAGGGAGACCTCCACCCCTGCCGGCGGTGATCCTGGTCATCGGTGGAGAGCAGGGCGGTCACCGCCGCTGGGGAGGAGCCGGCGCCGGCGCGGGACGGGCCGCGGAACCGCTCCCAAGAAGGAAAGGCGGCATCCCATGGGGGGAATGGGATGCCGCCAAGCGCGGCCCCGAATTCGGGGGGTGACGTCGGGTGCCGCAATGCCAGAATCGATGTTCGGCCACCGGTCAGCATAGGCGAGGCATGGGTCCCGACAAAACGAAAAGGAGAGGATTCTCACCGATATATCGGTCTGGGTCGATGTATGCGGCGCCCCCTACTATCGGGGGTAGTCGCTTCGGGCGGTGGTGGGTACATTTCCTGGCAGACTCGCCGACACCCCTCGGCCTCGACCAAGCCCGCAAAGGAGCGCGCTCCCATGAGCGAACAGACCCCTCTCACGCAAGCCACCAGCCAGATCGACCACCTGCTCAACGAGGACCGGCGCTTCGCGCCCACTGACGACTTCGCCGCCGACGCGATCGCGACGGCGGAGCTGTATGAAGAGGCGAAGGCCGACCGCCTCGGCTTCTGGGCCGACAAGGCGCGCGATCTGCACTGGCACAAGCCCTTCACCGAGGTGCTCGACTGGTCGAACCCGCCGTTCGCGCAGTGGTTCGCCGACGGCGAGCTCAACGTCGCGTACAACTGCCTCGACCGCCACGTCGAGGCAGGCAACGGCGACCGCGTCGCGCTGCTGTGGGAGGGCGAGCCAGGCGACGAGCGTCGCGTCACCTACGCCGAGCTGACCGACGAGGTCAAGCGTCTCGCGAACGTGCTGGAGGGCCTCGGCATCGGCCAGGGCGACCGCGTCGCGATCTACCTGCCGATGATCCCGGAGGCGGTCGCCTCGATGCTCGCCGTCGCGCGCATCGGCGCCATCCACTCCGTCGTGTTCGGCGGCTTCTCGGCCGACAGCCTGCGGGCCCGCATCGACGACGCCGGCGCAAAGCTCGTCATCACCGCCGACGGCGGGTACCGCAAGGGCAAGGTCTCCCCGCTCAAGCCCGCCGTCGACCTCGCCCTCGGCGACCGCGGCACCGGCGTGCAGGAGACCGTCGAGCACGTGCTCGTCGTCAAGCGCGGCGAGAACGACGTCGACTGGACCGAGGGCCGCGACCTGTGGTGGCACGACGTGGTCACCGCCGCGTCCGGCGAGCACGAGGCGCAGCCCTTCCCCGCTGAGAACCCGCTGTTCATCCTCTATACGTCGGGCACCACCGGCAAGCCCAAGGGCATCCTGCACACGTCGGGCGGCTACCTGACCCAGTCGGCGTTCACGAACAAGGTCGTGCACGACCTGCACCCCGAGACCGACGTGTACTGGTGCACCGCCGACATCGGCTGGATCACTGGGCACAGCTACGTCACGTACGGCCCGCTCGCGAACGGCGCGACGCAGGTGCTCTACGAGGGCACGCCCGATGCCCCGCACCCCGGCCGCTGGTGGGAGATCGTGCAGAAGTACGGGGTGACCGTGCTCTACACCGCGCCGACCGCAATCCGCTCGTTCATGAAGCTGGGCCGGGCGATACCGAAGCAGTTCGACCTGTCGTCGCTGCGCCTGCTCGGCTCGGTGGGCGAACCCATCAACCCCGAGGCGTGGATGTGGTACCGCAAGATCATCGGCGGCAAGACGGCGCCGATCGTCGACACGTGGTGGCAGACCGAGACCGGCTCGATCATGGTGTCGGCCCTTCCCGGTGTCACCGAGACCAAGCCCGGTTCGGCACAGGTGCCGCTGCCCGGCATCTCGATCGACGTCGTCGACGAGGACGGCACGCACGTCGGCAACGGCAACGGCGGACTCCTCGTCATCACTGAGCCGTGGCCGTCCATGCTGCGCGGCATCTGGGGCGACCCTGAGCGCTTCGTCGAAACCTATTGGGAGAAGTTCCAGAAGCAGGGCTACTACTTCGCCGGCGACGGGGCCCGCCTCGACGATGACGGGGATGTGTGGCTGCTCGGCCGCGTCGACGACGTCATGAACGTGTCCGGCCACCGCCTGTCGACCACCGAGATCGAGTCGGCGCTGGTGGGCAACGAGGCGGTCGCCGAGGCGGCGGTCGTGGGCGCCTCGGACGAGACCACCGGCCAGGCGGTCGTCGCCTTCGTCATCATCAAGCAGTCCTACCTCGACGCGCACTCCCCCGACGGCCTCGCGCAGAACCTGCGGCTGTGGGTCGGCGAGCAGATCGGCCCGATCGCGCGTCCCCGCGACGTCTACATCGTGGGCGAGCTGCCCAAGACCCGGTCCGGCAAGATCATGCGTCGCCTGCTCCGCGACGTCGCCGAGGGTCGCGAGGTCGGCGACACGACCACCCTCGCCGACACCGCCGTCATGTCGGTGATCTCCGCGCAGGTCAAGTAGTGAAAGCCCCCGCTCGTTGAGCGAAGGGCGCTCCGGCGCTCGAAGTCGGAACGCCCCGGACCTTGCGCAATGTCCGGGGCGTTTCGACTCGTTTCGCTCGCTCAACGAGCGGCGAGGACGATCAGGCGTACGAGAAGACGACCTCGACCTCTACGGGGGCGTCCAGCGGGAGCACCGGCACACCGACCGCCGAACGTGCATGCGTGCCGGCGTCGCCGAAGAGCTCGCCGAGCAGCTCGCTCGCGCCGTTGATCACGCCGGGCTGGCCGGTGAATTCGGGAACGGATGCCACGAACCCGGTGACCTTGAGGACGCCGGTGAGCCGGTCCACGCCGCCGACCGCGTCCGCTGCGGCCGCGAGTGCGTTGAGGGCGCTCTGGCGCGCGTACGCCTTCGCGTCGGACGCCGGAACGAGTCCGTGGCCCTCGCCGACCTTGCCCGTCGCCGGCAGCGCGCCGGAGACCATCGGCAGCTGGCCGGCTGTGTAGACGAGGTCGCCGTGCGCCTTCGCGGGGACGTACGCGGCTACGGGAGGAACGACGTCGGGAAGGTCGATGCCGAGCTCGGCGAGACGGGCGCTCACGCTCATCCTCAGGCCTCCTCGAACTGCTTCGCGGCCTGGGCCGCGGCATCCAGTCCCACGTTCTGCTGACCGCCGCCGGACGGGCGCTTGAAGTAGGCGACCAGTCCGCCCTCGGGGCCCTGCACCACCTGAACGAGCTCCCAGCCCTGCTTGCCCCAGTTGTTGAGGATCGCTGCGGTGTTGTGGATCAGAAGGGGCGTGGTGAGGTACTCCCACGTCGTCATCGCGACTCCTCGAGTGTGCGGAAAGGACGGCTGGTGAAGGCTGGGAAACACCCCGGTTGACCGAGCGTCCTTGATGGATCGCCCAGGTATCTCCCTTACGATCAACCCTATGCCTGATACCAAACGCACGGCCACCGGTGTGCTCGGCGGACTCGCCGGGCTCGTCGGCCTCAGTGCCGCAGCCGGTGTCCTCATTGCGGCGACCGTCACCCCCGCGGTCGCGATCACGAGCACCGCGGCAGAGCGCGCGATCACGATGTTCGACAATCTCCCGAGCGTCCTCGAGATCGACAAGCTCATGCTCCCGAGCAACTTCTACGCCACGAACCCCGAGACGGGTGAGCAGACACTGCTGACCAAGTTCCTCGAACAGGACCGGACCCCGGTCAACTTCGACCAGATCAACCCGGTCATGTACGACGCGCTTCTCTCCAGTGAGGACCCGCGTTACTACCAGCACGGCGGCATCGACCTCATCGGAACGACGCGCGCCCTTCTGTCCAACGCGCAGGGCGGCGGCGAGACGCAGGGCGGCTCGTCGATCAGCCAGCAGTACGTGAAGAACGTGCTGATCCAGAAGTGCGAGCAGAACGCCACGACGGTGTACGAGACCGACGAGGCCGGCGAGATCGTCAAAGACGAGGCCACCGGCCTGCCGATCGAGAAGATGAGCCGCGACGCGGCGCTGCGCCAGTGCTGGGTCGACGCCACGACGGCCGAGGGCTCGGAGGGATACACCCGCAAGCTGCAGGAGATGCGCTACGCCATCTCCCTCGAGCAGAAATACTCGAAGAACGACATCCTGCTCGGGTACATGAACATCGCCAACTTCGGCGGCATCACCTACGGCATCGAGGCCGCGGCACGCCACTACTTCAACAGCAACGCGGCGAGCCTCACTGTCGCGCAGGCGGCGACGCTCGCCGGCATGGTGCAGAACCCGAACAACTACCGCATCGACAAGCCGGGCGGCTCGATCTTCGGCTCCGACGGCGCGACCTTCAACAAGGCGCCGGACGGCGTCATCGACGAAGGCGCCAAGCTCGGTGCCCTCGACGCGCTCGTGGCGAGCGGGGAGATCACCGAAGAGCAGAAGCTGGCTGCCGCCGACGGCTACACCTCGACGAAGGTGCGCCAGCTCTACGTGCTGAGCCGGATGCTCGACGACGGCAAGATCACGCGCGAGCAGTATGTCGAGGCCGCAGTCTGGCCCATCACGCCGAGCATCGTCGAGCCGACCACCGGCTGCCAGGCGGCGGGCGGCGCCGCGTACTTCTGTCAGTACGTGAAGGACGTGATCCTGAACGACGAAGCGTTCGGAGCGACGCAGGACGAGCGCCGGGCGCTGCTGCAGCGCGGCGGGCTGAACGTCTACACCACGCTCGACACCCGCGTGCAGACGACGGCGCAGGACGCGATGACGAAGTACGCCCCCACGGCGATCGACATGCCGATCGGCAGCACCACTCCTTCTCCCGGCCGCTTCGGGGCAACCTCCGTGAGCATCGAAGCGACCACGGGGCGCGTCCTCGCGATCGCGCAGAACACGAAATTTAGCGAGGATGCCTCGCTTTCGAGCGACCCGAACTACGCATCGCTGGTCTTCGCCGGTGACGCGAAATTCGGCACGTCGGGCGGGTTCCCTGCTGGTTCGACGTTCAAGCTGTTCACGCTCATCGACTGGCTCGAGAAGGGGCATTCGGTCAACGAGACCCTGAACGGTACGCTGCACGTCTTCAAGAGGATGAAGAACTCGTGCTCGGGTGACTGGGTCAACGGGTCGAACACCCTCATCAAGAACTTCGGCAACAACAGGGGCTACATGGGCACGCCCATGCGCTTCACGAAGGACTCCCTCAACACCGGGTTCTTCGCCATGGCGGAGAAGCTCGACCTGTGCGACATCAAGAACGTCGCCACGCGAATGGGCGTGACCCAGGGGAACGGGAACGAGGTCGAGATGACCAACCTGAACTCCATCATCGGCACGAACTTCGTCTCGCCCATGGCGATGGCCGAGGCCTACGCGACCGTCGCGAACAACGGCATCTACTGCCAGCCGCAAGCGATCGACCGCGTGACGGATTCCGACGGCAACGAGCTGGCCAAACCGGCGCGCACGTGCACCCAGGTCATCGCCCCCAACGTCGCGGCGACTGCGGCGTACGCGCTGCAGGGCGTCATGAACTCGGGCGGCACCGGCACCGGCGGCAACCCGGGCGACGGCACCCCCCTCATCGGCAAGACGGGTACGCACGAAGAGATCACGACGTGGATGGTCGAGTCGAGCACGAAGGTGGCAACGGCGACGTGGGTCGGCAACGTGCAGGGTGGCGGTGACATCACGAAGACGTCCTACAACGGCAACCGCCTGAACCAGATCCGCTTCCCCATCACGCGGGCCATCCAGGGCGTGGCGAACGACATCTATGGCGGTGACAAATTCGCCGCCCCTGACAACGAGCTGACGAAGGTCCAGCTCACCGATCTGCCGAACGTCGTCGGCAAGTCGGTCGACGAGGCTACGACGATCCTGACCGAGGCAGGGTTCACCGTCGAGGTCGGCGGTCCGGTCGACTCCAACCAGCCCGCAGGCGTCGTAGCGGCTCAGAACCCCGGAGCGGGCAAGGTCGCGGGCGGCAGCACCGTCACGATCAACCCCAGCAACGGCGAGGGCGTGGCTGTGCCGAACGTGTCTGGCAGCACCCTCGAGGACGCGAAGAAGGCGCTGCGCAGCGCCGGCTTCGGCAACGTCGGCGACGGCAACTGCACGGTGGATGCAAGTCTCGGCGCGCAGACAAAGGCAGTCGCTACCAACCCGGCCGCCGGGTCCGTTGTTAACCGCAACACGTCGATCTCCGTCGACTACGCCGCCGCGATCTGCGGCGGGGGCGGCCGGGGACCCGGCAACGGCGACGGCGACGACTAGTGCGCTCCGCAGCGACTCGCACCGCCCTCACCGTGCTCGGCACGGTGGGGGCGGTCGGCGCGGGTGCGGCGATCTGGGGCATCGGTATCGAGCGCTATCTCTTCACGGTCCGCTTCCATGAGGTTCCCGTGCTCCCCGCCGGCGCAAGGCCCATCCGCCTCCTTCACCTCTCCGACGCGCACATGGCGCCCTGGCAGCACCGCAAGCAGGGCTGGATCGCCGCGCTCGCCGAGCTCCAGCCCGACCTGATCGTCAACACCGGCGACAACATGGGCCACTTCGACGGCCTTCGGGGACTGCGGCGGGCGTTCGATCCGCTGCGCGGCGTCCCCGGCGTCTTCGTGCACGGCTCCAACGACCACGCTGCGCCGTCGCCTCGAAACCCGTTCCGGTACTTCACCGGTCCGTCGAAGGTCAAGCACACCGCGGAACCGCTCGACACCGAGGCGCTGGACGACTACTTCACTCGAGAACTCGGCTGGCTCGACCTCAACAACAAGGTCGGATCGTTGGATGCTGCGGGCCTGCGCATCGCCGCGTTCGGCGTGAGCGACGCCCATCGTCACTGGGACCGCCTCGAGGCGCTCCCCGAGCCGCTGGCGGCGCTTCGCGGCGAGGAGTCCGCCGACCTGTCGATCGGCGTGACCCACGCGCCGTACCGTCGTGTGCTCGATGACTTCGTCGATCTCGATGCCGACGTGATCTTCGGCGGCCACACGCATGGCGGCCAGGTCCGCATCCCGGGTGTCGGCGCGCTCGTCGCCAACTGCGACATCCCGCTGCGTCAGGCGCGCGGACTCAGTGCGTGGAAGCAGGACGGCCGCACGGTGCCGCTCAACGTCAGCGCGGGCATCGGCCACTCGATCTACGCGCCGGTGCGCTTCGCCTGCCGTCCCGAGGCCTCGCTCCTCACGCTGATTCCGCGGGCATAGCGCCGGCGGCCCGCTCGGGTTCCTCCCCAATCGCCCTCGGCGACCGGTCGTCCACAGTTCGCCCTCCTCGACCGCCACCGCCGGCGCGGGGCGTCGATCCTCGATGCATGGCTGCTTCGCGTCACCCACGACCCGCCGACACCCCGCTCCGCAACACGCTCCTCGCCACGACGGCCGTTCACGGGGTCCTTCCCACACGCCTCAAGCTGTTCGCGCTCCTGATCGCCCTCGCGATCGCAGGCGTCTGCGCGTCGTTCGGCTCCGCAACGACGGGTGAGGCGGATCGCGGCGACACCCATTCCTCCCGTGGCTTCGGCCGGCACGCCCCGTTCGTGCCTCTCGTCGAGGAAGCGGAGTGAGCATGCCCCTGGCCGACTCGTCCCGGAATCAGCCGCGGCTCGTCTTCCGCGGGCGCGCTCGGCGCCTGCCCGCGCACCTGCTCCTCGTCACGATCTTCGTGGCCGTCCTGTGGGTGAGCATCGGCTCCCCATCCCGCGCCGACGCCGCCGAACGCGGCACCGGGTTCGGCACCTGGGCGCCGATCTCCGCGTACGGGTGGCACGGCTCGATGCTCGTCGGCGGTGTGCACACCTACTGCATCACACCGGGAGCCCCTGCCCCGACCGGGCAGACCGCCGATCACGGGATCAGCGGATCGGCGGCCGGCCTCTCACCCCAGCAGCTCGCCGGGATCAACCTCCTCGTGACGACGTACGGCCAGACCGACGATCCCGTCCAGGCCGCCGCGGTCGCGTGGGCCGTGAAGGCGATCGCGAACCACGAAGAGACCGTGCATGCCTTCGGCTACCGAGGCGACTCGCTCGCCGGGGCTATCCACTGGACGATGTCCGCGCTCTCCCCGCAGCACGACCGCGCCGTCCAAGAGCGCGCGGTCGCCTTCTACGACGAGGCCGCACGTGCGGCGCCGGGCCCATCGACGGCGAGCGGAAGCCTCGTGTTCACCACGGATCCCGCGGACCACCGCTCCGGAACGGTCCGAGTGGACACCACCAGCGCGGCGACCGGCACCGTCACCCTCACCGACGCGGTCTTCGTGGAATCGGGCTCGCCGACGCTCGAGAATGCGACATCCGGCTCGACGTACGGCATCCGCACGGTGCCACCCGCCGAGGGGCGCCCGTACACGGTGAGTGGAACAGGCCATTTCGATGCCGGCCTCGCCTCCGCCGTACGGCACTTCACGACCCCTGGCGGCCAGGAGACCGCCGGCCCGGCGGAGCGCGTGCGGTTCGATGTGTCGGGAGCGGACTCCGCGCCGCGCGTCCCCCCGTTCTCTCCGGCCATCTCGACTCAGGTCGCGGCGCGGGACGCGCGCGGCGGGCCGTACGTCGACGAGGTCGCCTTCACCGCGGCGGAGGGCTCGTGGCCGCGCGCCGACGACGGTTCCTACCTGCCGGTCACGGCGAGCGCGGTCGTGTACCGCACCGACGCCGAGCCCGTCGCCGGTGCGGCTGTCCCGGGCGAGGAGGCCATCGTCGGCACGCTCGAGGTCACCACCGAACCCGGGACCGGTCCGACAACGCCGTACACCGTCAGGTCGTCGTGGGAGATGACCGCTCCGGGGTACTACACCGCCGTCTGGAGCGTGACCGCCGCCGACCAGCTCCCGTCCGTCGCCGCCCACACCGGCCCCGACTTCGCCTGGACCGAGCGGTTCGGCGAGCCCTCGCAGGTCGCCGTGCTCGCCCCACCTCCACCCCCACCCGCGCCGACACCCACGCCAACCGCGGCAGCCGACGCGCCGCCGCCTCCGCTCGGGCCGCGTCCTGCCGAGCTGGCTGCGACGGGAACGGATGCTGCCACCTTGCGCGCGCCTGCGGGGATCGCGATCGCCCTCCTCAGCCTCGGCATCGCGATCATCAGCTCGAGACGACCGTGGTCAGCAGCACCCCTGACGATCGGTTAGACTCGGAGGGTTGCAAAACGGGGTGTGGCGCAGCTTGGTAGCGCGCTTCGTTCGGGACGAAGAGGCCGCAGGTTCAAATCCTGTCACCCCGACAGCAGAGAGGCTCCGCCGCAAGGCGGGGCCTTTCGCGTGAAAGGACGGACACCATGGTCGACCGCAGCACCCCGCCCCTTCTCGTCGCCTTCGATCTCGACGACACGCTCGCCCCATCCAAGAGCCAGATCGACCCGCGCATCGGCGAACTGCTGATCGCCCTCGCGGAGCGTGTGGAAGTGGCGATCATCTCCGGCGGCCAGCTCCAGCAGTTCACGACGCAGGTCGTCGACCGCCTTCCCGACGCCCCCGCCGACGCCCTCGCGCGTCTGCACCTGCTTCCCACCTGCGGCACGCAGTACTACCGGCTCACCGCGGACGACGTCGTCACGGTGTACAAGCTCTCACTGACGGACGACCAGAAATCGCGCGCTCTCGCCGCCGTCGAGGGTGAAGCTCGCCGTCTCGGTCTCTGGGAGTCCGAGACATGGGGCGACATCCTCGAGGACCGCGGCTCGCAGATCACCTTCTCAGCGCTCGGCCAGCAGGCTCCCGTTGCGGCGAAGACCGCGTGGGACCCGACCGGCGAGAAGAAGAACCGCCTTCGCGCCGCCGTCGCAGCGCTGCTGCCCGATCTCGAGGTGCGCTCGGGCGGCTCGACCTCGGTCGACATCACCGAGCGGGGCATCGACAAGGCGTACGGCATGCGTCAGCTCGCGGAGCAGACCGGCATCTCCCTCGACGACATGCTGTTCGTCGGCGACCGTCTCGATCCCGACGGCAACGACTACCCCGTCCTGGCGATGGGCGTGCGCTGCCAGGCCGTCGACGGCTGGGAAGACACGGTCGCCTACCTCGAACAGCTCATCCCCACGCTTCCCGTCCGCGTCTGACGCGTCCGGATGCACCGAGAGGACGGGTCCCACCGGGGACCCGTCCTCTTCGATCTCAGGGCTGAAGGATCAGGCCTTGGCGCGCGGCCCGGTGCTCTTCGACGCCGGCGCCTTCGCAGGACGGGATGCTGCAGCATCCGTCTTCGCAGCGTTCGACGCCGTCGTGGCACGGGCAGCGCGAGGGCGCGGGGCCGACGCGGCCGCCTCGGCGGCGGGCGCCGACACCGCCACGGGGACCAGGCGCTGAAGCTGCGTGACATGTCGCGGCTCGAGCTCGGCGATGGAGGAGACGCCCAGGAGCTTCATCGTGCGCTCGATCTCGCTGCGCAGGATGGCGATGGTGCGGTCGACGCCCTGGCGTCCGCCCGCCATTAGGCCGTAGAGGTAGGCGCGGCCGATGAGCGTGAACCTGGCACCGAGGGCGATCGAGGCGACGATGTCCGCACCGTTCATGATGCCGGTGTCGACCATGACCGTCGCGTCCTTGCCGACCTCGCGCACGACCTCAGGCAGGAGGCGGAACGGGATGGGGGCGCGGTCCAGCTGACGGCCCCCGTGGTTCGACAGGATGATGCCGTCGACGCCCGCATCGATGAGCCGCTTCGAGTCGGCGACGTTCTGCACCCCCTTGATCACGATCTTGCCCGGCCAGATCTCACGGATGATCGCGAGGTCGTCGTAGCTGATGGTCGGGTCCATCGCCGAATTGAGCAACTCCCCCACGGTGCCGCCGGTCGTCGACAGCGACGCGAACTCGAGCTTCGGAGTGGTGAGGAAGTCGTACCACCACCACGGACGCGGAATGGCGTTGACGATCGTGCCGAGCGTGAGCTGCGGCGGGATCGAGAAGCCGTTGCGCTTGTCGCGCAGGCGCGCGCCGGCGACCGGCGTGTCGACCGTGAACTGCAGCGTGTCGAAGCCGGCCTCGGCGGCGCGGCGGGCCAGGCTGTACGAGATCTCGCGGTCCCGCATGATGTACAGCTGGAACCAGTTGCGTCCGTTCGGGTTGGCCGCCTTCACGCCCTCGATCGACGTCGTGCCGAGCGTCGAGAGCGTGAACGGGATGCCGGCGGCACCGGCAGCTCCGGCGCCGGCGACCTCGCCTTCGGTCTGCATGAGCCGCGTGAAGCCGGTCGGTGCGATGCCGAACGGCATGGCGGACGGGCCGCCGAGGATCTCCGTCGACATGTCGACGTTCTCGGCGGGGCGCAGCACGTCGGGGTGGAACTCGATGTCCTCGAACGCCTGGCGCGCGCGCGAGAGCGACAGCTCGCCCTCGGCCGCGCCGTCGGTGTAGTCGAAGGCGGCCTTCGGCGTACGGCGCTTCGCGATGTCGCGCAGGTCGTAGATCGTGAGCGCGGACTCCAGGCGGCGCCGCTTGCCGTCGAGCTCGGGCTTCTTGAACTGCATGAGCTCGAGGAGCTCCTTGGGGTTGGGGAACTGGCGGGTGACCATGAAAACCTCTCCGATGGGTCAGATCTGGGTGCGGGCGGCGGTCGAGCGGGCGAGACCCGCCGCTGCGTAGTAGCCGACGATGTGGTCGTGGACGAGGGTGCGGGCGAGCGTCGGGTCACCCGCGTCGACGGCGTCGAGGATCGCCTGGTGCTCGTGGCGCAGACGGTCTGCCGCGGCATCCCATTCCGCGATGCCCGCCGCGCCCGCCTGCACGTACGACTCGATCGCCGTGCGCAGGCCGGCCATCATCGCCGCGATCACGACGTTGCCCGATGCCTCGGCGAGGGCGAGGTGCAGCTGGGCGTCGAGGGCGAGGAACTCGGGAGTGGTGAGGTCGTCGGCATCCATCGCGTCGAGCAGCTCCCGTGCTCGGGCGGTCGAGCGCGCCGGGTCGGCGGCGAGGGCGTCGACGACGGCCGACTCGAGTACGAGGCGCGTGGCGACGACGTCGTCGAACGGGAAGCCCTGCGCGGCGACCTGCAGTCGCAGCAGCGCCGACATGCCGCCTTGGGGCGTCGCGATGATGATGGCGCCGGAGGTCGGCCCCGACCCGGTGCCGGTGCGGATGAGCCCCATCACCTCGAGCACGCGCAAGGCTTCGCGGACGCTGGAACGCCCCACGC
The DNA here is from genome assembly GCF_038397755.1 of Microbacterium sp. LWH7-1.2. Taxonomy (NCBI): domain Bacteria; kingdom Bacillati; phylum Actinomycetota; class Actinomycetes; order Micrococcales; family Microbacteriaceae; genus Microbacterium; species Microbacterium sp. LWH7-1.2. The sequence continues at coordinate 4,296,132 of NZ_CP151637.1, read as the reverse complement.
CGAGCGTCGCGGCGAGCTCCCGCTCGGGGGCGAGCCGGTCACCGGGCGTGAGGGTGCCGTCGAGCAGGTCGGTCTCGATCTTCTCGAGCACGACGCGCCACGCGCGTGCGGGCGCGAGCGCGGGCGGAGTCGGGGTGTCTGCCACGGATCTCCTCGTCGATGTCGGATCCGGCGTCCTCCGTCTTCGAAGGGGGTCCGACCACGATAGCGTGTGGTCGGACCACAGACAACCCGCATGACGACGCGTGTCCGCGCGGAGCACTACGCTGACCCCATGGACCCCCTCCTCGTCGTCCTCATCGTCGCGGGCGTCGCCGCCGCGTTCTGCTGGATCACCTCGCTCGTCACGAACGAGACGTCCTGGATCGACCGGCTGTGGTCGATCGTGCCGGTGATCTACGTGTGGATCTTCGCCGTCGCGGCGCTCGTCGCCGGGGTCGACGCGACGCGGCTCATCGTGATGGCGCTCCTCGTCACGGCCTGGGGTGCACGACTGACGTTCAACTTCGCTCGCAAGGGCGGCTACACCGGCATGGAGGACTATCGCTGGGCGATCCTGCGCGGCCGCATGTCGCGCTGGCAGTTCCAGCTGTTCAACGTCTTCTTCATCGTGCTCTTTCAGAGCGCGCTGCTCGTGCTCATCTCGCTTCCGGCTTACATCGCGTGGCAGCATCCCGTGCCGTTCACCGGATGGGATGCCGCGTTCGCGGTGCTCTTCGCCACGTTCCTGGTCGGCGAGACCGTCGCAGATCAGCAGCAGTGGGCGTTCCACCAGGCCAAGAAGGCGGCGGGCGGCACGCTCGAACCCGGCTTCGTCACCACGGGTCTGTTCGCCTTCAGCCGGCATCCGAACTTCTTCTTCGAGCAGGCGCAGTGGTGGGCGTTCTACGCGCTCGGCGCGGCGGCTCTCGTCGTCGACGGCGGCAGCTGGCTCAACTGGACGATCGCGGGCGCGGCGCTGCTGACGGTCCTGTTCATCGGTTCCACGGTGTTCACGGAGTCGATCTCGGCGTCCAAGTACCCGGCCTACCGGGAGTACCAGCGCACGACGTCGATGCTGATCCCGCTCCCCCGGCGACGCGAGCGCGCGCCTGAAGCGGCCTGAACCCAGGGCCGCCGTGTCGGCGGCGTCACTCCAGACGGCCGCCCGACGCGCGCAGGTAATCCTCGGCGCACAGCGACTCGTACGTGACCCGATCGGCCGTGAGCTCGTCGATCGCGACCTGATCGCCGTCGAACACGAAGCGACCGCCGACGAGACGGGCGTTGAAGAGCGCCTTGCGCCCGCACCGGCAGATGGTCTTCAGCTCCTCGAGACTGTGGGCGAGCTCGAGCAGCCGGGCCGAGCCCGGGAAAGCCTGGGTCTGGAAGTCCGTGCGGATTCCGTACGCCAGCACCGGCACGCCGTCGAACACGACGATGCGGAGCAGATCGTCGACCTGCGCACGGGTCAGGAACTGGGCCTCGTCGATGAGGAGGCACGCGACGTCGACCTCGTGCTCGTCGGACTCGGGGACGAGCGTGTCGGCCGCCTCGGCCTTGACCCGCGCGCGGTGTTCCGCGAACAACCCGCGGATGTCGTCGTCGGGTCGCACCAGGAAGTCGACGGTGCGCTTCACGCCGAGACGGCTGTCGATCTGGTCGGCACCCTTGGTGTCGATGGCGGGCTTGGCGAGGAGCACGTGCTGCCCGCGCTCCTCGTAGTTGTACGCGGCCTGCAGGAGCGATGTCGACTTGCCGGAGTTCATCGCCCCGTAGCGGAAGTAGAGCTTGGCCACGGATCGAGCGTAGTCGGTGACGGTTCGCGTCAGCGGCCGCCGAAACCGCCACCCCCGCCACCGCCACCGGAGAACCCGCCGCCCGAGGAACCGCCCGACGACGACCAGCTGCTGGAGAACGACGAACCGGAGGAACTCGACGAGCTGCCGCGCGAGACCGGCGTCGCCGCAAGGCGCCCGATCGAGGAGGAGGCGTCCGACAGGGAGTTCGAAGTGACGGAGTCGAACAGTGCCAGCCGGGTCGACGACGTACCGGCGTCGATGGCAGGCAGTGCGGCGCGGATGACCTCCACCCATTCACGCTGCATCCCGAACAGCACGGCGTAGGGCAGCAGCCGCTCGTAGAGATTCACGACCTCCGCTCCCGCCGCATTGGCGGCGTCGCCGTAGGCTCGGCGGCCACCTGACACGAGATCGGCCGTCTGCGGCGACTGTGCCGCCTTCAGTCGGTCCTCCTCGGCGAGCGACAGATACTCGCGGATGCCGTCGAGGTACGTCCGGTGGCGTCCGCCGGCGAGGGTGAGCGTCGTCCGGGGCAGGCTGAAGAAGGGCAGCACGATGAACGCGCCGAAGGCGCTCGCGATGGCGAGGAAGTTGATCCAGCCCCCGAGCGCGCCGAGGTCGGTGAGCACCGAGGGGACGGCGTCGACGAAGAAGGTCAGCATGACGGCGACGGCCAGGCCGCCGAACTGCAGCAGTCCACGAAGACCGCCGACCCATCCGGGCGTCTTGCTGCGGTAGCCCCGGTCGACCGTCGCGTCCTCGATGCGGCGGACGTAGGTCACAGCTCGCACCGGCGGCTTCGCCGCGAAGACTCCGAGGTCCACTCGGTCTCCGGGTGCGGCATCCTTCCCGAACAACGTCGTCACGATGCGCCGGTCGTCGTGTTCGAGGCCTTCCAGGTCGCGCAGGACGACGTCGAAGTCGTCGGTGTCCGCGCGGTCGCCGGTCGCCGTGATCTCCACCTTGTCGCGCACGGCGAGGTCGACGACGTGCGCGGCCAGCGCTCGGGCGGGCACGCCGAGCACGCCCGCCGACAGCGTGGGCGACTCGTCCACCGGCGGCGAGTACTCGACGATCACCGGCGATCGATCGGGGTTGCGGCGCAGCACCGCCTTCATGACGAGCACGAATGCCAGCCCACCGAATCCCGCCAGCAGCCCCAGCACCGGAAGGATCCACTCCCACCACGGATACGGCGGTGGTGGCGGCGGCGTCGGCGCCGCAAAGGTGCCCCGCTCGAAGCCGAGCGCGACCGTGACGTTCTCGTCGGCGCCGAGGCCCGTGTCGGCGGCCGTGAAGGCGAGTTGCGTCTCGGATGCGCCGACGATGCCGTTGCCGAGCGCCCAGGCGAGCACCTCGTCGGGCGGCGGCGCGGTGGTCGTCGGCTGGATATCGCACCGCTCGGTCGAGCCGGCCAGGCCCGTGTAGCAGACGGTGCGATCTGGCAGGAGACCCTCTCCGGCGGCGCCGAGGATGCGCACGTTCGCGCGGACATCGGCGAACGGCTGCGCATGGTCGGTGCCGATCGTGTCCCAGTAGAACTCGTCGGCATCGGTGTCTTCGTACCGCAGCACGACGTCGCTCATGGTGTACGAGATGACGTACGTCTGCGAGCCGCGGACATAGCTGTCGTCGCCGGTCAGGACGTAGACGAACTCCTCGTCCTCTTCTGTCCACCACGGGATCGGTGCGCCACCCGGACCGGTGACGCTCATCACCTGGGTGTCGTGCGCGATACCCGAGTCGGCCTTCGGAAGCCACCGCACGATGCCCTTGTTCTGGTCGTAGTCCGGGAAGCGGGCGACGAGCGTCTCGGTCGTGAAGAGTTCGCTGCGCCCACCTGCTCCCCGACCGAGCCAGTAGTCGGCCTCGAAGGAGTCATAGGCGAAGTCGTCGAGCGACGTGTCGACCCGCAGCGCCGCAGACGCACTCGCCTCGCCGCCACGGCTTGCCACCCCGGCGGATGCCACGGCCGGCTGCACGCCCCGAACCAGCGCGATGGCTCCGGCCACCACGATGACCACGACTAACGCGGCAGCGATCGCCCAGGTGCGCCAGGTGAGCCGTGCTCGCATGCCCCCACCCTAGGGGGCCGGCGCCCCACGCTCCCAGATCACCGCCGCATGGCGGGATCAGGCCGACAGGGCGAGCACCTCGGCGGTCTCGTCCAGCGACTCGCGAGCGACCTCGGGGCGCGCGTTGAGCGTGTCGCCGTAACTCGGGATGAGCTCGCGCAGGCGCGGTTCCCATGCCTCGATGCGCTCGGGGAAGCAGGTCTTCAGCAGTCCGAGCATGATCGAGACCGCGGTCGAGGCGCCCGGCGAAGCACCGAGCAGGCCGGCGATCGTGCCGTCGGCGCCGGTGACGACCTCAGTGCCGAACTGCAGCACGCCACCCTTCTCGGGGTCCTTCTTCATGACCTGCGCGCGCTGGCCGGCCTGGATGATCTCCCAGTCCTCGTCCTTCGCGGTGGGCATGAAGACGCGGAGGCTGTCGACCTTCTTCTTGTGGTTCTTCAGCAGCTCGCCGACGAGATACGTGATGAGGCTGGGGTTGTCCCACGCGACCTTGAGCATCGGGCCGATGTTGCCGGGGCGCACCTGCCCCACGATGTCGAACCACGAGCCGGTCTTGAGGAACTTCGGGCTGAACGTCGCGAACGGGCCGAACAGCAGCGACGCCTCGCCGTCGACGACGCGGGTGTCGAGGTGGGGCACCGACATCGGCGGCGCACCCACCGACGCCTGCGAGTACACCTTCGCCTTGTGCTGCGCAACGACGGCGGGGTTCGACGTCTTGAGGAACTGCCCGCCGATCGGGAACACGCCGTAGCCCGAGATCTCGGGGATGCCCGAGCGCTGCAGCAGCTTGAGCGCCCAGCCGCCCGCGCCCACGAAGACGAACTTCGCGCGGATCTCACCCGGGGTGCGGCCGATGGTGCGTCGGTACTTCACGCTCCAGGTGCCGTCGGGCAGGCGCTTGAGTCGGCGCACCTCGGTGTTGGTGCGCACGTCGGCGCCGTTGTCGGCGAGACGGTCGAAGAGCTGACGCGTGAGGGCGCCGAAGTCCACGTCGGTGCCCGCAGGCACGCGCGTCGCGGCGAAGGGCTCGCCCTTGCGGCGCTTCTGCATGAGCAGCGGCGCCCACTGGTTGATGACGCGCGAGTCCTCGCTGTACTCGATGCCGGCGAAAAGCGGCTCGTCCTTGAGTGCCTCGTAGCGCTTCTTGAGGTACGCGACATCCTTCTCGCCGCGGACGAACGTCATGTGCGGGGTGGAGTTGATGAAGGTCGACGGAGCGTCCAGCACGCCGGCCTCGACGAGCGACGACCAGAGCTGGCGACTCTGCTGGAACTGCTCGTTGATCGAGATCGCCTTGGAGGGGTCCAGCGGGCCGCCGTCCTTGTTGTCGGGCATGTAGTTGAGCTCGCACAGGGCGGCGTGGCCGGTGCCCGCGTTGTTCCAGGGGTTCGAGCTCTCCAGCGCGACGTCGCTCAGCCGCTCGAACACGGCGATCTTGAGGTCGGGCTGCACCTGCTGGAGAAGGGTGCCCAGCGTCGCGCTCATGATCCCGCCGCCGATCAGCAGGACGTCGACCGTTCCCGTGGGGAGGTCGCTGTCGTCAGGGCTGGGCAGGGAGTCGGAGGGCTTCTCGGTCACCAGACGATTCTAGTTCCGCCCGAAAGCACCCCCGACCGGAGGCGGGTTCCGACCCCGAAAGTCCGGCGGTTCTTGCCGAAACGAAAAGCGGACGGATGCTGCGGGTCGCAGCATCCGTCCGCCTCCGAAGTGCCCGTCAGGCGGTGACGCCCAGGTTCGCAGCGACGACCTCGGCGATCTGCACGGCGTTGAGGGCCGCACCCTTGCGCAGGTTGTCGTTGGAGATGAACAGCACGAGACCCTTGCCCTCAGGCGCGGACTGGTCGGCGCGGATGCGGCCGACGTAGCTCGGGTCGTTGCCGGCCGCCTGCAGCGGCGTCGGGACCTCTTCGACGACGACGCCGGGTGCGGAGGCGAGGATCTCGTACGCGCGCTCGGGCGTGATGTCGCGCGAGAACTCCGCGTGGATGGAGAGCGAGTGGCCGGTGAAGACCGGGACGCGCACGCAGGTGCCCGCGACCCGGAGATCGGGCAGCTCCAGGATCTTGCGGCTCTCGTTGCGGAGCTTCTTCTCCTCGTCGGTCTCGTTGAGGCCGTCGTCGACCAGGTTGCCGGCCAGCGGGATCACGTCGAATGCGATCGGCGCGACGTACTTCTCGGGCTGCGGGAAGTCGACCGCCGCACCGTCGTGCACGAGGTCGAGCGTGTTGCCCTGCGCGAGGACACCCTCCACCTGGCCCAGGAGCTCCTGGGCGCCGGCCAGACCCGAGCCGGACACGGCCTGGTACGTGGAGACGATGAGGCGCTCGAGGCCGGCCTCGGCGTCGAGCGGCTTGAGCACCGGCATCGCGGCCATCGTCGTGCAGTTGGGATTCGCGATGATGCCCTTGGGCGGGTTCGCGATCGCGTGCGGGTTGACCTCGCTGACGACGAGCGGCACGTCGGGGTCCATGCGCCACGCGCTGGAGTTGTCGATGACGATCGCGCCCGCCTCGGCGAAGCGGGGAGCGTGGGCGCGACTGCCGGTGGCGCCTGCCGAGAAGAGAGCGACATCGATGCCGGACGGGTCGGCGGTCGCGACATCCTCGATGATCACCGTCTCGCCGGCGAACTCGACGGCGGTGCCGGCTGAGCGGGCGGTCGCGAACAGGCGCAGCTCGCGGATCGGGAAGTCCCGCTCGGCGAGAATCTCGCGCATGACCGTCCCGACCTGGCCGGTGGCGCCGACGACGGCGACGGAGAGTCCTGAATCGGAGATGCGGGTCATGGTGGTTCCTCAGCGTGGGCACAAGCGTGGAGCGGACGCGCGGGCGCCGTCGATCGCGCGGGGTTTGGGCGATTCTACCGGCCGCGGCCGGGCGCGGACCGCGGTGTTACCAGTCCGAGCGGACAGGGTCCGTGCGATTCCTGCCGTTCGCGCGGGACGGCGTGCGAACGGACCGGTTCGCGGTTACGTCAGTGCCGCGGCTCCGAACGAGACCGAGAACTGCTCGCACCACAGATCGACCGTGCGGAAGGTTTCGAGATCCACGTCCGTCGGGATGTCGTACAACAGGTCGCCGAGATTGCCCTTGATGAGGCCGAGATCGACGTGGTCGTAGTCGCGCGCCGTGAACCAGCCGTCGAACCCTTCTACGACGGGTCCGGCGCTCAGCCACACGTGCACGTCCGGTCCGTTGGAGGTCGCGAGGCCCACGATGGCAAGCTGCCGGCTCCCGTCCGGGTGCTCGATCACGCGGACCGCGCCGGTCGTCGTGTGCTCGTGACTCACGAACGTGCCCGTGAGCAGATTCACCGGCGTCGTGAGCGGCGGCGGATCCGGCGTCGGGACGGCGGCTTCCGGCGCAGCGGACTGCGCAGGCGTTGTCGACGGGGACGTGGTGGGCGCGACCACCGCAGTCTCGGGAATCGCGTCGTCGACCCGGACGTCGATGAACAGCAACCACGGCTGGAAGACGAGTCCCGCAACGATCGCGACCGCCACCGCGAGCACGCCGCCGGCCACCCACAGCCACCGCGACCGAGCGGACAGTCCTCGTCGCCCCATGTCGGCCTCCTCGACGCACCGAGGCTAGGCCCGCAGGCTGGAGCCGGGCTGGGAGGTCAGGTCGTCAGCGGCCGGTGCCGGCGTAGACGGTCGCCTCGATGTCGCCGTCCAGGCCGTAGGCGGTGTGCACGACGCGGGCGGCCTCGGCGAGGTCGTCGCCGCGCACCACGACCGAGATGCGGATCTCGGAGGTCGAGATCATCTCGATGTTGATGCCTGCGACGCTCAGCGCCTCGAAGAGGGTCGCCGAGACGCCCGAATGCGTGCGCATGCCGGCGCCGACGACCGACAGCTTGCCGATCTGGTCGTCGTGGACCAGGTTCTCGAACCCGATCTCGGACTGGTCGCCGGCGAGCGCCTTCAGGGCGGTGGCGGCGTCGGTCTTGGGAAGCGTGAACGAGATGTCGGTGCGGCCGGTGGCCGCTGCCGACACGTTCTGCACGATCATGTCGACGTTGGCGCCGGACTTCGCGATGACCTTGAAGATCTCGGCTGCCTTGCCGGGGACGTCGGGAACGCCGATCACGGTGATCTTGGCCTGGCCGAGGTCGGTGGCGACGCCGGCGACGATGGGCTCTTCCATCTCATCTCCCTTTTCGCCCTCGGGAACGTTCATCCCGGGGCCGAGCACATAGGTCCCCACGCCCGAGCTGAACGTGGAGCGGGCGTGGATGAGCACGCCGTGACGGCGTGCGTATTCGACGGCGCGGATGTACAGCACCTTGGCGCCGTTGGCCGCGAGCTCGAGCATCTCCTCCGCGGAGACGACGCCCAGCTTCTTCGCCTTCGGCACGACCCGGGGATCGGCCGTGAAGATGCCGTCGACGTCGCTGTAGATCTCGCAGACATCGGCTTCGAGCGCCGCCGCGAGGGCGACGGCCGTGGTGTCCGAGCCGCCGCGGCCGAGCGTGGTGATGTCGCGGGTGTCGCGGTTGAACCCCTGGAAGCCGGCGACGATGACGATCGCGCCCTCGTCGAGCGCCTCGCGCAGGCGGATCGGCGTCACGTCGACGATGCGCGCCGAACCGTGGTCGGCGGTCGTGATCATGCCGGCCTGGCTGCCGGTGAACGAGCGCGCCTCGAAGCCCATCGAGTGGATCGCCATCGCGAGCAGCGCCATCGAGATGCGCTCACCGCTCGAGAGCAGCATGTCGAGCTCGCGGGGCGCCGGGATCGGCGCGACCTGGCCCGCGAGGTCGAGCAGCTCGTCGGTCGTGTCGCCCATCGCACTGACGGCGACGACGACGTCGTGACCGGCGCGGCGCGTGTCGACGATGCGCTTCGCGACGCGCTTGATGCTCACGGCATCAGCGACCGACGATCCGCCGTACTTCTGGACGATCAGCGCCACATCGAACTCCACGCGTTTTGTCTGAGGACGGGCGAGAACGGATGCCGCGCACTGCGGTCTCCTGCCGCCCAAGGGTCCATCTTACGGACGCGCTCATGCGCGCCCAGCCATGTGTCGCGATGCCCGAACGGCTGCGAGGGCGGTGCAGAGTCGGAGCTTCCGCCCGGCACGCCGCGCAGGAGGTCCGCTGACCGGTGTGTCGGCGAAAGGTCGTTTCTGTGCGCCGCGGTGCAGCGCCAGTAGCATCCGAGCATGGAGCAGATCGAGACGTGGTCGGACTTCAATGTGGCCATGGTGGGTGCGACGGCGGCGCTCGCGGGTCTCGTGATCGTCGCCGCCAGCGTCAACATCGGCGACATCATCAAGGAGGCGTCGCTCACCGCCCGTCTGGCCGCGGGCATCTCGGGGCTGGTGCTCGCGCTCATCGGCTCCGCGGTCGGGCTCATCCCGGCCGTCGGCCCCCTCCCGTACGGAGTCGCGATGGTCGTCATCGCGGTCGGCGCGGGGGCGTTCCAGGTGCAGGCGACCCGCAGGATCTTCGAGAACCGTCACCCCGCCAACCGTCTGCGCTGGCTCAAGTCGGCGGTGGGATTCTTCGCGCCGCTCGCCTACCTCATCGGCGGCGCCCTTCTGGCGGCCGGCCAGCCCGTCGGCCTCGCGTGGTTCGCGGCCGGGTCGATCGTCGCGATCGTCGCCGCGCTGCTGGTGTCGTGGATCGTCCTGGTCGAGGTGCTGCGCTGACGCTCAGCTCGACGCCATCGGTGGCAGGTCGGCCGCCTCGGCCTTGCGTGCGCGCAGCGTGCCGCCGGTAGCGGCGAGCCAGCAGCCGAGGATCACCAGCGGGAAGCCGATCAGCAGGCCCGGCGTCAGCGGCTCGCCCAGGATGATGGTGCCCAGCACGATCGCGACCACGGGGTTGACGTACGTGAACAGCGGGGCCCGCACCGGGCCGACGCGGGCGATCAACGCGAAGAAGACGATGAACGCGAGCGCCGTGCAGAGCACCGCGAGCGCGACGAGCGACACCGTGCTCTCGATCGTGGGCACCTGGTGCTGGGTCAGGAAGGCGATCGGCGTGTAGAAGATGCCGACGGCGAAGAGGGCGAGCGTGATCGAGCCCAGCGAGGGCACGTCGCGCAGCTTGGTCGCGATGACGAACGGGGCGATCGCGTAGAGGAGGGCGACGAGAAGGACTTCACCGACGGCGAGCAGACCGCCGCCACCCCCGACGGCGAGCCCGGGACCGGCGACGATCACGAACACGCCCGCGAAGCCGACGAAGAGTCCGATCGCCCGCGCCGGGCTGAGCACAGACCTGTCGCCGCCTCCGAATGCGATCAGCGCCGCGAACAGCGGCACGGTCGCCACCAGGAGTCCCGTGAGCCCGGAGGGCAGGGTCTGCTCGGCATGGCCGAGCAGCAGGAAGGGGCCTGCCATCTCGATGGCGCCGAACAGCAGCACCCAGCCGATCTTCGCGAATGCGGGGCGCAGGGCCTTCTGACGCAACGCGAACGGGAGCAGAAGCACTGCGCCGAGAAGCGTGCGGCCGGCCACCACCGCCGCCGGCGAGTACGACTCGACGGCCACGCTGATGAACAGGTACGGGACGCCCCACAGCAGTGCCATCGCGCCGAACAGCAGCCACGCACGCGTGTCGAATCGCTGCGAAGAGTTCATGCGAAGTGTCTCCCAACGGTGGTGTGGCGGGGTCTGGCGCGACGCCGCCCGAGGGTCGTCCTCGACTCAGGTTCCGCGGTCGCCGGCGCAGAGCGCGAGACGGCCAACCGCCAATCTACGACGGACTTCCGACATCCTGGCCGGTCGCCGCACCGGGACCATGGGGCGAGATGCTCAGACGGAGCGGCGGCCCTCGAAGGCGCGGCCGAGCGTGACCTCGTCGGCGTACTCCAGGTCGCCGCCGACAGGGAGGCCGGAGGCGAGGCGGGTGATCGTGATCTCGAGGGTGTGGAGCAGGCGGCTCAGGTAGGTCGCCGTCGCCTCGCCCTCGAGGTTCGGGTTCGTGGCGAGGATGACCTCCTGCACGGTGCCGTCTGCGAGCCGCTGCATCAGCTGCGTGATCCGCAGGTCATCGGGGCCGATGCCGGCGATCGGGCTGATCGCGCCGCCCAGCACGTGGTAGAGCCCCCGGAACTCGCGCGTGCGCTCGATCGCCGCCACGTCCTTCGCGTCCTCCACGACGCAGATCAGCGTCTGGTTGCGACGCGGGTCGCGGCAGATGGAGCAGCGTTCCTGCTCGGAGACATTGCCGCACACCTCGCAGAAACGCACCCTCTCGCGCACCTCGCTGAGGAGCTCGGCGAGGTGCGACACGTCGAAGTTCGGCGTCTGCAGGATGTGGAACGCGATGCGCTGGGCCGACTTCGGCCCGATCCCGGGAAGGCGGCCGAACTCGTCGATGAGGTCTTGGACGATGCCGTCGTACATGGGCTAGCTGAACCTCGTCGGCGGCTCGTAGGGCTCCTCGCGGACGAACGTGGCGCCGAGCACCTGGCGCACCACCGCCTCGCCGTAGCGCTGCACGCCGCCGTTGCGCGTCGTGACCACGGGGGTCAGCGGCGGCGCGACAGTGGGGGGCACCGGGAGGTCGGCGATCAGCGCGTCCGTGTCGTCATCGTCATCGTCGTCGCGCTCGGACGGTGGCGCGATCTCGGTGCGCGGCAGGACCTGGCCCTCGCGCGGCGGCGCGAGGGTCGCGACCCGTGCGGTCGCGGCCTCGGCGTCTTCGGGCTCGTCGTCGACCGCGAACTGCGGGGGCGTCTCGGCGGGGAAGGCAGCGGGGCCCGGGTCTGGCGGCGGAGCGTCGTCGTCGGAGGGGATGGCCGCGACCGCCCAGTCCGTCACGGGCGCGGCGGATGCCGGCGCGGAAGCCGTCGACCGGGGCACCGCGGCAGGAGCCGACGCCCCCGGCGCGGCCGATGCGGAGGCACGCGGTGCCGCGGCCTGCGCATTCCGCGACCCGCTGGGCGCGGCAGAGGTGGAGCGGGTCGTCGGCGCCTCGGTGGCCGGCTGTCGCGGGGCCTCGCGGCCGGGGCCGGACGGCGCCGGCGCTGCCGGGCTGCCCCCGCCACCGGATCCGCCGGCGGGGTCGTGACGGGCGATGTACTTCACGCGGATGCCGAGCACGGCCAGGATCGCCTGGCGCAGGTCTTCGCTGGGCCCCTTGCCGGCGGCGAGCTGCTTGAACTTCGCCACGTCGCTCTGGCTCGAGAACGCCAGCGTGAGCACGTCGTCGTCGAGCGCCACGGTGCGGGCGCCCGAAGCGAGCATCCAGGACGAGCGACTCACGTTCTCGAGCTGCGCGAGCACCTGCGACCAGGACTGCTGCAGGCGGCCGAGGGTGACCGGCCCGGCGGGTACGGGAGGTGCGGCCACGGGCGCGGGCTCGGCGGGCGGCCCGACCGTAGCCGCGCCGGTCGGTGCGACCGGAGCCGCGCCGGTCGGTGCGACCGGAGCGGTAGCGATAGGAGCGGCCGGCGCGGGGGTGGCGCGACCCGTCGAGGCCGCGGGGACGGAAGCCGGGGCCGACGTGGGCGCGGCGATCGGCGCCGCAGCGGGCGCGGCTCCTGCGCCGCGCGCCAGCACCCGCGCGACCATCAGCTCCAGCTGCAGCCGCGGCGAGGTGGCGCCGGTCATGTCGTCGAGGGTCGCGATGACGAGGTCGGCGATGTGCGACAGCCGCGCCGGGCCGAACGCGTCGGCCTGACGCTGCATGCGGGCGAGGTCGTCCGCAGAGACGCCGCGCAGCACGGCCGAGGCGCCCTGACCGGTCGCCGACACGACGATGAGGTCGCGCAGGCGCTCGAGCAGGTCGTCGACGAAGCGGCGGGGGTCTTGTCCGGTCTGCACCACGCGGTCGACCGCGGCGAAGGCGGCTGACGCGTCGGCCGCGGCGAAGGCGTCGATCACCTCGTCGAGCAGCTCGGCGTGCGTGTAGCCGAGGAGCGCGACGGCGCGGGCGTAGGTGACCTTCGCGTCTTCCGAACCGGCGATGAGCTGGTCGAGCAGCGACAGCGTGTCTCGCGGAGAGCCGCCGCCGGCACGAACGACCAGCGGCAGTACGCCCTGCTCGACGTCGACGCCCTCCTGCCCGCACAGCTGCTCGACGTATTCGAGCATCGCCGCCGGTGGCACGAGCCGGAACGGGTAGTGGTGCGTGCGCGAGCGGATGGTGCCGATGACCTTCTCGGGCTCGGTCGTCGCGAAGATGAACTTGACGTGGTCGGGCGGCTCTTCCACGAGCTTCAGCAGGGCGTTGAAGCCCTGCGGGGTGACCATGTGTGCCTCGTCGAGGATGAAGATCTTGAAGCGGTCGCGGGCAGGCGCGAACACCGCACGCTCGCGCAGGTCGCGGGCGTCGTCGACGCCGTTGTGGCTCGCGGCGTCGATCTCGACGACGTCGAGCGAGCCGCCGCCACCGCGACCGAGCTCGACACAGCTGTCGCACGTGCCGCACGGCGTGTCGGTCGGACCCTGCGCGCAGTTGAGGCAGCGCGCGAGAATACGCGCCGACGTGGTCTTTCCGCACCCTCGGGGACCCGAGAACAGGTACGCATGGCCGACGCGGTCGCCGCGCAGCGCCGTCATGAGCGGCTCGGTGACCTGCGACTGCCCGATCATCTCGCCGAACGACTCGGGCCGGTAGCGGCGGTACAGGGCGGTGGTCACTCCTCCAGCCTACGGCGTGGGGCCGACACTTCGGCAGGCTGAGCCCATCGCTCCGCGGCTTCGGCTTCACCTGCCGGCGGGCGACGTCGACACACGGCGATGCCCCGTCGAGATCGCCTGCTAGATTGCTCCGCAGTGACACGGGGTGCCCGCACGGCGGGCTGAGAACACACCCGTCGAACCTGATCTCGATCATGCGAGCGAAGGGATGTCGCGATGAACGCGCGCACCGAAGCACACCTGTCCCCCTTGTCCCCCGCCGCCGCGCTGACGGCGCTGCGGGAGGCGTCACCCCTGGTGCAGTGCATCACGAACGCGGTCGTGACGAACTACACCGCGAACGCCCTGCTGGCGGTGGGCGCGGCCCCCGCGATGTGCGACATCCCGGGCGAGGCCGGGCTCTTCGCGGGGATCGCCGACGGCGTGCTGGTGAACCTCGGCACGCCCACCGCCGAGCAGCGCGATGCCGCTCGCGAGGCGGTCCGCGCCACCTCCTGCTGGGTGCTCGATCCCGTCGCCGTCGGCGTTCTCCCCGTGCGCACGGCCTTCGCCGCCGAGCTGCTCGAGCACCGTCCCGCCATCGTCCGCGGCAACGCCTCCGAGATCCTCGCCCTCGCCGGCGAGGGCGGCGGCGGTCGCGGAGTCGACGCGACGGACGGAACGGATGCTGCTGCCGGCGCCGCGCGGTCGCTCGCGCTGCGCACCGGCGGCGTCGTCGCCGTTTCGGGTCCGGTCGATCTCGTCACCGACGGCGAGCGTGTCGTCCGCATCCAGGGCGGGGACGCGCTGCTCACCCGCGTCACCGGCGGCGGCTGCTCGCTGGGCGCGGTGATGGCCGCGCTCGTCGGCGTGTGCGCGCCGTTCGAGGCGGCGGTGGCGGCATCCGTCCTCTATGCGGTCGCATCCGAACGCGCGGCCGCTCGCGCGGAGGGGCCGGGGTCGTTCGCCGTGGCGTTCCTCGACGCGCTGGACGCCCTCGGGGCGCACCCGACCGAGCTCGACGCGCGCGTCGCCGACACCCTCGCCGTCCGATGAGCGGCGCCCTTCCCGCGAGCCGCGGGGCCCTGCACCTGGTCACCGACGAACGGGTGCCCTTCGACCGGCTCTGCGACATCGTGGACGTCGCCGCGGGCGCCGGCGCGGACGTCGTGCAGCTGCGGGCGAAGTCCGTCACCGCCCGGGAGCTGCTGCGGCAGGCAGTGGCGCTGTCGGAGGTCGTCGACCGGCGCAGCCTGCTGGTCATCGACGACCGCGTCGACGTCGCCCTGGCTGCCCGCGATGCCGGGGCGCGCATCGACGGCGTGCACCTCGGTCAGAGCGATCTGCCGCCGGAGACGGCGCGGCGACTGCTCGGCACGCATGCCGTGATCGGGTGGACGGCGAACACCCCCGCGCACCTGGCCGCGGCATCCGCACTCCCCCCGCGGACGATCGACTATCTCGGCGTGGGCGTGATCCGCCCGACCTTCACCAAGCCGGATCACCCCCCGGTGCTGGGGATCGACGGATTCGCCGCGCTCGCCGCGGCCGCCCCACTGCCGTGCATCGCGATCGGGGGCGTGACGGTGGACGATGTGCCGGCGCTGCGCCGAGTCGGGGCGGCCGGCATCGCCGTGGTGTCGGCGATCTGCGCCGCCGACGACCCCGCCGCCGTGACGCGGGCGCTGCGGGACGCGTGCCACGACGCGCTGGCCGATGAGCCGACCGCCCCGTCGGGCGCGTCGAGGGGACTGACCCCGGACGCGACGCTGGAGGCGGCACGATGACCGCGATTCCGCGGGTGCTCAGCATCGCCGGCACCGATCCCACCGGCGGCGCGGGCGTGCAGGCCGACCTCAAATCGATCGGGGCGCTCGGCGGCTACGGCATGGCCGTCGTCACCGCACTCGTCGCGCAGAACACCCGCGGCGTCCGCGACGTCCACGTGCCGCCCGTCGCGTTCCTGAGATCGCAACTGGAGGCCGTGTCGGACGACGTGCGGATCGACGCCGTCAAGATCGGGATGCTGCAGTCCGCCGAGATCATCGGCACGGTCCGGGAGTGGCTGGCGCGCGTGCGCCCTCCGGTGGTCGTGCTCGATCCCGTCATGGTGGCCACCAGCGGCGACCGGCTGCTGGATCCGGCCGCCGAGGACGAACTGCGCGCACTGTGCGCCGAAGCCGACCTCGTCACCCCGAACCTCGCCGAGCTCGCGGTGCTCACCGGGCGCCCCGCGGCGACGACCTGGGGGCAGGCGGTCGATGACGCCCGCGCTCTCGTCCAGGCCACCGGCACCACCGTGCTGTTGAAGGGCGGGCACCTCGAGGGAGCCGCCTGCCCCGACGCCATCGTGAGTCCCGACGGGCTGCACGAGCTCGCCGGGCGACGCGTCGACACACGCCACACCCACGGCACCGGCTGCTCGCTGTCGTCTGCGATGGCGACGCTGCGGGCGGCGGGTGCGTCGTGGCCCGACGCGCTGAAGCGCGCCAAGGAGTGGCTGACGGGCGCCCTCGTCCACGCCGAGGCGCTGCACGTCGGCACCGGCAGCGGCCCGGTCGACCACTTCCACGAGCTGCGCCGCGCGCAGGGTGCGGGCGGCTCCTGGTCGCAGCGGGCATGGGATGCCTCAGCCGACGTGCGGGCGCAGGTCGACGCCGGCCGGTTCGTCGGCGGCCTCGGCGACGGCTCGCTGCCGCGGGAGGTGTTCGTGCGCTACCTGGCGCAGGATGCGCTCTACCTGGGCGAGTACTCCCGCGTGCTGGCGCGGGCGAGCGCCCTCGCCCCGACCGCGGACGAGCAGGTCTTCTGGGCACGGTCGGCCGAGTCCGCCATCGTCGAGGAGCGCCGGCTCCACGAGACGCACGTCGGGTTCGCAGCATCCGTCCCCGAACCGCAGATGCTCGCCTACACCAACCATCTGCACGCGTCGGGTGGGTCGTACGGCGAGCTGGTCGCCGCGCTGCTGCCGTGCTTCTGGCTGTACACCGACCTCGGCACGCGGCTCGCCGCGCGCAGGCACGACGAGCATCCGTACGACGACTGGCTCGCGCTGTACGGCGACCCCGCGTTCGCGGAGGCGACCGCACGTGCCATCGAGATCGCCGACGCCGCCGCGCGGGAGGCCGGGCCTCGCGAGCGCGCCCGCATGGACGCGGCGTTCGCGCGGTCGATGGCGCACGAGCTCGAGTTCTTCGAGACGCCGGCAGTGCCGCTGCCGATCACGTCCTGAGCCCGATCAGCCGAACGCGGCGCGCACCTCGGCGGCTTCCGCGCCGCGCGCGACGAGCGCGGCGAGGAGGATCCGCGCCTGCCCGGGGCGGAGGGTCGAAGAATGCACGGCACCGGCCTCCGCCAGGTCGCGCCCGCCCCCTCCGCCGCCGTACGAGGGGGCGAGCGCGCCCTGCGGCACGCGGCTGGAGACGACGACCGGGATGCCCGACGCGACGCACTCCCGGACGGCGGCGACGACCTCGGCGGTGGAGTTCCCGGAGCCGAGGGCCTGCAGCACGATGCCGTGTGCGCCGGCTGCCGCGCTCGCCCGGATGTGCAGCGCGTCGGCACCGGGCGGCAGGGCCACGATGTCGATGCGCACGCCGTCGACGGGGGTGGGCTCGCTCGGTGGCACCGCCAGGTCCGGGCCCGCCACGCGGAACGCGTCGGCCGTGTCGGCGCTGTGCTTGTACACACCCCACGCCGGCAGGACCCGCCCGCCGAAGACCACACAGACCGCATCTCGGGCGTCCCGCCCGCGGCGCGCAGCCCGGGGCGGGCCGTCGGCGGCGAAGCGGATGGCCGCCTCGATGTTGGCAGGCCCGTCGGGTTCGGGGTCGTCGAAGGTGAACTGCGCGCCGGTCACGACGATGCGCCGGTCGGATCCGCCGTGCTGGAGCGCGAGGAGGAGCGCCGTCTCTTCGAGCGAGTCGGTGCCGTGCAAGATCACCACGCCGCGCGTATCGGGGTCCGAGACGACCTTCCCCACCGCGTCACTGATCCGCTGCATGTGCGAGAGCGTCAGCGTCGCCGAGTCGTGCGCCATCACGTCGACGACCCGGACAGGGGCGGCCGGCTCCATGCCGGCGAGCAGGCCGCCCCCCGCGACGACCGGTCTGCTCGCGCCGTCCTCGTCACGGCGGCTCGCGATGGTCCCGCCCGTGGCGATCACCACGACGCTGCCCGTACCGGTCATCGCTCTCCATCCCGGGGAGCCGCCCTCTGGGGGGTGGACGCGATGTCGTCGGAGTCGGCGAGCGACGAGGACGGCGCGGCCTGGGCGCCCTCGGCCCCTTCCCGGAGGCGGAGTGCGGCGAGCGTGCCGGTGCGCTCTGCTGCCAGGCGGCGGATGCGGTCGCGCAGCAGGAACCAGCCGCCGATGAGCGCGGGCACGATCAGCACCAGCGACGACACCGTGGACGTGCCGATCGGGTAGTCCAGTGCCATGAGGACGATGACGGTGGCGAGGAACGCCAGGGTGACGTAGCCGGTGTACGGGGCGCCGGGCATGCGGAACGCCGGGCGCTCGATCGCGCCCGTTCGGGCGAGCGACTGCAGCTTGAGCTGGCAGAGGATGATCACGGCCCACGCGCTGATGATGCCGAGTGCCGACACGTTGAGGGCGATCTCGAATGCCTGCGCGGGGACGACGGCGTTGAGGGCGACGCCGAGCGCCGTCACCACGGCCGTGACGGCGATGCCCACGTAGGGCACGCCGGCACGGTTCATGCGGGCGAAGGCAGCGGGAGCGGAGCCCGATACCGCCATGGAGTGCAGGATCCGGCCGGTCGAGTACAACCCGGCATTCAGAGACGACAGCACGGCCGTGAGCACGACGAGGTTCATGATGACGTCGGCGCCCTCCACGCCGATCGATCCGAAGAACGTCACGAACGGGCTCTCACCCGCCTGGTACGCCGTGTACGGCATGAGGAGGGTGAAGAGGAGCACCGATCCGACGTAGAACACCGCGAGCCGGAAGACCACCGCGCGGATCGCGCGCGGCATCACCTTGCGCGCGTGCTCGGTCTCGCCGGCAGCTGTTCCGACGAGCTCGATCGAGGCGTAGGCGAAGACCACGCCCTGCACCACGATGAGCGCCGGCAGCACGCCGTTGGGGAACATGCCGCCGTTGTCGGCGATGAGGTGGAGTCCGGGCGTCTCGCCGTTGACGGGCGTGCCGGTGACCACGAAGAAGACGCCGACCGCGAGGAAGCCGACGAGCGCGAGCACCTTGATGAGCGCGAACCAGAACTCCAGCTCGCCGAAGACCTTCACAGACAGCAGGTTCATGCCCAGCACGAACACCAGCGCCACCAGGGCGAAGACCCACTGGTCGATGGGCTGCAGCCACGCCACGTACTGCTTGAAGAAGTTCATGTACAAGGCGACGGCGGTGACATCGGCGACCGATGTCATGGCCCAGTTCAGCCAGTACATCCAGCCGGCGGCGTACGCCAGCTTCTCGCCGTAGAACTCCCGGGCGTACGAGACGAACGATCCGGTTGTCGGGCGGTGGACGATCAGCTCACCCAGAGCGCGCATCACCAGGAAGGCGAAGAAGGCGCACACGGCGTAGACGATGACGAGTGCCGGTCCGGCGATCGCGAGGCGGCCGCCCGCTCCCATGAACAGGCCGGTGCCGATCGCACCGCCGATGGCGATCATCTGTATCTGGCGCGGCCGCAGCGCCTTGTGGAACCCTGCTTCCTCATCACGGACGACCGCGGGCTGGTCGGTCCGCGTCTTCATCGACGTCGTGGCCATGCGCTCCTGCTCCCTGTGCGTCGCGAGCATCGTTGCCCACGAGTTGGATGCCTGCCTGTCAGACAGACTACGGCAGTGAAACACAACGTTTCCGTCGATTTCAAGCCACGGCACCGAAAATCTGTCTGATAGATTGACCGCATCGCACACTCGAAGGAGAGAGAGCATGCCCGCAATGCGCACGGAGAACGACCTGCTCGGCGAGAAGGAGGTCCCCGACGACGCCTACTGGGGCGTGCACACCGAACGCGCCCGCGAGAACTTCCCCATCACCGGCGTCCCCGTCGGGCGCTATCCGTTCCTCGTGCGGGGTCTCGCCTTCGTCAAGGAGGCCGCCGCGCTCGCCAACCGCGACCTCGGGCTTCTGGACGCGGACCGGGCCGCCGCCATCGCACAGGCGTGCCGCGAGCTGCGCGCCGGGGCGCTGCACGACCAGTTCATCGTGGATGTGATCCAGGGGGGCGCCGGGACGTCGACGAACATGAACGCCAACGAGGTCATCGCCAATCGCGCACTGGAGATTCTCGGCGGCCGCAAGGGCGACTACGCCAGGGTGCACCCCAACGATCACGTCAATCTCAGCCAGTCGACGAACGACGTGTACCCGACCGCCGCGGATGTGGCGTTCGTGGAGGCGGCCGAGCAGCTCGGCGTCGCGATGGAGATTCTGGAGAACGCGTTCGCCGCCAAGGCCGCCGAGTTCGACGGCGTGGTCAAGATGGGACGCACGCAGCTGCAGGACGCGGTTCCGATGACGCTCGGGCAGGAGTTCCGCGCCTTCGCCGTCATGCTCGGGGAGGACCGCGCCCGCCTCGCGGAATCCGCCGCCCTGCTGTACGAGATCAACCTCGGCGCCACGGCCATCGGCACGGGGCTCAACGCTCCTTCCGGCTACGCGGAGGCCGCGTGCGCGCATCTGGCGGAGCTGACCGGACGGCCCTTCACGACCGCCCGCGATCTGGTGGAGGCCACCCAGGACCCCGGCGCGTTCGTCCATCTCTCCGGAGTGCTCAAGCGCATCGCGATAAAGCTGTCGAAGACGTGCAACGACCTGCGGCTGCTCTCCTCGGGCCCTCGCGCGGGCCTGGGCGAGATCACCCTCCCCCCACGCCAGGCCGGCTCCAGCATCATGCCGGGGAAGGTGAACCCGGTGATCCCGGAGATGGTGTCGCAGGTGGCGTACACCGTCATCGCCGACGACCTGGCCGTCACCCTCGCGGCCGAGTCGGGGCAGCTGCAGCTCAATGCGTTCGAGCCCGTGATCGTGCGCGCACTGTCGCAGAGCTTCACGCATCTGACGGCGGCGTGTCGCACTCTCGCGACGGCGTGCGTCGAGGGCATCGAGGCCCACCCCGAGGTGATGGCCGCACGCGTGGCGACCTCGATCGGCCTCGCGACAGCACTGAACCCTCTTCTCGGCTACCGGGCGACGACGGAGGTCGCCCGCGAGGCTCTGGCGACGGGACGGTCGGTGCCCGACATCGTGCGCGAGAAGGGTCTGCTCACCGACCTGCAGCTCGACGACGCGCTCAGTCTGCAGCGTCTGGTGCCGCGGATGCCGCCAGCGGCGTGATCACCCGCTCGACCTCGCTCAAGTGCGTGCGCATGGCCTCTCGGGCCTCGATCGCCGAGCCCACGGCGATCGCCTCGGCGATGCGCCTGTGCTCACGACTCGAGGCCTCCCGCCGGTGGGCGACGAGGTTGACCACCTGGGACTGGTGAGTGAGGGCGTCACGGATGTCGGCGACGGTCTTGGCGAAGACGGCGTTGCCGGATGCCTCGGCCACGAGAGCGTGGAACCGGGAATCCAGTCGCACCCACTCGTCGGGATCGGTGCTGGCATCCATGTCATCGCACAGGCGCACCAGTTCGCCGCGCTGCTGCTCGGAGCGGCGCTCGGCCGCGAACCCGGCGGCCGGCACCTCGATGTGCGGCCGAGCCTCCATCAGATCGCGGGATGAGAAGTCGCCGAAAGTCGTGGCCGGGTTGAGCTGATCGGCGATGACGTACGTGCCGCTCCCCGTTCGGGTGCGGGTGAGCCCGAGCGCCTGCAGCGAGCGCAGAGCCTCGCGCACGAGCGGACGGCTCACACCGTAGCGCTCGGCCAGCACCGCCTCGGCGGGAAGCCGTGCGCCCACCGGGATGGCTCCTGTCGAGATGGCCTCCCGGAGGTCGGCCAGCACCGCGTCGGCCACGCTGGTCCGGGGCACGGCCTCGGCCCGCGGCATCCACCTGACTCCATCGCTCATGTGTCCACTGTCGAAGCCCGGCAGTGACTTGTCAAACCGTCAGTCCGCTTGAGCCGGGACTCCCGATGAGACGTCAGACGTCGGCGCCGTGCTCGACGTCGGCAGCGCCAACGATGATCGGGATCGTCGAGGTGACGGTGGGCACCGACGCCGACAGCAGCGAGCCGTCCTCGCGGCGCGCGTCGCCGAGCTCGCGCAGCGACGGCCGGCCCGGGATGACCGGCCCCTGCCCGGCGAGCGGTGCCACGACCTCTTCGCCCGCGCCGACCACGTACCCTACGCCCCGCACGCTGAAGCCGACGGGGTCGCCCTCCGTGGCGCGCACGCGAACTTCGCCACGGGTGACCGTGACGACGAGGCGCGTGCCGTGCCAGTGCAGCACGAACTCGAGCGACGGCCACGAGGCGGGAAGCCGCGGGTCGAACGACAGCTCGCCGAAGTGGTCGCGCATGCCGCCGAAACCGGAGACCAGCGCGGTCCACACGCCACCGGCCGAGGCCACGTGCACACCGTCGGCGGCGTTGTGGTGCAGGTCACCGAGGTCGACGAAGATCGACTGCCGGAAGTACTCGAGCGCGAGGTCCTGGTAGCCGACCTCGGCGGCGAGGATCGACTGCACGACCGCCGACAGTGTCGAGTCGCCCGTGGTCAGCGGGTCGTAGTACTCGAAGTCGGCGAGCTTGTCCTCGTCGGAGAAGTGGTTGCCCTGGAGGAACAGGGCGAGCACGACGTCAGCCTGCTTGAGCACCTGGTACCGGTAGATCACCAGCGGGTGGAAATGCAGCAGAAGGGGTCGCTTGTCGGGCGGCGTGTTCTCGAGGTCCCAGATCTCGCGCTCGAGGAACACGTGATCCTGCGGATGGATGCCGAGGCTCGGGCTGAACGGGATGTGCATGGCCTCGGCGGCCCGCTCCCACGCCTCGGGCTCGCCCGGCTCCAGGGCGAGGCGGTCGACCATCTGGCGGTAAACCTCACCGTCGGTCTCGGCCATCTCCCGGATCGTGCGGGCGGCGAAGCGGAGGTTGAACCGCGCCATGACGTTCGTGAAGAGGTTGTCGTTGACGACGGTGGTGTACTCGTCGGGCCCTGTGACACCGTGGATGTGGAACGTTTCGCCCTCGCCGTCGACCACGCCGTCGCTCGAGCGCCAGAAGCCCAGCGTCGCCCACAGGCGCGCCGTCTCGACGGCGATGTCGACGCCCTCGCGGAAGAGGAACTCGTCGTCGCCCGTCGCCCGCACGTACTTCGCGAGAGCGTAGCTGACGTCGGCGTTGATGTGATACTGCGCGGTGCCGGCGGCGTAGTACGCGGATGCCTCTTCGCCGTTGATCGTCCGCCACGGGAAGAGCGCGCCGGCCTCGTTGAGCTGGAAGGCCCGGCGCCGGGCGGCGGGCAGCATCAGGTACCGCATGCGCAGCGCGTTGCGGGCCCACAGCGGCGTCGTGTACGCGAGGAACGGGAGCACGTAGATCTCGGTGTCCCAGAAGTAGTGTCCGGAGTACCCGGAGCCGGTCATGCCCTTCGCGGGCACGCCCTGGCCGTCGGCGCGTGCCGACGCCTGCGCGAGCTGGAACAGGCACCAGCGCGTCGCCTGCTGGAGGTCGTCGTGGCCGCCGATGCGCACGTCCGAGCGCTCCCAGAACGCGTCGAGCCACGCACGCTGCTGCGCGCGGATCGCGTCCACGCTCTCGCCGAGCGCACGGTCGAGCGTGCGGCGGCAGCGGTCGACGAGCTCCCGCGCGGGTACGCCACGCGATGTGTGGTAGCTCACGAGCTTCGTGACGCGGATCGGCACGCCGGCCTTCGCGTTCACCCGGAACACGTTCTTCGCGATGTCGGGCTCGATCAGCGTGCGCGAGGTGTACTCGTTCGCCGTCTCGACCAGGTGGTCGGCGACGACGGCGATCGTCATGCCCGAGTCGGTGACGCGGTACGACAGGGCGGCGCGCAGCTTGTCCTGCCAGTACTCCTGCGGCTGCAGCACCCGCTCGTGCAGCGTCTCGGTCTTGCGCGGGTCGAAGCCGGCCATGCGCGGAGCCGTGGGCGTGCCGCCGTAGACGTCCTCGCCGTCCTGGCGGTTGAGGATCTGGCAGCTCACGGTGACGGGCGCGTCGGCATTGAGCACGGTGACGTCCACCGTCATGACGGCGAGGTGCTTCTCCTCGAACGACACCAGCCGCTCGTAGTCGATCCGCACCTCCTTGCCCGACGGCGTCACCCACAGGATGTGCCGGCGCTGCACGCCGTCGCGCATGTCGAGCGTCCGCTCGTACTCGCGGACGTCGGCGACGTCCAGCGACAGCGGCTCGTCGTCGACGTAGACCCGCATGACCTTGGCGTCGGGGGCGTTGATGATCGCCTGGCCGACCTCGGCGAAACCGTAGGCCTGCTCGGCGTGACGGATCGGGAACGTCTCGTGGAACCCGTTGATGAACGTGCCGTGCTCGTGTGCGTGGCGTCCCTCGGGCTGGTTGCCGCGCAGGCCCAGGTAGCCGTTGCCCACGGCGAACAGCGTCTCGGTGACGCCGGTGTCGTCGAGCTGGAACGACGTCTCGACGAGGCGCCACGGGTCGACGGGGAACCGGTCGCGATCGATCATCGTGCGAACTCCTCCAGGTCCTTCACCACGACGTCGGCGCCCGCGTCGACGAGGTCGTCCTCGCCGGCGCCGCGGTCGACGCCCACCACCACTGCGAAGCCGCCGGCGGCTGCGGACTGCACGCCGCTGATGGCGTCCTCCACCGCGACGCTGCGCGACGGCTCGACCCCCATCATCCGTGCCGCCTCGACGAACACGTCCGGTGCGGGTTTCGAGGCGAGGTGGTCGCGTTCGGCGATCACGCCGTCCATCACGACGGCGAAGCGATCACGGATGCCGGCTGCCGCGAGCACCTCCTCCGCGTTCTTGGAGCTCGACACCACCGCGACGGGCGTGCCGGCCGCGGCCAGCACGTCGAGCAGCCGCAGGGAACCCGGATACGCCGCGATGCCGTCGGCGCGCAGCACACGCTCGAAGACGGCGTTCTTGCGGTTGCCGATGCCGCACACCGTGTCGGCGGTCACCGGGTCGGACGGGTGGCCCCACGGCACCTCGACGTCGCGGGACCGCAGCAGGCTCGCCACGCCGTCATAGCGCTTCTTCCCGTCGAGGTGATCGAAGTAGTCGCGCTCGGTGTACGGCGGGGTGATGTCCCACGCCGCGAAGAGCTCCTCGAACATCGTCTGCCACGCGTGCATGTGCACTTCGGCGGTGGGCGTCAGGACGCCGTCCAGATCGAACAGCACGGCGTCGTAGGCGGTCAGATCGGGCAGGGCGTCGTCAGCCACAGAACCTCCGGATACGGGTACGGATGCTTCGGCACTGCAGCGCGCCGTCCAGCAAGCGTAATGGGCGCGAGTGTCCGGTCGACACCCCGTGACGGTTAACCGCGGGCGACGCTCAGCGTCTGACGCGCGATCTCGAGCTCCTCATCGGTCGGCACGACGAGCACGGTCACCTTCGAGGCGTCCGTCGAGATGACCCGGATGCCCCGTTCGGGGCTCTCGTTGCGCACCGGGTCGAGCTCGACACCGGCGAAGCCGAGCGTCTCGAGCGCGCCGGCACGCACATGCGGTGCATTCTCGCCCACCCCGGCGGTGAACGAGATGACGTCCGCGCCGCCCAGCTGGGCGAGGTAGGCGCCGGCGTACGCGCGAAGCCGGTGCACGTAGACCTCGAACGCCAGGATCGCCCTCTCCTCGCCGCGCCCGATCGCGGCGCGGATGTCGCGCAGGTCGTTCGAGCCTGCGAGCCCGAGCAGGCCGCTGCGCTTGTTGAGCAGGTCGTCGAGGTCGTCGACGGACATGCCGGCGCGCCGCTCGAGCTGGAAGAGCACGGCGGGGTCGATGTCGCCCGAGCGCGTGCCCATCACGAGCCCCTCGAGCGGGGTGAACCCCATGGAGGTGTCGATCGAGCGGCCGCCGTCGACCGCGGTGACCGAGGCCCCGTTGCCGAGGTGGAACACGATCTGCCTGAGCTCGGCGAGCGGGCGCCCGAGGAAGGCGGCCGCGGCCTCGCTCACGAACTTGTGCGACGTGCCGTGGAAGCCGTACCGGCGGATCCGATGGGATGCCGCGACCTCGGCGTCGATCGCGTAGGTGTAGGCCGCGGGCGCCAGGGTCTGGTGGAACGCGGTGTCGAAGACGGCCACGTGCGGCACGTCCGGGAACGCCTGCCGGGCGGCGACGATGCCTGCGAGGTTCGCGGGGTTGTGCAGCGGCGCGAGCACCGACAGCTCGTCGATGTTGATCTCGACGAGCGGCGTGATCAGGGTCGGCTCGAAGAAGCGCGCGCCGCCGTGCACCACCCGGTGCCCGACGGCGACGGGCGGTGTCTCGGAGAGCGACGGCCCGTCGGAGGCGAATGCCTCGAGCATCACGGCGAAGCCTGCGGTGTGGTCGGGGATGGGGAGTTCCCGCGTGCGAGTGGCGTCGAGGAACGCCGGCGAGGGCCCGTCCGTCGGCGTCGGGTACACGGTGTGGCGCGCGACGCCGATCGGGTCGCCGATGCGCTCGACGAGGCCGGACGCGAGCGTGCGCTCGGTGTCCATGTCGAGGAGCTGGTACTTGAACGACGACGAGCCGCTGTTGATGACGAGCACCGGGGTCATCGCGCGTTCCCTCCTTCTTCCGGCCGTCGTCTCAACGACCGGCCTCCTGCGCCTGGATCGCGGTGATGGCGATCGTGTTGACGATGTCGTCCACGAGGGCGCCGCGAGAGAGGTCGTTGATGGGCTTGTTGAGGCCTTGCAGCACAGGTCCGATCGCGACGGCGCCCGCGGATCGCTGCACCGCCTTATAGGTGTTGTTCCCCGTGTTGAGATCGGGGAAGACGAACACCGTCGCGCGCCCGGCGACCGCGGACCCGGGCATCTTGGCGGCGGCGACCGCGGCATCGGCTGCCGCGTCGTACTGGATCGGCCCTTCCACGAGCAGCTCCGGGGCCCGCGAGCGGACGAGGGCCGTCGCATCCCTCACCTTCTCCACATCGGCACCCGATCCCGACTCCCCCGTCGAGTACGACAGCATCGCCACACGCGGATCGATGCCGAACTGCGTCGCGGTCGCCGCCGACGAGATCGCGATGTCGGCGAGCTGCTCGCTCGTGGGATCCGGGATGACGGCGCAGTCCCCGTAGACCAGCACCCGGTCGGCGAGCGCCATGAGGAACACGCTCGAGACGACCGAGACGCCCGGCCTGGTCTTGATGATCTCGAACGCGGGTCGGATCGTGTGCGCGGTCGTGTGGGCGGCGCCCGACACCATGCCGTCGGCGAGGCCCAGGTGCACCATCATCGTGCCGAAGTACGAGACATCCGTGACGGTGTCGGCCGCCTGCCCCACCGTGACCCCCTTGTGGGCGCGCAGGCGCGCATACTCCTCCGCGAACTTGTGCACGTGGACGGCGTCCAGCGGCGACAGCACCTCGGCGGCCTGGATGTCGATGCCCAGCTCGATCGCCCGCGCGCGCACCTCGAACGGCTCCCCGAGGATGACGAGGTCGGCGATGCCGCGCTTGAGCACCGTCGCCGCGGCCCGCAGCACGCGGTCGTCGTCGCCCTCCGGCAGCACGATCCGCTTGCGCTGCGCGCGCGCCCGCTCGATGAGCTGGAACTCGAACATGAGCGGCGTGACCACCGTCGCGCGGGCGAGGCCGAACGCGACGAGCAGCTCGTCGGTGTCGACGCTCTGCTCGAAGAGGGCGAGAGCCGTGTCGTAGCGGCGCTGCGAGTCGGCGGCGAGGCGGCCGCGGGTGCCCATGATGCGCACCGCCGTCTCGTAAGTGCCGAGCTCCGTCGTGATGATGGGCACGCTCGAGCCCAGGCCGTCGATGAGGCGCGTGACGGGCTCGGGCAGCTCGAAGCCGCCGTTGAGCACGATGCCCGAGATCGACGGGAACGTGCCGGACGCGTTCGCGAGCAGGATCGCCAGCAGCACCTCGGAGCGGTCGGCCGGGATGATGACGACGGCGCCTTCGAGCAGGCGCGGCAGCACGTTCACCATCGACATGCCCGCGACCACGACCGCCAGCGCCTCGCGCGTGAGCCGGCCCGGATCGCCGGCGAGCATCTCCCCGTCGACGGAGCGCATGATGCCGCGGATCGACGGTGCGACGA
This sequence comes from Microbacterium sp. LWH7-1.2, assembly GCF_038397755.1. NCBI lineage: Bacteria > Bacillati > Actinomycetota > Actinomycetes > Micrococcales > Microbacteriaceae > Microbacterium > Microbacterium sp. LWH7-1.2. The sequence continues at coordinate 4,268,525 of NZ_CP151637.1, read as the reverse complement.
GGAAGCGATCCTCGGGGATCGCCCAGACGGGAACCGGCGTGGCCGGAGCGGCGCCGTCGAGGTGCGCGCGGATCGACCGGCGGATGGCCTCGAGCGTCTCGTCGGAGCGCTCCGCGTCGGCGCGGTTCGCGACGACGGCGAACAGCTTCGCGCGGCCGTGGGCGAGCTCGGCGAGCGCGAGGTCGGCGATCTGCCCCATCTCGGCGGGGGTGCGCGCGAGCGACGAGCCGAGCTGCTCGGGCTGGGTCTGGTTCTGCGCCGAGCGGCCGCCGAGCACGAGCAGCACGGGGGCGCCGAGGTTCGCGGCGATGCGGGCGTTGTAGGCGAGCTCCGCGGGGCTGCCGACGTCGGTGTAGTCGCTGCCGACGATGACGACGGCGTCGCACTGGGCCTCGACGGCCTTGTAGCGCTCGACGATCGTCGCGAGCGCAGCATCCGGATCATGCCTGACGTCGTCGTAGGTGACGCCGATGCAGTCGTCGTACGGCAGGTCGACGCCGTCGTGGTCGAGCAGCATCTCGAGCACGTAGTCGCGCTCCACGGTCGACCGGGCGATCGCCCGGAACACGCCCACCCGCGGGGTCGCGTGACTCAGCGCGTCGAGCACACCGAGCGCGACCGTGGACTTCCCCGAATGACCCTCTGCCGACGTGATGTAGATGCTCTGCGCCACGCGTCCAGCCTATGGGCGGCACGGATGCTGCGGCCAGGCGTGCCACCGGATCAAAAGCAGCCTGCGGTGCTGTGGGCGGATGCGCGGCCACCCGCGGATAGCCTCGACGGCATGCACGAACCCCGCTCTGGAATCGACGTCCCCGATCACCGCGGCCGCACCGGCCTCGACCGCACGGGACGCGATCTGGACCGCAACCCGGACGTGCGGGTGACCGATGTCGAGGTGCTCGCCTCGGCGTGGCACGTGCTGCGGCGCACGACGCTGGAGTACCGAGGGCCGTCGGGTCGGTGGGAGACGCAGCAGCGCGAGACGTACGACCGCGGCAACGGCGCGACGGTGCTGCTGTACGACCGGGCGCGGCGAACGGTGCTGCTCACGCGCCAGTTCCGGTACCCGGTCTACGTCAACGACCACCCCGACGGGATGCTGATCGAGACCGCCGCCGGACTCCTCGACGAGGACGACCCGGCCACCGCGATCCGGCGCGAAGCGGTCGAGGAGACCGGCGTCGACATCGGCGAGCTGCAGCACGTGTGGGACGTCTACATGAGCCCCGGCTCGGTCACCGAGCGACTGCACTTCTTCGCCGCGGCCTACGACGGCGCTGCGGGGATCGGCGAGCGCGGCGGCCTGGCGGAGGAGGGCGAGCACATCGAACTGGTGCAGCTCGTCATCGACGACGCGCTCGCGATGGTCCGCGACGGGCGGATCCAGGACGCGAAGACCATCATGCTGCTGCAGTGGTCGGTGCTGGAGGGCCCCTTCGCCCGGGAAGATTAAGACTCTCCGCGAACCCGGCAGAGCCTGGTTACCCTTGCTACGTTTCCGTCCTGGGGGAGTTGGCCTGGATGCCGCCTCGCGGAGAGCTGGGTCAAGTCTAACCCGTCCGGCGGGGGCCCGACGTCACACCACCAGCGGCCCCAGGCGGACCGCCAGGGGCTGCAGCACCGAGAGCACCTGTGCGGGGTCGTCGGCGCGATGCCGGGGACCCGAGAATCCCACAGCGCCCGCCAGGCTCCCTGCTGTGTCGCGGATCGGCACCGCGACACAGCCGTACCCCGGGACGAGCTCGCCGAGCTGGCGAGTGGCACCGAAGTCGGCGAGGTCCTGCCTCGCGGTGTCCTCCCCTCTCCCCTGCTCGATCAGCAGCAGGCGTCCGAGCGCGAACCGCTCGGGCTCGCGCGCGAGACGTACCTCGTCCGACAAGGGGAAATCGGGGTCGGCGTCGACCACCGAGACACGGCCGTCCACGAACAGCACCACGTGCAGGCCGCCGCGCAGGGCCGCGCGGGCCTCGCCGACCACGGCGCGAGCCGCCGATGTGAGGCGGGCGGGTCCGGCAGCGACGGCGGCCAGCTGTACGACCTTCGCCCCGAGCGCGAATCCCGCGAGGTCGGGCGTGCGGACGAGGTATTCGTCCTGCACGAGAAGGTTGAGCAGGCGATAGGCGGTGGCACGCGGGAGACCCAGCTCGAGCGAGATCTCGCGCGCGGTCGCCCCCGCACCGAGCTGCGCCACCGCTTCGAGCACCGTGAGCGCGCTGTGGACCGCCTTCGGCTGGCGCGCCGTCAGCGTCGGGCCGGACGCCGGCCGGTCAGCCACCGCTGGTTCGCTCCCCACGGGCGACCCCGCCGAGCACCTGCGATGCGACGGGTTCGTCGTATGAGCCGATCCTGGCGAGCGAAGACACGCCGCGGCGAAGCCGGAGGAGCACGGCGATCGCCGAGATCAGAGCGATCGCCGCCGCGACCCACACCGAGACGCTCCCCGTGGCGGCATCGACCGCGAAGAACGTGACCAGGCCGCCGGTGAGGACCACCGCCGACACCATCGCCGTGACCGTCGACCCGACCGTCTGCTCGCGGATGCGGCGGAGGAACACCGGCGCCGCCACGCAGACCAGGATGTACGCCACGATGTAGCCGGCGCCTCCCACGGCGATCGTCACGTGCATCGCGTCACGGATGTCGAGCCCCGAGACAAGGAGCAGGAACGGCACGCCCGCGATGATCGGGAACGCCAGCGCCACCGCCCCGATCGGCGTCCCGAAGCGCGGATGGACGCGACCGGCAGTGGCCGGCAGGACACCGTCACGACCCATCGTGAACAGCACCCGTGTGAGGGCGGTCGTCGACCCGATGGCGCACGCGACGAACGAGGCCGCGATGCCGATGTCGGCGACGACCCCCCAGCCCCCCAGTCCGTAGGCGGCCGCGAGCTGGTTGATCGGCGAGGCGCTCTCGCCGAGCGACGCCCCGAGCGCATCGAATCCCGCGACTTGAGTCACGGCGGCCAGCACGTAGAGGCCGCCCGAGAGGACCACTGTCCACACGATCGCGCGCGGGACGTTGCGCAGCGGCATCCGCGCCTCGACGCCGAGCGTCGAGGCGCTCTCGAATCCCACGAACGCGGTGAGCGCGATGACCGACCCGGCCGCGAGCGCGGCCGGGTCGACGTTCCCGAGGCCCAGGACCTCGGCCGGCTCGATCGGACCGATCCTGGCCAGCAGCACGACCAGCAGCACCGCGATCAGCGCGACCGAGAGCACCTCGACGACGAGCGCGACGCGGGACGAGATGCGAATGCCTCGCACCAGCACGACGGCCACGAACGCGGCCTCGGCAGCCAGGACGCCGGCGAGGGTCCCGGGGCCGCCCGCCGCCGGCCACACCGACTCGAGCAGGAACGTGACGTAGTACGCGCCGCCCAGCAGCGCGAACATCGCGATGGCGCCGTAGCCGACGAGGATCGCGGCACCCGATGCCAGCCCCGCGCCCGAGCCGAGGCCACGCGCCGTGTAGGTGTAGGTCGAGCCTGCGGCGGCGAGCCGGCGCGCGAACTGAGAGATCGTCCGGGCGACCAGAAGGCTGAGCACGGCGGCCAACAGGATCGCCAGCACGGTGGCCGACGGCGAGATGCCGGCCACGAGCAGCACGACGGTGGTCGCCGCGGCGGCGGGTGCGACCGCGGCGACGGACTGCGCGAGCACGTCGAAGAAGCCGACGCTGCGGCGGTCGAGCCCGTGCAGCGGCGAGCGCGCTCCGAAGTCATGGACGGGGTCGGGTCGCGCGATCGCGCGCTCGAGTGCGGTCATGTCGCCTCCGGTGGTGCGTGCCAGACGATACGCGGGCGCCGTTGCCGCGCCGCTTCCCTCGTGTTTCGCCCGTGTGTCGCCCGAATGAGACGCGTCGGGCCGCCATTCTCACTCGGCGTGCGCGAGGTTTCACAGGCGGGAAGCGACCGTGCAATCCGGCGGAGCCAGGCTCGCAGCATCCCGTTACCACATCCGCCCGGAGGTCCCGCCATGACCCAGCTCGAATCGAAGGGAGTCGAGGCGTCCGCCAAGCGGTCGCTCACCGGCTCGCTCGGAGTCACCGCCATCGTCTTCATGGTGGTGGCCGCCGCATCCCCCCTCACCGTGATCGGCGGCGCCGCACCGCTCGGCATGCTGCTGGGCAACGGGGTCGGCTTCCCCGCTCTCTACGCGATCAGCGCCGTGATCCTGCTGCTGTTCTCCGTCGGGCTCGCGGCCATGACACGTCACGTCCCGAAGCCGGGCGCGTTCTTCACGTATGTCGGCTACGGGCTCGGTCGGTCGACCGGCCTCGCGAGCGCGTGGATCGCGATGCTGACCTACACGACGATCCAGGTGTCGGTGTACGGCTACATCGGCTACATCCTGTCGGTCACCCTGCAGTCGCTCGGCGGCCCGGCACTGCCGTGGTGGCTGATGTCACTGGCGACCATCGCCGTCGTCGGCGTGCTCGGCTACCGCCACATCGATCTGTCCAGCAAGGTCCTGGGCGTCCTCCTCGTCGCCGAGGTGGGCATCGTCCTCGCGATGGTCGTCGTGGTGGTCGCGACCGGCGGCGCCGAGGGTCTCAGCCTCGCACCCTTCGAGCCGGCGAACATCGCGAGCGGCTCGCCCGGCGTGGGCCTGATGTTCGCGATCGCCGCGTTCATCGGCTTCGAGGCGACCGCGATCTTCCGCGACGAGGCGAAAGACCCCCATCGCACGATCCCCCGCGCCACGTATGCGGCGGTCATCGGCATCGGCGTCTTCTACACGCTCGCGTCGTGGGGCCTCGTCATGGCCTGGGGGCCGAGCAGCGTGCTCGACGTCATCGCCGAGGACCCGGGAACCTTCATCATCACGACCATGGCGCGCTACCTCGGCACGTTCGGCGAGGTCGCGGTCAACATCCTGCTCGTCACCGCGATGTTCGCGTGCGTGCTGTCGTTCCACAACGTCCTCACCCGCTACCAGCACTCGATGGCGAACGCCGGCGTGCTGCCCGACAGGCTCGGCGCGGTGCACGCAAAGCACCTCTCGCCGCACGTGTCGTCGCTCGTACAGACGGCTACCGCCGTTGTGCTCATCGCGGTGTTCGCGGTTCTCGGTCTCGACCCGGTGCTGCAGGTGTTCACGTGGTTCGCCGGCGTCGCGACGCTCGCCATCGCGCTCCTCATGGCCGTCACGTCCGTGGCCGTCATCGTCTACTTCGTCAAGACGAAGAAGGACGGTCGCGTCTGGAACACGATGATCGCCCCAGCGCTCGGGTTCGTCGGTCTCATGCTGTCGGGCGCGCTGATCGTCGCCTACTTCCCGATCATGGTCGGCGATGTCGATGCCGACGGCAACCCCGTGTTCGGCGCCGTCAGCTGGTTCCTCCTCGGCCTCGTGGTGGTCATTCCGGCCATCGGCTACGCGCAGGCCGCGTGGATCAAGAACCGGCGACCCGCCGCCTACGCAAAGCTCACCGACTCGATCGCCGGCTGACGGCCGCCGATCGATCCCCGCATCGCCCCGCAACAAAGGAGAACCATGACCATCACCGACGTCGCCACCGCCTCGGGCTTCACCGCACCGCCGACGCCGCAGCATCCGCTCGCCTCGCTGACGCCCGCCGAGATCCACGCCGTGCGCGCGATCGTGCTCGGCCTCGACACCACCACCGAGGCCACCCGCTTCGCGTACATCGGACTGGAGGAAGCGCCAAAGCCGGAGGTGCTCGCGTGGGAGGCCGGCACCGGCTCGCTGCCCGAGCGCCGGGCGCGCGTGCAGCTGCTCGACATGCGGACCGCGCTGTCGCTCGACCTCGTCGTGTCGCTCGCGACGGGCGCCGTGGTCTCGAGCGTCGCACTCGACGGCACGGCCGGGCAGCTGCCGATCCTCGACGCGGAGTTCGAGGAGGTGGGGGTGATCGCGAACGAGAGCGAGGAGTGGGTGGAGGCACTGCGCGCCCGCGGCCTGACGCCCGACGATGTGGTCCTCGTACCCCTGTCGGCCGGCAATTACGGATACGAGGACGAGGCCGGAAGGCGCATCCTCCGCACGTTCGCGTTCCAGCAGTTCCACGCCTCGGATCACCCTTGGGCGCATCCCGTCGACGGACTGACCGCCTACATCGACGTCGCCGCCCGGACGGTGATCAAGATCGTCGACAACCCCGGGTTCGACATCCCGCAGACGAGCGGCAACTACGACGACCCCGAGCTGCAGGGCGCGCCGCTCGAGGGACTCAAGCCGATCGTCATCACGCAGCCCGAGGGATCGAGCTTCACCGTCGACGACGAGCACGTGACATGGGGTGAGTGGGATTTCCGGATCGGTTTCGACACGCGCGAGGGCCTGATCCTCCGGCAGCTGTCGTTCGCGGGACGCCCGGTGATGTACCGCGGGTCGATCAGCGAGATGGTCGTGCCTTACGCCGACCCGCAGCCGAACCGGTTCTGGCAGAACTACTTCGACACCGGCGAGTACCTCTTCGGCCGCTACACGAACGAGCTCGAGCTCGGCTGCGACTGCGTCGGCGACATCACGTACGTCGACGCGATCCTCGCAGACGAGCTGGGGATGCCGCGTACCGTGCGCAACGGCGTGTGCATGCACGAAGAGGACTTCGGGTCGCTCTGGAAGCACACCGACCTCTTCACCGGGGCTGCCGAAGTGCGCCGATCGCGGCGCCTCGTGATCTCGTTCTTCACGACGGTCGGCAACTACGATTACGGCTTCTTCTGGTACCTCTACCTCGACGGCACCATCGAGTGCGAAGCCAAGCTGACCGGCATCCTCTTCACCTCCGCCTACCCCGGTGTGAACGAGGACGGCTCGCCCTACGCGTTCGCTTCGGAGGTCGCGCCGGGCCTGGGGGCCCCGTACCACCAGCACCTGTTCTCCGCCCGGCTCGACATGACGGTCGACGGGGTCGCGAACGTGGTGAACGAGATCGACGCGGTGCGCGTGCCGATCTCGCCCGCGAACCCCGCCGGCAACGCGTTCACGAAGAGCGTCACGCCGATCGCGTCCGAGAAGCAGTCCGGCCGCCTCGCCGACGGCGCCCGCAACCGCGTGTGGCAGATCGCCTCGACCGACAAGACCACATCGATGGGCCAGCCCACCTCCTACGTGCTGTTCCCGACCGAGACGCCCGTACTGCTCGCCCACGACGAGTCGTCGATCGCGTCGCGCGCCGCGTTCGCCACCAAGAACCTGTTCGTCACCAAGTACGATCCCGCCGAACGCTACGCGGCGGGCGACTTCGTCAACCAGCACCCGGGCGGCGGCGGCATCCCCGCGTTCATCGCCGGCGACGAGCCGCTGATCGGCGAGGACGTCGTGCTGTGGCACACGTTCGGACTCACGCACTTCCCCCGTAACGAGGACTGGCCGGTCATGCCCATGGACTACGCCAAGTTCACGCTCAAGCCGTACAACTTCTTCGAGCGGAACCCCACGCTGAACGTACCGGCGCCCCAGTCGGCGCACTGCTCACCCGGCACCGGTCACGTCCACGGCGCGACGGGCGGCTACGGCCCGACTCCGGGCGCGCACGTGCACGACCCGAGCGCTCTCCGGCACGACCACAGCACGCACGGTCACGCGCACGGCGAGCACCACGACCACGGTTGATCCGTGACCGAACTGCTCCACGCCTGGGCCATCGCCCCGGCCGCGATCGGCGCCTGTTGTCTGGCAGCCGATCGCGGCCGGGCGCGGTGGCCCGACGCCGTCGCGTCGGCGATCATGCTGATCGCGATGCTGGACGCGGCGCTCGCCCGCCTCGTGGCACCGGTGTACTGGACCGTGCTGCTGCTGGCCTCGGCGATGGCCTTCGCGGCCTGGCAGCGCCCACGCCGGGCGGCCGGCAGTCGGGCGGGCTCGACCCCCGGCCCGATGACCGTCCACACCGGGCTCGGGTTGGTGGGCATGGCGGCGCTCCAGCTCGCCATGGCCCCACAGCCCGCCGTCACGATCGCCGCGACGGCGCACGCCCACGGTGCCGTCGGCGGGGGGTCGCTCCTCTCCGTCCTGCTGGTGGGCGGTGCGGCTGCGTACGCCGCGCTGTCGGCACTCCTGGTCCTGCGCGCCCATCGACGCTTGGACCGGGCGCAGCTCATCTGCATGGGCGCCTCGGTGCTGATCATGGCCGTGGGTGCGGTGCTGTAGAGGGCCCGACCCGACCGCGGGTGGCGCGACGAACGGTGTCCAGGGTTCTCCCAGCGCGATCGATACCGATCCGATAACGGCGCGATTAGGATCAGTCGCGTGGGCGAGGGAGCCCGCACCCCACCCGCGACCCGCTCGTTCGAGGGCGGAACAGGAGCCGGCGATGGTCGATACCGCGATGACGGATGCCGCATCGGAAGGCTCAGGTGCGCTCGGCGTCCCGAGCGCCGAGGGTTTCGCCCGCGTCACGGATGCGATCCTGGACGCGGTGGGCAGCGTCATCGACGGCAAGCCGGACGCGGTGCGCAGCGCCCTGGTGTGCTTCCTCGCGGAGGGGCACCTCCTCATCGAGGATGTCCCCGGCGTGGGCAAGACCATGCTCGCGCGGGCACTGGCGACCTCCGTGGACGCCACGGTCCGCCGCATCCAGTTCACTCCTGATCTGCTCCCCGGCGACGTCACCGGTGTGAGCGTCTTCAACCCCGTCGAGCGCGAGTTCGAGTTCAAGCCGGGCGCGATCTTCGCGAACATCGTCATCGCCGACGAGATCAACCGCTCCTCCCCCAAGACGCAGTCGGCCCTCCTCGAGGCGATGGAGGAGCGCCAGGTCACCGTCGACGGGCGCACGCACTTCGTGCCCGAGCCGTTCCTCGTCGTCGCGACGCAGAACCCGCTCGAGATGGAGGGCACGTACGCCCTTCCCGAGGCGCAGCGGGACCGCTTCATGATGCGCATCTCGATGGGCTACCCCGATCCGCGGTCAGAGGCTCTCATGCTGCGTCAGCGAGACACGGTGAACCCGCTCGACCAGCTCGCGCCGGTGGTCTCTGCGGACGAGGTCAGCGGGCTGGTCGCATGGGCGCGGGCGGTGCACGTCGCGCCGGCCATCGAGGACTACGCCGTGGCCCTCGCCCAGGCGACCCGCACGCACGGTGACCTGCGCCTCGGCGCGAGCCCGCGCGCCACACTGCAGCTGGTGCGCGCGGCCAAGGTCTGGGCCGCGCTCGACGGTCGTGCGTTCGTGATCCCTGACGACATCACGGCGCTCCTCTCGCCGGTGTTCGCACACCGGCTCATCCCGACCCGCGCCGCGGGAGGAGCCCGCGCATCGAGTGCGTCCGACGCGATCACGACGATCCTCGAGCGCATCGCCGCGAGTGTGCGGGTGCCGATCGCCGCACGTCAGTGAGCAGATCATGAGAAGCGTGTGGCCACTGACCGTCCGGGGAACCGGCGCGCTGGTCCTCGCGGTCGCGTGCTTCATCGTGGCGAACGAGGCCAGCCTCGTCGAGTTGATGTACTTCGGCATCCTGCTGCTGGCGGTGGTCGTCGCGAGCATCGCGTCCCTCTACGTGGGGCGCCGCTCCGACGCGGTCACGCGGGCGCTCGTCCCGGACGTCGTCTCGGTCGGACAAGATGCGCGCGTGTCCGTGCGCGTCGAGGTGCGCACGGCGCTACCCACGGCCCCGGGAACCTGGCGCGACGCGCTGCCCAAGGGGCTGCGCGGCAAGGCCGAGGGGGCGTTCCCCGCGCTCGGCTCGGGGTTGCGCGGCGGCGAGCGCGGCGGCGCGCGCAGCATCGACCTGGTGTACACGATCACCGGCGCGCGGCGCGGGATCCACTCGCTCGGACCGCTCACCGTGCGCTCGTCCGACCCGTTCGGGCTCGCGCGGCGCACCGTCGTGTTCAGCCAGCGCACACCGGTCACCGTCGCACCCGCGGTGGTGGATCTGCCGCCGCTCGTGGACTACGCGGGCGCCACGGGCGGGATGCTGCACACCACGACCGACCAGCTCGGCCAGGGCGCCGACAACCTCGTCGCGCGGCCGTACGCGCCGGGCGACTCGATGCGACGCATCCACTGGCGCGCGACCGCGCACCGCGACGAGCTCATGGTGCGCCAGGAGGAGCAGGAGTCCACGCCCGAGGCCACGGTCGTCCTCGACCGTGCCGCCTTGCGCTGGTCCCCCGAAGCGCTGCGCGCGCCGGGCGCCGACCCCGGCTTCGAAGCCGGCATCTCGGCGTGCGTCTCGGCGGTCGCGCGGCTCGTTCACGACGGGTATGCCGTCGAAGTGCTCGACACCGAGGGCACCGTGCTCGTCGACCGCATCGACGGCGGCGACATGACCGAGGTCGACGCGATGCTCGCGCAGTTCGCGACGATCACGGCGCATCGCGACGACGCCCTCCCGCGCCTGTCGCGGCTGTTCGCCGGGGCCTCGACGGGTCCGATCGTGCTCATCGTCGGGCGGCTCGACCCGGCCGACGCGGTGGCGGTCGGCCCGGTCTCGCACCACAGCACGCTCCCCGTCCTCCTTTCGGCGGCGCCGAAAGGAGCCGCGCTCGATATCGCCGCCGACCACGGCTGGCACGTGGCCGCTGTCGGCCCCGACCGCGACCTGGGGCTCGCCTGGGCGAACGCGATCGGCCGGGGGGTGCACCATGTCTTCGGCTGAAACCGACCACCAGGTACGCGCCCACGGCGGCGAGCGGCTCCTGACGTTCGCGATTCTGGCGGCGCTGCTGGCGGCGCTGCTGCCGGTCGTCCGGGTCGTCGAGCCGGGATGGTGGCTGGTCGCCGCGCTCGCCCTGTCGGCGATGGTGCTCGCCGCCGGCTACGCCGCCCGCCTCTACCGACTCCCGGCCGTCGCGGTGACCCTCATCGAGGTCGCGGTGTGGGTCATGTTCATGACCCTGGTGTTCTTGCGCGACACCGCCCTGCTCTGGGTGATCCCGACGCTCGACACCTTCCGCGCCGTGCCCCTCCTGGTCGAGGCCGCGATGGAGGAGATCACGGTCGGTGCGGCGCCGCTCGAGCCCACACTGTCGCTGGCGTTCGTCGTGGTGGGGTCGATGGGGCTTCTCACGATCATCGTCGACCACGTCGTCGTGACGGCACGGATGCCGCTGCTCGCCTCCGTCGGCATCGTCGCGGTGTCGCTCATTCCGGCGATCGCCGCGCCGAGCGAGGTCGACGTCATCGGGTTCGTCTTCCTCGCGGTGACGATCCTCTTCCTGCTGCGCTCCGAGACCCGCTCGCGGGAGAAGCCGATGGAGCGCGAGGCGGAGCGAACCGCCGGCGTGCCCGCGACGGCGCTCGGCATCGGCGCGATCGCGATCGTCGTGGCCGTCGTCGCGACCCCCGTGCTGCCGCAGCCCGGAGCGCGGGCCGGATCGGGCCTCGGACCCGGACCGGGGATCGATGCCACCTTGCGGCTCGGCGACGACCTCCGCCGGCCGCGGGAGACCGAGGTGCTCCGCGTCCGCACCGACGCCCCTTCGGTGCCGTACCTGCGCGCGACGACCGTGACCCGCCTGGACGGTGAAACGTGGGAATCCGATCGTTCCCAGACCGTGTCCCTCGCCAGCGAGCGCGCCTTCGGCGCCCCCGACTCCGACCAGGACGTCCGCATCGGCGAGTACACCGTCAAGATCGACGTGGTGAACCTCGACTCGATTTGGGCGCCGGTGCCCTACCCCGCTGTCGGGATCACAGGCCTCGGTGGGGGCCAGTGGAGTGCGGTTCCCTACAACCACACCGTCGCCACGACCGCCGGATCGACCCAAGGCCAGTCCTATGAGGTGGCTTTCGACGTCCCGCGCCCTTCGCTCGAGCAGGCTCGCGCGGCGGTGTCGGTGGGTTCGCAGGTGCGGGAGGAGACGACTGAGCTGCCGGCCGAGATTCCGCCCATCATCGGCGAGCTCGCCCTCGAGGTGACGGCCGACGCCACCTCCGACTACGACAAGCTGACCGCGCTGCAACGCTGGTTCCGGGGCGTCGACTTCCGGTATTCGCTCGAAGCGCCGGTCGAGGACGGGTTCGACGGCACTGGCGCCGAGGCGGTCGCGCGGTTCCTCGAGGTGCGCGAGGGGTACTGCATCCACTTCGCGTCGGCGTTCGCGCTGATGGCACGGACGCTCCACATGCCGTCGCGCATCGTCGTCGGATACCTGCCCGGCACTCCCACCACCGACGCGGTCGACGGACAGCCGGTCTTCTCCGTATCGAGCTCACAACTCCACGCCTGGCCCGAGGTGTTCTTCGACAGGATCGGATGGATCCCGTTCGAGCCCACCTCCGGTCTCGGCGTTCCGACCACGTTCTCGTCGGACCTGACGCTGCCCGGCCAGACCGCCGACCCGGATTCGACGACTCCGCAGTCGAACCCCACTCCGACGGCGCGCGGCGATCAGGCCCAGATCGACCTCGAGGAGCAGGGCCAGAACGCGTCAGACGGATCTGCCCAAGACGCCCTCGACCCGCTCCCGATCCTCGGCGTGGTGGCGGCGGTGATGGTGCTGCTCGCACTCCCCTTCCTCATCCGCGAGCTGCGCCGCAGGCAACAGGATGCCGCCGCGCGAGGCGGCGACGCGGCCGCCGCCTGGCAGTCGGTCCAGGAGGCCGCGATCGACGCCGGCATCCCGGTGCCCGCCAGTGAGACGCCACGCGCGTTCGCCGGCAGGCTCGTCGCCGAACACGGAGTCGCGGCATCCGAGATGAACACCGTCCTGCTCGCGATCGAGCGCGCCAGCTATTCCCGCGCCGGTGTCCGCTCATTCTGGATGGGAGACGCGGCGGCCGACGCCGCAGCATCCGTCCGCATCTCACTGCTGGCATCGGTGCCGCCCTCGCGCCGGATCCTCGCGCTGATCGCGCCACGCTCGCTCGTCATCCGGCCGGGCAGCGTGTACGCCGGCACCGCCCCGGTTCGGGCAAGGTAGCCGAGCAGGGTAGGATGGTCGGCGGCCCTCCGGGGCCTCCTGGAGGATTCGCCTAGTGGCCTATGGCGCACGCTTGGAAAGCGTGTTGGGTGCAAGCCCTCGGGGGTTCGAATCCCCCATCCTCCGCGCCTGTCCTGAGTCGCGACATCGTTTACGAACGAGTCGCGGCTCAGGACTTTTCTTGTGGGTTCGGCGGGTTGACGGTCCGGCCTTGAACCGACTGTGGGTCGAGATCTCCTGCAAGCTCCCGCGTCCGGGCGGCGATCGCATCGCGCAGCCGACGGACGCCATCGAGGTCCCACGCCTCCGGGTTCGGGAACTCCCACTCGACGAGGCGCCCGGCGACAGGGCCGGGGAGGGGAAGCCCCGGCTTCATGGTCACGACGACGTCGGCGGTCGCCAGGTCTGCGTCAGTGACCAGCCGCGGTTCGGCCCCCGACGTGTCGACGCCGAGCTCGTGAAGCGACTCGGCGACGACGGGGTTGATCTCGTCGGCGGGGTTGAGGCCAGCGCTCGTGGCGGCGAAGCGGCCGGGTGCGACGACCTCTAGCAGGTGGGCGCCGAGCTGTGACCGGCCGGCGTTGTGCTGGCAGATGAACAGAACCGTGGGCGGGGTGGTCATGCGGAAGCTCCGATCGGCTGGTGCGCTCTACTCCAGGCTTGGGCGGCGGCTTGTACCGCGTCCCAGGGCGATCCGAGCGGCGGGGTATAGGAGAGATCGAGGTCGCTGATCTGCTCGATGGTGAGGCCGGCGAACAGCGCGGTGGCGAAGGTGTCGATGCGTTTGGCGGTTTCGGTGCCGAGCCGGCCGACCATCTGCGCGCCCAGCAGCAGACCGGTGTCGCGGTCGCCGGTGATGCGCATGCTGATCGGTTGGGCGCCCGGGTAGTAGCGCTTGTGATCGTCGGCGACGGATTGGGTGGTCGCCGGCGCGTATCCGGCCGCCGCGGCCTCATGCTCCCGCAACCCGGCGCGGGCGGCGACGAGGTCGAAGACCTTGACCACCTGGGTGCCGACGGAGCCGGCGAAGCGTGCCTGGCCGCCGAGGGCGTTCTCGCCGGCGATACGGCGCTGCTTGTGAGCGGTCGTGCCGAGCGGAAGGTAGGTCGTGCCGAGCAGGCGGTGATGCGTGACGACGCCGTCCCCGGCTGCGAGAACGTGCGGGAGGCCGGTCTGCATCCGGTCGTCGACCACCACCGCACGTCCGGCGCCCAGGCGGGCGCCGGCCTGCTCGAGCAGGGCGGTGTTCGGGCGGACGCCGACGACGGCGAGCACGAGATCGGCGGCGTGGGACACCGGCTCACCGCGGTGCTCGGCGTGCACGACGAGCCCGGTGTCGGTCTTGGTGACCGCCCTGACCGTGGTGTCGGTGTGCACGTCGACGCCGTGCGCGACGAGTTCCTCCCGCACCGCGGATGCGAGTTCGGGGTCGAGTGTGGAGAGCACCTCGGGGCCGCGCTGCAGCTGGATGACCTGCATGCCGCGCGTGCGGAACCCTTCGGCCATCTCGAGCCCGACGTAGCCCGCGCCGATGATGACCGCGGCGCGCGGGTCCCGGTCGGCCAGGTGCGTATCGAGGGCGAACGTGTCGCCCATCGAGTGGATGACGTGGACCCCGTCCTCGGGGCCCAGCTCGCCGAGTCCCTCGATGCCGGCGTAAGCGGGGAGGGCGCCGGTGCCGACGATCAGTTCGTCGTAGGCGATGGTCGATTCGCCGTGGTCGTCCTGCACGACAAGCCGACGATCGGCGACGTCGATCCGAGTGGCCAGGGTGTTCAGCCGCAGCTGCATCCCGGTCGCCTCCAGGTCGGCGTGCGTGCGGTGCGCCAGCGACTGCCAGGGCTGCACGTCGCCGGAGAAGTAGTACGGGATGCCGCAGATCGAGTAGTTCGGGTACTCGTCGGCGACCACCACGGTGACGTCGGCGGACTGGTCGAGTTCACGGGCGCGCAGCGCGGCGGAGATACCCGCGTCGCTGCCGCCGATGGCGACGATGTGCATGCTGCTCCTTGGGTCGGCAGCGTCTGAATCGGGCGAGTCAGACGGGGATCAGCTCGGAAAGGAGGTGTTCGACGCGGCCCCGAATGTCGTCACGGACGCGCCGGACACCATCCAGATCGAGGTCCGCCGGGTCGTCGAGCTGCCAGTCCAGGTACCGCTTGCCCGGATACAGCGGGCAAGCGTCGCCGCAGCCCATGGTGATCACCGCGTCCGCGGCCCGGACCACGTCATCGGTGAGCGGCTTGGGAAACTCTTCGGTGACATCCAGGTCGATCTCGGCGAGGACCAGCGCAACCTCAGGAAGAATGCGCTCACCCGGCTGCGAGCCGGCCGAGCGCACGTGGACGCGACCCCCGGCGATCTGCCGGGTGAGTGCGGCTGCCATTTGGGATCGCCCGGAGTTCTGCACGCACACGAACAGCACCTCGGGGACGCGCTTAGCGATGAGGCCCTTCGACTGGGCGAGCGCGGTCAGCCGGTCGCGTGCGAATTTTTCGGCGAGGCTGGGAAGATGGGTCCTCACGGCCGCGGTACGGGCCAGGCCGGTGTACGACTCGAACACCACCCGCTCCACCGTCTCCTCGTTGACCATCCCAGCGAACTGTTGCGCTAGTCGCTCCGCCGCGCGATGCAGCACCGAGTCCGGCGCGAGGAGCGCGCCCTGCCCTGCCCCGCCGATCACGCCGCACCCCGGGCGGGAAGGATCTCCGTCAGCAGAAGCTCGACCCGGCGGCGGATCTCGTCGCGGATCGGCCGCACGGCGTCGATCCCCTGACCAGCCGGGTCGTCCAGTTCCCAGTCTTCGTAGCGCTTGCCAGGGAAGATGGGACAAGCGTCGCCGCAGCCCATCGTGATGACGACATCCGACTCACGCACAGCGTCGACGGTCAGGACCTTGGGTGTGTTTCCGGCGATGTCGATGTCTTCTTCCGCCATCGCCTCGACGGCGACGGGGTTGATCGAGTCTTTGGGTGCGGATCCCGCCGAAAGCACCTCGACATCGTCGCCGCCGAGCGCCCGGAGATAGCCGGCGGCCATCTGCGAACGTCCCGCGTTGTGAACGCAGACGAACAGGACGGTGGGCTTGTCTTCGCTCATCAGGTCTCCTTCTCTCACGAGAAGCATAGACCAATATCTATGGATTACACCACCGCGAGTTGCATGCCCGCGAGCAGGTCTCGGACGCGGCCGTCGATGTCGTCGCGGATGCGCCGCACGGCGGCGAGCGACTTGCCGGCCGGATCTTCGATGTCCCAATCCAGGTAGCGGCGGCCCGGGTAGATCGGGCACGCATCTCCGCAGCCCATCGTGATGACAAAGTCGGCGGCGCGAACCGCTTCGTCGGTGAGGGGCTTGGGGAACTCGCCGGACATGGGCACGCCGATCTCGTCGAGCGCGTTCACGATGGATGTTCGGACATCGGCGGCGGGTTCGGAGCCAGCGGTGCGGACGACGATGCGGTCGCCGGCCAGCTGTCGCAGGATTCCGGCGGCCAACTGCGAGCGGCCGGCGTTCTGAACGCAGACGAACAGGACCTCGGGCACTGACCGGGTGCTCTCGTCGACGCGGAGCAGGTCGGTGAGGCGCTGGGCGGCGAAGGCCGCCGTACGTGAGGCGAGCAGGGGCGTCGACTCACGGGCGGCCAGTAACGCGTGACTTTCCCGCACGTACCGCTCCACCGTCTCGGGGCCGATGACACCATGGAAGCGACCCTGAAGATCTGCTACCACTCGCCCCAGGTCCGGTTCCGGTTCGCCTGTCGTGACGCCACCGAGAACGGTGGTCACCAGCTCGCTCTGGTCCGGGTTGATGGAGTACCAGACACGCCTGCCTTCGGGCTCGCGAGTGACCACACCGGCGTCGAGGAGCGCACGCATGTGGTGACTGACGGTCGGCTGGCGGAAGCCGAGCTGGTCAGCGAGCCGGCCGACCAGTTGTCGCCCGTCCGGAGCGTCGAGGATCAGGCGCAGGATACGCGCACGGGTGGGGTCGGCGAGCACCGTCAGTGCGGGAGCGGCCGTCGAATCCATAGACATGAGTCTATCTCCCGACTCCCTCGATCGACTTGAAGCGGCCGGCATGAGCGATGCCGTTGACGTGCCGTTGTGCGTTGGAGATTCTCGTGATGTGGCTGCCATGAACGTGGAGCAGACGGAGGTGCTGGTCGTCGGGGCGGGGCCGAGCGGTCTGATGGCTGCCCTGTGCTTGGCGCGGCTCGGCGTGAGAGCCGTGGTGATCGACGGTAAGGACGGGCCGACCCGCGAGTCGCGGGCCCTCGCCTTGCAGGCGCGGTCGATGGAGCTGTACGCGCAGTTGGGGCTTGCGGATGAGGTGGCGAGGGAGGCGCAGCGGTCGCCCAAGATCGTGCCGGGTTACGGCGCCCGGACGTTCCCGGCGGTGAGCTTCGCGGCGTTCGGCCGCACCCTGACACCGTTTCCCGGCATCCACGTCCTCGAACAGAGCAGGAATGAGCGCCTCCTCGCCCAAGGTCTCACGGATGCCGGCGGTGACCTCCGGTGGCGGCATGCACTCACGTCCATCGAGATCGACGAGGCCGCGCCGTTACCGGTGACCGTCGAGGTGGCGACACCGCGAGGCCCCAGGACCATCCACGCGCGATGGTGCATCGCCGCGGACGGCGCATCCTCGCCCGTACGCGAGCAGCTCGGTCTGTCATTCGAGGGCACGACCAATCCCCGACGGTTCTACGTCATCGACGCGATCGGCACACGCGGGCTGGTCCGCCAAGCGGTGAACCTGCGCTTTGCCCGCGACGACTTCCTCCTCACGTTCCCGATGGGCCCGGGCGGTCATGATCGGCTTCTCGGCGTGGTGGAGAGCGACGACCCGGACCTGGAGGGCCTCGTGCGACGTCGGCTGCAGCGCGAGTTCAACGTGAGCTTCAGTGCGACGGCGTGGGCCTCGAGCTATCGCGTGCACCACCGTCTCGCCACCCATTTCCGATCCGGTCCGGTGTTCCTGGTCGGCGACGCCGCGCATGTGCACTCCCCGGTCGGCGCGCAGGGCATGAACACCGGCCTTCAGGATGCGCACAACCTGGCCTGCAAGCTCGCCGACGTCGTGCTGCGCGGCGCTGACCCCCGCATCCTCGACCGCTACGAAGCGGAACGGCGACCGGTCGCGTCCCGCCTAGTCACAAGCACGGATGCCGCCTTCAATCGGATCACCTCGGCCAAGCGGTCCGCGCGCTTCGTGCGCAGCCGGGTGGTGCCCGTCGTCGCACCGATCGCCGTGCGGATCATGCCGCGCGTCATCGGCACCCAGCGCATCTACGGCTACCTCGCCCAGATTCGTATCCATTACTGGATGTCGGACGAGCAGAAGCGGAGCACCCGCGGCCGGCGCGACCGCATCGTAGGTCGACGACTGCCGTGGACCGGCGGCAACTACGCTGCGCTCCGGCACTTCACGTGGCAGCTGCACAGCTACGGGTTCGCCGATCCCGCAGCGGTCAGTGTTGTCGCCGCATCTCTTGGGATCGCTGCGGTGAGCTTTCCGGCAGACCCATATCGTCGGCTGCGCACCGACCGTCTCTACCTGGTACGTCCGGACGGTTTCGTCGCCGGCGCGGCTGCCGCTTTCGACGCCGTGCCGGCGTTCGCCCCATTCGTTCCACCCAAGTCATTCACTGCACCTGATTGAGCGCGCCGCGCGAGCGCCTGTGCTTTGCGGCCGAGACCTGTCACCATGAGCTGCTCACCGTGCCTGCGGACCCATTCCAGATTTTCGAGCTGCCACAGCAGTTGACCCACGACTCGCGGCAACCGGTGCGCCTGGGCGTACCGCATCGACGGTTGCCGTGCCTGCCATGCCACTGTGACCTGCCCGACGTCGGTCGCGTGTTCCTCGTCGATGATGTCCAGGATCAGGATGCGCGCGTCGCTGCTGAAGCGACGGATGGTCGACTCGTCCACCGCTCAGCCGCCGTCGACGACAGCGCTGCGGCGCTCGATGAGCAGTGTGTCGCGCCACATCCCGGCGTGAGGTCCTGTCCCCGACCGGGCGATGCGTTCCCGTCGACCCACCGTCCGGAACCCCGCGGATTCGTGGAGCCGGCGGCTGGCGGCGTTCTCGGGGAAGATGCTCGACTGGATCGTCCAGATCCCGGCTTGCTCTGACGCGGCGATGAAGGCGTCGAGCAGCACGCGCCCGACGCCGCGACCACGTGCAGCTCGGTCGATGTACACGGAATGCTCGACAACCCCGCGGTACGCGGGTCGCGAGGAGACCGGTGACGCGGCCACCCAGCCCACGAGCAAGCCGTCGGTGTCCACGGCGACGAAGCGAACGTTGCGAAGCTTCCCGGCGTCAAACGCCGCCCAGGTAGGGGTGGCGACTTCGAAGGTCGCCTCCCCGTCCTCGATCCCTTGCGTGTAGATCGCCCCGACCGCCGGCCAATCGTCGGCAGTCATCTCGCGGACTGTGATCACGAGCAGCAGCTTGACGCGCCGTCGCCGAGGTTCGTGGAGCACACTCCGGTCGAAGGGAGGACCAGCTCGACGTTCGATGCCGAGGCGGTGTCGCCGGCGAGCCATGCGGTGACGGAGCGGACCTGCTCGTAGCCGGTGGCGAGTAGGAAGGTCGGCGCGCGCCCGTAGGACTTCATGCCGACGATGAAGAATCCCTGCTCGGGGTGGGTGAGCTCGCGGAACCCGTGGGGCTCGACAGTCCCACAGGAGTGCACGTTCGGGTCGATCAGCGGGGCGAGGCGCTTGGGAGCCTCGACGATCTCGTCGAGCTCGAGGCGGATCTCGCGCAGCATCTCGAGGTTGGGACGGAACCCGGTGGCGTTCACGACGACATCGGTGGTGTGGACGACGACCTCGCCGCGCCGTTGCCCGACGAGCTCGACGCCTCCGCCGGTGCGTCGGGCACGGATGATCTCGAAGCCATCGAGCACGGTGATCCGGCCGTCGGCGACGGCGTGGTCCACGCGGCTGCCCAGCCGCGCGCGATCGGCGAGTTCGTCATCCGGGGACGAAGAGACCCGGACGGCCTGCGCGTTGCGGATCAGCCAGGTCACGGTCGTTCCCGGCTCCTGAAGCGCCAGCTCCGCCAGTCCCAGGAGGGTGTTCGCTGCGGAGTGGCCCGCGCCCACGACGGTGGTGTGGCGGCCGGCGAAACGCTCCCGGTCGCGGCCGAGGACGTCCGGCAGCGCCGGTGCCACCGCATCGGCGATGTCGGTCATACCCAAGAGCTCGAGCCCGTTGGAGGACAGCGAGTTGGGCGAGCGATAGGTGCCGGACGCGTCGATCACCGCGCGAGCGGCGATGTCCTCGATGTCGCCGTTTGCGCTGCGGATGCGGACCGCGAATGGGGTCGCTGCGCGCGAGCGGGTGCGGGTGCGGTCCATGCCCTCGCGGGTGACCGCGACGACCTCGACGCCCAGCCGCAGCCGGGAGGCGATCTCCGGCAACTCGGCCAGCGGCGCGACGTACTGCTCCACCAGCTCGGCACCGGTCGGAGCCGCCTCCGGCGCCGGGATCTCCCAGCCGTGCTCGGCGAGTAGGCGGCGGGAGGCGGGGTCGACGAGGTGTTTCCACGGCGAGAACAGTCGCGTGTGGCCCCAGGACCGCACGCTCGCGGCGACCTGGTCCCCGGCTTCGAAGATGACGATGTCGATGTCGCGCTCGACCAGGTTGGCCGCGGCCGCCAGTCCGATCGGGCCGGCGCCGATGATCACGACGGGAAGGGTCGACACACGGTCCGCGGTCACGGTTCGCGGTGTCGGGTCGAGCAGAGTCACAACAGCCTCCAACGAATATCGATGAACTTCGATGCTCGATTCTGCAACGGCATATCGACAACTGTCAATATCCACTACTGTCGATGTATGGCCACCATGCTCGACCTCACCGACGTCACCGCCGGCGTGTGCTGCACACCGCTGGTACGCGAGCCGCTCACCGCCGAAGAGGCGGAGCAGCTGGCCGGGACGATGAAGGCTCTTGCCGATCCGACGCGGCTGCGGCTGCTGTCCATCGTGGCGGCCTCCGAAGACACCGAAGCGTGTGTGTGCGACCTGATCGAACCGGTCGGGCTGAGTCAGCCGACCGTGTCGCACCATCTGAAGATCCTCACCAACGCCGGTTTCCTCACGCGCAGCAAGCGAGGCACGTGGGCGTACTTCAAGCTCGTGCCCGGCGCGCTCGACCGCGTCTCGCAGCTCCTCGTCGCCTCGTGAGCCCCCTCGCACGCGCTGCCGTCGGCGAGTTCCTCGGCAGCGCAGGACTCGCCGCGGTCGTGGTCGGCTCCGGCATCGCCGCGCAACGCCTCTCCCCGACCGACGTCGGGCTGCAGCTGTTCGAGAACGCGATCGCCACCGCCCTCGGACTGGCCGTGCTGATCCTCGCGTTCGCCACCGTCTCCGGGTCTCATTTCAACCCCGTGGTCACCGTTGTGGACATCACCTTGCACCGCCGCAGCTGGTCCACCGCCGCCGTCTACCTGCCCACCCAGGTGCTCGGCTGCATCGCCGGCGCGGTGCTGGCGAACGTCATGTTCGCCGCCCCGGCCGTGGCCTGGAGCACCACCGACCGGGCGGACTGGCCGCACCTCCTGTCCGAGGTGGTCGCCACCGCCGGGCTCATCCTGGTCATCTTCGCGCTGGTCCGCACCGGCCGCTCCCACCTGGCCGCCCCCGCGGTCGGCGCCTACATCGGCGCCGCCTACTTCTTCACCTCGTCGACGAGCTTCGCCAACCCCGCGATCACCATCGGCCGCATGTTCACAGACACGTTCGCCGGCATCGCCCCCGCCTCCGCGCTGCCGTTCATCGGCGCGCAACTGGTCGGCGCGGCACTCGGCTTCGCCGCCGTCCGGGTGCTGTTCCCCGCCGCCGCGGAGCCCGCCACCGCGCGAGACTGAGCCCATGACGCGTCCCCGATCCGGCGCGCACCTGGCCGCCCTGGCGGTCACGCAGGTCATCGCATGGGGCGTGCTCTACTACGCCGTGCTCGTCGCAGCGCCCGCGATCGCCGACGAGACCGGGTGGGACGAGCGGGCGATCTTCCTCGCCATCACCGCCGGGCTGCTTACCTCCGCAGTCTCCGCTGTCCCGGTCGGGCGGTGGCTGGATCGACATCCCCGACGCGTCATGGTGACCGGCGCCATCGTCGGAACAATCGCGCTGCTAGCCGCCGCGGCATCCCCGACCATATGGATCTTCGCCGCGGCATGGATCGTGTGCGGCACAGCCCAGGCGGCCGTGCTCTACCAGGCCGCCTTCACCGTCATCACACACCGCTACCATTCCGATCGACGCGGACCACTCACACTCGTCACCCTCGCCGGCGGACTCGCATCCACGATCTTCGCGCCCCTCACCGGGTGGCTCGTCCTCGAAGTCGGATGGCGGGTGGCGTTCGTGGTCCTCGCCGCGATCCTCGCGGCGGCCGCGATCCCCACCTACGCTCTCACCGTGGAACGGGCCTGGCCGCACCTCGACAAGGTAGCCGAGCGTGATGGCGCGTCCCGGCGCATCCTCCGCTCCCGCCGCTTCTGGATCCTTGCCAGCTCGTTCGCCCTGATGTCGTTCTCGCTCTACGCCGTGACGCTGTCTGCCGTCCCCGCGTCGGTTGAGAAGGGCTTCGACCTGCAGACCGCAGCGTGGGTACTCGGCGTGATCGGCGCCGGCCAGGTGTTCGGGCGGCTGCTCTATATGACCCTCCCCCGCACAGCCGCTCCGTGGATCGCTGCCATGCTGGCGGGTCTTCTGGGCTCCAGTGCCCTCTGGGCGTTCGCATTCGTCGGGGGAACCCTCGGGATCCTCATCGCCGGGCTTGCTGCCGGCGCTGTCCGCGGCGCGCTCACGCTCGTCCAAGCATCGGCGGTCGCCGATCGCTGGGGCGTGGACTCGTACGGGAGACTCAACGGGGCTCTCGCCGCGCCGGTCATGGCGCTGACCGCGTTCGCGCCTGGCGCAGCCGCGTTGGTCGCCGGCGCGCTCGGGTCATATGCGTCGATGGCCTTCGTGATGGCTGTCGTCTGCGCCGTGGGCGGACTCCTCGCCATCCGGCGCTAGGCGTCTGGGCGGCGAGCCGCGGGGTTCGCGTTGTATCCTCCCGACCAGGCGGCCCCTCATCGCCTTGCTCCCCCCGAGGACGTGGTGAGAGGACGCCTCATCGATTTGCCCAACCACCAGCTACTGCGCGTCGCCATCCATTCGATTTCCGGGCACTGAGCCGGTCGAGCCGGCCCTGCGGCCAACGTGTCGCGCTTTACAGTGCGCCGACTTCGAAGGCCATCGGTGTTGGCGGGCCGGTCCACCACGTCGGCCGTGAGAAGTCAAGGGCTCTTCCATATCCACAAGATGCGGGAAGAATCGGCACCGGGAGAGGGAATGATGCTCGGTTGCGATCGAAGCGTCGCGTCGAAGGGACCGTTCAGCAACAGGTTGGGCGATGCCGTGCGACGTCACGCGGCGTGGCCACTGCTTAGTGGCACCGTCGGTCGACTCAGCGCGCTGCGTCGACAATGGCTGACCGGCACGAGGACGCCGTACTATCCGACTGCTTCATCGAACATGATCGCAGCCTCCCACTCCTCCCTTCTGAGCATTCGATCCTGGCGATCCAGCATGAGGATGGGGCAGGGGCCAGGGAGAACCGCGAACCTCCCTGCCCCCTCGGCGTGATCATGGGCGAGGGTATGGATACCAAGGCTCTGCTGCGGCTCGTCCGGCATCATTGGGCGGTCGTCGTGGCCTGTCTGATGCTGGGCGTCCTGGGGGGGTGGGCGCTCGTCGTCGCGGCGCCGCGTGAGTACACGGCCAGCGCGGACGTGTTCGTCACGGTCACGGGCGGGGCCAGTACCGGGGAGCTCGCGCAGTCGTCGAACTTCTCGCAGCTGCAGGCCCGCAACTTCAGTGCGGTCGCCACCCGCGAGGTGGTGCTCGCCCCCGTGATCGAATCGCTCGATCTCGATGTCACGATCTCGCAGCTGCGACGTCAGGTCTCGACATCCGTTCCCCTGAACACCAGCGTCATCACCATCTCGGCGACCGACGAGTCCCCCGAGCGGGCGGCCGCGATCGCCAACTCGGTGTCCACCTACCTCGCACAAGTCGTCCCGTCTCTCACACCCCGAGTCGACGGTCAGTCGCCGGTCCGCCTGCAAGTCATCGAGTCCGCGACCGCGCCATCGGCGCCGTCGTCACCGAACGTGCCACTGCTGCTGCTCACGGGACTGCTCGCCGGGCTGGTCGCGGCGGCCGTCGTCGTCGTGCTGCGCGGCGTCGTCGACGCCCGCGTGCGCGACAAGGACCAGGTCACGGAGATCACCGGGCTGCCGGTGCTGGGCGTGGTGTCCTTCGACCGGCGCGCGCAACGCGACCCCATCGCGGTCATGAAGAGCGGGTCCCGACGCGGCGAGGAATACCGGCAGCTGCGCGCCAACCTCCGGTTCCTGCAACCCGGAGACCCGCACAAGGTGTTCGCCGTCACCTCCTCACGACCCGGCGAGGGCAAGAGCGCGACCGCGGCGAACATCGCCGCCGCGCTGGCCGCCTCCGGCCTCGAGGTCTGCCTCGTCGAAGCCGACCTGCGCCGCCCCACCCTCAGCGACGTGCTCGACCTTCCCGAGTACACCGGCTTCACCGACGTGCTCACCGGCGACATCACCCTGGACGAGGCGATCGTCAGCTGGGGACCCGACGACCTCAAAGTCGTCCTCGCCGGCTCCCGGCCCCCCAACCCCAGCGAACTGCTCGAATCCGCCGCCGCCAGCGAAGTCCTGCGGCGGATCCGCGAACGCTACGACGTCACCATCATCGACTGCCCGCCGCTGAACCCCGTCCCCGACGGCGCCGTGCTGGCCCGACTGCTCGGCGGCGTCATCCTCGTCATCGGCGCCCGCGTGCTCCGCGTCCGCGAACTGCGGCGGGCCATGGACCGGCTCACCGCCATCGGCGCCACCGTCGAAGGCGCCGTGTTCAACCTGTCCCGCTCCCGCGAAGACCACCGCTACAGCTACGCACCGACCAAAGCGCCCGCCCGCCCCGCCGAACCAGACACGGCGGAGATCACGACCGTCGGGGACCCTGCCGACGTCGTTGTCGCGAAGGAACCGGCCTTGCGCACTCACGTGACATCGAGCGGGGATCACCCGTGAGTCACCTGTACACGAGTCCGAGTCGACGACCCCACGCGACGTCGTCGCCCGCCACGTGGCAGAAGTCGAGGCGACGAGCGACCCCGGGGAAGTCGCCTCCGACCGCCGAGTCGCAAGGCAGGCCGACCCGACGGCTCAGATCTCGGTGAGAAGATCCTGCATTGTCGAGAGCTCGGCGGTGTGGGCGTCAATGATCGCTTGAGCGAGTTCGAGGACATCGGGATTGATTCCCTCGTCAAGTTCGGACTTGGCCATGTCTACTCCTGCCTCGTGATGTGCCATCATTCCTTCGAGGTAGAGCCGCGCCGCTTCTGAACCCTCGGCGCGCTCGAGCGCTTCCAGGTCGTCGTCCGACATCATGCCGTCGTCATCGTCGTCATCGTCGTCATCGACGTCATCGTCGATCCCCCAGTCGTCCAGCCAGTTCTCCATCAGGTCGATCTCGGGCTCCTGCGTATCCTTGATCTGCTCGGCGAGAGCGACCACCTTCTGGTCGATGCCGTCCTTGTCGAGCAGCACCTCGCTCATCTCCACTGCCTGCTCGTGATGCGGGATCATCTCGGTGAGGAACTCAACATCTTCATCAGAGAACTCGCCGCTCTTCTCAACCGTCGGCGATGCCGATCCGGGCACTTCAGCACTGGGTAGTGCCGGGCCGCGACTCGCTGCTGCTCGGGCTGCCGCAGCCGGTCAGCATGATGGTCAGTGCCACTGGGATGGTGGTGAGCGCGGTGGCGCGTCTCGAACATGTTGTCGAAGACATGTTCGTCAGGGTGCCACGCCCGCAGCGACCGCCATACGGGTTGGTGTCAAGGCCCGCGCTGTGGTAGGACTCCGCGGATGCAACCGGCGGCGACCCAATGGTCACGGCTGTCAGGCGGCTGTCTCGCTACTCCTTCACGCCTTTCAGCGGCACGAAGGTCTCGCGCCGTAGCTCGGCGGGTGCTTCGCGAGAGGTGGAGTCGTCGCCGTTCGTGATCGCGATGGCGGACACCGCGTTGGATGCTCGAGCCGGCCGATAGATCCAGGACCGCTTGCGCTGGTCGAACCGCTGCGTGTCGAAGATGAGCTCGTCCTCTGCACGACACCTCTCGCACTCGTCGTTGGGGACCGTGCGCCGATAGCGGGGAGACCAACCACATGTGTGTTCGGGCAACTCCGCGCGGCGCATGCCCCGAGGCTACCGGGCGCGTCACGGAAGTTCGATGACGACGGCGCCATTTTTACCTGCGTGACATCGGGGCGGCCCGATCGTCGCCTGCCGGTCGGCCGGCAGGCTCGGGAGCGGATGGCCGCCCTTGTCAAGGGGGTGAGGGTCGCGCTGCGCGCAAGGCAACCTCGTCGGGGGAGGACGCTCATGCTCGAATCCACAGAAAAACGATCACCGCAGAAGCGGGATGCCGCTTCTCGCGAGAGCGGGTCGGCGCACATCTTCCTCGTGGGCAGCCCGATCGAGCCGGCCGATGTCGCGCTCGCGGATGTCCCCGACCTCGTGCACCGCACGCGAAGGAAGGACCAGTTCGTCTGGCTGCATCTCGTCGAACCCGACGAGGACACCGTGCGTCAGGCGCGCGACGTGCTCGGCATCCACCCCACCGCCGTCGCCGACGTGGTCTCGCGCCGACAGCAGCCGAAGGTCCAGAAGTTCGACGAGCATCTGTTCGTCATGCTGTGGAACGTGCTGCGCCTGCCGGATGAATCGCTGCTGCTGGGCGAGACGTACCTGTACATCGGCGAGGGTTGGCTGCTCACCGTGCAGCGGGGAAACGGGGCGGAGCTTCCGGACCTGCCGAAGCTGCTCGAGGAGGCCCCGGAGAACGCGCGTTCCGACACCCTGCCCGCGGCGCACCAGGTCATTGCGCAGATCGTGGACGGATACGCGAAGGCGGCGGCCGATATCGAGACCGCCCTCGAGGAACTCGAGGAGCAGGTCTTCAGCGAAGGCGGGCGCGAAGACCATCACCGCATCTACCGGATCCGCAAGAACATCGGCCGCGTCGACCGCGCGGTCTCGAGCATCGCGGCAGCGCTGCACGAGAGCACGCGGCATCTCGAGACTCTCACGGTCGGCAACGAGCAGATCCTGCCCTACCTCCACGACCTGCTCGACGACGCCGCCGGCACGGCGGCGCTGATCAACAACCAGAGCAAAGGCCTCGACGCCATCCTCTCGAGCCACGAGAACAACATCGCCGCCCGCCAGAACAAGGACATGCGCACAATCTCCGCGTTCGCCGCGCTCCTGGCCGTGCCCACGCTGATCGCAGGGCTCTACGGGATGAACTTCAAGAACATCCCGCTGATGCAGTGGCAGTACGGGTGGATCGTCATCGGCCTCGGCATCGTGACGATCGACCTCGTGATCTACGGGATGTTCAAACGCCGCCGCTGGCTCTGAATCCGGGAATCAGCGCGGCGGCCTGATCCCTCAGAAGCCACCGCCAGAACACGGGCTTCCGTCAGCCCTTCACGCCACCCGCGCTGATGCCGTGGATGATCTGCCGTTGGGCGACGAAGAACACGATGATCATGGGAACCGTCGCGATGACGCTCGCTGTGACGATGAGCTCCCAGTGCCATTCGCCGCCGAATCCGAAGGCGTCGACGAGAGACTTGAGCCCGCGTGGCAGCGTGTAATCCGCCGAATCCCGCAGGTAGATGAGCGCGCGCATGAGATCGGTCCACACGGCCTGCACCTCGAATACGAACGTGACCGCGAGCGCAGGCTTGCTGAGGGGCAGGGCGATGCGCCAGAAGAGGTCCCAGTTCGATGCGCCGTCCACGCGGGCGGCTTCGAAGAACTCACGCGGCAGCCCGAGCATGAACTGACGCAGCAGGAACACGTAGAAGGCGCTGCCGAAGATGTTCTGCGCCCACAAGGGCACCAGTGTGCCGACGAATCCGAGGGCGTTCCAGATGAGGAACGTGGGAATCATCGTGACCGCACCCGGCAGCATCATGGTCGCGAGCACGACGCCGAACAGCGCGCCCCTCCCCCGGAATCGGAAGTAGGCGAATCCCCACGCGACCATGGCACTCGAGAGAGTGACCGTGGTCGCCGCGAGCACGGTGACCAGGAGCGTGTTCCACAGCCACAGCGCGAGCGGCGCCGCCTGCCATACCTGGACGTAGTTGTCCCACGTGAAGGTCTCGGGGATCAGTCGATTGTCGAACACCTCGCCGCGGGGCTTGAACGACGCACTGACCAGCCACACGAACGGGTACGCGAAGACCAGCGCGAGCAGGCTGAGCGCCGCGATGATCAGCGAACGCCGGATCAGGTGCCGCCGACGCGCCCGTGCGGCAGCCGCGGTACGCGCCTCCGGTCTTGCAGGCGCGCGGTGATCCGCTCGGGCGGGCGGGTGCGGCGCGGGCGCACCGGCCGGACGCGGCGCGTCGAGCTCCTCGTCGTGCGGCAGACCAGGAGGGAGAACCCTGCTCATGTCCGATCATCCCCCTCGTAGTACACGACGCGTCGTGAGACCAGGATCTGGATGGCGGTGACCACCATGATGAGCGCGAACAGCACCCAGGCCATCGCTGAGGCGTACCCCATGTGGAGGAACTCGAAAGCCTGCTGGAACAGGTAGATGACGTAGAACAGCGCGGCATCGTTGCTGTACGTCGTGTTGCCGGCACCGAAGAATGCGGTGTACGCCTCATCGAAGGTCTGCAGACCCGCGATCGTGTTGACCACCACGATGAAGAAGAGCGCCGGGCTGATCATCGGCACCGTGATCGAGAACGACTGCCGCCAGAATCCGGCGCCATCGAGCTTCGCCGAGTCGTAGAGCTCGTCAGGTACGGCCTGCAGCGCGGCCAGCAGGATGATGACCGATGCGCCGACGGTCCACAGACTCATGATGATGAGCCCCGGCTTCACCCACGCAGCATCCGTCGTCCAGGATGGCCCGTCGATCCCGAACCACCCGAGCACCGTGTTGAAGAGCCCGTTCTGACCGTTGAAGAGCAGGAGGAACAGGATGCCCACGGCCACCGGCGGGGTCATCTTGGGAAGGAAGAACACGGTACGGAAGACCCCTGCGCTTCTTCCCGCCCGGTTGAGCAGCAGGGCGAGCAGGAGCGAGACCAGCACGTAGAGCGGCACCTGCACGATCGTGAAGAACAGTGTGTTGCCGAGAGCCAGGGCGACCTTGGGGTCGCTGAACAGCTCGACGTAGTTGTCGGCGCCGACGAAGTTCGGGTCGTTGATGACGTCGTAGTCCGTCAGCGACAGGTACACGCTGTAGATCAAGGGCCACGCCGTGAAGACCGCGAACCCGACCAGCCAGGGGCTCAGGAACAGCAGCGCGGAGCCCAGGTTGCGCCGCCGGGCCCGCCTGCGACCGCGCTCGCGGTCGACAGGCGGCGCGGCCGAGGCGGCCACGACGGGCGGCGCGGTCATCAGTCACCGTCCTCGAGCTTCGACCAGGCGTCGTCGAGGGCGGACTGGGCCTCCTGCTGCGCGTCGGCGAGTGCGTCCGCGGCAGAGGCCTTGCCGTCCAGCACGGCGTTCACCGCGTCGAACATCGCCGTCTTGAACTCGGCGTCGGCCGGGTTCGCGGGCATCGAGAAGGTGCTGTCGTTGGCCTCGTACATCTTCGACACGGCGGTGTCCCAGGGCTCGCCGCCCGATGTCGTCAGCTCGCGGATCATCTGGTCGGCCTTCGCGTTGGCGGTGAGGATGCCGGTGAAGGGCTTGTCTTCGGCCTTGCGGGCTTCGATCCGCGCATCGGCAGCGGCCTGCCACGCATCGACCGATGTCATGGCGTGGGCGAAGCGGCAGGCCGCTTCAGGATTGGCGCTCCCGCTGGGAATCGCCCATGCCGACCCGGTCGAGTACGCGATCGTGTCGCCGTTGCGGTCGTGCACGGTGTCGAAGGCCATCGGAGCGTCGGACGATACGTCGTTGAGCACGTTGACGTACCACTGCTCCATCGGCATGGCGCCGAGCACCCCCGTCGCGAACTGGTTGCCCTCGCCGAAGAAGTCGGCCGAGTCGCGATACGCCTTCACCGCGCTGAAGCCGCCCTGGTCTTCATAGACGGATGCTGCCCACTCGAGTGCTTCCACCACTTTGGGGTCGTCGAGCTGGGCCGTCTTGCCGTCCTCCGAGACGACGTCGGCGCCGTTCGACTTCGCCCACAGCGGCAGGAACTCGGGGAGCTTGCTGTCGTACCCGATGACCTGGAGGTTGCCGCCATCGCTCACGGTGAGCGCTTGGTTCGCCGCGCTCACGGCATCCCAGTCCGAGCCGTTGACGTCCTCGATCGTCATCCCTGCCGCGGAGAGCAGGTCCGCGTTCGCCATGGTGAGCTGCACGGTGTTGAACTCCGGGACGCCGTACATCGTGCCGTCGAGCGTGACCTGGTCCAGCGCGGACGGCACGAAGTCGTCCGTCGGGATGCCCTCGCCGTCGATGCAGCGGTCGAGGGCGACCACGGCTCCCCGGGCCGCGAGCGACCCGATCTGGTCTCGGCTCGCATAGACGATGTCCGGCGGCTTGCCCGACGCGACCGCCGACAGGAACTGCTGCAGGTCCAGGTCGCCTTCGGCCAGCTTGACTTCGACATCGCCCAGCTGCTCCTTGGCGTAGTCGACGCGGCTGGTCGCCACCTCGTCCACCCCCGAGAAGCCCATCACCGACAGTGACCCACTGAGTTCCGCGTCGGAGTCGTAGTTCGCCTCGTCATCACCGGCACCTCCTCCGGTTCCGACGGCACACCCCGTGGCCCCGACCGCCAGCAGAGCGATGACTCCCGCGGCCGTCCATCGTGTCGCACGCATGATCGCCTCCTCCGCCCGGTAGAAGTGGGCGGTGGAGGGAACGTAAGGAGGCGCACGGCCGATCAGCGAGGGGATTGACGAACGGTCCTCGGGGGCGTAGTCGCGTGCTGTGGGTGCGCGAGAGAGCGCCGGGGCTTCGGGGCGCCGGCCGATGGCTCGGCGGGTGCGCCGACCGCGTTCACTCGTGCTCCGGCAGCAGCGGCGTCGACCAGCCGGGGTCGCGTCCGAGCTGCGCGGCGCGCGAGACGGAGGCCGCTCCGAATCGATCACGCACGGCATCGAGCACGGTGTCGAGGCGCACGCCGTCGTCCCAATCGATCGGAAGCTCGGGTGGGACGCTGTCGACGCGCCCGAGCTGCGACAGCGAGATGCCGATGAGGGTGATGCCGCGTTGCGCGATCTCCGGCTGCGTCGCGGCCAGCAGCCCTTGCGCGACCGCGAGGATCAGCGCGGTGCGATCTGTGGGCGAGCGAAACGAGCGAGATCGGGTGGCCTTCGCGTAGTCGCCGTAGCGCAGCCGCAGCACGACCGTGCGACACACGCGGTCGCCGTCGCGCAGGCGACGCGCGAGCCGATCGACGATCTGCGTGAGGATGACCTCGAGCTCCTCGGCCGTGCGTGGGCGTGTGCCGAGCGCGCGCTGCGAGCCGATGGACCCGCGGCGACGCGTCGTGTCGACCGGGCGCGGATCCCGCAGGCGGGCCAGCGCGTGCAGGTGCGCTCCGGCAGCCTTGCCCAGCAGCCTCTCGGCGGTCGCCGCCTCGAGCTCTGCCAGCTGCCCGACGGTGCGGATGCCGAGCCTGTGCAGCTTCTCGGCGGTGACGGCGCCGACGCCCCACAGGCGTTCCACCGGCAGCGGCAGCAGGAACTCCTCCTCCCGCTCGGGCTCGACCACCAGGAGTCCGTCGGGCTTGCTGACGGCGCTGGCGACCTTCGCCAGGAACTTCGTGCGGGCGATCCCGACGGAAATCGGAAGTCCGACCTCCGCACGGACCCTCTCCCGCAGCCGCACGGCGATCTGCTCGGGCGCGCCGGCGACGCGCCGCAGCCCGCCGACCTCGAGGAACGCCTCATCGATGGAGAGACCCTCCACGAGCGGGGTCGTATCGCGGAAGATCGCGAAGACGGCCTTGCTGGCCGCCGAGTACGCCTCCATCCGCGGCGGCACGACGACCGCATCCGGGCACAGATCGCGCGCCTGACGACCCCCCATCGCCGTACGCACGCCACGGGCCTTCGCCTCGTAGCTGGCGGCCAGCACCACGCCCCCGCCGACGATGACGGGCCGGCCGCGCAGCGCGGGGGCGTCGCGCTGCTCGACCGAGGCGTAGAAGGCGTCCAGGTCCGCGTGCAGCACGGTCGCCTCGCCCCGCATGCCGCCTCCCATCGAACATTTGTTCTGGAGATCGTCGCACCCACCGACGACATCGGCGCCCGCTCGCGGGCGCGTCCGCGCCCCTTACGCCTCTTGCGGCGGATTCGCCAGGGGGTCGCCGGATCGCGGAGCACTTTTTAGCGTGGAGATCGGAGCGGCCATCCCGGTCGACATCCGAATCCATCCCTCGCATGAAGACAAGGAGCAGTCATGTCCTCGAGTTGGGACGCCTGGGACTACCGTCAGTCGGTCGATCGCGGGGCCGGTTCTCGCGACTTGGTGGGCTACCACGTGCACGCCACGGATGGCGACATCGGAAAGATCGACGAGGCGAGCAATGATGCCGGCAGCAGCCGGCTCGTCGTGGACACGGGCCCGTGGATCTTCGGGCGGAAGGTGATCCTTCCGGCGGGGACCGTCGAGCGCGTCGACGACGAAGACGAGAAGGTGTACGTCGATCTCACCAAGGATCAGATCAAGAACTCTCCGGAGTGGGATCAGTCCACGACGGGTCAGGATGACGCGTACCGTGGCGAGCTCGACACCTACTACGGCGGCTTCTACCGCTGACCGGGTCGGCGACCGGAGGGTCGCCGTCCTCCCCGACTGAGCGAAACGGGATGCAGCCGGAAGGCTGCACCCCGTTTCTCAGGCTCGGAACTCAGCCCCGGCTCGGGACCCTGTTCTCCGCGCTGACCATCCACGCGTACTGCTCGAGCTTCTCGAGGATCTGGTGGAGCAGATCCGCGCTCGTGGGATCCTCCTCGTCGACCGCGTCGTGCACATCCCGGCACGTGCCGACCGTGTTCTCGAGCCGCTCCGTGATGAGGTCGACGACGTCCGTCGTGGCGATCTCACCCTGCGGGAACTCAGGAAGGCTGGTGGTTTCCGCGACGGTGTCGCTCCGACCGTCGGGAAGGGCGTGGAGGGCCCGCATGCGCTCTGCGACGGCATCGCTGAACTCGCGCGCCGACTCGATGATCTCGTCCAGCTGGCGGTGCGTGTCGCGGAAGTTCTTGCCGACGACGTTCCAGTGGGCCTGCTTGCCCTGCGAGGCGAGCTCGAGGAGATCCACGAGCACCTTCTGCAGATTGTCGCCGAGGGCGGCGGAGGCGGTGAAACCGCTCTCCGCGTTCTGCTCCTTGGTGAGCTGGGCGCCGCGCGCGGGACGTCGCTTGTTGCGAGTGGCGGATGCTGTCGAGTTCTTCGTCGCGGGGCTCTTCGTCGTGGTGGCCATGACGCCGACCGTACGGACTGCAGCCGGCACATGCCCAGGGATTGTGCCTCCGCAACGGTCGTGCTAGCGGCCGGCGGCTCGAACGACCCCCGGTCGGGATCAGTACGCGATGATCTCGTCCAGCAACTGCCGCACACGGCTTTCGATGTCATCGCGGATGCTGCGTACCGCGTCCATCGGCTTGCCGACAGGGTCTTCGAGCGGCCAGTCGAGATAACGCCGACCCGGGACGACCGGGCAGGCGTCGCCGCATCCCATTGTGACCACCACATCTGCGGCACGTACGACGTCGTCAGTGAGCGGCTTCGGGAACTCCCCGCCGACGGAGACGCCGATCTCATCGAGCGCCTGGACGATCGACGAGCGCACCTCCGGTCCGGGCGCCGATCCCGCACTGCGCACCCCGACGCGATCGCCCGCGAGGTGGCGGAGGATTCCGGCAGCCAGCTGAGAGCGCCCCGAGTTCTGCACGCAGACGAACAGCACTTCAGGTCGCCCGGGCAGATCGCCCTGCGCTCGGCTGAGCGCTTCGAGTCGCGTCGCCGCGAACGCGGCCGTGCGCGATGCGAGCAGCGGCGAGCTCGAACCGCCGGCGAGCAGGTCGTAGCTGCTCCGGACGCTCTCCCCCACGGTCTCGGGACTGAAGGTTCCGCGGAACCGCAGAGCGAGATCGGCGACGATCCGCTCGAGATCGGGCTCCGCCGTCGCCGTCCTGTCGTCGCCGATGAGGGCGTTCACGCGATCGGCCTGGTCCGGCGCGATCGAGTACCAGGCCCTCCGGCCGTCGCGCTCCCGCACGACGACGCCCTCGGACAGCAGCGCCTTCATGTGGTGACTCACCGTGGGCTGCCGGAGGTCGAGCGCATCGGCGAGCATTCCGACCAGGGCATGCCCGCCGTCCGCGTCACGGATCAGGCGGAGGATGCGGGCCCGGGTCGGGTCGGCGAGGACGCTGAGTCCGCGCTGGGCCGCGCCTTTCATAGATCGAAGTCTATCGACGCGGCGCGGCACGACGGAGCCGCGCAGGGACGCGCGTCACCCTATGCTCGCCGTGTGGCTGCGTTCGACGAGGGCGAGCTGTCGGGCATCCGTCGACGGCTCCTGCCGTTCTGCTACCAGATGCTGGGCTCGCCGTTCGAGGCGGAGGACGCCGTGCAGGACGCGATGGAGCGCATCTGGCGAGCGCGCGACTCGTTCGACCCGGACCGCGCGAGCCTGACGACCTGGGCGTATCGCATCGCCCGCAACGTCTGTCTCGACAGACTCCGCGAGACCCCTCGGCGCCCGCTGCCGAGGGATCTGCGGGCGCCGGGCATCGAGATCGGCGCACCGCTCGTTCCCGCGTTCGACGTCCCGTGGCTCATCCCCGCCCCGACCGCGTGGCTCGCCGCGTCGGACGTGGAGGCTGCCGCCGAGCGCCGCAGCGACGTTCGGCTCGCCGTCACCGCCATGCTGCAGTCGCTCTCACCGCTGCAGCGCGGCGCCTTCGTGCTCCGCGATCTCGTGGGGCTGTCTGCCGCCGAGACCGCCGAGGCCCTCGAGGTGTCGGTCGCCTCGGCGAACTCGGCTCTGCAGCGGGCACGCGCGGCGCTCTCGACGGGCGCCCGGCGTCCGCACGCGCTCGCCCCGACCACCGTCGAACAGTACGCCCGGGCGATCGAACGAGCGGATGTCGCAGCCCTCGTCTCCCTCGTCGCCGAAGACCTCGTCTTCGAGATGCCGCCGGTGCCCGCCTGGTCCCGCGGCCGCGAAACCTATCGGGACTTCATGGCGGACTTCTTCGTCCGCCGCGGCGAGGAGTGGGCCACAGCGCCGATCTCGGCGAACGGTCAGCCGGGGATTCTGCTCTACCGGCTCACTGACCACGGGCGTGAACCGCACACCGTGCAGATTCTCGACGCCGATGAATCGGGCGCCATCGCACACGTGCTCGTCTACCAGGACGCCCGGCTCTTCGCGCTCTTCGAGAACGAGTCCTCCAACGAGCGATGAGTTCGCGGCATCCGATCCGTATGTCCTTCTGAACCCACTTCACGAGGAGGACACGATGGGACGAGTGATCGTCGTGCAGTACATCACGCTCGACGGCGTGGTCGAAGACCCCGACGGCAGCGACGGCACGCCGTTCGGCGGATGGGCCATGCGGTACGGGCCGGAAGGAGTCGCAGGCGACAAGTTCCGGCTGGGCGGCATGCTCGAGACGGGAGTGCTCCTGTTCGGCCGCCGCACCTGGGACCACTTCGCCGAGCTGTGGCCGACGCGCGAGACCTCGTTCGCCCGCGCCATGAACCAGGCGGACAAGGCGGTGGTGACGAGCCGCCCGCTGCCCGAGAGCGAATGGACGAATTCGCGGGCCGTCGACGGCCCCCTGGTCGAGTGGATCTTCCAGACCGTCGTGACCCAGGACGTGGTGGTCATAGGCAGCGGGTCCGTCGTGCATGTCCTGCGCGAGCACGACCTCGTCGACGAGTACCGGCTCATCGCGTTCCCGACCGCCGTGACCGCCGGACGCCGGCTCTTCCGTGACCCCGTCGACCTCGAGCTCGTGTCGTCTGAGATGACGGGACCGGCGAGCCTCACCGTCCACCGCGTCTCGGGCCACACGGCTGATCGAGTCAGGCGCCGATGCCCCGGCGGAGCGCGGCGAGGCCGTACTCGAACGCGCCGTCGACGTCGCCGCCGAGCCGGAACGCACCCGCGAGCTCCATGTGGATGAACCCCGTCGCCCATGCCGTCACGAGACGCGCGGCATCGAGGGCGTGCTCTGCGCCGGCGACGGCCCCGGCGCTGTCGACGATGATCAGTCCGGCACGATCGAGCGGCTCCTGCGGGGCCGCCGCGGCGAACATCAGGCGGAACCCCTCCGGACGCTCGTGCGCGAGCGCCCGGTAGGCATGGGCGAGGCCTTCCAGAGACCGATCGGATGCCTCGAGCCGGCCGGTCAGGTCGTCCACGGTCGCGGCGGCGACGGCCTCGATCAGGGCGTCACGATCCCGCACGCGCTTGTAGAGCGAGGGCGCGCGCACCCCCACCCGCTGCGCGACGCTCTGCATGGTGAGGCCCGTGGGGCCGGAATCCTCCAGGATGTCCCGTCCCGCGGCGACGATCTCGGCGTACGACGTGCGTTCCGGTGTCGGCATCTGGCAACCCCTCATCGATGGCTATTGACAGTAGCCATGATAGCTACGTATCGTAGCTATGCCAAGGTCGGAGACACCGACGGCTCTCGCGAAGGATTCCCCCATGAAGCTCGCACCCCACCTGCATCGCATCGGCAACGACATCGTCGCCGCGTATCTCGTCGTCACGGACGACGGCGTCACCGTCGTCGACGCGGGCCTTCCCGGCCACTGGAAAGACCTCGTGCGCGAACTCGATGAACTCGGCCTCTCGCCGGCCGACGTCAAGGGCGTCGTGCTCACCCACGGCGACAGCGACCACATCGGATTCGCCGAGCGCCTCCGCCGCGACCACGGCGTGCCCGTCTACGTGCACGAGGCCGACGCCGAGCGCGCCCGCACCGGCGAGAAGCCGAAGGTCGCCACCGGTCCGATGAAGCTCGGCCCGACTCTGGGCTTCTTCGCCTACGCGCTGCGCAAGCGCGCGATGCCCACGGCGTACGTATCGGAGGTGGTCGAGGTGCACGACGGCGACGTGCTGGACCTGCCAGGCTCGCCGGCGATCGTGGGCATGCCCGGCCACTCGCCAGGCAGCATCGCCGTCCACATCCCGGTCGCCGACGCCGTGTTCGTGGGCGATGCCCTCACCACACGCCATGTGCTCACCGGCCGCGAGGGCATGCAGCCGGCGCCGTTCACCGATGACCCTGCCGAAGCCCTGGCATCACTCGAGCATCTGGCCGGCTTGCAGGCGTCGTGGGTGCTGCCCGGTCACGGCGCGCCCTGGAAGGGCTCGCCCGCCGAGGTCGCGGCCGCCGTCCGGGCGAGCGCGGCCTGAGCCGCACCCAGCCGCGCGGCGAGGGCCTCAGACCGGCCGCGCAGCCGCGAAGAGGTTGGCCGGGTCGTAGGCGAGCTTGAGTCGGCGCAACTTCGACCACGCCGTCCCGAACGCGGCCGCGCGGTCGGCGCCCGGCGCGTCGACGAACGTGAGGGCGAGCGCGTCCACGCGCCATGCGGTCAAGGCCGCGACCCCCGCACGCACCGCCGCCGTCGCGCCCGCCGCGGCCTCGGGTGCCGGCACCATCGCGATCGAGTGCACGAGGTACTGGCCGCCCAGCGACGCGATCGCGCCACCGCCCTCCGGGCGCCGGTTCACCGCGCCGCCCAGGTGACGCAGCTCCTGCACGAAGATTCCCGGCGTCTGCGCGGCCTCGACGAAGGCGTCCACGGCATGTGGCGGCAGCTCCCCCAGCACCGCGTGCCACGTCACCGACGGCGACGGCTCCGGCGGGTCCATGTGCACGCCGGCGAGGGTGGGAGCGGGGATCCGGGCGAACGTGTCGACCTCGGGCTGCAGCGCACGCAGCGGTTCGAGCAGAGCGGATGCCGCGGCATCCGTGTCTTCGATCGCCCCGTCGATCACGACCACCGAGCGGCCCGACAGGAACGGCGGCAGTCCGGGCATCGGCGGGATGTGGAGGATCCGCAGCGTCGTGGTGGCCGTCTCGGGCGCGGACCGGGTCCACTGCGCCCACGCGTGCGAGACCTCGGAGGCGCGCGACGCGTCCCACAGCAGCATGCCGGCGAAGATGTCGGCGAGCGGGAGCAGGTCGATCTCGATCGCGACGACGACACCGAACGAGCCCGAGCCGCCACGCACCGCCCAGAACAGGTCGGCGTGTTCGTCCGCTGTCGCGCGCATGAGCGAGCCGTCGGCTGTCACGATCTCGACGGCGCGCACCGCGTTGACGGCGAGACCGTGCGCACGGGCATAGAAAGAGAGGCCGCCGCTCAGCGAGTACCCCACGACCGACACGTCGCCGGCGCTGCCGTGGAGAGCGGTGAGTCCGTGCGGGGCCGCCGCCTCGAGCACGTCATTCCACAGTGAACCGCCGAGCACGCGCGCGGTGCGCTCCTCGGGATCGACGGTCACGCCGCGCATCCCCCGCAACGATACGAGCACGGTGTGCGCGAGGTCGGTGTCGCTGAGCGCGCCCGCACCGTGGCCGGTGGACTGCGGGGCGATGCGCAGCCCCGAGAGGGTGGCGGCCCGGACGACGTCGACGACGTCCTGCGCGGACTCCGCGATCACGACGGCGAACGGATGCTGCGCCACAGCGAGGTTCCACGGCGTCCGGGCGGCGTCGTAGCCGGCGTCGCCACGCAGCAGCGCACGGTCGCCCAGCGCCGCGCGCAGCTCGGCCGCCGCGGCCGCCAGGGCGGCGTGGGGCACGTCGATGGCAAGGTCGTTGAGGGACATGGGGTGCCTTTCGGTGAACGAGCGCGACGGAACGTCACGACCGACTCCGTCCGCGTGACCGTCCACACGCGGCGGCCACCCCACGAAAGAGCGCGCGGTACCCCCGCAGATACACGGCGGCGCGAATCCGACCTCAGCTCTCGAAGTCCTCCGGTTCGACGTCGTCGAGGAAGCGCTTGAACTCGTCGAGCCGCTCGGCGGCATCCGTCTCGGTGAGCACGTCGGGAACACCCGCCTCGGTGAGGACCGCGTCGGCGACCCAGATCGGCGCGCCCACGCGCGACGCGAGAGCGACGGCATCGGACGGACGGGCATCGACGACGCGCTCGCCGAGCGCCGTCGACAGCGTGATCTCGGCGTAGAACGTGCCGTCCTCGATGCGCGTCACCTCCACCTTCGTCGTCACCGCGTCCAGCGCGGTCAGGATGAGCCCCATCAGATCGTGCGCGAGTGGCCGCGGCACCTCGGCGTTCTCGACGGCGACCAGGATCGACGTCGCCTCGAGCTGACCGATCCAGATCGGGAGCACGAGCCCGTCGCCGGGGATCTGATCGACGGGCTTCAGCAGCAGCACGTGCTGCCCCGACGCGTCAAGAGCCACACCGGCCACGCGGACCTGGACCATTGCGCACCCCCTCGACTCGCGGCATCCGTATCCGCCATCGTGGCACGGCGGCCAGGGGTCTGACAGGGGGTTACACGCGGGCGATGAAGTCGCGCAGCAGGAGGTTGACCTTCACTGGATCGCGCGCCTGGGGCAGATGTCCGCCACCGCCGATGACGACGAGGTCGCCGCCGGTGAGATCGGCCACGATCGGGCCCCTGAGCGGGTTCTGGCAGTTGTCGAGAGAGCCCGTGATGACCAGCACCGGGCAGCGGACCGCCTCGCAGACAGCAGTGGCCGTATCGACGGAGTTCGCGAGATACGGCGGCGAGTCGTATTCGAGGAGCATGGTCTCAGGGCCGGCACCGAGCGACCATTCGACGCAGTCTTCGCGCTGCTTGGTCGAGTGCGGTTCGGGGAACATCTCGCCGAAGAAGAAGCGGGAGAACGCGGGCCAGTCCTCGCGCCAGAAGTGGCGGTTCTGCTGCTGCCAGCCCTCGTACGAATCTCGAGGTTCGTCGAAGTCGTAGGCGATCCGGTGCGGCAGCGGCTCGGTCAGGAGCAACCCGGGATTGATGGCGCAGACGCCGAGGACGCGCTGCGGGCGCTCCGCCGCCATCATCAGTGCGTGACCGGCACCCGTGCACACGCCGACGAGCACCGCCCGGTCGGCACCGACGGCGTCCAGGACCGCCCACTCGTCGTCCAGGAGCAGCCGGTCGCCGAGCTGATCCGGCGAATCGGGGCGACCGCTGCCGCCGTTGCCGCGGGGATCGCTCACCACCACCCGGAACGAGCGTGCGAGAAAGGGGATCTGCGCCTTCCATGCCCTGCTGTGCACGATCACATCGGGCATGAGGAGGTAGACCGTCGGCGAACCGTCCCCGTACACCTCGTAGCGCACCGAGACGCCGTCGCGGTCGAGGTCCCCGGTCGCCGTCGGCTGGGCGGCGCGCATCAGATCAGCTCCGCGAGCATCGCCGCGGCCCGTGCCGCGCCGTCGGTCTCGACGGGACGGTACTCGACCTCGTGGGATGCCTCGGCGACGAGCGCCTCCGCGAGCACCGCCGGATCGCTCGCCTCCTCGTAGCGCAGGCAGCGTCCCGCACCGTAGCGATCCAGCCGGTGGCGGACGTGGAAGTTCTGCTCGAAATGGTTCTCCAGCGGCACGTAGAGGAACGGCCGTCGAGCGGCCGTCAGCTCCATGCAGGTCGTGAGGCCGCCCTGCACCACCGCGACATCACAGGCGGCGAGGGCGCGGTAGAGGTCGGGCACGAACCCCCGCACGCGCGCTCCCTGCCGCCGGGGCAGCGACGACGGATCGATGCGCGGGCCGGTCACCACGAGGAAAGTCAACTGCGGCAGCATCCGTCGCGCCAACGGCACGACATCCATGACTCGATGCAGCAGGGCATCGCCGACGCCCGAACCGCCGACGGTGACGATGCACAGCACGTCGTCTGGCCGACAGCCGAGATCTGTGCGAACGCGCTCCCGGTCTTCGCCGGTCGGCGGCGTGAAGCCGGTGACGTAGCCGGCGAAGTCGTAGTGGGCCTCCGTCCAGTCCCGGATGCGGGGCATCCCCGGTCCGAAGGCGGCGTCCACGATGTCGTCGGGATTCCCGACGAAGATCGATCGATCCCGCAGCCGCCGGTAGCGCGCCCGCTGCTCGAGCATCTCGGCGTTGTAGTCAGCGGTGAGGGAGGCTTCGGCATCCCCGCCGCTCGGCATCGGCAGCCACCCGACGAAGTCGGTCATCCAGGCGAAGGCGAACCTCTTGAGCTCGGGGTTCTCGTGCAGGAAGTAGTCGACGTCCCAGGCCTCATCGCCGATCACGAGGTCGTAATAGGTCTCGTCGACCACGTCGTTGAACACCATGAAGTTGTTGACGAGGATCTCGTCCATGCGCCGGATCGCCTGGAACGCGTGCAGATCGTGGTCGGCCGACTCGTCCTCGATGTGCGCGGATTCGTTCGCGAGCAGGGCGGATGCCGGGTGCACAGGCTCCCCGGCATCCGCCAGCACACGCGTCACCGGATGCTGCGCCAGCCACTCGATCTGGAGGTCGGGGTGGATCCGGCGCAGCTCTTGTGCGATGGCGACGTCGCGCCGAGCATGGCCCAGGCCGATCGGTGACGAGAGGAACAGAGCCTTGCGTGGGCGACGCTGCGCCCGGACCCAGGTGTGGCGGTTGCCCATGGCGGCCATCTCCTCGTGCTCAGGGCCCAGTGTGCTCCTCTCGCCTGCTCTGCGTCAGGGCCGCACCTCGATCACGCGGTTGAACGGCGTCTCGGCGACGGTGCGGAACCGCGTGAAGCCGCCCGCGGCCGTCACATCGCGGATGCGCGCGGGACCCGCCTGCGTGCCGAGGGCGAGGCCCACATCCTGGGAGAGTGAGGACGGCGTGCACAGGAGGGTCGAGAAGCCGTAGTACGCGCGCCCCACGGGGTTGAGGTTGTCTTCGACGCTGTCGCCGGCCATGGGCTCGACGATCATCCACGTGCCGTCGTCGGCGATCGCGTCGCGCACGCGGCGCGCGGCACCCACCGGGTCGCCCATGTCATGCAGGCAGTCGAACATCGCGACCAGGTCATAACCGCTGCCGCCGAACTCCTGGGCCGACGCGATCTCGAAGCGGACGTTCTCCACGCCGGCCTCGGCGGCGCGGGCGCGCGCCGTGTCGATCGACTCCGCGTGGTAGTCCGAGCCCACGAAGGTGGAGTTCGGGAAGGCGTGAGCCAGCAGGATCGTGGACGCCCCGTGGCCGCAGCCGACATCGGCGACGAGTGCTCCCGCCTCGAGCTTCTCGCGGACACCGTCGAGGGCGGGGATCCATGCATCCACGAGATTCGCGTGGTAGCTCGGGCGGAAGAACCGCTCGCAGCCGACGTGCACGTCCGCGCCGTGCTGGTGCCAGCCGTAGCCGGCACCGCTGCGGGCGGCTTGCACGATGTGCTCGGTGTCATGCACCGTCCCGAGCGCGATCTGGAAGAAGCCGGGGAGGAAGGCCGCGCTCTCGGGGTCGGTCATGGCCAGCGCGTGCTCGGCCGGAAGCGTGTAGCGCCTCGTCGCGGGGTCGTAGGCGACGTAGCCGCCTGCGGCCTGGGCGTTCAGCCATTCGCGCGCGTACGGCTCCGCCGTCTGCGTGCGTTCCGCCAGCTGCGCCGGGGTGCTCGGGCCGTGCGCGGCGAGATCCCGGTAGTACCCGAGCTTGTCGCCCATCACCACCAGGGCCGCGTTGAGTGTCGCGCCGACCTCGTCGACGGCGCGGAAGACGAAGTTCATCAGCTTGTCGGTGTCGATCTGCGTGGGTGAGGCGGTGAGAGACATCAGCGGCTCCTTCTGTCGGTGGGTTCGCTGCGATGAGCAGCTGTCTCGACGTTAGGAATGCGCCGGTCACCGTCGCATCCGGGGACCCCCCTGGTCGTCGGCCCGGTCGTAGACTCGGGCCATGCTGGTGGGTCGGCAGGCCGAGCAGCAGCGGATCGAACGGCTCGGGGCCGCCGCGCGTCTGGGGACGAGTGGCGTCCTCGTCGTGCGCGGCGAAGCGGGCGTCGGCAAGACGGCACTCCTCGACGACTCGGTGTCCCGGCTCGACGGGATGCGCGTGCTGCACGCGACCGGCCTCGAGTCGGAGCGCGAGATCCCGTTCGCCATGCTCCTGCAGCTCCTGCGGCCGGCGCTGGGATCGCTCGACGGCATCCCACCGGTTCAGGCGGAGGCCATTGCCGCAGCCCTCTCCCTGCCAGGAGCCGCGCGCCCCGCCGATGGGATCGACCGGTTCACGATCGGTGCCGCCGTGCTGAGCCTTGTCTGCCGGTTCGCCGAAGACGGGCCGATCGGCGTCGTCGTCGACGATCTTCATGTCGCCGACGTGCCATCGTCGAATGCACTCGTCTTCGCCGCCCGACGCCTCGCGGCAGACCCGGTCGTCACCCTGTTCGGCGTGCGCAGTCCTGAGGGCGATGACGTCGTCACCGGACTCCCGACGCTGTCGCTCAGCGGGGTGGATCTCGATTCGGCTCGAGAGATCCTCGGTCGCGCGGCCGGCGAGGCGGTCTCGGACGAGCGCGTCCGCACGCTGCACCGCGCCACCGACGGCAATCCCCTCGCGATGCTCGAACTGCGCGCGGCTGATCTCGACGTGGTCGAGAGCATCGAGACAGGGCTGCCGCTGCGGGTGCCGCGTGCCGTGATCGACGCATTCGGACGACGCCTGGCGGGACTGCACGCCGACTGCCGCTCCGCCTTGCTCGTCGCTGCCGTCTGCGGACCGGACCACCGCTTCGTCGGCGCGGCGTGCGCGGAGTACGGCGTGGATGTGGCGGATCTCGATGCGGCGGAAGACCTGGATCTGATCCGCGTGCACGACGGACGCGTCGGCTTCCGGCATCCGCTCCTGCGCGCGGCCGTGTACTCGGGCGCGTCCGCCCAGGCGCGACGCGCAGCGCATCGAGCGGCCGCCGACGCCGCGCCGCCGGGAGACGTCGACCGAAGGGCGTGGCACCTGTCGGAGGCGACATCGCACCCTGACGAGCCGGTCGCCGCGCTCCTCTCGGATGCAGGTGACCACGCCCTCGCGCGTGCCGCCTACGCGGTCGCATCGGGGGCCTTCGAACGTTCTGCGCGATTGACCCCGGATGCCGGGGCGCGCAGTGCGCGCCTGCTCCGTGCCGCGGACGCTGCGTGGGAGGCCGGCGACGGGGGCCGTGCGGTCACCCTCCTCGATCGCCGGGCGGCCGAGGCGGCCGCCGCCCGGCCGCAACCTGCGGGCGATGCTCTTCGCGAGGTCGAGCTGCGCGCGTCCGTTGCGGCCCGTTCCGGCTCGCTGCAGGAGGCGCTCGACATCCTGCTGCGCGCCGCCGAACAGACGACGTCGGCGGATGCCGCGACTGTCGCACTCGCGGATGCCGTACACGCCACGTACTATCTGGGCGACGCCCGCACGGCGCTCGCGCTGGCCGACCGGATCGCCGACATCCTCCCCGAGGTGCGGACCACGCGCGCCCACGCGCTGGGGCTGATGGCCTCGGGCATGGCGAAGACCCTCGCG
This sequence comes from Microbacterium sp. LWH7-1.2, assembly GCF_038397755.1. Lineage (NCBI taxonomy): Bacteria > Bacillati > Actinomycetota > Actinomycetes > Micrococcales > Microbacteriaceae > Microbacterium > Microbacterium sp. LWH7-1.2. The sequence goes on along the minus strand of NZ_CP151637.1, from coordinate 4,224,110 downwards.
GGGCACGGCGGCGCCGATGAGATCCGCGCCGCGGTGCCGCTCCTTGAGACCGACCCCGACCTGCGCGGCGATCCCCGTCGGCTCTCGTGGCTGATGCTCGCGCCCCTGTACCTTCGCGATGCCACGAGCGGCGTGCGGCTTCGCGAGCTCGTCGACGAGGTGCGCGGAGCCGCCGGGATCGGTGCACTGCCGGCGCTCCTCTTTCATGTCGCGGTCGATCAGGCGACGACGGCCGCAACGTGGGTGCGCGCCGAGGCGAACTTCACCGAGGCGATCCGGCTCGCGACCGACACGGGTCAGACCACCGAGCTGGCCATGTCGCTGGCCGGGCTCACCCGATTGGATTCACGAGCCGGGCGCGCCGACGCGTGCCGTGCACACGGCGACGCGGCGCGCTCTCAGTGCGCCGAACGCGGCATCCATGTCGGCGAGGTGTGGGTGGCGCACGCGCTGGGCGATCTCGAGCTGTCGCTGGGGCATCCGGAAGCCGCCGCCGCGCTCTTCGCCGAGCTGATCGGCCTTCTCGGGCGTCTTGGGCTGGACGACGTCGACCTCGCTCCGGGGCCGGAGTACACCGACGCCCTCGTTCGCGTCGGGCGACGCGCGGAGGCCGGCGCCACCGCTTCGTCGTATCGCGAGAACGCGATGGCGAAGGGGCAGCCGTGGGCTCGGGCCCGCGCGGAACGCGCGATGGGGATCGCGGACGAGGACGGCGCGTCCGACGGATGGTTCGAGTCGGCGCTCGACTGGCACGAGCAGACTCTCGATCGGTTCGAGGCGGCCCGCACCCGCCTCGCGTACGGCGAGCGGCTGCGCCGGTCGGGTCGGCGGATCGATGCACGCGTTCAGCTGCGAGAGGCCCTCGACGACTTCACCGAACTGGGGGCGGTGGTGTGGCGCGATCGCGCCGCGACCGAGCTCACGGCCACCGGCGAGCACGTCCGTGTCGCCGGTGGCAACGCGGTCTCCGCCCTCACCTCTCAGGAACTCCAAGTGAGCGTCCTCCTCGCCGAGGGACGCACGACCCGAGAGGCGGCGGCCGCGCTCTTCCTGAGTCCGAAGACCGTGGAGTACCACCTGCGCAAGGTGTACACGAAGCTGGGCATCAGCTCGCGCTCCGAGCTCACGGATGCTCTTGCCGGGGAGGCGGTCCGTCGCGAGGATCGCGCAGGGCGGGGATGAGGGACCGCGGGCCGTGGCCCCACCGCGCGGTGCATTCACTGGAATGGATGCCGCGCGCGTACGGTTGCAGACGACATGCAGCGATTCGGAACCCTCTCGTTCGGACACTACGGCCCGCTCGGCGGCGGGCGACAGCTCAGTACGGCCGACTCGATGCTGCAGGCGATCGACCTCGCCCAGGGCATGGACGAACTGGGCGTCAACGGCGCGTACTTCCGCGTGCACCACTTCGCACGCCAGCAGTCTTCCCCCATGCCGCTGCTCGCGGCGATCGCCGCGCGCACCGAGAACATCGAGGTCGGCACCGGCGTCATCGACATGCGCTACGAGAACCCTCTCTATCTCGCTGAGGAGGCGGCATCCGTCGATCTGATCTCCGGCGGCAGGCTCGCCCTCGGTGTCTCGCGGGGCTCACCCGAGACCGTCGTGCGCGGCTACGAGGCGTTCGGCTACACCGGCTCGGAAGATCCCCGCGGCGCCGACATCGCGCGCGAGCACTTCGACCTCTTCCTGCGGGCGATCGACGGCGAAGGACTGGCGGAACGGGATGCCTCGTCCCCGTTCGGCACCGGAGCCACCGGCTTGCAGCGCATCGAACCGCAGTCCCCCGGGCTGCGTTCGCGCATCTGGTGGGGCGCCGGCAACCGCGAGTCCGCGGAGTGGGCGGGCCGGACAGGCGTGAATCTCATGTCGTCGACTCTGCTCACCGAGGCGGACGGCACCCCCTTCGACCTGCTGCAGGCGCAGCAGATCGACGCGTTCCGCGCCGCCTGGCGCGAGGCGGGGCACGCCGGCGAACCACGGGTATCGGTGAGTCGCTCCATCTTCCCGATCACGACCGCCGAGGAGCGGATGTACTTCGGCGGACGCCAGGACGGCGACCAGATCGGTGTGATCGACGGGATGCGCTCGACGTTCGGGAAGACCTACGCGGCGGAGCCGGACGAGCTCGTCGAGCAGCTCAGAGACGATGCGGCGATCGCGTCGGCCGACACCCTCATGCTCACGATCCCGAGCCAGCTCGGCGTCGAGTTCAACCTGCGGGTGGTCGAGTCGTTCGCGAAGTACGTCGCACCGCAGCTCGGATGGCAGTCGGCGCGCCCCCTGACTTCTTGACCGGCCGGTCAGTCAGGCGTACCGTTCGAATCGACCCCCGATCGGGAGCCATCAGGTTTCGGAAGGAGGAGATCCGAATGAAGAAGTGGAATCGCTGGGAGGACTGGGTCGCAGCCGGTGTGGGCCTCGTCGCCGCGGTGTGCGCGTTCGCCTTGCCACAGATGGGCGCCTCGATGCCGTGGATGCTGATCGTCGGTGTCCTGCTCATCGCTGCGGGCATCGCCAACCTCGCGATGCCGGGCATGGTGGCGATGGAGTACGTCCAGCTCGCGCTGGGCGCGCTGCTGTTCGTCGCTCCGTGGCTTGGCGGCTATGCCGACATGCAGGCCGGCGTCGCCTGGGTCAGCTGGATCGGCGGAGCGGTCGCGGTGATCGTCGCCGCGCTCGCCGTGAGACCCGCCATGCACATGCACGACCAGACGCTCCCGCACTGAGTGCGAGCCGAGACGGGGGCGCCGGCCACGACCGACGCCCCCGCCGCTTTCTCCAGGACCCGACATGACCCGCGATCGCGAAAGCCGCAGGCTCATCCTCGACGCCGCCGAGCGCCTGTTCGCGGAGCGCGGCTTCGACGCCACACCGACGACGGCGATCGCGGACGTCGCCGGCGTGCCGAAGGGGCTGCTCTTCTACTACTTCCCCACCAAGACCGATCTGCTGCGTGCGCTGGTCGGTGAGCGTCTGGATCTCGACCCCATCGACACGTCCGGGCTGATCGCGCGCGGCGACCCCGCACGCACCCTGCTGAACGTCACCGGCCGGCTGCGGGAGCTGCAGGCGGAGTCGGCGGTGCGCCGCGTCATCGTGTGGCGCGAGCACCGCACGCACCCGGAGGTGCGCGAGAAGCTGCAGAACTACCGCGCCCAGCTGCAGACGATCGTCGAGCGCGTGCTCGGCGCGAGCATCCTCCACCCGATCGCGGCGCGCCGGGTGCGCACGGCCGCCGCCGCCTGGGTCGCGATCATCACCACGCCGAGCCTGCTCGAACTCGCCAGCGCCGACGAGACCGGTTCCGGGGGCGGCGACGTCATGGCGGACGCGACCGAAACGGCGGACCTGCCTGCCCTCGCCGACCTGATATCGGCAGGCCTGCGCGAGCCGGCCGCCTGACCGCTCCGGGCGGGCTCAGTCGAGCACTTCGATGCCCGTGATGCGCAGCTCCTCCACGTCCAGACGCGTCTGGATCTGGGTGACGACCGCGTCGTCCACCGCGCCCTCTCGCCGCAGGCGATAGAGCACCTCGCGCTTACGGTCGAGCACTGCGATGCGAAGTCGCGAGTACTCCGCGTCTCGCTCACGGGGCGAGGGCAGCGGGGCAGGCACCTCCAGGAGCGCCGTGGCCGTTGCGGCCTCGGCGACCGCGTCCGTGCCCTCGATCCTCCTGTCGAGATCGGCGATCTGACGGTCGACCTCGGCCTGCTCGCGGGCCTGCACCCGCTCGTTGTTGCGTTCGAGGTACTCGTAGTAGTCGCGGGTCAGACGATCGCGGATCTCCTCGCTGATGCCGTGGTCGCGGGCGAGCTCCTTGACCGCGGTGAGCGCGGCGCCCGTGATGGCGCGTTCGGCGAGCTCCAGCTCGTGCTGCAGGGCGGAGTCGTCGGGCAGACGCGCCCACCGAACGACAGCGGGAAGAAGCGGCCCCTGCACGAGAAGGGTCAGCACGATGACACCCGCGGTCACGAAGATGATCTCGTCACGGCCCGGCAGGGCCTCGCCCGCGCTCGTGGTCAGCGGCACCGACAGTGCGATCGCGAGCGACACCGCACCACGGAACCCCGCGACGGCGCTGACGATCCGCGCGCGATAGGTCGTGCGGCGAAGTCGCTGCGAGGGCCGGCGATCGAGCAGGCGGATGATCATGACCGACGTCGTCTGGAAGACGAACCGGGCGATCAGCAGCACCAGCCACACCGCCACGGTCATGACGGCGAGCCAGCCGATCTCGCGGCCGGGGATCTCGTGGGCGACCGCCTGCACCTCGAACCCGATCAGGACGAACAGCGAGCCGTTGAGGAGGAAGGAGCCCAGCGGCCAGGTCCACGCCGCCTGACGGCGCGAGGCGGCCGTGCTGATGCGCGGATTGATGTAGGCGACGATGAGCCCGGCGACCACCACTGCAAGCACGCCGGATGCGTGGATCAGCTCGGCCACGAGGAACGCCGTGAACGGCACGAGCAGAAGCGCGATGTTGAGGTTCAGCGTGTTCCGCAGGCGCCTCATCACCAGATACGCGACACCCGCCACGACGACACCCGCGGCGGCTCCGCCGACGTAGGACAGCAGCACCAGCCCGGTGATGTCGAGCGGCGTGTACTGTCCGCCGACCGCGACACCGACCGCCACGCCGTAGATGACGAGCGCCGTGCCATCGTTCGTGAGGCTCTCGGCCTTGAGGTTCATGAAGTTGCGCCGTGGCAGCATCCGGCCGAGGGCGGCCACCGCGGTGGCATCGGTCGGCGCGACGGCCGCGCCGAGGATCAGCGCGGCATCCCAGGGCAGCCCGAGCGCGGAGGCGATGCCGGCGACCGCGAACGCGCTCGCGACCACGAGGCCCGTGCTCATGAGGAAGATGCCGCGGAAGTCCCGGCGGATCGAGCGCAGTGACGTGGTCATGCTCTCCCAGAAGAGCAGCACCGGGAGGAAGAGGAGCAGCACCGTTTCGGGCGGCAGCACGATCTCACGCACCTCGGGGATGAAGCCGAGCGCCAGTCCCGCCACCAGGAGCAGCAGGGGCATGGCCACCCGGAATCTCGGAGCCAGGATCGCGCCTGTGAGGACGGTGATTCCGAGCAGGACGGTGACCTCGAGTCCGTTCATGTGGGCTCCCTTCAGCGCAATGATCCTGCAACCGCGGGCGACATGACGGGATTCCCGCGAATCCCGAGATCGCTGCGCGGGTTAGAGTGTCCGCACCGGACACGACGTCGTGTGCACGGGATGCCGGGGAGGGGCAGGTTGGGCGAGGTTCTCACGTTCGCGTCGCGCGAGGTCGCCGACGTCGAGGAGACGTGGCGCCGTTTCGTGCCGTCGGCCGCACTGCAGCGGGTCGATCCGCGCACGTTCGAGTTCTCGTGGACGTCGGCGGCGATGCCCGGGTTCTCGATCGTCAACTACCGCCTGGCCGCATCCGTGCAGTCCGCCATCGCACCGGACGACCAGATGATGGCCTGCCGCGTCGCTTCTCGCGGCGCCTGGGTGGGCACGCCCCGGGGCGACCTGAACTCCGGCCTGCCCTGGCTGGCGCTGGACGGGCCGACGACGGCGCGCTGGCAGCAGCAGGCCGACGTGCGCGCCTTCGTCTTCGACCGTGCGCAGGCGGAGGACGGTGCCCGCCGCATGACCGGCGACGACCGGTTCTCACTCCGGTCGGCGACCGTCGGATCGTCACCGGTCCATCGCGACCTCGCCGCGCACTGGGAGCGCGTCTTCCAGCACGTCGCCGCCACCCTCTTCGTTCCCGGACCCAGCCCGGGGATCGTCGAGGCGGAGCTGCGACGGCACGCGCTGCACACCACGCTCGCCGTCTTCTCCCCCGCCTTCGTGGCCGCCCTCGAGCGCTCCGCGCAGCGCACCGCCGCACCCAGGACCGTGCGCCGCGCGATTGCATACATCGAGCAGCACGCGCAGGAGGCGATCACGATCGAGGACGTCGCGCTTGCCGCCGACATCTCCCCGCGAGGATTGCAGTACGCCTTCAGGCGGGCACTGGACCAGACCCCGATGGAGTATCTGCGCCGGCAGCGGCTGGCCGGAGCGCATGCGGAGCTGCAGGAGGCGACGGGCGTGTCGGTGGCCGAGATCGCCCAGCGCTGGGGATTCGCCAGTGGATCGCGGTTCGCCCGCCACTACCGCGAGGCGTATGGACGCTCGCCGCGGCAGACGATGCGAGGCCACTGAGCCGCTTCGTTCGGGGTGTACTCGGCCGAATCGCTGAGCTGATCTCGACGGCGTGGGGCGCCGTGCGGATGCGGACCTGTCTCCACGGCGACCTGCGCGGGTAGACTCCGGCCTGTCGAGGTGATGGAGGCGACGCGGATGGACAGCACGGATCTGGCCGATCTGATCGACGACCTGACGGCGAAGGCGCGCGAGGCCTCGAGCGGGCGCGCCGCGCGGACCATCCGCGGCGGTCATGAGCACGCCCTGCGCGAGACGGTCATCGCGCTGCGCGCCGGACACGAGCTTGCTGAGCACGAGAGCCCCCACGAGGCCACGCTGCAGGTGCTCCGAGGGCGCGTGCGACTCATCGCCGGCGACGACGCCTGGGACGGGGCATCCGGTGATCACCTCACGGTCCCGCCGCAGCGCCACAGCCTCGCGGCGCTGGAAGACGCCGTCGTGCTCCTGACGGTGTCGAACCGCGTGCCCTGACTCGGCCGAGGTCGGTCCGGTCGCAGCGCTCGGGCCCGTTCAGGGCAGTCCCGTGACTGAGACACCGAGCCACTCCGCGAGTTCGGAGATCTCGGCGCGGACCATCTCGGATTCCTCCGGCTCGAACGGCAGGAACTCATGGATCGCGTTCACCCTGAGCACCTCGCGATCGCGGGCGACCTCGGCGTCCAGCATCCCGACGAACCGGTCGCCCATGAGGATCGGGTGCGCGAAGAAACCGTACCGGCGCTGCGCCTTCGGTTTGAACTGCTCGAGCACGTAGGTGAACGCGAAGAGCTCCTCGAGGCGCTTCCGGTCGAAGAGCAGGCTGTCGTACGGGTTCAGGAAGGCGACCCGGCCTCCGGCGTCCTCCTCTTCGAGAGCGGCCAGCGCCTCGGGGTCGACCCGGTACTTCGTCGTGCTGCCCTCGACGACGGCGGGTTCGCCGGTGTCCTTCGCGACGCCGCTCCAGAACCAGTGCGGCTTCGTGAGACCGGCGGACTGCAGTCTGCGTGCCGCCAGGAGCGCGGCGGCCTCGTCGTCGCCGTATTCCGGCAGGTCCTGCGGGTACACGCGCTCAGCGAGATCCCACACCCGATGGCGACCTTCGCGGCCCGTGACCGCCACCTCTCCCTGACGGAGCAGGAAGTCCAGCATGTGGGGCACCTGGTTCGTCCCCGACCAGCCGTCCGGCGCACGGCTCACCTGCGCGGTATCGGGGATCTCGCTCGCGAGCAGCGGTCCTTCGGCGCGCAGTCGCGCAAGCACATCCTCACGGAAGCCGGCGTTCGCCTCGAGCCACTGCCGGCTGCTCTCGCGCTGCGGCCACCGGCGCATCGCGGGCAGCATCAGCGGCAGCAGGCTCATGGGGCGGAACGTGCCGTCGAACTCGAAGAGAAGACGGTCGTCCTCCACGACCTTGCGCAGCTGCCCGGGTTCGTACGACCAGCCGATCCGCGACCACAGCACAGTGTGCTCGCACGGCGCGATCGTCGCGGTCGGGTCGATCTTGATGTAGCCGAGCTGCTCGGCGACCTCGACGACGTCGCCCGGCCTCTCGGCATCGAGCAGCTGCGCGCGGACCACGATGCGCCGCGCCTGATCGCGAGTGAGCCGGTGCGCCGTCACGCAGAATCCGCGGATTCGGCGAAGCCGCCGGGGAGCACCCGGTACCGCACGTGCGTGACGAGCGACGCCGACCGGCCCGAGATCTGCTCGAGCCGGACGGGACCGATCCCGTCGAGCAGGCGCAGCCCGGTGCCGACGATGCTCGGCGAGATCTGCAGCATCAGCTCGTCGATCAGGCCGGCGGCCAGATAGGAGTTCGTGGTCGACACGCCTCCGGCCACATGGATGTCGCGGTCGCCCGCAGCCTCCCGCGCCCGATCGAGGGCCGCGTGGATGCCGTCGGTGACGAAGTGGAAGGTGGTGCCGCCCTCCATCTCGACGGACTCCCGAGGGTAATGGGTGAGGACGAAGACCGGGGCGTGGTAGGGGGGATCGGCGCCCCACCATCCGCGCCAGTCGCGGTCCCACTCGCCGCGTACGGGACCGAACATGTGGCGCCCCATGATGTACGCGCCGGCGGAGACGATCGCGTCGATCTCGGCACGGTTCTCGTCGGGCGTCTCGAACATCCAGCGGTGCAGCGCGTTCTCGGGCACCTCGCCGAACGGGCGCTCCTCCGTCTGGTTGACTCCGGCACCGATCCCGTCGAGCGAGAGCGACATCGTGGCGACGACTGACATGCGAACCTCCGATGGGACGTGCGGTCGGCCCCACGCTAGTCCGGGCACCGACGGCACGACAGCCCTCTCGCGCATGCGCGGGTGACGGTCGCGGATAGCACCCGTGAGTCGAGGTCGCAATCCCCGGGCGACGCCGCGCGTTCGTTCGTATCGTCCGGAGGGCGACCGCTGACCGGGCGGCGCGACGCGAGGCGGAAGCAGAGGGACACGATGGTGCGATTCGGACACACCTTGATGGGCGAGCAGAGCGGACCTCGCGAACTGGTGCGGTACGCCCAGGCCGCGGAGGAGGCGGGTTACGACTTCGAGGTCTCGAGCGACCACTACTCCCTCTGGCTCGTGAGCCAGGGGCACTCGCCGTACGCGTGGACCGTGCTCGGCGCGGTCGCCCACGCGACCTCGCGCGTCGAGCTGATGACCTACGTGACGTGCCCCACGATGCGGTACCATCCGGCTGTCGTCGCCCAGAAGGCGGCGACCCTCCAGATCCTCAGCGAGGGCCGGTTCCTGCTCGGGCTGGGCTCGGGTGAGAGTCTCAACGAGCACGTCGTCGGCGAGGGCTGGCCCAACGTCGACGTCCGTCAGGACAGGCTCGTCGAGGCGATCGAGATCATCCGCGAGCTGCACACCGGCCGGCTGCTCACCTACGTCGGCGAGCATTTCCGCGTGGACTCCGCGCGGATCTGGGATGCGCCCGACACGCCGGTCGAGATCGGCGTGGCCGTGTCGGGCGAGGAGTCGATCGGATCGTTCGCACCGCTGGCGGACCATATGATCGCCGTCGAGCCACGACCCGAGCTGGTGGAACTGTGGGACGAGGCTCGCACGGCGGACGCCCGGCCCGGCACCCGCGGCACGTCACGCAAGATCGGGCAGGTGGCCGTCTCGTGGGACCCCGACAAGACCACCGCCGTCGAGCGCGCTCACGAGCAGTTCCGGTGGTTCGGCGGAGGCTGGCCTGTCAACGCCGACCTCACCACGCCGGCGGGCTTCGAGGCCGCGAGCAAGTTCGTGCGCCCGGAGGACGTGGCGGAGTCCATCGCGTGCGGGCCGGACCTCGACGAGCTCGCAGAGAGCGTGCGTCCCTATCTCGAGGCGGGCTTCACCGACATCGCCCTGGTGCAGATCGGCGACGAGGCGCAGGACCGGTTCCTCGCCGAGGCGGCCGGGCCACTGCTGGAACGCCTTCGCGCGATGAGCTGATCCGGCGCCACAAGGAGCGGTGCCGGCTCGCGCTCACCCCCGCCCCGCGAGGTGAGCCTCGATCACCCGAGCGGATGCTGCGGCCCCGTCCTCGTCCGCATACGCGGCGCGCACGCGCTCGGCCGCGGTGCGCATCCCGTCGTCCGTCAGCAGCCGGCGCACGGCGCCCGCCAGCGCGGGCGCGCCGGCCTGCTTCGGCGACAGCGCGAGCGCGTTGCCCTGACGGACGCATTGGTCGACGTTCCAGACCTGCTCCGGCTGCAGCCCCATGCCCACGAACGGGATCCCGGCCGCGCACGCCGTCTGCACGGTGCCCTGTCCGCCGTGGAGGACGGCAGCGTCGACCAGCCCGCCCAGCAGGTGCGCCGGCAGCAGCCCGGTCGCGTGGACGTTCGGCGGCAGCACGTCGGCTTCCCGCAGATAGTGCCGCACCGGCGCGACGACGTTCACAGGGAGAGCACCGAGCTGCGACGCGGCGGCGAGCGCCATCTCGCGATTCGCCGAGGAGCCGAGGCCGAGGTACACCAGCGGCTCGGGGCGCGCCGCGAGCTCCGCCACGATCGGCGGCATCGGCGCGTCGATGTGCGCGAAGATCGGCCCGACGCGTTGGTACGCGTCGGGGAGCGTGTAGCCCTCGAGCTCCCACGGCATGACGGTGAGGAGGTTGTGGTCGGCCTCGAGCAGCGACACGACGGTCTTCAGGGCCGGGACACCGTTGGCCTCAGCGACTCGGCCGAACGCCCGGGGCGCGAGCGGCAGGCGGTTGTAGGCCAAGCGCAGCAGGCTGGTCGCCACGCGGTCGAGCGCGTGGGCGACGCGGCCGCTGCCTCGCACCATCCCGAGCCGCGCGGTCTGCGCGACCTGAGGCCGGGTGAGTGCGAACGGCACCGCATAGAACAAGGGGATCTTCTCGGCCCGGGCCGAGATCATCGACGTCACGTTCGAGCCGATCACGACGGCCGCGGCATCCGTCTCCCGGATCAGCGCACGCTCGACGTCGACCCGCGCGGAGACCAGCGCATCGGTGAGCGGGCTGCGCAGGGTCTTGCCCTGGTCGAACCTCATGAGCTGTGCGCGCTGCGCGGAGGTCATCGCCGGCTCGCTCGCGCGGTAGTCGAAGCCCGCGTCGGTGATGAGGTACGCGAAGTCCGGCTCGTAGCCCAGGAACACGACGCGATGCGCGGGATCCAGCGCCCGCGCCACCTCGATCATGCGCGTCACCTCGGCGAGGTTGAACGTCACAGGGCAGAAGAGGACGGCAGCCATGCCGTCATCCTGGCAGGCGAGACGCCCGGCGACTGTCTCAGCGGTCGACGATGTCGGCGGCGTTGACACCGATCCAGGCCATGAGCGGCATCATGCGCTCCATCAGCTCGTCGCCGAGCGGCGTCAGGGAGTATTCGACGCGCGGCGGCACCTCGGGGTAGGCCGTGCGCGCCACGAAGCCGTCCTTCTCGAGCGTGCGCAGCGTCGACGCGAGCATCTTCTCGCTGATGCCCCCGACGGTGCGGCGCAACTCGCCCCACCGGATCGTGCCTTCGGAGAGCGCCATGAGCACCAGCACGCCCCACTTGCTCATGACGTGGTCGAGGACCACACGCGTCGGGCAGGCCTCGTCGAAGACACCCGGAATCTCTGACCGGATTTCCGCAAAACTCACCATCACGTGGGTACCTTACCTCAGAGTGGGTACCCGCAGGCTGGAATGTGTCGCTGCATACGGCACGTTGGCGTCCGGTGAGCGCGCACCGAGCGCGTCCCCACCGAAAGGACCACCATGACCATCCTCGTGACCGCCGCCGGCGGACAGCTCGGCCACCTCGTCATCGACGCCCTCCTCGAGCGCGGCGTCGCCCCGGGCGACATCGTCGCCGGCGCGCGCACGACCTCGAAGGTCGCGGATCTCGTGGAGCGCGGCATCCGTGTCGTCCCGCTCGACTACGACGCGCCCGAGGCCGTCGCCGCCGCGCTCGAGGGCGTCGACTCCGTGCTGCTCATCTCGGGCTCCGAACTCGGCCGGCGATACGAGGGCCACGTGAACGTGATCGACGCGGCGAAGGCGGCCGGCGTCGCGAAGCTGGTCTACACCAGCCTCGCGCACGCCGACTCGGCCGATTTCGTGCTCGCGCCCGAGCACAAGGCGACCGAGCAGCACCTCGCCGCGAGCGGTGTTCCCGCGGTCGTGCTGCGCAACAACTGGTACACCGAGAACTACGCGCCCGACGTGCTGCGCGCCGCCGAGACCGGCGTCATCGCCGCATCGGTGGGCGACGCGACGGTCGCCGCCGCGAGTCGCGCCGACTACGCCGAGGCCGCCGCCGTCGTGCTCATCGAGGACGGCCACCTGGGCCGCACCTACGAGCTCTCGGGCGACACCGCCGTGTCGTACGCCGACCTCGCCGCCGCCGCGGCCGAGCTGCTCGACCGCGACGTCGCCTTCGTGCCGGTCTCGCGAGAGCAGCTCGAGGCCGCGCTCACCGAGGCGGGGCTGGACGCGGGCACCGTCGGCTTCGTCGCCGAGATGGAGGCCGGCATCGCGCGCGGCGTGCTCGCCGACGCAGACCCGGCGCTCGCACGCCTGCTCGGCCGGCCGACGACGCCCGTGGCCGACGGCCTGCGCGCAGCCGTGGAGGCTTCCCGCATCAACGCCTGACCGCGCGGACAGAAGAGGAGGACGGATGCTGCGGCCGCAGCATCCGTCCTCCTATTCGTCCGTGACGATCACTGCCGGGTCGCGCGGTCGATCGCCATGACGAGGATCACGCGGTCCTCCTTGTCGCGCGGTGGCGTGGAGCTCGGGTTGCCGTAGCGGTTCTGCAGCCGGACGTAGAACGCGCCCTCGGGGTCGGGGACGACGTCGACGAGCTTGCCCGCCACCTCGAGGTACCGGAAAGGCGAGTCGGGATCGAGGATCGACAGCGACATCGACGGGTTGTGCTGCAGGTTGCGGTACTTCTGCCGATAGTTCGTGTGCGTGAACCGGACGTGCTCGCCGTCGAACTCGAACCACATCGGGTTGACCTGGACGGTGTCGTTCGGCCGGATGGTCCCGAGGTGCGCGTACACCGGGAGCTCGAGCAGATGGCGGCGGTCAGCGGGGACGATGTCGTCGACGTGAGGCATGGCACCAGTCTGCCGTGGCGTCGGCGGGCGAGGGCCGATCCCCGGAATCCGCGTCACGAACTACCCTCGGATCATGGCGACGCAGCCCGCACCCGGGTGGTACGACGACGGCTCCGGCAAACAGCGCTGGTGGGACGGCACGCACTGGACCGACCAGTACATCGATCTGCGCGAGCGCGACACCGAGCTGCGGACGGATGGCGGCCCCGCCGCCTCCGGGCCGGCACCGGCGGGATGGTACGACGACCAGCGCGGACGCACCCGCTGGTGGGACGGCCGGCGCTGGACGAGCGACGTGCGGTACAGCGGCGAGGAGCAGGACTTCGCGGGCGTCGTGATCGACGGCCGGTGGATCCACTTCGGCGACCTGAGCCAGCCGGTGAACGAGGTCGCGGCATCCGCGGACTCGGGCGACGCGCTGCTGCGGCGCCCGGAGTTCACGAGGGCCTCCGTCGAGCGGCGGATGTTCGGGGCCGCCGGTGCCATCACCCCGCGAAGCCTCAACCGGGCGATCGACCGAGCGGCACCGCACCTCGTCATCGCGGGGTCGCAGGTGTGGGTGGCGCCGTTCCCGCTCGCGCGCGACGCGGAGGCCCGCCGCTTCATCGCGTGGGTCAACAGCAGCGCGGACCACTACCGCTACCGCTGACACCGGTCTCGTCAGTCAGGCAGCACGAGCGGGAGCTCGTGCTCCTCGTCCCACGGCTCGCTCCAGCCGAGGCGGTCGAACAGCGCATCCAGCACCATGCCGGTGAACCCCCACACCAGGTGCTCGCCGGTCGCATGCCGCACGAGGAATCCGGGGCCGCGCCACTCCTGTCCGCCGCGACGGATCACCGTGACCCCGCGGTTGGCGGGGTTCAGCAGGTCGGCGACGGGCGCGCGGAACACATCGGCCGACTCCGCCTCGTCGACGACGCGGACGGGTGACGGATGCCGCCACCACGCGAGCACGGGAGTCACCATGTGCTGCGAGAAGGCGAGCGGGATGCGGACGAGCTCGCCCAGCACCTCGACGCCGGCGGGATCGAGCCCGGTCTCTTCGCGGGCCTCGCGCAGTGCCGCCGCCACCGGGCCGTCATCGCCTGGATCGATCCGGCCGCCGGGGAACGCGACCTGACCCGGATGCGCACGCAGCGTCGTCGCACGCGCGAGGAGCAGCACGTCGAGATCGCGGGACACCGCCGTGGACTGCGCGTCGTGGTCGCTGGGAAGCGTGTCGAGCACCCCGAAGAGCATGAGCACCGCGGCCGGGCGCGGGTCGGCGGGCGACGGCAGATCCAGCAGCGGGCCCGTCCCCGTCGAGGAGGTCTCGGCCAGCGCCGCGAGCTGAGCGCGCGCACCGAGCGCCTCCCGGCGACGCACATCGCCCGTCGGCGGAGTCATGGGATGCGGCATCCGTTCAGGCTACGCTTGCGCCCCGTGAGCATGTCCCGGTTTCGCTCATTCCTGGCCCGCAAAGCCACCGATTTCGGGACATGCTCCGTGGAATGTGGGACATGGATGCTTCGTGGAATCGGTGTCAGCCGCGGAAGTAGGTCTCTGCGACGCGGGCGAGGTCCCACAAGTCGCTCACGCCGGCGAGCTCGCGCGCCGAGTGCATGGAGAGGATCGGGATGCCGACGTCCACGGTCCGGATGCCGAGACGGGTCGCCGTGATCGGGCCGATCGTCGAGCCGCACGGCACCGCGTTGTTCGAGACGAACTCCTGGCTCGTGACGCCGGCCACGGCGCACCAGCCGTTCCAGGCCGCCGCGCCCGCGGCGTCCGTCGCGTACCGCTGGTTGGCGTTGATCTTGAGGATCGGGCCCGAGCCGAGCACGGGCTGCACGACCGGGTCGTGCTTGTCGGCGTAGTTCGGGTGGACGGAATGGCCGACGTCGCTCGAGACGCACCAGGATGCGGCGAGCGCGCGCAGCTGCTGCTCGCGATCGGCGCCGAGCGACAGCCACAGCCGTTCGAGCACGTCCGAGAGGAAAGGACCGGCCGCACCCGACCGGGTGCCCGAGCCGACCTCCTCGTGGTCGAAGACGGCGAGCATCGCGATGTGGCCGGCCTCGTGGCCGTCGGCCGCGCGCTCGAGCGCGACGACGCCCGCGTGCACCGACGCGAGGTCGTCGAGGCGTCCGGAGGCGAAGAACACATCGTCACGCCCGAAGATCGCGCCCCGCGCAGCGTCGGCGGTCACGATGTCGTAGCCGCGGACCCGGCCCGCGTCCACGCCCGCCTCGCGTGCGAGCTCGCCCAGGATGTCGGCGGAATCCGCCTCGCCGAGACCCCACACCGGCTGCGTCTGCGACTGCTTGTCGAGCGCGAGGTGGTCGTTGACCTCGCGGTCCAGATGGATCGCGAGCTGCGGGAGTCGCAGCAGCGGACCGGTCGCCGCGAGCACGCTCGTGCCGTCGTCGAGCACCAGCCTGCCCGCCAGGCGGAGCTCGCGGTCGAGCCACGAGTTCAGGAGCGGACCGCCGTAGATCTCGACGCCGGCCTGCAGCCAGCCGAGCTTGCCGGTCGTCGGCTTGGGCTTGAGCTTGAAACCCGGCGAGTCGCTGTGCGCGCCGAAGATCCGCACGCCCGTCGACGCCGTCGCGCTGGGCGGCACGACCCACGCGATCGCGGCGCCGTCGCGCACCACCACATACTTCCCCCCGGCCGGCGCCGGCCATCCGGCCGCCTCGTCGAGACGGACGAATCCCGCGTTCTCGAGGCGGCTCGCGACCTCGGCGGCCGCGTGGAAGCTCGACGGCGACGCCGCCACGAACGCGGCGAGATCGTCGGCGTGCGCGAGGGCTGCGGGGCGGGCGGGAGCGGTGGACGAGGGCACGGATGAGCCTCCTGTATGACGGCCGGCGGGTGCTTCGATCGTAGTTCGGAGGACCTTCCCAGGCGTCCTCATCCGACCGGATCCCACCCCTTGATCGGGCCTTTTCGAACATTCCGCTCACATGTAACGTTCAGGTAACGCACCGGAAGCGTCCAGAAACGCCCGGGAGACTCGGGGACTTGTGCCCGCCCGAACGGTCACGACGCGCCGCCCGATGGCGCATTTCGCTAATACGGAACCCGGTCTTATATGCGCTCCCACACGTCGATTCCGCCCGCCCGCCGCACTCTCCGCCGCGCCGAACGCCGCCTCCGCCGCCGCCCGGTGCTGGTCGCGGCGACGCTCGCCGTCGGCGTGCTGGCCACCGCCGCGTTCAGCACGGCGACCCCTGCATCGCAGGCCGAGGCATCCGGTTCGCTGACGAACTTCGCGCTGGCGTCGTACTCCCCGGTCTCCGTCACCGGCGAGACCGCCGCGGCACCGAGCGCGTTCGAGAAGACCGTCGCCGACGCCGATGCCGCGATGACCGCGGCGTCCACCGTGTCGTCCGACATCGCCGCGTCGGGTCTCGACGTCGGCACACCCGACACGGCGGTGGATACCACCGACCTCGAGGACGCCGTCGCGCAGCTGAAGCGTGCGCAGTCGCTCCCCGCGCAGTACACGACGGACGTCACCGATGCCGTCACCGCTCTCACCGCCTCGGTCAACGAGCAGGCGCAGGGCCTGCGTGGCAAGCTCGACGCCGCGATCGCCCTCAAGGCGCAGCGCGAGGCGGAGGAGAAGGCCCGAAAGGAGGCCGAGGCCGCCGCTGCCGCCAAGGCCGCCGAAGAGGCCGCCGCGGCGAAGAAGTCGGCGACGCCGCGTTCGTCCGGCGGGGGCGCACCCGTGTTCGCCACCGGCGGCGCCGTGGGCGGCACCAGCCCGGCCGACGCGCAGGCAACCGCACGCTCGATGATCGGAGGCTACGGCTGGGGCGACGACCAGTTCGGCTGCCTCGTGTCGCTGTGGATCAAGGAGTCGGGCTGGAATTACCAGGCCTACAACAGGTCCAGCGGTGCCTACGGCATCCCCCAGGCTCTCCCCGGCAGCAAGATGGGCAGCGCCGGCGCCGACTGGCAGACCAACCCCGCGACGCAGATCGCGTGGGGCCTCGGCTACATCTCGGGCCGCTACGGCAGCCCGTGCGGCGCGTGGAGCCACTCGCAGTCGACCGGCTGGTACTGATCGACGCGACGAACGCTCGTCGGCGATCCGGAGCGCTCGCCTGACCGCCTCGGAGAGGGCACGTCCTGACTGTGGACGTGCCCTCTTCGTCGCCTGGTGACCCGCGCCGGCAGAGGCGTGACTCAGGCGGTGCGGAGGATCTTCTCCATCGATCTGCCGCGGGCGAGTTCGTCCACGAGCTTGTCGAGGTACCGGATCTTCTGCATCAGCGGGTCCTCGATCTCCTCGACCCGCATGCCGCAGATGACGCCCGTGATGAGCGAGGCGTTCGGGTTGAGGTCGGCGTGGGCGAAGAAGTCCTCGAGCGTCGTCTGCTCGTCGAGGTGCTGCTTCAGCTCGGCATCGTCGAAGCCCGTGAGCCACTCGATGACCTCGTCGAGCTCCTCGGTCGTGCGCCCCTTCTTCTCGACCTTCGTCACGTAGAGCGGGTAGACCGAGGCGAAGCTGATCGAGAAGATCCGGTGCATGCCGACAGGCTAGTACCGGACGGATGCCTCGGCCCACGGCATCGGTGAGCCCCGGCGCAGAAGATGGTCCCGGTGGGTTGCCCTCCCACCGGGACCATCGCGCGTTCGCGGGAGACGGGACGGCGACCCGAACGCCGAAGCTCGACCGCTGCGCGCTGAACTGCATGTTGCTCCGCCAGATTACGCAGGGACACCCGGGTCCGTCTGCCTGTTGACACGCGCAGCGCCGACCTGATAGCCGAGCGAGTCGCGGCAACTCGACGATCGTGTCGGGCCTGCGTCGACTTCGGCTCGAGGTCGGACGGGGTCACTCCCCGCGCACCGCCACCACGACTTTGCCGAGTGCGCGGCCCTCGCCGTGCCACGCAAGCGCTTCGGGGACCTGATCGAGCGAGAACACGCGGTCGATATGCACCCTCACCTCTCCCGCCGCGCACCGCTCCGCGACCGGCACGAACGCCGAGGGGCCCTGGCGCACGAACAGCACCCCCAATCGCCGGCCGGTGAGGGCTCCGAGCAGCGCGCCGGCGGTCAGCATCCGTATCAGCGCCCGTCCCGTGCCACCGACCATCACGCACCGGCCGCCCTTCGCGAGCGCACGCCCGTAGGCGAACACGGAACGGCGCGCGACGAGGTCCACGATGAGGTCGTACGGGCCGCGACGGGTGAAGTCCTCGCACCGGTAGTCGATGACCTCGTCCGCGCCGAGCGCGCGGAGGAAGTCGAGCTTGCCGGCGTTGTCGACCGCCGTCACGTGCACGCCCTTCTGCGTCGCGAGCTGCATCGCGAGAGTGCCCGAGCCTCCGCCGGCGCCGTTGAGCAGCATCCGCGCACCCGGCTCCGCCAGCGCCACGGCGTGCGTCGCGATCGCGGCTGCCTGGGGAAGAGCGGATGCCTCGGCGAACGACAACTGCGCCGGCTTCGGGGCGAGCGCCGCCTCGGGCACGGCGACGAATTCGGCGAACCCGCCGTAGCGGGGCATGATGTCGCCGAACACCTCGTCGCCGATCGCGAACCGCGTCACGCCCTCGCCGACGGCCGCGATGCGGCCGGCGATGTCGGAGCCGAGGATCCGGTGCCGCGGCCGGAACAGCCCGCCCAGGCGCGCGTAGGCGGGACTTCCGTGCAGCCCCTCCCAGTCAGAGAGGTTCACCGACGTCGCCACGACCTCGACGAGCGCCTCGCCGGCCCGGGGCACCGGCCGCGGGACGTCGCGCACCTGGAGCTGCTCGGGCGAACCGTACCGCTCGTACACGACCGCGCGCATGCCGACATCGTCTCGGGCTCGCGACGATGCGCGCAACGTCCTCTCGGCGTGGCGGAGCGAGGTCCCGCTCAACCGCCCGCGCCCGGAGGCAGCAGCGGCTGCAAGGCCCGGCCCAGCACGACGGCCAGATCGGCGCTGATCTCCGCGGTGAGGTGATGCGAGTCGCGGTACACGAGCGTGTTGCCGAGGATGGGCGGACACGCGTCGACGCCGCACAGGTACTCGTTGAGGTCGACGAGCGGCACGCCGCGCTCGGCGGTGGCCGTCGCCTCGCCCTCGCGGGCCGGCCCGGCCAGCGCGATCGTCCGGGGCTGAGCACATGCCACGGCGTCGGAGAGGTGCGCCGACAAGCACGGTGCCGGGTCCTCCCGCATATCGGGGGTGTCGGCCATCATCGCGACGGGCGCGTCGATCGCGTCGAGGGTACGGCCGAACGCCGCCGCCCATGTCTTCGCGTCGTCGTCGACGCCGGGGGCGAGCTCCGGGTCGGTGAAGGTCGCCAGGATCACCAGGGCAGGAGGCGAAGCGTTGATGCGGTCGATCACGGCGTCGCGCCATTCGGGGCACTGCGGGAAGGGCGCGCCCCGGCGCAGCGAGTCGATGTCGGCCGCCGGGCAGGAGCTCTTCGTGTGGACCTCGACCGAGTACCCGGCCGACGTGGCGAAGCCCTCGAGCGCGGGGAACCACTGCGCGGCGTGCGAGTCGCCCAGGAGCACGATGCGAGGCGCCGCGGGATCCCCGTAGACGCAGCCCTCGGCATCCGTGGCGGCGCTGCCCCGCATGCAGCCGTCCTGGTAGAGCTCGGGAAGGCTGTCGCGGGCGTCCCGCAGCGCAGGCGCGAGGTTGTCGGGCACGAACTCTGTGCCGCGCGGGGCATCGACGATGACGGTGCTCGAGGCCGCGCGCTCCGCGTGCAGCGAACGCGTGTCGACCACGGCGTACGCGGCGCTCGCGAGGCCCAGGCACGCGAGGGAGCCGGCAAGCGCGCCGACCAGCGTGACGCGCGCACGCCGCTTCGTGAGCAGCGGCGCGCGGCGCACCGGATCCTCGACGAACCGGTACAGCAGCCACGCCACCGGCACGCACGCGACCGCGATGCCGAGTGTCGTCCACAGTGGCAGCTCCCCCGGAAGCGCGGTGCCGGGCAGCACGATCGCCGGCCAGTGGATGAGATACAACGAGTACGAGATCGTCCCGATGAACACCATGCCGCGGGTCGACAGCATCCGTGTCGGTCCGCGCCGCGTCTCACCCGCCGCGATCACCGCCGCGGTGCCGAGCACGGGCAGCGCCGCCGCCGCACCCGGGAAGAGCGTCCCGGACGAGAAGAAGAGGACGGACGCCGCCACCGCCGCGATCCCCGCCCACCCGAGGGGAGCCGCCCACCGCTCCCCCACGATCCCGGGTCTGCGCTGCAGCAGCACGGCGACGAGCCCGCCCACGCCGAGCTCCCACGCGCGCGACGGCAGCGAGAAGAACGCCCACGGCTGCGCGGCGAACGTGAGCCACACGCAGAGTGCGAACGAGGCGGCGACCACCGCGATGAGCACGGCGACCAGCGCCCGTCGCGAGCGGACCAGCACCCACACCAGTGCGAGCACCGCCGGCCACAGCAGGTAGAACTGCTCCTCGACCCCCAGCGACCAGTAGTGCTGGAACAGCGACGGATTCGACGACTCGGCCAGGTAGTCCGAGTTCGCGGAAGCGAAGAAGTAGTTCGGCACGTACAGCGCGGTGGCGACGGCCGCGGCCCAGAGGTCTTTCATGAGCAGCGGCGGATACCAGATGAGCGCCGCCGCGACGGAGATGATCAGGACGACGAACGATGCCGGCAGGATGCGGCGGGCCCGTCGGGCGTAGAACTCCCCGAATCTCAGCCGGTCATGACGCTCGAGCTGCCCCAGCAGGTGCGACGTGATGAGGAAGCCCGAGATGACGAAGAACACGTCGACGCCGACGTAGCCGCCCGGCAGGAACGGCAGCCCCGCGTGATAGAGCAGGACCGACGCGACCGCGATCGCGCGCAGTCCTTGAACATCGGCGCGAAAACCCGCGTGGTCGGGCTGGGCGCGTGCTCGGTCCACCACTCGACAGACTCTAGGTCGGCGAGGTGAACGGTCGACACCCCCTTGACGGACCGTGGCGTACGCTGCACGATACGGCCACGCCGCCCGGGGCTGGCATACTGACGAACCCCGCCCCTCCTCCCGACCGGAGACGCACATGGCCCCCCTGCCGCTGTTCAATCTGGCGCAGGACCATCCGCCCAAGACTCCGCTGCGCCGCTTTCTCTGGGCGTGTGCGGTGTTCCTCTTCTGCGCGGGGGTCCTGCCGTTCCTGATCCGCGGCGGGATCCAGCAGTGGGCGACGCTCGACCTGCCATCGGCGCTCTTCACGACCTGTCTGGCCGCGGCCCTCCTCTTCGGGCTCGGCGCCGCGATCTCCGCCTTCGTCGACCTGGCGCGTTCGCGCCGGGGAGCGGGCTACGACACGCGACCGTCGCCTGGGCGCGACACTCGCAGCCAGCGGTAGCCGTAGCCCGGCACCTCGAGCTCCAGGCCTCCCCGTCCATCGAGCTCGATGCGCTGCGAGCCCAGCAGGTCGACCAGGCAGGTGCCTTCCGGCTCCCCGTCCACGATGAATCGCGTCGTCGACGGAACCTCGTCGAAGTTGTGGATCGCGATAAGCCGACCGACATCGGCGCTGAGAGAGTGGACGAGGACCGCCGGCACCGGCTGCTCGAGCACCTCGAAGGCTCCCCACCCGAGCTCCGGCGAGATCCGGTAGCGCGACATCAGGTCGCGGAAGAAGTGCAGCAGCGAATCGCGGTCCTTGATCTGGGCTGCGGCGTTGACGTGCTCAGGCGCGTAGCCGTCGCCCGGCGGCTGCGCGATCAGCCGCGACGGGGGCGCCGACGAGAAGCCGCCGTTCTTCTCGCCCGTCCATTGCATCGGCGTGCGCACGGCGCTCCGCCCCGGGATCTCGGCGTTCTCGCCCATCCCGATCTCCTCGCCGTAGAACAGCACCGGTGTGCCCGGGAGCGTGAACATCAAGCTGTACGCCATGCGGATACGCCGCGGGTCGCCGAGCATCGGAGGCAGCCGGCGCGTGATGCCACGGCCGTAGACGCGCTGCTTCTCGTCCGGCGCGAAGGCTTCGAACACCTCCTCCCGTTCGTCGTCGGACAACTTGTCGAGCGTCAGCTCGTCGTGGTTGCGCAGGAAGTTCGCCCACTGCACATCCTCGGGAAGGTCGGGCCGTGACGTCAGCGCCTCGACGAGCGGCGCGGGATTCCTGCGGGCGAGAGACAGGTAGAACGCCTGCATCCCGATGAAGTCGAACTGCATCGACAGCTCGTTCACCTCCGCACCCCCGAAGTACTGCACCTGCTGGTCGTACGGGAGGTTCACCTCGCCGAGCAGGATCGCCTCGCTCGAGCGGCGCTGAAGGAACCGACGGAAGTCCCGCAGGAGCTCGTGCGGATCGGGGATCCGGGCGCCCTTCGGCAGCTCGAGGAAGAAGGGGACCGCGTCGACACGGAAACCGGCCACTCCCAGCTGCAGCCAGAAGCCGATCACCCTCGCCAGTTCGTCGCGCACGACGGGGTTCGCGATGTTGAGGTCGGGCTGGTGCTCGTAGAAGCTGTGCTGATACCACTGCCCCGACGCCTCGTCCTCGGTCCAGATGCCCTTCGCGTCGCCCGGGAACACGGCGTTCTTCTGACCCTTCGGCGGCGGATCGTCGCGCCACACGTAGTAGTCCCGGTAGGGCGAGTTCACGCTCCGCTTCGCCTTCAGGAACCACGGATGCCGGTCGGACGTGTGGTTGACGACCAGGTCCACGATCACCCGCATGCCGCGGTCGTTGGCGGTGCGGATCACCTCGACGAGCTCGCCGTGGTTGCCGAGCCGCGGATCGACGCCGTAGAAGTCCGTGATGTCGTACCCGTCGTCGCGGTCGGGAGTCGGGTAGAAGGGCATCAACCACAGGCACGTCACGCCCAGCTGCGCGAGATAGTCGATGCGCTGAGCGAGGCCCTGCATGTCGCCGGTCCCGTCACCGTCGGCGTCCATATACGTCTCGACGTCGAGGCAGTAGACGATGGCGCTCTTCCACCACAGGTCGCTCGTGTCGGTGATCTTCATCGTGCCTCCTCCGGTCGGGGACGGATGCCGGCTGCCGCGGCCGCACGGCGGCCACGCATGGACCTTCCGCGATTCTCACGAGCAGCGGGGCACCTCGCGAGGCCCTTGAGATCGGCCGCGTCGTCGGGTACGCGCGGCTAGAGTCGAAGGGCCGCGCGGGTCGCAGCATCCGTCCCTTCCCATGCCTTGCGGGCGCAACGGTGCGCGCACGTTCCGAGGAGCCGCCGTGTCCACCGTCGCCGAATCCGCCGATCGCCATCGCAGCGAGCCGACCGTGCTGCAGGCGCTGCGCCGGCCGCGTCTGCTCACCCGCGAGGTCATCGCCGGACTCGTCGTGGCGCTCGCCCTCATCCCCGAGGCGATCGCCTTCTCGGTCGTCGCGGGCGTCGATCCTCGGGTGGGGCTGTTCTCATCGTTCGTGCTCGCGGTCGTCATCGCGTTCACCGGTGGGCGCCCGGCGATGATCACCGCCGCCGCGGGCGCGGTCGCGCTCGTCATCGCGCCGGTGGCGCGCGAGTACGGCTCCGACTACCTCATCGTCACGATCGCGCTCGCGGGCGTCATCCAGGTGCTCTTCGCGATGCTGGGAGTCGCGAGGCTCATGAGGTTCATCCCGCGCAGCGTCATGGTGGGCTTCGTGAACGCCCTCGCGATCCTGATCTTCCTGTCGCAGATGCCACAGCTCGTCGACGTGCCGTGGGCCGTGTACGCGCTCGTGGCGGTGGGTCTCGGCATCCTTATCGTCTGGCCGCGGATCACGCGCGTCGTCCCCGCGCCGCTCATCGCGATCGTGGTGCTGACCGTGGTCGTGGTGGGCTTCGGACTGTCCGCGGTGCCGAACGTCGCTGACCAGGGCGAGCTGCCCCGCAGCCTTCCGGAGCTCCTCATCCCCAGCGTGCCCGGGACGTGGGAGACGCTCCAGATCATCGCTCCGTACGCGTTCGCGGCCGCGCTCGTGGGCCTCCTCGAGTCGCTCATGACCGCGAAGCTCGTCGACGACATCACCGACACCCGCTCCCGCAAGACCCGCGAGGCGTGGGGCCTCGGCGTCGCCAACATCGCCTCGGCGTTCTTCGGTGGCACCGGCGGCTGCGCGATGATCGGCCAGACGATGATCAACGTGAAGACGTCCGGCGGCCGCACCCGCATCTCCACCTTCATGGCTGGAGCATGGGTGCTCGTGCTGGTCGTCGTCCTGGGCGACATCGTGGGGCTCATCCCGATGGCGGCACTCGTCGCCGTCATGATCGTGGTGTCCGTGATGACGTTCGACTGGCACAGCATCCGTCCGTCGACGTTGAAGCGGATGCCGCTCAGCGAGACGCTCGTGATGCTCGTCACCGTCGTGGCCACGGTCTGGACGCACAACCTCGCCGTCGGCGTGATCCTCGGCGTGCTCGCCGCGATGGTGCTGTTCGCGCGACGCGTCGCGCACTTCACGACCGTCACCCGCGAGGTCGACGGCGACATCGCCCGCTACCGCGTGGACGGCGAGCTCTTCTTCGCCTCGAGCAACGACCTCACGACGCAGTTCGAGTACGCCGCCGACCCACCGAACGTGGTCATCGACCTCTCGCGCACCCACGTGTGGGACGCCTCGACCGTCGCCGCCCTCGACGCGATCGTCACGAAGTACGAGTCCCGCGGAACGGCCGTCGAGCTGCGCGGGATGACGGATGCTGCGGCCCGCTTCCACGGCCGCCTCAGCGGCGAGCTCGGCTCGGCGTGATCGCGCCACGAGGGGCGGCTCGGCTTCCGGCGCAAGCCCCTGCCCCGTTCTGCGCCATCCGCCTACGGTGAACTCAGCGGACGCGAGGAGGGGCGATGATCGACGAGCACGCCGGTCTGCCCCTCATCGGCCCGGTGGCACCGCCCGCGCTGCACATCATGACCTTCAACATCCGCCGCCGGATGGACGGTCTGGCGTGGCGACGCGCCGACCGCTGGCGTCATCGCGCTCCCGCGGTGCGCGCCCTGCTCCGCCAGGAGCAGCCGACGATCGCAGGGCTGCAGGAGGTCATGCCCGACCACGCCGACGCGGTGCTCGTCTCCCTCGGGCGGCGCTACCGGTTCGTCGGACGAGGACACGGCCGACGCGGGACCGGTGAGGGCTGCCCGCTCTTCTACGACGCCGAGCGCCTCGAGCTCCTCCACTGGGAGCAGACGGCGCTGTCGGAGTACCCGCACGAGGCGGGGTCGCGCACGTGGGGGAACCCGATCCCTCGCATCGCGGTGGCCGCCCGCTTCCGCGACCGTGCCACCGGAGGCAGGTTCACGGCGGTGAACACTCACCTCGACCCGTTCTCCCCGCGCTCGCGTCTGCGCTCCGCGGACGCCCTCAAGGCCGTCATCGACTCCGGCCCCGCCGTGCTCACCGGCGACCTGAACGCGGGCGCCGGCTCGCGGACCCTGCGCGACATGCTCGACGGCGGCCTGCGGGACGCGTGGTCGATCGCCGAGCACCGGGTAACAGCATCCGTGGGCACGTTCGCGAACTACCGGACGCCGAGACCCGACCGTGCCCGCATCGACTGGATCCTGGTCACGCCGGGGGTGGCGGTCCAGCGGGCCGCCATCAACACCCGTCTCTTCGCGGGCGTGTGGCCCTCCGACCATCTCCCGGTGCAGGCCGTCCTCTCGGTCCCCGACGAACCGGAGCAGCCGTGATCGACCGTTGCCTCGCACCCCCGCGCGGCATCGCCGCCTGGACGGCCGACGGCGTCCGCCTGCTCGGCCTGCTCGGGGTCGTCGCCGCGTTCGTCTGGTGGGCGCCGGGCGACGCGGGCATCGTCTCCCTTGCGCTGGTCGCGCTGATGATCCCGCGTTTCGCCGGCGTGCGGGCCGGATTCGACATCGCATTCTGCGTCGCAGCCCTGGTCGCGGCGTGGAGCAATGTGCTCGACGCCTACGAGTCCGTCGCGGTGTGGGATCTCGTGGTCCACTGCATCTTCACCGGGATGCTCGCCGCGATGGCCTATGTGGTGCTCGCACGCGCGGGGATCGTGCCCGTCCCGCTCGCCGAGGGAACGCGACCGGCGACCCCCGTGGTGCTCGTGACGGTGCTGGGACTCGCGCTCAGCGCGGTCTGGGAGATGCTCGAGTGGGTGGGTCGCACCCTCATCGCCCCCGACATCTTCGTGACCTATCAGGACACGATCGGCGACATGGCCGCCGGGGGCATCGGCGCGCTCATCGCGGGGTGCATCGTCGCGCGCGTCAGCCTGCTGAGCGATCCGGTGTGACCTCGACCAGCACGCGTGTCGGAGATGCGGAGCAGTCGCGTCGCCGTCCTCTGATTCTCGCCGCCGCTCGGGCGCGGTGAGGGAACCCGAGCCGTTGTGGAACTCAGAGCCCGTTCCCAGGTTCGAGGGACCAAAAGCGACGAAACATCCGTTCTCCTCTATGACGCCGCAGCCAGCCGCGTCGAACTGGAGGAACCGTGAGCAACGAGTACCGCAAGACCCCCGAGGCGCTGAGCCGCCTCACCGACACCCAGTACCGCGTGACACAGGAGGACGGCACCGAGCCCGCTTTCCGGAACGCCTACTGGAACAACCACGAGCCCGGCATCTACGTCGACGTCGTCTCAGGCCAGCCGCTCTTCTCGTCGACCGACAAGTACGACAGCGGAACCGGATGGCCGAGCTTCACCAAGCCGATCGAGCCCGACGCCGTCTCGACCAAGAAGGACTGGAAGCTGCTCCTGCCGCGCACCGAGGTGCGCTCGTCGGGCGCCGACAGCCATCTGGGCCACGTCTTCCCCGACGGCCCACGCCAGGCCGGGGGCCTGAGATACTGCATGAATTCGGCCGCACTGCGCTTCGTGCCCGCCTCGTCGCTCGAGGACGAGGGCTACGGCGCCTACCGACACCTCTTTACCACCGAGAACCAGGAGCACGCATCATGACCAGCGGTCCCTTCGACACCGGCGAGATCACCCGCACCCCCGGCACTGAGACGGCAGTCCTCGCCGGCGGCTGTTTCTGGGGCATGGAGGACCTCATCCGCCGCCAGCCCGGCGTGCTCGACACCCGAGTCGGCTACACCGGCGGCGAGAACGCGCACGCGACCTACCGCAAGCACCCCGGTCACGCAGAGGCGGTGGAGATCGTCTTCGACCCCACGAAGACCTCGTATCGCGACATCCTGGCGTTCTTCTTCCAGATCCACGATCCGTCGACCCTGAATCGTCAGGGCAACGACATCGGCTCCAGTTACCGCTCCGCGATCTTCCCCCTCTCGCCTGAGCAGGCCGAGGTCGCGCGCGACACCATCGCCGACGTCGACGCGTCGGGGCTCTGGCCGGGCAAGGCGGTCACCACGATCGAGCCCGCGGGCCCGTTCTGGGAGGCCGAGCCCGAGCACCAGGACTACCTGATCCGCATCCCGAACGGCTATACGTGCCACTTCCCGCGGGCCGGATGGGTGCTCCCCAAGCGGGCCGACGCGACGGCGTAGGAACAGACGAGAACGGATGCCGCGACCCGGCCGGGTCGCGGCATCCCTCGTTCGGATCACAAGGAGTGAGGACTACCCCGCCGTTTCGACGGGCTGGCGCAGGATCGTGCGGAGCTTCTCGGGCGCGGCGCGGCGGGGGTCGGTGAGGTAGATCTCGTGGTGGAGGCCGCGCATGCGCAGGCCCGCCCCGGGAATGAAGTGCTCGTGCATCTCGGCGAGCACCGGCGCCTCGTCGTCGTACGACCCGACGTGCAAGGTCTGCACGCACCGTCCCTCGGCGAGCTCCGCCAGGCGAAGTCGATCGATGGCGGGCGACCCGCCTTTGGCCGAAGCCGTCTCCCGCGCGCGATCGAAGTGGCCGACGTCGAGCCACTCGGGGACGAGGCTCATCATCGTCCAGCTCCACCGGGATTTGTCTCGCTCGGAGGTGAATGCCGACATGTCGTCGGACCACCACAGACCCTCCAGGGGCATCACGACGTAGTCGCGTCCGAGTTCTGCCTTGCTCAGGAACTTGAGCTTGTAGGCGACACCGAACACGGCCGCCACGGCGTCGCCGTACTCCTCCGACGTGTTGGGGTCGCCGTGGCCGTCGATCATGAGATACCGCATCGGCGGGAGGTCGACGAGCTCGAACGACCCCCGCGGTGCGGTGTACGCCCTGATCGACTTCTTCAGATCGAGCTTGGTCACGACGCGTCCGCGGCCGTCTCCGACTGGCCGCTGCTCGACGACTCGGACTTGCGCGAGCCCGCTTCGAGCACGTCGCCCGCGGGCAGCTCTTGGTGTCCGCCGAACTGCAGACGCATCGCCGAGAGCACCTGGTTGGCGAAATGGTCCTCGTCGCGCGATGCGAAGCGCTCGAAGAGGGATGCCGCGAGCACCGGTACCGGAACACCCGTGTCCACGGCGGCCTTGACCGTCCAGCGGCCTTCGCCGGAATCCGACACGCGCCCGGCGAGCCCGTCGAGCGTGGGGTTGCCCTGGAGCGCCGCCGCGGTCAGGTCGAGCAGCCACGACGAGATCACCGAGCCGCGACGCCACAGCTCCGCGACCTTCGGGGTGTCGATCGTGAACTGGTAGAACTCGGGTTCCTCGAGGGGTGCGACTTCGGC
The DNA here is from genome assembly GCF_038397755.1 of Microbacterium sp. LWH7-1.2. Classification (NCBI taxonomy): domain Bacteria; kingdom Bacillati; phylum Actinomycetota; class Actinomycetes; order Micrococcales; family Microbacteriaceae; genus Microbacterium; species Microbacterium sp. LWH7-1.2. The sequence continues at coordinate 4,195,864 of NZ_CP151637.1, read as the reverse complement.
CGAGTGCTCGGCTTCCTGAACACCGGCGTCCGCGTGCTCGAGGATGTTGAGGCCCTCGGCGAGCGCAGCCATCACGCCGTACTCGATGCCGTTGTGCACCATTTTCACGAAGTGGCCCGCACCGGACGGTCCGCAGTGCAGATAACCCAGCTCCTCGGGGGCGAAGTCCCCCACGCGGCCCGGCGTGCGCTCGACCTCGCCGCCGCCGGGCGCGATGGTGCGCAGGATCGGCTCGAGACGTGCGAACGCCTCGTCAGGTCCGCCTACCATCAGGCAGTATCCGCGCTCGAGGCCGAACACGCCGCCGCTCGTGCCGACGTCGACGTAGTGGATGCCGGTCTCCCGCAGTGCTGCCGCGCGTCGCACGTCGTCGCGGTAGTTCGAGTTCCCGCCGTCGATGATGATGTCGCCCTCGTCGAGCAGTGCGGCGAGTTCGTCGACGACCTTGCCGGTCAGCCCGGCGGGGATCATGAGCCAGACCGCGCGCGGCGCCTCGAGCTTGCTGACGAGATCGGCGAGGCTGTCGGATCCGACGGCGCCCTCACCCGCGAGGGCGGACACGGCGTCGGGGCTGACGTCGTACGCGACGCACTCGTGCCCGTCCCGCATCAGGCGCCGAACGATGTTGCCGCCCATCCGGCCGAGGCCCACCATTCCCAGCTGCATCGCATCTCCTTCGCTCGTCTGCGGCGCGAGCCCCGTGCCCCGGCGCCCGTCCTCGAAGTCTAGAGATCGACCAGGTTCGCGTTGATGATCGTGCTGAATGCCAGCACGATGATGAGCGCATTGAGGAAGAAGCTCGTCGTCGTGTGCCAGACAACGGTCCACCTCATCCGGGTCGTGACGACCTGCACGTCCGAGACGGAGAACGTCGTCGCGTTCGTGAAGGAGAAATAGACGAAGTCCGCGAGCCTCGGGCTCTCCGTCCCGGGGAAGATCAGGGGCGGGATGATCGCGCGCCGATAGCGGCGGTCGTAGATGCGCGCGAAGCCCCAGTGGTAGAGCGCCCACGACAGCAGCATCGCCACCACTCCGATGAGCTCGACCCAGCCCGCCCACTTGGGGTCGTTGCGGAGCACGAGTATCTCGGTGGCGGCGATGATCCCTACGGCGCTGGCCAGGAAGGTGGCTGTGACGGTGATCGCCGCAACCAGCGGGTGCGTGTCGAACTCTCCGATCCACCGCGGTGCGGCGCTGCGGGACCGCTTCACGCTCACACCGACTGCGATCACGGATGCGAGCCAGTAGAACGCGCCGACGGTGCACCACCCGACGAGAGCGTCGAGGGTCGGTTCCTCGCCATCCGCGAAGATGATGAGGAGGCCGAGCCAGATCAGCGCCAGCTGCACCAGCAGATCCGCGACCCGCACGATCACCGCCCAGACCACACGCACCCCCGAGGACAGGTTCCTGCGTGCCACCGTAGCGTGTGGGGTCCCCGGCGAGCCGCACGTGCACGAGGGCGCAGCATCCGTCATCCGAAATCTCGGCGAGTGGACGCGAGCTCAGCCGTGCGGTCCGCGCCGGCCGGAGAATCCCGCGAACAGCGCGTACAGCAGCGGCACGAGCGAGCCGATCATGAGCACGGTGCCGATCGTGAGGTCTTCGGCTCGCAGCACCGACCCGCTGATGAGCAGTCCGGCGAACAGCACCGCCGCCACGACGCGCCGGATCAGGCGCTCGAGGCGGCGCAGCCAGCGGTCGAGCTTCGGCACGTCCGCGACGAGGCGACCGTCCTCGATGCGGGTCACCATGTCGTCGAGGCGCCGCGGCAGCCGGGCCATCACACCCGCGACCGACGCGGCTTCCTGCGCGACGGCCTTCGCGGCGTTGCCCCGCTCGTCGCGCAGCAGTTGGGCGGCATAGGGCTCGACGGCGTCCCACACGTTGAACGCGGGGTCGAGCGAGCTGCACATGCCGCTGGTGAGCGAGACCGCGCGGATGATCAGCAGGAAGTTCTCGGGCAGCTGGAACGGCAGCGACCGCATCACGTCGCCGAACTCCTTGGCGAACTGCCGGAACTCGCGCGGGTCGACCTGCTGCAGCTCCGCGAACCCCATGCCGCCGAAGCGCCCGAACAGCGCCGTCATCGCGCGTTCGAGCTCGACGGTGTCGGCCGACGGCAGCAGCACGCCGACGGCTCGGATGCTGTCGATCATCTGTCCGCTGTTGCGCGAGGCGACCGCGATCATGAGCCGCTGCAGATCGTGCCGCAGCTTGTCGGGGACCTCGCCCATCATCCCGAAGTCGATGAAGGTGAGGGTCCACGGGCGGCCGGTGTCGCCGGCGGCGCGGGTGACCGGCGTCACGAAGATGTTCCCCGGGTGCGGATCGGCGTGGAAGAACCCTCGCAGGAACAGCTGGTCGAACATCACGTTCGCGAACTCGACGGCGACCTGGGCGGGATCGATGCCCGCGGCGCGCAGACCGTCGACGTCGTTGATCTTTATCGCGGTGACGTCGGCGAGTGTCAGCACCCGACGGGTCGTGCGCTCCCAGGCGATCTCCGGCACCGTCACGCGGGGATCGCCCGCGAAGTCCGCGCCGAACCGCTCCGCATTCTGCGCCTCGTGCAGGTAGTCGATCTCCTGGCGGCTGGTGTGAGCGAACTCCTCCACCAGCGCCGGCAGGTCGACGTGGTCCCGCACGACCCGCACGCTGCTGAGCCAGCCGGCCACGCGGCGCAGCGCCGCCAGGTCGACGTCGACGATCTCCTCGATGCCCGGTCGCTGCACCTTGACGACGACGTCGGCGAACCCGGTCTCGGCGGCGTCGGCGGGTGTCAGCCGCGCACGATGCGCCTGTCCGAGGGAAGCCGCGGCCACGGGCGTCTCGTCTACCCACTCGAACGCGCGGCCGAGGGGGACGCCCAGCTCGGACTCGGCGAGGTCGCGGATCGCCGGGAAGGCGACCGGCGGGACCTCGTCCTGGAGACCCTCCAGCTCCTTGGTGATCTCCGGCGGCAGCACGTCGAGCCGCGACGACAGGAACTGGCCGACCTTGATCATGAGCCCGCCGTACTGGACGGCGAGCACATGGAACCTGCGCGCGATGTTCTGCAGACGGCGGGTGCGGCCGCGGGCGGCGAGCGCGCCGAAGCCGAACCGGGGCAGGACGAGCTCGAACCACCAGGCCTGGACGATGTAACGGCCGGCGAAGCGCAGGATCCGGCGATAGCGGGCGCGCGCGTTCCCGACGTCGGCCATCGAAGCTCCTCGGCGGTGGTGGTCAGCGGATTGCGGGGTGCCCGCGGTCCCGGTCGCCCGGGATCGTGCGCGCCCACCCTGACCCCGTGGGTCCGGACCGACGCCCTCTGCCGGTGGGCCGGCCGTCAGTCCTGAGCCAGGATCGAGTAGAGGTTACGCCGCGCGTCGTCGAGCACTTCGACGGCCTTCGCCACCTGCTCGGGCGTGCCGCTGCGACCGACGGTCGCGGCCGCCTGGGCGAGCTTCGCGCCGGCCTTCGGCAGCGCTGTGGCACGCCCGGAATCGCGCGACCCGGCCGACTCCCACGGCGCGGACTGCCCTTCGGCCGCCGCGGCCGCTGCCCGGCCCGCCTCGGTGAGCGAGTACGTCTTCTTGCCGTTCGATTCCTCGGCGGCGACGAGTCCCTCGTCCGCGAGCAGCTGCAGCGTCGGGTACACCGAGCCGGGGCTCGGCTTCCACGCGCCGTCGCTGCGCTCCTCGATCTCCTGGATGATCTGGTAGCCGTGCATGGGCTTCTCGGCCAGGATCGCGAGGACCGCAGCCCGCACATCACCCTTGGCGACGCGCGGCGAGAAGCTGCGCTCGAAAGTGTCCTTCAACTGCTCCATCGCGTCCCAGAAGCTGCTCGGAAGTCCCGAGCCCTGCGCTCCCGGACGCGAACCGAATCCCTGGAATGAACCGCTCATGGCGACCTCCCGAACGAGCGTGTGCCGATACCCTGACGATACCTACCGATATATCGGTGAACAAGGGCTGGGGCTGAGCGTTCGCTGTGCAGTCCGGCGGGCGCCGCCATCCCGCGGCCCCGAAGCAGCGCGGGTGCGGATCAGCGGCCGTACTCCTCGAGCCACCGCAGCCACACCTCGCTGATCGTCGGGTACGACGGCACCGCGTGCCACAGACGGTCGATCGGAACCTCGCCGACGATCGCGATCGTGGCGGCGTGGAGCATCTCGCCCACGTCCTGCCCGACGAACGTCGCACCGACGAGCACCCGACGCTCCTCGTCCACGATCGCCCGCGCCCGACCCTGGTAGTCATCGGCGACCTCGCTCGCGCCCGCGATCCAGTACAGGTCGTAATCGATGACACGGATGCTGAGTCCCGCCTCGCGGGCGGACTTCTCGGTGTGCCCGACCGCCGCGATCTCGGGGTCGGTGAAGATCACCTGCGGAACCGCCGAGTGATCGGCTGTCGCGACGTGCCTGCCCCACGGGGCGTCGTCGACCTCGGCCGCCTTCGCCCGCGCCGCGATCACATCGCCCGCGGCACGGCCCTGGTACTTGCCCTGGTGTGTGAGCAGCGCGCGGTGGTTGACGTCGCCGACGGCGTACAGCCACTCCACCCCGCGCACGCGCAGTGTGTCGTCGACGTCGAGCCATGAACCCGGCTCGAGTCCGACCGCCTCCAGGCCGAGGTCCTCGGTCCGCGGCACCCGGCCCGTCGCCACCAGCACCTGGGCGGCCCGGACCAGAGACCCGTCCGACAGCGACAGCACCACCTCGCCGTCGTCGTCGCGCGAGACCCGCTCGACGTCGACGCCGGTGCGGACGGTGGCCCCGGCATCTGTCAGCGCCTTCTCGACGGCCTCGCCCGCGAAGGGCTCGACGCCCCGCAGCAGGCCGGAACGCGCGATGAGGGTGACGGTGGAGCCGAACGACGTGTACAGCGTCGCCATCTCGCTGCCGACGGTGCCACCGCCGAGCACGGCGAGCGACGCCGGCACGTCGCGCACGCCCGTGGCCTCGCGACTGGTCCACGGCTCGACTTCGCGCAGGCCTGGGATGTCGGGCAGGAGCGCTGCCGAGCCGGTCGACACCACGACCGCGTGGCGGGCGATGAGCACCTTCTCGGTGCCGTCGGCATCGGTCACGGTGACCTCGCGCTCGCCCGTCAGGCGTCCGTGGCCGCGAACCAGATCGATGCCCGCGCCCTGCAGCCACTCGACCTGCGACGTGTCATCCCAGTCGTGCACGAGCTCGTCGCGGCGCACCAGGGTCCTGGCCACGTCGACGGCCCCGGTCACTGCCTCTGCGGCGCCCTTCACGCGGCGAGCGGCCCGCACCGCCGCGCCCGCCCGCAGCATCGCCTTCGAGGGGATGCATGCCCAGTACGAGCATTCGCCTCCGACGAGCTCGCTCTCGACCACGACGACCGACATGCCTCCCTGAGTGGCCCTGTCTGCGACGTTCTCCCCCACAGGGCCGCCGCCGATCACGATGAGGTCGTACTCCCGCGCAGTCATGCGCCCTAACGTAGCGGCCGGCGATGACACGACGAAGCGGTTGCCCGCCGCGCGCGCAGACGGAAGGATGGCGCAGGTTACGGCACCTGTCCAGCTTCGGCCGCCATGTCGGCGGCCTGTGATTATCTGGGAACCCCGGCCGAAAGGGCAGCATGGCGATCGAATTCCGTGGGGTCTCGAAGCGTTATCCGGACGGCACGGCCGCGGTCGAGGACTTCAGCGCCCTCATGCCCGCCCACAAGACGACGGTGCTCGTCGGCTCGTCGGGAAGCGGCAAGACGACACTGCTGCGCATGATCAACCGGCTCGTCGACCCCACCGGCGGGGTCATCACCATCGACGACGAGCCGATCTCGCAACGCGATCCGGTGACACTGCGCCGGGGCATCGGGTATGTGCTGCAGAACGCCGGGCTGCTCCCGCACTTCTCCGTCCTCGACAACATCGCGACGGTCCCCGTGCTGAACGGCGTCCCCAAGGCGAAGGCGCGCGAGCGCGCACTCGAGCTCATGGATGTCGTGGGCCTCGAACGCGGACTCGCCAAGCGCTACCCGAGCCAGCTGTCCGGGGGCCAGCAGCAGCGCGTCGGCGTCGCCCGCGCCCTCGCGGTCGACCCCAACATCCTGCTGATGGACGAGCCGTTCGGCGCGGTCGACCCCATCGTGCGCCGCGAACTGCAGACCGAGACGCTGCGGCTGCAGAAGGAACTCGACAAGACGATCGTCTTCGTCACCCACGACATCGACGAGGCGTTCCTCCTGGGCGACCAGGTGGTGATCCTCGAGAAGGGCGCTCGCATCGCCCAGATCGGCAGCCCGAGCGAGATCATCGAGAATCCGGCGAGCGACTTCGTGGCCGACTTCATCGGCGTCGAGCGGGGCACGCGCGCGCTGCACGCCAGGCACACCGATCGCGGCACGGTCCTCGTGGACGCCGCCGGCCGCACCCAGGGCGTGCTCGTGGAGGACGAACGGTGAACTGGGTCTCCGACAACCTCGATCTGATCTGGGCGCTGACCGTCGATCATCTGCGGCAGAGCGCGATCGCGATCGTCGCAGGCTTCGTGCTGTCGGTCCCGTTGGGTTGGCTGGCGTTCCGGTACACGCCGCTGCGCGGCACCGTGCTCACCCTCGTCGGGCTCCTGTACACGATCCCGTCGTTCGCCCTCTTCGCCCTGCTCACCCTGTTCGGCATCCCGTTCCTTTCCGAACTGAACCTCCTGGTCGCCCTGACGATCTACGCGGTGGCCATCATGACCCGCTCCGTCACCGACGGGCTGGCCTCCGTCGACCCCGTCGCGCGGTCGGCGGCGATCGCGGTGGGCTTCGGGGCATGGCGCCGGTTCTGGACGGTGGACTTCCCGCTCTCGGGCCCGGTGGTCCTGGCCGGGCTGCGGGTGACGGCGATGTCGACGATCTCGCTCGCCACCGTGGGCGCCCTGATCGGCGTCGAGAACCTGGGCTACCTCTTCACGAACGGCTCGCAGCGCCGGATCATCGCCGAGGTGTTCGCGGGTGTCGTCGCCGTGGTGGTCATCGCGGTGATCGTCGACGTCCTGCTCATGCTGGCAGGCCGCGCACTCATGCCGTGGACGCGACGTCGGAGCACACCACGTCCGGGCCGGCTTCGGGCGGTGACAGCATGAATCTCCTCGCCGAGGGACTCGCGTGGATCTTCTCGCCCGCCCGCCTCACGGGCACGCTCACCTTGCCGACCGCGATCGCCCAGCATCTCGCGTTCACGTTCGGCTCCGTCGCGATCGCCGCGGTCATCGCGATCCCGATCGGCTGGCTGATCGGCCACACCGGCCGCGGTCGCGAGATCGCGGTGTTCCTGTCGGGCGCCGCGCGCGCACTGCCGGCCCTCGGACTCGTCGTGCTGCTGGTCATGCTCTTCGGCGTGAACCTCAAGACCGAGGCTGCGGTGACGGTGTTCGTTGTCCTGGCGATCCCGTCGATCCTCGCCGGCGCTTACGCCGGCATCGAATCGATCGACCGCAGTGTGATCGACGCGGGCCGCGCGATGGGAATGACCGAATGGCAGATCCTGTTCAAGATCGAGATGCCCCTCGGCTTGTCGCTCCTCATCGGCGGACTCCGTTCGGCGACCTTGCAGGTGGTCGCGACGGTGACCATCGCGGCGTATGTCGGCCTCGGCGGACTCGGCTTCTTCATCATCCAGGGCATCAACCTCCGTGACTTCCCGGAGATCTTGGGGGCGTCGATCGTGGTGGTCGCCCTCGCACTCGTGCTCGATGGCCTCTTCGCCCTGCTCGCCCGCTTCGCCGTGCCACCCACCGACGGCCGGCGCATCCGTTCCCGGGTCGCCGCATCGCCGTGGATCCGTATCCCGCAATTCTCCCGCTGACCCCCACCACCACATCGGAGGTATGACAATGTCCACAGCACGAACCCGGCTGGCCGTAGCCCTCGCCGGAACCGCGGTCGCAGCACTGGCTCTGGCAGGGTGCGCCTCGAACGACCCGCTCAGCGGCGAGAACACCGACACCGGCGACACCGGCGACTCGTCGGCCATCGTCATCGGCTCGCAGGCCTATTACTCGAACGAGATCATCGCCGAGATCTACGCGCAGGCGCTCGAGGGCGCCGGCTTCACGGTCGAGCGCAACTTCAACATCGGACAGCGAGACGCGTACCTCCCGTCGCTCGAGGACGGCTCCATCGATCTGTTCCCCGAGTACACCGGCAACCTGCTGCAGTACTTCGAGCCCGACACGACGGCGACCACTCCGGACGACGTCTATGCGGCCCTGCAGGATGCCCTGCCCGACGGGCTGACGGTCCTCGACCAGTCGCCGGCCACTGATCAGGACTCCTACAACGTCACGTCCGCCTTCGCCGAGGAGAACGGACTCACTTCGATCGCCGACCTCGCGGGCATCGACGGCCTCGTGCTCGGCGGTCCGCCCGAGCTCGAAGAGCGCCCCTACGGACCGAAGGGCCTCGAAGAGGTCTACGGCGTATCCGTCTCGTTCAACCCGACCGCCGACACGACGGTCGACGAGCTGGTGGCCGGCAACATCCAGGTGGCGAACGTCTACAGCGCCGATCCGCGTATCGAGACCGACAAGCTGGTCACGCTCGAAGACCCTGAGGGCCTCTTCCTGGCGTCGAACGTCGTCCCCCTCGTGAACGCCGACGTCGCGGACGAGATCGCCGACGTGATCAACGCGGTGAGCGTCGCGCTGACCCCGGAGGGCCTGGTCGCCCTCAACGTCGAGTCGACGGTGGACCAGCGCTCCTCGGAGGACATCGCGAAGGACTGGCTCGCGGACAACGGCCTGAGCTGAACCATCGGAGCCCCGCCACAGCGCCTCCTTCGCCGCCTCACAGGTCGCGGAGGAGGCGCTGCCGCGCTCACCAACGCCCACGTTCGCTAAGTTGGGCACGCAGGAGACCGAGAACAGGAGCCCCATGTCCGATCCCCTGACTCCGGGTGCACAGGGCGAGCCCGTCCCCACCGGCGGCGGCTCCGATCCGGCGGCCCGCGACGACGCTCCCGCCCCACGGCCTTACAGCGCGCCCGATCTCGCCGAAGCCCGGTACGCCGTCCCCGCTTACGCGGCTCCTGAGCCCGGCGAAGCGGCACCGCCGTCCGGCGCCCCCGTGCACTACGCCGCCCCGCAGGGCTACGCGCTGCCCGGCGGCGACCCCGGAACAGTCGCCACCGGCCGCGTGCTCCCCCCGTACGCACGCCCCGCCACCCACCCGGCGCCGGGCGCCCCCGTTGCACCGGCCTATCGCGGCGCGCCGGGGTACCCCGGCGCAGCCGGATGGTCGGCGAACCAGCCAGGCGTCGCCTTTCCTCCATCAGGTGGTCGTGACGAGCGGCCGAGGACGCTGGCGATCATCGCGCTGGTCCTCGCTGCCGCCGGCGTGCTCCTGGCGTTCGTCCCCTACGTCGCGGGCGCCTTCAGCCCCGGCTGGCTGTCGTTCCTGCTCCTGTTCGCGGCGTTCGTGCTCTCGATCGTCGCACTGGCGAGCCGCAATCAGGGCGGAAAGGGGATCGGCGTCGGCGCGCTGATCACGTCGATCCTCGGCGGCTTCCTCACGATCGTGCTCGCCGTCGCGTGGGTGTTCGGATCATTCGGATCCTCGTACGACGGCTACGCCGAGCCGGGCGGGGAAGACGGCTACTCCGACGACCCCTACGACGACTACAGCGTGCCCGGAATCACGGCCCCAGGCACCGACGGGCAGCCCGACCCCGGCGTAGAGTTCGCTCCGCCCGTCCAGCCCGCGGTCGTCGAGACCGCGTTCGGACACGAGTACGACGACGTGTGGTGGTACGTCGTGGTCGTCGACAACCCCAACACGGACTACGTCTTCGACGCGTACATGGAGGCTCGCGCCGTGACCGACGACGGGTCGACCGTGGCCCCGTCGAGCGCGTTCGCGACCCTCCTCGCCGGCCAGACCGCCATCGTCGGTTACTTCTTCGGGGTCGGTGACACGCAGATCACGAGCATCGACGTCTCTCTTCCGCGGGCGACGGACGCGACCCTCTCTCCTGCCGACGAGACCGGGGCGTTCACCGTGGACGGCACGACCCGATCGTCGAGCGACAGCGGTGCGACGTCGGCGACAGGCACGGTGACCGGCCGCTTCGCGGAGGACCAGCGGTACGTCAGCATCACCGCGCTGGCCCGCACCGCCGACGGGGCGATCGTGGCAGCCGCCACCAGCTCCATCGAGAACGTCCCCGGCGATGGCACGCCCGTGCCGTTCGAGGTGTGGTTCAGCGAGCTCCCGGCCGACGCGACGTTGCAGGCGTTCGCGCACCGTTGACGGCGCAATCACGGATGCTGCGGCCATCGTCGCGACGTACGCTGGGCGTCATGACGATCGGCGACGCGATGGTGTGGGCATTCGTCTGTCTGGTCGTCGCACTGCCGCTGTACTTCTTGTGGTTCGCGTTCGACACGCACCGTCGCCGCCAGCGAGGGGAGACGCCGTCGCACTCTTCCGGCGGTCTGCTCGGTGTCGAGGAGTTCTTCTACCCGACCGCGGAGAACGCCCGCGCGGTGTGGGAGGCCGAGCAGATCACTCCGGCGCCCGCGCCGCTTCCTGGCGACGGCCCAGGCGTGATCGAGGGGAACCGGATCGTCATCGAGACCGGGCTCCGAAGGACACCCCGAGCCCGCGACGACTTCAGCGTCGGCGCACGCGGCGCACGACCGCGACGATGACGCGCCACCCCACCAGTGCGACCAGCAGCGTCAGCGACGCCACGACGATGAACGGAATCGCGGCGCCCTGACCGGATGCCCAGCGCAGCAGCATCCCGCCCCCGACGGTGATCGCCCAGACGCCCACCCCCGTGCGTACCGGCGCCGCGGGCGCGCGCCACGCGCGGGTCACGAGCCAGCCGATGCCGAGGGCCGCCAGGAACGGCCAGGCGGTCTGCGACAGGCCGATCCAGACGTCGGAGTCGTGGCTCGCGCGACCGATCGCGGCGAACGTGATCACCAGCACGACGTCTGCCGCGAGCGCGATCAGGACAGCGGCGCGACCGGCGGAACGAGCGTCGCCGGCGGGCTCGGAGCGGCTCACGCGACTGCTCCCGACCGCGGTGCCAGGCCCGGGGTCAGCGCTTCCCGCTCGTCGAACACGAAGCAGTCGCCGCTCCAGTGGTCCCCGCCCACGTGCTCGAAGTAGCCGAGGATGCCGCCGTCCAGCTGGTACGCCTCGACGCCGACCTCGCGCAGGTAGATCGCGGCCTTTTCGCAGCGGATGCCGCCGGTGCAGTAACTCACGACGGTCTTGCCCTCGAGGTCGGGCGCTGCGGCGGCCGCGGCATCCGGGAACTGCGTGAACCGCTCGATCCGCCAGTCCAGCGCGCCGTCGAAGGCGCCGTAGTCGACCTCGAACGCATTGCGGGTGTCGAGCAGCACCACCTCGCGGCCGTGGTCGTCGTGGCCGCGGTCCAGCCAGCGACGGAGCGTCGCAGGGGCGACAGCGGGCGCTCGGTTGCCCTCGGGACGGATGGTCGGGTGGTCCATGCGAATGATCTCGCGCTTGACCTTGACGAGCATCCGACCGAAAGGCTGCGCTTGCGACCAGCTCTCCTTGGTCTTCAGCGCGGCGAAGCGCTCATCGTCCCTCAACTCGTGCACGAAGCCGCGCACCGCTTCGGCGTCTCCCGCGAGGAAGAGGTTGATCCCCTCTTCGGCGAGCAGGATCGTGCCCTTCAGCCGCGCAGCGACCGCCCGCTCGCGCAGCACCGGCCGCAGCTCGGCGGTGTCATCGATACGCGTGAACAGGTACGCCGAGATGTTGAGAACGGATGCCACCCCTCCAGCCTACGGAGCCCGCTACGGCGTCCCGTACGAGAGGCGCCGTCACGCGCCGGTTCGCGTGGCGAGCCGTCGACGCCGCGGCCGCGTCGGTCCCGGTGTCGCGCTCATACCGTTCCCTGTCGCTGACGCGTAGACCCGCACCGCCTCCCGGTCAAGGGCCTCGCTGCTTCCGGCCCGGCGCCGCAGGCTGGGATCACGTGCGGGGGCGCGCAGCGCCCCCTCGATCCTCCCCAGGAGACGTCATGACCGACCCCACCGTCCCCGAACCGCTCCCGGACCAGACCCCGCCGGGCGAGATGCCGCCGGCACCCGGCTTCCCCGGACCCGGCAGTCCTGACCCCGGACCCGGACCAACCATCCCGACGCCGCCGGACGAGCCGCCCGCCCCGTGGCCCGAAGAACCGCTCGCGCCGCACCCGGAGGAACCGCCGTTCCCGCGGCCGCCGGAGACGCCGACCCCATAGGCCGAGCGCCGGGTCAGACGAGCGACGGAATCGGGGGAAGGCGCGGAACCGCGGCCTCGACTGCACGGCCTGCCTGGAACAGCACCTCCTCGCCGAAGGCGGGGCCGATGAGCTGGACGCCGGTGGGCATGCCGTCGCCGCCGAGGCCGGTGGGCAGCGCCAACGCGGGCAGTCCGAGGAAGTTGACGACCACCGTCAGCCAGAGGTCGCGCCACGCACGGTCCGCCGCCTCCTTCCCGCCGAGGTCGTAGTCCGGTTCCCGCATGCGCGAGATCGACACCGGTCCGAGGATCACGGGCACGTCGACCATCAGCCGCCGCCACTCCGCCGCGATCACTGCGCGCCGCGCCCACGCCTCCGCATATTCGCGCGCCGACGCGTAGGGGCGCGCCGCCGCGGTGCTGTCGCGCAGGAAGGCGGTGGCCGAACGCCCGAGCGGCTGGCCGAGGGCAGCCGGGTCGAGCGAGATGAGCATGTCGGTGCATGACAGCCGCCGCCACAGCACGGCCGCCTCCTCGAGCAGCGGAGCCGCGACATCGACGACCTCCCAGCCGGCACGCATGAGGGATGCTGCGGCCCGGTCGATTCCGCCGGCAACCTCCGGATCTACGGCCAGGCCTGCAAAGTCGCGCACGACGCCGACTCGCCGCGGCAGCTCGTCGTCGCGCGCCGCGGGCGCGGCGACCGACACCGGGTCGTCGGCATCCCATCCCTGCATCTCCCGGAGGGCGAGCGCGACATCTTCGACGCATCGCGCCATCGGGCCGTTCACCGAGAACAGCTGCAGCGTGAGTGCCACAGACTGCCCCTGCACCGCCCCGCGCGGCACGCGCCCCTGCGACGGGCGAAGGCCCACGACCCCCGTCGCGTAGGCCGGGAGGCGGAGCGAGCCGCCGAAGTCGTTGCCGAGGCCGAGGGCGCTCATCCCGGTCGCCACCGCGACCGCGTCGCCGCCGCTGGATCCGCCGACGCTGCGGTCCGGATTCCACGGGTTTCGAGTGCGCCCGAACAGGTCGTTGTCCGTGTCCCACCGCATGCCGAAGTCGGGCATGTTGCCGCGTGCGACGGGCACGGCGCCGGCGCCTCGCAGACGACGGACGATCGTGGCGTCCCGGGCGGGCAGGGCGTCGGCGAGTCCCCGCCAGCCGTTCGTGGTGGCCGACCAGGCGAGGTCGATGTTCTCCTTCACGGAGATCGGCACGCCCGCGAGCGGTCCGGGATCGCGCCCCTCCGCGAGCGCGGCATCCACCTCCGCGGCGGCCGTCCGCGCACGGTCGGAGAACACGACCGTGAGCGCGTTCAGACCGGGACCCACGCGCGCGATGCGGGCGAGATGCTCCTCCACGACCTCCTGCGCCGTCACCTCCCGCGCCCGCACGGCGGCGGCGATCGCGGCGACGGAATCGGGGGGAGGCAGCGGCTGGCTCATGTCGCTCCCATCCCACCACGGGAGGACCCGTGCACCGGTGACCGGCACCTGCGGCTAGCACTCAGGAGACCCACAGGCAATACCCCTTGTGCCGAACACCCACGGGCGTACCTTGATCTCAGACCCCGCGAACGCCGTCCCGAAGCTCCACCCCCTGACGGGCGACACTCGTGGATGGTGAGCGCGGAGATCGCTCCCCCAGTGGCGTTTCTCCCTGGCGCCCCGACGCTGTCCGCCCGTCCCCGCCGGCGGACAGCGCCATGTCCGGCGCGAAATCGTGCGAATCGTACGATGCCGCGCCATCCCGCGCCACTAGAGTCATGCCCATGGCATCAGGCAAGCAGCAGCAGAAGCCGGAACCCGAGCTCCGCGGCGGGGTCCTCTCGGGCGGGGGAAGCTCCACCCTGTGGGGCTGGCTCATCGGACTCGTGGTCTTCGTGTTCGTGGCGGTCCCCATCTCCATCGCGGTGCGCTTCGCGACCCACCCCTCGACCAAGGAGCTCTTCGGCGGCCGCCTGGAGGAGGCGACCACCGGCGCCTATTCGGCGTTCTGGTGGATCGTGGCCCTGTTCTTGTTCGCCATACCCGTGCTGGTCGGCTGGGGCGTCGCCAAGCTCTCCGGCCGCACGCTCGCGATCATCGTCGGCATCGTCGCGGTGTTCTTCATCGCGATCCTCATCTTCGGCCAGCTGTTCTGATCCCACGCGGATGAGCCCGCGCGCACCGGAGTCGTCGCGGCGTCCGGCGATAATGGGACCATGACGACCGGGTACAGCGCGATATCGAGCTACTCCCGCGTCGAGATCATGCACCTCCTGCAGGAGCGCCCGCGGCGGGCGATCTCCGAGCTCGTCGACGCGACCGGCCTGCACGCCAACACCGTGCGCGAGCACGTGCAGCGCCTCATCGACGCCGGGTACGTGATCGCCGAGACCGAGCACCGCACGACGCGCGGACGCCCGCGCGTGCTCTACTCCGCGGCCACCGGCTCCGACGCGGGCTCGAGCCCCGTCGCCGTCCGCCGCGCGGAGGAGGCGGCTCGTCGCGGAGATCTGCTGCGTCGCGTGTACGGATCCGACACGGATGCCGAACTCGGCGCCGATGCCCTGCACCAGCTCGACGCACTCGTGGAGGACCTCGGCGACGCCGGCTTCGACCCTTTCGTCGACGAGCGCGACCTCACGGTCGACCTGACCCCCTGCCCGCACGTGCCCGCCGCCGAGCACCGCGGCGTGCTGTGCAGCGTCCATGTGGGTCTCATCGACAGCGTGCTCGCACAGGCCGGCGGCCCGCTGCGCGTGGAGGGCATCGCCGCGTCGTGCGACCCGACGCAGTGCATCGTGCAGCTCGCCGCCACACGCGGCTGAATGCCGGGGGCGGTCAGCGCACCGGCGCGGCCACCCGCACGCGCCCCGGGCGGGAGTAGACGTTCATCGACGACCCGCGTACGAACCCGACGAGGGTGAGCCCGGACGCTGCGGCCAGCTCGACGGCCAGGGACGACGGCGCTGAGACCGCTGACAGGATCGGGATGCCGGCCATCACCGCTTTCTGGACGAGTTCGAAGCTCACCCGGCCCGAGACCTGCAGCACGGTTCCGCTGAGGGGCAGCCGGTCGTCGAGCACGGCCCAGCCGATCACCTTGTCGACGGCGTTGTGCCGGCCGACGTCCTCGCGCAGCACGAGGAGCTCGCCGGACGCGGCGTCGAACAGGGCCGCGGCGTGGAGACCCCCGGTCTTGTCGAACACCTGTTGCCCCGCCCGCAGCTCGTCGGGCAGACCCGTGAGAAGTGCGGCGTCCACCGCGGCGGCATCCGCGCCGACGTCGTAGCGGGACTGCTTCTCGATCGCCTCGATCGACGCCGTGCCGCAGACACCGCACGAGCTCGTGGTGTAGAAGTTGCGGGCGATGTCGGTCACGAGCGGCGCGAGTTCGGGAGCGAGCGCGATGTCGAGCACGTTGTAGGTGTTCTCCGTCGACGCCGCCGGCGCCACGACCGCCGGCACGGGGCCGACGCCGATCGTCAGCAGCGGCGTCGGCGGTACCGAGCCCGTGCCCGGTCCACCGCAGTGGATCGCGGAGCGGAGATCGGCGGCCGCGGAGATCACGCCTTCCGACACCAGGAACCCGGCCGCGAGCTCGATGTCGTTTCCGGGGGTGCGCATCGTGACGGTCAGCGGCTCCCCCGCGACGCGGATCTCGAGCGGCTCCTCGACCACGAGCGTGTCGGCGCGGCGACGCACGACGGCGTCACCGTCGTTCAGTACGATGCGGGTGACGGGGGTGCGGGTGGTGATGCGGCCCATCTCAGCCGCCGATCGCGTTCATACCGCGCACCGGCTGCAGGAACGACGGGTCGTTGATCGCATGCCCCGGCAGCTTGCCGTGCACACAGGAACGCAGCATCCCATCCACCTGCCCGTCCTCACCACCGCCACGCAGGATCGGCAGCAGGTCGTACTCGGTGGCCGAGAACAGGCAGTTGCGCAACTGCCCGTCCGCGGTGAGCCGCAACCGGTCGCAGTCGCCGCAGAACGGCGCCGTCACCGACGCGATCACCCCCACCGAATGCGGCCCGCCATCCAGCAGCCACCGAGCCGCCGGCGCACCGCCCCGACCCGGCACCGGAGTCAGCGTCCACCGCCCGCGGAGCGTCGCGAGGATCTCGTCCTGCGTCACCATCCGCGACCGGTCCCAGGTGTGCCCGGCATCCAACGGCATCTGCTCGATGAACCGCATCTGCGCATCGTGGCCGGTCGCGAACTCCACCAGATCGACCAGCTCGTCGTCGTTCACATCCCGCATCGCCACCGCGTTCAGCTTCACCGGCCGCAACCCCGACGCCGCCGCCGCCGCGATCCCCGCCAGCACATCATCCAGCCGGTCCCGGCGGGTCAGCGCGTGGAACCGGTCCCGGCGCAGCGTGTCGATCGAGATGTTCAGGCGGTCAAGCCCCGCGTCGACCAGGCCCGGCAGCAGCTCCGCCAACCGGATCCCGTTCGTGGTCATCGCGATCTCCACCGGCCGGCCACCCGGACCCGTGATCGCCGCGAGCCGGCGCACCACCTCCACGATGTCGGCCCGCAGCAGCGGCTCGCCACCGGTGAGCCGGAACGTCGTGATCCCGTCCGCCGCCGCCACCCTCGCGATACGCACGATCTCGTCCAGGCTCACAATGCTCGACTTCGCCAGCCACTCGTTGCCCTGCTCCGGCATGCAGTACGTGCACCGCAGAGAGCACCGATCCGTCAACGAGATCCGCAGATCCCGATGCACCCGCCCATGCGTGTCCACCAACGGGGCACCGATCGTGGCAGCCGGCGCAGCGACCCCCGCCGCCGCGGACACGCCGACATCAGCGGATGCCGCGGAAACAGGCACCCGCCGCCCGATCGTCACCGGGATCGCACTCACGCGCCCGGCTCCGATCGCTGTGCCCGGCTTGCCATGTTTCCGAGGGTAGTCGCGCCGCGGACGGCGGGCGCCGCTGCCGCGTCATTATTCACGGCGGGAAGGCTCGCCTCGGCACCGGATTCCTGGGAATCTGGGTGCACCGGGCGCCCGATGGGGCTATGTCGCCCGTGTGGTCTGACCACATGCTACGGTGATCAGACCCAGTCCGGAACGATCGGAGAATCGCATCGTGGATCTGCTGGACCCCCTGCTGCTGGCACGCTGGCAGTTCGGCCTCACGACGCTGTACCACTTCCTCTTCGTCCCCCTCACGCTCGGCATGGCGCTGACGGTCGCGATCTTCCAGACCGCGTGGTTCCGCACCGGCAACGCGAAGTGGCTCCATCTCACGCGCTTCTTCGGGAAGATCTTCCTGATCAACTTCGCGATGGGCGTCGTGACGGGCATCGTGCAGGAGTTCCAGTTCGGCATGAACTGGTCGTCCTACTCGCGGTTCGTCGGAGACGTGTTCGGGGCGCCGCTCGCCTTCGAGGGCCTGATGGCCTTCTTCTTCGAGGCGACGTTCATCGGCCTCTGGATCTTCGGCTGGGACAAGCTGCCCAAGGCGCTGCACCTCGCGAGCATCTGGATCGCGACGATCGGCGCGTGGTTCTCGGCGTACTTCATCCTCGCCGCGAACGCGTTCATGCAGAACCCCGTCGGCTTCAAGATGGCCGAGGATGGCTCGCGCGCCGAGATGACCGACTTCTTCGCGGTGCTGACGAACCCCGTGGCCCTCGCGGCGCTCCCCCACACCCTGTTCGCGGCGTTCATGATGACCGCGGGAGTGATCGTCTCGATCTCGGCCTGGCACCTGCTGCGCAAGCAGAACGTCGAGATGATGCGCTCTTCGCTGAAGTTCGGCCTGTGGGGACTGATCGCCGCTTTCGCCGGTGTCGCGATCTCGGGCGACCAGCTCAGCCTCGTCATGGTCGCGACGCAGCCGATGAAGATGGCCGCTGCCGAGGCGATGTTCAACAGCGCCTGCGGAGCGGACGCCTCGTTCTCGATCTTCACGCTCGGCACACCCGACGGGACGAGCGAGCTGTTCTCGATCCGCGTGCCCTACCTGCTGGCGCTGCTGTCGACGCACTCGTTCGACGGCTGCGTCGAGGGGATCAACGACCTCAACAACCTCTACACGACCGAGCTGTTCCCGCAGTTCGCCGACCAGGTCGACGGCAACTTCGCGCCCATCCTGTGGGTCACCTACTGGGCGTTCCGCTGGATGATCGGCCTCGGCGGCGTCGCCGCGCTCGTCGCGGTCGTCGGCCTCTGGCTCACGCGCAAGAAGGCCACGCGCGAGGTTCCCGCCTGGGCCTGGCGTCTGGCTATCTGGGCGTGGCCGGCATCCCTCCTCGCCATCCTCGTGGGCTGGGTCTTCACCGAGATGGGCCGTCAGCCGTGGATCGTGTTCAGCCTCATGCTGACCGAGGACGGCGTCTCGCCCTCGGTGCCCGGATGGACCGTGCTCATCTCGCTGACCGCGTTCACGCTGATCTATGCGGCGCTTGCGGTGGTCGAGTTCGGCCTCATCCTCAAGACGACCACCGCGGGTCCTGAACCCCTCCCCGAGCCGGGGGCGCCGGACGCGCGCGACCTGGCGGTCGAAGACACCCCGACGACGGTCTACTAAGGGCTGCAGGAGCACATCATGGATCTCGCCTACCTCTGGTTCTGGATCGTCGGCTTCCTCTTCGTCGGCTACTTCGTGCTCGACGGGTTCGACTTCGGCGTCGGCATGTCGTTGCCGTTCCTCGGCAGGAACGACATCAGTCGTCGCCAGGTCATCAACACGATCGGCCCCGTGTGGGACCTCAACGAGACCTGGGTCATCGTCGCCGGCGCCTGCCTGTTCGCGGCGTTCCCCGAGTGGTACGCGACGCTCTTCAGCGGGTTCTACCTCGCGCTGCTGCTGATCCTGCTCGCGCTGATCCTCCGCGGCGTCTCGTTCGAGTACCGGCACCAGCGCGATTCGCTCAGGTGGAAGAAGGGCTTCGACACGATGATCGTGGTCGGCTCCGCAGTGCCGGCGCTGCTGTGGGGCGTGGCCGTCGCGAACATCGTGCAGGGGGTGCCGCTGGACGCGGACCACGAGTTCACCGGTTCGCTGCTGACCCTGCTCAACCCGTACGGTCTGCTCGGCGGTCTGACCACGCTGCTGCTGTTCTTCACCCACGGCGTGTACTTCGTGGCGCTGAAGACCGACGGCCAAGTCGCCGCCGACGCCCGTCGTCTGGCTGGGCGAGCGGGTCTTCTCACGATCGTGGTCGCCGCCGCCTTCCTCGTGTGGACTGTCGGCATGGCGTTCTCCGAGGGCCGCGACTTCGCGATGATCACGGCGGTCCTCTCGGCCGTGGCGGCCGTGCTCCTCATCGCCTCGTGGATCTCGAACGCCCGCGGCCGAGAGGGCTGGGCGTTCGGGTTCGGCGCGTTCACGATCGTGACCGCCGTGCTCGCCGTGTGGTTCGCGCTGTTCCCGTACGTCATGCCTTCCACAGGCGATCCGTCGGGATCCCTCACGATCGAGAACGCGTCCAGCACCGACTACACGCTGACGATCATGTCGTGGGCGGCTCTCATCTTCCTGCCGCTGGTGCTCGCCTATCAGGGCTGGACGTACTGGATATTCCGCAAGCGCGTCACCCGCTCCCGCATCGAGCAGGCTGCGACGGCGCCCGCGCACTGAGTCGGATGACAGGACGGATGCTGCGGGCCGCAGCATCCGTCTCCTCACTTGGCCGACAGCCCCAGAACCGGATACATCACGGTGACCCCCTCCTGCAGTCCGCCCGTCAGCGCATCGCCGACATGACCGGCACCGGGCACCTCGTAGTACGTGACCGTCATACCCACGGTCTGCGCCTCGGACGACACGTCCTTGGCAGCCTGGATGTAGGTCGGATCCTCCGAGCCGGTGGTGAACACCGCGGTCATGCCGTCGTAGGTCCCGGAGGGGGCGGCCTTCATGATCTCGATCGGCTTGGCCGCCTCGAACGCCGCAGTGTCGCCGCCGTAGATCGTCGTGGTGACGCTCCCGGGATCCTCCGATCCGGGGAACGGCTCGCCCGAGATGTCGATGAGGTTCTTCCACTGGTCGGGGTATTTGGCGAGGTACTTCACGGCGCAGCCGCCGCCGTTGGAGTAGCCCGCGATGACCCAGTACTTCGGGTCCTGGATGATGTGCAGGTTCTGCTTCGCCCACGCGACGACGTCCTCGGTGACGTAGGTCTCGGCGTTGCCGTAGGCCTTCGAATCGGCGCACGCGGGGTCGTTCCCATCGGGTCCGAGCTGATCGGGAACGATGACGATCGGCGCGAGCCCGTTGTTCTTCGACGCGAAGTCGTCGAGGACGCCGGCGATGTAGCTCGGGTCGGGGTTGCCCGGGTGGCCCATCATCATGATGACCAGCGGAAGGGCGGGGGCGTCCGCGACCAGCGCCGCCGGCGGCAGGTAGACGCCCGCCGCTCGGGCGGTGAAGCCCGAGTCGGTCGCGGGGATGACCTGCGTGCCCTGCTGCCCCTTCGCGGGCATGTCGGCGGGCGGTTCGAACGTCTCGTACAGCGGGCCCGCGTCGGGATCGGCGGTCGCGGTGCTGGTCGGGACGACGATCGGGTTGTCGTCGATGATGCCGAACAGGCTGCCCAGGGTCGGATTCAGGTTGTAGAACGCGTTGATGCCGATCGTTCCCGCGATCACGAAGATGACGATGCCGATCACAGCCACGACCTTGCGCCAGAGCGGCGAGCGCCAGAGGTTCGCCACCGCGATGCCGATCGCGGCGAAGGTGGCGGTCGCCCACCACACCACGGGGTCGGGGACCGCGTCGCCGAACGCATTCGTCACGTCCGCGAGGATCCCGATGCCGAGACCGACGAGCGCACCGACGACCAGCGCGGTGAGCGCGGTCAGCACCCACCGCTTGGTGGGCGTGCGGATGAGCAGCACCAGGAAGAACGCGACGGCGAGGCCGTAGACGATCCAGGGCACCGGACCGTCGATGATCGGGATGCTCCACATGGCGCCTCGGCCCCCTTCGCGCGGTGCGACACACAGTAGCGGTCGCCGCATGGACAGCGACAGACCGCGCAATGGGTAGGGTCGAGGTGGAATGAGTGAGACGGATGCCCCGCCTCGCGTGAACGGCAAACCTGTCGACCCGCGGTTGCTGCGGTACGCGAGCGCCTCTCGCGGTTTCTTCGTCGCGATAGCCGCGATCGCGGCGGCGCAGACCGCGGTGATCGTCGCGTTCGCGTGGTTGCTGACGCGCGCGATCACCGGGGCCATCGCCGGGATGCCGTGGGCCGAACTCGCGCCGACGCTCGGCGCGCTCGCGATCGTCGTCGCTCTCCGCGCCGTGCTGCTGTGGGTGCGCGAAGCCGTCGCCGCTCGCGCGGCCGCACGCGTGCAGGGGCAGCTGCGGACGGCGCTCGTCGCGGCGATCGGCGTGCTCGGTCCGCAATGGCTCGGCGCCCGCAACTCGGCGGCCCTCGCGGTGACCGCCGGACGAGGGCTCGACGCACTGGAGGCGTACTTCGGCCGGTACCTGCCGCAGCTCGTGCAGACGGTGGTCGCGACGCCGCTGATCCTCGCGGTGATGTGGTGGCAGGACTGGCTGTCAGGGCTGACCGTGCTGCTCACGCTCCCGCTCATCCCCATCTTCATGGTGCTCATCGGCCTGGCCACGCGCTCGGTGCAGCAGCGGCAGTGGCGCACCCTCCAGCACCTCGCCTCACGGTTCGCCGACACGGTGCAGGGGCTGTCGACGCTCAAGGTGTTCGGCCGTCAGCACCGGGCCGCGGCATCCATCGAACGGGTCACCGGCGAGTACCGCCGCGAGACGATGCGCGTGCTGCGCGTCTCGTTCCTCTCGGGGTTCGCGCTCGAGTTCCTCGCGTCGATCGCCGTCGCGATCGTCGCGGTGTCGATCGGGTTCCGGCTCATCGACGGATCGCTGACCCTGGCGGTCGGGTTGTTCGTGCTGCTGCTCGCTCCCGAGGCATACCTGCCGCTGCGGCAGGTCGGTGTGCAGTTCCACGCCGCCGCCGAGGGCGTGGCAGCGACCGACGACGTGTTCGACGTGCTCGACGCCGCGCGGGGTGCGGGCGACGGGGTGCCCCGGTCGATCCCGCAGACCCCGGGCGTTTCGACTGCGGGCGCGAGAGCGCCCTCCGCTCAACGACCGGGACTAAAGGAACCGCTCGTTGAGCGAGTCGAAACGCGCCTGGCATTCCCGCAGACCCAGGGCGTTTCGACTGCGGGCGCGAGAGCGCCCTACGCTCAACGACCGGGACTGAAGGAACCGCTCGTTGAGCGAGTGAGGAACGAACGAGTCGAAACGCCTGAGCGCGGTCATCGCCTCGTCCTCGACGGCACGCGCGTGCGACGCGGAGAGCGGATGCTGCCGCCCGTCGACCTGGCGGCCGGCCCGGGCACCGTCACCCTCATCGAGGGGCCGAGCGGGGTCGGCAAGTCCAGCCTCTTCGCCGCGCTGCGGGGAGCGGCCGCGTTCGACGGGGAGGCGTCGTGGGCAGACACCGACCTGCGTGCCCTCACACCGGCCGAGTGGCTCGCGTGGGCTGGTCAGCGTCCTGGCCTGCTCACCGGCAGCATCGCCGACAACGTCACCCTCGGCGATGCCGCACCAAGCTCTCAGACCGTGCTGCGCGCACTCGGCCTCGCCTGCGCCGATGCGCTCGACCCGGCGCAGGAGCTCGGCGTGCAGGGCGCGGGTCTCTCCGGCGGCCAGGCCCAGCGCGTCGCGGTCGCTCGTGCGTTCTACCGGCACCTGCGGGGGGAGGCCCCGGTGATCGCGCTCGACGAGCCCAGCTCAGCTCTCGACCCCCGGACAGAGGGCCGGCTGTGGCGCAACATCCGTCTCCTCGCCGACGAGGGCGCGACCGTGCTGCTGATCTCGCACCGCACGTCGGCGCTCGCCATCGCCGACCAGGTGGTGCGGCTCGAGCCGAGCGAGGTGCTCGCATGAGCGCCTCGGCCTCGACGCCGGGCGCGGTGCTGCGCGGAGCGATGCCCCCGGCGCGCCGCTTCTGGTGGGCGCTCGCCGCCGGCTTCGCGTCCGAGGCCTCCGCGGTCGCGCTGCTCGCCGTCAGCGCGTGGCTCATCGTCCGCGCGAGCGAGCAGCCGCCGGTGCTGTACCTGTCGGCCGCGGTCGTCGGCGTGCGGTTCTTCGCCATCTCGCGGGCCTCGTTCCGCTACCTCGAGCGGCTCACCGGCCACGACGCCGCCTTGCGGCAGCTCGCATCGACGCGCGCCGACCTCGTGCGCCGGCTCGTCCCCCTGGCCCCCGACGGCCTGGCGCGCACGCGCCGGGGCTCAGTGCTGGGGGCGCTCGTCGACGACGTCGACGAACTGCAGAATCTCCCGCTGCGCGTCGTGCAGCCGCTGGTCTCGTCGGCACTGGTCGCTCTCGGCGCGGTCGTGCTGGTCGCGGTCGTGTGGTGGCCGGCTGCCCTGACCCTGCTCGCCTGCCTCATCGTCGCGGCGGCGATCGCCACGCTGTGGGGATGGATGTCGGGTGCCCGCGCAGAACGTGCCATCGCCCCGCTGCGTGCCCGCCTCGCCGACGCGGTACTCGACCATATCGGCAGCCTCGACGTGCTGACCGCGTTCGGCGCGGAGGCGCAGAGCCGGGAGCGCATCGCCGGCGCGGACGCCGACCTGCGGCGCGCCGTCGTCCGCCGGTCCGGAGCGCAGGCCGGCACCGCCGCCCTCGTGTCGCTCCTCGCCGGTGCCGCGTCGATCGCCGCCGTGCTGGTCTCCGCGCCGAGTGCGGCATCCGGCTCTCTGGCCGGTCCGTCCCTCGCGGTCGCCGTGCTCGTGCCGATGGCGGTGTTCGAGGTGTTCGCG
This sequence comes from Microbacterium sp. LWH7-1.2, assembly GCF_038397755.1. Taxonomy (NCBI): domain Bacteria; kingdom Bacillati; phylum Actinomycetota; class Actinomycetes; order Micrococcales; family Microbacteriaceae; genus Microbacterium; species Microbacterium sp. LWH7-1.2. The sequence continues at coordinate 4,171,880 of NZ_CP151637.1, read as the reverse complement.
TCGGTGCCGATGGCCGCGTCGGCGTGGCGCCAGGTGCGAGCGTCGGCGGAGCGCATCGCGGGTTCGCTGCCGGTCACCGCCCCCGCTGAACTCGCCCCCGAGACCGTCGAGGCCACGGGTGACGCCCCGGCTCTGGGCGGCGGCATCCGGCTGCAGGGGGCGAGCGTACGGTGGCCGGGCGCCGCCGAGCCCGCGCTGCGCGGCATCGACCTCGCGATCCGGCCCGGCGAGCGGGTGCTCGTCATGGGCTCGAGCGGCGCGGGCAAGAGCACCCTCGCGCACGCGCTCGTGCGGTTCCTCGAGACCGAGGGCGGCTACGACGTCGGCCCCCGCTCGGTGCACGATCTCTCCCCCGACGACGTGCGGCTCACGGTGGGCTTGTGCGAGCAGCATCCGATGCTCTTCGACGAGGACATCCGCCAGAACCTGCTCTTCGCGCGCGACACCGCGACGGATGCCGAGCTCGAAGCCGCCCTCGACCGCGTCGGCCTCGGCCCGTGGCTGCGCGAGCGCGGCGGACTCGGCGCGCGCGTCGGCGAGCGCGGCGCCCTGGTGTCGGGCGGACAGGCGCAGCGGATCGCGCTCGCACGGGCGCTGCTGCGGGGCTTCCCGGTGCTCGTGCTCGACGAGCCCACCGCGGGTGTCGACCCCGAGGCATCCGATCGCCTGCTCGCCGACCTGCTGGGCGCCGTCCGCGATGACCAGGCCGTGGTGCTGATCTCGCACGTCGCCGTGCCCGACGGGCTCGTCGACCGCGTCGTGCGCATCGAAGACGGCGGCCTGGTGGTGTGATGCCCGCCCGCGGGGTCACACCGACGCGGGCTCCGCCACGACGGCCTCGGCGGCCGCGGTGATGCGCCGCGCCATCCCCACGAAGATGAATCCGTGGAAGGGCACCACCGCGAGCCAGTACAGGCGCCCCGCGAGCCCGCGCGGGAAGAACACGGCGCGCTGATCGTAGCGTGAGCCGCCGCCGTCTCCGTCGGGCGAGGCCCGCAGCTCGAGCCACGCGAGACCCGGCACCTTCATCTCTGCCCGGAGGCGCAGCATCCGTCCCGGTTCGAGAGCTTCGACGCGCCAGAAGTCGAGGGCGTCGCCGACCGCGAGCCGTTCTCTGCTTCGCCGCCCGCGGGCCAGCCCGATGCCGCCGACGAGGCGGTCCATCCAGCCGCGCACAGCCCACAGCAGGGGCGACGAGTACCAGCCGTTCTCGCCGCCGATCCCCACGATCACGCCCCACAGCGCCGCGGGCGAGGCCGGGGTGTGGGCGATGCGCACGTCGGAGAAGACCACCCGTCGTGCCCAGTCGGGATCGTTCGGCAGCGGGTCGCTCGGCGCGCCGAGCACCTCGGCATCCTGCCAGCTCGTCTCGATCGCGTCGGCCTCGACGCGACCGAGCGCCATTCGTACCGCCGTCCGATAGGGCGTCAAGCCTCCGTCGGGCGGCGGGATCAGGTCGTCGATCGCATGGTCCTTGACGATGCACTCGTTCTGCAGCGACTCGACGAGCGGGCGGGCGATGGAGCGGGGAATCGGCGTGACGAGGTTCACCCAGTGGGAGGCGAGCCGCGGCGTGAGCACCGGCAGGGCCGCGATCGGTCGCTGCCTCAGTCCCGCTTCGACGGCGTAGCCGTTCATCATCTGCCCGTACCGCAGCACATCGGGTCCGCCGATGTCGACGGCCCGGTTCACGTCGGCGGGCAGCCGCGCGGCACCCAGCAGGTAGTGCAGCACGTCGCGCACGGCGATCGGCTGGATGCGGTTGCGCACCCACTTCGGGGCCGGCATGTAGGGCAGAACCTCTGTCAGGTGACGCACCATCTCGAAGGACGCCGACCCGGATCCGATCACGACGCCCGCCTGCAGCACGATCGTCGGCACGCCGCTCGCGAGGAACGTCTCGCCGACCTCGACCCGCGACCGCAGGTGCGGCGACAGCGCGACTGTCTCGGGGTGCAGGCCACCGAGATACACGATCCGTCCGACGGATGCCGCCACCGCCGCCTTCGCGACCGTCCGGGCCGCGCGACGGTCGGCATCGGCGAACGTCGTGCCGCCCGACATCGAGTGGACGAGGTAGTAGAGGACGTCGACATCACGCGCCGCTTCGCCGACGGATGCGGCATCCGTGGCGTCGCCGCGGACGATCTCGACGCGGTCGCCCCAGGGGAACGCGGCCGCCCGGGCCGCGTCGCGTGCCAGGACGCACACTTCGTACCCGGCGTTCAGGAGCCGGGGAACCAGACGACCGCCGATGTAGCCCGTTGCCCCGAGGACCAGGGCCCGGGGCGCGGAGCCGTCCTCGCGCGGCCGGGCGATGAGTGCCGGCTCGCGGCCGGTCGGCGCCGAGACATCGTCCACGCCAGCAGACTATGGGAGCCCTCCGGCCGCCCCAACGGCTTGACGCAGCGTCCCCGAAGGCGTAGGTCAGAGGCGCGTGGCGAAGACCTGCGTGCCCTCCGGCGACGGCAGCGGCTCGAACCCGACGCGCGGGTAGAACGCGATCGCTCCCGAGTTGTCGGACGACGCGACGAGGTGCAGTCCCGGGACACCCGCCTCGCGCAGCGCGTTCTCCAGGGTCTCGATGAGGCGGCGACCGAGCCCTTGACCCTGGGTCTCGGGCAGCAGGTCGATGTGCAGATGCGCAGGGTATTCGTCGCCGAACGGCTGGGCGCCGCCTCGGCGCGCGTAGGCGTAGCGCACGATGCCGTCCTGGCGCGAGACGCTCACCGGCAGCGGGTCGCCCTGGGGCTTGGGCCAGCGCTCGGCGAACTGCGGCCACCACTCGGTGGCGAACCAGTGCTCGAACGCGGCGGAGTCCGGCGCACCGACGACGTAGCCGACGACGCGGGCGTCGTCGGCCTCGACGACGAAGGCGAACTCGGGGTGACGCGCCGCGTACGGGAGCACGAAGATCTCGGCCCAGAGGTCGTCGTCGTCGAGCAGTCCGGTGGCGTCGGCGCCGGCATCCGCGGTCTTGAGGCAGATCTCGGCGAGTGCGGGCTCGTCACCCGGACGGAAGGGGCGGATTCGCATCACCGGCCGAGTCTACGGCCGCTCCCATCGAGGCTCACTCGCTCAACGAGCGATTCCCCAAGTACCGGTCGTTGAGCGGAGCGCGCTCTGGCGCGCGAAGTCGAAACGCGCCTCACCCGCCGCCGACTCACGGCACGTCGACGAAGCGCACGTCGGCCGGGTTCACGCGCAGCGTGATCGGATCCCCGGGCCCGAGGCCCGCCGCGCGATCGGCGGCGACGTCCACGGCGACGTCGGGGTCGGCAGTGCGCACCCGCACGCCCGCGGGCGTCTGCTCGAGCCGCACGATGCGCGCGGTCCACTCCCCCGCTTCGCGTGGCCGCCCCTCGACGACCCGGACATCGCTCGCGCGGAACACGGCCGCGGAAGACGGATGCCGCGCCCCCGTCGGGCGGGGCAGCACGAGGTTCCCGGCACGCCAGGCGGCAGCATCCGTCGTCCCCTCCACGCGGTTGAGACCCGCGACCGCCGCGGCGAAACGGGTCGCCGGAGACGCGAGCACTTCACGGACCGGGCCGGACTGCGTGACGTGGCCGCCCTCGAGCACCACCAAGCGGCTCGCGAGGGCGACGGCGTCGACTGCATCGTGGGTTGCGACGACCGCGGTCGTGCCGGTGGCCGCGAGCTGCTGGTGCAGGAGCGTGCGTACGTCGCCGGCGGTCTCGGTGTCGAGCGACGTGAGCGGCTCGTCGAGGAGGAGGGCGGCCGGCGCCGTCGCGAGCGCACGCGCGAGTGCGACGCGCTGCTGCTGGCCGCCCGACAGCTGCGCGGGACGGCGCCCGCCGAGATCCCCGAGGCCGACGCGCCCGAGCCAGTCCGCGGCTCCGTCCGCGGCGGCTGCCTTCGTCGCCCCGTGGACGCGCAGTCCGAACGCGACGTTGTCGATCGCGCTCAGGTGCGGGAACAGGCGCGGGTCCTGCCCGAGAAGCACCACCCCGCGCGAGGCGGGCGGCGTGCGGCGCGCCGGAGACGCGTCGATCACCCGACCCCCGAGATGCACATGTCCCTCGTCGAAGCCGGTGAGCCCCGCGAGCACCCCGAGCAGCGTCGACTTGCCGGCCCCGCTCGGTCCCATCAGAGCGACGACGGTTCCGGGCGCCACCTGCAGCGCGGCGTCGAGGGCGAACCCGCCGCGACGCACCACCACCCGGGCGTCGAGCCCGGCCGCGGCGCGGGACGCAGCATCCGTCCCGGCGTGCGACGCGACCGCGCTCATCGCGGAGCCTCCGCCCGCCAGGCGCGCACGAGGAGCAGCACCCCGACCGCGGTCACGAGCAGCAGCAGCGACAGTGCCACCGCCGTCCCCTGCGAGACGCCGGCGCCGTTGAACGCGGTGTAGATCGCGAGCGGCATGGTCTGCGTCACGCCCGGCGCGTTGCCCGCGAACAACGCGGTCGCCCCGAACTCCCCGATCGCGCGGGCGAAGCACAGCACGATGCCGGCGACCAGTCCCGGCGCGGCGAGCGGGAGCGTCACGCGGGCGAGGATCGTCCAGCGCCCCGCGCCCAGGCCCGCCGCCGCCTGCTCGTACCCCGATCCGGTCGACCGCAGCGCTCCCTCGAGGGCGAGCACGAGGAACGGCAGCGCGACGAAGGTCTGCGCCATCACGACCGCGGTCGTCGTGAACGGGATGCGGATGCCCCACTCCGCGAGAATGCCGCCGAGCCAGCTGGTGCGCCCGAAGAGGAACAGCATGGCGACGCCGCCGACCATGGGCGGCAGCACCAGCGGCACCGTCACGAGGGCGCGGAGCACGGCGGCCGTGCGGACGGTGCTCCGTGCGATGAGAAGCGCCAGCGGTACACCGAGCACGACGCACACGGCGGTCGCCACCGCGCCGGTCGCGAGCGAGAGCCCCAGCGCCGACAGCGCCGCGGGCGACGTGACATCGCTCCACAGCGTCGCCCATTCGACCCGCAGCACGAGGGCGCCGAGCGGCAGCACCAGCAGCGCGAGTCCGATCACCGCCGGCACGGCGAGCACGCGCGGCACGAATCCCGCGCGCTCCTCGCGCGCGGGTGCGTGTGCCGCAGCGAGGGTCACGGCACCCCGAAGCCGAGGGCGGTGAGCACCTGCCGGCCTTCGTCGCCGAGCACGAACGCGACGAACGCGTCGGCGACGTCCGTGCTCGCGGCGTCGGAGAGCGCCACGATCGGGTAGCGGTTGACGACGTCCTCGGCACCCTCCAGCTCGATCGCATCGACGGTGTTCGTGGTCGTCGCATCCGTCACGTACACGAGTCCCGCGTCCGCCTCGCCCGCCGCCACCTTCGTGAGGACCGCGGTGACGTTCTGCTCGTAGCTGTCGACGCTCGCCGTGACGCCCGCGTTCGACAGCAGCGTCGCCGCCGACGCGCCGCACGGCACCTCCGCGGCGCACAGCACGACGGTGAGCTCGGCGGTGGCGAGATCGTCGAGACCCTCGACATCCCCCGGGTTGCCGGCAGGCACCACCAGCACGAGCGTGTTGCCGGCGAACACCTGGGGGTCGGCGGCGAGCCCCTCGTCGACGACCTTCTGCATGTTCTTCTCGTCGGCTGATGCGAACACGTCGACCGGGGCACCCTCGATGATCTGCGTCGCGAGGGTCGACGAGCCGTCGTAGGTGATCGGCTGGACATCGACGGACGGATGCTGCGCCTCGAACTCCGTCGCCAGCTCATCGAAGGCCGCCTTCAGCGACGCCGCCGCATAGACCGTGAGGTCGCCGGTGAGTTCGGGCCCTGCGGGCGTCGTCGATGCCGACGTCGCGAGCGGATCCTGGTCGGTGCCGGTCGCGCAGCCGGTGAGCAGCAGCGCGAGGGCGGCAAGGACGGCGGAGGCGCGCAGGAGCGCGGAGCGCGGCATGTCAGCCCTTCGGGGTTTCGACGATGACGTTCGTGGCCTTCACCACGGCGACCGCGAGGGATCCAGGCTCGAGACCCAGCTCCCGCACCGCCTCGCTCGACATGAGCGAGACCACGCGATGCGGGCCGGACTGGATGTCGACCTGCGCCATCACGCCGTCGGCCTGCACGCGGGTGACCAGGCCCACGAAACGGTTGCGAGCGCTCGAGAGCACGTCGGCGGGGTCTTTCGGCGATGCCGCCAGCTCGACGGCATGCGCCGCGAGCGCGTCGCCGGGGATCTCGATCGGCGATGCCCCGGTCGTGGGCAGCGTGCCGGCGTCGACCCACCGCCTGACGGTGTCGTCGCTCACGCCGAGCAGGCGCGCCGCCTCGGCGATCTTGTAGCTGGCCATCTCCTCACGCTATCACCGCGAATGCGGCGTTAGTCACGCACTTTCGCCGCACCTGCGGTGCCCGGCTCACGAAGATCCGTATGCCTGGGACCCGGCGCCCCAGAGTGCCGGTCGCGGAGGATACTGAAGGCGTGACCCCTGAGGACATCCGCGCGTACTGCGCCGCGAAGTGGGGAGCGTGGGAGGACGAACCCTGGGAGGGTGACGTCGTCTTCAAGGTCGGCCCCGCCCAGCGCGGCAAGATCTTCGTCTTCCTCGGCGACGGGAGCTCGATCGGCGTCAAGGCGGCCACGACCCGCGACGAGGCCGATGATTGGCTGGCCCGCTACCCGGACGACGCCCGCGTCGCGGCCTACATCGGTCGATCTGGATGGAACACGCTGAGAACCGGCGGCGGCATCCCCGACGACGAGCTGCGCGAGGCCATCGATCGCTCCTACGAACTCGTGGTCGCCGGGCTGCCGAAGAAGTTCCGCGGTCCTGCCGCGGAGTAGTCTCCGGGCGCCCCGTCGAGCGACTCCCCGCCTCGTCCCCCGACGTCTCAGGAACGCTCCTCCAGGTCCGAGTCCTCGTCGGAGATCTCTTCGCGGCGCGGCCCCACGACGTCGCTGGTGATGGTGTGCTCCCGTTCGACGTCTCTGATGATGTCCGTCTTGAGATCGCTCGCGGGATTGGTGTCGCCCGGGTTGAGGCGGGGGATCACTCCCCCCGCATCGTCGGCTGCCGTCGTGCTCTGGTCGTCGCTGGTCGGCTCAGCGCGGTGATCGCTCATGTGATGCTCCCGTCATCGTTTCGGGAACGATATGCCGCCCGAAGTCGGCGCGGCATGGCCCTTGACAACGTCGCGACGGGAACGGCGGCTCCCCGCCGATGGATAGATCGGAGCTGCCGAATGAGCGACCCCGGCTCGGATCCGCGCGGCTAGCCTGAAGGCATGGCACTTCCCCCGCTCGTCGAGCCGGTCGCCGAGCTGACCGACGCCGAACGCACGCGCACCGCCCGTCACCGGGTGCTCGTGGGCTTCGGTGAGATCGCCCAGCGCCGGCTCGCCGCGGCCCACGTCGCCGTCGTCGGGGCGGGCGGCATCGGTTCTCCCGTCGTGCTGGCGCTCGCTGCCGCTGGGGTCGGCACCATCACGGTGATCGACGATGACCTGGTCGAGGCATCCAATCTCCAGCGGCAGGTCATGCACCGAGTGAGCGACGTGGGTGCCGCGAAGGTCGACTCGGCCGTGCGCATCGCTTCTGACCTCTCGCCCACGACCGTGGTGCGGCCGGTGCAGGCACTGCTCACACCCGATAACGCGGTGGACCTCCTCTCCGGCGCACACGTGGTGGTCGACGGCACCGACACGTTCGAGACCCGCGAGGCCGTCGCCTCCGCGTGCGAACGGCTGGGCGTGCCACTGGTGTGGGGCGTCGTGCAGGAGTTCCACGCACAGGCCACGGTCTTCTGGTCAGCGCCGCCCGCCGGCGCGATGCCCGTGCTGCTCGCTGACCTGTACCCGCCGGACGCCGGACGCGAAGCCCCGTCGTGCGCCCAGGTCGGCGTGCTCGGCGCGCTGTGCCTGCAGGTCGGGTCGATTCTCGCGACCGAGACCGTGAAGCTCATCACCGGGGTGGGCGATCCGCTGCTCGGACGGGTGCTGGTGATCGATGCACTCCGCGGACGGACCGACGAGGTGCCACTGCGACCGGCAACGGATCGAGCGACGGATGCCGCGACCCCCGCGCCCGCGCACGTGTCCACGGCGGCACCCCAGCTTCGGCATGCGCCCGCGATCCCGCAGCTCTCGCCCGCGGAAGCTCTGGCCGCGCAGCACGCCGGGACGACGCTGCTCGACGTGCGCGAGCCCTTCGAGACCGAGCGGGGCGTCATCCCCGGATCCGTGCTCCTGCCGCTCGGCGACGTGCTCGCCGACCCGTCGAGCATCGGTGCGACGACGGTGATCGTCGTGTGCCAGGTGGGCATGCGCGCGCAGCGCGCGGCCGTGGCTCTGCGCGGCGCCGGGGTCGAGGCATCCGTCCTCGCCGGAGGCATCGAGGCGTGGAACCGCGACATCGCGGCGGTCCACGCGTGAGCGGGCTCCGCACCGTCGAGGAGCACCTCGCCGACGTGCTCGCCGCCGCTGTGCCCTTGCCCGGCGAGCGGATCCCGCTCATCGACGCGCACGGCCGCACGCTCAGCGAACCCGTGCGCGCGGCGGTGGACATCCCGGTCTTCGACAACTCGGCGATGGACGGCTTCGCCGTGCGCTTCGCGGATGTCACGGATGCGGCCGCCGACGCCCCCGTGACACTCCGGGTCGTTTCCGATCTTCCGGCCGGCACCGCCGACGACCCGGCCCTCGCGCCCGGTGAGGCCGCGCGCATCATGACCGGGTCGCCGGTCCCGTCCGACGCGGACGCCATCGTCCCGTTCGAGGACACGGCCGGCGGACTCGCGGACTCGCTCGGATTGATCTCGGTCCTGCGCGCGCCGCGCGCCGCCGGTGCGCACATCCGCCGCGCCGGCGAGGACGCGCATGCCGGCGCAGAGGTGCTTTCCGCGGGCGTCGTGCTCGGTGCCCTGCAGGTTGCGGCGGTCGCGGCATCGGGAGTCGCCGACGTCGTGGTCTCGCGGCGGCCACGGGTGGCCGTCATCTCGACCGGCAGTGAACTGGTCGAGCCCGGGGCGCCGCTGCGCCGCGGCCAGATCCCCGAATCGAACAGCGTGCTGCTCGCCGCCCTCGCCGCGGACGCCGGCGCCGAGGTCGTGCGCCGCGCGAGCGTTCCGGACGAGCCCGGCGACCTCGACAGGGTGCTGGCGGAGGTCGCGGACCCGCGATCGCCGCAGTGCGCCGACGTCGTCGTCTTCTCCGGCGGGGTCAGCGCGGGCGCGTACGAGGTCGTCAAGACGACCCTCGCGAACACGATGACGTTCTCCAAGATCGCGATGCAGCCGGGCAAGCCGCAGGGCTTCGGCCGCCTTCCCTCGGGCGCACTGCTGTTCGGCCTCCCCGGAAACCCCGTGAGCGCCGCCGTGTCGTTCGAGGTGTTCGTCCGCTCCGCGCTGCTGCGCATGCAGGGCCGCCGCGTGCTGGATCGCCCCGTCCTCGCCCTGCCGGCGGGCGACGGCTGGCGCACCCCGCCCGGCCGGCGGCAGTACCTCCCCGTCACCATCGACCGCGCCGATCCGCGAGCATGGCGGGTGATCCCCGCGACCTCCGGCGGGTCCCACCTCGCCGGCGGCCTCGGCCGCGCCGAGGCGTACGCGATCGTGCCGGCGGAGGCCGACGCCGTCTCAGCCGGCGACCTCGTCGATGTCATGCTGATCTCATGAGCACCGACCAGCCCACGTTCACGCACCTCGACGAGGCGGGGAACGCCCGCATGGTCGACGTGACCCTCAAGCAGCCGACGGTGCGCTCGGCCACCGCGCGCGGCTTCGTGCGCTGCACGCCGGACGTCGTCGCAGCGCTCCGCGACGGCTCGGTGCCGAAGGGCGACGTGCTCGCGGTCGCCCGCATCTCGGGCATCCAGGCCGCCAAGCGCACGCCCGAGCTGCTGCCGCTCGCTCACGTCATCGGCGTCCACGGCGCCACGGTCGACCTCGCGATCGACGACGACGGCGTGCGCATCGAGGCGACGGTGCGCACCGCCGATCGCACCGGCGTCGAGATGGAGGCGCTCACCGCGGTCTCCGTCGCCGCCCTCGCGGTCGTCGACATGGTGAAGGGCCTCGACAAGGGCACCTCGATAGAGAACGTGCGCATCGTGACGAAGACCGGCGGCAAGAGCGGCGACTGGCACCGCGCGGGCGATGCATGACGCCGGCTCAGGGCGACCTCGGCGCCATCCTGCTGGCCGGCGGCCGCGCCTCCCGCGTCGACGGAGCGGCGAAGCCCCTGTTCGACGTCGGCGGACGCACGCTGCTGACGGCGGCGGTGTCGGCGGCGACGGATGCTGCGGCCCGGCCGATCACCGTGGTGGCACCCGTGCTGGACGAGACGCTGCCGGTCGCGTGGGTGCGCGAAGACCCGCCGTTCACGGGCCCGGCCGCGGCCGTCGTCGCCGCCCTCGCCTCCTGGGCGGAGGAGGAGGAGGAGGACCCGACGTGGACGCTTCTGCTCGCGTGCGACCTGCCCGGCGTGGGCGCCGCCGTGAAGCGGCTCGTCGACGACATCCCCCTCCTGCCCTCCGACACCGACGGCGTCTGCCTGGCCGACGCGTCGAGCCGGCCGCAGTGGCTGATCGGTGCGTATCGCACGCATGCGCTGCGGGCCGCAGCATCCGCTCTTCCTGATGATGGCCGCGATGCGCCCGTCCGTGCGCTGCTCGACGATCTGGCGATCGCCGTCGTCACCGCGCCCGACGACCTGACCCGCGACGTCGACACGTGGGAGGATCTGGAAGAGGCCCGACGAAGGGCCGAGCACGCACCGGAGGAGCCGTCATGAGCGAGCAGTCCCGCACCCTTCCGCCCGAGGCCCTGGACGCGTGGGCCGACGCGCTGCGCGAGCGGTTCGGCCTCGCGCCCGAAGAGCTCCCGGTGGCACTGATCCTCGATCTCGCGCGCGACGTCGCGCTCGGGGTCGCACGCCCGGCCGCGCCGTTCAGCGCGTTCGCGGCCGGCCTCGTCGCCGGGCGGGCCGGCGGCTCGCCGGAAGACACCGCGGCCGCGGCCGCCATCATCACCGCGATGGCGAAAGAGTGGGACGTCTAGTGGCCGTCGTCCGCTACTTCGCCGCCGCCCAGGAGGCCACCGGCCTCGATACCGAGCGCCGGTCCGAGGCCACGCTCGGTGCGCTGCGCGAGGCCGTGTCGGCCGCCTACCCCGGGCTCGGCGGCATCCTCCCCCGCTGCGCCGTGCTCGTGGGCGGCTCGCGCGTCGCCGACGACACGCCGCTCGGCTCCGAAGACCTCGTCGACGTGCTGCCGCCCTTCGCGGGCGGCTGATCCCCGGGGCCCCGGCAGGGGCTCAGCCGCCGAGGCCGAGCCAGGTGGCGGTGCCGTCGGATTCGACCTGACGCTTCCACACGGGCAGGTCGGTCTTGATCGTCTCGATGAGGGTGCGGCAGACTTCGAAGGCCTCCGCCCGGTGCGCTGAGGCGACCGCGATCACGACGGCCGCATCGCCGACGTGCAGCGTGCCGACGCGGTGCGAGACCGCGACCAGGGCGCCCGTCGACCCGATGGCGGCCGCCGCGAGCCGCGCGAGGGTCGCCTCGGCTTCGGGGTGGGCTGAGTACTCGAGGGCGACGACAGCGGTCGCGGCATCCGGATCATGATCGCGCACGCGCCCCACGAACGTGGTGACCGCGCCCATGCGCGAGTCGTCCACGGCACGCAGGTGCGCGTCGAGATCGAGCGGTTCCGCGCTGATCGCCGAGACCCGGACGGCGTCGGTCGAGACGGCCATCAGTGGTCGCTCCCGCCGAGCTGGTCGAGCACGTGTCGGGCGACCGACACCACCACCGGCATGCCGGACGCCACGCCACCGGGCGATCCCGGAAGATTCACGACGAGCACCCCGTGCGGGTCGACGACGCCGGCGACGCCGCGCGTGAGCATGCCCACAGGCTTCTCGGCGGCTCCGCGACGGCGGAGCTCCTCGGAGATGCCCGGGATCTGGCGCGTCACGACGCGCGCCGTGCCCTCGGGGGTCTGGTCGCGCGGCGAGACCCCCGTGCCGCCGGTCGTGACGATGAGCTTCACCCCCGCGACGACCTCGGCGGTGAGTGCGCGCTCGACGCTGTCGGCGCCGTCGGGGACGACGACCGCGTCCGCGCAGTCGAAGCCGGCCTCGCGGAGGGCGGCGACGGCGATGGGTCCGCTCTCGTCCGTCCGCGACCCTCCGGCCGAGCGGTCGGACACGGTGACGACGGCGGCTCGGGTCATGCATCCAGCCTAGGCGCGCACGCCCCCTCACGCGCGGCGTTCGAGCCGCACGATCACCGACTTCGACGTCGGAGTGCCCGAGACGTCGGCGACGGAGTCGAGCGGCACGAGCACGTTCGTCTCGGGATAGTAGGCGGCGGCGTTGCCCCGCGGCGTGCGGTACGCGACGATGCGGAACTCCTCGGCGCGGCGCTCCTCGATGGTGCCGTCTGGCCGCGTCCACTCCGACACGAGATCGACGACGTCGTTCTCCGCGAAGCCGAGCGACACGATGTCCTTCGCGTTCACGAGCACCACGCGCCGGCCGCCGTGGATTCCCCGGTACCGGTCGTCCTTGCCGTAGATCGTGGTGTTGTACTGGTCGTGCGAGCGCAGCGTCTGCAGCAGCAGCCGGCCGCGCGGGATCACCGGATACTCGAGCGCGTTCACCGTGAACCGCGCCTTGCCGTCGGCGGTGGCGAACCGGCGCGCGTCGCGCGGCCCGTTCGGCAGGTGGAGCGTTCGCCCCCTGTCGATGCGCTCCTCGTAGTCGTCGAAGCCCGGCACCACCCGCTCGATGTGCGACCGGATGAGCGCGTAGTCGGCCTCGAGCGCCGCCCAGTCCGCCTGGGGGACGTTGGACGGGTGCTGCACCCCGGCGGGATCGGAGGCGCTGACGGCCACTGCGGCTTCTTCGGCGGGCGAACGCTCGGGATAGCCGCGGTCGTGGCGGGCAGCGTCTTGCGTTGCGCCGGCATCGAGGTGCTTCGCGGGCGCCGCGGCGGGCGAACCGCCGCTCTGCCCGAAGACGAGGGCGCTGAGCCGTGCCACGATCGCGACCTCGCTGAGGAGCTCCTCCGAGGGCGGCGCGAGTCGGCCGCGCGAGGAGTGGACGGCGCCCATCGAGTCCTCGACGGTGACGCGCTGCTCCCGCCCGCCTCGGCGGTCTCGGTCGGTGCGGCCGAGCGTCGGCAGGATGAGCGCGCGGCGGCCCGTCACGACGTGCGAGCGGTTGAGCTTCGTGGACACGTGGACGGTGAGCCCGACCCGCGCCATCCCAGCCTCGACGACCGCGGTGTCGGGCGTGGCCGACACGAAGTTGCCGCCCATGCTCATGAAGAAGCGCACCTGGCCGTCCCGCATGGCGCGGATGGCCTGCACCGTGTCGTAGCCGTGCTCGCGCGGCGCGGCGAACCCGAACTCCGCGTCGAGCGCGTCGAGGAACGCCGTCGACGGCTTCTCGTAGATCCCGACGGTGCGGTCGCCCTGCACGTTGGAGTGGCCGCGCACCGGGCACACGCCCGCGCCGGGGCGCCCGATGTTGCCCTGCAGCAGCAGCATGTTGACGATCTCGCGCAGCGTCGGCACCGAGTGCTTGTGCTGCGTCAGCCCCATCGCCCAGCAGACGATCGTGGCTTTCGACGTGCGCACGGCCTCGCCGACGCGGCGCAGCGCTTTCTCGGGGAGCCCCGTGGCGGCGACGAAGTCGCGCCACGCAGCATCCGTCATCGCCTGACGGTAGGCGTCGAAACCGCTCGTGTGCTCCGCGATGAAGGCGTGGTCGAGCACACCCGGGTCGGATGCCTCGGCCTCGAGCAGGTGCTTGCCGATCGCCTGGAACAGCGCCTGGTCGCCGCCGAGCCGGATCTGCACGAACTCGTCGGCGAGCTTCGTGCCGCCGAACGCGACGCCGCGCACCGTCTGCGGATTCTCGAACCGCAGGAGCCCCGCCTCGGGGAGCGGGTTCACCGCGATGATCGTGGCGCCGCGCTGCTTGGCCTTCTCGAGCGCGGAGAGCATGCGGGGATGGTTCGAGCCCGGGTTCTGACCGGCGACGATGAGCAGGTCGGCCTCGTGGACGTCCTCGATCGAGACGGTGCCCTTGCCGATCCCGATCGTCTCGGTGAGTGCCGAGCCCGACGACTCGTGACACATGTTCGAGCAGTCCGGCAGGTTGTTGGTGCCGATGCCCCGTACGAGCAGCTGGTACAGGAACGCCGCCTCGTTCGACGTGCGACCCGAGGTGTAGAACACCGCCTGGTCGGGGTCGTCGAGGGCCTCGAGCTCGTCGGCCACGAGGGCCAGCGCGTCGTCCCACGAGATCGGGCGGTAATGGGTCGCGCCCTCTTCGAGCACCATCGGGTGCGTCAGCCTGCCCTGCTGCCCCAGCCACCAGTCGTCGTGCCCGCGCAGCTCGTCCAGCGAGTGCGCCGCGAAGAACTCCGGACCCACCCGCCGCAGCGTCGCCTCCTCGGCGACCGCCTTCGCGCCGTTCTCGCAGAACTCGGCGATGTGGCGCTTGTCCTCCTCGGGCCACGCGCAGCCGGGGCAGTCGAAGCCGTCCTTCTGGTTGACGCGCATCAGCGTCTGGACCGAGCGGGAGACCCCCATCTGCTCGTTCGCGATCTCGAGCGCGTGCAGCACTGCGGGCACGCCCACCGCGACCTTCTTGGGCCGCGACACGTGCACGCGGGTCTCGTCGATATCGGCGGTCGGAGGCTTCGTCGCCATGTCTCCAGGCTATGCCTCGCACGGCTCCTGAGGGCCGCCTCCGCCCCGACATCCGTTCGGAAGCGGGATGGATGCTGCAGCCCGCAGCATCCGTCCACGACCGGGCTCTCAGGGCAGGGAGTCGAGGATCCCCTGCAGAGTCGCCCGGTCGGCCGCGGCCTGCTTCAGCACCTCTTCCGCCGAGGTCGCCACGGCGGGATGCGGGTCGCCCTCGAGGATGAGCGTCACGAGCGCGATCATGCCGGCGTTCTGCGCCTGCAGGATCTCGGCGAACCGGCGCTCGGCGTCGGGATGCTGCGCGTCGACGAGTCCCTGCAGGGCGCTCCACGACGGCATCCCCGGCATCTGGGCGTGGTCGGAACCGTGCCCGCCGCACGGGCCGTCCGTCGGCGGCTCCGCCGGACGCGCATCGGCCCACGAGAGGTACCACGCGCGCAGATCCTCGAGCTCGACCTCGTTCCGCGCGGCGATGCCGGTGGCGAATCCGCTCGCCCCGGCCTCGATCCCCTGCTTGCGCAGCAGGGTCTGCGCCAGCTCCTGCTCCTCGACCCGGTAGTAGATCATCGCCTCGACGTAGCAGTAGTCGTCGGCCGTCACCGGGGCCGACGCCGACGCGGAGGGCGAGACGGACGCCGAGGGCGCAGCATCCGTGTTCCCCGCCGTCGCAGCGATCGCGAGCCACACGCCTGCCGCGGCCGTCAGCAGGGCGAGCGTCAGCGCGACGACGACGACTGCTCTGCGGCGCACGGAAGACCTTCCGGATCGGGAGCGACCCGCCGGGATCGGGATGCCTCAGCGCCTGCCGGTGCCGAAGATCCCGCGGATCACCCCACCCAGTATCGTCTGGGTCGACTTCGAGTTGAGAATCTGCTCGATCGGCGACTTCTGGGCCGACCGCGATGTGCGGGTCGTCCCCGCCGTCTTCTTGAGCAGCCGCTCGTACTCCTGCTGCGCCTTCTTCTCCGCCGCGGCGCCGGCCTTGTCGGCCGCGGCCTGCTGCTTGTCGATCGCAGCCTTCTGCTTCGCGTACTCGGCATCGGCCTTCGCCTTCGCGAGCGCCGCGTCCTCGGCCGCGGCCGCGTCGTCGGCGGCCTGCATCTTCCTCGCGAGGATCTCGCGCGCCGACTCTCGGTCGATGGCGGTGCCGTACTTCGCGAGCAGCGGCGACGCGTTCACCGCCGTGACGATCGCGGGCTCCGGCGTCGGCGACATCAGTCCCTGCGGTGCCCGCAGTCGCGTCCATGCCACCGGCGTCGGCGCGCCCTTCTCGCTCATCACGGTGACGATCGCCTCGCCCGTGCCCAGCTCCTGCAGCACGCGCTCGAGGTCGTAGCCCGACTTCGGATAGGTGCCGACCGTGGCCCGGAGCGCCTTCGCGTCGTCGGGTGTGAAGGCGCGCAGCGCGTGCTGCACCCGCGAGCCGAGCTGCGCGAGCACGTCGGACGGCACGTCCTTCGGGGTCTGCGTGACGAAGAAGACGCCGACGCCCTTCGAGCGGATGAGACGAACCGTCTGCACGATCGCGGCGAGGAAGTCCTTCGACGCGTCCTTGAAGAGCAGGTGCGCCTCGTCGAAGAAGAAGACGAGCTTCGGCTTGTCGGCGTCGCCCACCTCGGGAAGGATCTCGAACAGCTCGGCCAGCAGGTACATCAGGAACGTCGAGAACAGCGCCGGCTTGTCGATGACGCCCGGCACCTCGAGCAGGCTGATGACACCGCGTCCGTCCGCTGCCGTGCGGATGAAGTCCGCCACGTCGAACTCGGGTTCGCCGAAGAACACGTCGGCTCCGGCATCCGCGAAGGTGATGAGCTCGCGCAGGATCACGCCCGCGGTCGCCGCCGACAGGCCGCCGAGCTCCTTGAGCTCGGCCTTGCCCTCGTCGCTCGTGAGGTGGGTGAGCACGGCGCGCAGGTCCGAGAGGTCGACGAGCGCGAGGCCGTTCGCGTCGGCGTAGTGGAACACGAGCCCCAGGCTCGACTCCTGCGTGTCGTTGAGGCCCAGCACCTTGCTCAGCAGCAGCGGACCGAAGCCCGACACCGTCGCCCGCACGGGCACGCCCTTGCCGACGCCGCCGAGCGCGAAGTATTCGGTGACGGATGCCTCGGGCCTCCAGTCCTGCCCGATCGCCCGCGTGCGGGCGAGCAGCTTCTCGCTCGACTGCCCGGGCGTCGCGACCCCCGACAGGTCGCCCTTGATGTCGGCGGCGAACACCGGCACGCCCTTCGCGGCGAGCTGCTCGGCGAGGCCCTGCAGCGTGCGGGTCTTGCCGGTTCCGGTCGCGCCAGCTACGAGCCCGTGGCGGTTCATCATCGGCAGCGGGATGCGGATCTGGGCCGACGGGACCGGGTCGCCGTTGACGAGGGCGCCCAGATCGAGGGTCGCCCCCTCGAACGAGTAGCCGGAGGAGACCTTCTCGACTTCCTGCGGGGTGAGCGGGCCGCTCTCCGTCTGCGGCACGGTTGACTCCGTCGGGCCCGGCTCCCGCGTCGCGGAGCCGTGGCGGGGCGCTCGCGCGGGCCCCTGGGCCTGCGAACCGTCCGCCGCCTCCGTCCTCGATTGAGGATCTGCGCCGATCTGAGGCGCCGCACCCCGGGAAGCTCCCGCAGTCCGGCCCTCGTCCTCGGATGAGGACGCGGCGGGCGCGGGTGCAGCGGTGGCCCGGGCCTTCGCGGCGGCGGCCTCGGCGGCGGCGAGGGCGGCCTTGGCCTGAGCCGCCTTCAGCTGGGCCTCCGCCGCCTCGGCCTCGGCGCGCAAGCGCGCGAGTTCCGCCTCGGCGACGGCGACCGCCGGATCAGTCGGTGCGGACTCTTCGGGGGCGGACGCAGTCATGCGCTCAGCCTAACGACGGGCGTTTCGCCGAGGCAGCGGTTCCCTCCCGTGCCATCGGCACGGCGAACACCGCCGCCACCAGAAGTGCCGCGCCGGCACCGACGAGCGCTCCGCCGACAGTGTCGCTGAGCCAGTGCGCGTGCAGGTAGGTGCGGCTGAAAGCCATGAGCACGACCCACGCGGCGCCCACGATGGCCACCCACACGCGCGGGAAGATCACCACCGCGGCGACCGCGATGGTGGCGGCGTTGGCCACATGCCCCGACGGGTATGAGCCGTAGTCCGAGATCACGATGATGTCTTCGGGACGCACGCGGCCGAAGAGGTGCTTGAGAACCTGCACGCCCGCCGCCGATGCCGCCTCGGCGGCGAGGAAGTACGCGGCCGCCCACGGCCGCCGCAGCACGATGAGCACGATCGCTCCGCCGATCGGTACGACGAGCACGCTGAACCATCCGCCGCCCACGAAGTCCATGACGTGCGAGAAGCCGGTGAGTACGGGGTGCCACAGCTCGGCGACGAGCAGGTTCCACGCGGTGTCGATGGCGAACGGCTCGTCGCCGCGCGCGAAGATCCACCACCCGAGCAGGCAAGACAGGACCACGAGCCCGGATCCCACCGCGAGGTATGCGATGACCGGCACAGCGACCCGACGCTGGACTGTCGTCATCGCCCCATTCTGCCTGGCGGACTCATCGACGCCACCCCCTTGCGCACCGGCGCGCGGCATGCCGCCTGTCGGCGACCACGCGCGTCGGCTCGGTGACCACGCGCGTCGGCTCGGTGCCGACGCGGCGGAGCGGGCGTCGGGTGGCGCCGGTGCTATCGTGCGGTGCATCGCGGTGCATCGCGGTGGTGAGGAGGCACGCATGGCATCGGTCGTCGACGTGGCGCGCAGGCTCATCGCGCCACTCACGCGCACGCGGGTGTTTCGGCGCGTCATCGGCCCCGCGTTGCTGCCGCCGGTCGAACGGCTCGTCGCGTGGGTGTCGCACGGCCGCGTTCAGGTGAGCGCGCTGCTGGTCCCCTCGCTGGTGCTGCACACGATCGGCGCGAAGTCCGGCGAGCCGCGGGACGTGCCCCTGATGTACACGCCCGACGGCCAGGGCCGGGCGATCGTCGCCGGCACGAACTTCGCCGGTGCCCGCCATCCCGCGTGGACCGCCAACCTGCTCGCACACCCCGACGCGGCGATCACCGTGCGCGGGCGCCGGATGCCCGTCCGCGCCACGCCGGTGCCCGACGCCGAGCGCGACGCGGTGTGGGCGCGGATCGAATCCCAATGGCCCGGCTACCGCAACTACGAACGGGAGTCCGGGCGCACCGTCCGACTCTTCCGCCTGCAGCCGGTGCGGCCGCCGGCCTGACGCGGATCAGGGCGCGAGACGCTCGACCGTGCGCGGGCGCACGACGAACCACAGCGACAGCACGCCGATGACGGCGCACCCGACCATGACCGAGGCCATCGTCGTCGCCGTGATGCCCGCGTCCTTCGCGATCCATCCCACGAGGGGCGAGATGAGCCCCGCGACCCCGAAGTTCGTCGCGCCGATGATCGACTGCGCCGTGCCCGCCGCCTTGCCGTGGCGGTCGAGCGCGAGCACCTGCACGCACGGGAAGGTGAACCCGCACGCGGTCATGAAGACGAACAGCGGCACGATGGTGCCCCACAGGCCCAGGCCCAGCTGGTTGGTGACGATGATGGCGGATGCTGCGACCAGGAGCACGGCGGTCGACCAGGCCATGACCCACTGGGGTCCGAAGCGCGCGGCGAGTCGCGAAGCGGTCTGCACGCCCGCGACCACGCCGAACGAGTTGACCGCGAACATCAGTCCGTACTGCTGCGGGGTGAGACCGTAACTGAGCTGGAACAGGAACGACGAGCTCGACAGGTACGAGAACAGGCCCGAGAACGTCATGCCGCCGATGATGAGCACGCCGATGAAGACACGATCGCTGAAGACGCTCCGGTAGCGCTGCCAGACGGTCGTAGCGCCCTTGTCGTGGCGACGCGCGGGCGGCAGCGTCTCGGGAACCAGGACGATCGAGGCCACGAGCATGATCGCGCCGTACACCGCGAGGACCACGAAGATGCCGCGCCACGGCATGACGGCCAGCAGAGCCGAGCCGACGAGTGGCGCGAGCACCGGCGCGACGCCCGAGACGAGCGCGAGGCGGGACAGCATGACCACGAGGCGACGCCCGCCGAAGAGGTCGCGGACGATCGCAGCGGCCACGACGCCGCCGGCCGCGGCACCGGCGCCCTGCAGCACGCGGGCGGCAGACAGCAGCTCGAGGGTCGGCGCGAGGGCCGCGCCGACGCTGGCCACGACGTGCAGCGCGGTCACCGACAGCAGCGGGATGCGCCGACCGACCTTGTCGCTGAGCGGGCCGACGATGAGCTGGCCCAGCGCGAAACCGATCATGGTACCCGTGAGGGTCAGCTGGATCATCGCGGCCGTGGTGTCGAAGTCCGCCTCGAGCACCGGGAACGCCGGCAGGTAGAGGTCGATCGTGAAGGGGCCGAGCGCCGTGAGCGCGCCGAGCAGCACGATGTAGAGAACACGACGGCGGTGCGGGATCGAGTCGCCCGGGTGCAGCACGATCGGCGCGGTCGCCGGGTTGCTGCCGAGCGTGCGGATCGCGCCCGTAGACGAGGAGTGCGGCTGGGGTGCGGTGCGACGATGGGCTTCGGGCGTGCGGGTGTCGGGCTTCAGAGTGGGGATGGAGGCGGTGTCGAGCAACAGTGGACTTCGTTTCGTGGCGGGGTTCGACGGGGCGGCGGGCGAGGCGGAGCGGCGTGGACACCGGCAGAGCCGGGATGGCGCACACAGGGAGAAGGGGATCGAGGTGACGCGAGTCGTCCGGCGCTGCCGATCGGCGCCGGGGAGCACGATCGACCGCGAAGGTCGAATCGATTCGAGTCTCCATGATAACGGATGCCTCCACCCGGCCCGCAAGCGTTATCCCACGGCTGGTCCGGCCCCCGGGCGAAGGTGCCGGCTGTCGGCTCGTTCTCAGGGGTGGACTCATGCGCTCGCATAAGATGAGGGCGACCCGTCAGCCGCCTTCGAGCGGCTCGCGCCGGGCGCCCCGGTCCATCGATTGGCAGAGATCACGAGAATGACCCCGTCCCCCGACGAGAAGCGCAAGAGCGGCAACCCCGCCACCCAGGCGAAGATCGACCTCACCGTCAAGCAGCAGCGCGAGCAGAAGCGCCAGGAGAAGCTGGCCGAATATCAGAAGCAGCTCGCCAAGCGCAAGCGCAGCAAGCTCGTGTGGTGGGCCGTCGGCTCGACGGCCGCGGTCCTGGTCGTCGCGGCGATCGTCGCGTCGATCGTCTTCGCGCCGGCCCCGGCCCCGTCGTATGCCCGCGGAGACAGCGACGGCAGCGGCATCGAGGGCGTCGAGACCTTCACGAACACCGCGAACCACGTCGACGGCGCCGTCGACTACGCGCAGACTCCCCCGGCCGGCGGCGACCACAACGTGATGTGGCTGAACTGCGGCGTGTACACGGAGCCGGTTCCGAACGAGAACGCCGTGCACGCTCTCGAGCACGGCGCGGTCTGGATCACGTACGACCCCGCACAGGTCTCGGACGACGACATCGCCACGCTCGAGGGCGAGCTGCCGTCGACCTACACGGTGCTCTCGCCGTACAACGACATGGACACCCCCATCGCGGTGACTGCCTGGAACGCGCAGCTCAAGGTCGACTCGGCCGACGACGAGCGCATCGAGGAGTTCATCAAGGCGTACTGGAAGAGCACCAACGCGCCCGAGCCGAACGCCGCGTGCACCGGCGCGTTCGACGCTCCCGGCAAGAAGTAGGCCGCGACGTGTCGGACGAGCCCTCGGCGGGGAGCTCCCGGCGGTGGTTCGTGATCGTCGTCGCGCTCATCCTCATCGCCGGCCTCGCGTTCGCGGTGGGGCGCTTCTCGACCTTCGGCTCCCAGGCGGCCCCATCAGCTCCGGGCACCGACTCTCCTGAGGCCGGGTTCTCCCGCGACATGCAGGTGCACCACGCGCAGGCGATCGAGATGGCGATGGAGATCTACGGCAAGACCGACGACGAAGAGCTGCGCGTGCTCTCCTACGACATCGCCACCGGTCAGGCCGGCCAGCGCGGTGAGATGTACGACTGGCTTGTGCAGTGGGGTCTCCCCCAGTCGGGCGGGCCGATGATGCAGTGGATGGATGCCGGGGGCTCGGAGCACGCCCACGGCGGCTCGTCCGCCGAGCCGATGACGGACGAAGAGGCTCACGCGGCGATGGGCATGGCATCCGCTGACGAGCTCGCCGCGCTGAAGGCGGCGACCGGCGTCGAGGCCGACTGCCAGTTCCTCACGCTGATGGTCCGCCATCACGAGGGCGCGATCCCGATGGCCGAAGCGCTTCTCGAACTCGGCACCGACCCGCGCGCCCTCGAGGTCGCGACCGCGATCAAGAACGGCCAGACCGCCGAGATCGACGCGATGCGCTCGATCCAGTCGCGGCTCGGCTGCACCAGCTGACCCGGGGCCACGACATCGTGAACGGATGCCGCGAGCCCACGTGAGACGCGGGCCCGCGGCATCCTTTCTCTGTGGTTCTCAGCCCTTCGTCGCGCCGGCCATGAGCCCGCGCACGAAGAACCGCTGCAGTGCAAGGAACACGATGATCGGCACGAACAGCACGAGGAACGCGCCCGCCGACACGAGGAACCACTGGTTGCCCCAGGTGCCGGACAAGGAGTTCAGCGTCTGCGTCATCGGCAGTGATGTCGTCGGGGCGAAGATCGTCGCGACGAGCAGGTCGTTCCACACCCAGATGAACTCGAGGATGGCGAACGACGCGAGCGCCGGCGTCGCCAGCGGCAGGATGATCCGGAAGAAGATCTGCCCGTGCCCTGCGCCGTCGACGCGAGCCGCCTCGATCACGTCGGAGGGGATCTCCGAGATGAAGTTGTGCAGGAGGAAGATCGCCAGCGGCATCGCGAAGATGACGTGGGCGATCCACACCGTCGCGAAGCTGTGGTCGACCTCGCGCATCTCGAGCCCCGGGAAAATCTGCACGTCGCCGATCTCGAGACCCCTCGAGAACAGACTCAGCAGCGGCACGAGCGCCATCTGGATCGGGACGATCTGCAGGGCGAACACCGCGACGAACAGAAACCCGCGGCCCTTGAAGTCCATCCACGCGAACGCGTACGCGGCGAGCGACGCGACGGCCAGGGCGAAGATCGTGACCGGGATCGTGATCGCGAGCGAGTTCAGGAACGACTCGCCCAGCGTCAGGGCGGTGCCACCGGACGTGAGCGCGTCCTGGTAGTTGCCGAGCGTGAAGTCGGGGTTGGTGAAGACCGTCCACCAGCCTGACGTCGCCGAGTCGGCGCCCGGGCGGAACGACGTGATGAGCAGGCCGAGCGTCGGGATCGTCCACAGGAACGCGATCGCGACCGCGAAGATGGTCGCCAGCGGCGAGGTCAGCCGCTTGTGCGCGAGCGCCTCGTTGCGACGCGTCTCACGCGCGACCCTCCGCGCCTCCGCCTTGGTGGTCTGCGGCATGGTCTTGGAGTCGACGGCGGTCATCAGCGCACCTCCCTCTGCTTACGCAGCTGCAACACGTTGTAGATGATCAGTGGTGTCACGAAGACGAAGATCAGCACGGCGAGCGCCGCCGAGTGTCCGTAGCTCTGGAACCGCTGCTGCTGGTTGACCATCTCGAAGCCGAGCACTGTCGAGTTCGCCCGCCCGCCGGTCATCACCGCCACGATGTCGTACAGCTTCAGGGCGGCGATGGTGACGGTCGTCAGGACGACGATGATCGACGTGCGGATGCCCGGCACCGTCACGTTGATGAACCGCTGCCAGGCCGAGGTGCCATCGAGCTGGGCCGCTTCGAGCTGCTCAACCGGGACCGCCTTCATCGCGGCCGAGAGCACGACCATCGCGAACCCGGTCTGCGCCCAGACGAAAGCGAACAGCAGGCAGAACGTGTTGACCAGGGGCCAGATGTCCAGCCACGGCACGGGCTGACCGCCGAACGCGACGACGATCGCGTTGAGGGTTCCGATCTGCTCGCCCTGGCGGTAGTCGTAGACGAACTTCCAGATGAGGCTGATGCTCACCGGGGCGATCGCGAACGGCATGAACACCAGCAGCTTCAGCAAGCGCTCGCCGCGCGCCCGCTCCATGAAGGCCGCGTACGCCAGGCCGACGACCGTCGCGAAGACCGGTGCGAAGATCGCCCAGATGAGCGTGTTGATGATGGACCAGAACCCCTGCGGGTTCGTGAAGGCCCACACGTAGTTCTCCAGGCCGACGAAGTTCTCCCCGGTCTTGTCGAAGAAAGACTGGATGATGGTCGCGATGCTCGGATAGACGAGGCCGACGAGGATCGCGATGGCGGCGGGCGCCATGAAGAGCGTCAGCTGGTACAGATAGCCGGCGCCCTCGCTCGCCCGGTAGTCGGCCCAGAACAGGAGACCACCGGCGATGAGGGCGATCGCGATCACGTAGATCACGGCGCCCTGGTACGGCCGCAGCATCATGAACGCGAGGAACGGGATCGCGAAGCACGAGATGAGCCGCAGCCAGAAGTAGCCTTTGCCGGCGCGCGGTGCGTACTCGATCAGGACCAGGAGGATGCCGACCACCGCAGCGAAGATCACCAGGATGATGGGGATCTGCACGATCGGCCCCATGTTGCCGATCCACTGGAAGAACGAGTTGTACGAGAATCCGAGCGAGACCGGTCGAGCGTCCGGGTTCGGGGGGCTGAGCAGGAGGAAGACGATCAGTGCCGCGATCAGGATGAGCCCGATCGTGACGACGAGTCGCGTCGTCCGGCGCGACGGAGGCTTCCTTCCTCCGCGTTCCGGCGGAGGCGTGCCCTGCGCCTCGTCAGCCGCCGATGTTGTGGTCTGAGACATGTTTCGCCTTCCCCCGTCGACGTCGACGGATGACTCACCCCGACGCCGGGGCCGCACGTCGAGCGTGCGGACCCGGCACCGGGATGCGATGGATCAGTCTTGATATCCCGCCTGGATGTCGCTCAGGACCTGCGGCGTCGGCTTGCCGTCGATCCAGTCGACCATGCCGCGCCAGAACGAGCCCGAGCCGACGGTCGCCGGCATCAGGTCGGAGGCGTCGAAGCGGAACACCGTGTTCTGGTCCTGCACGATCTTCATCGCCTCGGTCAGGAACTCGCTCGATGCCAGCGTCGGGTCGGCACCGGTGTTGGCCGAGATGGCACCGCCGAGCTTCACGCGCGCGTCGGCGAACTCCGGCGTCGACATGAATTCGAGCACCTGCTGCGTTGCCGCATCATCCGAGAACGCGGTCACCAGTTCGCCGCCGCCCTCGACCGCGAGCTCGCCTGCTTCCGGGCCGGGGAGCAGGAAGGCGTACACGTCGCCATCCGGTCCGACCTCCGGCGTCGCGCCATCTGCCGTCTTCGCGGTGAGGAAGTTGGCCGTGAGGAAGGATGCCTGGTGGGTCAGCGCGCACGTGCCGTTCGCCACAGCGGCAGCAATGGGGTCACCGAATGCCGTCGAGTTGATGCTCTTGACGTCGCCGAATCCAGCGTTGACGTAGTCCGGATTGAGCAGAATCTCGCCTACGGAGTCGAATGCCGCCTCGATGTCGGGGTCGGTGAACGGCGTGTCTCCGGCTGCCCAGCTGTCATACACGTCCGGTCCGGCCTGGCGCAGCACGAGGTCCTCGACCCAGTCCGTCCCGGGCCACCCGGACGCGGCTTCCGAGAAGAATCCGGCGCACCACGGCGGCTCGCCCGTCTTCTCGCGAATGGTGTCGGTCAGCGTGATGAGCTCGTCCCACGTCGTCGCCGGCTCGACGCCCCACTCGGCGAAGCTCTTCGGCGAGTACCAGACGTAGCCCTTCAGGTTGGCCAGCATCGGTGCGGCGTAGAACGTACCGTCCACCGAGCCCGTGTCCTTCCAGATGGAGGACCAGTACTCGTCGACGTTGGCCTCGACCTCCGCCGTGCCCTCCTTGACCTCGCCGGTCTCGACGAGCGAGCGGAAGAGGCCCGGTTGCGGCACGATGGCGATGTCGGGCGCGGATCCGCCTGCCACCTTCGTGACGATGTTGCCCTCGAACCCCTTGTCACCGGTGTAGTTGACGGTGATGCCGGTGTCCTCCTCGAACTGTTCGAAGGTCTTCTGGAGGTTCTCCGCCTCCGAGCCGGTGATGCCGCCGGCGATCTCGACGGTCTCTCCTTCGACCGAGCCGCTGTCGCCGCCCTCATCGCCGCCCTCGGCGCAACCGGCGAGCGTGAGTGCCGCGACGGCCGTCAGTCCCAGCGCGATATAGCCGTGTCGACGACGTGATCGCAGTGCAGTCATGTGTCTGCCTCCTCTTCGAGTTCGCGAAGCCACGCCTCTCGGGCTCCGCACATGTGAGATCGGGAACCGATTCCATGCTCAAACTAGGGGATGCCGCTGGGGCACACAATGACCCCACATCACGAGTCGGTAAATACCGACTCGTGTACTGGTGGGAGGTGTGCAATCCCGGCACAATGACCCGTGGAACCGGTTCCAGAATCCCGGGTGACGGCGGCGTCCCCGGGCGCGCGAGGAGGACCCGATGGCGGGCATCGCCGATGTTGCGCGGACGGCAGGCGTCTCGAAATCGACGGCGTCGCGCGCGCTCACGGGCTCGGGGTACGTCTCCGCCGCGACTCGTCAGCGGGTGAGGGATGCCGCGGCCGCCCTGGGCTACGTGCCCACCACGAGCGCCGTGAGCCTCGTGACCGGACGCACGCAGACCGTGGGTGTCGTCATGCCGTCGCTCGACCGGTGGTTCTTCTCCCAGGTGCTGGAGGGCATCCAGGATGCGCTCCTCGAGCGCCGATACGACCTCGCTCTCTACGGTGCGCCTCCCGAGTCGGCCGCCCGCCGCGAGATGTTCGAGCACTTCCTCGCCCGCAAGAGGTTCGACGGCCTGATCGCGGTCGGCATCGAACCCAACGCGCGGGAACTCGAACGCCTCGTCGCATTCGGCAAGCCGGTCGTGGCGGTCGGCGGTTACGACGTCGGCACCAACGCGGTCTCGATCGACGACGCGGCGGCCGCCCGCATCGCCACCGACCATGTCCTCGGCCTCGGGCATCGCGAGGTCGTCTTCCTCGGCGGCGACCCCGACGGGCGGCACACCAGCTTCGGCGACGGCCGGCGCCTGGACGGGTATCTCTCGGCGATGCGCGAGGCCGGGCTCGAGGCATCCGCTCGCCATGTCCAGTCGCAGGTGACGATGCCCGGCGGCTACGGCGCCGCCGTCGAGCTGCTCGGCGACCGCCGGACGCGTCCGACGGCGATCGTCGGGGTGTGCGACGAGGTCGCCGTCGGGGCCATCATCGCCGCGCGACGGTTGGGGATCCGCGTTCCGGAGCGGCTCAGCGTGGTCGGCATCGACGACCACGCCTACGCCGACATGTTCTCGCTCACCACGCTGCAGCAGCGTCCGCACCAGCAGGGACGCGCCGCGGTCCAGCTGCTGATGTGGCAGCTCGACGACCCGAACGCGCCCACCCATCGCCTGTACGAGTCGTCGCCGCTCGTCGTGCGCAATTCCACCGCACCCGTCGACGATGACGCGTCCGCGATCATCGGCGTCGGCCCGCTCGGCACCGCCTGAGCCCACAGGCGACGAAGGCCCCGGATGCCGAGCACCCGGGGCCTTCGTGGAATCGCTGCAGAAGCAGCGCGGGATTACTTGAGGGTAACCGTCGCGCCGGCCTCTTCGAGAGCGGCCTTCGCCTTGTCGGCGGTCTCCTTGTTGGCGCCCTCGAGGACCGCCTTCGGAGCACCGTCGACGACGGCCTTCGCCTCACCGAGGCCGAGCGAGGTGAGCTCGCGGACGACCTTGATGACCTGGATCTTCTTGTCGCCGGCGGCCTCGAGGACGACGTCGAACGAGTCCTTCTCCTCGACCTCTTCCGGAGCGGCACCGGCGGGCGCGCCCGCAGCGGCAACCGCGACCGGGGCGGCGGCGGTGACGTCGAAGGTCTCCTCGAACGCCTTGACGAACTCGCTGAGCTCGATGAGCGTGAGCTCCTTGAACGCGTCGAGCAGCTCCTCAGTGCTGAGCTTTGCCATGATGTTTCTCCTTGATAGTGGTTTGCTATGCCGAGGCCGTTATCAGGCCGCGGACTCCTGCTTCTCGCGCAGCGCGTCGACCGTGCGGACGGCCTTCGACGGAAGCGCATTGAAGACGTATGCCGCCTTGGTCATCGAGGCCTTCATCGCACCGGCGAGCTTCGCCAGCAGGACTTCACGGCTCTCGAGGTCGGCGAGCTTGTTGACCTCGTCAGCGCTCAGGGGGTTTCCGTCGAAGAAACCGCCCTTGATCACGAGAAGAGGGTGTGCCTTGGCGAAGGCACGGAGACCCTTCGCGACGGAGACCGGGTCACCGTGCACGAATGCGATGGCCGACGGACCCTTGAGGTCGTCGTCCAGCGACGTGATCCCCGCGTTGTTCGCGGCGATCTTGGTCAGCGTGTTCTTCACCACGGCGTATTCCGCGTCCTGACGGATGCTGTTGCGCAGCTCCTTGAGCTGGGCAACCGTCAGACCGCGGTACTCGGTCAGCAGAACGGCGGTCGAGTCCTCGAAGTTCTTCGTGAGCTCGGCGACCGATGCTTCCTTCTGCGCCATGGCCACTCCTTGTGTGAATGAGACGCTCCGCGGTGGCGGGGCGCCGGCCGAAGGCATCCGCTCATCTGCTCGTCGCGGCAACAAAAAAGCTCCGGCGCAAGCGCACGGAGCAGGATTCCTGAATCAGGAGAATCGTTCGTGACACCTGCGCGGGCCCCTGCGTTGCAGAGCTTCGATCTCCGTGAGTTCGCACGCACGTCGATGACCGGCGGTCTTCGGCTTCATCAAGGGTAAGGGATGCTGCGCCCACCGCCAAATCGAGACCGGAAGACGTCGCGCGGGCGATGTGCGCAGACGACTGGCTCAAATTCTCACATTTTCTTCACTTTGCCGCGCGGACGGCTTTGAATATGCTCCCTCGCAATGGGTGTCAACGATGACGCCCGCATTGGAGGGGAAGACGATGTACCCATCTAGAACACTTTCCAAGCGCGCCAAAGTGGCGGTGATCGCGACCTCGGCGGTCGCGGCCCTGGCACTGGTTCCCGCAGGCGGCGCTGTCGCAGCCCCCACCCAGGCATGCGAGACGCGCACGAACAACACGTACGAGAAGCTCCTCTCGTGTGTGACCGTCGACGGGGTCCTCGAGCACGAGAGGGCGCTGCAGGCGATCGCGGATGCCAACGGCGACACTCGTGCGGCCGGCACGCCGGGCTACACCGCGAGCGTCGATTACGTGGTCGACACACTCGAGGCGGCAGGCTGGAACGTCGAGCTCGACGAGTTCCCGTTCACCTTCGTGCCGCCGCCCCTGCTCGAGCAGCTGACCCCGGTCGCCGCCGAGTACGAGTCGGGCAACTTCACCGGAACGGGTTATGGCGAGATCACGGGCAACGTGATCCCCGTCGACATCGTCCTCGCCATGCCGCGGGATCCGGTCACGAGCGGGTGCGAGGCGTCGGACTTCGTCGGTCTCGACTTCTCGGGGCCCAACGACATCGCGCTGATCCAGCGCGGCACCTGCGAGTTCGGCGTCAAGGCGATCAACGCGCAGACGGCCGGTGCCGAGGCAGTGATCATCTTCAACCAGGGCAACACCGAGCTTCGTTCGGGCCTCGTCACGGGCACGCTGTTCGGCATCAACCAGACGCCGCTCAACATCCCCGTCGTGGGTGCGAGCTTCGCGGACGGCGCTGCGCTGGCCCAGGCAGGATCGACCGCGCACATCGTCGTCGACCAGCCGGAATCGCGTCCGCAGGTCAACGTGATCGCAGAGCTTCCCGGCGTGAACGACGCGAACGTCGTGATGGCGGGTGCGCACCTCGACTCGGTGCTGGCCGGTCCCGGCATCAACGACAACGGCAGCGGCTCGTCGGCGCTGCTCGAGATCGCCCAGCAGATCTCGAAGCTCAAGCCCCAGAACACCGTCCGCTTCGCGTGGTGGGGCGCTGAGGAGAGCGGGCTGCTCGGCTCACGCGCGTGGGTCGAGGAGCGGAAGGCGGAGGGCACGCTCGACGAGGTCGCGCTCTACCTGAACTTCGACATGGTCGCGTCGCCGAACTACATCTTCATGGTGTACGACGGCGATGAGTCGGGTTGGGACGCCCCTGCCGGTGTGCCGATCCCCGAGGGCTCCATCCAGATCGAGGATCTGTTCGAGAGCTACTACACATGGGCGGGCGTGCCGTACGACGACGCGCAGTTCAGCGGCCGCAGCGACTACCAGGCGTTCATCCAGAACGGCATCCCCGCGGGCGGTCTGTTCACGGGCGCCGAAGTGGTCAAGACCGCGCAGCAGGCGCTGATCTGGGGCGGCACGGCCGGACAGCAGTACGACCCCTGCTACCACCTGGCGTGCGACGACATCGACAACCTCGCGCTCGACGCGCTGGACGTCAACTCCGATGCGATCGCGGCGGCCGTGATGACGTACGCGTACTCCACGGAGTCGGTGAACGGCGTGGTGGGCACGAAGGTGCCCGGGAACTTCTCGTTCCCGGCTCCGGCCGGTCCGGAGGGCACCGTCAACCTTCCCGGTGGCGGCGGCCTCGCGCCCGACCACGACCACGCGAACGGCGACGTCGACTGAGTCGATGAGCTGAGAAGCGAGGCGGGGGTGCCGGTATCGGCGCCCCCGCCTTCCGCTGTGCCTGCACATCGGACCCCATTGCGCCCGTCCTCCGGGAGGACGAAGCTCGAACGCGAGCCCCAGCACGACGAAGCGGCACGACCACGTCTGTCGCGCGACGGAGAGGACGACGATGTCTGCAAACAGGGCGGTGGCCTACAAGGGTCCGGGCGAGGTCGAGGTCATCGACACCGACTACCCCGAGTTCGAGCTGAAGGACGGGCCGGGGGTCAATCCCGCGAATGTCGGCAGGAAGGTGCCCCACGGCGCGATCCTCAAGACCGTGTCGACGAACATCTGCGGCTCCGACCAGCACATGGTCCGCGGCCGCACCACCGCGCCCGCGGGACTCGTGCTCGGCCACGAGATCACCGGCGAGGTCGTCGAGGTCGGCCCCGACGTCGAGTTCATCAAGGTCGGCGACATCGTCTCGGTGCCGTTCAACATCGCGTGCGGCCGCTGCCGCAACTGCAAAGAGGGCAAGACCGGCATCTGCCTCAACGTCAACCCCGACCGCCCTGGCAGCGCCTACGGCTACGTCGACATGGGCGGCTGGGTGGGCGGCCAGGCCGAATACGTCCTCGTCCCCTACGCCGACTGGAACCTGCTGGTGTTCCCCGACCGCGACCAGGCACTCGAGAAGATCCTCGACCTCACCATGCTGTCCGACATCTTCCCCACCGGCTTCCACGGCGCCTACACCGCCGGCGTGCGCCCGGGGTCCACGGTCTACATCGCCGGCGCCGGACCCGTCGGGCTGGCCGCGGCCGTCGGTGCGCAGCTGCTCGGTGCCGCCGTCGTCATCGTCGGCGACCTCAACGCGGACCGCCCTGGCTCGCGCCCGCTCGTTCGGCTGCGAGACCGTCGACGTGTCGAAGGGTGACCCGAAGGAGCAGATCGCGCAGATCCTCGGCGTCCCCGAGGTCGACTCCGCCGTCGACGCCGTCGGCTTCGAAGCGCGCGGACACGGAGCGGATGCCTCGCACGAGGCGCCCGCGACGGTGCTCAACTCGCTGATGGACATCACCGCCGCCGGCGGCGCGCTGGGCATCCCCGGGCTCTACGTCACCGGCGACCCGGGCGGCATCGACGAAGCGGCGAAGGTCGGCTCGCTGTCGTTGCGGCTCGGCCTCGGCTGGGCCAAGTCGCTCTCGTTCACCACCGGCCAATGCCCGGTCATGAAGTACAACCGGCAGCTGATGATGGCGATCCTGCACGACAAGGTGCACATCGCCGACGCCGTGGGCGCCACGCCCATCGGGCTCGAAGACGCCCCGCGCGGCTACGCCGACTTCGACCAGGGCGCCGCGAAGAAGTACGTGCTCAACCCCCACGGATACATCACAACCGCGTGATCCCTCGGATGCCTCGGGCCCGGCGCATCCGTCTCCCTCCCACGAAAGGAACTCCCATGTCCGTGACCCTCGCAGACGCCCGTCGTGTGATCGAAGCCGCTGAGAAGCGCGCCGACGAGATCGGCCAGCCCATGAACATCGCCGTCGTCGACGCGGGCGGCAATCTCGTCGCGCACGTGCGCCAGGACGGTGCCTGGATCGGCAGCATCGAGATCTCGATGAGCAAGGCATGGACGTCGAAGGCGTTCGACATCTCGACCAAGGATCTCGGCGACAATTCCCAGCCGACGCAGCAGTTCTTCGGCATCCACACGACCAACGCGCACGGCCGCGGCGTCGCGATCTTCGCCGGCGGCGTGCCGCTCAGCCGTGACGGCAAGGTCGTCGGCGCGGTGGGAGTCAGCGGCGGGTCGGGCGAGCAGGATCAGACCGTCGCGGAGGCGGGCGCCGCCGCGTTCTGACGCCAGGAGGACGAGCTCTTCGGCGTCAGGTCCGCCAGGGGCAGAGGTCGACCTTGTGGCCGTCCGCATCCGCGAGCGTCCACCATTCCGGCGCGTGCGAGTCGTCGACGATGACGCCGCCCGCGGCCAGTGCGGCGTCGAGCCGCTTCTCGATGACGTCGCGCGGGCCGTTGACGTCGAGGTGCGACCGGCCGCGCAGCGGCTTGTCGACCGGCTGGAACCAGATGAGCGGGCCCCGGCCGTCCTTGTCGAACAGGACGCCGTCGCGCACCTCGGAGAATCCGGTCGCCGCCTTCCAGAACGGCACGACCGCACCGGGGTCCGGCGTCGCGACGGCGAGCATCACATCGAGCATCCGTCCGGTCTCTGCCGGGATGTCGAGTTCGCGCGCGGCCTCGGAGATCCGCGCCGCGAGCTCGGCGTCCTTCGCCGTCAGCCCGCCCGCCGAGTGGGTCATGAGCCGCACGCGCACGGTGGTGTACCGGACGTCGACGTCGGGGTGGTGGTCGGCGGCCTCTGCCAGCTCGGCGATCGCGCCGAACAGCTGCGCCCCGACCGCGAACGTGCCCGTGCGGAACAGCGCGAATGCCCCGGTGACGCGCGGATGCCAGTCCTCGACACCGGGGAACGCACGGAACTCGCCTGAAGTGATGGTGTCCATGCCCCGAGGATGCCACCGCCACGTCCGACCGCAACCCCCCTTGCGCGCCACCGGTCGCGTCGAGATCGTGTCCTCTCGCCGAGTGCACACGATCCACGCGCGCGGATCGTGTCACCTCGGCGAGAGCACATGATCTGTCCAGCGGCGTGGGAGCGGTCAGCGGCGAGGTGGGCGGACCGCGAACGCCGAGAGTCGCTGTGCAAGCGCCTCGGGCGTGACGATGTGCGCACTCTCGGCACGCACCAGGCGCTTCTGCGTCCCGCCCCGGATCCAGTCCTCGCGGCGCTTCTCATCGAGAAGGACCTGTTCCAGTGTCCTTCCGGAGCGCATCGCCTCGTCGAGATACTTGCCCTTCCCGTCGAACTCGAAGAAGGTGCGCACGTCTTCGATCTCGATGTCGACGGAGTAGTCCTTGCCGGATGGCCCCGGCACAGCGACCTGCAGCATCAGCCGCCGGAATCCGAGGCGAGAGAGCTGTAGTCGGCTGACCGATTCACCCGGCGACTCCGAGCGCCCGTCGACGAAGCGGATCGCCGCTTCAGCCTGACGGATGCCGCGCATTCCCCGAGATCGACCGCAGAGCTCGATCATGCGCTCTCGCCACGCTTCAGCGGCGGCCTCGTCGTAGCCGTCCTTCCTCATCGCCACCTGGCGCAGCGCCGCGTCAGCGGCCGCGATGGCCGCTTCGGGACTGAGCGTCCGGACCAGGTCGAACACGGTTCTCTCGAGGGACGTGCAGCGGATGCCGAACAGGACGTCGATGTGATCGTCCGGCAGACGATCGCGGTGCCGCCGGAGGCCCGGGCGGCTCGGCATCCCTCTGCTCGAGGGAAGGGTGAAGTGCACCGCGTCGGGGATGTGCCGATAGAACGGCAGCGCGTGCAGTACACCTGCGGACTCGTACGCGGCGACACCCCCTCCGGCACGCATCTCGGCAGCGGCCGCGCTCAGCTCGACCAGGTGCCGCGACTCCGGCCACAGATCGCTCCAGACCGATTCCGCCACGAACCGGTTGCGCTGGAGCCTGCGCAGTTCGCCATCTGCGACCGCTCGCGCGATCTCACGTTCGCTCATCCCCTCGGAACGCAGTTGGGCTCGCGAGCGGACCGCGGCCGAGGCATCCGCGAAGGAAAGATGACTGGGCATGACCCATGGTCGGCTCTGTGGCGCGGGCCGTTGGGTCTCCCGTCGACTTCGTGGAGGTCGCTACCGATGCGCGTGCTGGGGAGGAAGGTCCGCTGCGCTGCGACGAGGTGATGTGCTGTCGCCGAGCGCACACGTTGCGCGCGCACCGATCGTGTCACCTCGGCGAGAGCACATGATCCGCGCGCCGCCCGCCGCGCGCGGAGGGACGGCGGACCTGGGAGCGGCCGCGCGTCGAGGCGCACGGGTGGTCAGCGCGTCGCAGGCGGCGGATGTCGGGTCGGCGGCGTAGCCTCGAAGGGTGAATCCCGAGCACTCCGTCGCGCGCCCGTCCGGGCTCGTGGCGCAGGCACCGGAGGTCGCCGCCCGCATCGTGGCGGACTCGCGCGACCGGGTGGCCTGGGTGCGCGCTCGGTCGAGGGGCATCACCGCGACGGATGTCGCCACCCTCACCTCCGACAAGGCAATCGCCCGCGCCGCCGACGCCAAGCTCCTCGGCTCCGGGTTCTCCGGCAACGCCTACACCGCGCACGGTCGCGCGCGCGAGCCCGAGATCGCCGGGTGGGTCGCCGCGACCCACGGCATCCAGCCGTCGTCGGCCCTTTTCCACGCGGTCGTCGAGAAGCGCCACCTCGCGACCCCCGACGGCATCGCGGTCGACGGCGTCGGTCGCATCACCCTCGCCGAGATCAAGACGACGAACAAGGCGTGGCGCAGCATCCCTCGGTCCTACCTGCGTCAGGTGTGGTGGCAGCAGCACGTGTTGGGCGCCGAGCGCACGCTGGTCGCGTGGGAGCAGCACGACGGCTTCGTGCCCGTCGGCGACGAGCCCCGCTGCGCCTGGGTCGACCGCGACGACGCCGAGATCGCGAAGCTCGTGCGCCTCGCGACCGCCCTCATCGATGAGCTCTACCTGCGGACGATGCGCGCCAGGCAGCAGCCGGAGCGGATGCCGCAGCCGCCGGCTCCGCCGCGCGAGCCGTTCCGCGCACTCGCCCTCGCCGACTGACCGCTCACGCGGCCTGCGAGGAAGTCATCGGATCGTGGTGACACGCCGGGCCTCGGCATCCCACACCCGCGCACCCGTGGCCTGACCGCTGACGTGAGGTGCCTTGATCAAGCGCATCGCCGTCGCCAGTCGAACGGCGGTGAGTCCTCGCGCCAGAGTGACGTGGGGAGTCCAGTGATCGATGCCCGTGTTCGAGTAGCGCGGCTCCGGCCTGCCGGCGATCTCGGCGACGGCTCGGTGCACCGCCAGCAGCGCGGAGCTCACGATGACCTGGCGTGCGAGGACGTAGCGGTCCCTGTGACCGAGGAGCAGCACTCCCCCGAGATCGAGCGGCACGGGGAGCAGGTCGGCCAGGCCGGCGAAGTCCGCCGGGTCGAGCCGCTCGCGCACCGCCAGCGTCACGTGCGGACGGTTGCTCGGCGCGGGATTGCGCCCCGAGCTCGGCAGATCGGCCCCGAGCAGCCGGTCCCAGTCCTCTCGGACCGCGCGGTCGAGCTCGGCGTCAGGGATCAGTTCGACGCTGAACACGCCTCCATCCTGCCGCGCGCGGGCGTCCGCCGCGGGATGACGATCACCGCGCCTGTCCTGCGGCCTCGACCCTCGCCGCCTCCACAGCTGCCGCCTCGGCATCGCCGTCGTCGGCTCGCTCCTCCGGAGCATCGGGTTCGACGCCCGCGGCCTCGACCTCGGCGCCTGCCGCCTCCGCGTCCCACCCGGGCTGGGGAACCGAGTCGATGAGCAGCCGCGTGTACTCGTGCTGAGGCGCGGCGAGCAGCTCCGCCGTGCGGCCGCGCTCGACGATCTCGCCGCGGCGCATCACGACCGTCTCGTCGCACACGCGCCTGACGACAGCGAG
Source organism: Microbacterium sp. LWH7-1.2 (assembly GCF_038397755.1). Classification (NCBI taxonomy): domain Bacteria; kingdom Bacillati; phylum Actinomycetota; class Actinomycetes; order Micrococcales; family Microbacteriaceae; genus Microbacterium; species Microbacterium sp. LWH7-1.2. The sequence continues at coordinate 4,136,190 of NZ_CP151637.1, read as the reverse complement.
GTCGTGGCTGATGAAGAGCACGGTGAGTCCACGCTCCCGCCGGATGTGGTCGACGAGATCGAGCACCTGCGCCTGCACCGAGACATCGAGCGCGCTCGTCGCCTCGTCCATCACGAGCACGTCCGGTTCGATCGCGAGGGCGCGCGCGATCGCGACTCGCTGCCGCTGACCGCCCGAGAGCGTCCGCGGCCGCGCCAGAGCGTGCTTCTCCCCCAGTCCGACCTGGGCGAGCAGGTCGAGCACGCGCGAGCGAGCCTCTGTCGCGCTCAGTGCGGTGTGCAGGCGCAGGGCGTCTTCGATGGCCCGGCCCGCCCTGATCCGCGGGTCCAGCGACAGGTAGGGGTCCTGGAACACCATCTGCACGCTGCGCGCGTGGGCGATCCTCGCGCGCCGGGTGCGCGGCACGGCGGTGCGCTCACGACCATCGACGCGGATGTCGCCCTTGTCGGCGGCCTCGAGCCCGACGATCATGCGCGCGAGTGTGGACTTGCCCGACCCCGACTCCCCCACCACGCCCAGCGCGCCGCCCCGAGGAACCGCGACCGACGCGTCGATGACCGCGCGCACCGGCTCCTTGCCACGGCGCACGTAGGTCTTCGACACCCCGGACGCCTCGAGCATGGCGCGCGCGGGCACGGCGGCGACCGCAGCATCCGTCCCGCCGTCATCGTGCACGGGATCGGAGGTCGCCGACGACGCGCCGGTGGACGGATGCTGCGCCCCGGCGTGCTGCGCAGGGTCGCCGATCCTGTGACCCGGGGTGGCACCGGGCGCGGCGCCGACGAGCGTCGGTGTCGCGGCGACCAGTCGCCGCGTGTACTCGGCCCGCGGGTCGCGCAGCACGTCGTGCGCGCGGCCCTGCTCGACGACCTGCCCGCCGCTCATGACGTAGACGCGGTCGCAGAGCGATGCGGCCAGGTTGAGGTCGTGCGTGATGAAGAGCATGCCCATGCCCCGGCTCGCGCGCTGCTCGGTGAGCACGCCGATGATCTCGGCCTGGGTGGTCACGTCGAGGGCCGTGGTGGGCTCGTCGCACACCAGCAGCTTCGGCGACGTCGTCAGGGCTCCCGCGATCATGACGCGCTGCAGCATCCCTCCCGAGAACTCGTGCGGGTACTGGTGCAGGTGATCTTCGGGGCGTGGGAGGCGCACCGCCTCGAGCAGTTCGACGGCGCGCGCCCGCGCAGCATCCGTCGACCATCCCTCTGCGAGGCGCAGCGCCTCGGTGAGGTGATCGCCGATCGTGCGCATCGGGTTGATGCCCGCGCGCGGGTCCTGGAAGATCATCGCCGCGCCGCGGCGGCGGAGATGCCGGAGCTCGGGCGCGGAAGCGGTGAGGACCCCCGCCCCGTCCAGCACGACGTCGCCGGTGATCGCCGAGCGGTCGGGGACGAGTCCCAGCACCGTCCGCGCGGTCAGCGACTTGCCCGATCCGGACTCGCCGACGAGGCCGACCGTCTCACCGGCGGTGACCGACAGCGAGATGCCGTGCAGCAGCCGCGTGCCGTCGGCGAGGTGCAGCGTCAGGTCGCGGATGTCGAGCAGTGCCGGGTTCGGCTCCGTCGGCGCGGCTGCCGGATCGACGACGGTCTCGGTTGCGGTCATGCCGGGATCTCCCCACCGATGCGGTCGGAGAGCTCTTCCCCGATGATGTTGACGGCCACGACGACCACGACCACGGCGGCCGCCGGCACGATCGCGGGCAGGAAGTGCCCGCCGATGAGCCCGGCTTGCGCCTCGTTGATCATCGCGCCCCAGTCGGCCGTGGGCGGCTGCACGCCCAGGCCGAGGAACGACAGCGCAGCGAGCTCGGCGAGCACGTACCCGAAGTTGAGCGTCGACTGCGCCCCGACGATCGGCGTGACGTTCGGCAGCACGCGCCGCAGAGCGATCCACGCGCCGCCGAAGCCCTGCACGCGATACGCCGCGACGTAGGGGCGGGTGCGCTCGGCCGCGATGAGCGAGCGCGTCAGGCGTGCGACGAAGGGAGCATAGGCGATGCTCATCGCGATGACCGGAGCGACGAGACCCTTGCCGAACAGCGCGACCGCCATGATGGCGATGAGCAGCGACGGGAACGCGAACAGCACGTCGAACACGCGCCCGAGCACGGCGTCGATCCAGCCGCCGCGCCAGCCGGCGAGGAGCCCGAGGAGGATGCCGAGCACGGTCGACGCGACCACGACGAGGAGCGGCCCCAGCAGGGCGGTGCGCGCGCCGTAGATGAGCCGGCTCAGCGTGTCGCGGCCGAGGCCGTCGGTGCCCAGCCAGTGCGCCGGACTCGGCGGCGCGTTCACCGCGGCGAAGTCGACGGCATCGGGGTTGTACGGCGCGAGGAACGACGCGAAGACCGCGGCCAGCGTCATCGCGGCGAGCACACCGAGAGCGATCGCGAAGGTCACGCTGGTGCGGGGCAGCCGCGGCGCGCGCAGCACCTTCACGGCGAGAGTGGGTGTGGTCGTCATCGGGCACCGGCTCCGGCGGCGGATCGGGGATCGATCCAGGGTTCGAGGACGTCGATGACGGCGTTCACGAGCACGAACGCGGTCACGACGAGGAGGACGATGGCCTGCACGACCGGGAAGTCGAGACGGTCGACCGACTGCACGAGCAGCGAGCCGATGCCGGCGAGACCGAAGGCGGCCTCGACGATGGAGCTCGCGACGAGGAGCCCTGCCACCAGCATCCCGCTCACCGTCAGGATCGGCCCGACGGCATTGCGGAAGACGTGACGGCGGATCACCGTGCCGCGCTTGATGCCGCGGCTGATCGCGACCTCGACATGCTCGCGGTCGAGCTGGTCGATCATCGACGACCGCGTCACCTTGCCGACCAGCACGACGAAGACGATCGCGAGGGCGATCGACGGCAGCACGAGGTGGTACACCGTGTCCCAGAAGCCTTCGCCCGATCCGAACGACGGGAACCAGCCGAGCTGCACCGCGAACACCGCGATGAGCACGATCGACCCGACGAACGACGGGATGGCCCCGAGCACGGTGAGCCCGATGAGGATCGAGCGGTCCGCCAGGCGACCGCGGTGCAGGGCGGCGATCGCGCCGGCGATGAGACCGACGACCGCGATCATCGTGCCCGCCATCACGACGAGCCCGAGAGTGACGGGCAGTCGTTCGCCGAGCACGACCGTGACGTCCTGCCGGTACTGCAGCGAGCGCCCGAGGTCACCCTGCAGGAGTCCCGCCACCCAGATCAGGTACTGCTGCCACGGCGGCAGGTCGAGGCCGTACTGCGCCGTGATCTGCGCCACCGCCTCGGGGCTGGGCTTGCGGCCCCGCAGCAGGAACGCCACGGGATCGTCCGGCACCAGGAAGCGCGAGAAGAACACGAGCACGGATGCCAGGAACAGGGTGAGCAGCAGCCCCCCGAGCTTGCCGGCGATCCGGCGGACGGCGATCATCGCTTCCCCGCCTCTGCGCCGGTGCGAGGCGCCCTGCGGCGGGGCCCGGCGTCGACCGCCGGGCCAACGCTCAGCTCAACGGGAGCCAATGGTCGCCGCCCACGGGTAGTACAGGAACGCCACTGACGGGGCCACGCCGGTGACCCGGTCACCGAGGAACAGGGTCATCGGCCCCTGGAACAGCGGCAGCCACGGCAGTTGCTCGTTCGCGATGCGCTGTGCCTGTGCGGTGACCTCGCTGCGCGCGGCCGGGTCGTCGATCGCGACGGCCTCGTTCACGAGGGCGTCGAACTCGGGGTCGCTCCAGTTGCCGTAGTTGCTGAACTCGTCGGTGCGGAGCACCCCGTACATCTCGAGCGGGTCGGGGCTCGACAGGTACCACGACGTGTAGAACAGGTCGATGCCCTCACGGGCGGTCGGGTCGGAGAACAGCGCGGTGTACGCGCTCGGGCTCACCGTCTCGATGGTCGCCTCGAGCCCGATCGACTGCGCCGCCGCGGCCGCGCCCTGCGAGATCACCGCGAAGTCGTTGCTGATCGGCGCGGTCGCGATGACGATCTCCTCGCCCGCGACGCCGGCCTCGTCGATGAGCTTCTTCGCCGCCTCGACGTCGTACGGGTACTCCTCGAGACCGTCGAACGCCTCCTTCATGGCCGCATCGCTCGCACCGACCCACACCGACTCGGTGGTGAGGACATCGGTCACCTCGCCGTAGCCCTTGGCCGCAGCATCCAGGATCCCCTGCCGGTCCATCGCCATCGTCAGCGCCTTGCGCACGCGCTCGTCGCCGAGCGGACCCTCGAGGTTGCTCACGATGAGGCTGCCGACGGCGGTGTTGAGGCCGAAGTACATGTCGCCCTTGCCGGAGGACTGCAGCTGGGCGATCGCGTCGGTCGGGATCATCCAGCTGCCGTCGACCTCGCCCGACTTGAGCGCGTTGACGCGTGCATTCGCGTCGGTCATGAAGAGGATCTCGACCTCGCCGGCCTTGGCGCGCAGCGACTCGTCCCAGTAGCCGTCGTAGCGGGTCAGCGTGACCGACTCGCCCGACTGCCACTCGCTGAGCTCGAACGGGCCGGTGCAGTTCACGAGGCCCGACGAGTTGCCGTAGTCGGCGCCCTTCTCGGCCAGCGTCGCAGCGGACTCGACGACGCCCGCCGAGCCGCCCATCGCGAGATTGAACTGCGAGTCGGCCTGGTTCATCGTCACGGTCACCTGGCGATCGCCGGTCTGCTCGATCGCGGCGACGTTCTGGTAGACCGAGTACCACGACGAGCCGACCTGGGGATCAAGGTGGCGGCTCATCGACGCGACCACGTCGGCGGCCGTGAGCGGTGTGCCGTCGTGGAACGTCACGCCGTCGCGGATCGTGTAGACCCAGGTCTCGGGCGTCGGGTGCTCGAACGCCTCCGCGAGCCCCGGCGACAGCGTGTAGTCGGGGTTGAGCCGCAGCAGCGACTCGCACACGTTCGAGAGCACCTGGTTGTCGGCGTAGTCGAACGCGTACGCGTAGTCCAGCGAGTAGGGCTCGGAGTAACTCACCCACGAGAACGAGTCGATGTCGCCAGACGGCGCGGCCGTCTGGGCGGTGTACTCCCAGTCGGGGGCGGCGGTGGCGTCGGGGCTCGATGTGTCGGCGCTGCACGCGGACAGGACGAGCGCGCCGGCCACGCCGAAGCCCGCGACGGCGAGCAGGCGACGGGCGGTGCGTCGGGTGCGGATCATGGTGCTCCTCGGGTTCTGACGACGGCGTCGGGTGGTGGAGAAGGGACTCAGGACAGGACGGATGCCGCGGCGGCGGCGTTGGCGTCGGCGGCGGCGTCGGCGCGCGCGTAGACGCGCTCACCGTCGATCCAGGTCGAGGCGACGCGGCAGAGGTACAGGTCTTCGGTGGGCACCGTGAACGGGTTCGGCTCGACGACGACGAGATTCGCGAGGTAGCCCGCGCGGAGGTAGCCGGTGTCGTGGTCGCGGTGGTTCACGTACGCGGTCCCCGACGTGTAGGCGGCGAGCGCGGTGGCGAGGTCGAGACGCTGGTGGGCGCCGCCGAGCGGCTCGGCGTCGGACAGCGGGGCGACACGGTTCACGGCGATGTGCACGCCCGCGAGCGGGTCGGCGCTCGACACCGGCCAGTCGCTGCCGCCGGCGAGGCGCACCCCGGCCCGCTGCAGATCACCGAACGGGTACTGCCGCGCTGCCACGGCCTCGATGAGGAACGGCAGCGTGAGCTCGTCCATCTGGTCCTCGTGGCATGCCCACAGCGGCTGCATGTTCGCCACCGCACCGGCCGCGGCGAATCGCGGCACGTCCGCCTCGTCCACCACCTGGATGTGAGCGAGGTGGTGGCGGCCGTCGGTGGCGCCGTTGACCTCCGCCGCCGCCTCGACCGCGTCGAGCGCCTCGCGCACGGCCCGGTCGCCGAGGGCGTGGAAGTGCAGCTGGAAGCCCGCGGCGTCGGCGGCGATCACGTACTCGCGCAGGCGCTCGGCCGGGATGAACGACAGGCCGCGGTTGTCGGTGGAGTGGCCGTGCCCGTCGCGGTACGGCTCGAGCATCGCGGCCGTGTGGTTCTCGGCGACGCCGTCGACCATGAACTTGATCGATCCCAGCGAGAAGCGATCCTCCTGGCCGAGCGCGGCGACCTCGTCACGCGTGCGGATCATGCCCTCGAGCTGCTCGATCCCCTCGCCGCGCTCCCACCACTGGGCACCCACCACGTGGGCTTTGAGCGTTCCCTCGGCGAGCGCGCGCCGGTAGGACGCCAGGGCGCCCGGGATCCCGGGAAAATTGCCGACGAGCGCGTCCTGCCACCCGGTGATGCCCTGCGCGATGAGGTCGTTCTGCGCACGCAGCAGGCCCTCGTAGGCGAGGTCTTCGGAGACCTTGGGACGGGCGTCGGCGAAGAGATAGGCCGCCCCCTCGTGGAACGTGCCCGCCGGGAACCCGTCGGCTTCCCGCTCGATCCGCCCGTCGGCCGGATCGGCCGTCGTCGCATCGACGCCGGCCGCACGCATCGCCGCGGTGTTCGCCCACGCCGAGTGGTGGTCGCGGCTGGCGAGCAGCACCGGCCGGTCGGGCACGATGGCGTCGAGCGCGGTACGCAGCGGTGCGCCGCCCGGGAAGTGGTCCATCGACCAGCCGCCGCCCACGATCCACTCGGCCTCCGGGTTCTCGGCGGCGTAGCGCGCGATCGTCGCCAGCGTGTCGGCGGCGTCCTCGGACCCGGTGAGGTTGCACTGCAGCAGCTCGACGCCGCCCGACATGGGGTGCACGTGTGCGTCCTGGAACCCCGGGGCGAGCAGCGCACCCGCGAGGTCGACGACCTCGGTGTCAGGACCGATCATCACGGATGCCTCGTGCTCGGCGCACACCGCCACGATGCGCCCGTCGCGCACGGCGACGGCCACGCCGCTCAGGGCTTCGGGGCTCCCCGCGCGGACGAGGTCGGAGCTGAACAGCGCGCCTCGAGTGAACACGGTGTCTGCGTACGGGGTGTCTGCGTCTGCAGGAATGGCAGCGGCCACGGAACCTCTCCTTCGTCGTCGAACGGATCGCTTGACGATAGATCGCTGTCATCGCTCATGTCAACGCTGTTGACAGATGTGCTGACAGATCGGGTAGTCTCAGGACGTCACGACGCGGCGACAAGGCCTCCGTGGCACGATGGACGCGACGGCGGAAGCGGGGATCATGGCGGCACGCACCGGGGCGACGCCCGACAAGCCGGGAGCCAAGCGCCTGGATCGCGCGACGATCATCGCGGCCGGCCTCGAGCTCGCCGAGACAACCGGCTCCGCCTCCCTCTCGATCCGCGACCTGGGCGCGAAGCTCGGCACCGACCCGACCGCGGTCTACCGCCACTTCCGCGGCAAGGAAGACTTGATGAGCGCGCTGCTCGATGAGCTCACCCTCCGCAGCCTCGCCGCCGTGACCGCCGATCCCGACGAGTGGCAGGAGCGCCTGCGTCAGCTCGCGTCAGCGACGCTGACCGAGTTCGCCCGCTACCCCGCGGTGGGGCAGGAGGCGATCGTCCTCACCACCCACGGCCCCGGAGAGCTCGACGCCATCGAGTTCATGCTCGACGCCTTCTCGCGCGCGGGACTCACCGGCGACGCCTTGGTGCAGCACTACGCGCTCATGGCAACCCACGTTCTTTCGATCGCCGCCGGCGTGGCCCGCGCGCGGGCCGAGCGCACGGCCCTCGCCACGGCGGGCTCGAGCCCGTGGTTCGAGGGACCGCTGCTCGTCGACCCGATCAAGCACCCCCACATCGCGCAGATGTCCGCGCAGCTCCTGGATCTCAAAGACCGCGAACTCTTCATGCTCGGCGTCGAGTCGGTCATCCGCTCCGCCGAGCACGCCGCCGGCCTGTGAGGTGCCGCGGCCCGCACCATCCGTTTTCCTACCGCTCGTCCACCTCACGTGCAGTCACCGAGCGCACGCGCCGTGAACGCGCACGACATGTGATCTCGGTGAGAGCACACGATGTCGACGTCGGCCTCACCCACGGGGCGGGGTGATCCCGAACGCCGCGAGGCGACGAGCGAGCGCCTCCGGAGTGATGATGTGGGGAGCCTCGGCGCGGACGAGCCGACGCTGGGTGGTTCCGCGGATCCAGTCCTCGCGACGCTTCTCGTCGAGGACGATCTCCTCCACCGTCTTTCCGGCAGCTCGCGCCAGGTCGGTGTACTTGCCCATGCCGTCGAACTCGTAGAAGGTCCGCACGTCTTCGATGCCGATGTCCACGCGGTACGTCCGGCCGTCCGGTCCACTCACCGGCACCTGGAGCCGCAATTCGCGGAACCCGAGACGGCTCAGCTGCAGTCGACTGACCGCCTCCCCGGGTGATTCCGATCGGCCGTCGGCGAACCTGATCACGGCTGCGGCCTGACGAACTCCCCGGCCACCCCGCGCTTGCGCGCACCGCTGCAGCATCCGCTCCCGCCAGACTTCAGCAGCCCGCTCGTCATACTGGGATCCGCGCATCGCCTCGCGGCGCAGCGCGGCATCCGCCACTGCGACAGCCGCTTCCATGCTGAGGGTGCGCACCAGGTCGAACACAGTGCGATCCAGCGCGGTGCATCGGATGCCGTTGACCACGGTGATGTCGCCGGCCGGTAGCCGATCAGCATGGCGCTGCAGTCCGGCGCGGCTCGACGCCCGCATTCCTTCCGGCGTGATGACATGGACAGCCGAGGGGGCGTGTCGATAGAGGGGCAGCTCCGACAACACGCCGGCCGACTCGTGCGAGGCGACACCACCGCCATCGCGCATCTCGCCCACAGCGGCGCACACATCGATGAGATGCTGCGACTCCGGGCACAGATCATTCCAGAGCCCCACCTCGACGTATCGGTTGCGCTGCAGCCGCCGCATTCGTCCTGCCGCCACCGCGACACCGATCGCCCGGGCGGTCATGCCGCTCGCGCGCAACTGCTCACGGGTGCGCACGGCCGCCATCGCCTCATCGGAAGTCAGGTGGCGCGGCACGCGCCTCAGCCTGCCCCCCCGCCCGTGCCCAACGCCCGAGCCACCGCGGAACCTGTGCGTGACTCGTCCCACCGTCGACCTGTGGAGGAGCGGATGCCGCGGCCCGCAGCATCCGCTTCCCTACCGCTCGTCCACATCACGTGCACTCACCGAGCGCACACGCCGTGAACGCGCACGACATGTGATCTCGGTGAGAGCACATGACGTGGGCGGGGAAGGTGGCGCCTGAACCCCGAGGAAATAGTTGACGCACGTCAACCATCAGCGTATAGTTGACCCAAATCAACTGTTGACTGACGTCAACCTTCTTCGCGCCGCGACACCACTCTTCGTTCTAAGGACTCCCATGGCCACGTCCACCCCCGCGACCGGGTCGGTCGCCACTGCCGACGAGAAGCGCCGGCACCGCCAGGTGCTGCAGGCGCTCACCGGCCTGCTGCTCGGCATGTTCGTGTCGATGCTCGCGTCGACCGTCGTCTCGACCTCGCTCCCCGTCATCGTCCACGACCTCGGCGGCGACCAGGCGGCTTTCACGTGGGTCGTCACCGCGACGCTCCTGACGACCGCGATCTCGACGCCGGTCTGGGGCAAGCTCGCCGACCTGTTCAACCGCAAGCTGCTCATCCAGATCGCGATCGTGATCTTCGTGCTCGCCACCGCGGCCGCCGGGTTCTCGCAGGATCCCGGCACGCTCATCGCGTTCCGCGCGGTGCAGGGCATCGGCGCGGGCGGTCTCGCCGCGCTCAGCCAGGTCATCATGGCCGACATCATCAGCCCGCGCGAGCGTGGCCGGTACATGGGCCTGTTCGGCGCGGTCATGGCCGTCGCGACCGTCGGCGGCCCGCTCCTCGGCGGGTTCATCACCGACACCATCGACTGGCGCTGGAACTTCTTCATCGCACTGCCGTTCGCGGTGGCCGCGCTCATCATGATGCAGCGGACGCTCCACCTGCCGCCGCGCCCCAAGGCGAAGGCACGCATCGACTACTTCGGCATCGTGCTGCTCTCGACCGCCGTCTCGCTCCTGCTCATCTGGGTCACCAACGCGGGCAAGGACTACGACTGGTGGAGCACCGAGACCATCCTCATGGTCGGCGGCGCGCTGCTCGCGGCCGTGCTCTTCGTCATCGTCGAACTGCGTTCGAAGGAGCCGCTGGTCCCCCTCACGATGTTCCGCAACCGCACGTTCACGCTCGCGGTCATCGCGTCGATCTCGATCGGCATCGCGATGTTCGGCACCTCGGTGTTCCTCAGCCAGTACATGCAGCTGGCGCGCGGCGCGACCCCGACCGAGGCCGGCCTCATGACCATCCCGATGATCGCGGGTCTGCTGCTCGCGTCGATCGTGATCGGCGGCCTCGTGACCCGTCACGGCCACTGGAAGCCCTACCTCATCGTGGGCGGCGCGCTCCTGATCGCGGGCTCGTACCTGCTGTCGACGATCCACTACGACACGAACTTCGTTCTCGTCTCGGTCTACATGTTCCTGCTCGGCGCCGGCGTCGGCATGACCATGCAGAACCTCGTGCTCATCGTGCAGAACACGGCGAACCCCAGCGAGATCGGGGTCGCGAGCTCGGGAGTCACGTTCTTCCGCAGCCTCGGCGGCACGATCGGGGTGTCGGTGATGGGTGCGGCGCTCGCGACGTCGGCGACGAACCTGTTCACCGACCGCAGGGACGACATCGGCGCGGCGCTCATGGCGCTCGGAGAGAAGGGCGCCGCCATCGGGCAGCAGCTCGCGTCGGGCACCATCCCGCAGGTCTCGGCGCTGCCCGAGTCGATCCGCGTGATCGTCGAGGACATCTACGCCCAGGCGATCGCCCACTCGTTCCTGATCGCCGTGCCGCTGGCCGTGATCAGCCTCATCGCGATCGTCTTCCTGCCGAACAAGCCGCTCACCCGCATGACCACGAGCGAGCGCGTCCAGGCGAGCGAGGCCGATCTTGCGACCGTCTCGGTCGCCGAGGGCATGGAGACGCTCGCCGCGACGGCGACGGCGACGGCGAACACGGATGCTCCGGCCCCGGCGGCCGGCGCCGCGGACGAGGCATGCGCGACCCGGCGCTAATGTCGAATCCGATGACCTCCGACGACACTCGAGCGGCGCGCACCGAGGCGGTGCGCGCCCTCGAGGCGGAATTCTCGGAGCTGATCAACCGCATCCGGCGGATCCTCATCGACAACGCCAACCGCGTGAGCCCGGGCATGCTGCCGGGGGCCTACAAGGTGTTCACGACCATCGTGCGCCGCGAGGGCATCACGCTGTCGGCGCTGGCCGAGTCGCTCGCCTCCGACAAGGGCCAGGTCAGCCGCACGGTGCGCGAGCTCGAGCAGCTGGGCCTGGTGCAGCGCACACCCGATCCCGACGACGGCCGGTCGAGCCTGCTCTCCCCCACCCCGTTCGGGCTGGAGCGCCTGGCCGAGGCGCGCGCGCCTCAGGAGAACCTGCTCGTGGACGCGCTCGAGGAGTGGCCGGTCGACGACATCCTCAACCTCACGCGACTGCTGCACGCGCTCACCCTCGGCGAGCGCCCGGCGCCCTGAGCCGACTCGCCGCTGGGCGGGGGCGCACGCCGGCGCGGACGTGTTGCGACACCGGTAGCACCCGCGTAACACGAGCGAGACGAAGGCAGGGTTGACTGTATCCACGGGGGTTCAGTTCTGGTGCCGAAGGCGGCACACCCGCGGAAGGAGCGCACGATGAGGATCCGACCGCTGCGATCGGCGACCGACACCCCGCTCGCCCCCGTCGAGGCGCCGCCCGCCGACATGCGGGCGATGGTCGTGGAGGCCGCGGGCGACGCCGACGCGCTGCGCGCAGCATCCGTTCCCGTCCCCTCGCCCGTGCTGAGCGAGGTGCTCGTTCGCGTCGTCGCCGCAGGCGTCAACCCGATCGACGCCAAGACGCGCGGCGGCAGGGGCGTCTCGGGAGCGATCGCGGCGTACCCCGCGACCCTGGGCTACGACTTCAGCGGCATCGTCGTGAAGAGCCCCTACGAGGCGCACCCCTTCGCCCCGGGCACCGAGGTGTTCGGCATGACCTCGTTCCCGCGCACCGGCGGCTCGTACGCCGAGTACGTCGTGGCGCCCTCGCTCTCGGTCGCCCGAAAGCCCGCCTCCCTGTCGCATGTCGAGGCGGCAGGCGTGCCGCTCGCGGCGCTCACCGCCTGGGGACTCGTGGTCGAGACGGCGCACGCGCACGAGGGGCAGCGCATACTGATCCACGCCGGCAGCGGAGGGGTCGGCCACTTCGCCGTCCAGTTCGCCGCCTACTTCGGTGCGCACGTCACCGTGACCGCCTCCGGCCGCAATGCGTCGTGGCTTCGCGAACTCGGCGCCGCGGTCGTGGTCGACTACACGACCACGCGGTTCGAGGAGGTCGTCGGCGAGGTAGACGTCGTCATCGACCTCGTCGGCAACGTCTACTCCGAGACCGGCACGCGCTCGCTCGAGGTGCTGCGCACCGGCGGGCTCTACGTGCTCGTGCCGACCGGTTCCTGGCCGGGCTATGCCGAGGCGGCGGCAGAAGCGGGAGTGCGCACCACCTCGTACAAGGTGCTTCCGGACGGCGGGGCGCTCGCGACGATCGGCCGCCTGCTCGACTCCGGTTCGGTGCAGGTCTACATCGAGCAGGTCTTCGACCTCGCCGAGGCCCCCGCCGCGCACCGCGCGATCGAGACGGGGCACACGCGCGGGAAGCTCGTGCTCCGCGTCAGCGACGGCTGACCCCGCTGGGGCTCCGGTTCGCCGCGCCGCCCCGCCGTGAATCGGTTCAGCCGGGGGCGAGTAGGCGCCGGCCCTCGGCGACGATCGCGTCGGCGATGGCGTCGAGCAGCGGCGAGCGGAGGTTCCACTGCTGCCAGTGCAGGCCGACATCGACCGGCGGACCGCCCAGCAGCACGAGCTCGCCGCGCTCGAGCGCGTCATGCGACTGGAAGCGCGGCAGCATCGCCCACCCGAGCCCCAGGCGCACCGCCGATGCGAAGTCGTTCGACGCGGGCACGTAGTGCCGCGGCGGCTCCGCAGGGTCGACGCCCTGGTGCGCGAGCCACTCGTTCTGCAGGTCGTCGCGCCGATCGAAGTCCACCAGCGGCGCGTTCGCCAGGGCGATCGCCCGGTCGCCGACGAGCCACCGTGCTACGAACGCGGGCGTGGCGACCGCCTCGTAGCGCATCGCGCCGAGGGCCGACGAGCGGCACCCGGCCACCGGCGCGGCGCGCGAGGTGACCGCGCCCATCACGGTTCCCGACTCGAGCAGTCCGGCGGTGAAGTCCTGATCGTCGCGATGGAGATCGAAGACGACCGGATGCTGCTCCGCGAGGCGGGCGAGAGGCTCGAGGAACCACGTCGCCAGCGAGTCCGCGTTCACCGCGAGCGGCACCACGGTGAGTGCGGCCTCGTCGTCGCCGGCGCCCAGCTCGGCGAGGGCGTCGTGTTCGAGCAGTGCCGTCTGCCGCGCGAGGCGGATCACCGACATGCCGGCCTCGGTGGGCCGCACCGGCTTGGAGCGGACGAGCACGAGACGGCCGAGCTGCTCCTCGAGCGTCTTGATGCGCTGGCTCACCGCCGACGGCGTGATGTGCAGCTTCCGCGCGGCCGCGTCGAGCGTGCCCTCGTCGACGACGACGGCAACGGTCTCTGCAAGCTCGAACGGGATCCGCATCTTCAGTGCGGCTAATGGTACTGAAGATCCATGAGCTGGACTACGGATGCTGCGGCTCCTAGCGTCGAGTCGTGCTCTCCCCCGTGCTCGCCGGCCTCGGCCTCGGCTTCTCGCTCATCGTCGCCATCGGCGCGCAGAACCTCTTCGTGCTGCGCCAAGGACTGCGCCGCGAGCACGTGCTCGCCGTCGCGGCGATCTGCGCGATCTCGGACGCCGTCCTCATCGCGCTCGGGGTGTCGGGCATCGGGTTCGTGCTGCAGGCCGTGCCGTGGCTCGTCGACGCCGTGCGCTGGGCGGGCGCGCTGTTCCTCGTGGCGTACGGCGTGTTGGCCGCCCGGCGCGCGTGGCGCCCCTCCGGCGAGACGCTGTCCGGGGGCGACCCCGCGGATCCGGCCCGCCCTGACGCGCAGCGGGCAGCACCGCCCGCACACACCCACACCGGGGACGCGCTTGCACCCGACGCCTCCGCCTCCGTCGTGCGCAGCGACATCCGCACCGCCTCTTCCCCCGCCAGGCGCGCACGTCTGATCCCCGTGCTGCTGACCTGCCTCGCGCTCACGTGGCTCAATCCCCACGTGTACCTCGACACCGTGTTCCTGCTCGGCACCGTCGCGAACACGCACGGCGATCAGCGCTGGCTGTTCGCGACGGGTGCCATGGCCGCGAGCGTCATCTGGTTCTTCGGCCTCGCGTTCGGCGCGCGCCTGCTCGGCCGCTGGCTGTCGACGCCGCGGGCATGGCGCATCCTCGACGCGGTGATCGCGGTCGTCATGATCGCCCTCGGCGTCTCGCTCGTCCTCCCCCACTGAGCGCGGCCGACGCGCTCAGCCGTCGATCTGCTCCTTCCGGGCGAGCACGAGGGCGCGCACCACGTCGTCGGGCAGCGGGTGCTCGGGCTGGTAGCGGATCGTGCCCTTGTCCAGCCCGATGCCGGGATGCCCGGCGAGCGCGTCCGCGACGGCCGACACCGCTGCAGGGCTGAACGGATAGACGCCGATGTGCTTCTTCGCCCGCATCACCGACACCAGGGGCTTGCCCCGGTACACGAGCGCCGGCATCCCGTATCCGAGCCCCTGCTCCGCATCGGGCGCCTCTTCTCGCGCGAGCTCGTAGATCCGCTCGACCGACGGCCGGTCAGCCGCGTCGAGTCCTGCCAGGAGTTCGTCGACGGTTCCCATGTGGGCATCCTGGCCCACGGCGCCCCGTCGCGGCAAGCCGGGCGATTCGGCAGGATGGGCGCCATGAGACGCGTGCACGTGACGGTTCGCGGCGACGTCCAGGGCGTCGGCTACCGCTACACGATGCTCATGGTCGCGCGCGAGGCCGGCGCTGCCGGATGGGTGCGCAACCGCCGCGACGGCTCGGTCGAGGCCGAGGTCGAGGGCACGCCGGGCCAGGTCGACGAGGTGCTCGCGTGGATGGCCGAGGGTCCGCCCGGTTCCCGCGTCGAGCAGGCGACGGTGACGGATGCCGCGACCACCGGCGAACGCGGCTTCGAGGTGCGCCCCACCGGCTGAGCCTCCTCATCCGTCGAACGGTCGCAGGATCCTGTCGATGAAGCGGCGGGTGCGCTCGTGCTGCGGATGGCTGAACAGCTCCTTCGGCGCACCGCGCTCGAGGACGATGCCGTTGTCGAAGAACAGCACCTCGTCGGCCACCTCTCGCGCGAAGGCGAGCTCATGCGTGACGATGACCATCGTCCACCCCTCCTCCGCGAGCTCCTTGAGCACGAGGAGCACCTCGCCGACGAGCTCGGAGTCCAGGGCGCTCGTCGGCTCGTCGAAGAGGAGCAGAGCCGGCTGCAGGGCGAGCGCTCTCACGATTCCCACACGCTGCTGCTGTCCGCCCGAGAGCTGGAACGGGTAGGCGTCGCGTTTCTTGCCCAGCCCCACGCGGTCCAGGAGCGCCTCGGCGCGCGCGATCGCCTCGGACTTCGGTACGCCGTGCGCGTGGATCGGCCCCTCGGTGACGTTCTGCAGCACGGTGCGGTGCGGGAAGAGGTTGTGGTGCTGGAAGACCATCGCGGAGCGGTCGCGCAGCGCGATCCGGTCCGCCTTCGAGAGCGGTGCCGCGAAGTCGACACGGGGTCCGTCGGCGAAGGCGACCGTCCCCGCCTCGGGTGTCTCGAGTCCGTTGAGCGAGCGGAGCACCGTGGTCTTGCCCGAACCGCTCGGGCCGATGAGCGCGACGACCTCGCCCCGGCGCACCTCGAAGTCGACGCCGTCGAGCACGCGATTCGTGCCGAAGGTCTTGGTGAGGCCCGACACCTCCAGGAGCGGGCGATCGTCGGCAGGAGCCGGCGGGGCGAGCGCGTCGTCCGCGGGATCAATGGGCGACATAGCGGTCCAGCCTCCTCTCGATCGCGCTCTGCCCGGTGGAGAGCACGAGGCAGATCAGCCAGTAGATGAGGGCCGCCTCGAGGTAGATCGCGAGCACCTCGAACGTGAACGCGGCGATCTGCTGCGCCTTGCGGAACATCTCGGTCACGAGGATGGTCGACGCCAGCGACGTGTCCTTGACGAGCGAGATGAACGTGTTCGACAGCGGCGGCACCGACACGCGCGCCGCCTGCGGCAGCACGATCCGGGTCAAGGTCTGCGCCTGCGAGTACCCGACCGTGTGCGCTGCCTCCCATTGACCCTTCGGCACCGACAGGATCGCGGCCCGCACGATCTCCGCCGCGTATCCGCCGACGTTGAGCGAGAACGCGATGATCGCGGCCGGCCAGGGGTCGATCACGATGCCCACCGACGGCAGTCCGTAGAAGATGACGAACAGCTGCACCAAGAGCGGTGTGCCGCGGATCACCGACACGTAGAACCGGGCGATGTTCGACAGCACCGGATTGCCCGACAGGCGCAGGAGCGCCACGGCGATGGCGATCACGAGCCCCAGGGCGAACGAGGCGAGAGCGAGCGGAATCGTGCCGGTGATCGCGGCGAGCAGCAACGGCCAGAACGAATCCACCAGCAGCGCCCAGGTGGTGCCATCCATGCGGGTCCTCCCTCTGCGACAGACGACGCCGCCGCCCGCCCACGGTAGGACGAGCGGCGGCTCGCGGACTACTACTGGGTGACGTCCGCGCCGAAGTACTTCTCGCTGATCTCGGCGAGCACGCCCTCCTCGCGGAGCTCCGCAAGGGCGCCGTCGATCGCCTCGACGAGCGCCTCCTTGTCCTTCGTGAACGCGAAGGCGCTGAGGCTCGGCTCATCCGTCTCGACGGCGATCTTCAGACCCGTCGGGCCCTCGCTCTTCTCGTAGTCGAGGAAGGTCAGGCTGTCGTTGATCGTCGCGTCGACGCGCCCCTGCTGCAGCAGCGCGACGGCCTGCGCCCAGCCCTCGACCGCCTCGACGGTGGCGCCGCTCTCCTGGGCGAGCTGGTACCAGTTGCTCGTGAGCGACTGCGCCGTCGTCTTTCCGGCGAGGTCGTCGAAGCTCGTGATCGAGTCGTCGTCCTCGGGCACGACGATCACGCCGGGCGACACGGTGTAGGGCTCGCTGAAGAGGTACTTCTCCTCGCGCTCGGGGTTGATCGACACCTGGTTACCGATGACGTCGAAGCGGCCGGCGTCGAGGCCCGCGAAGATCGCGTCCCACTGGGTCTCCTGGAACACGACCTCCAGGCCGAGCTTCTCGGCGACCGCCTCGGCGATCTCGACGTCGAAGCCGACGAGCTCGCCGGACTCGTCGTGGAACGAGAACGGGCGGTACGTTCCCTCGGTGGCGACCGTGAGCGTGCCGGCGGTCACCAGGCCGTAGTCGTCGCCCTCGCCGCTGGCGGCGGGGTCGGCGGAGCCGCTGCTGCACGCAGTGAGCGCGAGGGCGGCGGCGGCGGTGAGGACGAGTGCGGTGATACGGCGTGACATGTGGATTCCCGGGTGGTGCGGCGTGCTGTGTGCGGTCCGCCCTGAGCGGCGGACTTTCCAGTACAACACGGTCACGACGCTTCGGGGGCGTCGCGTTGCGCTTTGTTGCCAGGGCCGATCAGGCGGGCAGGCCCGACACCAGCTCTGCGAAGACCTCGGCGGCGTCGTCGCTCGGCGCGAGCCCCGCGGCCTGCCCGGCCCACAGCGACACGAGCTCGCCGTCGCCGCGACGCCCTGCCTCGGCACGGAACTGCCCGGTGAGCCAGTTCTGCGCGGGGAACGGCGCGATGATCCCGGTGGTCTCGATCTCCCGCATGGCGCGATTCGGGATGCCGCGAGCCAGGCGCCCGCTCATGGCGCGGGTGAGCACGGTCCCGGTGTCTGAGGCGTCGGCGATCGCCCGACGGTGCGCCTCGGTGGCGGCCGACTGCCGCGTGCGCAGGAACGCGGAACCCACCTGCACCCCCGAAGCGCCGAGCGCGAACGCGGCGGCGACGCCGCGCCGGTCGGCGATGCCGCCGGCCGCGATCACCGGGACGTCCACCGCGTCCACGACTTGCGGGACGAGCGCGAACGTGCCGACGAGCGACTGCTCGGCGGGCCTGAGGAACGACACGCGATGGCCGCCCGCCTCGGCGCCGGTGGCGACGACCGCGTCCACCCCCGCCGTCTCGAGCGCGACGGCCTCCGCGACAGTGGTGGCAGTGCCGATGACGCGGATGCCGCGGCTCCGCGCCGCCGCGACCACGTGCTCCGACGGCGCGCCGAAGACCACGCTCAGCGCCGCGGGCGCAGCATCCATCACCGCCGTCAACTGGGAGTCGAGGTCGGGCAGGAACTCGATCGGAGGCGTCGGGTGCGCGAGACCCAGCTCGTCGTAGAGCGGGGCGACCGCCTCGATCGCCGGCTTCAGGTCGACCTCGCCGGGAGTGATCTCGTCGCCGGTCGGCAGCCACAGGTTGACGGCGAACGGGCGCCGCGTCGCGGAGTGCAGCGCCGCGATCGTGTCGCTGATTCGGTCGGCGGAGTACCCGTAGAGCCCGTACGAGCCCAGTCCGCCGAGCTCGCTCACCGCGGCCGTCAGCTCGATCGACGACAGCCCGCCGAAGGGGCCGAGCACGATCGGCGCGTCGATTCCGAACAGGTCCTGCAGCGTCTTCGGCATGTCCTCGACGCTACTCCCGCGGTCGCGACCGCGCGTTCGTGGTTACGGCAGCCCGCCCCGCCGCGAACGACGAAGGCCCCACCCAAACGGGTGGGGCCTTCGTGCGGAACGACTCAGACGAGCGTGTTGACGTCCAGCGGGATGCCGGGGCCGAACGTGGTCGACACGGCGCCCTTCTGGATGTAGCGGCCCTTCGAGCTCGACGGCTTCAGGCGCACGATCTCTTCGAGCGCGGCCTTCAGATTCTCGTCCAGCTGCTCGGCCGAGAACGAGGCCTTGCCGACGACGAAGTGCACGTTGGCGTGCTTGTCGACGCGGAACTCGATCTTTCCGCCCTTGATCTCCTCGACGGCCTTGGCCGGGTTGGGGGTCACGGTGCCGGTCTTCGGGTTGGGCATGAGGCCACGGGGGCCGAGCACCTTGCCGAGACGGCCGACCTGGCCCATGAGCTCGGGCGTCGCGACGGCCGCGTCGAACGCGGTCCAGCCGCCGGCGACCTTCTCGATGAGCTCGGCGCCGCCGACCTCGTCCGCACCCGCGGCGATCGCGGCCTCAGCGGCCGGACCCGTCGCGAACACGATGACGCGGGCGGTCTTGCCGGTGCCGTGGGGGAGGATGACGGTGCCGCGCACCATCTGGTCCGCCTTGCGGGGGTCGACCGAGAGCTTGAGCGCGACCTCGACGGTCGAGTCGAACTTCGCCGAACCGGTCTGCTTCGCGAGCGCGACGGCCTCGGTGGGGCTGTAGAACTTGTCCGCCTCGATCTTGGCGGCTGCGGCCCGGAAGGCCTTGGACTTGGTAGCCATGTTTCCTATCCCCCTCAGTCCTCGACCGTGATGCCCATGGAACGGGCGGTGCCGGCGATGATCTTCGAGGCGGCCTCGATGTCGTTCGCGTTCAGGTCGGGCTGCTTCTGCTCGGCGATCTGACGGACCTGGTCCTTGGTGAGCTTGCCCACCTTGGCCGTGTGCGGCGTCTTCGAGCCCTTCTGCACACCGGCAGCCTTCTTGATGAGCTCAGCGGCCGGCGGGGTCTTCAGGATGAACGTGAAGCTGCGGTCCTCGTAGACGGTGATCTCCACGGGGATGACGTTGCCGCGCTGCGACTCGGTCGCGGCGTTGTACGCCTTGCAGAACTCCATGATGTTGACGCCATGCTGACCGAGCGCGGGGCCGATCGGCGGCGCCGGGTTGGCTGCACCGGCGTTGATCTGAAGCTTGATCAGGCCGGTCACCTTCTTCTTCGGTGCCATTCTTGTTTCCTTTCATTCGAACGGATGCCGCGAGGCTCCCGTTCTCCCGCACGCCCGGCATCTCCGGGCAGCGGTTCCCCCGGGGACGAGCCCCGGGAAGTCTGCTAGAGCTTGGTGACCTGGTCGAACGACAGCTCGACCGGGGTCTCACGCTCGAAGAGCGAGACGAGGACCGTGAGCTTGCCGCTCTCGGGCTTGATCTCGCTGATGGTGCCGGGCAGGCCCGCGAACGAGCCCTCCTTGATCGTGATGGTCTCGCCGACCTCGAAGTCCACCTCGGCCGGGATGACGCGGGCCGTGGCGGCGGCGCCCTTCTTGGCCGCACCGCCCTTCGCGCCGGCGACCTCCTTGACCTCGACCAGGCTCTTCAGCATGTTGAAGGCCTCTTCGAAGCGCAGCGGCGTCGGGTTGTGGGCGTTGCCGACGAAGCCGGTCACACCGGGCGTGTGACGCACGACCGACCAGGTGTCCTCGTTGAGCTCCATGCGCACGAGCACGTAGCCGGGGATACGGACGCGCGTGACCATCTTGCGCTGACCGTTCTTGATCTCGACGACGTCCTCCATCGGGACCTCGATCTGATAGATCTCCTCCTCGACCTCGAGCGTCGACTTGCGCTGCTCGATGTTGGCCTTCACCTTGCGCTCGAAGCCGGCGTAGGAGTGGATGACGTACCACTTGCCCGGGAGGGTGCGCAGGTCGGCACGGAACGCCTCGTAGGGGTCCTCGTCCTCGTCCTCGTCGTCGGTCTCGGGAGCCTCGGCGGCGTCGGCCGGCGAGACGGAGGCCTCGACGTCGTCGACGACGGCGGCTGCGGCATCGACCTCCGCGACGAAGTCCTCGTCGAGCTCCGGCTCGTCCTCGTCGCCGTTCACGTCGGGACCGTCGTACGGGGTCACCTCCTCGGCGGCTTCGGCCTCGAGTTCGGCGACCTCCTCCGCGATGGAGTCGTTGATGACCTCGGCCGCGGCCTCGGTCTCGGCCGTCTCGTCGAGGTTGAGAGCGTCGTTCACGATGGCGTCGGCCTCCGGGTCGTCGATGTCGATGTCGTCCAGGTCGGCGTCATCCTCGTCTGAGTCGTCGACGATGTGGATGGCGAGGTGCTCGGCGGCTTCCACCGACCGCTCCTCCGCCGCGAGGACGTTGCCCTCCTGAGCTTCGTCGTCCTCCGACGACTGCTCGGCGGCCGTCGCCCAATCGGCGTCGTCGACATATCTTTCAGTCACGTGAGTTCTCTTCCGTTCCGTCCGCTGCCGGACCTGCGGTCCGCCCGTGTCGTGCTCCCGCTGCGAGCCGGGAGCGCTCGGGATCAGGCGCCGGGGACCCCGAAGACGTACGACGTGATCCACACGAACAGCACGTCCAGGCCGTAGACGAGCGCCATCATCACGACGACGAAGCCCAGCACCACCGCCGTGTACTTCAGCAGCTCCTGGCGGGTCGGCGTGACGACCTTGCGGAGCTCGGCGAAGACCTGGCGCACGAACAGGGCGATACGAGCGAAGACGTTCGGCTTCTTCTCGCGGGGTGCGGTCGTTCCCTCTGCGGAGACGACTTCACCCTTCGGCTCGTCCTGAACCATCGATGCCACCTGATTACCTTCCGTGAGCCGACACGGGCCGGCACACTGTGTTGTCAACCACCGGCATGTCACCGGTGTTGCGCTGACGCGCAGGGCGGACAGGAATCGAACCTGCAACCTGCGGTTTTGGAGACCGCTGCTCTGCCAATTGAGCTACCGCCCTAGAGACCCGGAGGTCTCGTGAAGCCCGCACTCTTCCCCTCTCACCGCGGGTTGAGGGTCCGTGCCCGAGTACCGGGCACGGCGAAAGAATGCAGACTTCGACTGCACGATCCAGTGTACGGCATGCCCGCGGGCCCCGCGAACCGAGGCGGCCACGCACCTGCGCACTCATCGGCTCAGTACTGCTGCACGCCGTACCGGTCGGGCTCGGGTCCACGCGCGAAGGCGCGGCCCGACAGCGACATCGCCTCGACGCGCACGTACGTGTACTTGAGCGTCGGGATCCACGGTCTGAGCCCCAGACCGTCGGCCCGCTCGACCTCGTCGGAGCGGTCGAGCGGGTGGGCGCGACCCCGCAGGATCACGCTCCACGCGTCGGTGTCGGTGTGGTCGTCGACCTCGAAGAGCACCTCGTCATTGACGGTCAGCTCGAACAGCTTGCTCCCCTGCGCCGTGCGGAAGAGCACGCTCTCGCCGTCGACGATGTAGTTCACGGGGAAGATGTCGAGCACCTCGCCCACGTGGGTGACGAGGCGCCCGAGCTCCTGCCCGCGCAGGCGCTCCCAGCACTCTTCATCGGAGAGGGAGACGACGGGGTCCGGTGTGTCTGCCATGACTCCATCCTCGCGCTCACGCCGCGTCGGCGACACCCCCGGATGACGGCACTAGCATTCCGGCATGACTCTCGCGCAGACCCGGCTCGACGAGCTGTGGGACTTCTCCGACGCGGCGGGCTCCGAAGCGCGACTGCGCGGGGCGATGGAGGACGAGACGGATGCTGCGACCCGCGCCGAGCTCGAGACCCAGGTGGCGCGGGCTCTGGGCCTGCAGGAGCGGTTCGACGAGGCGGACGCGGCCCTCGACGCCGTCTCGATCGAGGACGCGGCGGTCGCGGCCCGTGCGGCCCTGGAGCGCGGCCGCGTGCGCAACTCGGCCGGCGACCCCGAGGCGGCGGTCACCTACTTCCTCGCGGCCGTGGATGCCGCATCGGGAGCGGGCCTGACGTTCCTGCAGGTCGACGCGCTGCACATGCTCGCGATCGCGGAGCCCGATCAGGCCGAGGAGTGGACCTCGGCGGCGTTCAGGGCGCTCGACGGCGCCTCGGATCAGCGCACGCTGCGATGGAACGTGTCGCTGCACAACAACGCCGGCTGGCGCCTCTTCGACGCCAGACGCCTGGCCGAGGCGATCGCAGAGTTCGAGGCGGCACGGGACGCCGCGACCCGCTGGGGCACGCCGCAGCAGGTCCAGTGGGCCGACGAAGCCCTCGCCGAGGCGCGCGAGGCGCTCGGCGAGGGCTGATCCTCAGGCGCCGATGCGGATCAGCTTCTTGTTGACGAACTCGTCCGCCGCCAGAAGGCCCATCTCGCGCGAGGTGCCGGAGCGCTTCACGCCGCCGAAGGGCAGCCCGGGCTCGTCGGCCAGCACCACGTTCACGTAGACCATGCCGGCGTCGATCTTGTCGGCGACGCGCTGGGCCTGCTCCTCGTCGGTCGTGAAGACGTACGAGCCGAGTCCGTAGCTGGTGTCGTTCGCGAGGGCGACCGCCGCGTCCTCGTCCGCGACCTTGTAGACGACGCCGACGGGGCCGAAGAACTCCTCGCGGTACGCGTCCATGTCGCTCGTGACGTCGGCGAGCACCGTGCCCGGGTAGAACG
Organism: Microbacterium sp. LWH7-1.2; assembly: GCF_038397755.1. Taxonomy (NCBI): domain Bacteria; kingdom Bacillati; phylum Actinomycetota; class Actinomycetes; order Micrococcales; family Microbacteriaceae; genus Microbacterium; species Microbacterium sp. LWH7-1.2. Next base: position 4,112,931 of record NZ_CP151637.1, on the reverse strand, counting down.
CGCCGTCGCGCGTGCCGCCGGCGACCAGCGTCGCGCCCTGCGCGACGGCCCTGTCGACCTGCTCGGCCAGGCGCTCGGCCGCCGTGAGCGACGACAGCGGGCCCAGCACGGTGTCGTCGGCGAACGGGTCGCCGACCTTCGCCTCGGTCATCTTCGCGGTGAACTTCTCGAGGAACGCGTCGTACAGGCCGTCGACGACGATGAAGCGCTTGGCGGCGTTGCACGACTGCCCGGTGTTGTCGAGGCGCGCGTCCACGGCCGCCTGCACCGCCGCGTCGAGGTCGTCGGTCGAAAGCAGGATGAACGGGTCGGACCCGCCGAGTTCGAGCGCGACCTTCTTGAGGTTGCGGCCAGCGATCTCGGCGACGGCGGCGCCGGCGCGCTCGGAGCCCGTGACCGAGACGCCCTGCACCCGGCGGTCGGCGATGATCGTCGCCGCCTGATCGTTCGTCGCGTAGACGTTCGTGTAGACGCCCTCGAGCCCGGCGTCGGCGTAGATCGCCGCGATGGCGGCGGCCGACTCCGGGCACTGCGGTGCGTGCTTCAGGAGGATGGTGTTGCCCACCACGATGTTCGGCGCGGCGAAGCGGGCGACCTGGTAGTACGGGAAGTTCCACGGCATGATGCCCAGCAGCACGCCGAGGGGCGAGCGGCGGATGACCGCCGTGCCCTCCCCGTCGATGTCGATCGGCTGGTCGCCGGTGATCTTCTCCGCGTGGTCCGCGTAGTACTCGGTGATGTCTGCGGCGAAGTCGACCTCGCCGAGGGCGGCCTCCAGCGGCTTGCCCATCTCGCGCACGATGATCGCGGCGAGGTCGTCGCGACGCTCGCGGTGCAGCTCCGCCACCTTGCGGATGCGTGCGGCACGCTCGGCGACGGGCTGGTCGCGCCACGTGCGGTACGCAGCATCCGCTCCCGCGATCGCGGTCTCGAGAGCCTCGTCGGTGATGGTCGGATACGTGGCCAGGGTCTCTCCCGTGGCCGGGTTCACGACGGCGTAGTCGGTCATTGCGTTCTCTCCGATCGGGTGGATGGGGACAGTCTGCCCGTCAGCGGCGGGCGCGTCGAAGGCTTTCGGGGGCGTCGATACCGAGTGTCTCACCGCGGAAGAACGCCGGACGCTTGATCGCCTGCCAGATCATGATCACGACGCCCACGAGGATGACGACCACGCCCAGCACGAACACGAGGCCGAGGCCTCCGATGCTCGACCCGCTGCCGTAGGCCGGGTCCATCGAGTCGATAAGCGTCGTGACGAACAGCACGGCGAGGATCGCGCCGCCCACGAGTGGGAACAGGAACGTGAAGAAGAAGCTGCGCACCGAGTCGAACCACTGCTTGCGGAAGTACCAGACGCACGCGAACGCGGTGAGTCCGTAGTAGAAGCAGATCATCATGCCGAGCGACAGGATCGTGTCGGTGAGGACGTTCTCGCTGATGACGCGCATGACGGCGTAGAACACCGACGCGACGATCGCAGACACCACGGTGGCGTAGCCGGGCGTGAAGAAGCGGGGGCTGACGCGGGCGAACTTCGGCGGCAGGGCGCCGTAGTGCCCCATCGCCAGGAGCGTCCGCGCCGGGCCCACGGCCGTGGACTGCAGCGATGCGGCCGAGCTCGACAGCACAGCGAGCGACACCAGGAACGCGAGCGGACCGAGGATCGGGTCGGACAGCGCGAAGAAGACGTTCGCCGAGATGTCCTCGTTCGCCAGTCCCAGCGGACCGTCGCCGACACCCGCGAACATGATCAGGCCGATCGACAGCAGGAGGTACAGCGAGACCACGATCACGACCGTGAGCATCGCCGCGCGCCCCGGGGTCTTGGCGGGGTTCTTGGTCTCCTCGTTCATGGTGAGGACGACGTCCCAGCCCCAGAAGATGAAGATCGACAGCGAGAGGCCCGCCGCGAACGCGCTGAACGTCGGCACCTCGAACGGGTTGAACCACGACCACGAGAACGCAGTGGGATCGGGGGCATCGCCCGACACCGCCTTGACGATGGCCACGACGGCGAAGAGGAGCAGCACGGCGACCTGGAAGGTCACCAGGATGTACTGGAACTTCTGCGTGGTCTGCATGTCGCGGTACGAGATGAGCGTCGCGCCCAGCATGAACAGCAGGCACACCACCACGTTGATGAACGGGTTGAACGCGAGGTCGGCGATCTCGGGGCTGCCCGTCAGCTGCGAGATCAGCAGGAACAGGAACTCCACGGCGATGCCCGCGAGGTTCGACAGCACGATGACGGTCGCGGCCACGAGGCCCCAGCCGGTCATCCAGCCGATCCATGGGCCGAACGCGCGCACGCCCCACGTGAACGAGGTGCCCGAGTCGGGCATCGCGCGGTTGAGCTCGCGGTAGCCGAAGGCCGTCAGCAGCATCGGGATGAAGCCGACGAGGATGATGGCCGGCACCTGCGTGCCGACGACAGAGACGGTCGGCCCGAGCGACGCCGTGAGCGTATAGGCGGGGGCGATGGTGGAGACGCCGATGACGACGGCGCCGAGGACGCCGACCGCTCCCGCGCTCAGGCCCTTCTTCGACAGCTCGCCGGCGTGGGCGCCGGATGACGGTGCCAGCGGCACGGTGCCGCGGCTCTCTGAAGCGCTCATCAGCGTGCGCCTTTCTTGCCGCGCGTGCGGGGCACCACGACCATGGGTACGGGAAGCTCGTGCAGCATCTTCGCCGCCGTCGAGCCGAGGAACAGGCGCCGGCGCCGGGCCAGCCGGCTCGAGCCGACCACCGCGAGTTCGCCGGGCTCCCAGCCGAGGTGGGCGACGGCATCTTCGATGCTGTCGCCGCGCGCGACGACCACGTCGGCCTCGACGCCGTCCGGCAGTGCCTCGAGGGCCTTGCCCAGCACGTCGTCGGCGTGCGCGGCGCCCGCGATGCGGATGACGCCCGTGTCGACTCCGGCCGGAAGGTCCACCGAGACGAGCGACAGCAGTCGCAGTCCGGCGCCCGTGGCCGTGGCCAGGGCGACGCTCTCGTCGAGCAGGGCGCTCGCTCCCGGACGCGTGCCGATGGCGGCGGTGACGCGGGTGACCGTGGCCGCCTCCAGCCGGCGCGACCCCTCGGGGGCGAGCACGACGGGCACATCCGACGAATGCAGCAGCTCGTTCGCCACGGTGCCGAGGCGATGGCGCCCGCGACGTCCGCCATTGGCGGCGCCGACGACGATATGGGACGCCGAGAGTTCGTGCGCGGCCGCGATGAGGCCCTCTGCGAAGGAATCGCCGAACCGCACGTGCGACGCGTGGGTCACGGCATCCGGAATCGACGCCGCCGCCTCGGCGAGCCACGTCTCAGCCTGCGTCACCAGGTAGCGGTCGTAGCCGGCGTCGGGCGGGGTGATGACGCTGCGGTCCTCGGCCGGCAGCACCAGCACGAGGTCGAGCGGTGCGTCCATCGCCGCGGCCAGGCGCGCGCCGAGGGCGACGGCATCCGCCCCCGCCTCCGTCGCGGTGTACCCGACGACGATGCGGTCCCTCATCGCCGTGCCGCCTCGACGATGTTCGCGGCGACCAGGCGGCCCATGCGGATGGCGCCGTCGACGTGCTGGTACCCGGCGCCGGCCATGTCGCTGCACGCGAAGTGGATGGGGCCGACAGGGGTGCGCAGATCCGCGCCGTAGCGGGCGAGGCCGCCGAGGTCGAAGCTCGCGGCGTACGCCCCGCGGGTCCACTCCTCCGCGCCCCAGTCGCTCTCGAAGTAGACCAGTGGGGTCTTGGCCTCGGGGCCGTAGTAGTGCGACAGCGACTCGAGGATGCGCTCCTTGCGCTCCTCGGCCGACACGCGGAACAGGTCGTCGGCGTTGCGGTCCGACACGAAGCCGACCAGGGTGCCGCGTTCGTCGTCGTGGTTGGTGTTGTCGTATGCCTCGTGCGAGATCTCGTACGGGCTGAACGCGGTGCCCGACAGGCCCTGCTCGCGCCAGAACGGACGGTCGTAGACCGCGTGGACCTTGATGACGAAGCCCATCGAGATGTGCTGGTGCATCTGCTGCTTGAGGCGCGGCAGCGGCGGCGCGAACTCGATCCACGGGTAGAGGATCGGCGCGTGCGCCAGAATGACGAACCGTGCGCGCACCTCGAGGCCGTTGTCGGTGACGACGCGGACGCCGTCGTCCGACCAGTGCACCTCGGTGACCGGCTGACCCAGGATGACGTCGTCGCCCAGACGCTCGGCGAGGAGGAGTGGAACCTGCTGCAAGCCGCCGACCACGCGCTCGTCGAGGATGAAGTCCGCGTCGACGAGGTGCGAGAAGCTGCCGGCGCTGGCCGCCATGAGGAGGGCCTGAAGCGTGGAGAACGCGTACGCGGGCTTGGTGAGCATCGCGCCGGCGATGAAGAGGGCGATGTTGTCGCGCGCCTCCTGGTCGTCGGTCTGCTCCTCGAGCCACGCCTCGAACGAGATGCGGTCGAGCGCCTCGGCGTCGGGGTGCTCCCACGGCTTGTCGGGGTCGATCTGTGCGACGAGCTCGTCGAGCACCTCGATGAGGCGGACGATCTCCTTCTCGGTCTCGGGCGCGACGGGGAAGATCTCGCCCGTGAAGCGGGTGAGCTCGCCGTCCTGGCCGATGTACACCGAGTCGCCCTCGCGGTAGCGGCTGTAAGTCTCGAGACCCAGCTCGGCGAGGGTCTCTTTGAGCGCGTCCTGGTCGGGCGAGACCCACTGGCCGCCGATCTCGAGCATCGCGCCGTCGACCACGTCGGTCCACAGGCGCCCGCCCACGCGGTCGCGCGCCTCGAGCACGACGACCGACAGTCCCGCCTTCTTCAGCTCGTTGGCGGCAGTCGTGCCGGCGGCGCCGGCGCCGACGATGACGACGTCACGGGTCAGCTCGGTCATTCGGACTCCTTCGTTCCTCAGGTCATTCAGAAGGGCAGGGGGATGCTGCGACCGCCGTGCGTGCGGCGGTCGCAGCACCCGTGATCAAGAGGCAGTGAGCGCTGCGGTGACGACGTCCAGGCCCTCGTGGAGCAGGTCGTCGGTGATCGACAGCGGCGGCAGGAAACGGATCACGTTCCCGTAGGTGCCGCACGTGAGCACGATCACGCCCTGTGCGATGGACGCCTTCGCGACGGCGGCGGTGAGCGCGGCGTCGGGCTCGCCCGTCGCGGGGTCCACGAACTCGGCGGCGATCATCGCGCCGTGGCCGCGCACATCGCCGACGCGCGGGTCGGATGCCTGCAGCTCCTGCAGGCGGCCCTTCAGGACGCTCCCGATCTCGCGGGCGCGCTCGAGCATCCCGTCGTTCTCGAACACGTCGATCGCGGCGAGCGCGGCGGCGCATGCGATCGGGTTGCCGCCGTAGGTGCCGCCGAGGCCACCCGCGTGCGAGGCATCCATGATCTCGGCCCGGCCCGTCACGGCCGCCAAGGGCAGGCCCCCCGCGATGCCCTTGGCGGTCGTGATCAGGTCCGGCACGATGCCGAAGAGGTCGCTCGCGAACATCTCCCCCGTGCGAGCGAAGCCGGTCTGGATCTCGTCGGCGATGAAGACGACGTCGTTCGCGCGACACCACTCGACGAGCGCAGGCAGGAAGCCGTCGGCGGGGACGATGAAGCCGCCCTCACCCTGGATGGGCTCGATGATGACGGCGGCGAGGTTGTCGGCACCGACCTGCTTCTCGATCATCGAGATGGCCTTCTTGGCCGCCAGGCCCCCGTCGAGCCCGTCGCGGTAGGGGTACGACAGCGGCGCGCGGTAGATCTCCGACGCGAACGGGCCGAAGCCGCTCTTGTAGGGCATCGACTTCGCCGTGAGCGCCATCGTGAGGTTGGTGCGACCGTGGTAGCCGTGGTCGAACGCGACGACGGCCTGCTTGCCGGTGTACTTGCGGGCGATCTTGACCGCGTTCTCCACCGCCTCGGCACCCGAGTTGAACAGGGCGCTCTTCTTGGCGTGGTCGCCCGGCGTGATGCGGTTGAGGGCCTCGGCGACCGACACGTAGGAGTCGTACGGCGCGATCATGAAGCACGTGTGGGTGAACTGGGCGACCTGCTCCTGCACGGCCTTGACGACCTTCGGGTGCGCGTTGCCGATCGTGGTGACGGCGATGCCGGAGCCGAGGTCGATGAGCGAGTTGCCGTCGGCGTCGACGATGACGCCGCCTCCGGCCGCCACAGCCTGCACGGGCGCGGTGTGTCCGACACCCGCGGCGACGGCACCGGCCTTGCGGTCGAGGAGCTCCTGCGAGCGGGGACCGGGGATGCTGGTGACCAGGCGGCGCTCCTGCGGAAGCGTCGGACCGCCGAGGGGCGTTTCGGTGATGATGTCGGCTGCGCTGGTCATGCTGGGGAGCGTAAGTCGTGGCCGGAGGACCCCGCACCCGCCCTGGTGTACATTCTGTCCGGTCTGCTGTACGAGCCGTACACTCGGAAGATCATGGACGCCGATGCCCCCACCCTTCGCGCCCTCCTCGCCCGGCGGGATCTGAAGCTGTCCCTCGCCGGCGACGACCTCGACCCGAGCACCTTGGACCGCGGCATCCGCTGGGTGCACAGCTCCGACCTCGCCGACCCGACTCCCTTCCTCTCCGAGGGCCTCGTGCTGCTCACGACGGGCACGCAGTTCCCCCAGCGGGACGACGCCGACGCGGCCGCGGTCTACCGTTCCTATGTCCACCGGCTCGCGACCCGGGGCGTGGTCGGGCTCGGCTTCGGCACCGAGGTGGTGCGCGACGGCATCCCGCCGGCCCTGGTCGACGCATGCCGGGATGAACGCATTCCGCTGTTCGAGGTGCCGTACCGGACGCCCTTCATCGCCGTCGCCCGGGCCAATGCCGAGGCGATCGCCGCCGAGGCGTACGCGCGGCGCAGCTGGGCGCTGGCGGCGCAGCGGGCGATCGCCCTGGCGGCGCTGCGCCCCGACGGACTCGGCGCGACGGTCGCCGAGCTCGCGAAGCAGCTCGACACCTGGGTGGGGATGTTCGACGCCGCCGGCGAGCTGGCCCGCGAGCACCCCGTCGGCGGACTCGGCGCCGACACGGCCGCGGCGCTGCAGCGGGAGGTGACGGGCGTGCTGCACCGCGGCGCGCGCGCAGGCTCGTCGCTGCATATCGGCGAGACGCCGTTCTCGCTGCAGACCCTCGGCCGCGGGGGGCACCTGCGGGGGGTGATCGCGATCGCCGCCGGCGACCTCGACCAGGAGGGCCGCGTCGTCGTCACCGCCGTCATCGCGATGGCCGGGCTCGCGCTCGAGCAGCAGCAGGGCCTCGGCCGCGCGCGCAACGCGCTGCGCGCGGGGCTGGTGCAGTCGCTGCTGACCGGCGATCCCGCCCTCGCCCGCCGCACCTCGCGCGAGCTGTGGGGACCGCTTCCCTCCGCCCCCGTCGTCGTCGGACTGACGGATGCCGCCGCCGCACGCGTCGACGGCATCGCAGAGCTGCTCGAGCTCTGGGCCGACGAGCGGCGCGGCGCCCTGTTCTTCGGCCGCGGCGAGGACGGGCTCGTGCTCGTCGTGCCGGCGGACGACCGCTCCAGCATCGCCGACCTGATCGAGCGGTACGACGTGCGCGTCGGCCTGTCGGACCCGACCGGCTACGACGGGTTCGCAGCCGCTCTCGGGCAGGCGCGCGTCGCCCGGGATCGCGGCATCCGTCCGGTGACCGAGTTCGCCGAGGTCGCCCGCGCCGGCGTGCTGTCGGCGCTCACCGACGAGGCCCGCGCGCTGGCGCGCGCCGAGCTCGCCCCGCTGTACGACCACGACGTCGCGCACGGCACGCATCTCGTCCAGACGCTGAAGGTGTGGCTCGACGAGGACTGCTCCCACGAGGCATCCGCGCAATCCCTCGGGGTGCACCGCCACACCGTGCGCACCCGGCTCGCCCTCATCGAGCGCGTGCTGAGTCGCGACCTCTCGTCGTTCGCGACTCGCGCCGAGCTGTGGGCGGCGCTGCGCGCCCTGGCTTCCTGACCCTTCCCTCTCCGGGCGACCCCGCCACTCGCCACGACACGCCGTGCGGGTGCGAACGGCCTCGGCGTGTTGCGGCGGATCGACGAGCAGCGCGGGCGGGGCGGCGGGCGAGAGAGATCGCCGGGGTGGGGTCCGATTCCCGACAGATCGCCCGACGGGAGCACGTCTCAGCGGGGCAGGATGGGGGCATGACCGAGCCCGCTGTGCCCAACGGCGACGTGTCGTGGTGGTGGCGGAGCCTCGGCGGCAGTCCCACCCCTCGCACTTCCCTGCCGGGCGACATCGTCGTCGACGTCGCCATCGTCGGCGGGGGCTACACCGGCCTCTGGACCGCGTACTACCTGAAGCGCGCCCAGCCCGACCTGCGGGTCGTCGTGCTCGAGCAGCGCTTCGCCGGGTTCGGGGCCTCCGGCCGCAATGGCGGCTGGCTCACCAACACCGTCACCGGCGGACGCGAGCGCTACGCCGAGTCCCACGGCCGAAACGCCGCCATCGCGCAGCAGCGCGCGCTCAACGAGACGGTCGACGAGGTCATCGCCGTCGCCGCCCGCGAGGGCATCGACGCCGACGTCGTCAAGGGCGGCGAGTACGGCGTCGCCCGCACGCCGGCCCAGCTCGCCCGCCTCACCGCCGGCGCCGTCGCCGAGCAGTCATGGCCGCACACGGACGTGGAGATCCTGGATGCTGCGGCCGCAGCATCCAGGATCCGCATCGCCGGAACGCTCGGCGCCGTCTGGCACCCGCACTGCGCCCGCGTGCACCCGACGAAGCTCGTGCGCGGGCTCGCCGAGGCGGTCGAGCGGCTCGGGGTGCCCCTCTACGAGGGGACCCACGTGCGCGAGATCGCGCCGGGCCGGGCCGTCACCGATCGCGGCACGGTACGCGCGACCCATGTGCTGCGGGCCACCGAGGGATTCACCGCCGACCTCCGCGGCGAGCACCGCACGTGGCTGCCGATGAATTCGTCGATGATCGTGACGGAGCCGCTGCCTGCGTCGTTCTGGAAGGCCGTCGGGTGGGACGGACACGAGACGGTCGGCGACTTCGCACACGTGTACATGTACGCGCAGCGCACTGCCGACGATCGCATCGCCTTCGGCGGGCGCGGGGTGCCCTACCGGTACGCCTCGCGCGTCGACACCGACGGCACGACGCAGGAGCGCACGATCGCGTCGCTCAGGCGGCTGCTGCGGGAGTTCTTCCCGGATGCCGCGGGGGTGCGCGTCGCGCACGCCTGGGCCGGCGTGCTCGGCGTGTCCCGGGACTGGGCCGCCACGGTCGTCCATGACCGCGCGACCGGTCTCGGCTGGGCCGGTGGCTACGTCGGCACCGGCGTCGCGGCGACGAACCTCGCCGGCCGCACGCTCGCCGATCTCGTGCTGGAGCGCGACACCGAGCTCACCCGCCTGCCCTGGGTGGGTCACCGCACCAAGCGCTGGGAGTTCGAGCCCCTGCGGTGGACCGCCGTGAACGCGATCTACACCGCGTATCGGATGGCCGACCGGGCCGAGGCATCCGGTTCCTCCGACCGCACCGCGTGGCCCGCGCACGTCGCCGACTTCGTCGCCGGCCGCCGCTGACCCGCGCAACCGCTGCACTCGCCGCGCGCTCAGCGCGGGGCGTGGGCCTCGAGGAACTCGTAGACGTCCGTGGTGTCGACGCCGGGGAACGAGCCCGTGGGCAGGGTCGCCAGCAGGGTGCGCGGCGTGCGCACGTTCGGCCAGGACTGCTCGCGCCACGACGCCTCGAGCTCCGCCGGGGCGCGACGGCAGCAGACCTCGACGGAATGCTTCGAGACACCGCGGTTCGGGGTGTCGCGCCCGAGGAACCACCTCGTGTCGTCGAAGCGCACGCCGACACTGATCGAGTGCGCGCCCTCGCTCGAGAGCTCCACCCGGGCGGTGCACCAGTAGGTGCCGTTGCCCGTGTCGGTGTACTGGTAGTACGGGTTGAAGTGGTCGTCGACGTCGAACACGACGCGTGACGTCCACTTGCGGCAGCACATCTGCCCCTCGATCGCACCGAGGCGGTCGGTCGGGAAGTTCACGTCGTCGTTCTCGTAGACCTTCGTGATGACGCCCGACTCGTGCACCTTGAGGAAGTGCACGGGGAGGCCGAGGTGCACGGTCGCGAGGTTGGTGAAGCGATGCGCAGCCGTCTCGTACGACACCGAATACGCGTCACGGAGGTCCTCGATGGAGATCGAGCGGTCCTTCTTCGCCTCCTGCAGGAACGGCACCGCGTGCGCCTCGGGGATGAGCAGCGCACCGGTGAGGTAGTTCGTCTCCACCCGCTGGCGCAGGAAGTCCGCGTACGAGGTGGGCTCGCGGTGGCCGAGGATGCGGCTCGACAGAGCCTGCAGCACCGCCGTGCGCGGGTCGCCCTTCGTGGTGAGCCGGCTCGAGAGGTAAAGGCGGCCGTTCTTGATGTCAGCGACCGACCGCGTGGTCTGCGGCAGGTCGGGCACGTAGTGCAGGGTGAAGCCCAGGTGCGCGGCGATGTCGGACGCCGTGCGCTGCGTCAGCGGACCACCGGGATGGTCGACCGCGTCGAGGATGCGCCGCGCCTGGAGCTCGAGCTCGGCGAAGTAGTTGTTCTGCGTGCGCATGAGCTTGCGCAGCGCCACGTTCGCGCGGCGGGCCTCCTCGGGCGTCGCGGCCCGCTCGTCGCGAAGCCGCTCGATCTCGCCCTGCAGCGCCAGCATCGCCTTGAGCGCCTCGGTCGGGACCGTCTTGCCGATGCGGAAGGGCGGGATGCCGAGCGCCTGGAACGTCTGCCCGCGCATGGCCCGCTCGAGAGAGATCTCGAGGGTGGCGCGCTCGTCGAGCGGCTCCGACTCGAGGATCGCGTCGATCGATGAGCCGAGCGCACGCGCGATCGCCTGCAGCAGGGTGAGCTTCGGCTCGCGTCGCCCGTTCTCGATCATCGACAGCTGGCTCGGCGCGCGGTCGACGGCGGCGGCGAGCTCTTCGAGCGTCATGCCGCGGTCGGTGCGCAGCTGCCGGATGCGGCGGCCGATGGTGAGGGGATCCACCTCATCATCGTCCGGGACTTCACCGCGCACATCGGGGGTCAACGTCGTCGTCATGCCGCGATTCTGTCACGAAAGCAGAAATACAGGAAAACTTCACACCCCAATCTGTCGAGTGAACCCCCGAACTTCACCCCAGAGTGGTCTCACGACGAACCACCGATCCAGCCAGACGCGGATCACGGATGCCGCGACCCGGCCGACACCGCCAGGTCGAGGCATCCCCCCGAGAACTCCACACCGCTCGCCCGTCACGACCTGCCACTCGACCCGGCACCTCGCGACGGTGAGCAGACCCACACAGGAAGGCAGGACCATGACACCTGCGACCGCCACCCCGATGCGTACGCGCACCGGCCCGATCCCCACCCAGACCCACGAGCCCTCGATCGAGATCGCCGGACGTCTGGGGCCCCGCTACGACGAGATCCTGACGCCGGAGGCGCTGGCGTTCCTCACCGAGCTGCACCACCGCTTCGGCGCCCGCCGCCACGACCGGCTCGCCGACCGCATGCGCCGCCGCTTCGAGATCGGCAACGGGCACGACCCGCAGTTCCGCGACGACACCCGCCACATCCGCGAGGATGCGGAGTGGAAGGTCGCCGGCGCCGGCCCGGGCCTCGAGGACCGCCGCGTCGAGATCACGGGTCCGACCGACCCGAAGATGACGATCAACGCACTGAACTCCGGCGCCAAGGTGTGGCTCGCCGACCAGGAGGACGCCACGAGCCCGACCTGGAAGAACGTCATCGAAGGGCAGCTGAGCCTGCGCGACGCGATCCGCGGCGAGCTGTCCTTCACGAGTCCCGAGGGCAAGCGGTACGAGGTCACCGCGACCGAGACGCCGACGATCGTGATGCGCCCGCGCGGCTGGCACCTGCCCGAGCAGCACATTCACTTCACCGACCGCACCGGCCGAACGATGGCCGCGTCAGGCTCTCTCGTGGACTTCGGCCTGTACTTCTTCCACAACGCCCAGCAGCTCATCGCGAACGGTCGCGGCCCCTACTTCTACATCGCCAAGCTCGAGTCGAGCGAAGAGGCGAAGCTGTGGGACGACGTCTTCACGTTCAGCGAGCAGTACTTGCGTCTCCCGCACGGCACCATCCGCGCGACCGTGCTCATCGAGACGTTGCCGGCCGCGTTCGAGATGGAGGAGATCCTGTTCGAGCTGCGCGACCACATCGCCGGCCTGAACGCGGGTCGCTGGGACTATATCTTCTCGATCATCAAGAACTACCGCGGCCGCGGCGCGCGCTTCGTGCTGCCCGACCGCAGCGAGGTCACGATGACCGTCCCGTTCATGCGGGCGTACACCGAGCTGCTCGTCAAGACGTGCCACAAGCGCGGCGCCTTCGCGATCGGCGGAATGAGCGCCTTCATCCCGAACCGCCGCGACCCCGAGGTGACCGCGCGCGCGTTCGAGAAGGTCGCCGCCGACAAGAAGCGCGAGGCCGGCGACGGCTTCGACGGCACGTGGGTCGCCCACCCCGACCTCATCCCGGTGGCCCGCGCCGAGTTCGACGCGGTCCTCGGCGACCGCCCGAACCAGATCGACCGCCAGCGGCCGGAGGTCGAGGTGGCGGCATCCGATCTGATCGACGTCCACATCGGCCGCCCGATCACGGCGGCGGGCGTGCATGGCAACGTGTCGGTGGCGATCCGCTACATCGAGGCGTGGCTGCGCGGGCTCGGCGCCGTCGCCATCGACAACCTCATGGAGGATGCCGCGACCGCCGAGATCAGCCGCAGCCAGGTGTGGCAGTGGATCCACCAGGACCGCACCACCGAGGACGGCACACCGATCACGCGGGAGTCGATCGAGGCCCTCGTCACGCAGGTGCTGGCCGAGGCCGACCGCCAGGACGGCGACCGGTTCGACGACGCCGCGGAGATCTTCCGCGAGGTCGCACTCGGCCAGGACTTCCCGGCGTTCCTGACGCTGCCGGCCTACGCGAAGTACCTCGTCGAGACCGACTGACGAGGCATCCGTGTCCCGATTTTCGCCGCACAACACCCGTTGCTGCGACGGAAATCGGGACACGAACTCCATAAGTCGGGACACGAACACCCCCACCACTCGAAGGAGACGACAATGACCGCCTACCAGGACGACATCGAAGCCATCCGGGCGCTCAAGGAGCAGCAGGGCCCCGGCTGGGACGCCATCGACCCCGAGTCCGTCGCCCGTATGCGGGCACAGAACCGCTTCCGCACGGGGCTCGAGATCGCCCAGTACACGGCCGACATCATGCGCCGCGACATGGCCGACTACGACGCCGACTCGTCGGTCTACACCCAGTCGCTGGGCGTCTGGCACGGCTTCATCGGGCAGCAGAAGCTGATCTCGATCAAGAAGCACCTGAAGAGCACGAACAAGCGCTATCTCTACCTGTCGGGGTGGATGGTGGCCGCGCTCCGCTCGGAGTTCGGGCCGCTTCCCGACCAGTCGATGCACGAGAAGACCGCGGTGCCGGCGCTCATCGAGGAGCTCTACACCTTCCTGCGGCAGGCCGACGCCCGCGAGCTCGACCTGCTCTTCACGCAGCTCGACGACGCGCGCGCCGCCGGCGACGACACGGCGGCGGAGTTCGTCCAGTCGCAGATCGACAACTACGAGACCCACGTGGTGCCGATCATCGCCGACATCGACGCCGGCTTCGGCAACCCCGAGGCCACGTACCTCCTGGCGAAGAAGATGATCGAGGCGGGCGCGTGCGCCATCCAGATCGAGAACCAGGTGTCGGACGAGAAGCAGTGCGGCCACCAGGACGGCAAGGTCACGGTTCCGCACGAGGACTTCATCGCGAAGCTCAACGCGGTGCGCTACGCGTTCCTCGAGCTGGGGATCGAGAACGGCATCATCGTCGCGCGCACCGACTCGCTCGGCGCCGGCCTGACGCAGAAGCTCGCCGTCACGCACGAGCCCGGCGATCTGGGTGACCAGTACAACTCGTTCCTGGACGTGGAGGAGATCGCAGGCTCCGACCTCGGCAACGGCGACGTCGTCATCAAGCGCGACGGCAAGCTGCTGCGCCCGAGGCGCCTCGCCAGCAACCTGTACCAGTTCCGTCCCGGCACCGGCGAGGACCGCGTCGTGCTCGACTGCATCACGTCGCTGCAGAACGGCGCCGACCTGCTGTGGATCGAGACCGAGAAGCCGCACGTCGAGCAGATCGCCGGCATGGTCGACCGCATCCGCGAGGTGATCCCGAACGCGAAGCTCGTCTACAACAACAGCCCCTCGTTCAACTGGACGCTCAGCTTCCGCCAGCAGGCGTACGACCTGCTCGCGAAGCAGGGCGAGGACGTCTCGGCCTACGACCGCAGCGACCTGATGAGCGTCGACTACGACGACACCGAGCTGGCGCGGCTGGCCGACGAGAAGATCCGCACCTTCCAGCGCGACGGCTCGGCACGCGCCGGGATCTTCCACCACCTCATCACGCTCCCCACGTACCACACGGCGGCGCTGTCGACCGACAGCCTCGCGAAGGGCTACTTCGGCGACGAGGGCATGCTCGCGTACGTGAAGGGCGTCCAGCGTCGCGAGATCCGCGAGGGCATCGCCACGGTCAAGCACCAGAACATGGCCGGAAGCGACATCGGCGACAACCACAAGGAGTACTTCGCCGGCGACGCCGCCCTCAAGGCGGGCGGCCAGCACAACACGATGAACCAGTTCAGCTGAGCGGGACTGATCTCAAGACGACGGATGCTGCGGACCGGACCGGTCCGCAGCATCCGTCGTCGATCCGGAATTCGGAGAATGCGCGCGTTTCCGGATCTCCCCGGCGTCGGCAGCCCGGAAAGAGCGCGAAAGTCCGATCTCCGGATCGGCCGGAGAGCGAACCGCGGGGAGCAGGACGCCGGCGTCGCGCTACGCGAGCAGGCCGCGCTCCATGGCGAGGGTCACGGCGCGGGTGCGGTCGGCGACGCCGAGCTTCTCGAACACCTTGAGCAGGTGCGTCTTGACGGTGGACTCGCCGATGCCGAGCACGGCGGCGATCTGCTTGTTGCTGTGGCCGGTGGCGACCAGCCGCAGCACGTCGAGCTCCCTCGCGGTGAGCACTGTCTCGGGCTCGGGGCGCCGCATCCGCTCGACGAGCCGCACCG
Source organism: Microbacterium sp. LWH7-1.2 (assembly GCF_038397755.1). Classification (NCBI taxonomy): domain Bacteria; kingdom Bacillati; phylum Actinomycetota; class Actinomycetes; order Micrococcales; family Microbacteriaceae; genus Microbacterium; species Microbacterium sp. LWH7-1.2. Next base: position 4,097,861 of record NZ_CP151637.1, on the reverse strand, counting down.
CCACCTGCGGCGACAGCGCCGACTGCCCCGCCGCCACCGAGCGGATGCCCGCGACGATCTCGGCCTGCGGTGCGGCCTTCAGGAGATACCCCGTCGCGCCCGCCTCGATGGCCGCCAGGATCTGGTCGTCGGACTCGTAGGTGGTGAGGATCAGCACGCGCGGCGGCGGGTCGCCCGCCTCTCCCCCGGCGATCCGCGCGGTGGCGGCGACTCCGTCGACCTTCGGCATGCGCAGATCCATCAGCACGACATCGGGACGGGTCGCGGCCGCGAGGCGGACCGCTTCGTCGCCGTCGGATGCTTCGGCGACGACCTCGAAGCCGGGCTCGTCCGAGAGCAGCCCGGCGAGGCCGGCGCGCACGACCGGGTGGTCGTCGGCGATGAGCAGCCGGATCATGGGCGGTCTCCCTCCGTCCGGACGGTGTCTGCCACCGCATCGCCCGTCGTGGCCGGCACCGCGGGGGTCGACGCCTCCGCGCGGCGCGCGCCGTCCGAGACCGCCGGAAGCCTGACCGTCAGCCTCGTGCCCTCGCCCGGCACGGAGGCGACATCGAACGCGCCCCCCGCAAGCGCCACCCGCTCGCGCATGCCATCCAGCCCGAACCCGCTTCCCGGCCGGGAGACGTCGAAGCCTCGTCCGTCGTCGCTCACTTCGAGCTCGGCGGCGCCGCCGGCCGCGACCTGCACGCGCACGGAGACCTCCGCGGCGGCGGCGTGCTTCGTCACGTTCGACAGCGCCTCCTGCAGGCAGCGCAGCAGCACCACCTGCGCTTCACGGTCGAGCTCGCCCTGCACGCCGGCGGTGTCGAGGACGATGCGCGCCGACCCGTGCTCGCGGAACCTCTCGACGAGACGCTCGACCGCGGCGCCGAACGCCGGCTCGCGGGGAACGGCCGCGGTGCGGGCGACGAGCGCCCGGGCCTCGGCGAGGGCGTCGCGCGCGACCTGTTCGACGGTCGCGATCGTGGTGGCGGCAGCATCCGTCTGCCCGTCCCTGGATTGCCGGCCCGCGCGCTCGGCGAAGATCACGAGGCCCGCGAGAGTCTGTGCCAGGGTGTCGTGGATGTCGCGGGCGAGACGCTCGCGCTCGGCCGACGCGCCGCGCTCCCGGCTGAGCGCTTCGACCTGGGTCTGCGCCGCGGTCAGTTCCGCCAGCAGCCGCTCGCGCTCCTCGCCGTACTCGGCGATGCGGGCGATCCACAGGCCTATGGCGATCGCGAACGAGAGGGAGAAGACCGCGGTGGTCGCGCCGGCGAGCAGGGAATCCAGGTTCAGGCCGTAGCCGAAGCTCGCCCCGACGAAGACGCTCCCCGCGATGACCGCCGATCCGCCGATCCCGCGACGCCGGGAGTCGCCGATGACCCACACCAGGGGGTACGCCAGGGTCTGCAGCATCGCCATGAACGGCGCCGCGCCGGCGCCGATCCCCGCGGCGACCGCTGCCACCGACAGGAAGGCGGGGTACCGCCATGCCGCGCGCGGAGGCTCGATCGCGTCGCGGCCGATCAGCGCATAGCCCAGGACGAAGAGACCGATGGCCGCGAGCGCGACCGCCGTGCGTGCGGCGTTGGCGGGCGGGAAGAGGAAGACGAGCGCGATGGCGATGACGGCCGACACGATCGACACGATCGCGTCCCATCCCCGCTTCGTCAGCATCGTTCCTCTTCCCGTCGGCCCATCGGCAGGCTACGCGTCGCGTCGGATCCACCGGAAGGTGACCCGCGACAGCACCAGACCCACGATCAGCCAGACGCCGAGTGCGATCGCCACCCCGGCGAGGTTCCACTCGCCGTTCTGCTCCAGTGTCGCGTACTCGTCGGGCAGGAACACCGCGCGCATGCCCTGCGCCATCCACTTGAGCGGGAAGAGCCCCGCGACGTTCTGCAGCCACTCCGGCAGCTGAGAGAACGTGAGGTATACGCCCGAGATGAACTGCAGCGCGAGGGCGATCGGCACGACCACGGCCGTCGCGCTCTTCGCGGTGCGCGGCACGGACGACAGCGCGACGCCGAGGAGCGCCGACGTCGTGATGCCGAGCACGAACACCCACGCGAACGTCGCCCACCTTTCCGGTTCGGTGGGGAGCTCGACCCCGAGCACCGTGGACGCGAACACCAGCAGCAGTGCGGACTGCAGCACTCCGGTGACCAGCACCTGTCCGATCTTGCCCGTGAAGTAGCTCACCGGCGACAGCGGCGTGCCGCCGAGGCGCTTGAGCATGCCGTCGGAGCGCTCGATCGCGATGTCCATCGCGAGATTCTGGAAACCCGACAGCAGCAGGCCGGCGGCGATCATGCCGGGCAGGTACAGCTCGGCCATCGAGGTCGGCGGCACTCCGGGGGCGATCTGGACGTCGCCGTCCGATCCGAACGCGACGCTGAACAGGCCCAGCATGAAGACGGGGAACAGGAACGTGAAGAACAGCGTGTCGCCCGAGCGGAAGTACTGCATCAGCTCGAACCGCGTGCGCCAGACCCCCACGGCCAGGACGTTGCGACGTGCGCGACGCGGACGGGTGCCCGCGGCCCGCGGCTTCTCGACGGTGGCGCTCATCGCACCGCTCCCTTCTTGCCGGCCGCCGCACCCGCGGCCGCATCAGGCGCCGTCTCGCCGACCATCTCCAGGTAGACGTCCTCGAGGCTGGGCCGCACGATTTCCAGTTCGGCGGGGGCCCCGCCCAGCCGCGCCGCCAGAGCGGTCGCGAACACGAAGGGGTCCGCCGAGCGCTCGTGGCGCGGCATCCCGTTCTCCACCCATCGCACGATCGGCACCCGCGCCGCCTCACCGCCGAACCCCGCGACGGGGCCGATCGCCTGCAGCCGTCCGGCGGCGATCACCGCGACCCGGTCGGCGAGCTGCGCCGCCTCGTCGAGGTAGTGGGTGGTGAGCACGATCGTCGTCCCCTCGGCCTGCAGCCGGCGGATGAGCTCCCAGAACTCCCGGCGCGCATGTGGGTCGAAGCCCGTCGTCGGCTCGTCGAGGAAGAGCAGCTCGGGGCGTCCGATGATGCCGAGGGCCACGTCGACCCTTCGCTGCTGTCCGCCCGAGAGCTTCGAGATGCGCGTCTTGGCCTGCGACTCGAGGCCCACGGCCGCAATCACCTCGTCGACGTCGCGCGGGTCCGGGTAGAAGCCCGCGAACTGCTTCAGCTGCTCGCGGACGGTGACCAGGCCCGACTGGCCGGTCGTCTGGAGCACGATGCCCAGTCGCGCCTTGAGGTCGAGGCCGCCCGTGGCGGGGTCGACGCCCAGCACCTCGACGTCACCGCCCGTGCGCCGCCGGTACCCCTCGAGGATCTCGACGGTGGTCGACTTGCCGGCACCGTTCGGCCCGAGCAGGGCGAAGGTCTCGCCGCGCTCGATCTCGAACGACACCCCGTCGACGACCGTGCGGTCGCCGTACGTCTTGCGCAGGTTCTGCACCCGCACCGCTGTTGTCTGCATGCTTCCAGCGTCGCCCGGAACGGATGCTGCGCCCAGCCGTCATCCGCAGGAGACGGCATCCCCCATTCGGTGGATGCCGTCGTCCACCGTGCGCCCGTGAGCCGCGGCGCGCGAAGCGGTCAGTGACCGTGTGCGGTCGTCACCGACACGGGAACCGGGGCCGCCGCGCCGGCCGCCCGCTCCTCGGCGCGCAGCAGGCGCTGACCGCGGATGCCTCCCGCGAGCGCCCACGCGAGCAGCCACACTCCGGAACCGACCGTCACGATGAACGCGACGCGCAGCCCGACGTCGGGGTCGAGCAGCACCACCAGCGCGATGAGCGACATCACGCCGCCGATGACCGCACCCGTGGCGCCGATCATCGTCAGCACACAGCCGCGCGCGAGCCACCACGCGATCCCACCGGCGATGACGAGCACGATGGCGAGCACGACGGCTCCCCAGATCCAGGCGTCCACGACGCACAGGCTACCCCGGCGACGGCCCGATCCGGAAGAGCGCTTACCAACCGGACGCTCCGTCGTGTCGCGCCCGGATCGCGCACACAGCCGGGCCACGCGTGTGCGATCGGCGGCTGAAACGTCGCGAGCCGCCGACTACGCTCGAAGCGTGACCGAACGCGCACCGCTCTCCCGCAAGCTCTCCGCCATCGCCGAGTCCGCGACCCTCAAGGTCGATGCCAAGGCGAAGGCGCTGCAGGCCGCCGGCCGGCCCGTGATCTCGTACGCGGCCGGCGAGCCCGATTTCGCGACGCCGCAGTTCATCGTGGACGCCGCCGCCGAGGCGCTGCACAACCCCGCGAACTTCCGCTACACGCCCGCCGCCGGGCTTCCGGTGCTGCGCGAGGCGATCGCCGCGAAGACGCTGCGCGACTCGGGCCTCGACGTCGACCCGTCGCAGATCATCGTGACCAACGGCGGCAAGCAGGCCGTGTACCAGGCCTTCCAGGCCGTGGTGAACCCGGGCGACGAAGTGCTGCTGCCGGCGCCGTACTGGACGACCTACCCCGAGGCGATCGCCCTGGCCGACGGCATCCCCGTCGAGGTGTTCGCCGGTGCCGACCAGGACTACAAGGTGACCGTCGAGCAGCTCGAGGCCGCCCGTACCGCGAAGACCACGGCCCTCGTGTTCGTGTCGCCGTCGAACCCGACCGGCTCGGTGTACACCCTCGAAGAGACCGAGGCGATCGGCCGCTGGGCCGTCGAGCACGGCATCTGGATCATCTCCGACGAGATCTACCAGAACCTCGTCTACGAGGGCACGCGCGCGGTGTCGATCGTGGAGGCCGTTCCGGATGCTGCGGCCCAGACGATCCTCGTCAACGGCGTCGCGAAGACCTACGCGATGACCGGCTGGCGCCTGGGCTGGATGGTCGGCCCCCAGGACGCGATCAAGATCGCCGGCAACCTGCAGTCGCACCTGTGCTCGAACGTGAACAACATCGCGCAGCGCGCGGCGCTGGCGGCGCTGACCGGCCCGCAGGACGAGGTCGAGCAGATGCGCCTGGCCTTCGACCGCCGCCGCAAGCTCATCGTCGCCGAACTGTCGAAGATCGACGGCGTCCAGGTGCCCACCCCGCTCGGCGCCTTCTACGTGTACCCCGACGTGCGTGGCCTCCTCGGCCGCGAGTGGGCCGGCGTCACGCCGACGACCTCGCTCGAGCTCGCCGATCTCATCCTCGAGAAGGCGGAGGTCGCCGTGGTCCCGGGCGAGGCCTTCGGTCCGTCCGGCTACCTGCGCCTGTCGTACGCCCTCGGCGACGACGCCCTCCTCGAGGGCGTGCAGCGCCTGCAGCGCCTCTTCGCGTCGTAAGAGCTCTTTCTGATCACGGATGCCTCGCCCCGAGGCATCCGTGATCACTTTGTCCACCCTGCCCCGCCCATCACTCGGTTCCGGCGCATCACTCGGTTTTGGCGCATCACTCGGTTTTGGCGAGTCGCCACGAACCGCGAGTCCGACCGTTGCCTTCTGGCGACTCGTCAAACGACGCGGCGCATCTACGCGCCGCGCATCTTGGCGAGTCGCCACGAACCGGGAGTCCCACCGTCACCTTCTGGCGACTCGTCGAACTGCGCGGCGCCCCCACGCGCCGCGCATTTTGGCGAGTCGCCAGCATCGGTGGCCCAATCTACCTGGATCTGGCAGATCGACTGGTGGTCCATGCAGCCACGCCCGCTCCTCCCCAGTACCGGTGGCGCGGAAAGATTCCTCGGAAACGTCTGGCCAGTCACGGACACCGCATCCAAGGCGTTGACGATCGACAGATGCGCGACTGGCACCTCCCGCCCCACCTGCTTCCGGGCTTCACCGTGCGCGAGGCACGCGAAGCAGGAGTCGCCCCCTCGCAGCTTTCGGCGAGGTCGCTGCTGCATCCGTTCCATGGCGCTCGAACGACGAGGGAACTGAGCCCGATGGCGCGCCTCGAGCTTCTGATGCGCGCGCTGCCCTCGCATGCCTTCGCCTGCGGCCCGACCGCGGGAGCGGTGCTCGGCGTGCCGCTCCCCGTCGCGCTGCAAGACGACGCGTTCGGACGACCGACGATCGGGGTGCCTCATCCGCGCAACAGAATCCGAGGGCGGCGGGTCCGCGGACGATCTCTGCAGATCGCGGAGGATGAGGTGCTGACGAGACGTCGCGTCCGTGTGACTCGTCCATCGCGGACGTGGCGCGACCTCTCCGCCGAGCTCGACCTTCCCGCGTTCGTCGCCGTGACGGACTTCCTCATCGCGCGGAACCGGCGCCGTTGCACCATCGACCAGCTGACAGCGGAACACGCCCGAGCACCGCGCTCGCCTGGGGCGGGGATTCGTCGCCGCGCCCTCGAACTCTGTTCGGAGCGTTCGGAGTCACCCCGTGAGTCGGAGCTCCGCTGCGTTCTCGAAATGGCCGGACTACCGAGGCCCGAGTGCAATGTCGAGATCTATGACGGCACGCGATTGGTGGCCCGCGTCGACATGCTCTACCGCGCGCAGAGACTGATCATCGAGTACTACGGCGATTACCATCGCGATCCGGATCAGTGGAGCCGCGATGAAATGCGCCGCGCCGAACTGGAATCACTCGGCTACCGATTCACGGTGGTCACACGGCGTGACTTCGACGACCTGCCCGCCCTCGCGGCCCGCATCCGCCGACTCCTCTTCGCATCGACCGCGAGCTGATCTGCGCATCGCGCCCTGGCGCGTGTCCCGGCCGCGACGTCGGGCGGCCGTCGAACACGTCTTGTCAACTCTTCTGGCGACTCGCCAAGAATGAGGGCGAATGCCGCCTGTTCCGGCGACTCGCCAAAATCGAGCGCGAAACCCTGAGCGGCGATTCGCCGAGAATCGTCGCGCATTTGCGTGGACACTGGCGACTCGCCAAAATGCAGCGCGCGGGGCCGGGGGCGGGGGTTAGAGCTCGACGTTCACCAGGACGGGCTCGGGCTGCAGGATCAGGCCGAACTCGGACTGCACGCGGCCCTGGATGAAGCGCGCGAGCTCGGCGAGCTCGGCGGCGGTCGCGTGGCCCCGGTTCGTGAGCGCCAGGGCGTGCTTGGTCGACAGGCCGGCGCGCGAGCGCGGCAGCTTGAAACCCTTGCGCACGCCGGCGTGCTCGATGAGCCAGCCGGCGCTCACTTTCACGTCGGACTCCACGGTCGTGGGCGCGGGCACGTAGCCGTCGAAGTTCGCCAGCGGGATGACGAGCACGGGGTCGAGGTCGGGGTGCACGGGCCAGCGCGGGCACGCCTCGGGGAGCGTGCGGGCGAAGGATGCCGAGACCACGGCGTTCTGGAAGAACGACCCGGCGCTGTACGTGTCGGGGTCGTCGGCGTCGAGCACCATCCCCTTGCTGCGGCGGGTCTCGAGGATGCGGTCGCGCACCCACGCGAGCGTCACCTCGTCGTCGGGGCCGAGGCGCAGTGCGGTTCGGAGCTGGTCGCCGGCGATACGGCGCGCGCCCTGACCGATGTCGGGCAGGTCGAGCGTGACCGTGAGGATCACCGCCCGCCGGGCGGGCGCCGATCCGTAGTGGTGCTTGAGCACCGACGTGCGGAAGCCCAGCCCCAGCTCGGCGGCCGGAACGGTGGAGACCTCGCCGGTCGATTCGTCGAGCAGCTCGACTTCGCTCAGGGTCTGCACGATCTCCTGGCCGTACGCGCCGATGTTCTGCACCGGGGCGGCGCCGACGGTTCCGGGGATCCCCGACATCGCCTCGATGCCGCCCAGTCCTTCGGCGACGGCGAACGCGACGAGGTCGTCCCAGTCGTGGCCCGCCTGAACCTTGAGCCGCACGCGTGCGGGGACGGGCGACGGCATCCGTTCGATGCCGGTCGTGAGCACGCGCACGACGGTGCCCTCGAACGGCTCGTCGCCGACGAACAGGTTCGATCCGCCGCCCAGCACGAGCCACTCGTCGCCGGTGGCCCACACCTCCCGCAGGGCGTCGACAAGCTCGGCGGTCGTGGGGGCGTCGATCATGCGGTCTGGCGTGCCGCCGGTGCGCAGCGTCGTGAGCCGCGCGAGCGGGATCGGGGTTGCTTCGGGCATGTGTCAGACGGTCCGGACGCGGACCTGCGCCTTGACGAGCACGGTGTTGCCTTCGAACGACACGGTGAGGTCGATGCGCGCCGACTCCTCGTCGACCGCGCCCACCTTCGCGACGACGGTGACGTCGGCGCCGGTTTCGGGATCGACGACGACGGGCTTGGTGAAGCGCACGCCGTACTCGAGGATGCGGCCGGTGTCGCCGACCCACGACTCGATCGTGCCGACGGCGAGGCCCATGGTGAGCATGCCGTGGGCGAGGACGCCCGGCAGGCCCACCGCGGAAGCCACATCGTCGCGGTAGTGGATCGGGTTGAAGTCCCCGGAGGCCCCGGCGTAGCGCACGAGGGACTCGCGGGTGAGATGCACGGTGCGCTCGGCGACGACGTCGCCGACGGTCAGGTTGTGGAGCGCGCTCACTGGTCGTCCTCCCCCACGAGCAGGACGGACGTCGTGGTGACGACGTGGTCGCCCGCGGCATCCGTGATCTCGGACTCGCTCGTCACCATCGCGGCCGCGCCCATGCGCCGGACACCGGTGACGGAGAGCTTCGCGGTCAGCTCGTCGCCCGCCACGATCGGCCGCGAGTAGCGGAACCTCTGCTCGGCGTGCAGCACGTTCTTGAGGACGATGCCCGAGTCGGGCTCGCCCAGCAGCTGCTGGAGCGTGGCGTCGGTCACGACGATCGCGAAGGTCGGCGGCGCGACGACGTCGGCATAGCCGAGCGCCTGGGCGGCGGCGGGGTCGGTGTGCTGCGGGTCATCGGCGAAGACGGCGCGCGCGAACTCGCGCACCTTCTCGCGACCCACGAGGTAGGGGGTCGTCGGCGGGAAGTCGCGGCCGACGAGCTCGGGGTTCACTGGCACCAGGCCATCCTACCGAGCGGGCTCCGCCGGCCCGGTCGGGCCGGTCGCCGGGCGAGGGCGGCCGCGCCAGGCCCGCAGGCCCATCTGCACCGCGATGATCACCAGGTACGCCGCGAACAGCATGTTGCCCACGAAGGGATCGATGAGGGTCGCCGCCCACGCGCCGAGCGCGGTCGTCGTGCACGCCGCGACGCCGATGATCGCCGCGGCGACGAGGTCCACGTTGCGCCGGCGGATGTTGCCGACCGTGCCCGAGACCGCCGTCGGGATCATCATGAGCAGTGACGTTCCCTTGGCCACGAGGTCGCTCGTGCCGAACAGCACCATGAGCGCGGGGACCACGATGATGCCGCCGCCGACGCCGATGAGCCCGGACAGGATGCCGGTGATCACGCCCAGCACGACGAGCAGGACGCCGCTCAGCCATGTGAGCGAGAGCTCGGCGTCGCGCGACGGGATGACGATGAACAGGCTCACGATGACGGCGGCGAGGAAGCCGACGAACGCCCACCGCAGCACTGTCAGCGAGAGGCGCGGCAGCAGCCACGTGCCGATCTGGGCGCCGAACACCGCGCCGGCGGCCAGCAGCAGCGCGGGGATCCACGCCACCGAGCCGTGCACGGCGTACGAGATGACGCCGACCGTCGCGGTGGGCACGATCGCCGCGAGCGACGTACCGGCCGCGAGGCGCTGGTCGAAGCGGAGGAACAGCACGAGGAAGGGCACGATGACCGTGCCGCCGCCCACGCCGAACAGGCCCGACAACAGGCCGGCGAGCAGACCGATCCCGACGCAGGTGAGGATGAAGCGAGCGTCGTGGGCGGGGCGTGCGGTGTCGTGCGGCGTCATTCCGAGTACAGGTAGTCGATCAGCCACTCACCGTCGGACTCGACCAGCGTGTACTCGTAGACCTGTGCGCCCTCGGTGGGCTCGGTCGGCTCGCCGTTCTCGTCGACGAGCGACGTGAAGGTCTCGTTCGTCGTCACGGTGATCTCGTCGCCGACAGTCTCCACGTCGGTGATGTTCACCGTGTAGTCCTCGATGCCCGTGCTGAAGGCCGCGGCCTGATCGGCGAAGGCGGCGCAATCGTTCAGCTCCGAATCGATACGGAATTGTTCGGTCGTGGCAGCGATGAGCTTCTCGCAGTCGCCCTCCTGCCAGGCGTCGTCGTAGAGCCCGACGGTCGCGACCGCTGTGCGCTCGTCGTCGGACTGGCCGCCCGAGTCCGCGGTCGACGCCGACAGCAGCAGCAGCGGGATCACGACGGCTGCCGCGATCACGATTCCCAGCAGCACGACACCGAGCACGACCCACACGATCCACAGCTTCGACTTGCTGCGAGGCTCGGTCGCCGCGGAGAAGCCGCCCCCGGCCGGGGCGACGCCGGCGGGCGTTCCGGGATAGACCCCCTGCGGATACCCCTCGACGGGCGCATACCCGTCCACCGCCGGAGACTGCCCCGGCGCGGCCGGATGGCCGGGGTGAACGACGGCGTCGGACTCGGCCGAACCCTCGGGACGGGCGGCGGCATCGGCCGGAACGGTCACCTCGGCCTGCTGGTCGAATCCCAGCTGGGAGGCCACGATCTCCGCCTCGGACGGCGCCGGCGAGGTCTCCGGATCGGGCTGCGCGACGTGATCCGTCCACTGAGTGCCGTCCCACCAGCGCATCGCGCCGTGACCGTCGTCGTACCAGCCGGGAGGAGTCGTCGTCATCCTCAAACCCTATCCCGCGACATATCGGGGAAGGGACGACGGATGCTGCGACCCGGCGCTTCGGGTCGCAGCATCCGTGTCCGGGTCAGCGATCGAGGACGGCGCGGGCGCTCCGCTCGGGGCTGAGATCGAGCCGGCGCAGCAGCTGGGCGTTCAGCGCCACCACGACCGTCGACAGCGACATCAGGATCGCGCCGACCGACATCGGCAGCACGAAGCCGATCGGGGCGAGGACTCCGGCGGCGAGCGGGACCGAGATGAGGTTGTATCCCGCGGCCCACCACAGGTTCTGAGTCATCTTGCGGTAGCTCGCACGCGACAGCTCGATGACCGACAGCACCGATCGCGGATCGCTCGATGCGAGGATCACACCCGCCGAGCCGATGGCGACGTCGGTTCCGGCGCCGATCGCGATGCCCACGTCGGCACGCGCGAGCGCCGGCGCGTCGTTCACGCCGTCCCCCACCATCGCGACCTTGAGGCCCTCGCCCTGCAGTTCGGCGACCTTGCGCTCCTTGTCTTCGGGGCGCACACCGGCGAAGACGCGACGGATGCCGAGCGCCTGAGCCACCGACTGCGCGACGGGTTCGGCATCGCCCGTGATCATCACGACCGCGACCCCGAGCTTGTGCAGCGCATCGACGGCCTCCCGCGATTCGGGCCGGATCTCGTCGGCGAGCGCGAGCCCGCCGACGACCGCGCCGTCGCGGACGACGTGGAGCACGATCGAGCCCCCGTCGCGCCAGATGCCGGCGGCAGCGATATCCGTGGCGCCGATCTCTGCGAGAAGGCGCGGTCCGCCGACCCGGACGACGTGCCCGTCGACCGTCGCGGTCACGCCGACCGCCGGCGACGACTGGAAGCCGGAGGCGGGGGCGAGCGGGAGGCCGCGCTCCTGCGCGGCGCGCACGATCGCCTTCGCGAGCGGGTGCTCGCTGTCCGCCTCGGCCGCCGCGGCGAGCGCGAGCACGCCGTCGGCATCGAGGTCGGTCGCCGCTGCCACGTCGACCACCGTCGGCTCGCCCTTCGTGAGGGTGCCGGTCTTGTCGAACAGCACGGCGCCGATCGTCCGCATGCTCTCGAGGGCGAGGCGGTCTTTGACGAGCACACCGCCGCGCGCCGCGCGCTCGGTCGCGATCGACACCACGAGGGGGATCGCAAGCCCCAGCGCGTGGGGGCACGCGATCACGAGCACGGTGATGGTGCGCACGACCGCCTCGTCGGGCAGTCCGAACGCGGTCCAGATGATCGCGGTCAGCGCGGCGGCGATCAGCGCGAACCAGAACAGCCAGCCCGCGGCGCGGTCGGCCAGGCGCTGCGCGCGCGAGCTCGAGTTCTGCGCCTCTGCGACGAGCCGCTGGATGCCGGCGAGAGTGGTGTCGTCGCCGGTGGCGGTGACCTCCACCCGCAGGCCCGAGTCGGTCGCGACGGTGCCGGCGGTCACCTGGTCGCCGGCCCCGCGAGCGACAGTGCGGGACTCGCCCGTGACCATCGACTCGTCCATGTCGGCAGCGCCGTCGACGATGCGCCCGTCCGCGGGAACGCTGCCCCCGGGTCGCACCACCACTACGTCGCCGAGACGCAGCTCGGACGGCGCCACCGTGACGATGCGGTCGCCTTCCACCCGCTCGGCCTCGTCGGGAAGGAGCGCCGCGAGCGAGTCGAGCGCCGACGTCGTCTGGGCAAGCGAGCGCATCTCGATCCAGTGGCCGAGCAGCATGATCACGATGAGGAGGGCCAGCTCCCACCAGAACTCGAGTTCGTGGTGCAGCAGCCCGAGGCTCGCTCCCCACGAGGCGAAGAACGCGACCGTGATCGCGAGCCCGATGAGCAGCATCATGCCGGGCTTGCGCGCGCGAAGCTCGGACGCGGCGCCCGACAGGAACGGCCAGCCGCCCCAGAAGTACATGACGGTGCCGACGAGCGGCGAGATCCAGCGGACCCACGGCCCGTCGGGCAGCGTGTAGCCGAGCACCATCGCGAACATGCCCGAGAACGCGACGACCGGTACGGCGAGGGCGAGGTTGATCCAGAACAGCCGCCGGAAGCGGGCGACGTGGTCCGCGCCGTGGCCGGCGTGACCCCCGTGGCCCGTGTGCGCGCCGTTCCCGGCAGAGGCGGCGTGGGCGCCGTGATCCGTGTGGGCACCGTGATCGACCGGGGCACCGTGATCTGCGTGGGCGCCGTGATCGGCGTGGGCGCCGTGATCGGCGTGGGCGCCGTGATCGGCGTGGGCGCCATGCTGTGAGTGGGCGGCGCCGTCCGTCGTCGCCGTGGCGCTGACCGCGTGGTGCGCCGTGTGATCGCGCCCAGCGTGGTCATGCGCCGCGTGGTCATGGCCAGCAGGGTCGTGCGCCGCGTGCTCGTGGTCGTGATGCGGATCGGTCACGGTGCTCTCCTCGTCGACCTACGTGTCCGTTATACCCCCTAGGGGTATCAACTTCAAGCGCGCTCGGGTGCGACGTATTCCTGCTTCGCGCCGAATCGTGGCGAATGTCGGCGGGAGGCGCGACACTGACTGCACCCGGAGTCGCGAGGAGCATGAATGGACATCATCCTGGTCGCAGGTCTGTGGATGGGCGGATGGGCGTGGTACGAGGTCGCGCCCGCCCTCGAACGGGAAGGGCATCGGCCGGTGCCGCTCACGCTTCCGGGTATGGGGTCGGCGGATGCCGACCGCTCCGCGATCACTCTGGCCGACCACGTCGCGGCCGTCGTCGCCGCCATCGACGAGGCCCCCGGCGAGAAGGTCGTGCTGGTCGGGCACTCCGCCGGCGCGGGCATCGTCTACGCGGCGGCCGACGCGCGCCCCGACCGTGTCGCCCGGCTGATCCTCATCGGCGGATTTCCGACCGCTGATGGCGACCCACTGCTGGACGGGTTCGCGACGGAGGGCGGGGAGCTTCCCCTGCCCCCCTGGAGCGAGTTCGACGAAGCCGATCTCCGCGATCTCGGCGAGGGCGGCATGACGGCGTTCCGCACGTACGCGATCCCCTCTCCCGCGGGTGTGGTCACCGGCATCCAGCGCCTCGGCGACGAACGCCGGCTCGACATCCCGGTCACCGCCGTCGCGACCGAGTACACGGTCGCCGACCTGCACGGCTGGATCGACGCGGGGGCACCGCCGGTGCAGGAGTTCGCGCGCCTGCGCGACGTCACGTACGTCGACCTGCCGACGGGGCACTGGCCGCAGCTGACGCGTCCGCAGCAGCTGGCCCGCATCATCCTCGCGCAGCCGCCGCTGGGCGACGGCACGATCGCCCCGGAGGTCGAGACGATCAGCCCCGTCGCCTTCCATGCTTCGGAGGGCGTGGAGGACTGGCGGGTCCTTTACTGGGGCGCGCACGCCTTCTTCCGCGCCGACTCGCTCTCCCAGGGCGCGCGTCTGGTGGCGGAGGTCGCCGCCATCGCGGAGGGCCTGGACCACTACCCCGACATCGACCTCCGACCCGAAGGCGTCTTCGTCAAGACCTTCAGCCGTCGCGACGGCGCACTGAGCCGGACGGATGCCGAGCTCGCAGCATCCGTCTCACGCGCCGCCCGCGAGCTCGGTCTGGAAGCCGACCCGTCCGTGCTCACCGTCGTCGGCATCGCCGTGGCGCAGGGGCCGGACGCGCACGTCCGGCCGTTCTGGAGCGCCGCGCTCGGCTACGACCCGCTCGGCGCCGAGGACGCGATCGACCCCCTGCGCCGCAACCCGCACGTGTGGTTCCACCCGCTCGCGCCGCCGAAGCCGGGCCGCGGGCGCACGCACATCGACATCTCGGTGCCGCGTGACCAGGTCGAGGCGCGGGTGGCGGCGGCGCTGGCCGCGGGTGGGCGGATGGCCGACGATTCGCACGCGCCGCAGTGGTGGACTCTGACATCACCCGACAACCACGGCGTCGACATCGCCGCCTGGACCGACGACTCGGATTTCGCGGGCTGAGCTCCTCGCGACCGGCCGGTCACCTCACCATGCGGACATCGACGATCGACGGCACCATCGGGTCGGTCTGCTCGGCGCCGTCGAAATCGAACCCGTTGCGCCGGTAGAAGGCGATGGCGCGCGGGTTCTCCTTCGCCACCCACAGCACGGCCGGCCCCTCCTCCAGCACCGCGTCGAGGAGTGCCTGCCCGGCTCCTCCACCGTGATCGGCGGCGGCGACGTAGAGCATGTAGAGCTGGCGCTCGCGGGGCGGCGCCGCGCCCTCGAACTCGAGGCCCGGACCGGAGGTCGCGAAGCCGATGATGCGGCCGTCGCTCTCTGCGATCCAGACGCGCCATTCGTCGCGGGGGTTGTCGAGGATGCGGGTCCACATGCTCCGTCGCCCCTGCACGAACTCGTCGTCGAAGAATCCGGCGGGCAGGAGGTGCGTGTACGTCTCCCGCCACGTCGCCACGTGCAGCGCGGCGATCTCGGCCGCATCGCGCGGCTCGGGCACGCGCAGGCTGAACGTCATGCCGTCATCCTGCCAGCGGGTGCGGCGGCCTGACAGGTGCACGACGATCGCCACAGGCAGGAGCCGGCGTCACCCGGCGGAGCCGTACGCCGCGAAGAAGCGGTCGCGGAAGGCGTCCATGCGCCACACCGGCGACGCGTCTGACGGACGCAGACCCGTCGTCCAGTTCCAGTCGGCGATCGCGTCGATCACCGACGGATCTCTCGCGATGACGCTGACCGGCACGTCCCGGCCGGCCTCGTCGCCGCTCACGATCGCCGCCGGCTGGTGGTCGCCGAGCATGACGACGACCAGGCCCGGGTCGTCGACGTTCTCGAGGAAGGAGAGCACCGACCCCAGCGCGTACTCGACCGATCTCCCATAGGAGCGCTGGACCGCCTCCGGGTCCTGCCAGACCTCACTCGCCTGCTCACCACGGCCCGGCTGTGGGTTGTAGATCGACCCGTCGCCGACGTCGTCCCACGGCACCAGCTCGGGCAGCGGCGCCCACGGCGTGTGCGACGACACCAGATCGATCTCCGCCATCACCGGCCGGTCCGAGTACGCGAGCACGTGGTCGGCGAAGTGCTTGAGCGTGTACTGATCGGGGATGCGCGCGTACCCGAACGACGGCCCGCGATAGCCGACGTTCGTCGCGTCGAGCATCGTTTCGTAGCGGTAGAACGATGAGCCGACATCCCACGGATGCCGGTTCGACGGGACGTCGCTGACGGGGTGCCAGCCGGCACGGCCGAACGCCGCGCTGAGAGTGAGGCGGTCGGTCCGTACCACCAGGTCGTACACCGCCTGCGAGTCGACCCACACGCCGGTCTGCAAGGTCGCATGCGCGAGCCAGCTCACGCCGCCGAAGGTCGGTGACGTCAGCCAGGCACTCCGCGTGGTGAAGCCGTCGGCCGCGAGCGTCTGGTCGCCACGCCGCAGCACGTCGTTCACGCCGTCCGAGATGCCGTCGCCCTCGAGAGCGACCCTGCCGTAGCTCTCGACGAACACGAACAGCACGTCCTTGCCGGCGAGAGCGCTCAGCAGGTCTGTCGCCGGCACGTCCCTGAACGGGTCGTCGGCGACCTCGCGGGCGACCCGGGCCCGCGTCTCGAGCGCGGACACGGCTCGCGACACCGCGGTGCCGAGGGACGTAGCGGATGCTGCGGCCGCGACCGGATCCGGAATGCGCAGCGGCGGCGCCACCGCCGCCATCACGATCCACGCCACGGTGACGGCGGCGAGGGCACCCCGCCCGCGGTCGCCCCGCTGTCGCAGCGCGGCGTCGACGTGGAGCGAACCCCATCCGCCCGCGACCCCGATCGCGACGACCAGCGCGACCGCTGCGGCGAACAGCGCGGTGGCCGGAGCCGCTCCGATCGCCGAGGCCAGGACCCCGTACGCGTCGCCCAGCTGGGGCCAATCCAGCGGCACGAAGTGGATGCCGAGCGCCGACTGGTAGCCGCGATCGATGCTCGCGAGGAGGACGGCGAGGGCGACGAACGCCCCGAACGCGGTCGCGACGGCGAGGCGCAGCATCCGCCACGGGATCAGCGCGAGCACCAGCAGCGCGACGATCGACTCGACCGGGATGCGGACGAGGTCGGCGATCGAGCCTGTCGCCAGCACCCCGGGTATGAGGGGAAGCGCGATCAGAGCTGCGATCGCGCCGCCGAGGAGGAGCCGCCGGCGCCAGACCGGAACGACCCGCACGCCGGCGATCGTGCTCACGGACGCTCGACGGCTGCCCGTCCGGCTGCCGTCGGCTCGGCGTCGAGCATGCCGAAGCGGTCCGACAGGGCGTAGCGCAGGAGCACGACGTCGCCGATCTGGCGCGTGTCGGCGAGGTGCGCCCGGCGAGATGCCGTCCACGGGAAGGCGCCCGGTCCGACGACGCGCGGGGCGCCGGTCTCACCGACGAAGAACGGCGCGACCACGAGGTGGAGCTCGTCGACGAGGTCCGCGCCGAGGAACTGGGTCAGCACCGTGCCCCCGCCCTCGACCATGAGGCTTCGCACTCCGTGATTCGCCCCGAGGTCGTCGAGCAGAGCGTCCATCGTGACGCAGTCGTCGCCGATCCCGACGACCACCGCGCGTGGGCCCAGCCGTACGCCGAGGTCCGCCGCGCGATCCCGCGGGCAGTAGACGATGCGGGGCCCCTCCCCCGTCGTGAAGAACGCGGCATCCGGTGACAGGTCGCCGCTCGCGGTCACCGTCACCTTCGCCGGCGATTCCTGACGCCCCGAGGCCAGCCGCCGAGCGCGACGCGCGGCATCCCGCACCAGCAGGCGCGGGTTGTCGCGGCGCACCGTGGACGCCCCGACCATGATCGCGTCGTGCAGCGCGCGCACGTCGTCGACGCGGTCGAGGTCGGCGGCGTTGGACATCGCGAGCCGAGCGGGCTCGAGGCTGTCGAGGTAGCCGTCGATCGACATCGCGCAACTGAGGGTGACATACGGTCGCTCGCTCATGCGGATCTCCTCTTCCCGATGATGCCCGCTGCGGGCAGCGATCGGAAGCGGTCCGCGAGCAGTGCGAGGCAGCCGGGGAGAACCGCGACCACGGTGAGCACGCCGAACCCGGTCGACACCGCGACCCCTGCGCCCGCCCCGAGCCCCGCGAGTGCGAACGCGGAGGCGGCGACCGCCTCGCGCGGACCCCAGCCGCCGACGTTGACCGGAATTGCGGCCGCACCGAGCACGATCAGCGCCACGACGGCCAGCTCGTCGGCACCGGCGTGCACTCCGACCGCCAGCCCCGCGATCACGAAGGTCGCCGCGTGCGCCGCGATCACGACGACCGACGCGGCCGCGATCGCGAACAGCGCGGCCGGCCGCGCGAGGACGGGTCGCAGCATCCGGTACTCCCGTTGCAGCGCAGCGCGCCCGCGCGGGGTGCCCGCGACGACGCCGAGGACCACGATCGCCAGCGCGGCGATCGCACCGCTGATCCAGGCCAGCGGCGCGAGCGGTGACGCCAGTCCCAGCGGCAGCAGGATCGCGAGCGTGACCACGATCTGCACGAGCTGTCCGGCGACGCGTTCCGCGGCGACCGCCCGGGCGGCGAGGTCGACGCGCTCGTGGTGCTGCCCGTGCAGGTATGCCCGGTGGACGTCGCCCATGACGCCGCCGGGCAGCACAGTGTTGAGGAACTGCGAGCGGTAGTACGAGGTGAACGCCTCGTTCCAGGGGAGCGGCAGCCCGAATCCCGCGGAGACGATGCGCCAGCGCCACGCGGCGGCCGCCGTGGCGACGGAGGCGAGCGCCACGGCGGCGAGGATCGTCGCGGGCGAGATGGACGTCAGCCCGTGCAGGAACGGCCCGATGCCGACGACGGCGACCGTTCCCGCGACGACCGCGAGCGCCGCCGCGATCCGCAGCACGGATCGCAGGCGCGGTGGGATCCTGCTCAGCGGGGCCATGCCAGGAGGTCCTCATGTGAGACGGTGACGTGCAGTCGCCCGGCGGCAGCCTGCGCCAGGCGGCGCTCGCGGTAGTCTGCGGCGGCGGCCGCGAGCTCGGGACGCTGCTCGACGGCGGCGCCGATCCAGCCGTCCAGCCATTCGCCGATCAGCGCGGAGTCCCGGCGCGCGAGGCGCCACGGGGTCGCCGCGGTGCGGACGTTCCAGCCGGCGTCGGCGAAGACGGCCCGGACGACGGCGACCGCGTCGGGTCCCAACATCCGTCGCCCTGACGCGTCGCGTCGCTGATGCGCGTTGAAGGCGGACTCGATCGCGCGCTCGACATCGTCGGGCCGCTCGGCGGGACGAAGCCGCGCCGAGCCCGTGACCGAGAGGCTGAACAGCGCCGGCGTGCCCGCGGCGACGCAGGCCGCGACGACATGGGCGGCTTCGGCTTCGGTGATGACGTCGAGGAGAGCGGATGCGGTCACTGCCGCCGCACCGTGGAAGGCGTCGATCGGCAGCGAGGCGAGGTGCTCCACGACGATGTCCGCGGCGATGGGGCGGCCCGACGCGTCGACGACGGTCCGCAGATCGAGGTGCTCGACGATGTCGGCGTCGCCGTCACGGAGCACCCACCGCTGCGGGCCGGGGAGCCGCGGAGCGAGCCAGCGGGTCATCGATCCGGTGCCCGCGCCGAGGTCGTGCAGCACGAGGGGCGCCGACGCCGAGCCCCGAGCGAGCAGACGCGCGAGCTCGTGTGCGAGGTCGGTCGAGCGCGCGTCGTCGTCGGCGGGCGCCCTCAGCGCGAGCCAGTCCGCCGTCGCCGTCGAGATCGAGGTCATGCCGCCTCCAACACGTCCGCCACGCGGGTCACTGTGTCTTGCCACGCCGGCAGGGTCGCCCGTGCGGCGTGCGCTTCGCGGCGCAGGCGCGCCCGCAGCGCGGGATCCGCCAGCCATGCGTCGAGCGCCGCGGCGAGCGCCGCGGGATCGCCGGGTCTCACCAGCATCCCTCCGCCGCCCGCGAGCGCGTCCGGGATGCCCCCGGTCTCGGCGCCCAGCACCGGGATCCCCCGCGCCCGCGCATCGGCGATCGCCATGCCCGAGCTCTCGACGCGGGACGGCGCGATCAGCAGCGCACAGCGGCGGTAGGCGTCGTCGAGGGCTCGGTCCTCGAGCACTCCGGTGAGCCGGACCTTGCCGTGGAGCGCGGTCGCCTGCCGGGCGATGCCCGCGGCGAACTCCGGAAACGCGTCGGTCGACCCGACGATGGTGCAGCGCCAGTCCTCGGAGCGCAGCCGGCCGAGCGCGGAGAGGAGCGTGTCCTGCCCCTTGTGCGGGGCGATCACGCCGATGCACAGCAGCTCCCCGTCGCGCGGCGGCGGCGGGCCGGGTTCCGCAGGAAGGGTCCCCGGGACGGCGACGACCATGCGATCGGGGTCCGCGAGCTCCCGTCGGGCCAGCTCGGCCGCCGTCCAGGCGCTCGTGACGATCACCCCGTGCGCCGACGCGAGGGCCCGCCTCTCGGCGTCGATCGCGGCGTCCGTCGCATCCGGGAACGCCGCCGCGACCATGTGGGCGAGCACCGTGAGTCGCAGCCGCCGTGCCGCCTCCTCCACCGCTGCCGGCGCCCACCCTGCCACCAGTCCGTCGACCAGCACGCGCGATCCGTCAGCAGCGTCACCGAGGACGGATGCTGCGCCTTCCGCGTCCGCCGCCTCGCACACGTCGACGTCCCATCCGCGGCGGCGGAGCCCGTCGCGGATGTGGCGGTCGTAGACGTTGCCGCCGCTCACGCGCCGAGGATCGTCGATCCCCGCGGGGACGACGAAGCGGAGGGACGGAGCATCCGTCACATCGCCACCTCGTAGGACGCCCACGCGACGTGCGATTCGTGCAGCGTGACGACGATCCCGCTCAGCCGCGCCTCGCCGACGTCGCCGTCGCGTACGCGCGTGGCGAGGCGGTCGCCGATGATCTGGCACAGGCGCTCGGTCGTGGTGTTCAGCCCCAGCAGGTCGGGCTCGTCGTCGAGGTTGCGGTAGGTCAGCGCGCCCACGATCTCGCGAAGCACCTCGCTCGCGCGTCCGATGTCGACGACGACGCCGTGCTCGTCGAGCTCGTCGGC
Organism: Microbacterium sp. LWH7-1.2; assembly: GCF_038397755.1. Taxonomy (NCBI): domain Bacteria; kingdom Bacillati; phylum Actinomycetota; class Actinomycetes; order Micrococcales; family Microbacteriaceae; genus Microbacterium; species Microbacterium sp. LWH7-1.2. The sequence continues at coordinate 4,077,360 of NZ_CP151637.1, read as the reverse complement.
ACGGAACGTCGCGTCGACGAGGAACGTCGCGCCGTGCAGCTGCTGCGCGGGTCCGAAGACGTCGCCGCGCAGGCTGTGGGCGATCATGAGGTGGTCGCGGACGGTGAGGCTGAAGCTCATTCGGCAGTCCAATCGATCGTGTGGCACAGTTCGCCGGCCGTGCCCTCGGCGAGCGCGGCGGTGACCTCCGACAGCTGCCGCCACGACGAGGTGCCGCTGAGCAGCGCGTCGTATGCGGGATCCTCGAGCAGTCGCAGGGCGAGCGCAAGACGGTTGCGCGTCGTGCGGGAGCCTCTCCGGCGTGCGGCGACCGCGCCGACCTGATTCGGCCGCAGGGCGATGCGGCGAGAGTGGAAGTCCGCGCCGAGCTCGAGCGAGACCGGGCGGCTGCCGTACCAGCTGGCGACGATCACCTCGCCGTCGGTGGGCGCGATGCCGAGCGCCAGTTGCAGACCGGCACCGGCGCCGCTGGCCTCGATCACGACGTCGGCCTGCGGGACATCGTCGGACGCGAGGGCGAAGCCGACCCCGAGCGCCTCGGCGATGATCGCGCGCGCGGGATCGACATCGACGAGAGTGACGTCGGAACCCGGGATGCCGCGCGCCACGCGCGCGATCGCGCACCCGATCATGCCCGCGCCGACGACGACCACCTGGTCGCCGATGACCGGGGCGGCATCCCAGAGCACATTGACCGCGGTCTCGACCGCCCCGGCGAGCACCGCCCGGCGCGGGGGAACACCATCCGGCACCGGATGAAGGGCGTCGGCGGGCACGACGAAACGGGACTGGTGCGGGAACAGGGCGAACACGGTGCGGCCGCGGAGCGCGGCGGGTCCGTGTTCGACCGTTCCGACGTTGAGGTACCCGTACTTCACCGGGAACGGGAACTCGCCCGCCTGGAACGGCGCGCGCATGCGCTCGCGCTCCGACTCCGGCACCTCGCCGCGGGCGACCAGCGACTCGGTGCCCCGGCTGACGCCGGTGTAGAGCGTCTGCACCGACGCCTCACCGTCGGAGACAAGGGGCATCGGCTCACTGCGGTATTCGCCCCGCCCCGGGGCGATCGACCACCAAGCGGTCGCGGCATCCGGAATCTCGTGGTGAACCTCAGCGGGTCCCTGCGTCGTGTTCCCCGTGACCGCCATGAGGAGTACACGGAGCGCGCATGGGAAAAGTTCAGTGGGTGCCCTGGTGGTGGGTCGCGGCCGGATCTGCCGGGATGGTCGCGATCGCCATGGTGACGCCACTGACGGCGGCGGCGTGGACGGCGGGCATCGGGTACCTCGTGGTGTCGACGGCACTGCTGAGCCGGGGGATCCGCCGCGGGCGGGTCGAACGCTTCGGACCCGCGAACGCGGTCACCGCGACGCGATCGATGCTCGTGGGGCTCGTGACAGCTCTGGTCGTGGCGTCCTTCGCGGACCCGGTGTCGACGACGCTGCTGGTCACGCTCGTCGCCGTGGCGCTCGCGCTGGACGGCGTCGACGGGTACGTCGCCCGCCGGACCGGCAGCGAGAGCGAGCTGGGCGGGCGTTTCGACATGGAGGTCGACGCCTTCCTGCTGCTCGTGCTGTGCGTGCATGACGCACGGTACGTCGGTTGGTGGGTGCTCACGATCGGACTCCTGAGGTACGCGTTCGTCATCGCGGGCCTGGGGCTGCCGTGGATGAGGCGGACGCTGCCGCCGCGCTATTGGCGCAAGGTCGTCACGGCCGCCTGCGGCGTCGCCCTGGCCATCGTCGCGTCCCAGTTGCTGCCCGCCGCGGTGAATGCTCTCGTCGCTGTGGCGGCGCTCCTGCTGGTGCTCGAGTCCTTCGGACGCGACGTCCTGTGGCTCATCCGTGTGAACCTCGCGGGCGCCCGGCTCGTTTCCCTCCAGAAGGCGTCAACCACCTCACCTCCGGAAGAGAGCAGGTAGACCATGACCGAATCCAGTGGGCGGGCGCTCTGGACCATGCGCATCCTCAGCGCGATCGCCCTCCTCGCCGCAGGCGGCATCCACTTCTATCTGGCGCTGAACGGCGTCGGCGGCTTCCTGGGGGTGATGTTCATCCTCAACGGCGTGGCGGGGCTCGTCCTGGCGGCGGGGATGCTGCTCCTGCGCGGTCGCCTCCTGCAGCTCGTGACGGTGCTGAGCCTTCTGTTCCTCATCGCGACGCTCGGTGCGCTCGTCCTGGCACTCACCGTGGGGCTGTTCGGCATCCACCAGACGTGGAACTTCACGCTCGTACCCCAGACCGTGATCGTCGAGTCGATCGGCATCGTGGTCCTCGGGATCACGACGGCCATGGTGCTGCGTCCGCAGCCGGTGCCGGGCATACACCGGCACGCCACGGGCGTTTAGCGGACGACCGGCCGGGTCGCGCGACCGCGGACCGCCCCGCCACCGGGTGGCGGGGCGGTCCGGTGCGGCTCAGGCGCCGGCAGGCACCTCCTCAGCCGCGAGCTTCTCCTCGTCGAGACGGTCGAGCTCGTGCAGCGACGACCCCTTCGTCTCGCGCATGGAGATGACCGCGATGAGCGTGATCGCCGCGGCGATCGCGAGGTAGACGGCGACCGGGATATACGAGCCGGTGCTGGCCAGGAGCGCCGTCGCGATGATCGGCGCGAGCGAGCCCGCGACGATCGACGTCACCTGGTAGCCGAGAGAGACGCCCGAATAGCGCATGCGCGTCGGGAACATCTCGGACATGATCGCCGGCTGCGGCGCGTACATGAAGGCGTGGATGAACAGACCCAGGCTGATCGCGGCCACGATGATCGCCGGGTTGCGCGTGTCGAACATCGGGAAGGCGATGAAGCCCCAGGCGGCCGCCCCGAGCGTGCCGATCAGGTACACGGGCTTGCGGCCGATCTTGTCGGTCAGGCCGCCGATGAGCGGGATGACGATCATGTGGACGATGTGCGCGATGACGAGGAGACCCAGGATCTCGGCGGTGTCGACCTCGAGCGCGACCGCCAGGTAGGTGATCGAGAACGTCACGACGAGGTAGTACATGATGTTCTCCGCGAACCGGAGGCCCATCGCCGTGAGCACGCCGCGCGGGTAGCGCTTGAGCACCTCGAGCACACCGAAACGCAGCGCCTTCGACTGCTCGACCTCCTTCTGCACCTCGAGGAAGATCGGTGCGTCGGTGACGCGCGTGCGGACGTAGTAGCCGATCGCGACGATGACGACCGACAGCCAGAAGCCGATCCGCCAGCCCCACGAGAGGAACTGCTCCTCGGTGAGCGTGCGGCTGAGCACGAGCAGGACGACCGTCGCCACCAGGTTGCCGATGGGCACGGCGGCTTGCGGCCACGATGCCCAGAAGCCGCGCGTCTTGTTCGGCGAGTGCTCCGCGACGAGCAGGACCGCGCCGCCCCACTCACCGCCGACGGCGAACCCCTGCGCGAAGCGCAGTGCCACCAGAAGGGCAGGAGCCCAGTAGCCGATCATGTCGAACGTGGGGAGGCATCCCATCAGGAAGGTCGCCACGCCCACCAGGATGATCGCGAACTGCAGCAGCTTCTTGCGCCCGTACTTGTCGCCGAAATGTCCGAAGACGATACCGCCGAGCGGCCGGGCGATGAAGCCGACCGCGTAAGTGACGAACGCCGCGATGATGGGGGCGTACGGGTCGTCCGACGGCGGGAACATGATCTTGTTGAAGACGAGCGTCGCGGCCGTGGCGTAGAGGAAGAACTCATACCACTCGACGACGGTGCCCGCCATCGAGGCCGTGACGACCCGCCGCAGGCTCGACTGCTTCATCGAGACCGGGGGTGTCTGGGGTGATGCCATGCGCTGGTACCTCCTTGTAGAGCGCGGTGGCGGCTCGGGGAGAACCGCCCTGCGGGACGTTACCTGACGCACGATTCAGGTTTCAAGGGGTTGACGCGGTCGAGGCAGGTGAAATTCGGCAGATCTTCTCGGTTTCGGCAGAGGGCCGCCTGACCGGCGGCCCTTGTCAGTCCCACGCGGCCACGAGCATCCAGTGACCGTCGACCTCTTCGACGTCCATCACGCGCGTGCGGTGGTCGATGTCGCTGCGTGCGGTGAACCGCCAGTTCTGGAACAACCGGCCGCCGTCGCTTCGAGTCGGCGTGTCGATGATGCGCCACCGCTCATGGTCGACGACGAGGCGTACCGGCCGCCCCTGCTCGCACCAGACCTGAACATCCTCACGTGCAACCATTCGCATGATGCCCCCTCCATCGAATCTATGTTCGATAGTAGGACGCGACAGTCCCCCGCGCAACAGCGAGTGCGGCGGACTAGGCGGTTCGGCTGTCTGCGTCGGCCGCGGCATCCACCGCCGCGAGATGGATCGCGGCGACACCGTCGCGCAGGGCCCCGACCGGCACCTCGACGGTCTCGTACTGGGACGTGAACCCGTTCTCGTCGACAACCGACACGGTCACCAGAACATGGCCCCGGCGTGGCAGGCGCGACGCGGTGCGGGCGAGTCTCTTCGTCTTCATGTCCCCTCCACCCACCACCGTAACGACGACCTCGGACACGCGCGCGCTGCACGCGCGGAGTCACCTCAGGTACGCATCGACGAAGAGCGCGCCACGGATGCCGCGCAGTGCCTCGACGACGAGTCCACTGCTGCGCGTGGTCCAGGACGACATCACGATGTCGTGCGGACCGATCGGCTCGAGTCTCCCCGTCCGCACGCGGACCACCTCCCATCCGGCTGCGCGGATGACGCGGTCTTTGCGGCGATCCGCCTCCTCGCGCTTGCCGACATGCTCCAGCCCGTGTTTGCCGACGGTGTCGTACTCGAGCGCGATCCGGAGCTCCGGCAGGAGAATGTCGGGCCACACCTCGAGGTGGTCGAAGAACGGCCGCGAGGTGCGGATCGCCGTGAAGCCCGGTGTGACCGCCAGGGTCGCGAACACGTCTGCGCGCATCCGCGCCTCGACCGCCGACGCCGGCTTCGGCGCGCACACGCTCACGAACGGCTCCCCCACCGGCAGTTCCGGGGTCTTGGCGCACAGCGTGCGCGTCGGTTTGCGGCGCGGCATGCGCTCGGCGCCGGACGGCCGCGTCGCGATGCGGGGTGGGTTCGCCAGCGCCGCGCACTCCGGACACCAGGCCGACCGGCGCCGCTTGCCACCGGGGCGCTCGCGCTGCTCCGACGGAGTGGCGGCGAACGTGTGCCCTGCCTCGCACTGCCACAGCAGCAGAACATCGGCGGCCGGAGGCACCTGAGTGAGGGTGATGCCGGCGTTCCGATCCGGGTGGTACTGCCTGATGAGCGCGGGATACGCCGCCCACTGCTCCCGGTAGGTGCCCACCGGATATGGCACATCGACGCCTTTCGAGAACTGGCGCCTCGCCCACCACAGTTCCACCCGCTCCGGCATGGGCGCACTCTAAACCGCACCCCCGACACGGCCCGCCACGGCTAACGGCGATCGCGCGCCTCGGCTGCAGCGGCTACCTGGTCGTGGAGCTCATCGTGGTCCGCGGCGGTCAGCTCCTCGTCGCCGCGGAACACGTACGGCGCGCCCTCGCCGGTCTCGATGCGCGTCTTGAGGCTGCCGTTGACGAACATGCCCCACGCGTTGGTGCAGATGTCGTAGCAGTCATCGTCGGTCGTGAGCCCGTCGTGCGTGAAGACGACGCGCGTGCCGTCGTCCTCCTCGAGGATGTCGAACCGGACGGTCGTGCCGTTCCACTCCTGCTTGTCGGCGACGAAGTCGAGATGGCTGCCGGTGACCAGCCACGTCACCCGGCGGCCGGGCTCCAGCTCCGTGACCCGGAATCCGCTGTAGTGCAGGCCCGGAACGACGTAGACGAACTCGCCGCCCACCTCCGTGGTCGATCCGGTGGTCCGTCCCCACCAGCCTGCGACGTCGTTGATCGCGTCGAAGGCGTCCTGCGCCGAGGCGTTCACGGTGATCGTCGTGGTGAAGCTCGCGGTCATGGATCCAGCTCCTTTGTTGGCGACCCGTTGGGGGCCGATGACTTGCGTGATGCAAGTGACCCTAGCCTCGGTGCTTGCATCACGCAAGTGATAGATTCGACGCATGCTCGGCAAGACGTACGACACACAGGTGTGCTCGATCGCGCGCTCCCTCGAGATGGTCGGGGAGCGCTGGAGCCTGCTCATCGTCCGCGACGCCCTGTTCGCTCGGGTGACGCGGTTCGGCGACTTCCAGCACAACCTCGGCATCGCGACGAACGTCCTCGCCTCGCGACTGGAGTCGTTCGTCGCCGCCGGCATCATGGAGCGGGACGGCGCGGCCGACTACGTGCTGACGCCGAAGGGCCGAGCGTTGGCTGTTTCGCTGATCGCACTCACGGAGTGGGGCGACGACTGGGCGTCACCGATCGATCCCCCGATCCTCTACCGCCACTCGGTGTGCGACAACCCCGTCCACGCCACCGCGACGTGCGACGTGTGCGGCGCGGTGCCGGCGGAAGAGGTCGCGATCGAGATCGGGCCCGGCATGCCCGCCGAGTACCTGGCCGCGCGACGCGGTGGCTCGCGCGCCCACTCATAGGCGCAGCATCCGTCTACGATCCGTCGCGGAGGTTCGAGACCAGGGCCTCCCGCAAGACGATCTCGTCGAACCGCGCCGTGCACGCCTGGCCGAGCGGGGCCTGCGCCATGAAGCCCACGCGGGCGGGCGAGCCGCCCTCGGCGAGCGAGAACAGCCGCACGAAATCCCATCGCACGCCGTCGTGTGAGGCGTGGAACGCCCAGGCGTCCCCGCCCAGGAAAGCGATCCGCAGCCACACCGCGCGGTGCGTGACCACTGCGGAGTTCACGTCATCCGACGAACCGCGCGTGACCACGCTGACCACCATCGCCTCGCCCTGCGGCGAGTACTCGAAGCAGAGCTTCGCCCAGTGGTCGCTGTCACGCCAGATCGCGAGCACCCCGGCGTCGAAGGTCGTCCGCGCGCCACGGCCGGGCCGGGAGATGTCATGCGATTCGCATGATGTGGCGCGGGCGGCGCCCGCCGTATCGTCCTTGCGACGGAGGGGGCCGTGTCGGCCGTCATGTCCCTCCGAAGGAAAGGTGCGGACATTGTCCTTCTGGGATTTTCTCGTGTGGCTGTTCTGGGTGTACGTCCTGATCGCGTGCGTCTGGATCTTCATCTCTATCGTGGTGGACCTGTTCCGCGACCACTCGCTGGGCGGGTGGGGCAAGGCGCTCTGGGTGATCTTCCTGATCTTCCTGCCGTTCCTCGCCGCGATCATCTACCTCATCGCGCGCGGCCGGGGGATGGCCGAGCGCAGCGTCGCGCAGACGCGCGCGGCTCAGGCCGCGGATGCCGCGTACATCCGTGACGTCGCCGGTGCGGCGTCGCCGACCGCGGAGATCGAGAAGGCGCAGCAGCTTCTCGCCGCAGGCACCATCTCGCAAGCCGAGTTCGACGCGCTGAAGGCCAAGGCGATCGCGGCCTAGCCGCGGCATCCGTGAAGAGCATTCGTCACAGACAGGAGAGCGAAGAATGACCGATACGACCCCGACCGGCGTGGAGTACGACGCCGACGACGAGCTGGGGCCGATCGACTACATCGTCGTGGAGTTCCCGGCCGGCGCGCGCAGGATCACCGGCGACGCACTGGCGGAGCTCGCGGCACTCGCCGCCGACGGCACGATCCGGGTCCTCGATCTGGTCATCGTCCACAAGGGCGAGGACGGATCGATCGAGGTGGACGAGATCGAGGATCACGACGACCTGGGCGACCTCGGCACTCTGGCCGCCGGCTTTGCGGAGGTGCTCGCCGAGCAGGACCTCCTCGACGTCGCGGCCGCGATGGGGCCGGGCAGCAGCGCCGCGATCCTGGTGTGGGAGAACGCGTGGGCGGCGCCGTTCGCCGCCGCGATCCGGCGCAACGGCGGTCAGCTGATCGCGTCGGGACGCATCCCGACACAGGCCCTGATCGCCGCACTGACGAGTGAAGGAGAGTGACGATGCCCATCGGGATCGGACGCGTGGGACGGCGCGGAGTGATCGGCGCCCCCGTCGCGCGCACAGCGGCAGTGGTCGGCACGGCGAAGGTCGTATCGAACGGCGTGGACCGGCGTCAGGATCGCCGGCAGGACCGCCGTGACGATCGTCACGACCGACGCTGACCCACAACGAAACGAAGGGCCGCGCGCACGTTCGACGTGCGCGCGGCCCTTCGCCATGCCACGGGACTGACGTTCCCCCCACCGTCCGTCGTCGACCGGTTTGTGGTGGTTTCACCTGGCCCCATAGGATGCGGACCGTGCCGGACATGCTCCGAGATTCGCTCCTGGGGGGACGCGATCTGCAGGCGGTGCTGCTCGAGAGCAAGACCCGGGTTCCACCCTGGCGAACCAACGCTGTCAGCAGACGTCGTCAGATCGATCGTGCCCGGGCGAGCAGCGCCCGCGTCGTCTCGATCGCCGCGCCCGCCGGATACGGCAAGTCCACGATGCTCGCCGAGTGGGCCGCGTCCGAGACTCGCGCGGCAGCCTGGGCCTCGCTCGAGCGCACCGACGACGACCCCGCGACCCTGCTGCCGATCCTCGCATCCGCGTGCTCGACCTTCTCGACGGTCGCAGCGGCCGTCGTCGACGAGATGCGCGGCATCGGGGCGACGGCGCTCGGGCGTTCCGCTCCGCTGCTCGCCGCAGCGGTGGCCTCCGCACCCGACGACTTCGTCCTGTTCATCGATGATCTGCACCTGGTCGCCTCGACCGCGTGCCAGGACGCCCTCGAAGTGATCCTGGCGCGGGTGCCCCCCGGTTCCCAGGTGGTCCTGGCGGGCCGGCAGGCACCTCTGCTTCTCGCGCGGCTGCGGGCACAGGGCGTCGTCTGGGAGATCTCGGCCGAGGATCTGTCGCTCGACGTCGACGACGCCCGAACGCTGTTCGACGAGGCCGGAGCCTCCGGTGTCGCCGCGAGCGACCTCGCCGGCATCGTCGAGAAGTGCGAAGGCTGGCCCACCGGCCTGTACCTGTGCGCGCTCGTCGCGCGTGCAGGCGGCGACGCCACGACCGTCACGGGCGAGGAACGGTACGTCGCCGACTACCTCTACCGCGAGTGCATCTCGCGGCTCCCCGAGCCGACCCAGCGGTTCCTGCGCCGCAGCGCCGTGCTCGAACAGGTCTCACCGGAGGCCTGCAACGCCGTGCTGCAGATCGAAGACGCGCGCAACCGGCTCTACGAACTCGAAGAGGCGAACCTGTTCCTCGTCCCGATGGACAGGAGACGCAGCTGGTTCCGCTTCCACGCCCTGTTCCGCGAGTATCTCCTCGCGGAACTGGAACGGTCCGAAGGCTCCGAGGCTGCAGCCGGTCTGCATCGACGCGCAGCGACCTGGCACGAGGAACGAGGCGCGCCCGCGCTCGCGGTCGAGCACCTCCTCCAGGCGAAGGAGTCCGCGCGCGCTGCCGCACTCGTCGCGGACCTGGGCCTCGCCATGTACGGACAGGGCCAGGTCATGACGACACGGCGGTGGCTGGACGACCTCGGCGACCACGTGCTCATCGCCAATCCCGCGCTCGTGGTATCGAGGACGTGGACCGCAGTCCTGCTCGGCGAGATGCGGGAAGGGGAGAAGTGGGCGCGACTGCTGGACGAGGTCGACGCGAGCGGCTTCCCCGACGAGGACCGCGTGCTGTTCGAATCCGCACGTGCCATGGTGCGCGCCGCGATGTGCGTCCACGGGTACGAACAGGTGATCGTCGACGCCGCGTACGCCCTCGAGCATGAGCCCGTGGAAAGCCCGTGGCGGGATCAGGCCCTTCACCTCTGGGGCTCAGCGCTCCTGTTGTCGGGGGATCCCGGCACCGCGCGCGGCGTCTTCGCACAGGCGGTCGAGATGGCGACAGTCATGCAGAACCCCGACACCGTCATCCTGAGCGAGCCCGAGCTGGCGCTGATCGCGATCGACGACGGCCACTGGGTCGGCGCCGCGGTCCACGCCCAGCGCGGTGTGGACGCGATCGACGCGAGCCACATGGAGGGTTACCCGACGACGGCGCTCGCCCTCGCAGTCGCCGCCCGCGTCGCCGTGCACGGCGGCGACCGCGAGCGCGGCGAGCGCCTGCTCGCTCGCGGCATGCGGGCTCGGATCGGCTGCACTTATCTGCTCCCCTGGCTGTCGCTCCGCGTGCGCCTGCAGCTCGCCAAGGCGCACGTCATGCTCGGCGACCGCTCGGCAGCGTTCCATCTCCTCGCGGAGTGCGACCGCCTGCTCGAGAAGCGGCCCGATGTCGGCGGCATCGCCACGCAGATCGAGGGATTCCGGGCCGGGCTCGCGGTCGAACCCCACGCCGAAGGAACGGTCCCGCTGACGCCTGCCGAACTGCGCCTGTTGCCGTATCTGCAGACGCACCTGACGATCGCCGAGATCGGCCAGCGTCTGTATGTCTCGCGCAACACCGTCAGCTCTCAGCTCAGCTCGATCTACCGCAAGCTCGCAGTGACGACTCGAGGGGGCGCGGTCGAGCGAGCCGTCGCCATCGGCCTCCTCGGCGGATAGCGGCCCAGGCGATAGCGCCGGCCTCAGGGGTAGTCCTGCAGGTCTTCGTCGTAGCCCAGCGCGGAGGCGATCCGCGGGGCCGCCGCAACCGCCCTCGGCAGGCCGACCACGGTCACCAGTCCATCCATCACGGCGATGACCTCCTCCGCCGCGACCCCCGCCGAGAGCGCATCGTCGATGGCGGTCCGCAACGACACGTCCGGTGCGGACATCGCGATCAGTGCACCGATCCGGATGAGGTCTCGCGTGCGGTGATCGAGACATCGCGACCAGAGCTCGCCGGAATCATCTGCGAGGGCGGGGTCGCCGATGCAGAACCGCCGGAGAAGCTCAAATCCATCCAACGCCGGTCTCCCACCTTCGCGAACAAGCTGCGGAATGATCCCCCAAGTTCACACGGCAGCGGTCGTCGACGCACCACATAGATAGCGTGAACCGACCAGGGGGCAATGTGACGTGCGGCATCATGGCACCGAATGCCGCAACCCTCGAAATCTCGGTGGCGGCGCTTCCCTACATCGGCCAGGCGATGAGGAGCCGCCACGCGAGCACCATCGTGTTCGGCGGCATGCTGTCGTGGAACGCTCCGGAGGGGCTGGCGATATCGAAGAGGCAGTACGGCCGGTAGACGAGCGTCGGTACGCTGATGACGGGTCAAATGGTGGAAAACGTGGTCACGATTCCAGAGCCAGAACAACTGGGTCTTCTCTGGATGCCAGTGCCTCGAGGTGCAGCAGATTCCAGGCGGTGATCCCGTAGATCGCGTCGCGGCCGGGCAACTCGGTCGACGCCTGGCTCACAACGGTGGCCGCGCCGAGGAGCGCCAGCACGAGAAGACCCCGATTCTTCCGCCAACTACAGCGCGTCAAGCACGGGGCTACTGAGAGGAACCATGCGATGCTCGACCCGAGGTCCTTGCTCGTCGAACGGCTGCACTCCGCAGGGGTCACCGACCTCGTCTCGATCGAACCGGTGACGGGCGGGCTGGCGGCCACGGCCGGGCTCGCACACCTCAGCGACGGTCAGGTCATCTTCGTCAAGGCATTCGCAGAGCCGCCTTCGGACGACGCCTTCGTCACCGAGGTGGAGGGTCTCGGAGCCCTGCGAAGACTCGGCGGCGTCGCGACTCCTGACGTGATCCTGGCCGACGAGGACGTGCTCATCCTCTCGGTAATGCGCCCGCGTCCGAACTGCACGGCATTCTGGGAACAGCTTGCGCATGTCCTCGCCCGATTGCACACGGGCACGGCCCACCCGCGGTTCGGCTGGCACCGCGACAACTGGCTGGGTCGCCGCAGGCAGGTGAACACGTGGGAGGACGACGGATTCGAATTCTTCGCCGAGCATCGGCTGCTGCGGTGGCTCGATGAGCCTCGCGTCCTGGCCGCATTGGACCACGCAGATCGCCTGGCACTCGAGCGCCTGTGCAGCCGGCTGCCCGAGTTACTTCCCGACAAGCCGCCCTGTCTGACGCACGGCGATCTGTGGGCGCAGAACATCCTGAGCACGGCCGACGGTCAGCCCGCCTTGATCGATCCCGCGGTCTCCTACACGTGGGCCGAGGTAGATCTGGCGCATCTGTGGACGACGGCGCCGCCGCCCGAGGCGCGGGCCTTCTTCGACCGCTACGCGGAACTGACCCACCTCGACGGCCAGTGGCGAAAGCGGATGCCGATTCTTCAGCTGCGTCAGCACCTGGCCGTCATCGCGCAGTTCGACGACGACCGGGGTGCAGCCGAGCAGATCCGCTCCACGCTCACCCCCTTCCGGCGAAGACACGGTCCTGATCCCGCATCCACGCCAGCCGCACCCAGATGATCGAGACCGCGCACCTGGTCTCCTCGCTGGCTGTCCTTGACGTCTGCCGAGACGATGATGATCGGGGCGGTGATACGGGACTCGCGGAAAGCTCTCTCCCCTCCCCGTGTTCGCCGAATCGCTCGGCGTGCCCGTCTACTCCGTTCGTACACTGGGGAAATGACCACCCCCGACCCGATCCGGTCGCAGACAGACGTTGTCATCCATGGCATCAAGGCGATGATTGTTGACGGCAGCCTTTCGGCCGGCTCGCGCCTTCCCATCGAGAAGGAACTCGCCGCAGCGCTCGGCGTATCGCGCGGACCGCTCCGTGAAGGTGTGCGCGCGCTCGTGATCCTTGGGGTCCTTGAGACACGCCAGGGCGACGGAACGTACGTGACCTCGTTGGACCCCTCTGTGCTCATGAGTTCGCTGGCGTTCCTGGCCGACCTGCGAGATCCCTCCACGAGCGGCCAGTTGCTGCAGGTGCGCCGATTTCTCGAGGTCGAGAGCGCTGCCCTGGCGGCGACGTGCATCGACGAGTCTGGATTGTCCGAGCTCGAGGCCATCCTCGACCGGATGGACGCATTGGCCGCCGATCTCGACGCGATGGACGTCGAGGCGTTCATTGACGGCGACTCGGAATTCCACGCCCGCATCGCACAAGCGGCTGAGAACCCCACACTCGCCGCGTTCATAGACTCGCTGGTCGGACGCACCATGCGCATCCGGATCGGGCGCGCTGTGCGTGAGGGGGGCTCCATTGCCGCGACGCAGGCCGAGCACCGTGCCATCGTCGATCAGTTGCGTGCGGGAAGTCCCGACGGCGCCCGCATCAGGATGGCGGCCCACATCCTCGGAGTCGAACTATTCGCGGTCGATCATGCGACCGACAACTCCTCGTCACGCGTTGACGCCCAGTAGCCGCCGGAGGGGAAGCCCCACTCCGCCACCGATGACTCGAACATCTGGGCGCTGTATCCGGGTCGGGAGGGCAGGACATAGTGCCCGTTCTCGACGATGCACGGATCGACGAAGTGCTCATGCAGGTGATCGACGAACTCGGTGACTCGATTCTCCAGCGAGCCGGAGATGGCCACATAGTCGAAGATCGACAAATGCTGGACGAGCTCGCAGAGCCCCACTCCTCCTGCGTGCGGGCACACCGGTACGTCGAACTTCTTCGCCATGAGATACACGGCGAGGATCTCGTTTACGCTTGCCAGGCGGGCGGAGTCGAGCTGACAGAAGTCGATGGCCTCCGCCTGGAACATCTGCTTGAACAGCACTCGATTCATGCCGTGCTCTCCGGTCGCGACGCCGATCGGCGCCACCGCCCTACGGACTGCAGCGTGGCCGAGCACGTCATCGGGGCTCGTCGGCTCCTCGATCCATAGCGGCTTGAACTCCGCCAGAGCGCTGATCCATTCGATCGCCTCCGGCACATCCCATACCTGATTCGCATCGATCATCAGGTGCGTGTCCCACCCGATGACCTCGCGCGCGATGCGAAGGCGACGGATGTCGTCCTGCAGGTCGGCGCCCACCTTGAGCTTGAGGTGCCGATAGCCCGCGTCGACCGCTTCCTGCAGCAAGCGGCGGAGCTTGTCGTCGCTGTAGCCCAGCCAGCCAGCGCTCGTCGTATAGCACGGATAACCGCCGCGTGTCTCAAGCGCGGCGATCCGCTCGGCCCGCGTCGTGGCCATCTCGGAGAGGATCGCGATGGCCTCGTCCCGCGTCAGGGCGTCGGAGAGATAACGCAGATCCGCGGCGTCGACCAGCTGCGCGGGAGTCATGTCGACGAGGAGGCGCCACAAAGGCTTGCCGGCTCGACGAGCAGCGAGATCCCACATGGCGTTCATCGCGGCCGCCATCCCGAGATGCACCACGCCCTTCTCCGGACCCAGCCAGCGCAACTGCGAGTCACTCGCGAGACCGCGATACACCCCGCCGAGGTCGCCGACCGCTTCGTCGACGTCGAGCCCGATGAGAGGGAGGGCACGCTGGCGCGCGGCCTCCACCGCGAGGTCGTTGCCGCGACCGATCGTGAAGGTGAAGCCGTAGCCGGCCAGTCCCGGCTCGTCCGTCTCCAGGACGACGTACGCGGCTGAGTAGTCGCCGTCTTTGTTCATCGCGTCGGAGCCGTCCATGCTGAGGGACGTCGGGAAGCGAACGTCGTGGACGCGCACGGAGGTGATGGTCGTCATAGCGATGCCTCTTCGGTCGAAGGCGCGATGGGCTGTGTGGCGAGATCGACCGGGATCACGTCGGCGTCGGCGAGCGCCGACCAGAGTTCCGGGTCGATCGCAGTGTGGAGCCGCTGGATATTGCTGCGCACGTGGGATGCCGTCCTCATTCCGATCACGACGGAGGAGATCGCCGGATGCCGAAGCGGGAACTGGGCGGCGACCGTCGGCAGGTCTGCACCGTAACGTGCACAAATCGCAGCGATCTCGCGCACTCGCTCGATGATCAGACGGGGCGCGGGGCCGTAGTCGTAGGACGCGTCGTCGGGAACGACCGCTCTGCTGAGCAGTCCGGAGTTGTAAACGCCGGCCGCGACGACACTTGTTCCGCGCTGGAGGGCGAGCGGCAAGAGATCGTCGAGCGCAGTCTGCTCGAACAAGGTGAAGCGACCCGCGAGCATCACCACGTCGATCGGCAGCTCGCGAACGAATTCGGCGAGCATCGCGGATTGATTCATTCCGGCGCCGACGGCGCGCACCACTCCTTCCTCGCGAAGCTCGATAAGGGCGGGCAGCGCTTCATCGAGGGCCTGCGTCCGCAAGGCATCCGGGTCATGCAGGTATGCGATGTCCACCGTGTCGA
This sequence comes from Microbacterium sp. LWH7-1.2, assembly GCF_038397755.1. Classification (NCBI taxonomy): domain Bacteria; kingdom Bacillati; phylum Actinomycetota; class Actinomycetes; order Micrococcales; family Microbacteriaceae; genus Microbacterium; species Microbacterium sp. LWH7-1.2. Next base: position 4,062,266 of record NZ_CP151637.1, on the reverse strand, counting down.
GAGAAAGGCGCGTGAGGCTCTCCTCGATCGAGCGGCGGATGCCGTCGCGGCTCAGATCCCAGCGACGCCTTCGCACGCCGGACACGACAAACCCTTCATCGTCCGGACGCACGACGCCTGCCGGGTCGTCCACGACGAGCCTGCCGACTTTGGTGGACAGGACGAATTGGTCTCGCGGACGATCCGCAAGCGCCGCGCCGAGACGGCACTCGGAAAGCCCGAGACCATAGTGCGGGGCAGTGTCGAAATATCGGATGCCCTCGTCCCACGCAGCATCAACGGCGGCCCGCGCGTCCTCATTCGTGGTCTCCCGCCCCAGATTGCCAAGCTGGGCCGCCCCGAATCCGAGTGGACCCAATGACTTCACCGACCCAGGCGAATGCACGACAGACATCCGAACCTCCTCACAGCAGACAGCCCCGGCCCGCGAACCGGCCCGGTGTACGGAGTAGATCATATCAATAGGCCTCTGGTTCGCCTGACTTCCCGCCCATCCTGGGCGGTTCGATACGATACATCTGACGACTTGCGGAGATGTCATGCTCGCGTCTCGCCCCTCGTGTTCGGCGACGAGATGAGTGGCGTCATCGAGTGAACATCTAGGCGATTGGGAAGGCTTCCCGATCGAAGGCGTGACGGACGAGCCGCACAGCGATCCCGTGTCGCGCCGATTCAGAGCCCACAGGATCCGAACTGCAAGCTGCATTGATCAGAGTGGCTCCGTGCCCGCTCATCCGCTTAGAGGAGTTCTTCGAAAACCGAACGGAGAGTCCACATGTACGTACCGACGGGTACCCTGTTCACGTCAACGGATAGCAAGCCGGTTGGAAAGGGTGCCGATGCCGTCAGAGCGCTCTCGGTCAGTGTCCATGCGCGACGTGGCCGAGCTCGCAGGCGTGTCCGGTCAGACCGTCTCGCGGGTCGCCAACAACATCGGGAACGTCGCCGAGCGAACCCGCCGACGTGTTGAACTGGCGATGGAGGAACTCGGCTACCGTCCGAACATCGCTGCCAGGGCCCTTCGGAGCGGCGAGTTCCGCTCTATCGCCGTTGTCGCATTCGGACTCGAGACCCTCGGCAACATTCGAACCGTGAGCGCGATCGCCGACGAAGCCGCGCGGAGGAGCTACGCGGTCGAACTGATCTCAATACAACACGCCCCCGACGAACCGGGCACCGCCGACTTCTCCTGGGCTATGCGGAGGCTCGGACAGGACGCCGTCGACGGCATCATCCTCATCCTGGAGACGAGCAAGTCCGCCACTGCCGCGCTCGAGCTGCCCTCGGGGGTCCCCGCGGTGATCGTCGATGCTGGGGCTGCCTTCGACCACCCGTCGGTGGACGCGAATCAGGAGCAAGGGGCCCGACTCGCCGTCGACCATCTCCTGTCCCTCGGCCACCCAACGGTCTGGCATATCGCTGGACCACCTGAGTCGAACGCCGCGGCTGCACGTGCCAGAGCGTGGCGTTCTCTCCTCGAGGACGCTGATCGCCTCATCCCCGACCCGGTGATCGGCGATTGGACACCGGATTCGGGCTACGCGGCCGGTCTCGAACTCGTGGCTCGCGGCGGGGTGAGCGCGGTCTTCGCCGCAAATGACCAGATGGCGCTCGGCGCGCTTCGCGCGTTTCACGAGCGTGGAGTCGCCGTTCCCGCAGCCGTCAGCGTCGTCGGGTTCGACGACATGGCCGAGTCGGCGCAATTCTGGCCCCCGCTCACGACGGTACGCCAGCATTTCGAGATCGCAGGCGCAACCGCTGTGACGCTGCTCGTGGACCAGATCGAGCGGCGCGAGGTCCCAGCTGGAAGACGCTTGATCGACACGGAGTTCATCCTCCGAGCATCGACCGGCCCCTTCGGCGAGCGCCCAGCTTAGGTCTGATGACCATTCGCTTCAAGTAGTGCGGGGTCGAGGGCGACGAGCGGGGGCATCTGACGCGGTCATGCGCCGGGACACCACGTGGACTTCCCGCTCCGGAAGCTTGACACTTGCTGACCTTCAAAGCATAATCTAAACATCGGATGATTACGTAAACATTTGCGTTGCGACCGAAGCCTGACGCACCTCGAGCACGAAAGACGAAGATGTCCCCGAACAGCACATCTGGCGCCCAAAGCTGGCGCAACACGATGAAAGTCGGGCGAACTCGTCGAGCGATTCACCAGCAGTGTCCGCTGGGCGGGTGACTGGCAGGTCGAACTCTCTTGAGGGCGAAGTTGCGCTTCAGAATCCGCAGATTCTCACCGGCCTCGAGAGCCGTCAAGGCGACCCGGTACGTGTAGATCTGGCAGAACCCTGCGACGCCTCCGCATTTCAGAATCAGCCGGGGCGCCGCGGCAGAGCGCTTCCCCCCCCCCCCCCCCCCCCCCCCCCCCCCCGGAACTTGGAACCCCGATGACAAAGCGAATCACGCTCGATAGCCCCGCCCGCCAGTTCCTGGACTGCTTCCTGCTCGGCAACGGGTCACTCGGAGCAGCCGTCGGAGGGCAGACGGTCGCAGAGTCTTTCGACGTCAACGTCGACACCCTGTGGTCGGGCGGACCGCAGGGTGTCGCCCCGGTGTCCCCCTCGACCGCGATCGAGGACGTGCGCGCCGCGATCCGCCATCACCGCTACGCCGACGCGGACCGGCTCGCCACTGGCCTCCAAAGCGATGGGTGGACACAGTCGTACCAGCCCCTGGGACGGATCACGTGGCGGTATGGAGCCGCGCTGAGTGATGCGCAGGCAGATGCGGCCGCCTACTCGCGGGAGCTGGACCTTGCGTCGGCCGTGGCCGCGGTCCGCTATCTGAGTGAGTCGGGTCCAGCCGAGCTGAGCACATTCGTCACTTCACCACACGGCGTCCTGGTTGCCGAGGCGACGGGAGAAGCCGGCGATGGCACGGTGACGTTCGAAAGCCAACACCCCCACAGCGTCATCGAGCGGGTCGTGGGAGGCACGAGCTGGGTGGTGGCGACGGGCCGCGCGCCGAGCCACGCCCTGCCAGAGTACGTGATGGCGGCTGGCCAGGATCTGATCTACGACGAATCGACGCCTGGCCCCGAGGGCACCGTAGCCGCGGGGATGGGCTGGGCGATCGCGATCGCGTGCGAGGAGCGGGGCGGGAGCCGACGCTTGATCGCTTCCGCCGTCACCGGATTCCGTGGATGGGGCAGAAGCCCGGTGGCTGACCTTCCGGCGCTCGCGGAGGAGGCGCGCTCTGTCGTGGCTGCGGCCCTTGACCACACGACCGACCAGCTTCTGCGGGAGCACGTCTCTGATCACAGAGCGCTTTTCGACCGCGTCGAGCTTGATCTCTCCCCGTCCAAGAATGAATCCGCCGCTGTAGCGGAGAGCTACTTCGCTCTGGGGCGGTACTTGCTGATCGCGAGTTCGCGAGAAGGCACGCAGCCTGCGAATCTACAGGGCATCTGGAACACCACCCGCCGCCCATCCTGGAGTTGCAACTACACCACGAACATCAACGCGCAGATGAACTACTGGCCGGCGGAGGTGACGGGCCTTGCCGAGCTGCATCTCCCGCTGCTGGACCTGCTCTCCGACCTTGCTGTCGCTGGCCGCCAGACCGCTCGAACGGTCTATGCCGCGCGCGGTTCGACGGTCCATCACAACACTGATCTGTGGCGATTCACGCCCGCCGTCAGCGGCAAGCCAGAGTGGGCGAACTGGCCGTCGGGTCTGCTCTGGCTGTCGGCGCATCTTGCCGAGCACATTGCTTTCGCCGATCCTGCTGACGCGGTATCTCTGGCCGCAAAGGCGGTGCCGGTATTCGAGGCGGCGATCAGCTTCGCGCTCGACATGTTGGAAGAGGACGAGGACGGATGGCTCGTCTTCAGCCCCTCGACATCTCCGGAGCACGCCTTCGAACTCGACGGCGCCTATCACGCCGTCTCCCGCGGCGCCGCAATGGATCAGGAGCTCGTCCTCGAGGCATTCAACAATTACCTGGTGGCGGGCCGTATCGCGGGCGACGCGAACGCCGGCCTGATCGACGAGGTGGCCACTGCCCTTGCTCGGGTTCGCCCACCGCTCGTCGGCGAGGCCGGCGACCTGCTCGAATGGGCCTCCGAGCGCATCCCCATGGAGCTCGGTCATCGTCATGTGTCCCATCTATACGGGGTGTTTCCGGGCTCCCGCATCACGCGGAGGCGCAATCCAGAGCTACTCGAGGCTGCTGCACGGGCGCTGCGGGTCCGGCTCGCGAACGGCGGAGGCCACACCGGCTGGAGCACCGCATGGGCGCTGTGTCTTGCTGCCCGCTTGGGCGATGCCGCGCTCGCTGAGGAGTCGATCCGTGGGCTCGTTGAAAAGCTCAGTTCTGAATCACTCCTCGATATGCACCCCCTGGAAGCACGCGCACCAGTGTTCCAGATCGATGGGAACCTCGGTGGTAGCGCCGGCATGGCGGAACTGCTCCTGCAGAGCCACGACGGGGCCATCAGCCTTCTGCCGACCCTGCCTCCGAGTTGGTCCGCAGGGTCCGTTCGAGGGCTGCGTGCTCGCGGCGGCTACACCGTCGGGATCACGTGGACAGACCACACGCTCGAATCGGCCACGATCCACCAACCGGGCATCGAGACGACGATCGAACTCGCCGCGCACCTCAAGACGCGCGTGATCGGCCCTCAGGGCCTCGTGGATGTGGTGAAGGAGACGCTCGACCTCAGGGATCGCCGACGGCTGACCTGGCGCGGCGAACCCGGCCGCTATTCGGTCCTCGTCACATGATCAGCCAGCCCGCGACCCCGCAAAGTGTTCCACGATAACAAGGAGAAAGATTCCAAATGACCGGACCCTTCTCGCCGCTCGACCCGAACTCGTTGCCCGCCCCCGTCGACGTGTCGGACAACTCGGCGGCGTTAGCGGAAGTACGTGCGGTGATCGAAGCGGGCCCATACTCCGCCACCTGGGAGTCCCTTCGCAACTACGAGCCGCCGCGCTGGTACGTCGATGCCAAACTCGGCATCTTCATCCACTGGGGCGTCTACTCGGTACCCGCGTTCCACAACGAGTGGTACTCGCGCAACATGTACCTCGAGGCCTCCCCCGACTTCGCGCACCACCGCGAGACGTTCGGCGAGCACCGCGACTTCGGGTACAAGGACTTCATCCCTCACTTCACCATGCATGACTTCGATCCGCACGAATGGGCGGCCCTGTTCAAGCGCGCCGGGGCGCAGTTCGTCGTTCCCGTCGCTGAGCATCACGACGGCTTCGCGATGTACGAGACTCAGCGCTCGCGATGGAACGCCGCGGCGATCGGCCCCCGCCGTGATGTCTTCGGCGATCTCACGGACGCTGTCGACCAGGCTTGGATGGTGCCCGGCGCCTCATCGCACAGGGCGGAGCACTGGTTCTTCATGAACGGAGGCTCGCGGTTCGACTCGGACGTACGCGACCCGGCCTACGCAGACTTCTACGGTCCCGCCCAGCGTGAAGAGGTGGCGCCCAACGAGCGCTTCCTCGAGGACTGGTTGCTGCGCACCGTGGAGATCGTCGACAAGTATCGACCGCAGGTGCTGTGGTTCGACTGGTGGCTCGAGCAGCCCGCGTTCGAGCCGTACCGGCTCATGCTCGCTGCGTACTATTACAACCGCGCGGTCGAGTGGGGGCGTGAGGTCGTGATCAACTACAAGTGGGACGCCTTCGCCGAGGGCAGCGCCGTTTACGACATCGAGCGCGGGACCATGGGCGGGATCCGACCGGCTGTGTGGCAGAACGACACCGCCGTCTCGAAGACGTCGTGGAGCTGGATCGAGGACCACGAGTACAAGACGGTCGACACCCTCGTCGCCGAGCTCGCAGACACGGTGTCGAAGAACGGCCTGCTCCTGCTCAACGTCGGCCCCAAGCCTGATGGGACGATCCCGGATGCCGAGCAGCGGGTCCTCGAGGGCCTCGGAGACTGGCTGGTCCGCAATGGCGAGGCGATCTACGGCACGCGGCCCTGGCGAGTCGCGCAGGAGGGTCCGACACAGCCGGTCGTCGGCTCCTTCGTGGACGCCGACTCCCCCGCCTATGAGTCTTCGGACATCCGCTTCACCACGAGACACGACGTCACGGGCGACTATCTGTACGCGATCCTCCTCGCAGAGCCCGAGGACGGGGTCGCGCGCGTCCGCGCCCTCGGCACAGGCGCCGGCCTGCTCGACCGCGGCATACGCGAGGTCAGCGTGCTCGGGGCCGCCGGCCCCGTGGCGTGGGAGCAGACGTCTCCTGAACTAATCGTGACTCTGCCGGCGCGCTCTCCTCTCGCCGGAGGACCGGTCATCAAACTGTTCCTCGAGGACGCCGTCGTTGCCCCGCGACAGGACTTCCTTCACGGCTGAGCCACGCAAGGTGCTCTCACCCGAACACGGTGAACCCCTGCGGCGGATGAGCGGCCGGATGAGCCTGCTCATCCGCCGTGCGCGGCGCGGTTCAGCCGCGGGTCACGCGGGTGAGCGAGATCGCCGTCCACGAGACCACAGGCAGGGTCACGGTGAGCACGCCGTCCTTCAGGGACGCGGTAGCGTTGGCGTGCGTGGTGACGCGATCGGGGTCTTCACGAGTATCGGCGGCATCTTGATCCTCGTCGCCGGGCGTGAGGCATTCCGTCACGACGACATCGCCGAGAAGGCCGAGATCAGCGCTCACCTCTGTCACGTTCGTCAGATGGCGGTCAGTGACCAACAGCGCCCCACTGCCGTCGACGATCGGCGTCGCGACGGCGTCGATCACGGGGACATCGCCGTACACCGCCGTGGCGACCCCGTCCCAGCCTCGATCTCGAGGCGGAGGACGGTCCTTTGGGCCCGCGTGCCGTGAGCGCGACGTGGTCGAAAGTGGTGTGCCGCCATGCCGCGCCGCCCGGCTCGGTTCGCGCGGTCGGCGTGCTTGAGCAGCGAGATCAGCAGGCAGCCGAAGACGACGGCGTCAGTCACCGAATACACGTCCTCGAGCAGCCGACGGGCAATCGGCCACGTCTCGATGTCCGTGATGCGCTCGTGCTTCTCCCAGCACTCTGCGTACCAGATGTTCCACTCGTCGAGGGAAATGTCGATGGTCTTGTCGCTGCGCAGCACCGACTTCATGTGACCCGCGGTGGCGGTCCCAACTCGTTCATCTCGTGGGAATGCCACGCCACGTCGGGGCGACACGGCCGACCCTCTCGAGGACCGACGCCGCCCTCCCACTTGTAGCCTCTGGGACGAAGTTGCCTCCGGGGTATCGCGCGAACGTCACGCCGAGCTCCTTCACCAGGTCAAGCACGTCCCGACGGAAGCCCTGCACATCCGCTTCGGCATGTCCGGTTCGTAGATCCCGTCGTAGACGCACCGTCCGAGGTGCTCCACGAATGAGCCGAGCATCCTCCGGTCGAGGGTCCGACAGGGGAGCGGGGTCGAGCACGATTCGTGCGTCAGTTATTCATTCTCCTTGCTGGTTGACGGGCCGGCCGGGGTGGTGTCCCGGCCGGCCCGCGCCCGGTGCCGGTGCGGTCTACTTCAGACGGAACTGGGCTTTCAGCTCGACCCCGTCCGTGCTGCGCACGATCACGTCGACGCACCCCGTGGTGCCCTTCGAGGTCTTCCAGTTGTACTGGAACTGCCCCGCCTCCTCGTCGTAGACCAACGACGTACCACCCGTGACAACCGTCTCGACCTCATCGGTCGGGGCGGCCGGATCGCACGAATGCTGCACCGTCCGCAACGACTCGATCGCGGTCGTCGACGTCAGCTCCTCCTCGCCGAAGAACAACTCGAACTTCAACGGAACCGTCGAACCGCTCTTGACCACGTTCACCACACCCGCCATATCCACCGGGGCGTAGAAGCCCGTGAAGGTCCGTGGCTGAACGACAGTGAGGGTGACCTTCTTGGCCGCCTCGACATTGCCCGCCGCGTCCACCGACCGGTACGTCACAACGTGCGCGCCCACTTCGGTGAACGACACACCCGCCGCCGTCGCCGCAACCCAGGTCGCCCCGCCATCGGTCGAATACTCCGTGCCGGCGACACCCGAGGTCTCATCCGACGCGGCGAACGTCGCCGAAACCGTCGACCCCGCCAGCACCACACCCGAACCGGGCGACACCACCGCCGAAGTCACCGGCGCGACGCCATCGACCTTCACCGGCAGCTGCTTGACCTCCGACACATTGCCCGCCTCATCGGTCGCACGATAACTGAACGTCGTTGTACCCTCCGGGATCGACACCGGCGAGGAGTACCCACTCCACGCCCCCTCACCCAGCCGATACTCCACACTCGCCACACCCGAGCCCTCATCCGACGCCGACACGCTCACCGACACCGGCGACACGAACCATCCATTCTGACCATCCGCAGTCGCCGGGGTCGTGCTCGCCGACACCACCGGCGCCACCGTATCGACCGGCGGAGTGACCTTGAACGTCAGCGTGAGGCGCGGCGCCATGCCGGCCGCGTTCGGGTTGCGTGCAGCCATTTCGCGCGACACGAAGAGGATGTCCTGCTTCTTCGTCTCGTTGACCGCGAGGGAGAGCACGGAGGTGCTGGTCGGGAGGTTGTTCAGCAGCGGAAGGATGTTCACCTTCGCGTTGACCCCGACCGGCTTCTGCGTCGCGCTGTAGGACCCGTCGCTACCAACCTTGGCCGAAGTGACGTCGAAGGGCGCCGAGGTTGCCTTGACCGACGTGTCGATCGTCGGCTTCGTCAGCCACGTGACGGCTCCCGCGACCGTGTTGGTCCGCGTCGTGGGCGTCGTCTTGCCGTTGCCTTCGATCCATCCAGGGGTGGCTCGGGCGGCAACCAAGGCATTGCTGCCGGTCAAGGCGACCTTCGCAGGTCCCGCATAGGTCATGGTGAGTTCGGCCGAGAGCAATTCGCCCTGACGGACCCGCTCGGCGAGATCTCCCAGCTCGAACGAGAGGAGTGCGAGCTTGGCGTCGCGGTTGGACTGGTTGCCCGCGTACTTCTCGCCGAGCACCCCGCCGAGCGTGGCATCGTTGAAGTTCAGCAGACGCAGCAGCTCGTTGTCGCCGTAGTTCTGGCTCTGTTCGGTATTCCAGCTCTGCACGCTCGCGTCAGCGGAGACCGGAATATCGATCCTTTCGGCATTCGGGTCGATGACTGTGACCCGCACCGAGCCGGTGGCCGTCGCGCTGCGGGAATCCGTAGCCAGGAGAGGGATGACGTGGGGGCCCGCCTGAGCAGCCGTCGGCGTCCAGCGCAGCACGTTGCCGGTGATGCTGGCGCCGGCGGGGAGGGCACTTGACGAGACCACGACGGTGTCTCCGTCTCCGTCACTGACGGGGATCGGGAGGACGAGTTCGGTTCCGGCTTGCACCTCTGAATCCGGGATCGCACCGAAGACCGGTGCCACGTCCCGCACGAAGTCGAAGTCGACGTTGGTGACGTTGGTCAACGAGAGTTTGATCTGCGTCGCCCTCGTGACGGGTGTTCCGGCCACCGTCAGATCATTGATGTGCAGATCCTTCGTGTTCGAGACGCTCGAAGGGAGATTGTTCGAGAACCACACATTGTCGAAGACGAGCGAGCCAAGACGATCGGCTGTGGCGCTTCCCCTGCCGGACAGGGCGAAGTTCGTCCCGACCTTCGAGGTGTCGAAGGAACTGTCCTTGAATGTCAGGCTCGTGACCTCCGTAGAGTTCCCGTGCGTGATGCCCAGGTTCGCGAAGCCGAGGTAGTTGACGTTCTCGAAGGTGAAGTCGCGCTGCTGATATCCGGCGCCGCCGCCGATCCGGACGCCGTTGCCCGCGCCCACGGTCCAGCCGAGGTGGTTCTTCACCGAGATACCGAAGGTGTCCGCCGTGTCCCACGTCAGGCGGTCGGGGTCGGGCGTGAACTTGTCGTTGGGGTTGTAGTGGCCGCTGGCGAACGTGTCGTCGTTACCGAGGGTCAGCGCTCCGTTGACGGTGACGTTCTGACCGCTGGCCAGGTTGACCCCGTCGACCCAGGGGTTGGCGTACGGCGTGAGCCCCTTGATGTTGTTGAACGTCACGTTCTTCGCGGTGTGGGTTTCCCAGTTCCATTGCTTCGCATCGCGGGCGAGGGTGTCGTTGAAGACGATGTTCTGCGAGCGCACGATCATGACACCGCCCTGGTGCTGCGACGTCGCGGCATCGTGGCGCCATCCGCCCGCGCCGGTGTCGTAATTCGCGAACCCGTTCCCGTCGTACACTCCACGACCCGAGAACGTGATGTTCGCGGAGTCCCAGATGCCGATCGTCGGCTCCATCGCCTCCATGGTCGGCTGGATGCGGTTCTTCAGGAGAGCCCCTTCTTCGGTGTAGATCGTCACGGGCTTGGTGCGGCCGTGCAGATCGATACCGCGGTGGGTGTACCACCCATCCGGGAAGTACAGCGTGTCCTTGGCACTGTTCGAGTAGAGCTCGTCGATCGCGGCACCAATCTGGGCCGACTGATCCGTGGCGCCGGTGGTGTCCGTGACGAAGTCCGCGACGTTGACGACGTTCGCTGCCGCCGGGTCGGGAATCTGGGCCGGGTCCTCCTTGGGGTCGTTCACGATGGCGAGGCCGGGCTGGGTTCCGTTGACCTCGACGATCGCGTAGCGCAGCGCGTCCGACATCTCGAAGGTCAGGGTATTGCCGGAGATGGTGACCGCGGAACTGGGGTAGTAACGCTCCGGATAAATCTTGAACGAGGTGATCGGCGCGTTCGCCGTCACGGTGAGGGCGGGGGTGGCGTCATCCGACGCGAATCGGGCGACGGCCATCCGGTTGTTGAATCGGTTTGCGTACTTCGCCACGAACACGTCGGTGCCGTTCGCCGAGAGCGCGAACCGATCGGAACGGACATCGCCGGGGGTGTCCCGGTACACGTGTACGGATCCGTCCTCTGCGGCGGTAGCCGGGGGGGCGGCTGAGATGAAGGGCGCGAGCAGAAGGGCAGCGGTCAACGCCGCGGCAACGGCCCAAGGTGACTTCTTCGTCATAACTTCCTCACTCGTCAGGTTGTTGACGTCAACAGGATGATGGTAGGGCCCGGGATTGTTCACGTCAACAACTCCGGCGGACAACACACGCATCCGGCGAGATCGTTGGTACGCGGTCGACACACGGGCGTTTGCGGCCCCTTCGATCAGCGCGAGTCGTGGCTCCAGCGCTGGGTGGAGTCCCGGACAACGAGTTCGGTGCCTATTCTCCTGATCCCCGCTGCGACCTCGCGGCCCTCGATCTCGTCCACGAGAAGCGCAACGGCGGTAGCGCCCGCAAGCGCGAACTGCTGGCGCACCGTCGTGAGGGGCGGCCAGAACTGAGCGGACTCGGCCATATCGTCGAAGCCCACGATGCTCACCCTGTCAGGGACCGGAATGCCCTTCTCATGGAAGGCGCGCAGCACGCCCAATGCCATCTGGTCGTTGGCGACGAATACCGCGGTCGCCTCCGGATTCTCGGCCAACGTCAGTCCGGCTCGGTATCCTGACTCCGGCGTCCAATCGCCGAGAACGACCGGGGGCACTACTCGCCCCAGCCCCTCGAGGCGCGACTGCCACGCACGTCGTCGTGCCGCCGCCGCATTCGAGATTGCAGGGCCGGCCACATGCCATACGGTGGGGTGCCCGAGCTCAAGCAGGTGGTCGACAGCGAGGAGAGCGCCCTGCTCCTGATGGGCGTCGACTGCGGGGTAACGGCGGTCCGGGCCTGCGTCGACGATCACGACGGGAACGTTGTCGGGCATCCGTAGGGCTGCCGCTGTGGCATCAGTCGTCTCCAGGATGAGGATGATGCCGTCCACGGCCTCTTGCCAGAGGCGCCGCATGGCCCAGGAGAAGTCAGCAGCACCGGATGCACCACCCGCGGATTGGATCTGAATGAGCTCGATGGCGTAATTGCGTCGAGCCGCCTCGTTCCCGATCGCGCTGATCGTGCGCACGTTCCCCAAGGAATCAGCGTCGAAAGCAACGACCGCGATCGAGCGGAACTCGCCCGATCGCAAGGCTCGGGCGGCGATGTTCGGGCGGTAGCCGAGCTCTGCCATGGCCTGTTCGACGCGCTCCTGTGTCTTCTTCGCGACGTTGCCCATGCCGTTGGCTACCCGGGAGACGGTCTGACCGGACACGCCGGCATGCTCTGCGACGTCGCGCATCGAGACGGACCGGACGCGATCAGCCTGCGAAGCCATGGGACCTTTTTCTGCTGGGAACTTGACAACTGATGACGTCAACAACCTAATATGAACCTCGCAGATGATGACGTAAACATTTGCACGATCCGGATTGGACATCGATGTCGACCTTGGCACGGCCCGCGGCCCGCACCGCGCGTCCACTGACACCCAACCCCTCACGCCGCCGACCGCGCCACGGATGGGCTGGGCTGGCATTCCTGGCACCTTTCCTGTGCGTGTTCGCCGTGACGATCCTCGCACCGGTCGTCTACGCGATCGTCCTCAGTCTGTTCCGTCAGCGACTGATCGGGGGCAATTCCTTCGTCGGCTTCGACAACTACCTCGCCGCATTCACCGACCCCAAGTTCCTCGAGGGCCTCCTACGTGTGAGCGCGTTCCTGGTGATCCAGGTGCCGATCATGCTGGTGCTGGCGCTCCTCGCCGCCATGGCGATCGACTCCCGCCGTCTCGCGCGACCAGCCTTCTACCGCGTCACGATGTTTCTGCCGTACGCGGTCCCGGGGATCGTCAGCGTCCTGATGTGGGGGTTCCTCTACTCCGGCCGTCTCGGGCTGGTCGGGAACATCAACTCGCTCGTCGGTTTCGAGCTGATCACGCCGTTCGCAGCGCAATGGATCCTCGTCGCCATCGGGAACATCGTCACGTGGGAGTTCCTGGGCTACAACATGGTGATCTTCTACGCGGCGTTGCGAACCATCCCCGAAGAGCTGTACGAGGCCGCCGCCATCGACGGCGCGGGGTCGTGGCGAATCGTGACAAGCATCAAGCTCCCCGCCCTTCGCGGCGCCATCGTCATCGCAACGATCTTCTCGATTATCGGAAGCGTCCAGCTCTTCAACGAACCGAACATCCTGCGGCCGAACGCGCCAGGCGTGATCACGAGCTACTACACCCCGAACATGTACGCCTACAACCTGAGCTTCATCGGGCAGCAGGCCAATTATGCGGCGACGTTGGCCATCATCATGGGCATCGCCACAGCGGTGGTCGCCTACATCGTCCAGGTTCGCGGTACCCGCCAGGAGATCCAATGAGTCACACCATGACGCGTCGCCGTCGCCTTCCCACCACCCCGCGCAAGTCGGTCACCCTCACTGTGATCATGGCCTTCTTCGTGCTCTACTCGCTCGTGCCACTGGCGTGGCTCATCATCAGCGCCACCAAGACGCAACCGGAACTCTTCACGTCATTCGGATTATGGTTCTCGGGCCCGTTCGCCCTTTTCGACAACATCTGGCAGACACTGACCTTCGACAACGGCATCTTCGTTCAATGGTTGGGCAACACCGTCCTCTACGTCATCGCCGGTGCAGGTGGCGCCACGCTACTGGCTACCCTCGGCGGATACGGTCTGGCGCGGTTCGAGTTCCCCGGCAAGCGCGGCGTCTTCACCCTCATCCTGGCCGCGATCGCGATCCCGGGAACAGCCCTTGCCGTGCCGACATTCCTCCTCTTCAGCCAGATGGGCCTCACGAACACGGTGTGGTCCGTGATCATCCCATCGCTCGTGTCCCCGTTCGGGCTCTACCTGATCTGGGTCTACGCACGAGACGCGATTCCCACGGAACTGCTCGAGGCTGCGCGGGTGGACGGGTCAGGAGAACTCCGCACCTTCCTCACCATCTCCCTTCGGCTGCTCGCCCCCGCGGTGGCGACCGTGGGACTCTTCTCCATCGTTGCTTCGTGGAACAACTATTTCCTCCCGCTGATCATGCTCAGCGACCCGGAACTCTACCCTCTGACGATCGGACTCAACCTCTGGAACGTCCAGGGGCAGGGCATCGGCGCCGATCCGATCTACAACCTCGTCATCACCGGAGCGCTGCTCACGATCATTCCGATCGTCGGGGCATTCCTGCTCATGCAGCGGTACTGGCAGTCCGGTCTTGCGGCCGGAAGCGTCAAGGCATGACCGCTTCGGCTGATGACCTCGATCCCCTGCCCGGGGCATACATCACCACCAACGAAAGGAACACAGCATGAACCGTCGTCTGATCGTGCGCAGCGTCGCCGCGAGCGTCGCTGCCGCCCTGGTCGGCGTCACCCTCGCCGCTTGCGCCAGCACCGGCACGCCTGAGTCATCGGGAGAGAAGGGGGCCGACGCCGTCGAGAACGCGTTGAAGGAAGGTGGCGAGATCACCTTCTGGAGCTGGAACACGACATCCGAGGACCAGGTCGCGGCGTTCGAGAAGGCCTACCCGGAGGTCAAGGTCAATCTCGTCAACTCCGGCGGCGCGGGAGACAGCAACCTGAAGCTGCAGAACGCGCTGGCCGCCGGCAAGGGCGCACCCGACGTGGTCCAGCTTGAATACATGTCGGTCCCGCAGTTCGTGCTCGCCGACGCATTCATCGATCTCACCGACTACGGCTTCGCGGACCTTGAGGATCTGTACACGGCCTCGTCGTGGCAGAACATCAGTCAGGGCGGCATCTGGGGTCTCCCCCAGGACTCCGGGCCGATGGCTCTTTTCTACAACCAAGCCACCTTCGACAAGTTCGGCCTCACCGTGCCCACGACATGGGACGAGTACATCGACGCGGCACGCCAGCTCCACGCCGCCGACCCGGAGTATTTCATCACGAACGACTCCGGACTCGACGGCGGATTCGGCTCCGCAATGCTCTGGCAGGCGGGCTCGAAAGCCTTCCAGACCGAGGGTGACGAGGTCACCATCGATCTGCAGGACGAGGGCGCCCAGCGTTACGCCGAGACGTGGGGGACGCTTGTCGACGAGGGTCTGCTCGACGGCATCGGCGGCTGGAGCGACGAGTGGTTCGCGGGCCTCGCCAGCGGCAAGATCGCCACGCTCCCTGCCGGCGCCTGGATGGCTGGCGTCCTGGAGGCCGGCGCGGAGGACGGCGCCGGCAACTGGCGCGTCGCGCCGATGCCGACGTACGACGGCGGTGAGCCCGCCACAGCGGAAAACGGCGGCAGCACGATGGCCGTCACGAAGCAGTCCAAGAGCCCCGCGCTCGCTGCAGGCTTCCTGAAGTGGCTGAACTCGTCCGACGAGTCGATCGACATCTTCGTGGGTGCCGGCGGCTTCCCCGCCACGACGGCTCAGCTCGAGTCGTCTGAGTTCCTGAACGCCGAGCCGGGGTTCTTCGGCGGCCAGCAGATCAACCAGGTCCTGGTCGAGGCGGCCAAGTCGGTCCTCCCCGGCTGGCAGTACTTGCCGTGGCAGGCCTATGCGAACAGCATCTACGGTGACGCGATGGGACCGATCTATGCAGACCAAGGCGACCTCGCGGACGGGCTGACGGCATGGCAGGACGCCAACATCAGCTATGGCCAGGAGCAGGGCTTCACTGTCGGAGAGTAGAACCCGATGGGGTGCGGGTCGTTCCTCCGAGAGCGACTCGCACCCTGATCGGTTAATAAGGAGTATCCACGCATGACCGCCTCCCGTTTCGCGTACGACGACGAGACGTTCCTCCTCGACGGTGAGCCCCTGCGCGTCCTCTCCGGCGCCCTCCATTACTTCCGGATCCACCCCGACCAGTGGGCCGGCCGAATCGCGATGGGGCGGCTGATGGGGTTGAACACGATCGAGACCTACATCCCGTGGAACGCGCACAGCCCAACACGTGGGGTCTTCGATACGGATGGCGGTCTCGACCTGGGACGATTCCTCGACCTCGTCGGTGAGGCAGGAATGCACGCGATCGTCCGGCCCGGTCCCTACATCTGCGCTGAGTGGGACGGAGGCGGCCTTCCAGCCTGGCTTTCCACAACCCCTGGAATCGGCCTGCGCTCCTCCGAGCCTCGCTATCTCGCCGCCGTCACCGAGTACCTGGAGGCGGCGCTCGCCGTGGTAGCCCCGCGGCAGATCGACAACGGCGGCCCCGTGATCCTGCTCCAAGTGGAGAACGAGTACGGCGCTTACGGCGAGGACGCCGACTACCTCCGCTCGCTGACCGAGGTCTACCGATGCAACGGCATCACGGTTCCGCTCACGACGGTGGACCAGCCGCGGGACGGCATGCTCGAGCGCGGCAGCCTGCCTGAGGTGTTGGCGACCGGATCGTTCGGTTCCCGCGTGACCGAGCGCCTCGCCGCCCTGCGCGCGCACCAGCCGCGCGGTCCGCTCATGTGCTCGGAGTTCTGGTGCGGGTGGTTCGACCATTGGGGCGGTTTCCATCACGTGACGGACGCGGCGGAATCTGCGCGGAGCCTCGACGAGCTCCTCGAAGCGGGCGCTTCGGTGAACATCTACATGCTGCACGGCGGCACGAACTTCGGGCTCACCAACGGGGCGAATGACAAAGGTCTCTACCAGCCGACAGTGACCTCGTACGACTACGATGCCCCGCTCGACGAAGCGGGCCGCCCCACCAAGAAGTTCTGGCGGTTCCGCGAGGTGATCGCGCGGCACGAGGCGGTTCCGTCGCTGCCTTCGGATGGTCTCGTCATTCCGGATTTCGTCGTTCCCGAGCCGGTGCCCCTGGTCGGCGCTGGCCTGCTCGACGAGGTGCTGCCTGGGCAGTGGTCGGCGTTCGAAAGTGCGCCGACGCTGGACGACCTCGGCTTGTCAGGCGGGTTCCTCCGCTACCGCGCGTCCCTCTCGGGCGGTGACGACCCCACTCTGCTGCAGTTGGCAGAGGTGCGCGACCGTGCGTGGGTGTATCTCGACGGCGCCGCAGTGGGCGTCCTCTCGCGCTCCGCCGGTGAGCGCTCGATCGTCGTCCCCCGGGGGGGCGGCCGGCTGGAGATCCTGGTGGAGGACGAGGGGCGTGTCAACTACGGGCCGCGAATCGGCGAGCCGAAGGGCCTGATCGGGCCCGTCACGCTCGGCGGAGCGGAGATCCGCGGCTGGGAGGCGGCCCCCGTTCCGGTGGAGGCCTTGCCGGCGATAGCGGAGGACTCCCCGGAATCTACCTTGCCGCTCCGCGCGGGCCTCATCCGCGCCCATTTCGAGTTGGACGAGCCTGGGGATCTGGCAATTGCCGCGGACGACATCGGATGGGGAATCGCCTGGATCAATGGGTTCGGTCTGGGCAGATTCCGGCCCCGCGGCCCGCAGCGGACGCTCTACGTGCCGCTGCCCGCAACACGTGCGGGGCGCAACACCGTCGTCCTGTTCACCCAGGAGGCGCCGCGGTCGCCGCGGCTGAGCTTCCGCCCCTCGCTCGACCTCGGACCGATCGATGAGTGAGATCGCTCGTCGCATCCGGTACGGCGGCGACTACAACCCGGAGCAATGGCCCACCACGGTGTGGGACGAGGACGTCCGGCTCATGCAGCAGGCGCACGTCACCACGGCGACCATCGCCGTCTTCGCATGGGCGAAGCTCGAACCGGCGCCTGGCCAGTACGACTTCGGCTGGCTCGATGATGTATTCGACCGTCTGAGTCGTGCTGGCATCCGTGTGATCCTGGCGACCGCCACGGCATCGCCGCCGGCCTGGCTTGCACACCGGCATCCCGAATCTCTGCCTGTGACGATCGACGGCGTGCGGCTCGCCTTCGGGTCGCGTCAGCAGTTCAGCCCGAGTTCTGCAGCGTACCGGCACCACGCGCTGCGCCTCGTGACCGAGCTCGCCGCCCGGTACGCCGACCACCCCGCCCTCGAGGCGTGGCACGTCGGCAACGAGTACGGCAACCACGTGACCCGCAGCTATGACCCGGAGACGGCGGAGGCTTTTCGCATCTGGCTGCACAACCGCTATGGCGACATCGACACGCTGAACGCAGCATGGGGCACGGCATTCTGGTCGCAGACATACCGGAGCTTCGCAGAGGTGGGTGTGCCCTCCGCCGCCCCGATGATCCGCAACCCGACGCAGGTGCTCGACTTCGACCGATTCAGTTCCGACGCGCTGCTCGAGCTCTATCGCGCCGAAGCGGAAATCATCCGCTCCTACGCCCCGGACACCCCGATCACGACCAACTTCATGTCCTTCTTCAAGGACGTCGACTACTGGTCGTGGACGCCGCACGTCGACGTGGTCTCCGACGACCTCTACCCGGATCCTGCCGACCCGCGCAGCTATGTGCTGTCAGCAGCGACACGAGACCTCATGAGGTCGCTGGGCGCCGGAAAGTCGTGGCTGCTCATGGAGCAGGCGACTTCCGCCGTCAACTGGCGGCCGCCCAACGTGCCGCTCGCGGACGGTCGGCACCGTCTGAACTCGCTGCAAGCCGTCGCACGCGGCGCTGACGGCGTCCTCCATTTCCAGTGGCGTCAGTCCGCCGCGGGCGCAGAGAAGTTCCATTCCGCGATGCTTCCGCACGCGGGCGAGGACACGCGCGTACACCGGGGCGTGCGTGCCCTCGGCGCAGAGCTGCGCGAGCTGGGGGATCTGGTCGGCGCAGGAGTGCCCGCGAGGGTCGCGCTCTGCTTCGACTGGGATTCGTGGCGGGCGATCGAGCAGGACGGCACCCCGGCTACGGTCGACTATCTCGATACCGTTCTGCGGTTCTACGAGGGATTCCTGCGCCGAGGCGTCACGGTGGACTTCCTGCATCCCGAGGCGGACTCGACGGCATACTCGCTCGTGGTCGCACCCGCGGCACACGTACTTTCTGACGATGCCGTGCACGCGCTCGCGTCTGTCCCCGCTCGCGGTGGCACGCTCGTGGTCACCTATCTCAGCGGCGTCGTGGACGAGAATCTCCACGTCAGGCTCGGAGGGTACCTGGGAGGCGAGGGGGCTCTGCGCAGCGCGCTGGGAGTCAGAGTGGAGGAGTTCGCACCGGTCGCGGACAGCACCGCCTTCGACGTCACGGGCGACTACGCGGGCGCGTCGGACTTCTGGCAGGAGCTGATCCGGGTTGACGACGCGCAGGTCGAGGTGGTGTCGTCGTTTGCGAGCGGCTTCGCGGCGGGTTCTCCCGCTATCACGGTCAAACGTGGTGTCGGCGGCGCCGGGGCAGCTTGGTATGTCGGCACCCGACCGTCGACAGCACTGGTGGACAAGCTCGTCAGCGCTTGGCTCGCCGACAGCAATATCCCCGCAGCCTTCGAGCACGCCGTCACGGGCATCGAGACGGTCCTCCGCGGAAGCCGACGATTCGTCGCCAACCATTCCGAAGCACCTGTGCGACTGAGCGTCGACAATCGCCAAATCGAGCTGTCTGGCCATGACTGCACATGGATCGGGACGAGAGAAGAACCGATCGAAATCACTTCGACGAGCGCCGGTCCGACGTTGATCCCGTCCGAAGGGGAGATCCAGCGGTGCGAGCACGTGGGAGCGTTGATGATCGCACGCCCTGGGTCGCCTGACCCGGCAGAGTGATCGTCGAAGAATCGGGGTACAGCTTTGGTTGACCCTGTTCGACGACGAGACGATTCGAATCACGGCGCGGGCCGATAGCCGCATTTCCTGGATGTCGAGTGAGCTGGTTGTCGGGAAGCCGAGCAACCTGGAATTCGAGGTCGGGAGATCGTCTGACACTTTCCCTCCCCCGCGTCGCGGCGGAATACGACTACGCCACGAGGAACTCAGTTCGTGGATGCCGAGGGCACGCTCTTGACGAGCGGCCTGCCCGTAAGCGACCAGGCTGATCACGGTCGAGACGGGCTGTCCGGTGTCGGTGAGCACATGCGCGCGCGGAGGGCGGCCGGGCGGGATGCGTTCCTTGCGCCGGTGCGGGCGTCCCGGCGGCGACGGCCGATGCGAGAGCGATCGCCTCGAGCGCGGTGACGTGGCCGGCGTCACTCATCGTGAGACCCTTCCAGGGCGCCCTCGACGCCATCGCGGGGGGACTCCTGACCGAGGACGCCCTCGACAGGGCCGTCGCACGCATCCTTCGGCTGAAGTTCGAGTACGGCCTGTTCGAGAATCCCCGCCTCCCCGACCGCGAGCGCATCGACGCTGTCGTCGGGACCGCCGAGCACGCCGACCTGAATCTCGAGGTCGCGCGCCGGTCGCTGGTGCTGCTGCGCAACGACGGCACGCTGCCGCTCGCGGGCGGGCTGACCGCTGATGAGTCCGGGCGGGCGGTGGCCGCAGCATCCGGTTCCCGGCGCGTCGCGGTGGTCGGCCCCCTCGCCGACGACGCGCAGACGCAGCTGGGCGACTGGGCCGGCGGATCTGGGCAGGCGGATTGGATCCACGCGCAACCCCGTCAGATGATCACAACCGTGCTCGACGGACTTCGCACCCAGACGCCGGCCGACTGGACCGTGACATTCGCGCCCGGAGCCGACATCCTGGCTCTCCAGCCCGATCCCGAGGGAGAGTTCTTCCCCGATGGGCAACCGCGTCCGCCGATCGTCACGCCCGCTCAACCGGACGAGGCGATGATCGCGGACGCTGTATCCGACGCCCGTCGCGCGGATTACGTCGTCGCGGTCGTCGGAGACCGCATCGAGCTCGTTGGAGAGGGACGCTCCACGGCGACCCTGAACCTGGTCGGCGCGCAGCGCGCGGTGCTCGAAGCTCTCGCCGCGACGGGCACTCCGCTCATCGTCGTGATCCTCGCCTCCAAACCGCTCGTCCTGCCTCCCGCTGTGACCGATGCGGCCGCAGTCGTGTGGGCCGCCAACCCCGGTATGCGCGGCGGTCAGGCGATCGCGGAGCTGCTTCTGGGCCTCATCGAGCCGTCCGGGCGCCTTCCGATCTCGTTCCCCCGGCACGTCGGCCAGCAGCCGACGTACTATAACCAGCTCCGCGGGCAGCACGGCGACCGCTACGCCGATTTGACCCAGCGCCCCGCCTACGCATTCGGCGACGGCCTGTCGTACACGAACGTCGAGTACGGCGGCCTGTGGATCGCGGAGGACCGCGTGGCGCAGGACGACATGCTCCGCGCCTACGTGACTGTACGGAACACTGGCGCGCGGCCGACGCGCGAGACCGTGCAGGTGTACGCGAGCGACCTCTTGACCTCGGTCAGCTGGGCCGATCAGGAGCTCAAGACGTTTCGACAGATCGATCTGGCGCCAGGCGAGGAGGCCCAGCTCGAGTTCGAGCTGGCGGCCGGGGCGTTCACCATCGTCGACGCCGATGGTCGCCGCGACGTCGAGCCCGGCGAGTTCGAGTTGCGCGTCGGGCCGTCGAGCCTCGGTAGCACCCAACTACGAGCCCGCTTCAGCATCGAGGCCATCGCGGGCTGAGGTGCCGCAGTAGCATCTCGAGGATCAAGAACAGGCGGCGCGCTGCCCGAAGTGTTGGGGAGGTTGGGCCACCACGGGATGGTGCTGGGGCGCTCGCTCACGCCGCTGGAACACACAGCAATCGACCTCGCGCTGACCGATGTCGTCCCACGACGAGGCATGGCGGCTGATGGCCTATCCCTCGCTGCTGCGCCGCATTGACGCCCAGTGGCGCCTGGCACGCCACTTCGGCATCGCCAACATGCTCGTCTTCCACAAACTGTCCGACCTCGACAACGTCGCAGACTCCGGTTCCGCCATGCGCGCTCGCCTCTTCACTGCTCGCGAACGCCGAGGCCCGCATCGTGTACCGACGAGAGCCAGATCAAGACGGATCAAACCAGTGCTGCCCTCGGTCTCACCCGTACGGAGATTCACCCTTCGTTCCAGATCGTCACGCCCCCCGATCTTCGCCATACGGCAGCCAGCTCGCGGTCTCGGCCAGCAGAAACGTGAAGCCCGTACAACGAGTGCTGGGGCATGCATCAGCGGCGATGACCCTCGACGTCTATGCGGATCTCTTCGATGAGGGCCCCAATGCCGTGTCGGACGCGCTCGACCGGGAGGCGGGCCTCACACTTCACCGCCAAGGTCTGGCCAGAGCCCGACCTCGATCCCCTGCATCAGGAGGTCGGAGTGCTCGTCTCGCGCAAGCATGCGCAGGATGTGGGCAAGCGGCAGATTCGCGGCTGTGATTCACGGCTTCAGACACTTGGCCAACGAACGACAAAACCCCCGATTTACAGGGGGGTTCGATCGGTAGCAGGAGCGGGGCTTGAACCCGCGACCTCACGATTATGAGTCGTGCGCTCTCACCAACTGAGCTACCCTGCCACGCACATCCAACGGTCACGAAATGGATGCTGCGAGCCCCGAGTCAGGATTGAACTGACGACCCCTTCCTTACCATGGAAGTGCTCTGCCACTGAGCTATCGGGGCGTGCTGCCCGCAAGCAGGCAACTAGAAGAGGATACCAGAGCGGCGGCATCCTTCCGAACCACTCAACCCACCGTGTGGGTCCCGTCGGTGTGCTCCTCGAGCCACGGCCACGGGTCGATGGCGGTGGTGCCGTTCTTCAGGATCTCGAAGTGCGTGTGGGCGCCGTACGAACGGCCCGTGTTGCCGGTGCGGCCGATGACGGTGCCGACGGTGACGTGCTGACCGGCGCTGACCTGCAGCGAGCCGTACTGCATGTGCGCGTAGTGGCTCGAGACCATCTGCCCGTCGACGATGTGGTCGATGATGACGTGCACGCCGTAGGCGCCGCCGGCCTCGGAGGCGACGCGGACGGTGCCGTCGGCGATCGCCTGCACCGGTGCGCCGTTGCCGGGCGTGAAGTCGATTCCCTCATGCATGCGTCCGGAGCGCATTCCGAACCCGTACGACATCGTCACGCCGACCGCGAAGGGCCACTGGATGTTCGAATTCGGGTTGTTGTGGAACAGGTTCGAGAAGTTGCGGATGCCGGCCTCCGACGCGAGCTGAGCCGTCGTCGTGGTCGAGTAGTTCTCGGTGCGCTGCAGCGTGTCGCTCTGCGCGTCGCCTGGCGCGACATACGCCTGGATCTCTGCCTCATCGATGACGGGGGCGGCGTCATCGCCCACCGCGAGCACCGAGAGCGAGGCATCCGTTCCGTTGACGGCCGCGACCGCCTCGGCCGGAGTCGTCATGCCGACGGCCATGAGGCCGACGATGCCGAAGACGCCCACGGAGAACGACGCGGTGGCGACGCGCTTGAAGGCGGATCCACGGCGGGTCTGCGCACGGCGAGGCGCCGCGTGCGGCGCAGCCTCTGCCTGCGTCTCCGCTTCGGGCGCGGGCTGCTGGACGGGGGTCTCGCCGGTGAAGGCGAACAGGCGGGATGCGGCTTCGAACTCGTCGACTCCGGATGCTGCGGGCGCGGGGATCGGGCCGGTCAGAGGCTCGATCCGCTCCGTGCGAGGGCGCTCCGTGCGCGGGAGCGACGCGCGCGCCTCGGAAGGCTGCGAGGCCCCGGAGGCGGCAGCGGACCCCGCGGTCGCCGTCGGCTGCGCGGTGGTGGCGGTCTGTGACGGTGTTGCGGCCCTGGGCGCGGACGTCGTCTGCGGCCCGACCTGCTCCGGGGCCGACGCCGGTGACTCCACGGGCGCGGCGGTCGGCTGCGGCGCGGCGGCCTCGACGGCGGGGACGGTCGTCGCGACGGTCGCGGCGGCCTCCGCGGCGAGGAGCCTCGCGAAGGTGTCGGCCATCCACGTGGAGGCTCCCTCGGCGGGCGACGCACTCGCAGCGGCGGCGGGGACGGGAGTGGTGGAGGCGGGCGACTCGGCGACCGCGACGGGCTCGAGGAGCTCGAACGGCTCCGCGGGAGCGAGCACGGTCTCGAGCAGCGGCGCCGGCTCTTCGCGGGTCGGCAGCTCGGCCTCGAAGGCCGCAGCCGGTCGCTCCGGCTGGGCCGGGGCGACGGGGGCGATCGACGGCGCGACCGCGACGGGCAGCTCACCTGTCTGCGTGCGGCGGGAGCGGCGGCTCACCCGCTCGACACCGGGCGCGGCCGAGGACGCGGCAGTCGCCGAGGAACGGGCGCGGGCGCGGGGCGCGGCGGGCTCGACGACCGGGCCGGCCCCGGCCGGGAGCTCGACCGACGACGGGGCGGGGGCCACCGGCGCAACGGGCGCCGCCGCCGGCGCAGGAGCCACGGCAGCCGGAGCGGCCGCCTGCGATGCCGGAGCTTCAGGGGCCGAAGTCGGGTACGTCGTCGCCTCGGGCTTCGCCGCGGGGGTGGCGGCAGCATCCGTCCGCTTGGAATCGCCCGGACGACCCCACACGACCGCGGGACGCTCGGGAGCGATGCTCGCAGCCTGCCGCCGTGCGGTCGCACGGCCTGCCCCGAGAGCCTCCGGCGTCGCCTGAGCAGGCGCTGCGGAGGGTCGGCTGGAGCGGCGCGTGGGCGCAGATCCGGCCTGGGGGGCGTCGAAAGGCAAAGCGGAAGCGGGCTCTCAGGTCGTGCCGCGAGGGGGGTGTTCGCGACAAGGCGGTCTTCGGGCAAAGGACCCCTCCGCCGTTCGGGTGGCGAAGGTAACGATCGGGTAAACCCTACCCCGGGCGCCCTGGGAATGCCATGTACGGCTTGGATTTCACCACGCGCGTTTCGTGAGGATTCGATGAGAACGGCGTCATCACGCGAGCCCCGCCGCCTCCGCCAGGCGGTCGAAGATAGCCGGAGTGGCGGCCACGACGAGAGGTGCGCGCGGACCGCCGTCGGGCTCCGCGCGGCCGAACCGGCCACCCGCCTCGGTCACGAGCAGGGACCCCGCCGCGAGGTCCCACGGGGCGAGCCCGCGCTCGAAGTAGCCGTCGAGGCGCCCGGCCGCGACGTACGCGAGGTCGCTCGCCGCCGATCCGCCCCGGCGCAGGTCGCGCGCGGGCACCGCGGGCATGACGCGGCCGATGAGCTCGATGTCGCCGGGTCGCGTCGCCGGGTCGTAGCCGAAGCCGGTCGCGAGGAGCGCGCCGGCACCGCCGACCTCGGGGTTGACGGCGAGCCGGTTCACGCCCAGCCACGCGCCCTCCCCGCGGGCGGCGTGGAAGATCTCGCCGAGCACCGGGGTGTAGACGACGCCCGCCAGCGCCTCCCACTCGCCGGGGGTCGGCTCGCCCTGCACGGCCGCGATGCTGACCGCGTAGGACGGGATGCCGTACGCGTAGTTGACGGTGCCGTCGATCGGGTCGACGACCCACGTCACGCCGCTCTCACCCTGAGCTCCGCCGGTCTCCTCGCCGAGGAACCCGTCGTCGGGCCGGGCCGCCGTCAGTCGGGCGCGGATCAGCGCCTCGACCTCGCGGTCGGCCTCCGTCACGATGTCGGCGAGGGCGGTCTTGGTCGCCGCGATCGCGACGCCGGCTTCGCGGCGCGTCCGCGCGAGCTCCCCGGCTTCGCGGGCGATGTCGATGGCAAGGGATTCGAGGTCGTGCTCGAGGCTCATGCCTCCACGGTAACGAACCGGCGGCGACGCCCCGCCACGGGCCGGGTGCGCGAACGACACCCGACATCGCGAGTACAGGCGACCGGCTGGGTAGCGTGGTGCGCATGGTCGCTGCCGCCCGTCCCTCCCGCTTCGACGTCGCCATCGTCGGCGGCGGTCACAACGCCCTCGTCGCCGCCGCGTACCTGGCACGGGCCGGACGCTCGGTCGTCGTCCTCGAACGGCTGGACCACGTCGGCGGCGCCGCGGTGTCCGAGCGGCCGTGGGCCGGCGTCGACGCACGGCTCTCGCGGTACTCCTACCTCGTCAGCCTGCTGCCGCAGGGCATCATCGACGATCTCGGCCTCGAGATCCGTCTCCTCCGCCGCCGCTACTCGTCCTACACGCCGGATCCGGCGAGCCCGTCGCGCGGGATCCTGATCGATACAGCGGATGCTGCGGCCACCGCCGACTCGTTCACCCGCGTCACCGGAAGCCCTGCAGAAGCACAGCGGTTCGCAGACTTCTCCGACCGGATCGAACCGGTCGCGCGATTCCTCTTCCCCTCGATGACGCGGCCGCTTGCTCGCGAACAAGCGGTGCGGACGGAGCTCGGAGACGACCGGCTCTGGTCCGACCTCTTCGAGCGTCCCCTGGGTGACGTGCTGCGGTCGTCGTTCGACACGGACATCGCCCGTGGCATCGCCCTCACCGACGGGCTCATCGGCACGTTCGCCTCGGCTGACGACGAGAGCCTGCTCCAGAACCGATGCTTCCTCTACCACGTGATCGGCGGCGGCACCGGGCACTGGGACGTGCCCGTCGGCGGCATGGGCCGCGTGACGACAGAACTGTCGCGCGCCGCGAGCCAGGCGGGCGCCGAGGTGCGCACCGAGACCGAGGTGATCGCCGTGACGCCGGACGGCGAGATCACCCTCGCCGACGGCGGTGCCGTCCATGCTCGACTGGTGCTGGGCGGCGTCGGCCCCGCCGTGCTCGCGCGGCTGCTCGCGGCGGGCGGCGCCGGTGCCTCGCTCGGCGCCGCCCCCGCGCCCGAGGGCGCGCAGCTGAAGGTGAACATGCTGCTGAAGCGACTCCCCCGTCTTCGCGACGACCGCGTCGCACCCGAGGCCGCGTTCGCCGGCACGTTCCACGTCAACGAGACCATGACCCAGCTCGACGACGCGTATCGGGCGGCCGCGGGCGGCGGCATCCCTGATCCCCTCCCGGCCGAGATCTACTGCCACTCCCTCACCGACCCGACGATCCTCGGCCCCGAGCTGCGCGCCTCGGGTGCGCAGACCCTGACGCTCTTCGGCCTGCAGGTGCCGCACCGCCTCCTCGACGGACGGGACACGGATGCTGCGCGCGCCGCGCTCCTCGACGCGGCCCAGCGCTCACTCGACGCGGTGCTGGGCGAGCCCCTCGCCCATTGCGTCTACGAGGCTCCTGACGGCACGCCGTGCGTCGAGGCGCGGACCACCGCCGATCTCGAGCAGTCGCTCGGTATGGTCGGCGGCGACATCTTCCACGGGCCGCTCTCGTGGCCATGGGCGGGTGACGACGAGCCCCTCGACACGCCCGCTCGACGGTGGGGCGTCGCGACGGAGCATCCGGACGTGCTGCTGTGCGGCTCGGGCGCGCGCCGCGGCGGCGCGGTCAGCGGCCTCGGCGGACACAACGCCGCCATGGCCGCGCTCGAGCTGCTCGCCCGCTGACCGTCCCGCGCTCAGGGACGCGGCGGCAGCGGCGGAGGCGGCGGGTAGCCCTCGTACCCGGGCTGCGTCCTCGGCGGCTCGGAACCCGTCCACTCGGAAGCCGCCGGCTCGGGAGTCGGCGCGGCGAGCTCCGCGGGCGCCGGCTCGACCCGCGTGAACACGTGCGCGCCCGGCGACGGGTAGCCCGTGTAGTACGCGTTCCAGTCCGGCGAGCCGTCCGGGAGCATCGGGAGCGGCGTGACCGCGTCGACGTACGTCGGCCACGGCAGGAGGTCCTGCGCCGCCGGCGCGATGGCGGCCGGCGCCGCCGGCGAGGCAGGGGCGTGATGCACGGCGTACGGACGAGGCCTCTTGGGCGCGAACAGCACGTTGACGAGGGGGACGAGCGCCGTGCCCACGGCGGCGAGGATCGCGACCGCGACGACGATGCGCCAGTAGATGTCGGCGAAGTACAGCCACTCCCAGAACGCCAGCGGGATGATCAGCAGGGCCGCGAGTCCTACGACCAGCGCGATGGTGATGACGACCACCGTGCGGGTGAAAGGGGTGTCGTGGCGCTGGAACGCCCTGAGGTACAGGCGCGCGTGCAGCAGCACGAGCTGCAGGATCAGCACGATCAGCAGGAACTGGATGACCCGCGAAACCCCCAGCCACGGGAAGCGGTCGGGCATCCAGATCATGATGGCGCCGATGAGGAGCGCGACGATCCACGACGCCATGCTCGCCAGGGCGAACCAGCCCGGCCGACGGGGCGCCAGGTGCGCGTCGAGGATGGCCACTCCGGCGAACGCCGCGAGCAGCAGGATCGTCAGGAACGCCCGCCCGATGAGCCCGTTCTGCGATCCGATCAGCACCCAGACGACGCAGACCAGCGCGGCGGCGATGAGGGCGCCGATCGCGACCCAGATGGCGGCGCGCAGCAACGGCGAGGGCGAGGCATCCGTCCGCCCGGCTTCCCCTCTCGGAGCGGGCGTCGCATACGGGTCGGGCGCGGTCATGGCGTTCCTCTCGTGACGCGGGCGGAGTGCCTGCACCGCCCATCCTGACACGCCGACCCGCGGCGCGTGGGAGGTGATCGCAGCCCGGGTGGCCGACCGGATTCGAACGGATGCCTCAGCCCACGGCGCGTCCGAGATCCTCGACGAGCTCGGCACCCGGGAGGGTGAGCAGGGCGCTGCCCGGAAGGAAGAGCTTGCTGCCGCGCACTCCCCCGCCGATGACGACCTCGGGCGTCGCTGCGACGGCGGCGTCGACGAGGATCGGCCAGTCCGCGGGAAGCCCGATCGGGGTGATACCGCCGTACTCCATGCCGGTGAGCGCGACGGCTTCGTCCGCCGGCGCGAACGAGGCGCTGCGCACGTCGAGGCGCCGCCGCACGACGCCGTTCACATCGGCGCGGGTCGTCGCGAGCACCATGCACGCGGCGAACCGCACAGCGCCGCCACGTTTGCCCTTCACGACGACGCAGTTCGCCGACGCCTCGGGCGCGACGCCGTACCGCTCGCAGAACGCTGCCGTGTCGGCGAGCGACGGGTCGATCGCGGCGACGCCCACGGTCGCCGCAACGGCGGGATCGAGCTGCGCGAGCCCGCCGGCGACGACCGGGCTGACGAGCTCGGGATGCCGCGTCGCGGCCTCCGCGGTGAGGGTGCCGGTGGCCGTCCAGATCATCGCCTCAGGCTAGCGCCGCAAACCACGAAGCGCCCCGCGGTGCGGGGCGCTTTCTGATGGTGGCGAGTGAGGGATTCGAACCCCCGAAGTCTAAGACGGCTGATTTACAGTCAGATCCCTTTGGCCGCTTGGGTAACTCGCCAGGTGCGCACCCGTCCGACTTTTCCAGACGACCGGAGGCGCGATCCACCATCTTACGCGTAGATCCCTGAGGTCAGAAATCGAGGGTGCTCACGTGCCGATGCGGTCGAGATCCAGGCTCTCGAGCGCGCTCGGCGTGCGCAGCAGCGCCCCCTCGAACCGGCACGTCGCGGCGGCTGCGTCCATCGCCGAGACCAGCACCGTGTCCCAGTCCTCCGCGGTGTCGGGCCTCCCCGCGACGAGCGCGGCGATCGTGGCGGCGAAGGCGGCGTCGCCGGCGCCCATCGTGTCGACGATGCGGCCCGGAAGGTTCGAGATCGGCCGCGTCACCACGGTGTCACCGGCCTCGATCGTGGCGCCCGCGGCGCCCTCGGTCGCGAGCACGGCACGGGCACCGAGGTCGATCAGGCGGGCGCGCAGGGCGTCGAGCCGCTGGTCGTACAGCAGCGCGGCGTCGTCCTCGCCGACCTTCACGAGCGCGGCACCGGCCGCAAGAGCCTCGAAGCCTCGCACGAACTCGTCCTTGTCGTGCATCATGCCCGTGCGCGGGTTGGGGTCGACCGCGACGGATGCCTCTGCCCCGGCGATCGCTTCCGCCAGCTCGGCGGCCTGCTCGGCGTCGTCGAAGGCGAAGCAGCTCACGACAACGAGGTCGGCGTCCGCGAAGGCCTGGCGCTCGGCCTGGCCGAAACGGATCCGGCGGCGCTCTGACGCCTCGTTGAACTCGTACACGGGCTCCCCCGCGCCGGAGCGGGTGCTCACGGCGCGCGCAGTGCCCAGAAGCGACGGGGTCGCGAGCAGGTCCACACCGAAGTCGGCGAGGTAGCGCCGCACGCGCGATGCGGGCTCATCGTCACCCAGCATCGCGACGAGGGTGGCCGGCACGCCGAGCCGCGCGAGTCCGACCGCGACGTTGAGCGCCGCCCCGCCGACGAACTCCCGCACGCCGTGGTCGTCGCGCAGCTCGTCGATGAGCGCGTCGCCCACGACGACGACGGTCATCGCCTTACTCCGGCGGTCTCGAGCACGCGGCCGACGAAGGCCTCGGTGCGCCGGCGCGTGCCGTCGATCTTCATGTCGACGCTCGCGCGCACCTCGTTCGGCGCGAGCGGCGGCGCCAGGCGCACGTTCTCGTGGCACGACAGATCGGCGCAGATGTACGTGCCGACGCTGTCGCCGTGCACGCCGGCCTCACCGGCCTTGCGCGCCGTGTACATGGTGACCTGGTCGGCCGGCTGCATCGTGTGGCACAGGTTGCAGAGCGCCGCGCGCGCGTGGGACGAGCCCTCCGCGCCGCGGAGCACGATACCGGCGGGCTCCCCGTCGATCTCGGCGACCAGGTAGCCCCGGCCGCGCGTGCGCGGGTCGCGCCACGCCAGGAAGTCGAGATGATCCCAGTCGGTGAGCACGAAGTCGTGAGGCAGGGTGACGAGACGCAGCTCGTCGGCGGAGGCGTTCACGAACGCGGAACGCAACTCGTCTTCGGTCAGTGGGCGCATGGCACCTCCTCGCCCGCCCAGTCTACGAAGGACGACGGATGCCGCCACCCCGCGCGTTCGCGGCGCGCGGGGCGGCAGCATCCGTCGTCCCCGCAAAAACCGGTGCGTCAGCTCCAGCCGAGCCGGGTAGCGACGACGTCGGCCGCGCGGGACGGGAACTCGTCCCAGCCGGGCTCGAGGATCTCGCGCGTCATCCGATACAGCTCGTATGCGGTCTCCTCGATCGGCAGGTCCACCGCCGCCGCGATGTGCGCCCCCCAACCGGGGAAGTCCCGCTCGAACCGCCGCATCGGATCGTTCGCGTCGCGAAGGGCCGTGGATGCTGCGGCGAAGCGTCCGCGGATCGCCCGGACGAGCAAGTGGACGGCCCAATGCCGGATGAAGGCGTTGCCGTTGAGCACCTCGCCGCGCCGGACGCGGCCGACGCCGATCAGCAGCTTCACGAGCACGAGCCGCGCGTCGTTCGCCGGATCGAACCGGTCACCCTCGGCCGCCCGCGCCCGCGACTGGGCGAGCAGCATCGCCGTCGTTCCGGACTCGTCGTCGACGAGCACCGTGGCGTCGCCCGCGCGAGCCTCGGCGAGCTCGGCCGCGTCGGAGAAGGCGAACTCGAACACGTGGGCGTCGTCATAGACCGCGACGAAGCCGATCTCCCCCTCGCGCGCCGTGAGGACGAGACGATCCTGGTCGGGCAGCCATGACAGGTCTGGACGGATCTCAGCTCCCCGACCGGCCGCCGTGACGGCGAAGAAGTCGTGGTCCGACCATTCGTCGCGCCGGTGGCGGGCCTCATCGGAAGCGGAGCCGAGGAGCACGAGCCCCACGAGCCCCTGACGCTCCCGGACGCCGGTCGCGAGGCCGGCGCTCAGTTCCTCGAAGCGGTCGGGTGCCGTCACGCCGACGCCACCTCCTCGGCGGGCGTGATCGTCTCCGCGGAGGCGACGCCGCGGGAGACCTCGTCGGCCTGCTCGGACGTGGCCGGCAGCGGGGCGGGCACCCGGACGCCGGCGAGGCGCCACACCGCGAACGCCGGGCCGTCCGCCGACAGCACCACCGAGCCGTCCGAGGCGACGGCGAGCGTCGCGTCGCCGAACACGGCCTCGGCCCCCGCCGCCCAGGGCAGTTGGCCGGCCGCGATCTCGGCATCCGCGTCACCCTTCGAGGCCAGCACGAGGAGCGTCTCGTCCTGCGACTCGCGTGCGAACACGACGGTGTCGTCGTCGACGTGCACCCATCGCAGGCCCCCCGTCGAGAGGGTCGGATGCGCCTGGCGCAGCGCGATGAGCTCGCGGTAGAGGGCCAGGCGCTCGGCTACGGCGGGGTGGGTTTCGGTGCCCCACGGGATCGGCGTGCGGCTGTCTTCGCCCTCGGCGCCGGTGAGCCCGAACTCGTCGCCCGCGAACACCACCGGTAGGCCCGGCAGCGTCACCATGAGCCCGACGGCGACGGGGACGGTGCCCGGTCCGGCGTTCGTGGCGAACCGGCCGGTGTCGTGGGTGTCGAGCGGCTGCATGTTGGCCAGGCGCACGCGCCACGGGATGCCCGCGGTGAAGCGCACCATCGCATCGACGAACTGGCGTGCGGTGTAGCGGGGTATGCCGCCGATCGGCTGGCCGAAGAACCAGGGCTCGCTGCGCTCCACGCCCTCCGCCGTCAGGAACGGCGTCCCGGTCGGCTCAGACAGCCACCCCCACAGCGGCCGTGTGAACGACGGGTACGTCATGGCGCCGTGCCAGCCGTCCCCCTGCAGGTCGCTGGCCGCGTCGTTCGTCGACTCGCCGAGCAGAATCGTGTCGGGGTTGATTTCGATCATCGTCTGGCGCAGCAGCTGACGCACCTCGGCGTTGAGGTCGACGTCGCCCAGGCGGCCGGTCATGTTGGCGACGTCGATGCGCCAGCCATCGGTCGAGTACGGAGGCTTCAGCCACTTCGCGACCACCGACTCCGTGCCCTCGATGAAGCGGTCGCGCAGCTCCTGCGACGCCCAGTTGAACTTCGGCAGCGTCGGCGTGCCGAGCCATGACACGTATTCGGTGTTCGCCTCGTCGGTGAAGTAGTAGTACTGCTCTTCCGGCGCACCGGGGTTGCCGAGGGCCGCCTGGAACCACTCGTGCCGATCGCCTGAGTGGTTGCTCGTGAGATCGCCGATGACACGGATGCCGCGCGCATGCGCCGCCTCGATCAACCTGATGTACGCGTCATCGCCGCCCAGCAGCGGGTCGACGCGGTCGAAGCTCGCCGCGTCGTAGCGGTGGTTGGACGCCGCCGGGAAGATCGGCGTGAGGTAGAGGAGGTTCACGCCGAGCGAGACCAGGTGGTCGAGCTTCTCGACAACCCCGTCGAGGTCGCCGCCGTAGAACTGCTGCGAGCGTCCGGGCATCAGAGGGTCGACCGGGGTGTCCCAGGTCGCGGCGATCGCCCAGTCCGGTGTCGGGTGGGTGTCCGCCTGCGCTGAGCGCGCGAAGCGGTCGGGGAACACCTGGTACATCACGGCCTCGGCGAGCCACGCGGGCGGCGCCGGACTGGAAACCAGTGCGAAGTCCTCGGCGTCGAGCGTCTCGATCGTGTGCAGCCCCGTCTGGTTCAGCCACTCCACGCGGCGGTCCTCGTGCACCAGCACCCAGCGGTAGCCGTGACGCGGGTTGCGCACCGTGACGGGGGCCTCCCACCAGTCCCAGCCGTCCACGGTGCCGAGGAGGCGAGCATCCGTCCACTCCGGCTCGTGATCGGGGTTCGAGCGTGTGCGCACCGCGGTGAGCGGACCGTAGCCCACCGGCACCCGCAGGCGTACGGTGACGACGTCGCCGAGCTGTGGCGCGGGGTCCGATACGTACAGGGACGAGCCGTCGTGGTGCGGAGTCAGGGTTGTCATGCTGTTGCCTTTCACAGGACAGGCGGCGTTGCACCGCGAGAGAAGTGCGGCGTGGTTGCACGGACGACGCCATGACAGAGCCCTTGAGTTGTTGTTCAGTTGTATCCGTTCCGATCATGGCACGGAGGTCGACGGATGCTGCGCCCTCAGTGCCGCCCGGCCGATTCGACTACTTCACGCTGCCCGCGGTGAGACCACCCACGATGTAGCGCTGCAGCGCCAGGAACAGCGCCACCGGCAGGATCGCCGCCAGTACCGCCCCCGCGGCGAACAGGCTCCAGTTCTTGGAGAACTCGTCGGAGATGAACTTGTACAGGCCGACGGCGAGGGTCTGCTTCTCCGGGTCGATGAGGATGATGCTCGCCAGCACGAACTCGCTCGAGGTGCCGATGAACGACAGCAGACCCACGACTGCGAGGATCGGTGCCACCAGGCGCAGGATGATCGTGAAGAAGATGCGCGCGTGACCGGCACCGTCGATCTTCGCCGCCTCATCGATGGACGACGGGATGGTGTTGAAGAACCCGTACATGAGGTACGTGTTCACTCCGAGGGCTCCGCCGAGGTACACCATGATCAGACCGATCTGGGTGTTCAGGCCGATGGCCGGGAAGATGTCGCTGATCTGCACCATGAGGAGGAAGATCGCGACCATCGCGAGCATCTGAGGGAACATCTGCACCACGAGCAGGGTCGTCAGGCCGAAGCGGCGACCGGTGAAGCGCATGCGCGAGAAGGAGTACGCGGCCAGCGCCCCGAGGATGACCGTGCCGGCGGCGGTCACGAGACCGATCACCAGGGTGTTCACGAACCAGGCACCGTAGGGGTGCGTCTCGGACTGGAACAGGGCGAGGTAGCTCTCGAGGCTGACGTTGCCGAACAGGCCGTTGGCCGTCAGCAGCGTGCCGCCGGGGTTGAGCGAGGCCGAGAAGACGTACAGCAGCGGGAATATCGCGAACGCCGCGACGACGACGCCGACGATGTGCCGCCATCCCGTCTCGCGGAAGTAGCGCTTGAACTTCCGTCGCGGCAGCGGGCCTTCGCCGCGGACGCCCGCACCCTCCTTCGCGTCGAATCCGTCGATGGCACCGGGGGCTCCGATGAGCGCCTCGGCACGGCCGACGCTGTCGCCGAAGTCCTCGAGGGTCGACTTGCCGGTGTGGGGAGTGAGGTTGCTCATGTCAGTTCAGCTCCTCGAGGGCCTTGGTGCGTCGGAAGGCGATCACCGAGATGGTCGCGACAAGCAGGAAGATGATGATCGAGAACGCGCTCGCGAGGCCGTAGTCGGCCTTCGAACCGACGAACGCGACCTTGTAGACCATCGTGATGAGGATGTCGGTCGCACCGACGTTCACGTCGGCGGTCACGTCACGCGGCCCGCCACCGGTCAGCATGTAGATGAGCGTGAAGTTATTGAAGTTGTACGCGAACGACGCGATCAGCAGGGGCGCCACGGCGACGAACAGCAGCGGCAGCTTGATGCTGCGGAAGATCTGCCAGGCGCTCGCGCCGTCGACCTTCGCCGCCTCCTGCACGTCGTCGGGGATGGACTGCAGCGCGCCGGTGCAGATGAGGAACATGTAGGGGAAGCCGAGCCACAGGTTCACGAGCAGGATGCTGAACTTCGCCAGCCACTCGTTGGTGAGCCAGGGGATGTCGGCCCCGCCCAGGAGGACCACGTTGATGAAGCCGAACTCCTGGTTCATCATGCCCGCCCACACCAGTGCCGAGAGGAACCCGGGGAAGGCGTACGGAAGGATCATGAGCAGTCGGTAGTACTTCTTGGACTTCATGCGCGGGTCGTTGAACACGATCGCGAGGAAGAGCCCGAGCGCGAAGCACGTGAAGACCGAGAAGAACGCGAAGACGAAGGTCCACAGCAGCACCGAGAAGAACGGCGCGCGGATGGACTCCTCGGTGAAGGCCCGCACGAAGTTGTCGAAGCCGACCGTGATCTGCCAGCCGGGCATGAGCTCGGTGCCATCGGGGGCCGTGAACGCGCCGGTGCCGATGTCGGAGTACACCGTGCCCGTCCGGGTGTCGGTCATCGTGCCCGCGGCCTCGTCGTATTCGAGACTGGAGAGGTAGACGTACGCGACCGAGCCGTCGGGCGTGCGGAGCGATCCGTCGTTCGGGTCGTCGCTGATCGGCACCGCCATGTCGGCGATGGCCTCCTGGTTGGCGACGATCTGCGAGAAGTTGAGGGTGTTGTAGCCGGGGACCGCGACGGCCTTGCCGCCGTCCATCTCGGCGTCGTTCACCGGCTCGAGCGGGCGCTCGACGCCCCCGAGCTCGACATCGCCGTCGGGGTCGGTGACCAGGAACGAGAACTCGCCGAGGCGCTCGACGACGGTGAGCTCGTACGCAGGCGAGTCGGGCACGCGCTCCTGCGCCGAGAGCATGAGCGCGTTGACCGCGCTCTCCTTAGTGCTGTTGTGACCGGTGCCGTAGTTGGTGAACGCGATGTACGCGGTGTACCCGGCGACGAAGATCTGGAAGATCAGCAGGAAGATCAGCCCGGGGATCAAATATTTGGCGGGGAGATTGCCTCGGCTGAGGTACACCCAGTTGGCGATGCCGGTGACGGCGAGCACCGCGATCGCGGCGACCAGCTGGTCGGTCTGGAAGAGCACCAGAGCGGCGTACAGGGCGAGGGCGTCGATGATGCCGAGGGCGACGACCTTGAAGATGAGCAGCTTCCATCCGGCCCCGGCCTGCTCGGCGAGGCGCGCCGCGCGCTTGGACTTCTTGCTCGGGGGCGTCTCGACCGCGGCGTCGCGGTCAATGGTGGGGGTCGTCATCGGCTCCTCTTTCCGGAACTGCGGGAATGCGGTGCCGGGGCGGCGTCCTCGCGGACGCCGCCCCGAACGTGCCTGATTACTGGATCGCGGCCTGGATGTCGGACGCCATCTTGTTCCACAGGTCGACCGGCGAGCCGCCGGTGCCGTTGATGATGGCCGTCTCGGTGACACCCCAGTACTCCCACACCGAGCCCATCTCGGGGATGCTCGGCATCGGCACCGCGTCCGCGCCCACGGCACCGAAGCCTGCGGTGATCGGGTCGTTCGCGACAGCAGCCTCGTAGGCCGCGGTCAGCGCCGGGGTGCGGCCGCCGACCTCATAGAGCGCCGTCTGAACCTCTTCGCTGCCGATGTAGTTCACGAGGAACTCGGTGGCGGCGAGCGAGTTCTCGCTCTCGGAGCTCAGGAAGAAGCCCTGAACGCCCGCGAACGGCTGTGCGGCCTGGCCGCCGGCCGACGGGATCGGGTCGACGGCGAGGTTGAGGCCGGCCTCCTCGGCCGCGGGGACGTTCCACGGGCCGGTGAGGTAGAACGGCGACTTGCCGGCGACGAAGTTCTCGCGGGCGAGGTCACCGTTGATGTTGGTGTTGAGCACACCGGTGCCGGTCGCGCCCTGCGAGGCGAGCCACGTGGCGAAAGCCTGCCCACCGGCGTTGCCGATCTGCAGGTCCTCGGGGTTGTAACTGCCGTCGGCCGAGGTGCCGAAGACCGGAGCGCCGAACGACGTCTGGAACGGGTACAGGTGGTAGGGGTCGGCCGCCTCGGGGTCGAGGCCCACGAGGAACTTGTACTCGGTGCCGGCCGCCGTGCCCATGGCGATCATGTCGTCGTAGGTGGCGGGCGCCTTGGGGGCGAGGTCGGTGTTGCGCAGCAGGCCGATGTTCTCGATCGCGTACGGGACGCCGTAGACCTTGCCCTCGTAGCTCCACGCGTCGATGGCGACCTGCTCGTAGTCTCCTGCGGTGTCGCCGAGTTCGACCGGTGCGACGACGCCGTTGGTGACGAGCGTGCCCAGCCAGTCGTGCGCGCCCACCGCGATGTCGGGGCCCTTGCCGGTGGGGACCTGCTGCACGAACTGGTCGCGGATCTCGCCGAACTCCTTCTGGACGAGCTTGACCTTCACGCCGGTGTCAGCGGTGAAGTCCTTCGCCGCATCCTCCAGGACGGCGGCACGGTCGGCGTCGACCCAGACCGTGATCTCGCCCGCCGACTCGCCCTCGTCGCCCGAGTCCGAGTCGCCTCCGCTCGCGCAGCCGACGAGGGTCAGCGCGGAAACAGCGGCGATCGCGCCGAAAGCCGCGATGCTCCTCTTGTTCACCTTCATTGGTGGGTGCCTCTCTTGAGTGCTGGTGTGGTGCCGACCTTCACGTGATTGCAGAAGACCGTCAGTGGACTCGCAATACTGCAAGCGCTTACATTCTGCACCACCGCATGGAATCCGGCAACCTGACGGGCTGCAATCGATATCTGGCCGTGACCTTGCTCCAGTTTGGAATCGCTTGCACCCGTCGCCAAGCGTCGTCCCGGCCGGAACGCCGGGGCGCGGCATCCTCCCTCGTCGCCGGAGGGCAGCCGTCGGTAGACTTCCGGCATGGCAGATTCTTCGTTCGACATCGTCAGCAAGGTCGACCACCAGGAGGCGGAGAACGCCCTCAACCAGGCGCGCAAAGAGATCGAGCAGCGCTACGACTTCAAGGGCACCGGCGCCTCGGTCGAGTGGAGCGGCGAGTCCGTGCTCATCAAGGCGAGCACCGAGGAGCGCGCGAAGGCCGTGCTCGACGTCTTCCAGTCTAAGCTCATCAAGCGCGGCATCTCACTGAAGAGCCTGGACTCGGGCGAGCCCTTCGCGAGCGGCAAGGAGTACCGGATCGTCTCGACGATCAAGGACGGCATCTCGTCGGAGAACGCGAAGAAGATCTCGAAGATCATCCGCGACGAGGGCCCCAAGGGCGTCAAATCGCAGATCCAGGGCGACGAGCTGCGCGTCCAGTCGAAGTCCCGCGATGACCTGCAGGAGGTCCAGCGCCTGCTGAAGGCGTCCGACCTCGACGTCGACCTCCAGTTCGTCAACTACCGCTGACGCGAGCCCCTGACCTGGGGTTTTTTGGTTTCAGTCCGCACAGAGTCCGCAGAATTGCGGACCTCTGTCATGAACGACGAGGTTGCGGACCGGGTCTTGTCCTCCGCGGACGGCCAGAGGTGGCTGTAGACGTTCAGCGTGATTGAGGGCGTCGAGTGCCCGAGGGCGCGCTGCACGGTGACGACATCGCAGCCCTGCGCGATCAGGTTCGACGCGAAGGTGTGGCGCAGCGTGTGCAGCGTGACCTCGTCGGAGAGCCCGGCGGCTTCGCGGATACGGCGCCACTCCCCCGCGGCGTTGTTGCGATGCCAGAGCCGACCGAGCGGGGTGACGAAAAGCTGCTCGTCGTGATCGATGACGTGCTGACGCTGGACGTGCGCGGCGAGTGACGCCATGAGCTCGTCGGGGACGTAGACCGTGCGCTCGGACTCGTACTTGGGCGGCACGATCTGAGCGGTCGTGTTCGTCGCGCCCTGCACCTGCCGGGCGACGGTGACCGAGCGTCCGAGGAAGTTCACGTCGCGCAGCTGCAGTCCGGCCGCCTCGCCGAGTCGGAGTCCCGCGAAGACGCAGACCTCGACGAAGCCGCGGAAGTCTCCGGCCGCCTCGAGCGCGGCATCGACTTCCTCTGCGGACATGATCCGCATGGCGGCTTCCGCCTTCCGACCGCGCGGGGCCTTGACGCCCACGGCCGGGCTCGAGGCGATGACCTTATCGGCGACGGCGGCGCGGAACGACATCTGCACATAGTTGAGGCGCGTCTTGATAGTGGATGCCGCCAGTCCGCGCTTCGACTCCGCGGCAACCCACGCCTGTACATGCGACGACTTCACGCCGGCGATCGGGCCATCGCGCCACGGGACGCTCTGCACCGCGACGGCCGCCGCCTCGTGGGTGCCCACCGCCCAGGACTGTCGCTCCATCCACCTGGTCGCCCATTCATCCCAGGTGATTCGTCCCGCTTTGGGGTCGACATACTGCCCGGTGACGACGGCGGCCGCGACTTCGTCGAGCCACCGTTGCGCATCGCGCTTGAGAGTGAAGTGACGGGCGTGCTCCCGTCCGGCGTCGTCGCGGTAGCGGGCGCGCCAGACGCCGTCAGTTCTCTGCTTGATCGATCCCTTCGTCTTCCTCCGCCCGGTCGCCGCGGTCGCGGTTGGCCTCCTCGATCACCTCGCGGACGCGCGCGAGGAAGGCGTCGGTGTGGACGCTGGAGGCGGCATGGGTTCTGTTCAACCACCCACCCGCTTCGCTGATGCCGCGATGGTTCGCCTCGGCGCGGGCGAGCCCGTCCAGCGCGGCGTCGATCGCATTTCGGGTCACGATGGTGAGCGAATCTTTGGGCCACTCGGACTCGGGTCGGTCGTCGATCGCGCGGGCGAGCCTCAGTTGTGCATCGAATGCCACACCGGCGAGTTCGGCGATCTCGTCGAGCAGGTTGGCGAAGTCGACCACGTCGGCGTGGAGGTCGAGCTCTTCGGGTGTCGCGAGGAGCAGATCCGGATTGATCCGCAGCACAACGCCGAGTCCTTCCGCTTCGGTGAGGCGCAACGGTCGCTCACCCTTCTCGACCGACCACACAGTGGCTTGGGACCACTTGAAACCTCGCGCGCGCATAGCGTCGGCGAGATCTTTCTGACTCAACCCGTTTCTGATCCGGATGAGGTTCGCACCGATCTGTTCGTCTGTCGCCATGCTCGGATACTACTACGCATGGCTATTGTGAGCGACTAGAGATTCTGGTTCACTAAGTTCTCCAGTTGACCTCAACTAGCAAGGCGGGTGACGAGATGGATCGCATTCTGTTCCTCGACGAGGTAGCCGAGCGCCTCCGGCGGACTCCGGCGCAGCTGAGGTGGATGCTGCACACCGGGTCGGCACCGAAGTCCGCAATGATCGCCGGGAGGCGGTGCTCGCGGGAGTCGGACGTGGAGAAGTTCATCGCGGACGCATTCGCCGACTCGCAGGGCTGAGGACGGTACGACGTCCGCACCTCCACAGCGTTGCTGATAGGTCGTGGGGTGGGCATCGGCTCGATAGGCGGCCGGCCACGGCCGGAGCGTGGGAGATGTCAATGTGGAGCACGCGCAGCGGAGCGAGCATGAACGACATTGACCTCGCCGAGCGCAGGCTGAGGATGGGCCGTCGAGGCGATGGCCTGTCGTGATCGCCTGCGAGTTCCGCTGACGACGCGGCCTTGACCGCCGCTGGGCGGTAAGGAGGTCCGTGATGTTTGCTTCCAGCGCCGCTGGCGCCTTCGACTCTCGTCGTGGCCGTTGATCCGGGGAAGGTGATGAATCGCGTCTGGGTCAGTGACGGGGCGGGCCCGGTGACCGAGCCGGTCTTGATGCCTGTCTCGCGCCGGGCCGCGCAGCATCGGCCCGACGACGGCAAAGCCGTCGACGCGTGACATCGAGGTGGGGCCGATCCCCTTCAGATGCAGATCGCGCAGGCGCCCCGACCCGTCGCGGCGCTCGCCGAGAAGCGCCGCGCGACCGTCGCCGAGGATCGGCTTGTACACCCCCCACTGAGGGAAGGCCTCCGCCCAGACGCGCTCGAGCACCGGCGCTTCATGCGCGAGGGTCACGCGCGCTGTCGCTGCAGCGCGCGTCCCAGCCGCGCCGCGGCCTCAGTGAGCTGGTCCTGAGAAGTGTCCCCGAAGGCGAGTCGCAGATGGCGTGCAGCATCCGTCCCGGGTCCTGAGGGGAAGAAGGCGCCGCGCTGATATTCGACGCCCTCGGCGCTCGCGTCGGCGGCGAGGCGGTCGGCGTCGACGCTCGCATCACGCAGCCGCGGCCACAGGAACAGGCCGCCGCCGGGCACCTCGACGTCGAAGGCACCGGGCGCCTCCCGATCGATCGCCTCCGCGAGCGTGCGGGCACGCGACGCGTACGTCGCCCGCGCGCGGTCGAGGGTCCGATCGAAGAGGCCGGGATCCTGCGTCAGCAGCTCGGCCACGACGGCCTGCACGAACGTGGACGAGTGCGAGTCCTGGCGGCTCCGCAGCGCGACGATGTCGGGCGTCAGCGACTCCGGCAGCACGAGCCATCCCAGCCGCAGTCCGGGGGCCGAGGGTCTTCGTGAACGTGTTGATGTGAATGACGCGCTCGGAGTGGTTGAACGGCTCCTCCTTCGGCGCCCGACCGCTGAACCGCAGCTCACGATAGGGGTTGTCGGCGAACACGACGAAGCCGTAGTGCTCCGCGAGCCGCACCAGCTCGCGGCGGCCCTCGAGCGGCAGCGATCCCTGCGTCGGGTTGTGGAAGTCGGGCACCGTGTACAGCGCCGCCGGACGCGCGCCGCCCTTCAGGAGCCCGCTCAGCTCCTCGATGTCGATGCCGTGCGCACCCACCCGCACCGGAAGCGTGCGCCCAGCCGACAGCTCGAGGCCCCGCAGGAACAGCGGGAAGATCGGTTGTCGACCGCCACGAGGTCGCCGCGCTCGACGGTCGTCTGGATCGCGAGCGCGAGCCCGTGGAAGCCGCCGTTGGTCAGGACGATGCGCGAGACCGGCACGCGCTCGCGGGCCGCGATCCACTCCCGCAGCGCCGGAATACCCTCCGTCCGCGAGTACTGCAGTGCCGGCAGTCCGGGTTGTGACAGCACACGAGCGGTCGCCTCGGCGAGCTCGCGCGCGGGCAGCGCGGCGGGATCCGGGATGCCGCCGAGCAGCTCGATCGCATCGGCTCGGCGCTCGCGGAGCGTCTGGTCGCCGAAGCCCTTCGGAGCGGT
This sequence comes from Microbacterium sp. LWH7-1.2, assembly GCF_038397755.1. Lineage (NCBI taxonomy): Bacteria > Bacillati > Actinomycetota > Actinomycetes > Micrococcales > Microbacteriaceae > Microbacterium > Microbacterium sp. LWH7-1.2. The sequence continues at coordinate 4,020,570 of NZ_CP151637.1, read as the reverse complement.
GAACGCGCTCAGCAGCGCGGTGCGGCGGTCGAGTGCGGGCAGCGTGTCGAGGGTCATTCCAGACTCCAGTTCTCACGCGGTGCGAGCGAGTTCGGTGGGGATGCGCGATTCCGGACGCGGGATCGCCGACAGCAGGGTCTTCGTGTACTCGTCCTGCGGGTCGGAGAAGACCAGTGCGGGCTTGTTCGGCCGGGACACCGCCCACGCCCGCCGGTCGATCTGCGCCAGCACCTCCACGCTCGGGCGCGACCCACCGTGCGCCGACTGCCATGCGGCGATCAGCCGGCTACGGTTCGCCTCGATCTGCGCCGACCGCCGGGACAGCGGGGCCACCGCCGATGCGAGCTCCGCGATCTCCCCGTCAGGACGGATCGTGTAGCCGTGGCGGGCAAGCGCCGCGATCCACTGAGGGTCGGTCCGCGCAGCGAGTTCGCCTTCGGCGTTGACGACGGTATGGAACTTCATCGCCACCCGTGAATCAACGTTGGACCACCTGCCGTCCTCACCCTTGACCTTCACGTTCAGCCACAAGTGCCGGTGGATATGCGGGTCCAGCGCGCGGGAGCGGCGGTGTTGCAGTTCCACCACCTCGAGGCGGGCGATCGACTCGCGGATGAGGCCGCCGTGTCCCCGGCGGGCGTTCAACTCGCGCTGCCACAGCATGATCGTGCGGTCGCGGATGCGGTCCTGCAACGCCTCGAACTCGGCCGCCAACTCCGAGTGCAGCAGCGCGGCGATGCTGTACGACTTTGGGTGATTCAGCGTGCCATCCAGCAGCAGATCTGCCTCCGCACGCAGCTGTGGCCTCCCGCGCTCCTCACCCGTCACGGGGTCGTGGCCGGTCAGCCACGTTCGTAATGCGCTCGGCGGCAACTCGTCCGCACGGAGCTCGCCGCCCTCGGCGATGAAACGCGTGACGGCCGAGTCATGGGCGGCTTCGCTGTACGCCTCGAGCGCGTCGACGCTGTACGTCTCCTGCAGGTGCGCGTCGCAGACACCATCGAACGCGTAGGCAATCGCCTGTCGAACACCGCGAGAATAACCGCCCCGCTTCCACCGCTCGAGCCCACCCCTCATGCCGTCAGGCTACTGCCATTGCTAGTCATTCACCACTAGCAATCACCGTTGGTGCCTGCGTGCATTCCCTACTTCTATTCCATACTTCTCTCGACTAGCTTCCGAACTTCTCTTGCCTCGATTCCGAACTTCTCTTGCCTCGGCGCGACTATCTCGTGGCCCAGCAGTACTCCGGTCGTGGATCGTCGGCACCGGACGGGATCCCCCGGGTGCCGACCAGCGATAGGAACGACGGGCCTATTCAGGTGCCGCAGAACGTGCGGTGCGGTGGAGTGCCTGACGGGGCCGGCCGCGCGAACCGCAGGTATTCGCTACCCGGCCGCTCGGTGTAGGGGTTGCCTAGCAGCTTGACGAGCTGCTCGAAGGGAGCGAGGTCGCCCGCGTTCGCCGCCTGCAGTGCCCCTTCGACGATGTGGTTCCGGGCGATGTAGTGGGGATTCACCGCGCGCATCGTCGCGGCATCGGGCGCAAGCGCGCGCCACTGCACCAGCCAGGCATCGAGCTCTGGTAGCGGTCCGAGGAATCGATCTCGAACAGCTCGTTCATCGCCCTCGGCCGCCGTCGCGAGATCCCGCCAGAATCCCGTGAAGTCCACCTTGTGCTCGGCGAGCAGAGTGAGCGCGTCGTGGGCGAGCGGGGCCGCGTCGGCCGCGCTAACCCCCGTATGCAGGCCCAGCTTCGTGCGGAAGGCCTCCGCCCAGCGTCGCTGGTACTGCGCATCGAAGCCGGCGACGATCTCGGCAGCGAGCGCCTCCCCCGCTGTCGTCTCATCAGCGAGCAGCGGCGACAGCGCTTCGCCGAGTCGCTCCAGATTCCACTGCATGATCGACGGCTGCCTGTCGTACGCGTAGCGCCCGAACCGGTCGATCGAGCTGAAGTACGCGCCCGGCTCATACGCGTCGAGGAAGGCGCAGGGCCCGTAGTCGACGGTCTCGGCGCCCACGAGCACGTTGTCGGTGCTGAGCACGCCGTGCACGAAGCCGATGCGCATCCAGTGCGCCGTGAGCGCGGCGACCGCACCGACGACCCCCTCCAGCAGTGCCCGATACGGATGCCGCGCCTCGGCCGCCTGCGGATAATGTCGCGTGATCACGTGGTCGGCGAGCCGGCGCAGCAGCGCCAGGTCTTCCTGGGCGCGCACGTACTCGAACGAGCCGAACCGCACGTGACCGGATGCCGTTCGCGCAAGAACAGCTCCGGGCAGGAGGGAGCCGTCGAGTTCTCGGGGTCTGCCCGTGGCGACCACCGCGAGCATGCGGGTCGTGGGAACTCCCAGGGCGTGCATGGCCTCGCCCATCAAGAATTCGCGCAGCATCGGGCCCACAACCGCGTACCCATCAACGCGCGAGAGCGGCGTCGGCCCGATGCCCTTGAGGTGCACATCGCGAAGGCGACCGCGGCTGTCGCGACGCTCCCCGAGAAGCGCCGCGCGCCCGTCGCCTAGGTGTGATGTCCAGGGACGTTGTTTCGGGACACGCCCGGAGTAGCTGAGTAGCGAAGGCCTCCCGGTTGTGAAGTGGAGCTGTCTAGTTCAACCGCTTCACGAACGCAGGAGGCCCTCGTGTCCCACGCTAACGCTGCTCTGACTCCCCGTGCCCGACTGCGCCTCGCGCGCCTTATCGTCGACGAGGGGTGGCCACTGCAGGTGGCAGCGAAGATGTTCATGGTCTCGACCGTGACAGCCCGGAAGTGGGCGGCCAGATTCCGATCCGAGGGGCCGGCGGGGATGTCGGATCGGTCGAGCCGCCCCCGCTCGATGCCTGCGAAGACGCCGTCGCCGGTTGTGAAGAAGATCGTGAAGGCCCGCTGGCGGCGTCGGCTGGGCCCGGTCCAGATCGCCGGTGAGCTCGGTCTGGCTCCGTCGACCGTTCACGCGGTTCTGGTGCGTTGCGGCCTCAACCGCCTCTCCGCGATCGACCGGGTCACCGGGGAGCCGATCCGCCGTTATGAGCACGACCATCCCGGCGCACTGATCCACGTCGATGTCACCAAGTTCGGTCGCATCCCCGACGGCGGCGGGCACCGGTTCGTCGGACGGCAGCAGGGCGCCCGGAACAAGCTCGAGACGCCAGGACTGCCGCGCGGCAAGGACCACAAGCCGAGGACCGGCACCGGGTTCTTCCACACCGTCGTCGACGACAACTCGCGGGTGGCTTATGTCGAAGAGCACGACGACGAGCGAGCCGAGACTGCCGTCGGCGTCCTCACCCGCGCGATCGCGTTCTTCGCCGATCACGGCGTGACCGTCGAGCGCGTCCTTTCCGACAACGGCTCCTGCTACCGGTCCCTTGCCTGGCGAGACGCCTGCGCCGACCTCGGCATCAGACACAAGCGCACCCGCCCGTACCGCCCGCAGACCAACGGCAAGATCGAGCGCTTCCACCGCACGCTGGCCGACGGATGGGCCTACGCGAAGTTCTACCCGTCAGAGACCGAACGCCGCGACGCCCTGCCCGGCTGGATCCACTTCTACAATCACCACAGGCGACACTCCGCAATCGGAGCCCCACCCATCAGCAGGATCAACAACCTGCCTGGACATCACACCTAGGACCGGCTTGAAGACGCCCCACTGGTGCCCGGCGTACAGCTGCGCAACGGGCGGCCGGCCCTCATGGAACGACTCGCCGGTGAGGAAGCGTACGCCTTCGGCGGAGCCGAGGTATGCAGGGTCGAGATCGATGTCGCGCGCGACCTCCTCTCCCAGTGCGAGAAGCCGGGGCTCGGGGGGTCGCACCGGGGTGACGGGGCGGGACAGCTCGGGGAACGACTCGGCCCAGGTCCGCTCCAGCCATGGCAGGCAGGCGGGCAGATCGAGCGTAGTGTTCGTCGCGGCGTGGGACGCAGCATCCGTCATCATGGGGTCAGCCCCCACCGCCCGCGCCACCCTGAACTCCCCCCGGCCGTCAACGTGCGACGGAGGCGTCCGCACCCAGCACGCGCTCCAGCGCGGGCCATTCCGTGTGTAGCCACCCCTCGACGACCTCTGCGCGGCGGTCGGTCTCGGACGCGGGAAACGCGATGCCTCGCGTCGGCGTGGACGCTCCGAGTTCGATCAGCAGCGGACGCAGGCCGTGCTCGACGGCGAGCGCGTGCGTGGGCACGCCGATGGTGAGCAGCGGAACCGCGGTCACGCCGTTCAGCTCGCCCGCCGTGAAGCGGTCCAGGAAGGCCTTGAGCAGCCCCGTGTAGGTCGCCTTGTACGTCGGGCTTGCGACGACCACGAGATCGGCCGCCGTCACCCGGCGCCGCAGCTCGTCGATGGTGTCGTCGGGGAAGCGGAAGAGGAGCGATGCGACGTCGGCCAGGTCGATCGTGTCCGCCACCCGAGTTCCGGAGCGCGCGGCGATCCGCTCGGCGACCTCCTCGGCCACCAGGCGCGTGCGTGACGAGGGCTGAGGGTTCCCCACAAGAACGACGATGCTCGACATGCCCCCATGCAAGCCGATCGCGACGCGATCAGCACCTTCGATGACGCCAGGCGCCGCCGTATGACGGCGCGTTTCCTCGTGTTTCGTGCCGACCCCATCCTGGCCGGGGAGCCGCGCCTACCGTCGTGCCATGACCGCTCTCCCCAGTGCCTCCGCGACCGATCAGCATCCCGCGACGCGTTCGATCTGCGGCGCGATCTCCCCGCTGGAGTTTCGCACGCTGTTCCGTGGGCACCCCAGCGGCGTCGCCGTCATCACGGCGACCGGCCCCGGCGGTCCGGTCGCGTTCACCGCGTCGTCCGTGTCGTCGGTCAGCGCCGATCCGCCCCTGCTGGTGTTCTCGCTGTCGTCGATCTCGTCGTCGACGCCGACGATCCTCGCGGCCGACTCCGTGGTCGTGCATCTGCTGGACGCCGACGATATCGATCTCGCGCGCCTGGGAGCAACGAGCGGCGTCGACCGCTTCGCCGACTCCGAGTCGTGGGCGCCGCTGCCCACCGGCGAGCCGGTCTTCCGCGGGGTGCGGGCGTGGGTGCGGTGCGCCGTAGTCAGTCGCATGGATGCCGGCGGCTCGACGGTCATCGCCGCACATGCGGTGCAGGCGCACATCGCCCGGGAGGAGTCCGACGCCGGAGGTGGTGCGCTGGTCTATCACAACCGCGGCTGGCACCGGCTGGGCGACCACTCCCGCGTGGGCTGACGTCCGCGATCCATCATCCGAACCCGAGCTAGAGGAAAGAACGACCGTGACCGAACAGGTGCACATCGCCATCGCCTTCGAGCGCACCGGCTGGCATCCCGCCGCCTGGCGCGAGTCCACCGCGCGTCCCCACGAGCTGGCCTCGCGTGCCTACTGGCGCGATCTGCTCCGCACCGCCGATGACAGCGGAGTCGCGCTGGCGACGATCGAGGACGCGTTGTCGCTGACTGACCGCTTCGAGCCGCTCGAGGGCCTGCGGCGTGACCGTGTCCGCGGCCGCCTCGACGCCGTCCTGATCGCTTCCTTCGTCGCACCGCTGACACGCCGGATCGGTCTCGTACCCACCGTGACGACGGCGCACACCGAGCCGTTCCATGTCGCGACGGGCATCCAGACTCTCGACTTCGCCAGCCGCGGCCGCGCCGGCGTGCGCCTGGTCGCGGGAGCTTCCGCCGCGGAGCGGGCGAACTTCGGGCGCCGCGCCGCGGGCGTCGACGCGATCCCCGCCTCCGGCCGGGTCGAGGACTCCCCCGAGATCCTCGCGGCGTTCCGCGAGGCCGGTGAGTTCGCCGACGTCCTGTCGCGGCTGTGGGACTCCTGGCAGGACGACGCCATCATCCGGGATGCCGCGACGGGCCGCTTCCTCGACGCCGACCGGGTGCACAACATCGAGTTCGAAGGCGAGTTCTTCGCGGTCACCGGGGCATCGATCGTGCCGCGGTCGCCGCAGGGACGGCCACTGCTCACGGTCCTCGCGCACCAGACGGTGCCCTACCGGCTCGCCGCGGCGCATGCCGACCTCGTCTTCACCACGCCCCACGAGGCAGGCGGCCGCCCCGGCTTCGAGCTGGACGCCATCCGCGCGGAACTGGATGCCGCGGCCGACGATCTGCGCACGGGCGACGAACGCCTGCGGGTCTACGCCGACCTCCTCGTGCTGATCGAAGACACCGAGCCGGCTGCACGCAGCGCGGCCGAGCGCCTCGATGAGTGGGACGGCGCGCCGCTCACCTCCGACGCGCACATCGTCGTGGGCACACCCGGCGACGTCGCCGACGCGGTGCGTGAACTGGCCGCCGCCGGTGTCGACGGGGTGCGCCTGCGGCCCGCCCGCCAGCCCGCCGACGTCGTGGCGATCGCCGAGAAGGTCGTGCCGCTGCTGCGCTCCACCCGCACGCTGCGCGAGGACGACGGCGCCGGCACGCTGCGTGCGCGCCTCGACCTCGCCCGCCCCGAGAGCCGCTACGTCCGAGAGAAGGTCGCGCTGTGAGCCGCAGCATCCGTCAGATCCACCTCGCCGCCCACTTCCCCGGCGTCAACAGCACCACCGTCTGGACCGACCCGACCGCGGGCAGCCAGATCGACTTCGCGTCGTTCGAGCACTTCGCCGCGACCGCCGAGCGCGGGCTGTTCGACTACGTCTTCCTCGCCGAGGGACTGCGCCTGCGCGAGCACAAAGGCCGAATCCACGAGCTCGACGTGCTGGGCCGCCCGAACACGTTGTCGATCCTCGCCGCGGTCGCCGCTATCACCGAGCACGTCGGGGTCGTCGGCACGCTCAACACGACGTTCAACGAGCCGTACGAGCTCGCGCGGCAGCTGGCGACCCTCGACCACCTGTCGGGCGGCCGTGCCGGCTGGAACGCGGTGACGAGCTCCGACGCCTTCCACGGCGCCAACTTCCGCCGCGGCGGCTACCTCGACCACGCCGATCGTTACGAGCGGGCGCGTGAGTTCGCACAGCTCGCCAAGGAGCTCTGGGACTCCTGGCCTGAAGACGGCGTGCGGGCGGATGCCGCGACCGGCGTGTTCCTCGACGACTGCGTGCCCGCACGCGTGCGCCACCGCGGCGCGCAGTTCGACGTCGACGCGCTGTTCGACGTGCCCCGCTCGCCGCAGGGCCGCCCGGTGATCGTGCAGGCCGGCGACTCGGCCGACGGCCGCGCGTTCGGCGCCGAGCACGCCGAGGTCATCTTCTCGCTGCATCAGGAGTTCGAGGACGCCCGGGAGTTCTACGACGACGTCAAGGGGCGGCTCGCCCAGTACGGCCGCCAGGAGGACTCGCTCAAGATCCTCCCCGCCGCGACCTTCGCGATCGGGGACACCGACGAGGAGGCCCGCGAGCGCTCACGCGGGATCGCGCTGCAGCAGGTGCGTCCCGAGGTCGCGCTCACCTACGTCGAGCAGGTCTGGGGCCGCGACCTCTCGGGCTACGACCCGGACGGGCCGCTGCCCGACGTCGAGCCCGACACCGGCAGCGAGACGGCGCGGGGCTGGGCGAACCGGCACGCGGCGGTGCGGGCACGCATCGCGAAGCTGCGCGAGCTGTCCGAGGCCGAGGGGCTCAGCATCCGCGAGCTGGTCATCCGCCTCACCGCGCAGCACACCTTCGTCGGCACGCCCGCGCGCATCGCGGCCGAGATCGATCGCTTCGTGCAGGAGCGCGCGACCGACGGCTTCACGATCGTCGGGCACCTGACTCCACACGGCCTCGACGAGTTCGCCGAGCGCGTCGTGCCGCTGCTGCAGGAACGCGGCTCGTATCGCCGTTCATACGACGAGGGCGCGACGCTCCGCGACCTGCTCGGCCTCCCGGTACCGCACCCCGCACCGGCACTCGCTGCGCGATGAGCGATCGCGCGCGCCTGCTGTTCGTCGGAGCGGGCCCCCGGGCCGCCATGCTCCTGGAACGCGTGCTGGCGCGCGCAGACGGCCACACCCAGCTCGACATCGACCTCGTCGACCCGCACCCTCCCGGTGCCGGCCGCATCTGGCGCCACGCGCAGTCGCCACTGCTGAAACTCAACTCGATGGCGAGCGACGTCACGGTGTTCACCGACGACAGCTGCACCATCGACGGACCGGTGCGCCCTGGTCCCTCGCTGAGCGAGTGGCTCGAGCTCTGGCGCGCGGGCGAGCTGCCAGAGGTCGAGCTCGACGAACTGTCGGCCGCCGAGGCACGCACGCTCGCGCCCGAAGGCTTCCCGACGCGGCGCCTCCACAGTCATTACCTCGACTGGTTCTTCCGCCGCACTGCGGCGAGCGCGCCAGAGGGTGTGACGATCCGTCTGCACACGGACACGGTGACGTCGGTGCGGCCGGCGCCGTCGGGGCGGCACCGCGTTTCGCTCGCGAGCGGTCGCGAAATCGTGACGGATGCTGTGGCTTACTGCCTGGGCCACACCGAGCGGGAGCCCGATCAGGCGTCTGCAGCGCTTGCGGCGGCCGCGCTGCGCGAGGGGCTCGTATACGTGGGCCCGGCGTTCACCGCGGATGCGGACCTGTCCGTGCTGCCGGAGCAGGAGGACGTCATCGTGCGCGGAATGGGCCTCGCGGCCGTCGATCTCGTGGTGCTCCTCACCCAGGGACGCGGCGGCCAGTTCGACCGGGACGGCGACAGCGCCCTCCGCTACCTGGCGTCGGGACGCGAGCCCCGGCTGCACCTCGGCTCGCGCCGCGGCGTGCCATACCGCTCCAAGGTGACCTCGACGCTGCAGGGCGACGCGCCGCTGCGCGAGGTGCTCACGCCCGAGGCGATCACCGACCTGCAGCGCGCGGGACGGCCCCTCGACTTCGACCGCGATGCCTGGCCGCTCATCGCCGGCGAACTGCTGCACGGCCACTACCGCGAGCTGTTCACCGGCCATCCGGAACGGGTGGCCACCACCTGGGACGACTTCCGGCGGGTGCTGCGGACGCACGCGTGGGACGACCCGGCGCTTCGTGACGCCATCGCCGCGGTCGTGCCCGATCCCCTGGACCGGTTCGACGTGGCCGCATTCGATCGCCCATTCGCCGGCGCGGAATTCGCGGACACCGACGAGGCGCACCGCCAGGTGCGCGCCCACATCGCGGACGACCTGCAGCTGCGCACGAACCAGGAGCGCAGCCCCGCCCAGGGTGTCTTCATGGCGGCGCTCCTGTCGTTCATGGCGCTGTCGGAGATCCCGAAGGAGCGCTGGAACGCGCGCTCGCGCGCACACACGCTGCCGGTCCGCTGGCACACCTTCTTCAGCTACCTGGCGAGCGGACCGCCGCCGCATCGGCTCGAGGAACTGCTCGCCCTCGCCGATGCGGGGGTGGTGCGCTTCCTCGGCCCCGACCTCACGGTCACCGTCGGGCCACGGGGGTTCGCGGCAGCCAGCGCCCGCGTTCCCGGCGAGACGATCGCCGGAGCGCTCGTCGACGCGTGGCTTCCGGCCACCGATGCCGCACTCAGCACGAATGTTGCACTGCGTGAGCTCGCGACCGTGCACGGCACCGAGCTGCGGGTCGCCGATGAGGACTACGACGGCTCGCTCGGCCGCGTGCGGGTCGCCGAGGACGGGCGCGTGCTGCGACCCGACGGCTCCGGGCACGACACGATCTTCGCCATCGGGCCGTTCACGTCCCAGACCGAGGCCGGCGCGTTCACCCGGCCCGCGGCGAACTCCTTGTCGCTGCGGCAGACCGACGCGGTCGCCGGTGCCATCGCGGCCCGCCTCGACCTCGCCGTGCCCGTCGCGCCGTAGCTCGACGCCCACCTCTCCGGCACCTCTGTGTGACGCCGCGTGACGGCGTGTGACCGCGCGCAACCGACCTTCACGGCGTGTGACACGCGCCCTCGGGGTCGGCGCCGCACTTCAGAGACGCTGAGGTCACGAGCCGGCATCCCCGCCGCGACTTCCCGCCACAGCTTCTGGAGACACCATGTCGTTCACCCGACCCCGCACCGCCGCGCTCGCGGCGATCGGCGTCGTCGCGCTCACGCTGACCGCGTGCGCGACCGGCGCCGGCGACCCCGCCCCGACCGCATCCGCCGAGGCGGAGCCCGTCACGGGCGGCAACCTGACCTTCGCGATCTCGGTCGACAGCCAGTGCATCGACCCCCAGCAGGTCGGCAACAACGACGCCATCGCCATCGCGCGTCAGACCGTCGCGTCGCTCACGATCCAGGACCCCGAGACCGGCGAGATCCTGCCGTGGCTGGCCTCGGACTTCGAGGTGAACGACGACGCCACGAGCTTCACGTTCACACTGCAGGACGGCCCCGCCTACGCCGACGGCGAGCCCATCGACGCGGCATCCGTCAAGACGAATTTCGAGGCCATCCAAGCGCTGGGCGCCAAGGCGACCCTCGGCTCGTCCTACCTCGCCGACCTCGAGAGCATCGATGTCGTCGACGATCAGACCGTCACGATCAACTTCTCGGAGCCCAACGCGCAGTTCCTGCAGGCGACGTCGACGTTCACCCTCGGCCTTCTCTCGCCCGCCACCGCGGCGGTGAGCCAGGCCGACCGCTGCCTCGGGAACTTCGTCGGCTCGGGTCCGTTCTCGGTGCAGAGCTACACGCCGAACGAGGGCGCCGTGCTCGAGCGCCGCGAGGGCTATGAGTGGGGCCCGTCGACCGCCGGCCACACCGGCGAGGCGTACCTCGACACCATCACGTACAAGGTCGTGCCCGAGTCGGGCAACCGCACCGGCAGCCTGCAGTCGGGTCAGATCGACGCGACCACCGGCATCGCGACGGCCGACGCCGTGCTCTTCGAGGGTGATGACTTCTGGTCGCTCAACCGCGCCAACCCGGGCTCGGTCTACAACCTGTACGCCAACCAGTCGACCGAGAAGCTCGCCGACGAGAACGTGCGCCTCGCGATCCAGAAGGGCATCGACCGCGAGCAGATCACGGCGACCCTCCTCGGCCCCGACGACCTGCCCGCCGTGTCGCCGCTCGCCTCGTCGACGCCGTACTTCACCGACCTGAGCGACGTGCTCGAGTACGACCCCGAGGCCGCGGCCGACCTGCTCGAGGAGTCGGGCTGGACCGAGGGCGATGACGGCATCCGCGAGAAGGACGGCGAGAAGCTCAGCTTCCACGTGACGTACTGGCAGTCGCCGAAGGAGGTGCTCGAGCTCGTGCAGCAGCAGCTGCGCCAGATCGGCGTCGACCTGCAGCTGACCTTCGCGAGCATCGCCGACGTGACCGCCGCGAACGCCGACGGCACGTACGACTTCTCGTACGGCAACCTGACGCGGGCCGATCCCGACGTGCTGCGCACGGTCTTCTCGGTCGACGGCACCAACAACGCCACGAAGCGCACCGAGCCCGCCGAGATCGACGAGCTGCTCGACGAGCAGGCCGCGATCATCGACCCGGCAGAGCGTCAGAAGGTCGTCGACGAGGCGGCGGAGCTCCTGATCACGGGCGGGTACTCGATCCCGATCTACCAGCTGTCGACCACGATCACGGCCGCGTCGAAGGTGCAGGGTCTGACGTTCGAGGCGTCCAGCCGCCTGGACTTCTACGACGCCTGGATCGCCGAGTAAGCCCGCACGGGCACACCGAAAGGGATGAGGGACGAGATCATGTGGGGTCGATACATCGCCCGGAGGATCGGGCAGGGCGTGATCGTCCTGTGGGCCGCGTACACGATCTCGTTCCTCATCCTGTACCTCCTGCCGGGAGACGCCGCGACCCTGTTCGCAGGCGGCGGCGACCAGGAGGCCGTTGATCCCGAGCTCGTCGCGCAGCTGCGCAGCGAGCTCGGGCTCGACCGCCCGCTGTGGGAGCAGTACCTCGTCGCCCTGGGCAAGGCGCTCACCGGGGACTTCGGGGTGTCGACGCAGACCGGGCGCCCGGCATCCGATCTGCTCCTCGAGTCACTGCCCCCGACGCTCGCGCTGACCGCGTTCGCGTTCGTGCTGTCGGTGGTCTTCGGCATCGTCCTTGCGCTGTCGGCGTCGCTCGCCCGGGCCCAGTGGCTGCGCAACCTGCTGTCGTCGCTGCCGCCGCTGGGCGTCTCGATCCCGGTGTTCTGGATCGGACTCCTGCTGCTGCAGGCGTTCTCGTTCCGCCTGCGGCTGTTCCCGTCGATGGGCAACGAGGGCTTCGAGAGCCTCGTGCTGCCGGCGATCACGATCGCGATCCCCTCGGGCGCGTTCATCGCGCAGCTGCTGTCACGCAGTCTCCGCTCGACTCTCGCCCAGCCGTACGTCGAGATCGTGCGGGCGAAGGGGGCGAGCGAGCGCCGCGTGCAGCTCGGCCACGCGTTCCGCAACGCGGCGATCCCGTCTCTCACGATGGTCGGCGTGCTCATCGGCGGCCTGCTCTCGGGCGCCGTCGTCACCGAGACCGTGTTCTCGCGCCTCGGCATCGGCCGCCTCGTCGTCACCGCCGTCAACAACCGCGACGTCCCCGTCGTGCAGGCCGTGGTCGTGTTCGCCGCCCTCGTCTTCGTGGTCGCGAACCTCGTCGTCGACCTCGTGTACCCCCTCATCGACCGCCGCATCACGCTCGCCCGCACGGCGTTCGTCGCCGCCTGACAGGAGCCGCCATGACCGTCGAGAACGTGCTCTCCCCGCCCGTGCGCACCCTCGAGCCGCACGACCCGTTCGTCGAGTCGATCGTCCATCCCAACGCGGATCCGTCGGGCAGCCCGCACGCAGCGACCCTCGAGGAAGAGCGAACGGACGCCGCCACCCGCCGCTCTGCGCTGAAGCCGGTCGTCGCGCTGCTGAAGCAGCCGACCCTGGTCGCGTCGATCCTCGTGCTCACCCTCGTGACCCTGTGGGCGGTGGTGCCTTCGTGGTTCACGGCCTGGGACCCCAACGTGGGAGTCCCTCAGGATCGGCTGCTTCCGCCGAGCCCCGAGCACATCTTCGGGACCGACAACCTCGGTCGCGATCTCTTCGCCCGCGTGGTCTATGGGGCGTCGACGTCGCTGGCCGCGACCTCGGTGGCGGTGATCGTGGGCCTCGCGGTCGGGTCGCTGTTCGGCCTGCTGGCCGGCTTCCTCCGCGGGTTCGTGGACGACGCGATCATGCGCTTCATGGACGTGCTGCTCGCGATCCCGAGCCTGCTCCTGTCGCTGGCGCTCATCACCGCGCTCGGCTTCGGCACGCTCAACGTCGCGATCGCGGTCGGACTCGCGAGCATCGCATCCTTCTCCCGGGTCATGCGCGCCGAGGTGCTGCAGATCGCCACCGCCGTCTACGTCGAGGCCGCCCGCGTCTCGGGCGTGCGCTGGTACACCGTGCTGCGCCGTCACGTGCTGCCCAACGCGTCCGGCCCGGTCGTGGCGCTGGCCGCCCTCGAGTTCGGAGTCATGGTGCTCGCGATCTCGTCACTGTCGTTCCTCGGCTTCGGCGCGCCACCGCCCACGCCCGAGTGGGGCTCGCTCGTCGCGGGCGGACGCGACTACCTCGCCGTGGCGTGGTGGCTCACGACGCTGCCGGGCCTCGTGATCGTCGCCGTCGTGCTGTCGGCCAACCGGATCTCGCGCGCCCTCGAACGCAATGGAGGAATCCGATGACCGCGCTCCTGGAAGTCTCGAACCTGTCGGTCTCATACACGCTGGGCGGGCGGCCGAGCCCGGCCGTCCGCGACGTGAGCTTCACCGTCGACCGCGGGGAGGTCGTCGCGATCGTGGGCGAGTCGGGCTCGGGCAAGAGCACCACGGCGCACGCCGTCATCCACCTGCTCGCCTCCAACGCCTCCGTCGACGCCGGCTCGATCGTCTTCGACGGCACCGACCTCACCGGGCTCTCGCGCCGCGCCTGGCGGGACGTGCGTGGCCGGGCGATCGGCTTGATCCCGCAGGACCCGACCACGAGCCTCAACCCCGTCAAGCGCGTGGGTCGCCAGGTCGCGGAGCCGCTCGTCATCCACGGGCTCGCCACGCGCCGAGGCGCCGATGCGCGGGCCGTCGAGCTGCTGCGCCTCGCCGGCATCGGCGAGCCCGAAGCCCGCGCCAAGCAGTTCCCGCACCAGTTCTCGGGCGGAATGAAGCAGCGCGCGCTCATCGCGACGGCACTGGCGGCCGAGCCGCAGCTCGTGATCGCGGACGAGCCAACCAGCGCCCTCGACGTCACGGTGCAGAAGCAGATCCTCGACCACATCGACACGCTGGCGTCGACGCTCGGCACCGCCGTGCTGCTCATCACCCACGACCTCGGCGTCGCCGCCGACCGCGCCGACCGCATCATCGTGATGCAGAACGGCGAGATCGTCGAGACGGGGACCGCGCGCCAGGTGCTGGAGAGCCCCCAGCATGCGTATACCCGCGCGCTCATCGCCGCGGCACCCGGGCTCCGCGGCGAGACGGTGCGCGTCGCCGAGCGACCGCTTCGGACGGAACAGGGTGACGCCAACCGGGCGCTCCTCGAGGTCACGGGTCTGCGCAAGGAATTCTCTCTTCCGGGACGCGGGAAGCTCGTCGCGGTCGACGACGTGTCGTTCCGCGTGGACCGCGGCGAGACGCTCGCGATCGTGGGCGAGTCGGGTTCGGGCAAGAGCACGACGGCGCGACTGGCGCTGCGCCTCGAGAAGCCGTCGGCGGGCAGCATCCGTTTCGACGGCGAGGACCTGGTCGCCGCGGGCCGCGAGGAGCTGCGCGCACTGCGCCGGCGGTTCCAGCTCGTCTATCAGAGCCCGTTCGCCTCGCTCGACCCGCGGTTCACGATCGCCGAGGTGATCGACGAGCCGCTGCGGGCGTACGGCGTCGACAAGGCCGAGCGGGCGCGCCGCGTGCGGGAGCTGATCGACCAGGTGGCGCTGCCGGCGGGGACCGCGTCGCGGCGCCCGGCCGAGCTCTCGGGCGGCCAGCGGCAGCGGGTTGCGATCGCGCGCGCGCTCGCGCTGCGGCCCGACCTCGTCGTGCTCGACGAGGCCGTGTCGGCGCTCGATGTCTCGGTGCAGGCCCAGATCCTCGACCTGCTCGCGACGGTGCAGCGCGACTCGGGGGTGTCGTACCTGTTCATCAGCCACGATCTCGCGGTTGTCCGCGAGATCTCCGACCGCGTGGCGGTGATGCAGCAGGGCAGGGTCGTCGAGCAGGGCAAGACCGCGCAGGTGCTCCGTACGCCGCGCGAGGAGTACACGCGACGGCTGATCGAGGCGATTCCGGGGTCGACCCTGTCGCCCCCGGTGCTCGCGGAAGGGGCCGCGGCATGAGCGCCCAGGGCTCGCTGGCGCTGCAGACGACCGAGCTGCTGCAGGAGCTGATCCGCAACGCGGCCGTCAACGACGGCACGCCCGACTCAGGCCACGAGCACCTGCAGGTGCGCGCGCTTCAGGGGTTCTTCGAGGGGTCGGGGGTCGAAGGCGTGGTGGTGGAGCCGCATCCGGGCCGCGCCTCGCTCATCATCCGCATCGAGGGCACGGATCCGACCGCGCCGTCGCTCGCCCTCGTCGGCCACACCGACGTCGTGCCGGTCGAGCCGGCGGGCTGGTCACGTGATCCGTTCGCGGGCGAGATCGTCGACGGCGTGCTGTGGGGCCGGGGCGCGATCGACATGCTCAACCTCACCGCCGCCTACGCCGTCGTGACCCGGGCCATCGCGACGGGCGGCTTCCGTCCGCGCGGCGACCTCATCTTCGCCGCCGTCGCCGACGAGGAGAACGGCAGCCGCTTCGGTGTGGGCTGGCTCACCGAGCATCGTCTCGACCTCATCGACGCCGACTACGTGCTGACCGAGTCCGGCGGCGCCCACGCCGGCGCACGGCCGCACCTCGGCGTCATGGTCGGCGAAAAGGGAGGCGCCGGACGGCTGCTGCGCGTGACCGGTGCGCCGGGCCACGGCTCGGCCCCCTGGGGATCCCGCAATGCCGCCGTCATCGCGGCCGAGGCGGTGACCCGCCTCGCACGGCACCGCGGCACGACAGTCATCACGCCGCAATGGCGCGCGTACGCCGAGGCACTCGACCTCGAACCCGCGACCCGCACCGCCCTGACCGACCCCGCGCGGTTCTACGACGGCCTGCCACACCTCGGTAGCCTCGGCGGGTTCGCGCACGCCTCGACGCACACGACGATCTCGCCGACTATCGTCCGCGCCGGCGAGAAGGGCAACGTCATTCCGGGCACGGCGACGGTGCAGCTCGACATTCGCGTCCTACCCGATGTCACCCGGGAGGACGTCGAGGGGCTCATCCGCGACGCGCTCGGCGACCTCATCGAGCACATCGAGATCGAGGGCGACTGGTTCGGCGAGTCGACGGCCTCGCCGATCGACACTCCCCTGTTCGACGCCCTCGGCAGCGCCGTGCGCCGCGCTTACCCGACGGCGGAGCTCCTGCCGATGCTCGGGGTGGGCGGCACCGACGGCCGGTTCTACCGTCGCCGCGGCATCCCGGCCTACGGCTTCGGCGTGCTCAGCGAGCGCTGGGACTACGGCACCTTCCGCCGCCTGTTCCACGGCAACGACGAGCGCATCGACCTCGACTCGATCGCCCTCACGGTCGACACACTCGACCACGCCGTGCGCACGTTCCACGCCGACACGAGCACCGCGACCAGCACCCGCACTCCCGAGGAGGCCGCGGTATGAAGTGTCCTCCCGGCTTCACAGACTTCGCAGGGTCGCGCCCTTCTCGCACCGGACCGCCGGATCTCTGCGAGCTCCGCGCGTATCTGCGAAGTCTGTAAACCCAACCGCGGCCTGAGTTCGCGGCATCCGCCATCCGGCTGTACCCACGAGGAGCACCCATGACCACCACCCTCAACACCGATGTCGACCGCGCGCAGTTCGGGCGCGACTGGGAGGACTGGCACCGCACGCACGAGACGCGGCGCGCCGACTCCCTCGGCTTCCTCGCGATCACCGGTCTGCACTGGCTCGGCGGCGGCCCGGTCACCGTGCCCGGCGCTCCCGGCACCTGGCGGCTGAGCGCCGACGGCGTGGTCGTCGAGCTCGCCGAGGGCGAGAGCCTGACCCTCGACGGCCGGGCGATCACGGGCACGCACGCGTTCGGCGAGATCGCCGAACGTGGCAGCGTCACCCCGACGTTCACCGACGGCGAGGTCGCCGGGGCGGTCGAGATCGCGGTCCGCGGCGGTCATACGATCCTGCGCCCGCGCCGGGCCGACCACCCGTTCCTCGCGGAGTACGCGGGCACCCCGACGTACGTGCCGAACCCGCGCTGGCGGGTCGCGGCCCGCTTCCGCCCCTTCGAGGCGCCGATCCCGACCGAGGTCGGCGCCGCGGTGGACGGCCTCACCCACGTGTACGACGCCCCGGGCGTGCTGGAGTTCTCGTGGCGCGGCGAGGAGTTCACGCTCATCGCGTTCGCCGGCAGGGCGCCGGGCGACCTGCTCGTGCTGTTCACCGACGCGACGAGCGGGCTCACCACCTACGCCGCGAACCGCTCGGTGGGGGTGGATGCGCCGGATGCCGACGGCTGGACGACGATCGACTTCAACCGCGCCGTCAACCTGCCCTGCGCGTACACCGACTTCGCGACCTGCCCGCTGCCGCCCGCGGGCAACCGCCTGCCGATCGGCATCGAGGCGGGCGAGAAGAAGCCGCTGTCGCGCGTGGTCTCGAACGCCGCGCTCGTGGCACCGGGGGTGGCCGCATGAGGTTCCAGCTGCTCGACATCGTCCCCTACCGCGCCGATCCGATCACGGGCCGCCAGGTCTCGCCGGCGGAGCGCTTCGCCGAGACCCTGCAGCAGGCGATCCGCGCCGAAGAGCTGGGAGTGGATGCCATCGCCATCGGCGAGCGCCATGCCGGCCATTTCCTCTCCTCGTCGCCGACGGTGCTGCTCAGCGCGATCGCGGCCCGGACCCGCCGCATCCGTCTCAATTCCGGCGTCACGGTGCTCTCGGTGCTGGATCCGGTGCGCGTCGCTGAGGACTACGCGACGATCGACCAGCTGTCGGGCGGGCGGCTCGACCTCACGATCGGCAAGGGCAACGAGGTGGCGCAGTTCCCGCTGTTCGGGCTCGACATCGACGATCAGTGGGAGCTGCTCGCGGAGAAGTACGAGCTGCTGCGCACCCTGTGGCGTGAGGAGGACGTGACGTGGCCCGGAACGGAGTTCACGCGGCCGCTCACGGGCGTCACGACCCTGCCACGCCCGTTCGACGGTGCGCCGCGGGTGTGGCACGGCTCGGCGACGACGCTGTTCTCGGCGGGCCTGGCCGCCCGCTTCGGCGACCCGCTGTTCAGCGCGAACGCGATCCAGCCGCTCGAGAACTACGGCGTGCTCGTCGACCACTACCGCTCGGAGTACGCGCGGCACGGTCACGACCCGGCGGCCGCGTTCGTCGCCGCGGGATCCGGGGCGCTGTTCATCGCCGACACCACGCAGGAGGCCATCGCCCAGTACGGCCCGGTGTATAACGCGATCGTCGCGGCCACCAACGTGCCCGGCAACAACACCCCGTTCCGCGACATCGAGCACGCTGTCGCCGAGGGGCCCGCGCTCGTCGGCACGCCGCAGCAGGTGATCGACAAGATCGCACGCTTCCACGGCCGGCTCGAACACGATCTGCAGTCGATCAGCCTGCCCACGACGGTGCCGTTCGAACGCCAGCTGGAGATCCTGGAGCGCTTCGCCCTCGAGGTCGCCCCGGTGCTGCGGCGGGAGTTCCCGACGGCGCTGTGGACGGATGCCGACCCCCTCGGCCGGCGATCGCTCGAGCTCGCCGCGGCGTGAGTCCGGGGGCCTCGTGACGATTGAGGGCGCGGGCGCCGTCCGGGGGTCCCGGACGCGGCCCGCGCTCTGGGCGTGCCTGGCCGCTGGCTTCGCCACGCTCTTCGATGCCACCGTCATCACCTACGCGGCGCCCGCGGTGAGCTCGTCGCTCGGCGGGTCCACGGCGGGGGTGCAATGGCTGCTCGCGTCGTTCTCGCTCACCTTCGGGCTCGGCCTCATCCCCTCGGGGAGGCTCGGCGACGTCTACGGTCGCCGGTTGCTGTTCCTCGTCGGCCTCGGGATCTTCCTCGTCGGCGGCGTGGCGGCGGTCGCCGCCCCCACGATCGTCGTGCTCGTGGCGGCGCGATTCGTCCAGGGCCTCGGTGCCGGCGTCATCAGCGCGCAGGTGCTCGGCGCGATCCAGGACCTCTACACGGGCGCGTCGCGGCTGCGTTCTCTCGCCGCGTACACGGCCGTCGGCGGTCTTGCCGGGGTGCTGGGCCCGGTTCTCGCCGCGCTCCTCCTCGGGGCCCTTCCCGCCGACACCGCCTGGCGCGTGGTGCTGCTGACGCCGCTTCCGCTCGTCATCGCGGCTGTCGTGCTCGGATGGCGAGGGATGCCGGGCCCCCGCGCCTCGGCCGCGTCCGGGCGGGTCTGGATCGATCTGCCCGGGATCGTGCTGCTGTGCCTGGTCGTCGTGGCCCTGACCCTGCCGGTGGTGGAGCCGGGCCTGTCGGGACGGTCGGGGCTGGCCGTGGCCGGGGCGGCCGTGCTGCTCGGGCTGGCGCTCGTGCTGTGGGAGAAGCGGTACGCCCGACGCGGGCGGCTCCCGCTGTTCGCGCCGGCGTTGGTGCGATCGCGCGGCTTCGTGGTGGGCAACGTGGTCGCCCTGCTGTGGTTCGGCAGCGGGATGGCTGCCGGATCGGCGGTCACCCTGTATTTCCTGCAGTCTCCGGCGCTCTCGGCGCTGGCGATCGCCCTGGTGTTCGCGCCCGGGGCCCTGGCGCGGCTCGGCGGCTCGCTGTTCAGTCTGCGTGTGGTCGGGCGGATCGGGTCGTCCGCGACGGTGGCGCTGGGGCTGGGACTGCAGGCCGCCCTGTTCGCGGGCCTGGCGGTCGCGGCGCCGCTGCTGCCGAACGGGGTGCTGTTCGTGGTCGCCGCGGCAGCCCAGATCGGGCTCGGAATCGGCGGCGGCCTCGTGGAACCCGTGGTCCGCGCCACCACGCTCTCGTTCGCGCCGGCCGAGCTGCACGGGGTCGCCGCCTCGTTCCTTCAGCTCACTCAGCGATTGGCGGCGACGTTCCTGGTCGCCCTGGCCACCGGCATCCTCCTCACCTCGTCGGGCATCTCGACCGCCGCGACCTTGCAGGCTGCGCTGGTGACGTGTGCGGTGGGCTCTGCGGTCGCCCTGGTCGCGTCTGCAGACCCTGTGTTCCGGCGGGCGGGCACACGCGCTGAAGCGGCGGTGCCCCTGCTGGACAGCTCGCGGAGCACCACCCGGACGTGAGCATCGGCTCCCGCCTCACTCCGACGGAGCGAGCTCCTTCGCGAAGCACTGCGAGAAGGGGAACGCCTTGTACGGCTCGAAGATCGGGATCGGGCGGTATCCGATCCGCTCGTAGAGGACCACCGCATCGTGCTGACGGTCACCGGTCTGCAGGATCAGGCGGCCCGCGCCGCGATCCTGCGCGATGCGCTCGAGCTCGCTCATCAGTGCCCGGCTCACCCCCGTGCCGCGTGCGCGCGGCTTCACGAACACGCGCTTCACCTCCAGGTCGCGCGTGCCGTCGTGGACGAGATCCCGCAGCGCCGCGTGACCGACGGCCGCACCAGACTCGTCGACGGCGAGCACTGTTGCGACGATGGTGCCGGGGTCGACCGCGAACGCACGCTGCGCTTCCTCGGCGACGGGTGCAGCATGGGCCAGCCGATCCGCGTAGCGAGGCGCAATCTCGCCGTCCATCTCGGAGCGCAGGGCCTCGGCGCGCGGGTCGTCCCACGGGACGGTCTCGAGCGTCCACGCACGTTCGGCCGGTGGCGTGTCCGCGGGCTCGGGTGCCAGGTCGTAGCCGAACGTGTACAGCTCGATCCAGCGGCCGGGCTGCACTTCCCACGCACCCTCGCGCTCCGGCAGCCGCTCGAAGCCCAGCTTCGCGTAGAGCGCGTGGGCGCCGGTCATCTCGGGACCGCTGTTCATTACGATGCGGTGCGAACCACGCTCGCGCGCGAGGTCGATGACGTGGCGGGTGAGCGCCTCGCCGATGCCTCGGCCGCGGGCGGCAGGGGCCACGGCGAGTTGCCGGAAGTCCGTCTCACCGGGTCGGGCGACCTCCGCGAGCGGCCGGTTCGGACGCGCGATCCACACCGTCCCGAGGACCTCGCCGCTCGGCTCGACCGCCACCCACACGTCGCCCCCGCGCACGCGGCTCGCGACATCGCGAAGCGAGGCGACGTACTCGTCGGAGAGCTTCCCGTAGCTCGACAGGTACGCCTGTGCGGTCACCTCGCCGGCGCGCTGGTACTCCTCGGTGCGCACCAGGCGGATGGTGATGTCAGCGGGGACGGATGCCGCAGCCACGGCCCCGTCGTCGGTCGCGGCGACCGATCCCACGCTCACGCGAGCACCTCCGCCGGGGCAGCCCGCTTCTCGCGCCCGCCCGTCTCGGCGGTCCCCCACGCATCAGCGAGGAGCGCGTACGAGCGTTCGCGGTCATCGGGGTCGTGCGTGATCGTGGTGACGAGCAGCTCGTCGGCGCCCGTGACGCGCTGCAGCGTCTCCAGCCGCTCGACGACGCTGTCGGTCGAGCCGACGAATTGCGTCTCGACGCGGTCGCGCACGACCTCGAACTCTTCGTGGGAGAGCGGGTTGACGCTGGCGTCGAGCGGCGACGGGAAAGGGACGGCCCCTTGGCCGGCGCGGATGCTGTGCACCCATCGACCGTAACCCGCGGCGAGCCGGCGGGCTTCGGCATCGGTATCCGCGACGACCACGTCCACCGACACGATCACGTGCGGCGCTGCGATGCGGCCAGGGCGGAACGACGCACGGTACTCGGCGACGGCGTCGAGGATGAAGGCGGGGGCGACGTGGTAGTTGGCGCCGAACGGCAATCCGAGTTGGCCGGCGAGCCGGGCGCTCGGCCCGGCCGTCGAACCGTGGATCCAGACGGTGATGTCCGCTCCCTCGGCGGGAGTGGCGTGGATCGTCACCTTCTCCGGGGAGGCGTAGGTTCCGTCGATGAAGGCGAGGATGTCGGCCACATCCTGCTCGAACCGGTCGGCGTCGTCGGTGCGCCCGAGCAGGCGCGCCTGGACGACGAATCGCTCGGAGTCGAAAGCGAGGGGCCGCTGAGGCGGCAGGAGCAGCCCGTCCACCACCCGCTGCTCGGCCGAATCCTCCATCGGCGGATGCTGCACCGTGCTGCGATTGCCGGAGCGGCCGATTCCGAGGTCGAGGCGTCCGGGGTGCAGCGCGGCCACGACGCCCGCGGCTTCGGCCACCTGCACGGGCGAGTAGTTGCCGATGATGGTCGCCGCCGTGCCGATGCCGATGCGCTCGGTCGCAGCGGCGATCGCCGCGAGCAGGACGTGCGGCGCGGACCCCGACAGGCCCGGATTGAAGTGATGCTCGGCGAGCCAGTAGCGGTGGTAGCCCAGCCGCTCGGTGTGTCGGGCGAGCGCGATCGAGGCGCGCAGCCCGTCCGCGGCCGTCTGCCCCGCTCCGAACGGGGACAGGTCGAGGACGGAGAGGGGGACGCGGGACATGAGGAGCTCCTGGGTGTGCGCAAAGGGAAAGAGGCCGGGCCCGCTCTAGCGGGCCCGGCCGGGGTCGTGCGATCAGGACTTGGGCAGTCCGGCGGGGTTGATCTCGCTGGTCTCGACGCGCTCCGACTGGAGGTCCCAGATCTTCAGGACCTCGTCGTACTGCCCGTTCTCGATGAGGGCGTTGAGCGCGATGTTGACGGGCTCGATGAGGCCGTTGCCCTTGGCCGTGGCGGCGGCGATGTTCGCTGTCAGCGGCCAGCCGCCGGGCACGAGGCCGACGAGCTTGGTGTCGCCGGTCTCACGCGCGGCCCACGCCGACGTCGCGTTCGGGCCGAAGGTGGCGTCGATGCGGCCCGACTGCAGCGCCAGCACGGTGGCGGCGTTGTCGTCGAAGTACTGCAGCTCGGCGGGCTCCTCGCCCGCGGCCTCGAGCTCCTCGTTCCAGGCCAGCAGCACCTGCTCCTGGTTCGTGCCCGAGCCGACCGCGATCTTGAGGCCGGTGATGTCGGCGGCCTCCTCGATCTTCTCGATGTCGCTGTCGCTCTTCACATAGAAGCCGAGCAGGTCCTCGCGGTAGCTCGCGAAGTCGTACAGCTCCTTGCGCTCCTCGGTGACGGTGACGTTCGACGTGATGAGGTCGTACTTGCCCGACTGGATGCCGAGCGGCCAGTCCGCCCACGCAACCACCACCGGGTTGTACTCGAGGCCGAGCGCGTCGGCGATCAGCGCGCCGATGTTCGGCTCGGTGCCGGCGGGGTTCGTCTCGCCCTCGGGGATGTAGCCCAGCGGCGGGACGTAGGCGGAATGCGCCACAGTGAGCTTGCCCGGCTCGACCGGCTCGAAGCCGCTCGCATCGAGCGCCTCGACAGCCTCGGCGACGGGCTCGTCGAGACGGACCCACTGGATCTCGTCGGTCGCGACGTTCGCCTCGGTGAGCTCGGCCGGTGCGGCCGCCTCGGCGGGCTGGTTCTGGGTGACGCCCCAGACGATGCCGCCGACGATCGCGGCCACCGCGACGGCGCCGACACCGATCGCGATGCCCTGCTTCTTGCTCAGTGCCATGTGATTGCTTCCTTTTCTCGGGTGAGTGCTCGACGTGCGAGAGCTCGGTTTCAGGCCAGGACCTTCGCGAGGAAGTCCTGGACGCGGGGGTGCTCCGGTGTGACGAGGACCTCGGCGGGCGGGCCCTGCTCGATGACGCGGCCGCCGTCGAGGAAGACGACCCGGTCGGCGACCTCGCGGGCGAATCCGACCTCGTGCGTGACGATGACGAGGGTCGTGCCGAGCTGCGCGAGGTCGCGGATGACGTCGAGGACCTCGCCCACGAGCTCCGGGTCGAGCGCGCTGGTCGGCTCGTCGAAGAGGATCACCTTGGGCTTGAGGGCGAGGGCGCGCGCGATCGCGACGCGCTGCTGCTGTCCGCCCGACAGCTGCCGGGGGTAGTGCTCGGCCTTGTCGGCCAGCCCGACGCGGTCGAGAAGGCCGAGGGCGAGCTCTCGGGCGTCGTCCTTGGAGAGCCGGCCGAGCGCGACCGGCGCCTCGGTGACGTTCTCGAGCGCGGTCAGGTGCGGGAAGAGATTGAAGTTCTGGAAGACGATGCCGATCTGCGTGCGGCGCTCCAGCACCTCACGCTCGCGCAGCTCGTAGAGCTTGTCGCCGCGCAGCTCGTAGCCGATCAGCTGGCCGTCGACCGTGACCGAGCCGCGGTCGACGCTCTCGAGGTGGTTGATCGTGCGCAGCAGGGTCGACTTGCCCGAGCCGCTCGGCCCGAGGATCGCCACGACCTCGCCCGGCTCGACAGTCAGGTCGATGCCGCGCAGCACCTCGACGCCGCCGTAGCTCTTGTGGACGTTGTGGATCTCGACGAGCCCACGCGTGGCGGTGTCGGTGTCGGTGTCGGTGGTGAAGGTGTCGATGCTCATCAGCGGTCTCCGAAGGTCGCGTCGTTGCCGGAACTCTGCTGTGCCGCAGCGGGCAGGGGCGCAGCATCCGATCCCGCCAAGTGAGGGGGTGCGGATTCGGCGTCGCCGAGACGGGCCCACTGCAGGGCCACCCAGTGACGGGCTTTCTGCAGCGGCGTCGGCGGCAGCACGCGCACGGTGCCGCGGGCGTAGTGCCGCTCGATGTAGTACTGCGCGATGCTCAGCGCCGTGGTGATGATCGTGTACCAGACCACCGCGACGAGCAGCAGCGGGATCACGCGGCTGTTGCGGTTGTAGATGACCTGCACGGCGTAGAACACCTCGGGCAGTGCGATGACGAAGACCACGGACGCGCCCTTGACCAGGCCGATCACCTCGTTGGTCGCGTTGGGCACGATCGAGCGCATCGCCTGCGGCAAGATGATCCGCGTCAGGCGTCGGCGGGGCGGGATGCCGAGAGCTGCAGCCGCCTCGAGCTGCCCCTGGTCGACCGACAACAGCCCGCCGCGGATGATCTCCGCCGAGTAGGCAGCCTGGTTGAGGCTGAGGCCGAGGATCGCTGCGGCGAAGGCGCTGATCAGCTGCACGGTCGGGAACTCGACGATCCAGAAGTCGGTCGTGAACGGGGTGCCGAGGCCGAGGGTCGGGTACAGGTACCCGAGGTTGTACCAGACAATGATCTGCACCACGAGCGGCACCGAGCGGAAGAACCAGATGAACAGCCACGCCGCCGAGTTGAGGAGCGGGGACTTGGCCAGGCGGGCCAGTGCCAGCAGCGTG
Organism: Microbacterium sp. LWH7-1.2; assembly: GCF_038397755.1. NCBI lineage: Bacteria > Bacillati > Actinomycetota > Actinomycetes > Micrococcales > Microbacteriaceae > Microbacterium > Microbacterium sp. LWH7-1.2. The sequence continues at coordinate 3,995,496 of NZ_CP151637.1, read as the reverse complement.
CCGAGGAAGGAGCCGATGGATGCCGAGATCGCCGTCAGCAGCAGGGTGAGGCCCACGCCCTGCAGCACCGGCTCCGACAGGAAGTAGTGAGCGAAGACATCCCACTCGTAGTTCTCGTTGGTAACGAGCGACCACGCGAACTGCGCCACCACGAACAGCACGACGATGCCGATCGACCACCGGAACCAGTGCCGGGTGTGGACGACAGGAACATCGCCGAGGTCGACGCGCGACGACGACGCCGCCGCGGACGGCGGCGTCGCGGCCTCTGCAGCGCCGGCGGTGCGCGGAAGTGTGTCGGTCATGAGGTGCTCCTCGGTCGGCGGCGCGGAGGTTCAGGCTGCGGGAGGTGCGCCGGTACGAGGACGGTAGGCCGGTGAAGGCCTGATCGCCGAGCCGAGGGCGCCGTCGAACGACACGGATTGTGACGATCTGACACGCAACGTCACACGGCGGAATCCGCCGACGCACGCAGGCCCCCGTGCGCCGGCGGGGACCTAGCTTGGCTCGCATGTCCGACACCCCGTTCGCGGTCGCCCTCGAGCTGGACGCCGACGGCGCCCACCCGGCGGCTTCGCCTGTTTCCGCCGCCCTCTCCCCGCGGCGCCTCGCCACCCGCGGCGCGACCGCCGAGCGCTTCGGCTTCACCGCCGTGACGCTCGACGACTCGCCGCTGCCGGTCGCCGATGCGGTCGCGCGGCTCGATGCCGTGCAGCGCGCCGCGTTCCTCGCTCCGCTCACGTCGGCCATCGGGCTCGTGCCGGTCGCGCACGTCGTCTTCAGCGAGCCGTTCCACGTCGCGACGCAGCTTGCGAGCCTCGACTGGGCCTCGAACGGGCGCGCGGGCTGGATCGCCGCGGCCTCCGGGACCGCGCGCGAGGCCGCCGCCTACGGTCGTGGGGCGCTCTCGGACGACGATCTCCGCAGCGAGCGCGACGACGTGATCGAGGTCGCTCGACGGCTGTGGGACTCGTGGGAGGACGACGCTGTCATCCAGGACGCAGCGAGCGGCCGCTACCTCGACGCCGACAAGCTCCACTACGTCGACTTCGAGGGCGAGAGCTTCTCGGTGAAGGGTCCGCTCATCACGCCCCGGCCCCCGCAGGGGCAGCTGGTCGTGGTGGCGCCGGCCGGCACGGCGGGTGCGGACGTCGTGCTGGTCACGGGTGCCGACCTGGCGGAGATCACGGATGCTGCATCCCGGGCGCGTGCCGCGGATGCGCCGCTCGTGTGGGCGGAGGTCGAGGTGGTGCTTGACGCGCGCGGCGTGTCCGCGGCTCGGCGGCTCGACGCCATCGGCGGCTGGACGGACGCCGGGCGCCTCCGCTACGCGGGCGACGCGGACGGTCTGGTCGCCCTGATCGCCGGGCTGGCAGCATCCGTCGACGGTGTACGTCTGCACGTCGCAGAGCTTGACGTCGATCTCGAAGAGGTTGGGCGCGCAGTGCTGCCGGCGCTGCGAAAGCGGATCGGCTTCCGTTCGCCGCGGGCGGGCGAGGCCCTACGCGATGCCCTCGGCCTCGAAGGCAGCGTGAGCCGCTACGCCACCACCGCCGTGAAGGAGTTCGCATGAGCACGTCCCGCCGTATCCAGTTCGGTGTGTTCTTCCAGGGGGTCAACTTCGGCACCATCTGGTCGAGCGACCGCAGCGGCTCGCAGTACGACTTCGAGTCTTTCCGCCGCATCGCGCAGACCGCGGAGCGCGGCCTGTTCTCAGCCTTCTTCCTCGGCGAGGGTCTGCGTCTGCGCGAGCACTTCGGCCGCATCCACGACCTCGACATCGCCGGTCGTCCCGACGCGCAGACGCAGCTCGCGGCGCTGGCGGCCGTCACTGAGCGCATCGGCCTCGTCGCGACGCAGAACACGACCTACAACGACCCGTACGACCTGGCGAAGCGCTTGAACTCGCTCGATCTGTTGAGCGAGGGCCGCGCCGGGTGGAACATCGTCACGACCGACAACGCGTGGACCGGCGCGAACTTCCGCCGCGGCGGGTACCTGGAGCACGCCGACCGCTACCGCCGGGCGGCCCAGTTCGTCGCCGCCGCGCAGCGGCTGTGGGACGCCGGCGCCGACGGGGTCGGTACGCCGGTGTCAGTCGCCGATCAGCTGGTCTCGTTCCAAGGACCGGCGCCGCTGCCGCCGAGCGCGCAGGGACGGCCGGTGCTGTTCCAGGCAGGGGACTCCGACGAGGGCCGAGAGTTCGCGGCATCCAGTGCCGACGTCATCTTCTCAGCGCACCCGGGCCTGGAGGACGCGATCTCGTTCGCGGCCGACCTACGCCGTCGCCTTCCCGCCCATGGGCGTGCTGTGGGCGAGCTCAAGTTCTTCCCGGGGGCTCAGTTCATCCTCGCCGCCACCGACAGCGAGGCCCGCGAGAAGGCCGATTGGGTCACGCGCGCGCAGGTGTCGCCGCAGACCGCGATCCGATTCCTCGAGCCGATCTGGGGCCGCGACCTGTCGGAGTACGACGCCGACGGGCCGCTTCCCGACATCGACCCGGTGGTCGATGAGGTCGACGGCCAACGCGGGTCGCTCTTCCAGGGCCGTCGCGCGCTCGAGACGGCGCGCGAGTGGCGCGAGAGCGCGGCCGCCGAGGGCCTCTCGATCCGCGACTTCGTCATCAAGCGGTCGTCGCTGCGCACCTTCGTCGGCGGCTATTCGTTGATCGCCGATCGCATCGTGCAGTACGTAGACGCGGGGGCGGTCGACGGGTTCAACGTCTCGCCGTACCTCGTGCCCGAAGGGCTCGACGACATCGTCGACGGGCTCATCCCAGAGTTGCAGGAGCGCGGCGTCTACCCCACCGAGTACGTGGGATCGACGCTGCGCGAGAACCTCGGGCTCCCCGCGCTGGGCGAGCGCGCGGAGCTCGCGGCCTGACCCGCCGATCGCATTCCCTTCTCCTCATCACGTCGAACCGGCGGGTACCGTACGATCCCGGATCCGCGTATGACGGATCGTGGCGCCGTATGACAACGCCGTGCGCCGTCGCCAGCGGTGAGCCCTTAGCGTGACGCCGAGGAGCGGCATCCGTCCGTCCCGACATCCGTCCGTCCGAAAGGATCACCCGCCATGACCGACACCACCGACACCGCGGCCGAGCCCACGTTCGACGCACCGCTCATCACCGCCGAAGAGGCCGCCGGACGCGCCGCGGCGGGAGCGCTCGTCGTCGATGTTCGCAGCGACGCCGGCCGGGCGCGCGACGGCGTGATCCCCGGCTCCATCCGCGGCGACCGCAACAACCTCGACGCGCAGTTCCTCATCGACTCGCCGGAGAAGTTCGCCGAGATCACGGACTGGGACCAGGACATCGTCATCGTGTGCGGCACGATCAATGGCTCCGGCCCCGTCGCCGAGCAGCTCCGCGCGAAGGGCTTCACGAACGTCGCGCATGTCGACGGCGGCTTCCCCGCGTGGAAGGAGTCTGGCGGCCCGACCGCGGAGGCCCCGGGCGCCGAGTGACCATCGCGACGCCGGAATGACGGATGCTTCGGCCCTCGCCGCACGGAAGGGCCGAAGCATCCGTCGTTCTAGGCGGTGCGAAGAATCCGTTGGGTGACGCGCGCCGAGAAGTGCAGCGCGTCGACGGGGATCCGCTCGTCGGCGGCGTGGAACTGGGCGAACACGTCGAAGTCTCGAGGCACGTGCAGCGGCACGAACCCGTAGCCATGGATGCCGAGCTTCGCGAAGTGCTTGTTGTCGGTGCTCGCCGGCAGCAGGTAGGGCACCACCACGCCATCAGGGTCCTCGATGGAGATCGCGTCCTGCAGCACGTCAATGATCGGCGCATCGACGGGCGCCTCGGTCGCCGACCACCAGCGGCCCTCCCGGATGTCGATGTCGTCGCCCACGAGCTCCCGCAGCCCGTCACGGAGGGCGTCGTCTTGTTTGGGAAGGATGCGGATGTCGAGGCGCGCCGACGCCTCCGCCGGGATGATGTTCGTCTTGTCGCCGGCGTCGAGCACCGTCGGGGTCGCGGTGTTGCGCGTCGTCGCGCCGACGAGTGACGACACGAACCCGAGGCTCTCGAGGTCGTCAGCGAGCGACTCGTCGGTGAACGCGAGCCCACGGGCCGCTCCGAAGACGTCGAGGAAGCGCTGCAGCGCGGGCGTGCGCACGACCGGGAACCGGTGCTCGCCGACGGCCGCCACGGCCCGGGCGAGTCGGACCACACTATTGTCGTCGGTGGGGCGGGAGCCGTGGGCGGCGTGGCCGCGGGCGCGCAGCGTCGACCATGCGACACCCTTCTCGCTCGTGGCCACCAGGTACGCGCGGCGTTCGTCGGCGGGGTCGGCGTACAGCGGCACGGAGAACCCGCCCACCTCGCTCAGCGCCTCGGTGACGCCGGCGAACAGCTCGGGGCGGTTCTCGACGAGCCACCCGGCGCCCCACACCCCGCCGCTCTCCTCGTCTGCGAGGAATGCCAACACCAGGTCCCGCCGCGGCACGATCCCTTCGCGCGCGAAGTGACGCGCCACGGCCAGGATCGTGCCCGCGTAGTTTTTCATGTCGACGGCGCCGCGGCCGTAGAGGTAGCCGTCCTCGATGTCGGCGCCGAAGGGCGGGTGAGTCCAGTCCTTCTCCTCGACCGGCACGACGTCGAGGTGCGCGTGAACCAACAGGGCTCCGGCATCCGGATCAGTTCCTGGGATGCGAGCGATGAGCGACCCCCGTCCGGGACGCGACTCGACGAGCTCCGACGCGATGCCCACCTCGGCGAGACGCTCCTGCACCCAGATGGCGGCGCGTGTCTCGCCGTCGCCGATGGTGGCCGCCACCCCGGTGTTCACCGTCTCGATGCGGATGAGGTCGCGGACGAACTGCAGCGCCTCGTCTTCCAACTGGCTGGGCACGGGAGTCTCCTCGGTTACGGGGCTCGTTCGGGCGACTTCGCTGCCACTGCTGCGATTCCGCCGTGCCTGACCATAGACCGCGTCCCCTGAATGCCTCCATCGGCGGGGTCGCGCGGCGTCATAGATGGCGCGGTGCCCAACGATGCTCGTGCCCGTTGCGTGCGATGACGCCGGCATTTGGCGACGTCGGCGCCGGTCGCGCACGCTTGACGCATGTCAGACACAGTCCTCGCCTCCACCGACGGCGCGACAGCTTCCGCCGGTGACAAGCCGGGGGGCGCCCTCGCCCCGCACGCGGACGCCACGGTGCTCGACAACCCCGCGTGGCATTCACTGACCGGCCCGCACGCCGGCTTCGCGGAGGGGAACGATCTGGTCCGGCGGTACCCCGAGGACGTCGCACCGTTCGTGGCAGTGCGCACGTGGTCCGACCCCGATGTCTGGGACGCACTGCGCGATCTCGTCGGTCCTGGTGCGCCCGTCGGACTATCCGCCGCCGAACGCCCGTTCCCGGCCGGCTGGGAGGACCTGGGCGGCGGCGAGGGGGTGCAGCTCGTCGAGACCGACGCGCTGCGTCCGCGTCCGGATGCCGAGGCCGTCGTCCTGGGGCCGGACGACGTCGCCGACATGCTGGCCATCGTCGAACGGAACCAGCCGGGCCCCTTCCGGCCCCGCACCCATGAGCTGGGCCGGTATGTCGGCATCCGCCGGGAGGGTCGCTTGGTCGCGATGGCCGGCGAGCGACTGCACCCGGAAGGCTGGACCGAGATCAGTGCCGTCTCGACCGACAGTGCTTATCGGCGCCAGGGTCTGGCATCTCGGCTCGTCCTCGACGTGGCCTTCCATATCCAGCAGCGCGGCGACCGAGCCCTGATGCACGCGGCAGCGTCGAACGTGAATGCGATCAGGGCGTATGAGCGACTTGGGTTCGCGCTCCGGCGCCGGACGGTCTTCTCGTTCGGACGTGCGCCTCTGTGACCCCGGCCGGGGCCGTACCTCGCAGGTCACTGATGGATCAGGCGCGTCCTGGTCGGTGTCCCGCCCAGACGGACGCTGCGCCCCGGGATTCGGACGGCCGTCTACGGGTGGGTGGCGTGCGACCGGACGGCTGCATCGTGACGAGGTCCCCTAGGGTGCGGACCCATCACCGACGATGACCGGGGCGGTCATAGAGGCACCACGTCGAGCGAGGGCGCCGGGCCGACGGCGACCAGCCGGCCGCGGGAGCGGGACCATTGGCTCCACGAGCCGGGATAGACCACCACATCGACGCCGGCGATCACGCCGGCGAGGGCCGTGTGGGTCGCCGCGATGCCCGAGCCGCAATATGCCGCCACGGCGACACCATCTCGCACGCCTGCGGCGGCGAACTCCGCGCGGATCTCGTCCGCCGAGCGGAACTTCCCGGCCGACAGGTGCACGGTCGTCGGCAAGTTCACGGCGCCCGGGATATGCCCGCCGACCGGGTCAAGCGGTTCGCTGTCGCCGCGATACCGCTCGGGCGCGCGCACGTCGAGCAGCAGGCCGTGGTCGGGCCATTCCTCGACGCCGTCGATGTCGGCCACGCCCTCGGTGATCTCGTCGAGCACGATGTCTCCCGGCGGCCGCGGCAGCACGTCGCCGGTCTCGAGGGGCAATCGTTCGGCGAGCCAGCCGCGAAGACCGCCGTCGAGCACGCGCACGTCGGCGACTCCGGATCGTGTCAGCACCCACCAGGCGCGGGCGGCCGCGACCGAGTGCACGTCGTCGTATGCGACGACCGTATCCCCGGCGCGAATTCCCCACCGCCGCGCGGCGGCCTGCAGCTGCTCGCGCGGCGGCAGCGGATGCCGCCCCTCCCGCGGATCGCCGCGGCGCGCGAGCTCGTGGTCCAGGTCGACGTACACCGCCCCCGGCAGGTGCCCGTCGAGGTAATCGGGCCGACCCTCGGGTCGATCGAGACGCCAGCGCACGTCGAGGATGCGCGGCGGTGTGCCGCCGCGGATGAGATCGGCGAGCTCGGTCGCCGAGATGAGTGGGGTGACCATACGGTCATGCTGGTCGGGCGGCTGACCGAGTGAAACGTTCCGACGAAATACGCCGCGATAGGGCGACGCGCGACGTCACATAGGAACAAGAGGAGCCGCGCCAGCTCGCTTCCGTGGCACCTCACCCGTCGTCGGTCCAAGAATCGCCCAGTCCGAATCGGGCCCAGCGTGAAGATCGACCGCGCTGGAGCCACGACTGCCTCCGAATACCGAATGCAACTCGGGTGACAGATGATGACGCTCGGTTTCTCGGTTTGACGACCGGCTAGGTCGACGGCATGGACGCTTCTACTGTCGCCGGTGGGTCCCTGTAGGGTCCTGACCCGGCGACGCGAACCGCTGCCCAATGGTGCGCGACGGCGCAATTCCCCCCAACCCGAGTAATGCCGACCGAAGGCGACACCGTGAACAAACTACGCACCGCGACAGCAATCACCTCTCTCGGACTCGTCGCCGCCATGATGGCAGGCTGTGCCTCCGCCGCCGGAGCGCCCACCGAGACCCCCGCCGCAGCAGACGCCGGCCCATCGGTGGGCGAGCTCCGGCTGGGGTACTTCGCGAACGTCACCCACGCGCCGGCGCTGGTCGGCCTGGAAGAGGGCCTGTTCGCGGACGCGCTCGGCGACGTCGAGGTCACCACCCAGGTCTTCAACGCCGGCCCGGCCGCGATCGAGGCGCTCTCGGCGGGCGCGATCGATGCGACCTACATCGGCCCGAACCCGTCCATCAACACCTTCATCCAGTCCGGCGGCGAGTCCGCCCGCATCATCGCCGGTGCGGCCACCGGCGGTGCCGCGCTGGTGGTCCGCGACGGCATCGACACCCCGGCCGACCTGGAGGGCACCACGATCGCGACGCCGCAGCTGGGCAACACGCAGGACGTCGCGGCGCGGGTGTGGCTGGCCGATGAGGGGTTCGAGACCGACACCTCCGGCGGCGGCGACGTGCAGATCACCCCGACCGAGAACGCGCAGACGCTGACGCTGTTCCAGGACGGCCAGCTCGACGGCGCCTGGCTGCCCGAACCGTGGGTGTCGCGCCTGGTCATCGACGCCGGCGCGCACGTGCTGCAGGACGAGGCCGACCTCTGGGAGGACGGCGCCTTCCCGACGACGGTGCTGCTGGTGCGCAAGGAGTTCCTCGACGAGCACCCGGATGTCGTGGCCGACCTGCTGAAGGGCCACGAGGCGGCCGTCAACTGGATCGCGGACAACCCCGACGAGGCGCCGGCCGTGATCAACGGCGCCATCGAGAAGGAGACCGGCAAGCCGCTCGCCGACGCCGTCATCACCCGGGCACTCGAGCACGTGACGTTCTCCGTCGACCCGCACGCCGACACGTTCGAGACACTCGTCGACAACGGCATCCAGGCCGGCACCCAGAAGGACGGCTCCATCGAGGGACTCTTCGACCTCACCCTCCTGAACAAGCAGCTCGAGGCCGAGGGCGAAGAGCCCATCTCGGCAGCGGGACTCGGCGAGGACTGAACACCAGCACCGCTCCCCGCGTCCGCCCCCGGAACTGCTCCCGCCGCTCCGGGGGCGGACGCATGCGGCGCGCCCGGTCGCAGGACAACTGTCGCGGCACCGCCACATGCCCGACGGAGATTCCACACCTCTCAGGAGGTGAAGTGAGTCCGCACAAAGTCCGCAGAATCCCCGTTCCACCACTCACGCCGGCATCCGCGTCCAACCGCAGATCCGCGGAATTCCGCGGATCTCCCCCGCACCCCACTCCACTCAATCCACCCGATGCCGTTCGTCAACTACCGCTGACGCGCACCCCGCCTCGGGGGCCTGGTTTCAGTCCGCGGAGGCGGACATGCGTTCGGCCCGGTGCGCCGTGAGGCGCACCGGGCCGAAGCGTGGATCAGACGCCGGAGCGGCGCTTGTTGTAGACGTCGAACGCAACGGCCAGGAGGAGCACAAGACCCTTCACGGCCTGCTGCCACTCGATGCCGATGCCCATGATCGACATGCCGTTGTTCAGGACGCCGATGATCAGACCACCGATGATCGCGCCGCCGATCGTGCCGACGCCGCCCTGGACGGCGGCGCCGCCGATGAACGCGGCGGAGATCGCCTCGAGCTCGAAGCCGTCACCGGCCTTCGGGCCGGCGAGGTTCAGGCGTGCCGTGAAGATCAGGCCGGCGAGAGCTGCGAGGAAGCCCATGTTGACGAAGAGCCAGAAGTCGACGCGGCGGGTCTTGATGCCCGAGAGCTCGGCGGCGTGGCGGTTGCCGCCGATGGCGTAGATGTGGCGTCCGAACACGGTGCGGTTCATGACCACGCCGTACACGAGGATCAGGATCGCGAGGATGATCAGCGTGACGGGGATGCCCTTGTACGAGGCCAGCGCCCACGTGAACCAGCCGATGACCGCCGCCACGAGCACGAGCTTGACGACGAACCAGGTGAGCGGCTCGACCTCCTGGCCGTACTTCTGACGCCCGGCACGGGTGCGCACCTGCTGCACGATGAGGGCGACGATCGCGACGGCACCGATGAGGAGCGTGAAGACATCCGGGTCGCTCTCGCCGAAGACGCCGGTGAGGAAGCCGTTGCCGAGCGCGCGGTACTCCGTGGGGAACGAGCCGATGTTCTGGTTGCCGAGCACCACGAGGGCGAGACCGCGGAAGATGAGCATGCCCGCGAGCGTCACGATGAACGCCGGAATTCCTGCGAACGCCACCCAGAAGCCCTGCCATGCACCGACCAGGGCGCCGATGGCGAGCGACAGGAGCACGGCGAGCCACCACGGCAGGCCCCACTGCACGGCGAAGACACCCGAGCAGGCGCCCACGAACGCAGCGACCGAGCCCACCGAGAGGTCGATGTGGCCGGCGATGATGACCATCACCATGCCGATCGCGAGGACGAGGATGTACCCGTTCTGCACGACCAGGTTCGAGATGTTCTGCGGCCGCAGGATGATGCCGTTGGTGAGGATCGCGAACAGCGCCACGACGGCGATGAGCGCGATGAAGATGCCGTTCTTGCCGAGGTCGCTGAGGACGTGGCTCAGCCAGCTCGTGAACTTGTTCTCGGGCGGGTTGATGTTCGATCCGACGGCGGTGCCGGAGTTGGTCATGGTGTCTGACATGTCTGCGTCTCCTGCTGGGCCGCTCAGCGCGGCTTCTCCATGGTCATGAGCTTGAGGACCGACTCGGGCGTCGCCTCTTCGATGGGCAGTTCGCCGGTGATGCGTCCCTCCGAGAGGGCGTACACGCGGTCCGAGATGCCGAGGAGCTCGGGCAGCTCGGACGAGATCACGATGATCCCCTTTCCGGATGCTGCGAGCTTGTTGATGATCGTGTAGATCTCGTACTTCGCGCCGACGTCGATGCCGCGCGTGGGCTCATCGAGGATCAGCACGTCGGGGTTCGAGTAGATCCACTTCGAGAGCACGACCTTCTGCTGGTTGCCGCCCGACAGCTTGCCGGTCTTGACGAGCACGTTCGGCGCTTTGATGTTCATGCTCTTGCGGAAGTCGTTCGCGATCTTGAACTCTTCGTTGTCATCGACCAGGCCGCCCTTGGTGAGCTGGTCCAGCGACGCCATCGAGATGTTCCGCTTGATGTCCTCGATGAGGTTGAGGCCGAAGGTCTTGCGATCCTCGGTCGCGTAGGCGAGGCCGTTCTCGATCGCCTCCGCGACCGTGCGGGTCTTGATCTCCTTGCCGCGCATGAAGACCTTGCCCGAGATGCGGCTGCCGTACGAGTGGCCGAAGAGGCTCATCGCGAACTCGGTGCGGCCGGCGCCCATGAGCCCGGCGATGCCGACGATCTCGCCGGCCCGGACGGAGAGTGAGACGTTGTCGACGACGACGCGCGAAGGGTCCTGCGGGTGATGTGCCGTCCAGTCCTCGACCCGCAGGAGCTCCTCGCCGATCTGCGGCTCGTGGTCGGGATAGCGGTGCTCGAGGTCGCGGCCCACCATGTCCTTGATGATGCGGTCCTCGGTGACGTCGAGCTTCGCGATCGTCTCGATCGTCTTGCCGTCGCGGATCACGGTCACCGTGTCCGCGACCTTCTTGATCTCGTTCAGCTTGTGGCTGATGATGATCGACGTGATCCCCTGCTCGCGCAGGCTCAGGATGAGCTCCAGCAGGTGGTCGGAGTCCTCGTCGTTGAGGGCGGCCGTCGGCTCGTCGAGGATGAGGAGCTTGACCTCCTTCGACAGTGCTTTCGCGATCTCCACGAGCTGCTGCTTGCCGACGCCGATCTGATTGATGCTCGTCGTCGGGTTGTCGCGGAGGCCGACGCGCTTGAGCAGCTCGCCCGCCTCGAAGTTCGTCTTGTTCCAGTCGATCAGGCCGCCGGTCTTGCGCTCGTTGTTGAGGAAGATGTTCTCGGCGATCGAGAGGTAGGGGCTCAGCGCGAGCTCCTGGTGGATGATGACGATGCCCTTCGCCTCGCTGTCGTTGAGGTTCTTGAACTCGACCTCTTCGCCGGCGTAGATGATCTGACCGTCGTACGTGCCGTGCGGGTACACACCCGAGAGCACTTTCATGAGTGTGGACTTGCCGGCGCCGTTCTCGCCGCAGATCGCGTGGATCTCGCCGCGCTGCACCTCGAAGTTGACGTTCGAGAGGGCCTTGACGCCGGGAAAGGTCTTGGTGATGCCGCGCATCTCGAGAATCGTGTTCGTCACGTTCGCCGACTTCCTCGTAAGGCTGACAGGGGTGGTGGTGTCGGCGACGGCGGGGGTGCGATTCCTCCGCCGCCGCCGAGTCTCGGTGCGGACCGGATGCCCCGGCTCAGAGGCCGAGGTCCTCCTTGGTCCAGTAGCCGGTGTCGACGAGCGCCGCTTCGACGTTGTCCTTGATGACGGGGACCGGCGCGAGCAGGTACGACGGGACGACCTTCACGTCGTTGTCGTACGTCTCGGTGTCGTTGACCTCGGGCTCTTCGTCGTTGAGCAGCGCGACCGCCATGCCGGCCGCGACCTTGGCGAGCTCACGCGTGTCCTTGAAGATCGTGGCGTACTGCTCGCCCGAGAGGATCGCCTTGACCGAGTCGACCTCGGCGTCCTGACCCGAGATGATCGGCCAGTCCTCGCCGACCGAGTAGCCGGCGTCGGTGAGGGCCGAGATGATGCCGCGCGAGATGCCGTCGTAGGGCGACAGAACGGCGTCCACCTCGGTGCCATCGGAGTAGTTCGCCGTGAGGATGTCCTCCATGCGGCTCTGCGCGGTCTCGCCGTCCCAGCGGAGAGTGGCGACCTGCTCGATGTCGGTCTGACCCGACTTCACGACCAGCGTGCCTTCGTCGATGTAGGGCTGCAGGACGTCCATCGCGCCGTCGAAGAAGAAGAACGCGTTGTTGTCGTCCAGCGAGCCGGCGAACAGCTCGATGTTGAACGGACCCTCGGGCGCGCCCTCGGTGGGGTTGCCCTCGAGGTCGGTCAGGCCGAGGCCGTTGAGGACGGTCCACGCCTGCTGCTGGCCGACGAGGAAGTTGTCGAACGTCGCGTAGTAGTCGACGTTCTCGGTGCCCTTGATGAGGCGGTCGTAGGCGATGACCGGGATGTCGGCATCGGCGGCGGTCTGAAGCACCTCCGACAGCGTGGTGCCGTCGATCGAGGCGACGATCAGCGCCTCGGCGCCCTTGGTGATCATGTTCTCGATCTGCGAGACCTGCGTGGGGATGTCGTCCTCCGCGTACTGCAGGTCGACGCTGTAGCCCTCGTCCTCGAGCGCGGCCTTGACGGCGTTGCCGTCGGCGATCCACCGCTCGGAGCTCTTGGTGGGCATCGCGACGCCGATCAGGCCGCCGTCGCCGCCGCCGCTGCCGCCGTCGCCGGCGGCACCGCCTGCGCAGCCCGACAGGAGGAGTGCGCCCGCCGCAATCGCGGCAAACACCAACTTCTTCGCTTTCACTGTGATTCCTTTCATCGTGACGTTGACGTCTTCGTCTTGGAGCGTTTTTCAGTTGTGGAAGGGGAGGTGCGGGAGCGGAGGGCCGGCAGGCCGGGATCCGCGGGGGCGGCCGCCGGCGCGCGATGCGACTCGTAGAGTCGCTCGATCTCGTCCTGTGACAGTGCGACGACGGCACCGTGGTCGCGGGCGAGGTGGACGATGCGGGCGACCTCTTCGGTGAAGGAGGCGACTCTGGCCGCATCGTCGGCGTCGGAGCCGACGGCGATGGCACCGCGTGCGGGCACGAGCACCACGGGCGGGCGTCCGTCGTCGAGTGCGCCGGCGAGCGCACGGTCGGCGGTGTCGCGTGACCCTGCCTCGGAGGCGACGGGAATGGGGCCGCCGAACTCCTCGGCGATCGTCGCGAGGGCACAGGGAATCGACTCACCGCGGACTGCCCAGGCCGAGGTGTATGGAGCAGCGCTCGAAACGATGCCGCCGACGCTGGGCGAGTTCGCGTACACCTGAGCGTGAGTGGCGGCCTGAGGGCTGGGTCGGCCTTTGCTTCCGGGCGTGCCGGCGATCACTTCTCCGTCGAAGTCGCACAGGACGAGATTCTCTGGGGCCACGTCCTGCACGCGGATCCCCGCGGGAGTGACGACGAACAGGTCGGCTCCGGGGATGCGCCCGGAGACGGCTCCGCCGGCGGCATGGATGGCACCCGCGCTGACGAGCTCAGCGTGAGCGGCTGCGACGTCCGAACGTGTGCGGGCGATCGCCACCTCGGTGCGCACCCCGCTCACGTACCTCTCGCGGAGCTCGGCGTCGGTGCCGTGCGTCACGTCGTCTCCCTCGTTGGAATGAGCCTCTATCGGTTGTGATCGGCGTGTGACCGTTCACATCGAAGAACTATAGCCACCAAGCCGCTCGATATGTCAATCCCGAATTGTCTCGAGTTCGTAACGACAGGATCGTCACGCCGCCGGCGCGGTCGATCCGCGCACGATGAGCTCGGGGGTGATCGTCGACGGGCTCGGCGACTCGAGATCGTCGGCCGGCCCCAGCAGCAGCTCCACGCAGCGACGACCGAGTTCGGCGAAGTCCTGCCGCACGGTGGTCAGCGGCGGCCAGAAATGGGCCGCTTCGGGAATGTCGTCGAATCCGACGACGCTGATGTCCCTCGGGATGTCCAGGCCCTCGTCGCGCGCGGCATGGATGAAGCCCAGCGCCATCTGATCGTTCGACGAGAAGACGGCCGTGAAGTCCCGCACCCGCAGCAGCTCGCGCCCGGCGTAGTAGCCGAACTCGGCAGTCCAGTCCCCCAGGATCGGTGCCGTCGTCGGCACGTCGCTGGCGCTGAGCTCATCGAGGAAGCCGCTCATCCGCGCCTCGGCCTCGATCCAGTCCTGCGGACCGGCGAGGTGGTAGATACCCCTATGTCCCAGGCTGATCAGGTGTTTCGTTGCCATTCGTGCGCCGGCGACCTGGTCGACGGAGAGCATGTGGTCGACATCGAGATCGGTCGACTGGAGTGTGACGTACGGGATGTCGAGGGCCTGCGCGGCGAGGGCGCGAACCACCCGCACCTGCGGTGCGATGACGACAAGGCCCTCGATCGACTGCGCTCTGAGGTGTGCGAGACCCTCCGGAATGGATCCGGGGTCGGACGCGTCGATGTTCGCCGTGCTCACCCAGTAACCGCGCATCCGGGCAGCCGCCTCGATCGCAGCGATGCTCGAGGCGGGCCCGTACATCGAGCTCGACGCCGCGAGAATGCCGATCGTCTGGGATCTGCTGGTCACCAGGGCGCGCGCCGCTTGGTTCGGCCGGTAGTTGAGCTCGGCCATCACCTGGGTGACGCGATCCCGCGTCTCAGGGCGCACACTGGGGTGATCGTTGAGCACGCGGGACACGGTCTGGTACGACACGTCGGCCAGGCGCGCGACATCCCGGATGCTCGGCCGGCGGCCGTTGACGTCGTCGCTCATCTCAGTTCCGTCGAGGTATGTGTACGGTCACACACAGACTGGCACAAAAATGGGCTCGAAGCCCAGAATGGGGATGTGACAGTCACATGAGCCGTTCGTCAGGCGACTGGATCGTCACATCGTCACATGCCAAGGAGGGCATCGATGGATTTCTCGAAGTATCTCCCTCTCAGCCAGCGCCAGCCGGGGAATGAAGAAAATGTCACCGGTGACCGTCGCGCGGAGATCGCCGCCGTCGTGCGCGAGGCGCACCGTCTGACCATGTCGACGCCCGAAGGTGAGCGCGATGCCCGCGCGCGGACCTTCGCCGCCAACGCGGGTCTGCACCTTCCCGCGCCGCCCGCCGACTCCGCCGACGCGCTCCCTGAACTGGCCGACGCGATCGAAACGGGCGATCGGCGCAGGATCGCCGAGCTCGAGCGTGTGGTCGAGGCCGCGCTGCGTCTCGCCGACGCCGTGGGCCAGCATGCCGAGATCGCGCTACTGACACTCGGTGCCGTCGCCATGTTCGCGTCCACCACAGCCCCGTTCGACCGGCGGGCGGCGATCTCCGGGCACACCGTCGTGGCGGTGGACGGGGACTGGCGGCTGGGACAAGGGCCGGAGCTTCACGGGACCGCGGAAGGGATCGTCCGGTTCCTCACCGGTCTGAGCGACGTCCCGCCGCGTCCGCCGGCGCGGTGATCCGCGTCAGCCGCCGGAACTAAGGGCGCCTACCACGCCCGTGATGATCATGTAGAGAGCGATGGCTCCGACGATCACCCAGATGCCGATGCGCGTGGCGGACACGCGGGGACGGTCGTCGGGCTCGGGCACATCGCCAGCCTAACCCAGTCGGCGGTCATGTGGCGGCCAGCCGACGGACCGCCTCGGTGATCGTGTCAGGCGAGCAGGCGAGGTTCATCCGCGCGTACCCCGCGCCCTGCCGGCCGAACCTCGGCCCGCTCGAGAGCGCCACCCGCGCGTGCTGTTCGGCGATGACGGCGGGGTCGTCTCCCCAGCCCAGGGCGGACATGTCCAGCCACGCCAGATAGCTTGCCGACGGCCGGCGAAGCCGCACCGCAGGCAGATGCGCATCGAGTTCGGCTTGGAGATGGTCGGCGTTGGCCTGCACGGCGGCGACCGTGCCGTCGAGCCAGTCCCGGCTGTGGGCGAATCCCTCGCGTGTCGCGATCAGCCCGAACTGACCGGCCCGGAAGGTGACCTCCTCCGGCAGCGAGCGGATGAGATCAGTCATGCGGTCCGCCTCCGACACGAACAGCGCCGTCTTCAGCCCCGCGAGGTTGAAGGCCTTGCTGCCCGACTCGGCGGCGATGCCGTGCGTCCGGGCCTCGTCGGAGACGGTGAGGTACGGGGTGAACTTCACCCCGTGATGAGTGAGCGGTGCGTGGATCTCGTCGGAGATGACGAATCCGTCATGCTCGGCCACGATGCGGGAGAGCTGTTCGAGCGTCCCTCGCTCGTGCACCAGCCCGACCGGGTTGTGCGGGCTGCACAGGAGCACGCCCTTCGCGCCCGCAGCCAGCGCGCGCTCGATGCCCTCGAGATCGAGCGCGTACGAGGATCCGTCGTCGCGCAGCGGCACCTCGACCACCACCCCGCCTCCCTCCGGCACGAGCTCGTAGAACGGAGGATAGATCGGGGGCGTGATCACGACGCCGTCGCCGGGTTCGATCAGTCGGCGCAGCGACTCCACGATCACCACGCTCACGTCGGTCGTGATGCCCATCCGCTCGGGATCCGGCTCCCATCCCCACGCGGCGGCGGCGAATTCACGGAATGCCTTCCGGGCCCCCGGGTCGACGGGATTGACGTACCCGGTGTCGCCGAGGTCGATCGCCTCGTGCAAGGCCCGCTTGATCGCCGGCGCGAGCGGGAAGTCCATCTCCGCGACGAACATCGGCAGCACATCGTCGGGGTAGGCGCCCCACTTCTCACTCGTGCGCCGGCGGAGGGTCGTCATGGCGTCGGCGGACGTCGGGGTGATGGGCATCGTCGTTGCTCCTCAGTCGCGGTGGAAACTGACCCTACACTCGGGCCATGCGCTTCCTCCGGGCCGTGTTGTCGGCCGTCGTCGCGACGCTGCCGGTGCTGGTCGTCCTCCTCGTCCCCGCGCTCGTCCGCGGCGACGTCGACGGGGGCTCCGCCGCGGGCGTGGGCACCGCGGTCCTCAACGCCGCATTCATCGCGGCGATCATCCTCGTCCCGAGGGTGAACGGGCGGCTCGACCCCGAGGTGCCGGACTGGACCTCCTCGACGGCGATGGCCGCGACCGCTCGGGTGTGGCGCAGCCGCATCTGGCTCGCGCTCCTCACCGTGCTGGCGCTGCTAGCCATCCTCGCCGCGGGCCAGACCGCGGCGTACCTGATGAGCCAGAGCGCGCCGGCCGTCACCGGCGGAGCGCTCGACTACAGCCGGTTCCTCGCGCAGGAGCTCGTCGTGTACCTGGTCGGCTACGTCCTGTCGCTCACGACCTACGTCTCCCTCATGCGCGTGCTCGCACGACGCGCGAAGTGACCGGCCGGCCCCGGGACCATGAGGCCTCGCGAACGATAAAGGCCCCGGGTGCTGGGGACACCCGGGGCCTGTCGTCGTCTGCTCTCGCATCACCAACCCCCCGGTTAGCGGCGCGTGACGACGGATGGGAAGGATTCTTGGGGAGGGCCTTCCCTGAGATGCTGGGGACATCTCCCCTACAGCTTAACCCGACTGTCTACAAGAGCGCTGTCCCCTCTTCGGGGGACATTTCCATCCGGCACCACATACGCGCGAGCCCATCGGTCGAGAGCATAGTACGCGATCGCGCGAGCCCTCGGGCGCGAGAGGAAGACGTCGTGGATCGCACCGTCGACGCGGGCGATCGTCACGAGCTCCCCGATCCGGGTCGACGCACGGGCGATGTCGTCGACCACCAGCACGGAGTCCGTCGACGTCATGGACTCCCGCCACGACAGCGGCGTCGTCGAACCGGCCGACAGCAGCACGAGCACCGGGCATCCCACGTCGACACCGGCCGCGACCCGGCGGTGTCCGCCCATCACGGCCGACAGCCACCCCGGAGCGGTCGGGAATCCGCGGTCGGGCCGCCAGATCCCCCGGTGCTCGTCCTCGGGCAGCGTGCCGATCTCGTCCTGAGCCCGCGTGTAGAACCCGAAGTCGACCGCGGGCTGCGTGCCGCGCGGGTCGAGTCTCGCCCGCATGTCCACCAGCGGGGCCAGGGCCTGGCGCCCGAGGGTGCCGAGCTGCAGCTCGAGCCACGGACTGTTGAGCACGACCGCGTGCGCGGCGCCGGGGTGCCGGGCGGCCCAGAGCGTGAGCGTGAGACCGCCTGTGGAGTGGCCCATGAGGACGAGCCTGCGGCCTTCGGAGCGGGTGTCCGGTGCGGCCGGCCGGCCTTGTCCGGCCGCCCCCACCGCGTGTCCCATCGCGTGCAGCGCCACCGCGATGTCGAGGTCGTAGTCCTCGAGGGAGTCGATGTACCCGGGCGTCTGCCCGTCCCGAAGGCTCCGGCCGTAGCGGCGCAGGTCGAGGGCGTAGAACCGGGCACCGCGAGCCGTCCAGAAGCGTGCGAGGTCGCGCTGGAAGAAGTAGTCGGACCAGCCGTGCACATAGAGCACGTCGACATCGCGCAGCGGTGCGAACAGCGTGAGCAACGGATTCGGGACGCTGCGCACCAGCGTCGCCACGAGCGGCCCGTGCTCGCCGTCCAGGCCGAGCGGCAGCGTCAGCTGCTCGAACGGCTTCCCGAGGATGTCGGGGACCCACATGAGGGATGGCCCGGCCATGCCCCTCAGCCTAGGGGCGAGCGGTCACTCGCCCCGGGAGATCGTCACCATCTCGTCGCGGGGAACGACCTTGATGCGCGCCCGCTCGTGGGGTGCGCCGAGCGCCATCTCGTGCTCGTCGAGGCGGTGCCAGCCGTCCAGGTCGGTCCAGGCGACGCCGCGCTCGGCGAGCAGGGCCGGGATGGCCGCCTCCGACGGATCAGCCGGCTGCCACCACGTGCCCTGATCGTTGATGAGGTGGCGCACCGTCTCCATCGCGTCGGACTTGGTGTGGCCGATGAGGCCCACCGGTCCGCGCTTGATCCAGCCGGTGGCGTACACGCCGTTGACGCGCTGGTTCGAGTCCTTGCTGAGCACCTGGCCCTCGCGGTTCGGGATGACGCCGTGCCGCTTGTCGAACGGCACGCCGGGCAACGGCGACCCGAAGTATCCGACGGCGCGGTACACCGCCTGGATGGGCACCTCGCGCAGCTCGCCGGTCCCGACCACGCCGCCCTCCCCGTCGGGGCGCGTGCGCTCGTAGACGAGGGCGGACACACGGCCCTCGGCATCCGTCTTCACTTCGAGAGGCTTGGCGTAGAAGTGCAGGTGCAGGCGGCGCGATGCGGTACCGCCGTTGTTGTTGACCGAGTCGCGCTTGCGCCACGACTGCAGCACGCGGTCGATCACCATGACCTGCTTGTTGCTCGCGATGGCGGCGCGGGCCGCGTCGTCGTAGTCGAAGTCCTCGTCGTAGACGACCATGTCGACGTCGCGCAGCTCGCCGAGCTCGCGCAGCTCGAGCGGCGTGAACTTGACGTTCGCGGGACCGCGACGGCCGAAGACGTGCACGTCGGTCACTTTCGACGCGACGAGGCCCTGGTGCACGTTGTCGGGGATCTCGGTCGGCAGCAGGTCCTCGGCGTGCTTGGCCAGCATGCGCGACACATCGAGGGCGACGTTGCCGTTGCCGATGACGGCGACGGATGCCGCGTCCAGCGGCCACTCGCGGGGCACATCGGGATGCCCGTCGAACCAGCTCACGAAGTCGGCCGCGCCGTAGGATCCGACGGCGTCGATGCCGGGGATGTCGAGGTCGGTGTCGCGGATGGCGCCGGTGGCGAAGATCACCGCGTTGTAGTGGTGCTTGAGGTCTTCGAGGGTGATGTCCTCGCCGAAGCGGACGTTGCCGAAGATGCGGATGTCGCCGCGGTCGAGCACCTCGCGCAGCGCCGTGATGATGCCCTTGATGCGCGGGTGGTCGGGGGCGACGCCGTAGCGGACGAGCCCGTACGGTGCGGGCAGCTGCTCGAACAGGTCGATCGACACGTCGAACTTGCGCTCGGCCTTCAGCAGGATGTCGGCGGCGTAGATGCCTGCCGGTCCTGCGCCGACGATCGCCAGCCGGAGCTTGGTCATGAGGGTCCTTTCGGGCGTTTCGACTCGCTCGTTCCTCGCTCGCTCAACGAGCGGGGTACGGAAGGCGAGGGGTGGGCGTTGTCAGCTGGAGCGGTCGGCGACGGCCTGGGCGAACCGGGTGAGGGCCTCCCGCACCGCGCCGTCTGGCAGCGGCGCGAGTGCCTCGATCGCCTCGGTCGACCACGCGTTCGCGAGGTCCAGGGTCGCCTGGGTGGCCTCGTGGTCGCGCAGCAGCGCGAGCGGCTCGTCGAGGATCGCCGGGTCGGCGCCGTCGGCGATGCGTGCGACACCGTCATCGATGCGTTCGCGCAGCTCGAGGGACGCAGCATCCGTCCGCTGTCCGAGCACGAGGTACGGCATGGTGGGCACGCCCGCGCGCAGGTCGGTGCCGGGCACCTTGCCGGTCTCGTCCGGATCGGCCGACAGGTCGATGACGTCATCGAGCAGCTGGAACGCGACGCCGGCCTTCTCGCCGAACGTCACCATCGGCTGCTCGAACTCCTTGGGCCCGTTCGAGAAGACGATGCCCGACTGCGCGGCCGCCGCGATGAGCGAGCCCGTCTTGTCGGAGAGCACCTGGAGGTAGAACGCGACGCGGTCGTCGTCGTCCTGTGGCCCGACGGTCTCGTGCATCTGCCCCAGCACGAGCCGCTCGAACGTGTCGGCCTGCAGCTGGATGGCTTCGTCGCCGTGTCGCGCCATGATCTGACTCGCCCGCGAGAACAGCAGGTCGCCCGTGAGGATCGCGATGCTGTTGCCCCACACGGCGTGTGCGCTGGGGACGCCGCGGCGCTTGTCGGCAGCATCCATCACGTCGTCGTGGTAGAGCGAGCCCAGATGCGTCATCTCGAGCGCGGTCGCGGCGTCGATCACCTCGTCCGTCGCGCCGCCACCGAGCTGGGCGGTCAGGAGCGCCAGCATCGGGCGGATGCGCTTGCCGCCGGCGTCGTAGAGGTAGCGACTGGTCGCGTCGGCGAGCGTGTCCGCCACCCGCAGCTCGCGCTCGAGCGCGCTGTCGACGCGCTTGAGCCCCGCTTCGACGGTCTTGAGCAGGCCGCGCGATCGCGCGCCCGCGAAGATGCGGTCGGTGAGGCCCAGCTTGCCCGCGATATGCGAGCCCGGCGCTGTCGGTGTCACCCGTCCAGCCTACCGGGGGCGCGTTTCGTCACGGTCCGTGGCGCGGCGGGGGCCGCTAGGCCTGGGGTTTCGTGGCACGGTGCAGCGCGACGATGCCCATCGACAGGTTGCGGTGGGCGACGTCGGTCCAACCCGCCTGGCGGATCCACGTCGACAGCGTGCGCTGATCGGGCCAGTCGCGGATCGACTCGTTCAGGTAGTCGTACGCCTCGGCGTTCGAGCTCACCGTCTTCGCGACGACCGGCAGCACGCGGTCGTTGTAGAAGCGATACAGGCCGTTGAACGCCTTCGAGGGCGGGTGCGAGAACTCGCACACCACGAGGCGGCCGCCGGGCTTCGTGACGCGCAGCAGCTCGCTGAGCGCCTTCTTCGGCTCGTTCACATTGCGCAACCCGAACGACATCGTCACCGCGTCGAACTCGTCGTCGCCGAAGGGCAGGTCGGTCGCGTCGGCCCGCACGAAGGAGAGACTGCGGATGCTGCGGTGCCGGCGCTTGCCCTCAGCGATCATCCCCGGCGAGAAGTCGGCGGCGACGACCGAGGCGCCCCGGCCCGCAAGGGCGACGCTCGAGGCGCCCGTGCCCGCGGCGAGATCGAGGATGCGCTGGCCGGGGCGGGGGTTCACGGCGCGGGTGGTCGCGGCGCGCCAGAATCGGTCATTGCCCATGCTCAACACGGTGTTGGTGCGGTCGTAGCCGGCCGCGACCTGGTCGAACATGCCGCTCACGCGCGACGGGTCCTTGTGCAGGTCGGCGCGGTTCGGCTCGTGATCGGAGGGGTGGGATGCCACGGCTTCGAGTCTAGGCGGCGGATCCGCCTGTGCCGGGGCCGGCGTCGCCCGCGCCCGCGAAGGAGACGGGCGGCGGCGGCGCCACGCCGTCGTAGGCGGCCAGACGGGCGAGCCAGGCATTCGGGGTCGCGTCGTCGAACGGCGCCTCCGCGGCGGCGACGCGCCGCTCGAGGTCGACGGCGAGCGCTTCGAGCCGGTCGACGAGGTCGAGCGGGTAGCCGTATGCGACCCTGTGCTCGTCCCACTCGTCGCGGTCGTCGATGAACAGCCCGCGCCCGTCGATCGCCTTGACGACATCGAGGTCCATGTCGACGCCGCGGGGCTCGTGGCCGTCCCACCGGACGTCCCATGCGAGGTCGATGTACACGCGCACGCGTCGCGGGGCGCCGTGGACGGTCATCGCGTAGTCGCCGCTCGGCGGGATGAGGGTGACGTTGGGGCCGTCGGCGACGAACTCGAGCCCCGGGCGCACGTTGCGCCAGCCGGACGGCTGGCCCACCCAGTCGCCCCAGCGGTCGCTGCCCAGGTAGATGCAGTCGTTGACCCAGTGCGGACCGCCGTCCCACTTGCGCCAGCGGAACTGGAGCGGGGCTCCGGGCTCGGGGCGGGTGGGATTCGGGCGGTCTGCGCGCTGCATCGGGGTCGGCATCCGCCCCAGTGTAGGGCTGTATCAGCGCCTTCCGGCCACCCCCTCCTCCACGGTGGCCGACCTCGCGGCACGGGGATGCGCTCCCACCCACGGGGCGGCGGAAGATCCGCCGAAAGCTAGGCTGGAGTGGTGACATCTTCGCACCGCCCGCCTGAGCTGGTGGTCGAGACCCGCGAGATCGAGCACGTCGACGACCTCCTCGCCTACGCCTCTCCCGACGAGCCGCTCGCCTGGCTGCGCCGCGGCGACGGCATCGTCGGCATCGGCAGCGTAGGGGGCTATCGGCGCGACCCCCGCGTCCCGCTCGGGGTCGATGCGGCCACCCTGCGGTCGCCGGCCGACCACTGGCGGCACCTCGCGGCGACAGCGGAGATCGACGACCCGGTGGGTCTTCCCGGCACCGGCCTCGTCGCGTTCGGGACGCTCGTCTTCGATGAGCGGTCGGCGGCGACCAGCCTCCTCACCATCCCGCAGGCGGTCATCGGCCGCCATCGCGGGCGGTCGTGGGTCACGCGCATCCGCCAGACGCACGTCTCGCGCCCCGACCCGGCGGTCGAGCCCACGCCGTACGGCCCGTACTGGTCGGCCACGCTCGGCCCCGGTACCCTCAACCCCGCCGGCTACCAGGCGGCCGTGCGCGAGGCCGTCGACGCGATCGTGCGCGGCGAGCTCGAGAAGGTCGTCCTGGCGCGCGACCTCGTCGGCACCATCCCCGCCGGCGCCGACCTGCGCCGCCTCGTCCGTGCCCTCGCAGACGACTACCCCGACACCTGGACCTTCGCGGTCGACGGGCTCATCGGCGCGAGCCCCGAGACGCTGGTGACGGCCTCGCGCGGCGTGGTCACCGCGCGGGTGCTCGCCGGGACGATCCCGCGCGGTGCAGACGCGCACGACGACACCGAGGCATCCACCACCCTCGCGCACAGCGGCAAAGACCTCGACGAGCACCGCTACGCGGTGCAGAGCGTGCTCGCGACGCTGGGCCCCCACGTCCGCCACCTGCGCGCCGACCCCGAGCCGTTCACGCTGAAGCTCCCGAACCTGTGGCACCTCGCGACGGACCTCGCGGGCGACCTCGCCGACCACGCGTCGGCGCTCGATCTGGTCGCGGCGCTGCACCCCACCGCTGCGGTGGCGGGGACTCCCACGGAGGCTGCGCTGGACCTGATCCGCCGGCTCGAGCCCTTCGACCGGGGCCGGTACGCGGGCCCGGTGGGCTGGGTCGACGGCGACGGCAACGGCGAGTGGGCCATCGCCCTGCGCTGCGCGCAGATCGGCGGGCCGCCGCCGCGCAACCTCGCGACCTACAGCGCGACGATCCCGGTCGTCGCCCACGCGGGCGCCGGGATCGTCGCCCAGAGCAATCCCGACAAGGAGCTGCTCGAGACGCGGGTGAAGTTCCGTCCGATCGTCGACGCCCTCGCCTGAGTGAAGGGCGGCCCACCGTACGCCCCGACGGTTCGGCAGGGAGGCGTTCGGTGGGGATCCGTCAGCGGATCAGGTGGCCGCGAGGCGCCGCTTCTCGGCTTCGACGTCGAACGTCGCCTTCGGCCACTGCGGGTTGATGTCCTCGAGTGCCTCGAGCAGCAGGTTCTGGACGGCGAGGCGGGCGTACCACTTGTGGTCGGCGGGCACGACGAACCAGGGCGCGTGCTCGGTCGAGGTCCGCTCGAAGACGGTCTGGTACGCCGCCATGTACTGCGGCCACAACTCGCGCTCGTCGACGTCGGTCGGGTTGTACTTCCAGTGCTTGTCGAGACGGTTGAGGCGCCGCATCAGGCGCTTCTTCTGCTCATCCGCCGAGATGTGCAGCATCACCTTGACGACCCGCGTGCCGGAATCGGTCAACTGACGCTCGAAGTCGTTGATCGCCGCGTAGCGGCGCTCGATCTCCTGCTCCGGGGCGAGCCGTCGCACCCGCCCGATGAGCACGTCTTCGTAGTGCGAGCGGTCGAAGACCCCGATCATGCCCGAGACGGGAAGCCGCTCTTTGACCCGCCACAGGAAGTCGTGCTTCAGGTCCTCGTCCGTGGGCTTCTTGAACGCCGAGAGCACGATGCCCTGCGGATCCACCGACCCCACGACGTGGCGGATGATGCCGCCCTTGCCGGCGGAGTCCATCGCCTGCAGTACCAGCAGCACGGAGGCGTTCGTCGCATCGACCCGGCTGCGGGCATAGAGGCGCTCCTGGTACTCGTCGAGCTCGGCCGAACCCGCCTTCAGGTCTTCTGCCGCATGCACCTTGTCTTTCTCGTATCCCGGCGTCGATCGGGTGTCGACGTCGGCGAGGACGAAACCCTCGCTCACTCGGAGGAGATCGGCGACGTCGCCGCTCCAGTGCTTCTGACTCGAGGCGATCATGGAGCCATCATGGCGGATGCCTCGGGCTCAGCGCTCGAGCGGCACCTCGATGAGCTGCCTCCCGCCGATCGGCGACGTCAGCGCCTGGTCGAGAGCCGAGCGCGTCGTGACGCGGCGGTACTCCCAGCCGTACGCGAGCGCGAGCTGTTCGAGGCGCACGGTGTGCGGGGTCAGCAGCACCCGATCCATCACCTCGGCGCCCGCGACGGCGGCCACCTCGAGCCCGTCGAAGATCGTGCCGCCGCCGTCGTTGCCGACGATGAGCTGGATGCGCGGCTCGTCCTCCCGCGGTGGCAGCAGCATCGCACCGGCGTCGTGCAGCAGCGCGAGGTCGCCGAGGACCACGCGCGTGACACCCGCGCCTCCTCCGGACTGACTCGCGAGGGCGATGCCCGTCGCCGTCGCGATCGTGCCGTCGATGCCGGCGAGGCCGCGGTTGGCGTGCACCGGCACCTTCTTGCCGGGGAGCACCTGGTCGGCCACGCGCACGAGCCGCGACGAGCCGAACACGAGCCGGTCGTGCGGCCACGTCGCACGCCAGACGGCGTCGACGAGCGCAGCGCGGTCGACGGGTGCACGGATCACACCGAGCTCCGCCGCGATCGCGCCGAGCCGCTCCCCCGGCACCGCCGATGAGAGACCGTCGGCGTCGGGAGCCGGCGGAGTGAGATCGACGGATGCTGCGCGCGACGCCTGCAGCCACGCCCCGAGCCATTCGCGATCGGGGTCGCCGGTCGCGACGGCGATGCGGTCGGCGGCGAGCGTCGCGCCGTTGAGGTTGAGCGGCTCGCCGGGTCCGCGGACCGCGACGACCTCGAGATCGGGGTCGGAGAGCAGTGCGGCGGTCTCACGGCTGAGCGTCGGGTGGCCCAGCACGACGACGCGCTCGATGCGGCCGCCGAGCTGCGGGTCGCGCAGCAGCGCGCGGTAGCCGTGCACGAGGTGGCGCCCGAAGCGTGCGCCGCTGACGATCTCGGCGATGAGGGGCCATGCGCCGACGTGGGCCAGCTCCTCCGCGTCGGGACCGGCGTCGGCGCCCGCCAGGACGATCGTGCGCGGACCCCGCTCGAGCACGAGCGGCGCGTCCTCGGGCTCGGTCGGGAGGTCGGCCTCGCCGATGCCTCCCCCACCCTGATAGAGCGCACCGGATGCCTCATCCTCGGCGTCGACGGCGACCGGGGGTCCGTCGGGGTCGTCGACGACAGCGGTCTCGAGCTCGGCGGCGGGCACGCCCAGCCACGCGGGGAGGGCGCCCGACAGCGGCTCGCGGTACGGCAGATTCAGGTGCACCGGCCCCGGCGACCGCGTGCCCGCGCCCAGCGCAGCGGCGACGGCGTCCTCGGCGAGGAGGCGCAGCATCGCGCTCTGCTCGTGCGTGCCGTCGGCGTCGAGTGCCTCGGGCACCGGCACGTCGGCCTCGAGCCGCACGGTGGGCGCGAACATCCCGGGCTGGCGCGTCGTCTGGTTCGCACCGACGCCGCGCAGCTCCGGCGGGCGATCGGCGGTGAGCAGCAGCAGCGGAACGCCGGCGTGATGGGCCTCGAGCGCGGCCGGCAGCAGGTTCGCGACCGCGGTGCCCGACGTGCAGACGACGGCCGCCGGCATCCGCGTCTCCCGACCGATGCCGAGGGCGGTGAAGCCCGCGACGCGCTCGTCGATCCGCACGTGGAGGCGGACGGCGCCGCGCCGCTCGAGTTCGGCGGCGACCAGGGCGAGTGCTTGCGAGCGTGAGCCCGGGCTCAGCACGACGTGACGCACGCCCAGCTCGACGAGCCGGCACAGCAGCGCCGCGGCGGCATCGGTGGCGGGCGCGGAGTCGAGCGCGGCAGCGGGTTCGGTAGTGGCTGGGGCGCTGTGGGAGTCGGTCACGTCAGCCGATGGCCCCGCGCTGACCGCGGGCGTCGTCGTCGCCGTCCGCGGGACGGATCGGCGGCTTCGGCTGCGGCGGGGTGCCCGGCGTCGCGGTGCCGCCGGCGGCGGCGCTTCCGGGTGCGGTGGCGTCGTCGGATGCCGCGGGGCCGCCCGGCGGGTTGTACCGCGGGTCTTCGCCCTCGGCGTCGAGCTGCGCGAGCTCCTCCTCGAGGCGACGGATGCGCTCGTCCTGGTCGCTGATCGTGCCGATGCGGCCGAGGAACTCGGGGTCGTCGTCGGGGGCCCGTCGAGAGGCGACGGACGACGCGCGCCCGCGGCCCACGATGAGCCAGAGAAGACCGCCCAGCACGGGCAGCAGGACCACGATGAGGATCCAGATCGGCTTGCTCACACCGCGGTGGCGGGTCGGGGGCTGGACCGCGCAATCGACGATGGTGAAGACCCAGAACGCGGTCGCCACCAGGGCCAGAATCAGCAGCAGCCGAGGCATCTTCCCATCCTAGGCGGGCGGGGCCCGGAGTGGGCGGTCGCGGGCGCTCCGAGACGAAACCGTCGCCGAAGCCACCCCCGGGGCGGAACGTAGGATGGACAGGTGAAAGCGCGCTCTGCCATCGTCTACTCGGTGCTGCGGCTGCTGGCGTTCCTCGTGCCGTTCGGCATCCTGATGCTGTTCCCGATCATGCGCGAGTACTACTGGCTCGCCGCCATCTTCGCCGCCCTCATCGGGCTCAGCCTCTCGGTGCTGTTCCTCCGCAAGCCCCTCGACGACGTCACGTCGGGCCTGGCCGAGCGCCGCGCGAAGGCTCGCGCCGCCGCAGGCGACGAAGAGGCGGAGGATGCCGCAGCCGACGCCGCGGCCTCCTCGACGCCGGAAACCGACCGGCCCGAGTCCCGCGCCTGACCGCGAGAAACCTCGATCAGGGCGAAACACCACTCCTCACGCGGTTTCGCCACCGGATCGGGGTTTCTCACCCGCTGCCGCCGGCGCAGGAGGCCGGGGCGCAGCATCCGTCAGCCGATGAAGGCCCACATCAGGAACGCGCCGTAGGCGACCGACGTGAGTGACGTGAGGCCCAGGGCGACGACGAGCTCCCGGGGATCGCGGTAAGTCCACACGATGAGGATCGCGGGTGCGCCGGCCAGGAGGGCCAGCAGCGTCAGCCACGCGATCGGGTACCCGATCCATGCCAGGAACACCGCGATGGCGAACGCGATCAGCAGGAACACCGTGAACAGCCAGCGCGTCGCGGTGCGGCCGATCAGCACGGTGAGCGTGCGCTTGCCCGCCTTGCGGTCCTGGTCGATGTCGCGCAGGTTGTTGGCGAGCAGCACGGCGCAGGCGATGAGGCCGACGCCGACGGCGCCGAACCACGCCTCCTGCGGGAGGGCGAACGCCTGCACCCACGTCGTGCCGAGCGTCGCCACCAGGCCGAAGAAGAGGAACACGAAGAGCTCGCCGAGCCCGTAGTAGCCGTACGGGCGCTTGCCGCCTGTGTAGAACCACGCGGCGATGATGCACACGGCGCCGACGGCGATGAGCCACCACTGCTGGGTGCGGATCGTGATCGCGAGTCCGGCGATCGCGGCGATCGCGAAGAACACCAGCGCGACCGTCAGCACGGTGCGGGGCCTCACCTTGCGGCCGGCCGTGAGACGGGCGGGACCCAGGCGGAAGTCGTCCGTGCCGCGCACGCCGTCGCTGTAGTCGTTGGCGTAGTTGACGCCGATCTGCAGCGACACCGACACGATGAGGCAGAAGAGCGCGATCACCCAGTGGAAGACGTCCACGACGAGGATCGCGGCCCCCGTGCCGACGAGGATGGGCGTGATCGCGAGCGGCAGCGTGCGCAGGCGCGCGGCGCCGATCCAGTCGCGCGCGGTCGGCTTCTCGACGTGCGCGGGGTCTCGCGAGACGTGCGCCTTCTGCGGGTTTCCGCGCGACTGCTGCTTCTTGCGTCCGGCGGTGGTGCGCTTCTTGCTCGGGGTTCCTGCCACGAATGCACATCATAGGGGCCCCGCCGATGAAGTCCGCGCATCGTCGACCCCCTGTCGGTTGCCCGCGGACGGGTCGAGGATGGAGACCATGCTGAGCATCGGATCCACCGTCCTCACCGTCGAGGACATCGGCCGCGCCGGCGACTTCTGGCGCGCCGCCCTCGGCTACGTGAACCGCAGCGAGCCCAGCGAGGACTGGGTGATCCTGGATCCACCGGGCAAGGCCGACTGGTCGGCGCCTGGCGCGAGCCTCGCGCTGTCGGTCACCGGCTACCCGCAGCACTATCCGCCCCGCATCCACCTCGATCTGTACGCCGAGGACCAGGCGGCCGAGGTCGAGCGCCTGCTGGGTCTCGGCGCGCGCGAGGTCGATTGGGACGACTACCCCGACGACGCCGACTGGATCGTGCTCGAAGACACCGAGGGCAACCGATTCTGCGTCGTCGATACCGGTCCCTACCCGCTGGGCTGACCGCGACCTCGGTCGCCGGCTCGACCCGTCGGTGAGCCGGTCGAGCGCGTCAGTGCAGCAGCATCACCGCGCGGCGGATCGCCTCGCGGTCGGGCTTGCCGGACGGCAGCGTCGCGAGCTCGTCGACCAGCACCAGCCGGGACGGCCGGGCGTGCGCGCCGATCTCGGCCTGCACGGCGGCGCGCGCCTCCTCGAGCTGTACGGCTTCGCTGCGGCGCAGCGCCTCGCCCCGCGAGGCGACGACGACGGATGCCTCGCCCCACCGCTCGTCGGGAACCCCGACCACCACGGCGAGTGCGAGTCCGGGGATCCCGCGCACGATCCGCTCCACGCGGTCGAGCGAGACGTTGAGGCCGCCGGAGACGATGACGTGGTCGAGGCGGCCGCGCACGCGCAGGACCCCGTCCTCGATGAGCCCCGCGTCGCCGGTGCGGTACCACCGGGATCCGTCGCGGTCGCGGAGGAAGGCAGCATCCGTTCGCTCTTCGTCGCCCAGATAGCCGTCGGCCAGGACGGGGCCCGAGACCTGCACCTCGCCGTGCTCGATGCGCAGCCGCACGTTGCCCAGGGCTACGCCGTCGTACACGCAGCCGCCGCAGGTCTCGGTGGAGCCGTAGGTGCGCACGATGCGCGCCCCCGCGGCTTCGGCGCGCTCCAGGGTGACGGCGGGAAGCGCCTGGCCTCCGACGAGGATCGTCTCGAACGAGCGGACGGCCGCGAGCACGGAGGGGTCGTGCTCGGCCGCGTCGAGCAGCTTCGACAGCTGCGCGGGCACCAGCGACGTGTAGGTGGGCACGCGCTCGCCGCCTTCGGTCGACACCATCGTGAGGGCGGCAGCCGCGAAGGCCTGGGGGGTGAACGCGCCGGAGAGGATCGCGGGCTCACGGTCGGCGACGAGCGAGCGCACGAGCACCTGCAGGCCGGCGACGTAGCTCGCGGGCAGCGCCAGCAGCCATGCGCCGTCGCCGATCCGGTCGGCCGTCGACAGCGCGCTCGCGGTGAGGGCGTCGCGGCTGAGGACGACGCTCTTCGGGATGCCGGTCGATCCGGAGGTCGTCACGACCACCGCGGTCCCCGGCCGGACGTCGGCGGGATGCCCGCTGACGAGACCGAGCCCGAGCGCGGGTCCTGCGCCGTGGAGCGCGCCGCGCAGCCCCCGCAGGATCTCGCGGGGGTCGTCGCCGACGACGGGTACGAGCTTCACGCGGCCATCAACCCCTGCAGAGCCTGGCGGCGCAGGCGGTCTCGCCGCGCTCCCAGGACCCCGGCATGGGATGTGGAGGAGCCGATGCTCATCAGAAGTGCCAGGGGTACGGCGACCAGTCGGGGTCGCGCTTCTCGAGGAACGAGTCGCGGCCCTCGACCGCCTCGTCGGTGCCGTACGCGAGGCGCGTGGCCTCGCCCGCGAACACCTGCTGCCCGACCATGCCGTCGTCGACGGCGTTGAAGGCGAACTTGAGCATCCGGATCGCGGTCGGCGACTTGGTGAGGATGGTGCGGGCCATCGCGACGGCCTCGCGCTCGAGGTCGGCGTGCGGCACCACGCGGTTGACGGCGCCCATCTCGTACGCGCGCTGCGCGGAGTACTCCTCGGCGAGGAAGAAGACCTCGCGCGCGAACTTCTGCCCGATCTGCCGGGCGAAATACGCCGAGCCGTATCCGGCGTCGAAGCTCCCGACGTCGGCGTCGGTCTGCTTGAACCGGCCGTGCTCGGCGGAGGCGATCGAGAGGTCGCACACGACGTGCAGCGAGTGCCCGCCGCCGGCCGCCCAGCCGGGGATCACGGCGATCACGACCTTGGGCATGAACCGGATGAGTCGCTGCACCTCGAGGATGTGCAGCCGGCCGGCGCGGGCCTGCGCGTCGGCGGGGACGGCAGTCTCGTCCTCGGAGTACTTGTAGCCGTCGCGCCCGCGGATGCGCTGGTCGCCGCCAGAGCAGAACGCCCAGCCGCCGTCTTTCGGGCTCGGTCCGTTGCCCGTGAGCAGCACGACACCGACGCGCGGGTCCTGGCGGGCGATGTCGAGGGCGCGGTAGAGCTCGTCGACGGTGTGCGGGCGGAAGGCGTTGCGCACCTCCGGCCGGTCGAACGCGATGCGCGCGATGCGGCCGTCCTTCGAGACGTGGGCGGTGATGTCGGTGTAGCCGCCGTCCGGCTGGCCGGGTGCCTGCTGCCATTCGCTGTCGTCGAAGAGTTCCGAAACGCTCACCCGGCCAGCCTACGGCGGGCTCCGAGCGGCCGTCATCTGCAACCGGACACACGCGACCGGGGCCTAGCCTGGATCGGTGACTTCGACTCTTCGCGCCGTGGCGGCTGCCGCGGCCTCCGCTGCCCTGCTGTTCGCCCTCGCCGCGTGCTCGTCCGACGCGCCCGAGGCCACGCCCACGGCGTCCGAGACGCAGGCCGTGCAGGTCAGCGACGAGGCGTGCGCCGATGACGCCGGCATCACCGTGGCCGTCGACGCGTCGGCCCTCGATGAGGGCGACAGCAAGCAGTGGTGCATCGCGACCGACGAGACGCTCGCCGCCGCGGACGCGCTGACGCTCGTCGGCGTCGAGACCGAGGGCAACGTCGAGTTCGGCGACGACGCCGTGTGCCGCGTCAACGGCGTGCCTGCCGAAGACCTCGCAATCCCTGCCGAAGACGGCTCGGACTATTTCGAGACGTGCGAGGCGATGTCCCCGGCGTTCGCGTATTGGTCGATGTGGGTCAAGCCGGCCGGCGGCGAATGGGGCTACGCCCAGGAGGGCATCTCGACGCTCGAGCTCGAGCCGGGCGAGTCGCTCGAGCTGCTCTTCACCCTGAACGGCGAGCCTGCCGCGCCGACATCCTGACATGACGTTCCGACCCGGTCCCCTGCGAGCCGCGGCGATCCTCGCCGCAGGGTTCGTGGCGGCCCGGGTCGTCTACCGCATCCTCTTCCACGGCGCCGACGGCGACGGCTTCGTCCTGCTGGACCTTCCGGCGGTGCGACTGCCGTCGCCGTTCGCGCATGTGGTGCTGCTGGGCCCCGTCACGGTCGACGGACTGTGGGATGCTGCGGCCAGCGCCCTGCCGATCGCGCTCGCGATCCTGGCATTCGGCGTGGTGAACGCCGTCGTCGACCTGCACCGGGTGTTCGCGCGCGCGTCGCGACGCGGCCCGCTTCGCGGCATCGCGCGGGCGCTCGCCATCGCGGCGGCGACGCTCCCCTCCCTGGCCGACGGCGCCCGGGCGGTGCGGTTCGCGCAGCGCCTCCGCGGCGAGCGGGGCGGGGCACGGATGCTGCTCCCCCTGCTGGAACGCACACTCGAGCGCGCCGGAGCCGTCGCCGCAGCGCTCGAGCTGCGCGGCTTCGCGGGGCGCGGGCTCGCCGGGGACTGCCTCGCCCCGGTCGAGGCCGAGGGCATGGAGCTCGGCTTCGGCGACGGCACCGCGGGACGAGGCATCCGTCTTCCCTCCTCGCTCGCGCTCGCGGCGGGCACGCTCACGCTCGTCGTCGGGGCGACAGGGTCGGGCAAGTCGACGCTGCTCCGCGCGATCTCGGGACTGCACCCGCACACGGACGGCGGCTGGATCGCCGGATCGCTGCGGGTCGTCGGCCACGAGCGCGCCGCCGTGCCCCCGCGCGACCTCGCGCGGCGCGTGGGTGTCGTGCTGCAGCATCCGCGTGACGCGTTCGCCACCGAGCGCGTCCGCGATGAGATCGGGCTCTCGCTCGAACTGCGCGGTGTCGCACCCGTGATCGCCGCCGCCCGCGTGGCCGAGGTCGCCGACCGCGTCGGGGTGACGCCGCTGCTCGACCGCCCCACGCGGGGCCTCTCGGCCGGCGAGGCGACGCTCGTCGCGATCGCGGCGGCGATCGTCGAGCACCCGATCCTGCTGCTCGTCGACGAACCGCTCGCCGACCTCGACGCCGACGCCCGCGTGCGGATCGCCGGCCTGCTCGATGCCCTCGCGCACGAGGCGGGGTTGTGCGTCGTGGTGGCCGAGCACCGTGTGGACGCAGTCGCAGGGATCGCCGACACGGTGCTGAGGATCGACGGCGGCGTGATCGGCTCCGCGGAGTCACCCACGGGTTCGGGGCGCACCGCCGACGTTCGGGGCGCACGGCATACGCCCCGAACGCACGGGATGCGCCCCGAAGCCGGACAGGCGCGGGAGCGCGTGCTCCGCGCCTGCGGAATCACCGTGCGTCACCGCGACACGGTGGCCGTGGCCGGGGCGGACGTCGAGCTGCACGCCGGCGAGATCGTCGCCCTCGTCGGTGCCAACGGCGCCGGCAAGTCGAGCCTGCTCGCCGCGCTCGCGCTGCCGGCCCGAGGGACGGAGATCGAGTCGACCGGTCGGGTGGCGCTGGTTCCGGACGCCTCCGACGACCTCTTCGTCTCCGACACCGTTGCGGCCGAATGCCGCCGAGCCGATCGCCGGGCCGCGCGCGCTGCCGCATCCGCGACCGCCGCGCGGTTCGCGGGGTTCCTGGGCCTCGACCCCGGTTCCCCCGTGTTCGCGGCGCGGATGGCACGGCACCCGCGCGACCTCTCAGCGGGCGAACGGCGCTGCCTCGCCCTGGCGATCCAGCTTGCGGGCTCGCCGCGAGTGCTCATGGTGGACGAACCCACGCGCGGCCTCGACCCCGCCGCACGCGACCTGGTCTGGGCGGCGCTCACCTCGCTCGCCGCTTCCGGCACCGCCGTGCTGGTGGCATCGCACGAGCCCGCCTTCATCGCCCTCGCCGACCGGACCCTGACGATGAGCGCAGGCGTGCTGGCCGCAGCATCCGTCCCGGTCGCGATGCCGGCGACCCGATCTTCGCTCTCTCCCTCCGACCGTTCGCAGGACCAATACGGGGGCGACTGGTTCGCCGCCCGGAATTCTGCGGCTGTCGACGGCGGTCGCGTGGAGAGTCCTGCAAACGGCAGTGGAGACGGGACGACGGGTGACCCGAGGCATCGCGGCGCCGGATCCGCCGGACCCCGCCCACTCGGCGGAGGCGTCGGCGGACGACGCGACTCGCCGCGGCGCAGGCGCGCAGCTGCACCGCTCGCCGCACTCGCGGCCGCGAACCTCGTCGCGCTCGGGGCGTTCTGCTGGCCACTCGTCGCGACCGCGGTGCCCGAGCAGGCGCACGCGGCCGTGCCGATCGCGGCGCTCGCCCTGGTGCCGCTCGCGGCGCTCGTCGTCGTCGCGACACTCGACGGCAGCGTGCGGTCGGCTCACATGCTCGCGCTCCTCGGCACGCTCGCCGCGATCGGTGCGGCCGTGCGTATCGCAGGCACCGGCGTCGGCGGCGTCGAGGCGGTGTTCATTCTGCTGATCCTCGCCGGCCGCGCCTACGGGGCCAGGTTCGGGATGCTGCTCGGCATGGCGACCATCGCCCTCTCCACCCTCATCACGGGCACGTTCGGCCCGTGGACGCCGTTCCAGATGTTCGCGTGCGCGTGGGTGGGCGCCATCGCCGGACTGCTGCCACGACGGATGCCGCGCGCCGGCGAGATCGCGATGCTGAGCGTCTACGGCGTCGTCGCCTCGTACGCGTTCGGCCTGCTGATGAACCTGTGGTTCTGGCCGTTCGCCGTCGGCTACGGCACCGGCATCTCGTACGACGGCGGCGCACCGCTCGATGTGAACCTCTCGAGCTTCCTGCTGTACTCGCTCGTCACCTCGACCCTCAGCTGGGACACCCTCCGCGCGGTCACCACCGTCATCGGACTGGTCGTCGTCGGACGGCCGATCCTCGCGGCACTGCGCCGCACGAAGCCGCTGGCATCGGGTGCCCAGTCCATCTCCGCCCCGCGAGAGCGCGCCGCTGCCCTGTCGTGAAGGTCGCGTGCCGGGAGGAGCCCACGTGACCACCGCGACCGCCGCAACGCCGCCCATACCTGCCACCTTCACGGATGCCGCAGCCCGCGGCATCCG
Organism: Microbacterium sp. LWH7-1.2; assembly: GCF_038397755.1. Taxonomy (NCBI): domain Bacteria; kingdom Bacillati; phylum Actinomycetota; class Actinomycetes; order Micrococcales; family Microbacteriaceae; genus Microbacterium; species Microbacterium sp. LWH7-1.2. Next base: position 3,960,405 of record NZ_CP151637.1, on the reverse strand, counting down.
TCAGACGGAGAAGTACTTCGCCTCGGGGTGGTGGAAGACGAAGGCGTCCGTCGACTGCTCGGGGTGCAGCTGCAGCTCCTCGCTGAGCTCGACGCCCATGCGCTCGGGGCGAAGGAGCTCGACGACCTTGTGGCGGTCCTCCATGTCGGGGCACGCGGGGTAGCCGAGGGAGAAGCGGGCGCCGCGGTACTCGAGCTTGAAGAGGCCCGCGGTGTCGGTCGGGTCTTCGTGCGAGAAGCCGAGCTCGGAGCGGATGCGCGCGTGCCAGAACTCGGCGAGCGCCTCTGTCAGCTGCATCACGAGCCCGTTGAGCTCGTAGTAGTCGCGGTACTTGTCGGCGGCGAAGAGCTTCGCCGTGACCGAGTCGATGTTCGCGCCCGCGGTCACGAGCTGCACCGGCAGCACGTCGACCTGACCCGACTCGCGCGATCGGACGAAGTCGGCCAGGCACAGGTGGCGGTCGCGGCGCTGGCGCGGGAAGTGGAAGCGGAGGCGGTCGGTGCCCAGCGTGCCGCCCGAGCCGCCGTCGGGGGCCAGGAGACCTGGGGCGCCGAGGGCACCCGACGGGTCGTCCCGGTGGTGCAGCACGACGACGTCGTTGTCCTCCGACACGACAGGGAAGAACCCGTACGCGACCGAGGCGTCGAGCATGCCCTCGGCGAGGATGCGGTCGAGCCAGTACCGCAGCCGCGGCCGGCCCTCGGTCTCGACGAGCTGCTCGTACGTGGCGCCGTCCTCGCCGCGGCCGGGCTTGAGGCCCCACTGGCCCATGAACGTCGCACGCTCGTCGAGGAACGCCGCGTAGTCGTGCAGCGCGAGACCGCGGACGATGCGGGTGCCCCAGAACGGCGGGGCGGGCACGGGATTGTCGGATGCGACGTCCGAGCGCGCGGGCATCGCCTCGGGCTCGGTCAGCGTGAGCTTGGAGCCGGCCGCGTGGCGCCGCTTCTTCAGCGCCGGCAGACCGACGGACGCCGGGTCGGCGCCGCGAGCGATCTTCACCAGCGGCTCCATCAGCGCGAGGCCCTCGAACGCGTCGCGCGCGTACCGCACCTCGCCGTCGAACAACGAGGCGAGGTCGTCCTCGACGTACGCGCGCGTGAGCGCGGCGCCGCCGAGGATCACCGGCCACTTGGTGCCGAGACCGCGCGAGGTGAGCTCCTCGAGGTTCTCCTTCATCACGACCGTCGACTTCACGAGCAGGCCCGACATGCCGATCACGTCGGCGCCGTGCTCCTCGGCGGCGGCGATGATGTCGGCGATCGGCTGCTTGATGCCGAGGTTGATGACGTCGTACCCGTTGTTGGTGAGGATGATGTCGACGAGGTTCTTGCCGATGTCGTGCACGTCGCCGCGGACGGTCGCGAGCACGATGCGGCCCTTGCCCGAGGCATCCGACTTCTCCATGTGCGGTTCGAGGAGAGCGACCGCGTTCTTCATCACCTCGGCGGACTGCAGCACGAACGGCAGCTGCATCTCGCCGGCGCCGAACCGCTCGCCGACGACCTTCATGCCCTCGAGCAGGTGGTCGTTGATGATCTGCAGGGGCGACAGCCCGCCCGCGCGGGCGAGGTCGAGGTCGGCCTCGAGGCCCTTGCCCTCACCGTCGATGATGCGGCGCTCGAGCCGCTCGCCGACCGGCAGGGCCGCGAGCTCGGCCGCCCGCTGGTTGCGCAGGGCCGCGGTGTCGACGCCGGCGAAGAGGTCGAGCATCCGTGCCAGCGGGTCGTAGGTGACGTTGCCGTCGGCGTCGTACTCGCGGCGGTCCCACACCAGGTCGAGGGCGACCTTGCGCTGCTCCTCCGAGATCGACGCGAGCGGCACGATCTTGGCCGCGTCGATGATGCCGGAGGTCAAGCCCGCCTCCACCGCCTCATGGAGGAACGCCGAGTTCAGCACGCTGCGCGCGGCCGGGTTCAGACCGAATGACACGTTCGAGACGCCGAGCGTCGTGTTGATGCCGGGGTACTTCTCGGTGATCTGCCGGATCGCCTCGATCGTCTCGATCGCATCGCGCCGGGTCTCCTCCTGGCCGGTCGCGATCGGGAAGGTGAGGCAGTCGACGATGATGTCGTTGACGCGCAGGCCCCACTCGCCCACGAGCTCGTCGACGAGGCGCGAGGCGATCTGCACCTTGCCGTCCGCGGTGCGGGCCTGGCCGTGCTCGTCGATCGTCAGCGCGACGACGGCGGTGCCGTGCTCCTTGACGAGCGGCATGATGCGGCCGAACCGCGAGGTGGGGCCGTCGCCGTCCTCGTAGTTCACGGAGTTCACGACCGGACGACCGCCGATGAGCTCGAGACCGGCGGCGATGACCGCGGGCTCGGTGGAATCGACGACGAGCGGGAGCGTCGAGGCCGAAGCGAGCCGCGAGACGACCTCGCGGATGTCGGCGACGCCGTCGCGGCCGACGTAGTCGATGCAGACGTCGAGCAGGTGCGCGCCGACGCGGATCTGATCGCGGGCGATCTCGACGCAGTCGTCCCAGCGCTGCTCCAGCATCGCCTCGCGGAACGCCTTCGAGCCGTTCGCGTTGGTGCGCTCGCCGATCGCGAGGTACGAGGCGTCCTGCTGGAACGACACGTGCTGGTACAGCGACGCGACGCCCGGGTCGAGCTCCGGGCGGCGCGCCTCGACGCCCCCGACCGGACGCAGGCGCTCGACGACCGCGGCGAGGTGCTCGGGCGTGGTGCCGCAGCACCCGCCGACGAGGCCCAGCCCGAACTCGCGCACGAATTGCTCATGCGCGGTCGCGAGCTCGACGGGCGTCAGCGGATAGTGCGCTCCGTTCGCGCCGAGCACGGGCAGGCCGGCGTTGGGCATGCAGGCGATCGGCACCGTCGCGTGCTTCGAGAGGTGCCGCAGGTGCTCGCTCATCTCGGTCGGACCGGTGGCGCAGTTGAGGCCGATCGCGTCGACCCCGAGCGGCTCGATCGCCGTCAGCGCAGCGCCGATCTCGGACCCCATCAGCATGGTGCCGGTGGTCTCGACGGTCACCTCGACGAAGATCGGGAGGCGGATGCCGCGGCTCACGATCGCCTGACGACAGCCGTTGATCGCGGCCTTCGTCTGAAGGAGGTCCTGGCTCGTCTCCACCAGGAAGGCGTCGGCGCCGCCGTCGATGAGGCCTTCGGCCTGCAGCGCGAAGGTCTGCTTGAGGTTGTCGTAGGTGGTGTGCCCGAGGCTCGGGAGCTTGGTGCCCGGACCCATCGACCCGAGCACCCAGCGCACGCGGCCGTCGGCGGCCTCGGCAGCCTCGACGCGCTCGCGCGCGATGCGGGCGCCCCTCTCGGCGAGCTCGGCGATGCGATCGACGATGCCGTAGTCGTCGAGGTTCGACCAGTTCGCGCCGAACGTGTTCGTCTCGACGGCGTCGACACCGACCGCGAGGTACGCGTCATGGATCTCGCCCACGACGTCCGGGCGCGACACGTTGAGGATCTCGTTGCACCCCTCGAGCCCCTGGAAGTCGCCGTCGATCGAGAGGTCGTACCGCTGAAGCATGGTGCCCATCGCGCCGTCGGCGATGACGACCCGCTCGCGCACGCCGTCGAGCAGCTGCTGCGAGCGCGCGGGACGCGGAACCCCGTCGATGTCGAGGCTGAACCGGGGTGCGGGCGGTGCTGCGGTCACCCCGGCGATTTTAGTCGCCGGCCTGTCTTGTGGTTCGTTCGTGACGGATGCCCGCCCCGGCGCGGCGCCCCCCAGCCCCGCACCGGTCCGCGGAGGATGACGGATGCCGCGGCCCGGCGCCGTGCGCCGGGCGGCAGCATCCGTCGGGAAAAGAGTCAGGCGTTCTTGGCGTCGCGCCAGGCCAGCCACTGGCGGATGAGGTCGTAGTCCCAGTCGGGGCCGTGGAAGCCGAGCGTGAAGAGGCGCACGCCGGCGTCGTAGAGCTCGTCGGCGTAGGCCTCGTCGCGGCGGTGCAGCTCGTTCGAGATGACCAGGTTCGACGTGTCGCGCTGCTCGCGCCCGGCCCACCGCTCGATGACGCCGAGCTTGTGGGGCAGGTGGTCCGGGCGCACGAAGCTGTGCCAGATGTCGGCGTGGCGGGCGACGAGGCGCAGCGTCTTCTGCTCGCCCGAACCTCCGATCATGACCGGGATGTCTCGCGTCGGGGCCGGGTTGAGCTTCTGCCAGCGCGCCTCGATGCGCTCGAGCCCGGCCGCGAGGTCGTTCAGGCGCGACCCGGCGGTGCCGAAGTCATACCCGTACTCCTCGTAGTCCCGGGCGAACCAGCCCGAGCCGGTGGCGAAGATGAAGCGGCCGACGCCGTCCTTCGCGGAGATGTGGTCGATCGTGCGGGCCATGTCGGCCTGCAGGTCGGGGTTGCGGTAGCTGTTGCAGTTGACGAGGGCACCGAACTCGACGCGCTCGGTCTGCTCCGCCCACGCGGCGAGCATGGTCCACGACTCGAAGTGCAGGCCGTCGGGGTCGCCGGTCAGCGGGAAGAAGTGGTCCCAGTTGAAGAGGATGTCGACGCCCATCTCCTCGAGGCGGAGAACCGCGTCGCGGAAGGCGGAGTAGGGGGCGTGCTGGGGCTGCAGCTGCACGCCGAGGCGCACAGGAGTGTCGAGGAGGGGCATGGGGAAAGACTAGGGCCGCCGCGGAGGGGTGGTCCTCGTTGGAGGGATTGCGCCGGGATGCGGAGCGAGATCGGGTCTCGCGTCCGCATCCCGGCTCGGGTCCTCAGGTGAGCGCGCGTCACGGCCGACGCGCGCGCACCGCCTTGAGAGAGGCATCCACCGTGTCCCAGATCGCGACTCCCGCGATCACGAAGCCGATCACCGTCCCCACGATCGGGCCGACGACGTCAGCGTCGTCGGAGATGATCGTCGCGAAGTACTCGGGGTTGATGAGGCGTCCCTCGAACAGCAGCCACAGCGCCGGCACCGCGATGACGAGGTTCAGGATGCCGTTGGCCACGGCCAGCGGCACAGTCCAGCGTCCGACGGCGTAGACGGCGACGGCGAGCACGGCTTCGAGTGCCATCACGCCGAAGAGCGCCAGGATCCACCAGGGCCAGAGGCCCGGGTCGAGGAACGAGAGCCCCGGCTCGGTGGGCACGAAGCCGACGAAGAGGTCCCACATCACGACGCCCGCCATGATCACGAGGAACGCGAGCGAGGTGATCATGTCGCCGAGGCCGGCGCCGCGCTGCCGTGGCTCGGGCAGCTGGTCGGGTGTCCAGGGCTGGCCGGTCATCGTCTCGTGGCCGGTGCGCTCGAGGATGACGAAGACCAGGGTGGTCCAGAACGCAAGATGCACGACCACAGTGAGGATCAGCGGCACGACGGCGCCGACGATCTCACCGAACGAGGCGCCGTCGAGCACCATCGCGAGCGAGACCCCGAACGCCGCGCACGCGGGCACGATGTAGAGGAGCAGCTTGAGCAGCCGCCACCAGTCGAGGAAGTACTTCGGACCGACGAGCCACAGGGGGCGATCGGTGTACAGCGCGGCGAGCTTGTCGGGATCCCCGAGGTCGGTGAGCACCGCGCGCTCGGCCGAGGCGAACTCCTCGCCGTCGGCGATGCGCGCCTCGATCTGGTCGTCGATGGAGCCTCGCAGCTCGGCGGCGAGGTCGGACCGCTGGGTCTCGGGGACGGTCCGCGTGGCGGCGTCGACGTAGCGGTCGGTGAGGGTGGCGGGGGTGGTGGCGTGCATGTCAGTTCTCCTGGGGAAGGTCGTCGATCGCCGTGGCGATCGCGTGGAATTCGTCGGTGAGAGCGCCCGCCAGGCGCGAACCGGCGGGGCTGGTGCGGTAGAACTTGCGCGGACGGGACTCGTCGGTGTTCCACTCGCTCGTGAGGTACCCCTGCTTCTCGAGGCGTCGAAGCAGCGGGTAGAGGGTGTTGGCGTCGGTGGAGAAGCCTCGCTCCCCCAGCTCTTCGAGCAATCCGTAGCCGTACCCGGGCGTCTCGAGCAGCCGCAGGCACGCCAGCACGACCGTGCCGCGCCGCAGCTCCTGCAGGTGCGTCTCGAGGATCTCGGATTCGCTCATGCCTCACACCATACTGTGTGTCACACACTATCGTCAACGGCACATCGATGTTCGCGTCACCTGCGGTGTCTCTACGCGAGAACGCGGAAGACACGTACATTCAACGCAAGCGAACGGAGGCGTCGGCGACTGGGGGCAGGATGGAGGCGTGAGCAGCGCAGCAGACCTCCCCCCGCTCGCCGAGATCCTCGACACCGCGCACGTGGTGGCGCTGCCGCTCGCGACGCGGTTCCGCGGCATCGACGTGCGCGAGGCGCTCCTCTTCGAAGGTCCGGAGGGCTGGGCCGAGTTCTCCCCCTTCGCCGAGTACGACGACGTCGAGGCTTCGACGTGGCTGGCTGCCGCCATCGAGGATTCACGGATGCCGCGCCCCGCCGCCCGCCGGGAGCTCATCGGCGTCAACGCCACCGTGCCAGCCGTGGCTGCAGCATCCGTTCCGTCCGTTCTCGCGCGATACGACGGCTGCCGGACCGCGAAGATCAAGGTGGCCGAGCCCGGACAGGTGCTCGCGGACGACGTCGCCCGCGTGCGCGCGGTGCGCGAGGCGATGGGGCCTGAGGGGCGCATCCGCGTCGATGCCAACGGCGCGTGGAACGTCGACGAGGCCGAGCACGCGGTGCATGCGCTGGCCGAATTCGACCTCGAGTACGTCGAGCAGCCGTGTGCGAGCGTCGAGGAGCTCGCCGAGCTGCGCCGGCGCGTGAAGTACATGGGCATCCCGATCGCGGCGGACGAGAGCGTGCGCAAGGCGACGGATCCCCTCGCCGTGGCACGAGCGGGCGCGGCCGACCTGCTGGTGATCAAGGCGCAGCCGCTCGGTGGGGTGCGGCGGGCGCTCGGAATCGTCGAGGTGGCCGGGCTTCCCGCGATCGTGTCGAGCGCTCTCGATACGTCCGTGGGGCTGTCGATGGGCGTGGCGCTGGCTGCGGCGCTCCCTGAGCTCGACTACGACTACGACTGCGGGCTCGGCACCGCGTCGCTGTTCACGGCCGACGTCGTGGATCCGCCACTCACGCCGCGCGCCGGCGTGCTCGCCGTGGGCAGGGTGACCCCCGACCCGGCGCTGCTCGCCGCGCACGCGGCATCCGCCGACCGCCGTCAGTGGTGGCTCGACCGCGTGGCCCGCTGCTACGACGTGCTTCGCACCGCGCAGTGACGCCGGCGGGGCTCAGTGCCTGAGGAAGGCTCGGGGCGTTTCGACTCGCAAGCTCGCTCAACGACCGGGGAACTCGGAGGGGTCGACAAGCGCGGGGGGTTTCGACTCGCAAGCTCGCTCAACGACCGGGGAACTCGGAGGGGGTCGACAAGCGCGAGGCGTTTCGACTCGCAAGCTCGCTCAACGACCGGGGAACTCGGAGGGGGTCGACAAGCGCGGGGGGTTTCGACTCGCACGCTCGCTCAACGACCGGATAGAGCCCGAGGAGATCAGAGGGGGTCGACGAGAGCCGTGGCGAGCCGCGCGGTGCGCTCGTTCACGAGAGCGTGCGTCTGGGCGGTGCTGAGGCCCGACATGATGGCGAAGGCCGAGGTGTCTTCCCAGGTCTGCAGGATGATGCCGGCGAACTCTCGCGCGGGCACGCGCAAGCGGAACCGATACGTGAGCGCAAGCTCCTCGATGAACGAGCCGACGCGCTCGACCATCCCCGTCTGCCACGCGAGGTAGGTCTCGGCGAGCCGCGGATCGCGCATGGCGCGGGTGCGGATCTCGCTCGTCAGCAGGATGCCCTGCTTCTTGTCGAACGCGACGTCGAGCAGCTGGCGCACGAGGGCGCCCGGCTCGAGGTCTTCGCCGCGCTCCTGCAGCAGAGCCACGCGCTCGGCGACCTCGTCGATCTTCTCGCCGGCCACTCGTTCGGTGAGCGCCAGCATGAGCTCGTCCTTGGTCTCGAAGTTCGAGTAGAACGCCCCCCGCGTGAAGCCCGCGCGCTCGCAGATCGCTTCGACGGATGCTGCATCCAGGCCGACTTCCGCGAACACCAGGGCGGCGGCATCCAGCAGCTTCTGCCGGGTCGCCTCGCGACGACGAGAGGTGCCGGTCGCTTCGGCCACGGGGGTGTCGGTCATCGGTCCTCCATCTCGTCCAGTCTCACACGCACTACTCAGGTTCGGGCCACGGGTCCGCCCTACGATACACTCATGTATCCGATACAGCGCTGTATCGACGGTTCCCGAACTCTCCACCCGTAACCGGAGGCGCTGTTGTCGACTCTTCTGTACGCGCTCGGCCGCTGGACCTACCGCCACCCGTGGCGGGTGCTGGTCTCGTGGCTGCTGCTGCTGCTGATCGCCCTCGGCTTCGCCGCACCTCACCTGGGCGGCACCGACAACTCCTTCACGATCCCCGGCACCGAGGCGCAAGAGGGCATCGCCCTCCTCGACCGCAGCTTCCCGCAGGCGAGCGGCACGAGCGCGCAGCTGGTGATCGTCACCGCGGAAGGCGACCACATCGACGAGGATCCCTACGCGGCTGCGATCGACGACACCGTCGCGCACCTCGAGGACCTCGGCGGCGTCATCGCCGTGACCGACCCCTTCAACGAGATGGTGACGGGCATGGTGTCGGACGACGACTCCGCCGCGATCATCCGTCTGCAGTTCGACGGCCAGTCCACCGATGTCTCGGACGAGACGAAGGAAGGCCTCGAAGACGTCGCCGACGACCTGCGCGAGACGCTCCCCGAGGGCTCGCAGGTCGCCATGGGCGGCGACCTCTTCTCGACGTCCGTGCCCGCGCTGTCCCTCATCGAGGCGGTGGGCGTGCTGATCGCGCTGTTCGTCCTCATCGTGACGTTCCGCTCGTTCGCCGTCGCGTGGTTCCCGCTCGTGTCCGCGCTCATCGGAGTCGGCCTCGCGATCGCGCTCATCTTCGTCGCCACGGCGTTCGTCTCGGTGTCCTCGACGACGCCGATGCTCGCGATCATGCTGGGCCTCGCGGTCGGGATCGACTACGCCCTGTTCATCGTCGCGCGACATCAGGACCAGGTGCGCGCCGGTGTCGAGCCCGAGGAGTCCGCCGCGCGCGCGACCGGCACCGCGGGGTCCGCCGTCGTGTTCGCCGGCATCACGGTGCTCATCGCCCTCATCGGCCTCGGCTTCGCCGGCATCCCCTTCCTCACGACGATGGGCATCGCCGCCGCCGTCGCCGTGGCGATCGCCGTCGTGGTCGCCATCACGCTGACGCCCGCCCTCCTCGGCTTCGCGAAGCACCGCGTCGCCGGCTGGGGCCACGGCAGGAAGCGGAGAGGGATGCCGCTTCCCGGCGCCCGCCGCTCCACGACGCCGGAAGCCGACAGCGCGGCGGGGACCGCGGACCCCGATGTCGAGGCGGGCGAAGCGGCACTCCCGGCGCCCGCGCTGAAGAAGAGGACGAACCGCTGGGTGCAGTTGGTGACCAGGCACCCGATCGTCACCACCGTCGCCGTGGTCCTCACCCTCGGCGTCATGGCGATCCCTGCCGCGAGCCTCGCGCTCGCCCTGCCGAACGCCGGCCAGCAGCCGGAGTCGAGCCAGGCGCGTCAGGCGTACGACCTCACGGCCGAGCATTTCGGTCCGGGGTCGAACGGGCCGCTCATCATGACGGGCACGATCGTGACCTCCACGGATCCGCTCGGACTCATGGCCGATCTCAAGGCGGAGATCGAGAAGGTCCCCGGCGTGAAGGAGGTCGCCCTCGCGACGCCGAACGAGACCGCCGACACCGGGCTGATCCAGATCGTGCCCGAGACGGCACCCGACGACCCCGCGACCGCCCAGCTCGTCCGCGATCTGCGCGCGCTCGCCCCGGAGCTCGAGGACGAGTACGGCGTCGACCTGAAAGTGACCGGATTCACCGCCGTCGGCATCGACATCTCGGACCGCCTCGGCGCCGCCCTGCTGCCATTCGGCGTGTTCGTCGTGGGGCTGTCGCTCGTGCTCCTCATGATCGTGTTCCGCTCGATCTGGGTGCCGATCAAGGCCGCTCTCGGCTACCTGCTGTCGGTGATGGCGGCGTTCGGTGTCGTCGCCGCCGTGTTCGAGTGGGGCTGGGGCGCGGACCTCCTGCACGTGGACCGCACGGGCCCGGTGATCAGCTTCATGCCCATCATCCTCATGGGCGTGCTGTTCGGACTGGCGATGGACTACGAGGTCTTCCTCGTCAGCCGTATGCGCGAGGACTACGTCCACGCCCGCCGCGCCGCCGGCGGCCATGCGACGCGCAGCGGTCGCGACATCGCGGTCGGCGCCGTGCGCTCGGGCTTCACGGCCTCGGCGCGCGTGGTCACCGCGGCGGCCGTCATCATGTTCGCGGTGTTCGCGGCCTTCGTGCCCGAGGGCGACTCGTCGATCAAGCCCATCGCGCTGGGCCTCGCCGTCGGCATCGCCGTCGACGCCTTCCTCGTGCGCATGACGCTCGTGCCGGCCATCATGACGCTGCTCGGCGACAAGGCGTGGTGGATGCCGCGCTGGCTCGAGCGGGTCCTCCCCCACTTCGACATCGAGGGTGAGGCCGTCGAGCGCGAGCTGTCGCTCGCCGGGTGGCCGGAGCCGGACACGACGGCCGTGGTCGTCGGCGACGGCGTCGCCGTGCGCGCGGACGCGGGCGGCTCGGCCGGCGAGGTCGTGCTGTTCGAGGACGCCGCGTTCCGCGTCGAGCCGGGCGGCACGCTCATCGCGACCGGCGAACCCCGCGCCGCGCGGGCCTTCGCGCTCACGATCGCGGCGCGGCTCGCCAGCACCGACGGACGCCTGCGCGTCGCCGGGCACCTGCTCCCCGAGCGCGGGGCCTGGGTGCGCGCGCACGTCGGGCTCGCGCTCCTGGCCGACGCCGACGATCGCGTTCCGGCGCTGCGCCGAGCCCTCGCCGGAAGGACAGGCCTCGTCGTGATAGAGGGCGTCGACGCGCTCGATCACGCGGAGCGCGACCAGGCCGCAGCGCTGCTCCGCGACGCGGCTGCGGCGCTGGCCGCGAGTGATGAGCGTCTGACGCTCGTCGTGACCGGCCGCACCGAGAGCGCGGCTCTCGCGCTCCTCGCGGACGCGCACCGCCCCGACGTGACCTCGATCACGCTGCGCCCCGCCACCGCCCAGACCACCCCCACCGCAGAGGTGAACGCATGACCCCGAACTGGATCACCACGGCCGTCGAGCGCGCGCGCTCGACGCGGCCCGTCACGTGGCTGACGCTGATCGGCGTGCTGCTGCTGCCCGTCGTCATCGGCGGCATCCTGGTGGCCGCGCTGTACAACCCGGTGGAGCGGCTCGACAACCTGACCGCAGCCATCGTGAACGAGGACGAGCCGGTCACGGTCGACGGGCAGCTGGTGCCGCTCGGCCGCCAGCTCACCGCCGGCCTCGTCGAGGGCTCGGACGACCTCGACAGCAACCTCACCTGGACGCTGTCGAACGCGGATGACGCGGCCGCAGGCCTCGCGGACGGCACGTACGCCGCCGTCATCACGATCCCCGAGAACTTCACGGCGGCCGCCCTGTCGACCCGGCCGGGCGAGACGCCCGAGCAGGCCACGATCGAGGTGACGACGCCGCCCGACAGCCTCATCGTCGACGACGCCATCACGGCGCAGGTCGCCTCGGCGGCCGCCTCCACCATGGGGGCGCAGCTGTCGACCGTCTACCTCGAGAACGTCTTCCTCGGTTTCACGACGCTGGGCGACCAGCTCGGCACCGCCGCCGACGGCGCGCAGCAGCTCGCGGACGGCGCGACCCAGGCCGCCGACGGCGCGGCCGAGTTGCCGGGCGGCATCTCGCAGCTCGCCGACGGGAACGAGCAGCTGGCTGACGGGGCCTCGCAGCTCGCGAGCGGCGCCGGTCAGATCGCGGGCGGCGCGACATCGCTGCAGTCGGGGCTCACGACGATCGCCGGCAAGACGCGCGAGGCCGCGGGCGGTGCGCAGCAGATCGCGGACGGCGTGAACGCCGGAGCCGCGACGCTCGAGCAGAACGGGCTCGTTCCCGACCCGGTGTCGAACTTCGCGGACACGGCCGCCGCCAGCACGGCCGCGACGGCGCAGGCGATCGGCACGCAGGCGGCCACTCTCGCGAAGCTCGCGGCCCAGTGCGCACCGGCCGGTTCCGACTTCTGCACGCAGCTCGCGACCGCCGCAGCTGACACGGGCGACGCGGCAGAACAGGCCGCCACGGCAGCGAAGGATGCCGGCACCACGCAGTTCGCCCTGAAGGCGTTCGACACGGACGGCACGGCGAAGCTCGCCGCCCAGTTCCGGGAGATCGGCGCCGGGGTCGGCACACTCGCGGGGGGTCTCACCCAGCTCGCCGGCGGCATCGACCAGTCGGCCGCGGGCGCGGGCCAGCTGGCGACCGGCGTCACCGGCATCCAGAGCGGTGCGAGCGGTCTCTCCGACGGCGCATCGCAACTGGCCTCTGGCGCAACCCAGGCCGCCGACGGTGCGACGAGCCTCGCCGACGGTATGGCCCAGCTCGCGGACGGCACCGGCGAGCTCGCGACCGGCCTCGCCACAGCATCCGATTCCCTCCCGTCGTACACCGACGACGAGGCGACCGACCTCGCCGCCGTGGTGGCGAACCCCGTGGAGGCCGAGGGCGTGGGCACGTCCCTGTTCGGCGCTTCCGCCATCCCCCTGCTCGCGACCCTCGCGCTGTGGTTCGGCGGGCTCGGCACCTTCGTCGCGCTTCAGGCGGTGTCGCGTCGCGCACTCACGTCGCGCAAGCCCTCGGCGGCGCTGGCGCTTCGCTCGTTCGCGCCGGCCGCCGGACTCGGTGCGCTGCAGGGTCTGCTGGTCGCCGGCGTCGTGCAGCTCGCCGCGTCGTACGCATGGGCGGACTGGTGGGTGTTCGCCCTGGTCGCGGTCGTCGCGGGCATCGCGTTCTCCGCGGTGAACCAGGCGCTGATCGCCGTGTTCGGCGGCGCCGGGCGCTGGATCGCCGCGCTCATCGGCGTGTTCGCCGTCGCGACCGGCGTCGTTTCGACGGTGCCCGGTGTGCTCTCGAGCGTCGCGGCGCTGCTGCCCACCGGCCCCGCCTACAACGGCATGCTCGCAGCCCTCACGTCGGCGTCCGGCCTCGGCGCCGCGATCGCCGGCCTCGTGGTGTGGACGCTTCTCGGCCTGGGCGCGACGATCCTGGCGGTCGCGCGCCGGCGCAGCACATCGGCGCGGGCGCTGCTGAAGGCGACCCCCGCGACCGCCTGACCCGCTCATGCTCGGCGCGTTGGTCGGGTTTGGGGCGCAATCCGGAGGTTCGGGGCGCACAGCACGCGCCCTGAACGCGCGGCACACGCCCCAAACCGTCTCGGCGGCCTCGTTCCTTCGGCGGCGGACTCTGGCCGATCGGCCGATTGCCCACGCCGGGCCGGGGCGCCAGGATCGGAGCCATGAACGCCCCCTCCCCGCATCCGACCGAGGCGCCGCGCGAGAGCGCCCGGATCCCGCCGCGCTGGTTCATCCGAACCGCGTGGGTCGTCCATCGTGCGCTGTACCGTGTGACCGGCGGACGCGTGGGGCTGCGGCATCCGTCCCCCACCGTCTACGGGATGATGCGCCTGCACACGGTCGGCCGCCGGTCGGGCAGTCCGCGCGTCGCGATCCTCGGGTACTTCGAGGACGGCCCCGACCTCGTCACCCTCGCGATGAACGGCTGGGGCGACCCGCCGCCGGCGTGGTGGCTGAACCTCAAGGCCCGGCCCGCGGCATCCGTGGATCTTCCCGATGGCACGCGCGACGTGCTCGCCCACGAGGCGACGGGTGCGGAGCGCGAACGCCTGTGGGCAGTGTGGCGCACCCTCGAGGGCGACGCGGACCTCGACGCCTACGCGGCGCTGCGCAACCGCGAGACCCCGGTGGTCGTCCTGAGCCCCCGGCCCGCCGCGGCCTGACCCTACTCGCTGCGATCCGTCCGTGCGCGCACGCGTTGCGGAGGGGCGGATGCCGCGTTCCGGCGTATCTCGGAGCCCCCAGCACCCCTCTCCCTTGACGAGTAGCCGTTCACCCCGGACGACGTCGAATCGGTGGGAGCCGACATGAAAGGACGTCTCGCCTCAGCAGCGCTGATCGGCGCGGTGCTGGCCCTCCTGACCGGATGCGTCGCGCACGGCGACGCGCCGCCCGCGGACCCGGTGCCGAACCCCTCGCCGGGAGACGTCGATGGCGGCGCTCCCCCGCCCTTCCCGGGAACGCCTCCGGGCGACCACGTCCCCGTCGATCCCCAGCCCACCCTGTTGCCGCCTCCGATCGGCGGCCCCGACGACGAGGGTGCAGACATCGGCGGCGGCAAGGGAGACGCCGTGATCGCGTTCCAGGAGCGCTGCGCGCGCGGCGTCGAGGAATGGCGCGATGCCCTCGTCGACTACCCCGATCACATGAGCGTGACGATCGAGGTCGGCGCCAACTACAACGCGGCCGTCGACGCGCGCTCCGAGCCTCTTCCCGCCGACGAGGTCGTCGAGGTCCAGGACGGCACGGCGACGAGCGAAGCCGTCCTCGTGAAGTGCACCGTGGCCGCGCGGCTGACCGCCGTCGGCGAGGCGCTGGAGGTCGTCCGCCGGACCGGAGAGACGGACGCAGGATGGGTGCTGCAGGAGTTCACGCCGAGCGGCGTCATCGAGTGGTCGTGGACCGTGACCGCCCACAAGCCCGTCGACGAGCAGCTGCGACTCGAGCTTCGACCCGCCATCGTCGTCGACGAGTCGGCGGGCGATCTCGAGTACGCGGGGAAGAATGTGTCGTCGTTCACGACAGACGTGCGCGTGAAGGCGTCGGCGCTCCACCACGCCGCCTACTGGGTCGACGTGAACCGGCCGCTCATCTGGACGATCGGAAGCGCGGTCGGAGCGGCGATCCTCGCCGTCATCGTGTGGTGGAGGAAAGTGCGCAGCCCCCGAAAGGACTCACCGCCGAGTGAGCCGACGAAAGGTCCCGCTCCCCTTTCGCGAACAGCTGCTCGCGGCAGCACAACGTGACGGGTGAGCTCAGCTGAGGCCCGAATAGGCGTGCAGGCCCTTGAAGAACATGTTGACGATGGTGAAGTTGAAGATCACGGCGGTGAAGCCGATGATCGACAGCCACGCCGACCGCGCACCGCGCCAGCCCCGCGTCGCGCGCGCGTGGATGTAGCCCGCGTAGAGCACCCAGATCACGAAGGTCCAGACTTCCTTGGTGTCGAAGCCCCAGTAGCGGCCCCACGCGTCGTTCGCCCAGATCGAGCCGGCGATGAGAGTGAAGGTCCAGAAGATGAACCCGAGGATCGCGAACCGGTATGCCAGCGACTCGAGCGCATCGGCGCTCGGGAGGGTCTTGAGGAAGCCCGGTCCGGTCTTGACGCCATCGGATGCTGCGGCTTCCGCCTTCGCGAGAGCCGCGATCCTCGTCTCGCGCCGGGCCTGCATGAGCTGCAGCACCGAGAGGCCGAACGCGAGGGCGAACAGCGCGGTTGCGAGCGACGCGACGAAGACGTGGATGACGAGCCACACGGACTTGAGCGGGTCCATGAGGGGGACGATGTCGGTGTAGAACCAGATGGCCGTGCCGCCCAGCAGCACCACCACGAGGCCGGTGATGAAGGTGCCCAGGAAGCGCAGGTCGTAGCGGAAGAGCACACCGAGGTAGACGGCGACGATGAGGAGCGTGCCGGTGAGGGCGAACTCGTACATGTTCGACCACGGCACGCGCCCCGCGGCGATGCCGCGGGTGACGTCGCCGCCGAGGTGGAACAGGAACCCGAGCACCGCGAGCGACGTCCCGATGCGGGCCCACACGAGCCGCGCGCGCTTTCCGACAGGAGCGTTGAGAGCCTCCTCCGACGCCGTCTCCTGAGCGCGCATCTGCTCGACGATGCCGGTACGCGAGCCGGCGCCTGCGGCGACGAGCTCGCGCTCGCGCGCGGTCTGGGCGGCGGCGTCCTTCGCATCGACGGCCAGGGCGCCGCGGCGGGCCAGGTCGACCGCGTACGCGATGAACGCGAGGGCGTAGATCGCGATGGCCGTCCAGACCAGCAGCACCGAGACCGAGTCGAGGGTGAGGGGGGAGGCGTCGGGCATGGCTCTCAGTCTACGTCGGGGGTGGATTCGCGCTGGGAGTCGAGGTCGCCCGCGGGAGCGGCGCCGGCGAGCGACGCGAGGTGACGCTGGGCGAACTGCTCGACCGCGCCGTCGAGCGCGGGGTCCTCCCCACGCGCCAGACCGGCGTACTCGAGGTGCACGGTGTGGCCCTGCCTGGTCGCCTTCACCCACATGCGCCGCCGCGGCACGAAGAGCGCGGCGAGCAGGCCAGCTGTCGCGAGCACCGCGAACACGAGCACCCAGGCTGCGGCGGCGTCGCGGTGGATCGAGAGCGACACGTAGCGCTTGACCGAGTCCTGGAAGCCGGCGGCGTCCGGTGCCTCGTTCTCGAACGTGATGGTGCCGAGGCCGTCCGGAAGGTCAACGGTGTCGCCGGGCTTCAGCGCGAGCGATTCGGTGCCCGAGTCGCCGCCGGCGAGCTGCGTCATCTCGCTCGGGTCGAGCGTGTACACCGACTTCGGCACGCCGCCGTCGATGCCGAGGTCGCCGGCGTAGACCCAGAACGTGAGCATCGGATACTCGAGGTCGCCGTACACCGAGGTGTAGGCGCCGTTCGTGAGCTCCTGCGCGGTGGGATAGAAGAAGCCCACGAGGCCGACCTGCTCACGGAGGCCGTCCGGCACCTTCACGACTCCCTGCGAGGTCATGTTGTTGTCCTGCGGCAGGAACGGCACCGACTCCGAGAACACCACGTCACCGTCAGCGTTGCGGATCGTGATGGTGGGCGCATAGCCGTTGCCCATCAGGTAGACCTTGTCGCCGGCGATCTGCAGCGGGTGGTTGACGCGCACCTCGCCTTCGGCGGCGTCGGCGTCCGGGAACCGGGTCGTCAGGTGCGCGACGAAGTCGCCCGCCTGGCCCGCGCCCTTCCTACCCGGGGTCACGTACGAGAGTGAGAAGTCGTCGAGGGTGAGCGCGTAGGGCTCGAGGGCGTCCTCGTCGACGAACCGGCCCGGGTTGAACGATGTGTAGTCGAGCATCGTGTTGACCCACGTGCGGCCCTCGATGATGACCGTCTGGCCGGTGTATGTGAACCCGCCGCCGATGCCGACCGCGAGCAGCACGCCGACCAGCGACGCGTGGAACACCAGGTTGCCGGTCTCGCGCAGGTACCCGCGCTCCGCCGACACCGAGAGCCCCTTCGCGCCGTCGTAGCGGGCGACGCGGTACCCCGCCTTCTTCAGCTGCCGCCCGGCGGCCTCGATCGCGGTCGCCGCGGCGGCGGCGGCATCCGTGTCGTTCTGGTATTCCAGGATCTCGGAGCGATGGGCGTCAAGACGAGCCAATCGCACCGGGGTGCGCGGCGGCCGCGCGCGCATCGCCTTGTAGTGGTGCGTGGTGCGCGGGATGACGCATCCGACGAGCGAGACGAACAGCAGGATGTAGATCGCCGAGAACCACGGCGACGTGTACACGTCGAACAGGCTCAGGTTGTCGAGCACCGGCGCGAGGTCGGCGTTGTCGACGAAGTACTGGCGCACGCCGTTGGGGTCGGCGCTGCGCTGCGGGACGAGGGAGCCCGGCACGGCGGCGATCGCGAGCAGGAGCAGGAGCACGAGGGCGGTGCGCATCGACGTGAGCTGACGCCAGCCCCAGCGCAGCCACCCGACGATGCCGAGAGCGGGCTGAGTGATGTCGGATGCTGCGGAGTCCGCGTGGTCGGAGGGCCTGAGGGGGTCGGTCATCTCGTCGGTCGTGGAACCTTCCGGAGCGTCAGAGCGGGGCCGGGACACTGGCGAACACCCCCTGGAGCTGGGCCATCACGGCGGTCCAGACACCCGTCACCATGAGCAGGCCCAGCACGATGAGCAGGGCGCCGCCGATGAGGTTGACCACGCGGATGTGGCGCCGCACGAACGACACCGAACGCGTCGCCCACCCGAACCCGAGGGTGAGGAGGAGGAACGGTATGCCGAGGCCCAACGAGTACGCGACGCCCAGCAGCGCTGCGCGCGCGGCCGAGCCGGAGTCGAACGCCATCGTCAGGATGACCGCGAGGGTCGGGCCGATGCACGGCGCCCAGCCGATGCCGAGCGCGATGCCCAGCAACGGGGCGCCGATGAGCCCGAGGTTTCCGCGGACCTGCGGCCGCGCGATGCGCTGCGCGAGCCCGAACCACCCGATGAAGACGAGGCCCATCGCGATGATGACGACGCCGAGGATGCGCGTGATGAGGTCCTGGTACTCGAGCAGGAAGCGTCCCAGCGTGCCGCCGAGCATCGCCATGCTCACGAACACCACGGTGAACCCCGCGATGAAGAGGAGGACGCCGAGCACGAGGCGGCCTCGGGCGGGGCTGGGTTCAGGGTCCGTCGCAGGGTCGGCGCGTTTCGACTCCCTCGTTCCTCGCTCGCTCAACGACCGGGTCGCCGTGCCGACGGCCACGGGCGCCGGCCGCGGCGAGACCGCGCCGCCGATGAATCCGAGATAGCCCGGAACGAGCGGGAGCACGCACGGCGACAGGAACGAGATGGCGCCGGCGAGGATCGCGATCGGGATGGCGATCAGGAGCGACCCGTCGGCGACGAGGGCGCCGAGGTTCACGACTCCTCCAGGGCGTCGCGCACGATCGTCTCGAGGATCGAGGCCTCTTCGATCTGGCCGACCAGGCGCGCTGCCACGCGGCCCTGCTTGTCGAGCACGATCGTGACGGGCACGGCGTTGAGCGGGGTCTCCCCCGCGAAGGCGAGCTTGATCGAGCCGTCCTCGATCGCCAGCGCGCTGGGGTACTCGACGCCGTACTTCTCGGCGAAAGCCTGCGACGCCGCGGCGCCGTCGTACAGGTTCACGCCGAGGAATGAGACGCCCTGGCCCTGGAACTCCGCGTCGACAGCGGCCAGCTCGGAAGCCTCGACGCGGCACGGCGCGCAGCCGGCGTACCAGAAGTTCACGACGAGCACCTCGCCCGCATAATCGGCGCTCGTGGTCGAGCCGCCGGTGTCGAGCACGCCCTCGAACTCGACCGGCTCGGTGCGGTCTTCGGCCGGGATCTCGACGACGCGGAACCCGTCGGCGGCGACGAAGCCCTTGTTGTCGCCCGAGCGGTACTGCTCGGCGAGGGGGTCGCTCGTGCACGCGGCGAGCCCCGAGATCAGCCCGGCGACGAGGAGCGCGGATGCCGCGGCCCGCAGTCGTGCACCGCGTGTGGGGCGTTTCGACACGCAAGCTCGCTCAACGACCGGCTCGGTCATACCGCCCCCACGTCCACCGCGCCGGCCGTCGACGCCGGTTCGGCGTAGGCGGTCTCGGTCCACTTGCCGTCGACCATCTCGAAGCTCGTCACGCTCGACAGCGCGCAGCGCCGCGCCCGGGGGTCGTGCCGGAGCGGGAGCCCGGCCACCGCGAGGTGGGTGATCCAGATCGGGAGCTGATGCGACACGATGACGACGTCACCCGAGTCCGCGGCATCCCACGCGTGCGTCATCGCCGAGTTCATGCGGCCCACGACGTCCGCATACGGCTCGCCCCAGCTGGGCAGTGCGGGCTTGCGCAGATGCCGCCAGTTCCACGGGTTGATGAGGGCCATCGCCATGCGCTTGCCCTCGAAGACGTTGGTCGGCTCGATGACCCGCTCGTCGGCGACGGGGGTGAGTCCGAAGATCTCGGTGAACGGCACGGCCGACTCCTGTGTGCGCTGCAGGGGCGAGCACACGAGCGCGGACACGGGACGCTCGAGCGCCTCGATGTACTCGGCGGCCTGCCGGGCCATGTGGCGGCCGTCGACGCTGAGCCCATACCCCGGGAGTCGCCCGTAGAGCACGCGGGCAGGATTGTGGACCTCCCCGTGGCGCACGAGATGAAGGCGAGCGGCGGGCACCGGCCCAGTCTACGTGGGGGTGCTCTGTGGACCGGCTGAGCGTTCTCCCAGCTTCGTCGACCGGTCGACGGGGAGCTCAGTCGAGCCCGGGCTCGGGACCGCTCGACGTGCTGCGGG
The DNA here is from genome assembly GCF_038397755.1 of Microbacterium sp. LWH7-1.2. Classification (NCBI taxonomy): domain Bacteria; kingdom Bacillati; phylum Actinomycetota; class Actinomycetes; order Micrococcales; family Microbacteriaceae; genus Microbacterium; species Microbacterium sp. LWH7-1.2. The sequence goes on along the minus strand of NZ_CP151637.1, from coordinate 3,940,437 downwards.
ACGCGAGCACGGCGCGGACCCGCACGGAGAGGAACCACGCGACGCCTGCGACGGCGGCGGCGATGACGACGTACTGCAGGATGTCGGCGTACCGCTCGACGATGCGCCAGGACTCCCCGAGGAAGAAGCCCGAGAACACGAAGATCGAGTTCCACACCAGGCTTCCCGTCGCCGTCAGCAGCGTGAACCGCCACACCGGCATGCGGGTGATTCCCGCGGGGATGGAGATGAGGCTCCGGAAGATCGGGATCATCCGCCCGAAGAACACCGCCTTGCCGCCATGACGCCCGAACCACGCGACCGTGCGGTCGATGTCTTCCGGGCGCAGCAGCGGCACCTTGGTCGCGATCGTGCGCAGCCGCGCGATCCCGAGCCAGGCGCCGAGCCCGTAGAGGAGGAGTGCGCCGGCGACGGATCCGACGGTGGTCCACATCAGCGCCTCGACCAGCGAGAACGATCCGCGGCTGGCGGCGAGCCCCGCCATCGGCAGGATCACCTCGCTGGGCAGCGGTGGGAAGAGGTTCTCCATCGCGATCGCGATGCCCGCCCCGGCGGGTCCGATCACGTCCATCAGCGAGACGGCCCAGTCCGCGAGAGCGCTGAGCCAGGAGCCGTCGGTCGTCGTCGCAGTCGTCATTCGTCGGATCCCCGTCCGTCCGTCGGCACCTGGTGGCGGCGGCCGCGACCGTTCGGCGCGACGGGTCCACGCTACGGACCGGAGATGAGCGAAACCCGGGTGCTGACCCCCGGAAGCCGAGGGGGTCTTCCGGAACGCGTCCTGCTCAGAGGCTCGAGCCCGGCACCCCTGCTGCCGTGACGACGAAGGCGAGCACGAGCGAGAGAACGATGAGCGCGGCCCCCGCGAGCGGCACCCAGAACGCCAGTCGACGCTTGACCATCAGGATGATCGCGACGACCGTCGTGATGGCGAATGCCACCCAGGGCAGGATCATGCCCATCATCCAGCCGATCGCAATGAGGCTTCCGTCGCACGTGAGGTTGCCGCACGGGTCGGATGCCATCACGAGGAACATGCCCATCATCGAGGCGAGCGCGGCCAGCACGCCGTCGGCGACGAGCAGGACGATGGTGATCACCAGATCCAGTGTCTTCACCGGACGCTTCGCCGCCGGCTCCCCGCCGCCCTCGGGGATGACGTAGCCGGGCGCCCCTGGATAGGGAGGAACGGATGCCGCGACCGCGGCCGGAAGGCGCGGCTCGGGCTCAGGCGTGGTCATGCCCGCATCGTAGCGGCGCGCGCGCCCTTCCGGCGAGGGCGGGCGCGATGGGTCACCTAGACTTGTCGCTCGTGAGTGAACGCGTCCTCGTCAAGCAGCTGCAGGGTCTGGCCGATGGCCCCGTCTCCGTCTCCGGGTGGGTCGAGACCGTCCGCGATCAGAAGAAGGTGCAGTTCGTCATCCTCCGCGATGAATCCGGTGCGGTGCAGCTGGTGAACCCCGCGACGCGTCCGGCAGAGGACGGCACGGAACAGGATGCTGCGGCCCTGGCCCTCACCGACCTCATCTCGAACCTCGCCACGGGCACGTTTCTGACCGTGACGGGCGACCTCAAGCACGACGAGCGGGTCAAGCTCGGCGGCGTGGAGATCAAGATCGGCGCGCTGGATGTCGCCACGGCGGCCCTCCCCGAGACGCCCATCGCGGCCGACTCGGGTCTCGACAAGCGCATGGACTGGCGCTTCCTCGACCTGCGTCAGCGCCGCAACAACCTCATCTTCCGCGTGCAGACCACCCTCGAGCACGCCTTCCGCTCGTACTGGATCGAGCGCGACTACATCGAGGTGCACTCCCCCAAGCTCATGGCGTCGGCATCGGAGTCCAACGCCGAGCTCTTCGAGGTGCCGTACTTCGAGGAGAAGACCGCGTACCTCGCTCAGTCGCCGCAGTTCTTCAAGCAGATGGCCCAGGTCGCCGGCTTCGGCAAGATCTTCGAGATCGCCCCCGCCTTCCGCGCCGACCCGTCGTTCACGTCGCGCCACGCGACGGAGTTCACCTCGGTGGATGCCGAGATCAGCTGGATCGACTCCCACGAGGACGTCGCGGCGATGCAGGAGGAACTCCTGCAGACCGCTTTCCAGGCCGTCAAGGACAAGCACGGCGCCGAGATCGAGGTGCTCTTCGGTCTCGAGGTGCAGGTGCCCGCGATCCCGTTCCCGCGCATCCCGCTGGCCGAGGCGCGCGAGATCGTGAAGAGCCGCGGGTACGACATCCCGCGCACCGACGGCGACCTCGACCCCGAGGGCGAGCGTCAGATCTCCGCGTACGTCGAGGAGACCTACGGCCACCAGTTCGTCTTCATCACCGACTACCACCCCGAGATCCGCGCTTTCTACCACATGCGCAACGAGGAGACCGGGCTGACCAAGTCCTACGACCTCCTCTTCAAGGGCGTCGAGATCACCACGGGCGCCCAGCGCGAGCACCGCGTCGACGTGCTGATCGAGCAGGCGAAGGAGAAGGGCCTCGGGGCCGAGCACCTCGACTTCTACTTCGACTTCTTCCGCTACGGCGCCCCGCCTCACGGCGGATTCGGCATGGGCCTCGCGCGCGTGATGATGCTGCTGCTCGGCCAGGACTCGATCCGCGAGGTCACGTACCTCTTCCGCGGGCCGACGCGCCTCGCCCCCTGAGCCCGGCCCTCTCTCGGATCAGGACATCCGGCCGCTGCAGGACGATCGCGCGCGAATCGTCCTGCCTCCGCCAGATCTCCTGATGCGGAGAACGGATGCTGCTCCTCAGGCGGTCAGCGCGGCGCGCAGGCGGTCGGGCGACACGCGCCAGTGCCCGTGGAGCTCGCCGTCGATGAGCACGACCGGGATCTTCTCCCACCACAGCGCGTAGAGGGCGGGGTCGTCGGCGATCGAGTACTCCTCGACATCGACCGAGTCCTCGGGGAGCTCCGCCACGACGGTCTCGACGACCTCGCGCGCGACGTCGCAGAGATGGCAGTCGGGCTTGCCGATCAGGGTGACGGTGGTCACACTCGGCGCTTGCGTCACGCCTCGACCGGGTACCCGGCGGCAACCCACTCGTTGGTGCCGCCGTCGACGTTGGTGACGTCATAGCCGCGGGCCTCGAGCGCCTCGACCACGCGCCCGGAGCGGCCGCCGATCGCGCAGATCACATCGAATGCGCCGTCGGGGAGCTCGTCGAGGCGGCCGCCGATAGCCGACATCGGGATGTTGATGGCGCCGGGCACGTGACCGGCGGTGTACTCGTCGACCTCGCGCACGTCGATGAGCGGGGTCTCGACGCGGTCACGCAGCTGCTGGACGGTGATGGACTTCATGACGGCCTCTCGGGTCGCGGGCTCTGCCGGCGGCAGCAGGGATACACGAAGCGCCCGTCCGGAGACAGGCGCTTGGTGCGGATGCCGCTTTACTTCTTGTTGCGGCGCTGGTGGCGGGTCTTGCGAAGCAGCTTGCGGTGCTTCTTCTTCGCCATGCGCTTGCGGCGCTTCTTGATGACAGAACCCACGGAAAACCTCACTAGATCGGGGTCTGGACGCGGCCTGGCCGCGCCCGGGAACGGGGCAAAAGGAAAAATGCCTCGGAACAGTCTAGCCGACGTCGGCGATCGGCCGTTGCAAGGCCTCGGTGACCGCCGACTCCGGCACACGATAGCTGCGTCCGAAGCGGACTGCGGGCAGTTCGCCCGAGTGCACGAGGCGGTAGACCGTCATCTTCGAGACCCGCATCAGCTCGGCGACCTCGGCCACCGTGAGGAAGCGCACGTCCGGCAATTCAGCCATGTCGATCCCCTTCCCCAGAAGTGCTGCAGTCACTCTAGAACGCGCGCGGCCGGTGTGTAAACACAGAGACTCGTGTGAACCGGTGTGACGCATGTTGCCGGTGGGATCATCAGGCCTCAGGACGCTGACGCGCGCGCCTCTCGCGGGCTTCACGTGCCGCCTGCCGCTCGGCCCGGTGGGCGTCGCGCAGCGCCTTCTCGGCGACGCGGACCGCCTTGCGCGCCTCGCGGAACTTCTTGTCGTCGGCGATGTCGGCGTCGTCTGCCCCGACCCATGGCGCCGGGCGCTCGCGGCGCCCGTCGGCCGTGGCCGCGATGTAGTCGCTGACTCCGTCGAGGCCGCGCGCGAGCGCGAACGCGAACGGATCGGATTCGTCGAGGAATGCGCCCTCCTCGATCGCAGCGCGCAGCTCGGGGTACGCGTCGGCGGTGATGAGGCTGCGGAACAGGGCGTCCTCGCTGCGGGTGATCGCCTCGCCGTCGACGCCCCGCTCGCGCTCCAGCCGTGCGTAGCCCGCGAGGACCGTGCCCGCCCAGTGGGCGGTCCCGGTGACGAGGAGCATCACGGCGAGCCGCTCGGCGTAGGTGAGACCTGTGTCGGCGAGCGCGCTCAGCCCGGCGTCCATCCACGCCGCGCTGTTCGGCGTCGCGGGAACACCGGAGATGGGGACGTCGAGCACCCAGGGGTGTGCGAGATAGTGCTGGAGCTGCTCGCGGTAGAGCGCCTCCAGTCGTTCCCGCCATCCCCCCGCCGTGCGGGTCGCCTCTGACGGCGTCCCGGTGGCTTCCTCCTGCATGAGCAGGATCAGGTCCTCCTTCGCACTGACGTACCGGTAGAGCGACATCGGCGTGAAGCCCAGGCGCGCCGCCACCGCAGCCATCGACACGGCGCCCAGCCCCTCGGCATCCGCGATCTCCACCGCGGCCTCGACGATGCGCTCGACGCTCATCTCGCGCTTGGGCCCGCGCTGCGGGTCGGCGGCCACACCCCAGGCGAGGGCGATGCCCCGTGGGAGTTCGGGCTCGGGTGCATCGGTCATGGCGCCAGTCTAAGACTGTTTATTCCGTAAACAGTGTGTTACTGTCATAAACAGTTACCGCTGTAAACAGTTTCTCCCATACACAGGAATGGAAGGAAGCCCCATGCCCGATCGCACCGCTGCGCCGGTCATCGTCGTCGCGGGCCTGCGCAAGGCCTTCGGCCGCCAACAGGTCCTCGACGGACTCGACCTCGAGGTCGAGCGCGGCGAGATCTTCGCCCTGCTCGGCCCCAACGGCGCCGGCAAGACCACGACCATCAACGTGCTGACGACCCTCGTGCGCCCCGACGCCGGCACCGCTGCAGTCGCGGGCATCGACGTCGTCCGCAATCCCGAGCAGGTGAAGCGCCGCATCAGCCTCACCGGGCAGTCCGCCGCCGTCGACGACGCGCTCACCGGCACCGAGAACCTCGTCATGCTGGGCCGCCTGTCCGGACTGTCGCGCGCGAAAGCGCGCGCTCGCGCGGCCGAGCTCCTCGATCGCTTCGGATTGACCGATGCCGCCGCCCGCCGTGTCGGCGCATATTCCGGCGGCATGCGCCGACGCCTCGACCTCGCCCTGAGCTTCGTCGTCGCGCCCGAGATCCTGTTCCTCGACGAGCCGACGACGGGACTCGACACCCGCAGCCGGCGCGAGCTGTGGGATGTCATCCGATCGCTCGCCGACGCCGGCACCACCGTCTTCCTGACCACGCAGTATCTCGAGGAGGCCGACCACCTCGCCGACCGCATCGCCGTGCTCGACGACGGGCGCGCCGTCGCCGTGGGTACGGCTGCACAGCTGAAGGCGCGCGTCGGCGGCGACGCCGTCGAACTGCACGACGTGCACGGATCCCTCCTCCGCGAGGTGCCGACGGACGGCACCGTGTCGGGACTGCGGCGCGCTCTCGACGTGCTCGACGAGTCCGGCGCCGAGGGGGTCGTGACGCTCCGCCGCCCGAGCCTGGACGACGTCTTCCTCGCCCTCACCTCCCCCGACGGCCGCGGCGAGCGCCGGGCCGTAGAAGCCGAGACCGTGAAGGAGCCCGCATGACCGCCATCGCACCCACCCCCGCCCTGCGCCCGCGCATCGCGGGCCTCACCGCCGAGAGCGTCTTCGTCGGCCGGAGCCTGCTGCACTCGCTGCGCGACGGGGAGTCGCTGCTCATGGCGATCATGCTCCCCGTGCTGCTCATGGTGCTGTTCACCTACGTCTTCGGCGGCGCCATCGACCCGTCGGGCGGGTACGTGAACTACGTCGTCCCCGGCATCATCCTGCTGTGCGCCGGCTTCGGCGCGGCCTCCACGGCGGTGTACGTCGCGAACGACATGAAGGCGGGCATCATCGACCGCTTCCGCACGATGCCGCTGCGCGCCAGTGCGGTGCTCACGGGCCACGTGGTCGCGAGCCTGCTGCGCAACCTCCTCGCCACCGCGGTGGTGATCGGCGTCGCGCTGCTGGTGGGCTTCCGTCCGACCGCCGACGTCGGGGGGTGGATCGGCGCGATCGGGCTCATCGCGCTGTACATCCTCGCGATCACGTACCTCTTCGCCGCGATCGGGCTCGCCGCGGGCAGCCCCGAAGCCGCGAACGCCTACGGGTTCATCATCCTGTTCCTGCCGTACTTGTCGAGCGCGTTCGTGCCCGTGGCCACGATGCCCGAGTGGCTGCAGTGGGTCGCCGAGAACCAACCGGTGACGCCGATCATCGAGGCCCTCCGCAGCCTCCTCATGGGCACGCCGATGGGGGACGCGGCCTGGTGGGCCGTCGGCTGGTGCCTGGCGATCCTCGCGGTGTCCTTCGCCTGGGGCGGGTGGCTGTTCCGCCGCAAGGCCGGGCGCCGGTAGAAATCCAGTGCGCTACGGGAGGTCGGGCCGGCGAAGCATGCCCCCGGCGGCCTCGTGCGTCGGTCGCCTCCCGGTAGACCGATGCCGGCTTCGCAGGCCCGACATCCCTCCACGCTGGTCCCGGGAGCGCCTGGCGGCCTCGGCTCTGGTGAGAGGGAGGGCGTCGCGGATGAGCGGTTTCGCGCGGAAGCGGAGACGGTGTTGAATACACGGCATGGATCCGTCGACGGTGGCCGAGCGACTCGGCCTCGGGGCGTCGCGGGGGCGGGAGACGGTGCTCAAAGCCGACGAGGGCAACTGGGCCTGGAGGGTCGCGACCGACTCGGGCGTGTGGGTGGTGAAGGTCCGCGACAACTGGGGTGACGACCACTCCGGAGTCATCGAACGGGCGGGACAGCTCGAGATCGCTGCGTGGAGAGCGGGCATCGCCGTGCCTGAGCCGTTTCTCTCCGACGCGGCCACGGTGGGCGTATGGCAGCCGGTCGACGAGCATCACCACGCGAGTGCCCAGCGCTTCCTCCCCGGCGAGCATCCCGAGACACCGCTCCCGCCGTCGATCGCGTCGTGGACCGGGGCGACCATCGCCGCGCTCGAACGACTTGCGATTCCGACCGGCCCGGCCGCCGACTACGCGTTCATCCCGCACCCGGAATCCGATTGGGATGAGTGGCTCGCCCAGGCCGTCGACCTCGGTGTCCTCGACCGGAAGGCGGCGCGGGACCTCAAGGCCGCGGCGATGCACGTCAACCGGATCATCACATCGGCCGTGGCGCGTCCCCCGGAGAAGATCATGGTGCACAACGACATCAGCCTTCTCAACATCCTGGTCACCGCGGAGGGCCCGGTTCTGCTCGACTTCGACGGGGCCGCGCCGGGAGTGCCGTGGTGGGATCTGATCTCGACCGCGTTCGGAATGGACGGTGACGATGTCCGTACCGTGGAGCCCGTCCGGTCCACCGTCGACAACATGCTGTCCGGCTACCTCGACGCCGGAGGCACCATCGGCCCGACCGATGAGACGGCGTTCACCGGCATGCTGGCCGGCCGACTCGCGTCGACGGCCTGGGAGCTGTGGATGGCGTGCGGTCACCGCGGCGGCGGACCCGAGCTGCGGGCCGAGTTCACTCGCGCCGTGCGGATCTCGATCGGGGCGCTGTCGACGATGGTCGACTCGACCGGGGAGTGGACCACCTGGCTGCGCGGCTGATCCCCAGCGGGCGCTTCGACAGAATCAGCGTCCGGGAAGGCGCTTGAAGGCGTTCTCGAGGGCGTGCTTCGCGGAGGCGGCGGCGCGGCCCACGACCTCTGCGGCGTGCGCGGCGGAATCGGGGAGCGCGGCGGCGACGCCGTCGCCCTCGATGCCGCTGTCGTCGAGGAAGGGCACGAGCCAGTCGTCGACCTCGTCGAGAGGTGCGGCCGAGAGGCTGTAGTAGCGGTGCTGGCCTTCTTCCCGCACGGAGACGAGGTGGGCATCGCGCAGCACCTTGAGGTGCTTCGAGACGGTCGGCTGGCTGGCGCCGAGCTCGGTCACGATGTGCGACACGCTGGTGCCGCGCTCTCCGGCGGATGATCGATCGAGCAGCAGTCGCAGGATGTCGCGACGCGTTCCGTCTGCGATCACGTCGAAGATGTCCGCCATGTGCTCAGATTAGTCGGGAGCCCAGCGGAGTACCATGAGCGAGACCGCCGGGCCGCCGCACGAGCACGGTTTCGCATCAGGAGGAACCCCGTATGACGGATGGCAGGCGCGCCGCCCCCGTCTCTGGCATGACTCGCCTGCGCGCCGTGGGCCACGGCTTCATGGAGTTCTTCCGCGACCTGACGCAGCGCTCGCCCGCCCGGTTCGCGATCATCATCTTCCTGTCGCTCATCCTCGTGTTCACGGGATTGTTCTCGCTCCCCGTGGCGGCGGCCGACGGTCGCGTGACGCCGTTCGCGGACGCGTTCTTCACCGCCGTCTCGACCATCTGCGTCACCGGACTCGCGACCGTCGACATGGCGACGCACTGGTCGCCGTTCGGCCACGTGCTGGTGTTCGTCGGCGTCCAGATCGGTGCCCTCGGCGTGCTGACGCTCGCCTCCATCCTGGGTCTCGTGATCTCGCGCCGCCTCGGGCTGCGCGCGAAGCTGATCGCCGCCAGCGACTCCAATCCCCTCCGCACCCACGGCGGCCCGGTCAACGAGGGGCAGACCGTTCAGCTCGGCCAGATCGGCAGCCTGCTGGCCACGGTCGCGCTGTCGACATTGGTGATCGAGACGATCATCGCGATCCTGCTCTACCCCGGGCTGATCGTCGCGGGCGTCCCGTGGCATGTCGCACTCTGGGAGGCGCCGTTCTACGCGGCGATGTCGTTCACCAACACGGGCTTCACGCCGAACGCCGAGGGGCTCGCGCCGTTCCGGCACGACTACTTCTTCCTGACCGTGCTCATGGCCGGCGTGTTCCTGGGGTCCATCGGATTCCCCGTCATCTACACCCTCCTCCGGCAGCGGTGGCGGGTGCGGCGGTGGTCACTGCACGCGAAGCTCACCATCATCACGACCGTCACGCTGTTCTTCCTCGGCGGCGTCGTCTTCCTCGTCCTCGAGTACGACAACCTGCTCACGCTCGGCACGAACGATGCGTGGGACACGACCTTCCAGGCGTTCTTCTTATCCGCGATGACGAGATCCGGCGGCTTCGCGATCCTCGACATCGGCGAGCTCAATCAGTCCAGCCTGCTCGTCGCGTGCATGCTCATGTTCGTCGGCGGCGGCTCGGCATCGACCGCGGGTGGCATCAAGGTCACGACGCTCGCGGTCATCGCGCTCGCGGTCGTCTCCGAGGCGAAGGGCCGCGCATCGAACCAGGTGTTCGGTCGACGCATCCCGAGCGATGTGCTCCGCGTTGCGCTGTCGGTCGTGGCATGGGGATCGACCATCGTCGCGATCTCGACGATCATCATCACGCAGATCACCAAGGCGGACCTCGGCGACGTGCTCTTCGACGTGATCTCGGGCTTCGCGACCGTGGGGCTGTCGACAGGCCTCACGGCGGAGCTGCCCGATCCCGCCGTCTACGTGCTGGCCATCACGATCGTCATGGGTCGCGTTGGTACAGTGACACTCGCCGCGGCGGTGGCCGCGTCATCCCGATCGCAGCTGTACTCGCTGCCCGTGGAAAGGCCGATCGTTGGTTGAGCGGATGAGGGGCGATGCGCCCGTACTCGTGATCGGACTCGGGCGCTTCGGCGCGGCGTGCGCGGGTGAGCTCGACAGGCTCGACCGTGAGGTGCTGGCCATCGACGACAACCTCGACCTCGTGCAGAAGTGGTCGGAGCGGGTCACCCACACGGTGCAGGCCGACGCGCGCAACATCGACGCGCTGAAGCAGATCGGCGCCCAGGACTTCTCGGTCGCCGTCGTCGCGGTCGGCTCGTCGATCGAGGCATCCGTCCTCATCACGGCCAACCTCGTCGACCTCAAGGTGCCGCAGATCTGGGCGAAGGCGGTCTCGCAGTCGCATGGCAAGATCCTCGCCCGCGTCGGCGCGAACCACGTGATCTACCCCGAGCGCGAGGCGGGCGAGCGCGTCGCGCACCTCGTCAGCGGCCGCATGCTCGACTTCATCCGCTTCGACGACGACTTCGCGCTCGCGAAGCTCTACCCGCCGAAGTTCATCCGCGGAGTCGGCCTCAACGAGTCGGGCGTGCGGACGAAGTACAACGTCACCGTCGTGGGCGTGAAGAGCCCGGGCAAGCCGTTCCGCTACGCCGAGGCCAACACCGTCGTCACCAACCACGACCTCATCATCGTGTCGGGCACCAACTCCGACATCGAGCGCTTCGCATCCCTCGAGCGCTGACCTTACGGATGTCAGAGCCCCGCGGCATACTCGCGGCATGAGTGACCGCAACACCACGCATGCCGCGGCCCGGCGCTGGGTCGCCGCGTACGAGACCGCCTGGCGGACGAACGACACCGACGACATCCGCGCGCTCTTCACCGACGACGCGGTGTACGCCACCGAACCGTGGGGTCCGCCATGGGCCGGCGCGGACGCGATCGTCGACGGATGGCTGAAGTCCCGCGACGAGCCCGGCACCTACACGTTCGAGTGGGATGTCGCCGGCGTCGACGGCGACAGGGCCTTCATCCAGGCCCGCACGGTCTATGCACCGGAGGGCGATGAGAAAGACGGCAACGCGTATCGAAACCTCTGGGTGATAGATCTCGCCGAGAACGGTCGGGCGCGCGCCTTCACCGAGTGGTACATGAAGGAACCGCGGGACTGACGAGCGGGTTCATGCGCCCGCGGCGAGCTCCTTCGCGCGGGCCAGGGCCGCATCCGTCGCCTCGGCGAACACGTCGTCCAGGCGCGCGCCCTGCAGCACGGCGATCGCGCGCTCGGTGGTGCCCTTCGGACTGGTCACGCGTCGACGCAGCTCCGCCGGATCGTCGTGGGATGCATCGAGCAGCGCCGCAGCGCCGATGAAGGTCTGCTCGGCCATGAGTCGCGCCTCCCGCTCCGCGAACCCCTTGCCGACAGCGGCCTTCGTGAACTCCTCCACGAGGAGAAAGAAGTACGCGGGACCTGATCCCGAGATCGTGGACAGCGCATCGATCTGCGACTCGGGCACCTCGACGACGGTGCCCACCGTCTCGAACAGGCGGCGGACCGTGGCGACCGCGGTCTCGTCGGCGTGCGAACCGGCCGCGAGCCCGGTGACGCCGCGACCGACGAGTGCCGGAGTGTTCGGCATGGAGCGGAGCACGGCGACGCGATCGCCGAGGATCTCCTCGAACGTCGCGATCGTGACGCCGGCGGCGAGGCTCACCACGATGGCGCCGGCCTGCAGGGCCGGTGCGATCTCGCGCAGCAGGTCCGGAACCATGACCGGCTTGACGCCGACGAGCACGACGCGGGCGGCGGCCGCAGCATCCGTGTTCCCGGTCGGATCCGTCTCGAGGGCGACGCTCGTGACATTCGCGAGGTCGTCGAGCTCGGCCGCCTTCGCGACGGAGCGGTTCGTCGCCGTCACCCCGGCGCCCGCGAGCCCGGAGCGCGAGAGACCGCGGGCGATCGCGCCGCCCATCGAGCCGGCGCCGAGGATCGCGATGGGCGGGAGGTCGGGGGTGTCTGCAGCCATGGTCCGATCCTACGAGCGACACCGATCTCCCCCTCCGCCTCCCGCTGACCCGTTTGCAGGATCACCGAGCCCGCGCGTGCCCGTCGGCCCCGCATTTCCGAGACACGCCTCGTGCCGCACCTGATCGGTCCTGTGAACGGCGTGAGCGAGAGGATAGGTGTTGACTTATATAAGCGCGAACGCAATAATTGTGGCGTGCACGCGCTCGACATCCTCGGTGACCCGGTGCGCCGCCGCATCCTCGAACTCCTGGCGGAGGGCGAGCGCAGCGCCGGCGAGATCGGCGAGGTCGTGCAGCGCGAGTTCGGCATCTCGCAGCCCGCCGTCTCGCAGCATCTGCGGGTGCTGCGAGAGTCGGGCTTCACGACCGCCCGCCCGGAGGGCGCGCGGCGCCTCTACGCGATCGCCCCCGAGCCGCTCGAGAACGCCGCGGCGTGGTTCGACCCGTTCCGGCGATTCTGGCAGCCGCACCTCGACGCGCTCGGCACCGAGCTCGCACGCGGGCGCCACGCCCGCCGCCTCGCCCCCGAGCGGCAGGCGGATGCCGACACCGCAGACTCCGAGACTGAAGAAGCCGGCACGACCGAACCCCAGGAGGAATGACATGGTCGACGTACAGGGCCAGCTCGCCGCGGTGAGCCGCGAGATCGCGAGCGAGGAGGTCGACGGCTTTCCGTCGCGCGTGCAGACGCTCGCGCAGACCTACCCGTCCCCCATCGACGACGTGTGGGATGCCGTGACCAGCGCCGAACGGAACGCGCGCTGGTTCCAGCCGGTCTCGGGCGACCTCACGCTCGGCGGCCGCTACCAGATCGAGGGCAACGCCGGCGGCGAGATCCAGGAGTGCGCGCCTCCCGCGAACGGCGCCGCCCATTTCAGGGCGACGTGGGAGTACGGCGGCGGCGTGACGTGGCTCACCGTGCGACTCACCGCCGAGGGCGAGGACGCGACCCGCTTCGAGCTCGAGCACATCGCCCGCACCGACGACGTGCCGACCGAGTTCTGGGATCTGTACGGCCCCGGCGCGACCGGTGTCGGCTGGGACGGCGGGCTCCTCGGGCTCGGCCTGCACCTCACCGGTGGCGGCGGCCCGAAGCCCGAAGACGCCGAGGCGTGGGCGTACACCGACGAGGGTCGCGCGTTCTACCGCGGCGCCGCCGATGCGTGGGGTGCCGCCCACGCCGCCGACGGCGCGGATCCTGCCGCCGCCACGCGAGCCGCCGACAACACGTACGCCTTCTACACCGGCCAGACCTCGCCATCCACGGAGGAATGACACGGATGCCGCAGTCCGCGGCATCCGAAACATGAAAGCCGATTCGCAAGAACCAGCCGCCGGTCTATTCTCATGAGTGGGCGGGGGCGCAGGAGCTTCCGCAGGACGTGGGAGGCACCCGGAATGACCCTCTTCGACGGCATCGCCGCACGCATCGTCGAGACGCCCGGCCTGTCGGTGAACGTGCTGGAGCGCAACGGTGACGATCCCGGCACTCCACCAGATCGCATCGTGGTGCTCATCCACGGGAATGCGTCCTCGTCGCTCTTCTGGCAGGAGCTGATGCAGGACCTCCCTCACGATCTGCGGGTGATCGCGATCGACCTGCGCGGCTACGGCGCCACCGAGCACGCCCCCATCGACGCGACGCGGGGCGTGCGGGACTTCAGCGACGACGTGCACGCGACGCTCGAGGCGCTCGGCATCCCGACGGCCCATCTCGTCGGCTGGTCGCTCGGCGCCGGGGTGGTCATGCAGTACGCGCTCGACCACCCGGTGCTGAGCCTCACGCTGGAAGCACCGGTGTCGCCTTATGGCTTCGGCGGCACCCGTCGCGACGGCACGCGACTCACCGACGACGACGCCGGCACCGGCGGCGGAGCCGCCAACCCGGACTTCGTGCAGCGGCTGATCGACCACGACACGGGGACAGACGCCCCCACCTCGCCCCGCAACGTGTTCCGCGCCCACTACGTGGCGCCGGGCTACCAGACACAGCACGAAGACGTCTGGGTCGAGTCGATGCTCACCACCTCGACCGCGACGGGCAACTACCCCGGCGACTCCGAGAAGACCGAGAACTGGCCGGGCTTCGCTGCCGGCAGGATCGGCGTGCTCAACACGCTGGCACCCGGGAACTACGACGTGTCGGGCATCGTCGACCTGGAGGAGAAGTTCCCGATCCTCTGGATCCACGGCGCCCTCGACCCGATCGTGTCGGACGCGTCGCTCTACGATCTGAACAACCTCGGCAAGCTCGGCATCGTCCCCGGCTGGCCCGGGGAGGAGGTGGCGCCGCCGCAGGAGATGGTCTCGCAGATGCGCGACGTCCTCGCGCGGTATGCGGACGCGGGGGGCGAGGTGACCGAGATCGACCTCGAGGACACCGGCCACACGCCGCATCTGGAGCGCCCAGCCGAGTTCCGCCACGCGCTGCTCGAAGTGATCGGGTACGTCGGGCACCCGCATGATCCCGCTCCGCCGACCGAGGCGATCATCCTGCGCTCGTCCGACTGAGACAGGACGCGCGCCGTCGCGCACGGGCTGCGAGGTGCGGGTCGCAGCATCCGTAGACTCGTCCGCATGAGTGCTTCCGGCGGCGGCAAGGCGATCCTCGCGGCGTTCCTGGCGAACATGGGCATCGCCCTGGCGAAGTTCATCGCCTGGTTCCTCTCGGGCTCGGCGTCGATGCTCGCCGAGGCGATCCACTCGGTCGCCGACTCGGGCAATCAGCTGCTGCTGATGCTCGGCGGGCGCCGGGCGAAGAAGAAGGCCGACCGAGAGCACCCCTTCGGCTACGGCCGCGAACGCTACGTGTACGCGTTCGTCGTGTCGATCATCCTCTTCTCGGTCGGCGGCCTGTTCTCGATCTACGAGGGCATCGAGAAGCTCACGCACCCGCACGAGCTCGAGAACGCGTGGATCCCGATCGCGGTGCTCGTCGTCGCGATCGTGCTCGAGTCGTTCTCGCTGCGCACGGCTGTGAAGGAGAGCAACCACGTCCGCGCAATGGGCCAGTCCTGGGTCTCGTTCGTGCGGCACGCGAAAGCGCCCGAGCTGCCCGTCGTGCTCCTCGAAGACATCGCCGCCCTGGCCGGTCTGGTGTTCGCCCTGTTCGGCGTCGGCATGACCGTGATCACGCACAACCCCGTCTTCGATGCGATCGGCACGCTCATGATCGGCACGCTGCTGATCCTCGTGGCCATCACCCTCGGCATCGAGACCAAGAGCCTCCTCGTCGGCGAGGGTGCGACGGACGCCGACCACGACCGCATCGTCGACGCCATCAGCGACGGGCCAGAAGTCGAGAAGATCATCCACATCAAGACGCTCTACCTCGGCCCCGACGAGCTGCTCGTCGCGGCCAAGCTCGGATTCGCGTCCGATGCGTCACTGATGCACGTCGCCTCCGACATCGACCGCATCGAGGCGCGCGTGCGTGCCGCTGTGCCCGCAGCGCGCATCATCTACTTCGAACCCGACATCTACCGCCCCGGCGACGACACGACTCCGCCCACGTCGGAGTTCGTCATCAAGTCGACGGACTGACGCTTCGACAGGCTCAACGACCGACATGGAATACTGCATCTTCACCGAGCCCCAGCAGGGTGCGAGCTACGACGACCAGCTCGCCTTCGCGCAGGCGGCCGAGCGTCTCGGCTTCGATGGCTTCTTCCGCTCCGACCACTACCTGCACATGGGCGACGGCGACGGGCTCCCGGGCCCCACCGACGCGTGGACGACGCTGGCAGGACTCGCGCGAGAGACCTCCCGCATCCGTCTCGGCACGCTGGTGTCGTCGGTGACCTACCGCGTTCCGGGGCTCCTGGCGATCCAGGTCGCGCAGGTCGACGCGATGTCAGGGGGCCGTGCAGAGCTCGGCCTCGGCACGGGGTGGTTCGGGCGCGAACACGAGGCCTACGGCATCCCGTTCCCGGCCAAGCGGTTCGACCTGCTCGAGGAGCAGCTCGAGATCGTGACGGGTCTGTGGTCGACACCCGTGAGCGAGACGTACAGCTTCGCGGGCGAGCACTACCGGCTGACGGATGCCCCGGCCCTGCCGAAGCCGGTGCAGTCCAGGGTGCCCGTCATCGTGGGCGGCGGCGGACCGAAGCGCACGCCCGAGCTTGCCGCGCGCTTCGCGACGGAGTTCAACATCGGCTTCCGGTCCGAGGCGGAATCCGCGGAGAAGTTCGCCGGCGCGCGTGCCGCCTGCGAGCGCCTCGGCCGTGACCCGGAGTCGCTCAAGCTCTCGGTGGCGCTGCCTACGCTGGCGGCAGCATCCGTCCCCGAACTCGAGCGCCGAGCTGAGAACCTCGGTCGCACCGTCGACGAGCTGCGCGGCGACGTGAACATCGTCGGCTCCCGCGACGAGATCGTCGCGAAGGTCGAGCGCATGGTCGCGATCGGCGCGCAACGCGTGTACTTCCAGCTCATGGACCTGCAGGACGTCTCGCACGTCGACTATCTCGGCGAGGTGCTTCCGCACCTGCCCCGCTGACCTTCACCTCGGCGGGGGAGCCTTCGCAGCAGGGACGGCCGGGCTCAGGCCCCGCTGGTCGGCGGCTTGTCGAGGCCGTGCCGCCCGGGCCGGTCCGGTTCGGCGGCGGTCGCCGGGCTGACGGTAGAGGACTCGGTGGGGCCATCGGTGCCGGGATAGCGCGGCTCTTCGATCTCGATCGCCTTGTCCCGCTCCTCCAGCGGCGGCAGGTGGTCGAGGGGCTGCTTGATGTCGTCTGGGTGGTGGCTCATGCGCCGAGCCTTCGCCGACGACGAGGCAATGGAGAGGGGGTTGCCATCCGGAGGACGTCGTGATCCGGTGTCGAGTCGGCTCGGGCGCCCGCCACCGGTCAGACGGGCAGGCGGTACGACGGCAGGCCGCGGCGGCGGATGAGCCACTCGGCGAACACGAGGTTCGGGAGCCAGCACAGGAACGGCACCGCGGCGTACGCGTTCGCGAACGCGGAGTCCAGCTCCCACGGCTGCCCGAACACCAGCGGAGCCATGAGCAGCAGCGGCAGCCAAATGCGCAGCATGACCCCGGAGTATGTCAGCGCGTAGTTGCGGATCATCCAGGCCTGGTGGCCCCGCACATCGCGGCGGCGGATCGCTCGGTACGCCCTCCATCCTGTGATGAGCCACAGCACGGCGAGCGCGCCGAACCCGAAGAAGCCCACGTAGCCGGCGGGGCTCGAGGGCGCGATGATCAGGCCGCCGACGGCGCCGATCGCCACCGCGATCAGGTACACGCGACCGATCCAGCGGTGCACCCGCGGCGCGCGGGCGCGCAGCCCGCGCCAGAACTGCAGCGGCCCGGTGACGAGCGCCACCGCTCCCCCGACGATGTGCACATACAGGGCGCCCTGCACGAATGCAGGCACGGCGGCGTAGGTCGGCGCGAGGCCGACATCCTGCCCGGCGAGGTCCGCGAGCGACGCGGTGAAGTAGGGCACCGCCGAGTACGCGACGATGGCGAACGCCGTCAGCAGGACGAACGTCCAGCCGATGCGGGAGCGGACGCCGCCGGGCCGTGCGACGGCGGTGGCGGTCCGGACGGGTTCGATGAGGCGGGTCATGGCCGTCACGCTAGGCCCGGGCTCGGGGCGCCCAGCAGGGTGCAGTCCCCCCGGTCCGTGGGGGCTGACCCCCGGATCAGCGGCGCGCGTCGAAGAAGGCGCGCAGGAGAGCGGATGCTGCGCCCTCGCGCACACCCGCGACGACCTCGGCCCGATACGGCAGGCGCCGGTCGCGCACGACGTCGTACATGGATCCCGCCGCGCCGGCCTTCTCGTCCCACGCGCCGAAGACGAGCCGCGAGATGCGTGATTGGAGCACGGCCCCCGCACACATCACGCACGGCTCGAGGGTCACGACGAGCGTGCAGCCCTCGAGGTTCCAGCTGCCGCGCGCGGCCGCCGCCGCGCGCAGGGCCACCACCTCGGCGTGCGCGGTCGGATCGTGCTCGACCTCGCGGAGGTTGCGGCCCTCGCCGATCACCGTGCCCGCAGCATCCGTCACCACTGCCCCCACCGGGACGTCGCCCGCGTCCCCCGCGGCGGCGGCGAGCGCGAGCGCGCGGTCCATCGCAGCGAGGTCGGCGGGGGCGGCAAGCACAGCACGAGCGTAGCCGCCCGCACGGAAGTCGCCCCGGGTTCGGGCATCGCGACGCACTAACCTGTCTCTATGCGCCTGCACGTCGCCGACCACCCCCTCATCACCCACAAGCTCACGGTGCTGCGCGACCAGCGCACCTCTTCGCCGGTGTTCCGCCAGCTCACCGAGGAGCTTGTGACGCTGCTCGCCTACGAGGCGACCCGCAACGTCCGGGTGGCGCCGATCGAGATCCAGACGCCCGTGACGACGACGACCGGCGTCCGCATCGACGACCCGCGCCCCCTCGTCGTGCCGATCCTCCGTGCCGGTCTCGGCATGCTCGAGGGCATGGTCAAGCTGATCCCGACCGCCGAGGTCGGCTTCCTGGGCATGGTGCGCGACCATGAGACGCTCGAACCGTCGACGTACGCCGAGCGGCTGCCCGACGACCTGAGCGACCGCCAGTGCTTCGTACTCGACCCCATGCTCGCGACCGGTGGATCGCTGGGTGCGGCCATCGACTTCCTGTTCGACCGCGGCGCGCAGGACGTCACGGCGATCTGCATCCTCGGCGCCCCCGAGGGCGTCGCCGCGATCGAGAAGCAGGTCGACGGCCGCGACGTGACGCTCGTGCTCGGCGCCCTCGACGAGCGTCTCAACGAGCACGGCTACATCGTGCCGGGACTCGGCGACGCCGGCGACCGGCTCTACGGCACGGTCTGACCTCCGGCGGCCCTCCTCACACGATCGGCACGCGGCGCACGTCAGGCGCCGCCGCGACCTCCGCGGTCGTCGCGCCGCGCCCGACGACGGCGACCGGCGTGAACGGGCGCCCGTTGAACCGTGTCGCGGTGACCGTCGTGTACGCCCCCATCGTCGGACTCACGAGCAGGTCGCCGACCTGCAGCTCGGGCAGCAGCACCTCGCGTGCGATCACGTCCGACGAGTCGCAGGTCGGGCCGCCGAGGGTCGCCCAGCGGTGGTTCGCGGCATCCCTGCTCACGAGGTCGCGCTCGGCGAACACGAGCGGGTGCA
This sequence comes from Microbacterium sp. LWH7-1.2, assembly GCF_038397755.1. Taxonomy (NCBI): domain Bacteria; kingdom Bacillati; phylum Actinomycetota; class Actinomycetes; order Micrococcales; family Microbacteriaceae; genus Microbacterium; species Microbacterium sp. LWH7-1.2. Next base: position 3,921,548 of record NZ_CP151637.1, on the reverse strand, counting down.
CATCTTCGGTGAGGACGTTCGAGTACGAGCCGTAGAGGCCGTCGTCGAGGTAATACCACCGGCCGTCGCCGCGCTCCGCGATACCCACGACGCTCGTGACCAGCGTCATCGCGTCGGCCACCATGACCCGGCCGGGCTCGGCGATGACGTCGAGGCGGCGCGCATGCGGCTCGAGCACGGGGCGGAGCACCCTCGCGACATCTTCGATCGCCGCCGACTCGGAGTCGTACGATGCCGGGAGTCCCCCACCGATGTCGAGGGTGTCGAACTGCACGTTGAGGCGCCGCTCGAGGATGCCCATGAGCTCGAGCGTGTCGGAGGCCGCTGTCGCGAACCGGCCCGGGTCGTCGAGCTGGCTGCCCACGTGGTAGCTGAAGCCGGCGACCGTGATCCCGGCGGCCGATGCCTGCTCGACCAGGCGCGCCGCCTCGAACGGCCCGACGCCGAACTTGCTGGACAGGTCGCTCTTCGCGTGCGGGCTGCGGTAGGCGAGCCGCACCAGCAACCGCGTGTCGGCGGGCGCAGCATGGAACTTCTCGATCTCGACGTCGTTGTCGACCACGAATGTTCGCACGCCCGCAGCCAGTGCTTCGGCGATCTCGGTGGGCTTCTTGATCGGGTGCGTATGGATGATGCGGGATGCTGCGACGCCCCGGCGCGTGAGCATCGCAAGCTCCTCGCCGGTCGCGACATCGAAGCCGCAGCCGGCGTCGTCGAGCGCGTCGAGCACCGCGCCGTGGGCCAGCGCCTTGACCGCGTAGTGGAAACCGACGAACGGCAGCGCGTGGCGCAGGTGCCGGTACTGGCGGCGCACGCGCTCCGGGTCGAGCAGCAGCAGGGGCGTGCCGTGCAGGGCGATCGCCGCACGGCCTGCCACCGACGACAGCAGAGCGGATGCCTCGGCCCGCCGCCTCCGCTCGAGCGCCCGGGTCGTGCGAGGCTCGCGCCGCAGCGTTGCGAGATTCACGTCGCCACCTCCTGCAGACCGGCCGGGCTACGTCCGTCGCGGAGGCCGGTCCTGGCGGTGACGGTGAATGCGCCCGCGGCGACCGCGTAGAACACGATGTCGGCGGCGACCTTGCCCGTCAGCATGCCCCAGAGGGGATCAGGGATCAGCCAGACGCCGAGCATGAGGGCTGCCGGGCGCACCAGGAAGGTGTCGAGCAGCTCGGCTGCGCCGAACTCCGCCACCAGCAGCCCGACGGTGCGGCGGAGGGCACGTCGCCGGGTCGTCGACACCGGCGCCTGCTCGATGTAGATCGTGACGGCGAGCACGGCGTAGAAGCCGACGACCTCGCCGGCGAGCGCCGCGACGGCGATGACCGGTGCGGCGTCGGTCCACAGCGTGGCGAGAAGTCCTCCGACCACCATCGCGGCGGTTCCGGCGATCTCTGCGGGCAGGTAGCGGACGATCCAGAAGACGATCCCGCGACGCCGGGGCGCGGCATCCGTCGTGGCCTGCTGGGCGTGCTGCGGCGTCGCCTGGATCGTCGCGAGCGGCCGGTTCGTCGTGGTCATGTCGCCCCCTCCGTGTGTCAGAGGAGGAAGCGCCGGCAGTGATACCGCGAGGAACGGCGCGGCATCCGCCCCTCGCCGAACGGACGCCGCGCCTCTGCGCCTTTGAGGACGCCTGGCAAGGGTACGTGGCCGAGATTTTTCCCCCAAAGGGGTTGACTTTGGCCACAGCGGCCGTCTAGCAGCGCGGGGGTTCCAGGTGCCGTCAGGGGTCGGCGTCAGTCGCCCAGCGGAGGCTCCTGCGGGGTGCGCCGGCCCGTCTCGCGCTCCCAGAACTCGAGCTGCTGGGTGAGCGCCTTGGCGAGTTCGAACACCTGGTCCGGTGGGATCCGGATGCGGCTCACGACGCGGGCGGGAACGACCGTGTGGCGCTGACCCGTCTCGGCATCAACCTGTTCGCGCGGCGGCTGCGCAAGCGTGAGGAAGTCCATCACGAACACCGTCGGCGTGTGCCAGACGTTGGCGAAGTCGGCGTAGTTGCCGCCGATGAGCTCGGGCGGGAGGTCGATCTCGAACTGCTGCGATGCGTCGTCGGCCATGTGGGCTCCTGTTCGGCGGGCGTCTCGTCCCTGACCGGTGCGAGACGCTCGGGGGCTGTCGTGTGCGACGAATTCGGCTGTGAGCGCGAGTCTACGCGGGGCCTCAGCCGCGGCCGACGAGCCGCGCGAATCCGCTCAGTCGTGCCACGCCTTCCGGGGTGTACGGCAGGTCGTCGAGGAGGCCGGGCGAGTACACGACGAACGCCGTGTGCATCGCGCGCGAGATCGCGACGTTGAGGCGGTTGCGCAGCAGCAGGAATTCGAGGCCGCGCGGTGCGTCGCGCCCGCTCGAGGCCGCCATCGAGACGATGGCGACGGCCGCCTCCTTGCCCTGGAACTTGTCGACCGTGCCGACGGGCACGTCGGGGAAGCCCGCGGCCGCGAGCGCCTCCTCGACGGCGACCTGCTGCGCATTGTACGGCGTGACGACGATGAGATCCTGCTGCTCGAGCGGCCGGGGCGGCAACGCGACCGAGGATCCGCTGGTGTCGTCGGTGGCGGCATCCGTCCACTCCCGACCGACGAGGTCGGTGACGAGACGCGCGACCTCCGCGGCCTCCTCGAGGGACTGCGTGGCGTTGCCGTGATGGCGCAGCGCGATCGGGACGAGGCCCGCGGGCACGCCGTCGATGCGGCGGAGCGCCGTCGAGGGGTGCGCCTCGAGCTCACCGCGGTACGACAGCGCCGACACGGGCGCCGCGACCTCAGGCCGCATGCGCCGGGTCTCGGCGAGGAAGTAGCCGTACTCGGGCGGGATGACGTCGGCGCCGTCCATGACCCAGCCGAGCGCCGACGTGTCGACGGGCGCGGGATGCGTTCCCTGGCTGACCTGCGGCAGCTGCTGCGGATCGCCCAGGAGCAGCAGTCGCGGGGCGGCGAGCGACACGGCGATCGTCGAGGCGAGCGAGAACTGGCCCGCTTCGTCGACGACGAGCAGATCGAGGCTGCCGCGCGGGACGCGGCCCTCGTGGCTGAAGTCCCACGCGGTGCCGCCGATGACGTAACCCGATGCCTCGTGCTCGGCCGTGAACGCCGCCACGCCGTTCTTCGGCAGCACGGTGAAAGAATGGTCGGCCGCCGTGTCCTTCGGGGCCTTGGCCACCTGGGACGCGGGCACGCCTGCGGCGATGACGCGGTCGAGGAGGTGCTCGATCGTCGCGTGCCCCTGGGCGACGACACCCACCTTGTACCCGTGGTCGCGAACCAGCCGGGCGATCACGTGGGATCCGACGTAGGTCTTGCCGGTGCCGGGAGGACCCTGCACGGCGAGGTAGCTGCGGTCGAGGTCGCGCACGGCCCGCGCGATCGCCTCGACGGCATCCTCCGCCGCGGCGGGCAACGAGCCCGACAGGGTACGCGGCGGCCGACGGCACAGGATGTCGGTGGCCGGGTCGGCCGGGAGGTCTGGCGCGGCCGCGATGACGGCATCCGCCCAGGCGTCGATCGCCTTCTGCTGGTTGCCTGCGGCCGGCGGCGCCTGCGGGGTGAGCGCGACGGGGAGAACGCTCCACGTCACGCCGTCCACGGCGGTCTCTTCGATCACGGCGCCGTCGTCGAGCACCTCGAGCACCGTGACCGAGCGGTGGGCGTGGATCCAGCGTGGCGAGGCCTCCAGTGGGAAGGGCGCCGGCAGCTCGTAGAGCGCGAACGGATTCGTGCCCTCGCTGATGCGGGTGCCCGGGGCGAGATCGCCGCGCAGTTCGACGATGCGCCGCTCGCCCCCCTTGCCGCTCTCGAGGAAGTGCCAGTCCTCGCGCACGCGGCTGCGCGCGGGGTCGATCGCGACGACGTCGCGCGTCTCGTCCCACAGCGAGACGGGCTCGCGCAATCGCAGGAAATGCGTCGCCCAGAACGACTTGGCCTCGCGGGGGTAGTAGTCGATCGCGGCCGCGCCGAGCCGCAGCGAGCGCGACCCGACGGAGTCCTCGGGGTGGTCGAGCGCGAGCGCGTCGAGCAGCGTCGCGCGCGGCGACGGCTCGTACGCGCGCTCGTCGGGCTCGGGGTTCGGCGAGGGGACCAGGGCCGCTTCGCGTGCGCGGTCGACGAGCCAGTCGCGCAGGCGACGGGTCGACACGCAGTCGTACCGGTTGTAATCGGCGAGGTCGTCGAGCACGAGGGAGGCCTCCGCCTCGGCGCCGTCGGCGTGGAGCGCACGCGCCTCGACGTAGCGCACGATCGAGTCGTCGCCCTTCTGCACGTCGCTCGTGCGCACCTCGTCGCCCATGTAGAGCGGCTCGAGCTTCTTGATCGAGTACGAGCGGGAGCCGACGCGCAGCGCCCGGCGCACGATCGGGTACAGGTCGACGAACACGCCGTCGCGCAGGAGGCGATCGACATCGGCCTCGCGCACGCCGTGGCGCGCGGCCATGGCCAGGAGGTGCGTCGGCTCGTACGGTGCGTAATGGTAGATGTGCATGCCGGGGAACTGCTGCCGCCGCAGGTTCACGATGTCGAGGAACGCCTCGAGCGCGCGCTTCTCGTCGGCGAACGAGTGCGCCCACAGGGCTGTGTACTGCTCGCGGGTGTCGACCCAGCCGAAGAGGTAGTCGATGCCCCACTGGGTCGGCTCACCCGGGGCCGGCGGCTCGGTGTGCAGCGGGTCGCCCTCGAAGTCGAAGAACAGGTCGCCGTGATCGGGCCGCGGGAGCGCGCCGAGTGCCTTGGGCGCGACGACCTCGAACACCGGGATCGGCGGCGCCGGCGTCGACACGGGCGCTTCGAGCACTGCGGCCACCGTCGCCTGGGCGACGGACGCGCCGTCCGCGGCGATCACGCTCTCGGCCACCACGATCTCGTGCGGCACGGGCTTCGGCGCGATGAGCGGCGGCGTGCCCGCCGGGTTCTCGAGCTGCAGACGTGCCTGCGTGCGCAGCGACGCGAACACATCGGGGTTCATGCCCGCCGGCCCGCTCGGTGCCCCCGCGAGCTGCTCGATCGTCTCGACGCCGGCGGCGCGCAGCCGCTCGCGCTGCACCGGGCGCATGCCGGCCACGAGGAGCAGGTCACGGGATGCCACGACCTCGGCGTCGCATGTCGCACAGCGCCCGCACGCGACGACGCCGAGCTCGCCGCGGGGATCACCCCAGGCGATCGGCGTGCCCGCCGCGCCGAGGTCGAGGCGGCGGTCGGCGATGAGGTCCGCCAGCCGCTCACGACGCAGTCCGAAGACGGGCAGCAGGTCGTCCACCTCGTGCTCGCTGACGCTGCCGTCGCCGAGGAGCAGCTGCACGCGGTCCGAGCGCGCGACCCCGAGGCGGTCGAGCTGGTCGACGTATGCCGCCAGCTGCATGAGCGCCGTCACCCGCGCGTGCCGCGCGAGCTTGGTGTCCTGCACGAGCCATCGGCCGGCTTCGTCGCGGACGAGGAAGTCCGCGAATCCGACGAACGACGCGGTCGAGAACGCAGCCTGGTAGACGACCTCGGCGTCCGACGCGAGGGCCGCGTTCGTCTGTGCGACCGCATCGGCAAGGGCCGCAGCATCCGACGACCGTGTCTCGGGGATCTCGACCACCCGGTCGCCGAAGCGCTCGATGTAGTCCGCCAGCACCCGGTGCTCGTGCGCCGTGCCGAGGCGCCCGGCGCGCTCGAGGGTGAGGTCTTCGGGATCCTCGACCGCGGCCACACGCCCGAGCCGCGCATCGATCGCGCGCAGCCATGCGAACTCGCACTCCGCCGCGGTCTTCAGATCGCTCGCGCTCCAGACGATCCGGCCTTCGTCCTCGATGTATCGCATACCCCGCCCTTCTTGAACGACGATAGCCGCGGCATCCGACACCTCCGCCCTCCCCCGCGATCGCCGCCCGCCCGCGCCGATCGCCGCCCGCCCGCGCCGACATCCCGGTGAGTCGCCAGAATTCGCGAACGCGCACGTCATTCCTGGCGAGTTGCCGGAATTCGCGAACGCGCACGTCATTCCTGGCGAGTCGCCAGAATTCGCGAACGCGCACGTGATTCCTGGCGAGTCGCCAAGACGGACCGGTGCGCGAACGCGCACGTCATTCCTGGCGAGTCGCCAATACGGACCGGTGCCCGACGCCGCGGTCCGCCTCGAGGCGTTCTGGCAAGTCGCCAGATTGCCGGCAAGCGCGCCCCGCGTTCTGGCGAGTCGCCAGAACGCACCGATCGGCGAGGCAGGGCACCTGACAGACTGAAGCCATGAGCGTGTCCTTCGACAGCGCGTACCGGCACGGGTTCGCCCGCGTCGCCGCGTGCACGATCCCGGTGGAGATCGCCGACCCCGCCGCCAACGCCGACGCGGTGCTCGAGGCCGCGCGGGTATGCGACGCCGACGCGGTCGCCGTCGCGGTCTTCCCGGAGCTGTGCCTGACCGGCTACGCGATCGACGACCTCGTCATGCAGGATCCGGTGCTCGATGCCGTCGTCGCCGCGATCGGGCGACTGGTCGAGGCATCCGTCGATCTCCTGCCGGTGCTCGTGGTCGGCGCGCCGCTGCGCCACCGCAACCGCCTCTACAACTGCGCGGTCGTGATCCACCGCGGCGAGCTGCTCGGCGTCGCCCCCAAGGCCTACCTGCCGACGTACCGCGAGTTCTACGAGCGGCGCTGGTACGCGCCCGGCGACGACCAGGCGGGGCAGGACATCCGCGTCGGCGAGCTCGAGGCGCCCTTCGGCCCCGACCTGCTGTTCGAGGCGCTCGACATCCCGGGGCTCGTCGTGCACGCCGAGGTCTGCGAAGACGTGTGGGTGCCGATCCCGCCGTCGTCGCGCGCGGCGCTCGCAGGCGCGACGGTGCTGCTGAACCTCAGCGGCAGCCCGATCACGATCGCGCGCGCAGAGGACCGCAAGGACCTCTGCCAGTCGCAGTCGCTGCGCTGCCTCGCCGCCTACGCCTACGCGGCCGCCGGCAGCGGCGAGTCCACGAACGACGTGTCGTGGGACGGCCAGACCATGATCTACGAGGGCGGCAACCTGCTCGTCGAGACGGAGCGGTTCCCCGACGGGCCGCGCCGCTCGATCGCCGACGTCGACCTCGACCGTCTGCGCCAGGACCGTCTCCGGCAGGGCACCTTCGACGACAACCGCCGGGCGACGGCGGCGGATGCTGCGTTCCGGACCGTGCATTTCCGCCTCGACCCGCCGCGCACCGACGTGGGGCTGCGCCGCACGCTCGACCGGTTCCCGTTCGTGCCCGACGACCCCGCCCGCCTCGCGCAGGACTGCTACGAGGCGTTCAACATCCAGGTGTCGGGCCTCGTCCAGCGCATGCGGGCGATCGGCGGGCCCAAGCCCGTCATCGGCGTGAGCGGCGGCCTCGACTCGACGCACGCGCTGCTTGTGGTGGCACGGGCGATGGACCTCATGGGACGCCCGCGCAGCGACATCCTCGCGTACACGATGCCCGGCTTCGCGACGAGCGACCACACGAAGTCGAATGCGATCGCCCTCGCCGAATCCGTCGGCGCCTCGATCGAGACGATCGACATCAGACCGCTCGCCACCGAGATGCTCGAGCGGCTCGACCATCCTTTCGCCGACGGCGAGCCGGTGCACGACATCACGTTCGAGAACGTGCAGGCGGGCCTGCGCACCGATTACCTCTTCCGCCTCGCCAACCACCACGGCGGTATGGTGATCGGCACCTCCGACCTGTCGGAGCTCGCCCTGGGCTGGGCGACGTACGGCGTCGGCGACCACATGAGCCACTACGCCGTCAACGCCGGCGTGCCGAAGACCCTCATCCAGCACCTGATCCGCTGGGTGATCTCGCACCGCGGCGACGAGGGCGGATCCACCGACCTGAGCGACGACGCCCGCGCGGTCCTGCAGTCGGTGCTCGACACCGAGATCTCGCCCGAGCTCGTCCCCGCCGGTCAGGACGGCAAGATGCAGTCCACCGAGGACCGCATCGGTCCCTACGCGCTGCACGACTTCGCGTTGTTCCACATCCTCCGCTACGGGTTCCGGCCCTCGAAGATCGCCTACCTCGCCGCGCACGCGTGGGGCGATGCCGAGGCGGGTGCATGGCCTCCCGGCTTCCCGGACGAGGACCGCTACGCCTACGACCTGCCGACGGTCGCGAAGTGGCTGCAGGTGTTCCTGAAACGCTACTTCGCGTTCGCGCAGTTCAAGCGCTCCGCGATCCCGAACGGCCCGAAGGTGTCGCCTGCGGGGTCGCTGTCACCGCGCGGCGACTGGCGCGCACCGTCCGACGGCAACGCCCGCGTGTGGCTGGCCGAGCTGAAGGCCGCTCTCCCCGATCTCGTGCAGGACTGAGGATCACGGATGCTGCGGCCCGCAGCATCCGTGCCCACCGGCGTGCGCGTCAGGCGGGCGCCTGCGTGTACGCCAGCGTGATGATCCAGCTGTCGCGGGACAGATCGGCCAGCTGGTAGTAGATCTTGCGGTCGGGGATCCAGCCCTTCGTGAGCGGACTGTCGAGCCGCACGTGATCGGCGGCGACGCGCGCGCCGCGGCCATCCGCGTCGCGCACGGCCTGCACGCGGGTCCAGTGGGCGAGCAGCTTCGTCAGGTCGGCCTCTTCCAGAAGGTGGGAGTGCCGCTTCATGAGGTGCAGCTCGGCGTCGTCGGGGTGCGCGTCGCGCAGGTCGAGTCCCAGCGACACGTCGGGGTCGCTGACCGCGACGACCGTGGCGGCGCGGAAGTTCGTGTTGCGGATCTTCAGCGGCAGCTCGGCGCCGCCGACCTCGGCGATCAACTGCGTGTGGAATCCGAACGTGCGGGGCGCCTCGCGCTCGACGCGCACGTCCTTCGGGTCGACGCCGAGCTTCGTGGCGACGAGCTCCTTCGCGAGCACGCGCTTGCGGTCGTGGTCCGAGAGCTTGGGGTCCCAGCCGAGCCGCGCCGTGATCCCCGCCGGAGTCTCGAGAAGCACCGATTGCATGATCCACCTCTTTCTCCGCGGACCGTCCGCCCCTCCATCCTGTCGCGGGGGCGGTCGGTGAGGAAGATCGCCACGCCTCCGTCCGTGTCCCCGTCCCCCGTCCCCCCGTCCCCCCGTCCCCCCATCCCCCCGCCTCGCCAACCGCTCGTCCGCCCGTCCCCGTCCGCCCTCGTCCCCCGTCCCTCCTGCTCCGCGCCGAAACACGGGTGGGTCACGGCGACACGCCGTTGACGGATGCTGCCGCCCGGCGTGTCGCGTCACGCGCCCGTGTTTCGGCACGATGGCCGGGCCGTCAACCCCCTCCCGTCCCCTCGACCCGATGGAAGGATGGGGCCATGGCGAGGCGCGCGACGGTGATCGGCAGCGGTCCCAACGGTCTGTCGGCCGCGGTCGCGCTCGCGCGCGCCGGGTACGAGGTGCGCGTGCTCGAGGCCGCCTCGACGGTCGGCGGCGGCGTGCGCACGTCGCCGCTCACGCTCCCCGGGTTCCACCACGACGTGTGTTCCGCGGTGCATCCGGCGGCGCTCTCGTCCCCCTTCTTCCGCGCGTTCGGCATCCGCGACCGCGTCGGCTGGATCCACCCGCTCGCGTCCTACGCGCAGCCACTCGACGGCGGACGCGCGGCGATCGCGTGGCGTGACATCGAACGCACTGCCGATGCGCTCGGCCCCGACGGCCGCGCGTGGCGGGCGGTGCTCCGCCCCCTCAGCCGCCATCTCAGCGGCCTGGTCGACTTCACCGGTTCGCAGCTGCTGCGGTGGCCGCGGCATCCGATCACCACCGTCCGGTTCGGGCTCCGCGCCCTGCAGCTCGGCACGCGCCTCGGGCGCGGCACGTTCCGCACCGAGGAGGCGAACGCGCTCCTCGCGGGCGTGCTCGCCCACGCGAACACGCCGATGCCCTCACTCGGAGGGGCCGCGTCGGGGCTCTTCCTCGCGGCGCACGGGCACTCGGCCGACGGCTGGGCCTTCCCTCGCGGCGGATCGCAGACGATCGCGGACGCCCTCGTCGCCGACCTGACAGCGCACGACGGCACGATCGAGACGAACACGCGGGTGCAGACGCTCGCGGGGCTCGACTGGGGCGATCCGGATGCCGGCGACCTGCTGCTGCTCGACACCACACCGCGCCTGCTGCTGACGCATCCGGATCTTCCCGCACGGTACGCGCACGCCATCCGGCAGTACCGGTACGGCCCGGCCGCCGCGAAGGTCGACTTCGCTCTCGACGGCCCGGTGCCGTGGGCCCATCCCGACGTCGCTCTCGCCCCGACCGTGCACCTCGGCGGCACGCGGGCGGAGGTCGAGGCGAGTGAGAACGCGGTCGCGCGCGGCGGCCTGACCGACCGCCCCTACGTGCTCACGGTGCAGCCGAGCGTGCTCGACGGCACGCGCGCGCCTGAGGGCAGACAGGTGCTGTGGGCGTACATCCACGTTCCGGCCGGCTCGACGTTCGATCCCACCGAAGCCGTCGTCCGACAGGTCGAGCGCTTCGCCCCGGGCTTCCGGCACCGCATCCTCGCCAGCCACGCGATGACCGCCGCTCAGCGGGAGGCCTACAACCCCGCCGACATCGGCGGAGACATCCTCGGCGGCGCGTTCACGTTCGCGCAGGCCCTCCGGCGTCCTGTCGTGTCCGCGACCCCGTGGCGCACGCCGCTGCGAGGGGTCTACCTCGCGTCGGCGTCGACGCCGCCGGGTCCCGGCGTGACGGGCATGCCGGGCTGGTACGCCGCACGCCAGGCGCTGCGCGACGGCGCACGCCGACGCCCCGGCGAGCGCCTCGAACTCGGGGACCTCTTCGGAGCGTGACGCCGTGGAAGGCTTCGCCGCGGTCGACTTCGAGTTCGCTCGTCAGGTTCTGCAGCGGGGTGTCGCGGCGCTGTTCGTCATCGCGTTCGTCTCGTCTCTGAACCAGTTCCGCCCGCTGCTCGGCGAGAACGGCCTGCTGCCGGCGCCGGAACTCCTCGAGTGGGTGCGGACCTCGAAACGAGGGGCACGGATGCTGCGCCCCACCCTGTTCCGCTACCTCCGGTACAGCGATCGCAGGCTCGTCGCGCTGTGCGGGACGGGCATCGTGGTCGCGGCGACGCTGGTCGCCGGCATCCCGCAGCACGGTCCGCCGTGGGTGCCGATGCTGTGCTTCCTCGCGCTGTGGCTCGGGTACATGTCCATCACGAGTATCGGGCAGACCTTCTACGGCTTCGGGTGGGAGATGCTGCTGCTCGAGGCCGGCTTCCTCGCGGCGTTCCTGGGTTCGAACGACCAGCCTCCACCCGTCGTCGTCATCGTGCTGTTCTGGTGGCTGGTGTTCAGGCTCGAGTTCGGCGCGGGCATGATCAAGATCCGGGGCGGGCGTGAGTGGCGGGACCTGACCGCGCTCACCTACCACCACGAGACGCAGCCGATGCCCGGGCCGCTCAGCCGCCAGGCGCACCTGCTCCCCCGCTGGTTCCACAAGGGCGAGGTGCTCGGCAACCACTTCGCGCAGCTCGTGGTGCCGTGGTTCCTCTTCGCGCCGCTCGTCGGACTCTTCGCACCCGGCCCGGTGCCCGCGATCGTGGGTGCGGTGGCGGCCGCGATCGTCATCGCGACGCAGGCCTGGCTCGTCGTCACCGGCAACTTCGCGTGGCTGAACTGGATGACCATCGTGCTCGCGTTCTCCGCCATCGGATTGCCGGGCATCGTCGCGGAGCACCAGGGCGCGGCATCCGATCCTCCTGGCGTGCTCGATGGGATCCCGCTCTCCTGGCTCGTCATCACGTGCGCGGTCGGTGTGCTGTACCTCGTGATCAGCTGGTGGCCGCTGCAGAACCTGTTCGCGCGGCGGCAGCTCATGAACGCGTCGTTCAACCGGTGGCAGCTCGCCAACGCCTACGGCGCATTCGGCACTGTGACGAAGCAGCGCATCGAGATCGTCGTCGAGGGCACGATGGACGAGGATCCCGACAACGCCACCTGGCGCGAGTACGCCTTCAAGGGAAAGCCCGGCGACGTGCACCGCATCCCGCGTCAGTTCGCGCCGTATCACCTGCGCCTGGACTGGCTGATGTGGTTCCTGCCGCTCGGCCGCTCGCTGGACGACTGGTTCACGGCATTCCTCGTGCGGCTTCTGCAAGCGGATGCTGCGACCCTGCGCCTGCTCGCCGACGATCCGTTCGCGGGTGCCCGGCCCCGCTGGGTGCGTGCCGTCTCGTACCGCTACCGCTTCACGACGCGCGCGGAGTTCCGCGAGTCGCACGCCCGGTGGACGCGCGACCGGAGGCGTCCGGTCATGGGACCGGTGTCCCTGCGCCGCTGACCGCGGCGCTGCGCTCGCGTGCGCTGCGGCGGGCGGTGAGGTCGATGATGGCCACCAGGAACGCGAGCGCGAGGAAGACTGCGACCGACAGCATCCCGAACGCGTACGCGTCGTGGTAGACGACGAGGCTGTCGTGCGAGCCGGACTCCCGGTAGATCGCGGCGTAGAACAGCGACAGCGCGACGGCCGTGCCGACCGCGGCGCCGATCCGCTGACCGAGCTGACCGACGGAGCCGGCGAGGCCGCCCTGCTTGACCGGGATGTCGCCCAGGGTGAGCGCCTGGTTCGGGGCGATCACGAGACCGCCACCGGCACCGCCGACGGTCATGACGGCGGCGGCGATGTACGGCGTCCACGCGGGGTCGCTGAACAGTGCGGCGAGCACCAGCCCACCGACGCACAGAAGCATGCCGGCGAGACCCCACACCACGACGACCCTGCCGTGGGTGCTGACGAGGTTGCCGCCGATCCACGACGTGACGGCGGACGCCAGCGCGAATCCGATGGAGACCATCCCGGCGTACACCGGCGCGAGCCCGAGTCCGAGCTGCAGGAACAGCGTCGTGACGAGGAACATCGCCGGCGCCGCCGTGAAGTACGCGGTCTGCAGCAGGGTGCCGTTGCGGTACGACGTGATGCGGAAGAGGCCCAGTGGGATGAGCGGGTTGCGGCCGCGCTTGGCATAGCGGCGCTCCCACGCGATGAACGCCGACGCGAAGAGGGCGAAGGCGACGAGCAGCCACCAGCGCGCCGGGTTGTCGGTGGGCGCGCCGGTCGTGAAGAGGAAGGGCCACATCAGAGAGACGACGCTCGCACCGAACAGCAGCACGCCGACGGGATCCAGTTGCACCTTGCGCTGAGACCGCGTACGGGTGTCGGGCAGCAGCCACAGCGCGAGGGCGATCGCGATGAGACACAGCGGCACGTTCATCCAGAAGATGAGCCGCCACCCGTTGGTCGGCCCGCCCAGCGCGATGAGCAGGCCGCCCAGCGTCGGACCGAAGGCGGTCGCGATGCCGATCGTCGCACCGAAGAGGCCGAAGGCCCGGGCACGCTCCTTGCCTTGGAACAGCTCCTGCGCCATGCCCAGCACCTGGGGCATCTGGATACCGGCGGCCACGCCCTGCAGCAGCCGTCCCACGAGCAGCGCCTCCGCGGTCGGCGCGAGCGCGCAGAGCACGCTGGTGACCGTGTACAGCGACAGTCCGACGACGAACAGCGTGCGCCGCGACCGCTGGTCGCCGAGGCGGCCCATCGGCACCAGCACGAGCCCGAAGGTCAGCACGAACCCCGAGACGATCAGCTGCAGCTGGGTCGAGCTCGCGCCGAGCACCTCGCCGATCGACGGGAGCGCGACGTTGACCTTCGTCATGTCGAGGATGGTGATCGCCGCAACCGAGACGCACACCCAGAAAGCCCGCCAGCGGGCTCCGTGCGAGAGCGGGATGACGGCGGTCGTCACCGGCACCGCACGCCCCTTCGTCGAGGTCTTCGGGGGCGTCGGGTGCGGCTCGGACATCGTGCCCAGGCTAACCCCGTTCCACGGCGCATCGGCGGAAACTCCGGCAGGCGGGACATGATGGAGGGGTGAGACTCCTCGTCGCCGCCCTCGCCTCCGAGCTCGTCGCCTTCCCTGACGACCTCGACGGATTCGACCGCCTCGTCACCGGCCCCGGCAAGCTGCAGGCGACCTACGCCCTCACCCGCGCACTCGACGCGACCGCCTACGACGAGATCGTGGTGGTCGGCACCGCGGGAGCGATCGACCCGCGGCTCGAGGCGTCCGTCTACGAGATCTCGGCGGCCCTCCAGCACGACGTCACCGACATCGACGGCATCGTCGGCCAGCATGTGTCGCTGCCGGCGCGCGTCGAGCTCGGCGCCGACGGCGTGACGATCGCGACCGGCGACCACTTCGTCGACGACTCCGAGGCGGTGGAGGTCATCCGCCCGCTCGGCGCGGGCCTTGTCGACATGGAGACGTACGCGTACATCTGGGTGGCGCAGCGGTTCGGGGTGCCGATCCGCGTGCTGAAGGCCGTCTCGGATCGCGCGCAGGGCGGCGCCATCACGGACTGGCGCACCGCGGTGACCGCCTGCAGCCACCAGCTGCGCGACCGCATCCGGGACGACTACGGCGTCTGATCCCCGCGGCGGACGAGCCGGAGGAGTCAGACGCGCACGCCGGCGTCCTGGCGGATGATGCTCGGGCCCGCGGGTGTCGCCTCGACGGCGAGCTGTGCCGGGAGCTGCTCCTTCATCGCGGCGACGTGGCTGATGACGCCGACGGTGCGCCCGCCCTGGCGCAGCTCGTCGAGAGTGCGCATGGCGAGGTCGAGCGTCTCCTCATCGAGCGAGCCGAATCCCTCGTCGACGAACAGCGTGTCGAGCCGGATGCCGCCCGCGCGGGCCGTCACGACCTCGGCGAGCCCGAGGGCCAGCGCGAGAGACGCGAGGAAGGTCTCGCCACCCGACAGCGACTGGGCCGGACGGGACTGGCCGGTGAACGCGTCCATGATCTCGAGGCCGAGCCCGGAGGCCGCGCCGCGGGCCGCCCGCGCGTCGGTGTGCTGCAGCCGGTAGCGGCCCGACGACATGTCGCTGAGCCGCAGGTTCGCGGCGGCCACGATCTCTTCGAGCTCGGCGGCGAGCACGAACGTCTCGAGGTCCATCTTCATCGTGTTAGGGGCGCGGCCCGCAACGGTGTCGGCGAGCCGCGCGATGGCCGCCGCGTCGGCGGCCCGAGCGGCGACCCCGGCGTAGGCCTGATCGATCTGCATCGCAAGGTCGCGCAGTCCCGCCACGAGCGTGCGCGCGTCGCTCTCGGCGCGCAGTGCTGCGGTGCGCGCCGCGTCGGCTGCCGCGAGCGTGTTCCGCGACGCCTCCGTGTCGACAGGATCGGTGGGAGCGCCGGCGAGTTCGAGCTCGAGCTCGAGCATGCGGGCGCGCGCAGCCCCGAGCTGCGTGTCGTGCGCCGAGATCCGCTCGGCGAGCGTCTCCGCCTCCGGCGGTGCCACGAGCGCGGCGGTGACGTCGGCGACATCGGCGAAGACGGATGCCGCGACCCTCTCGTCGACGTCGGCATGTGCCTGCGCAGCCAGGATCGCCGCGCGGTCCGCGTCGGCGCGGGCCTCGGCCGCCGCGCGGCCGGCGTCGCGGACCGCGGTGGCGTGCGCGACGCGGTCGGCGACGCTCGGGTGCTCGCCGCGAGCCGCCTCGACCGCCTCGCGGGCGGCGGCCACGCGCTCCTGCAACGCCGCGATCCGCGTGCGGGCGTCGGCGAGCTGCTCCGTCAGCGTCGCACGCGACGCCTCGGCCTCGAGGTCGAGCGCCGCGAGCCCGGTGCGCCGGGCGGCGAGCGCGTCGCGGCGTTCGGCGGCCCGCTCCGCCGCGGCGAGGTCGGAGGCGGCCGCGGCCAGCTGCTCGCGAAGCGGCTCCACGCCTTCGCCGCCGGCGCGGGCAGCGACCTCGGCGTGGCGTTCCCGCGCTCGCTTCGCCGCGTCCGATGCGGCCCGCTCGTGATGGGAGGCAGCATCCCGCTGGGCTTGCGCCGCTGCGAGGATGTCGTCGGTCACCGGCTCATCGGCGGGTGCCGCGGGCGACGGGTGCGCGGTCGCACCGCACACGGCGCAGGGCTCACCGTCGACGAGGGTGGTCGCAAGCTCGCCCGCATGGCCGTCGAGGCGGAGCTGCAGCAGCTCGGCGACCCGTGCGGCCGCCGCGGCCGCCGCACCGGCCGCATCGCGATGGACGATCTCGGCCGCGCGCTGCGCGTCGGCGAGCCCCTCGGCCTCGACAGCGGCGGCGAGGCGCGCGGTGATCTCGTCATGACGCGCACGCGCGGGGTCACGCCGGGAGGCCGCGTCGCGCTGCGCGTCGAGTTCAGCGTCGATGCGTTCGAGCTCCGCCGGCACCTGCGCCCGCTGCGCATCGAGGGCGACGATGTCGCCTTCGAGCCTCGCAACGTCGGCCGCGGCATCCGTCATCCGCGTCTCGCCGTCGGCGAGGGAAGCTTCCTGCACGAGCGCCGCGGTCCACAGTGCGAGCTCGCCGGTGAGCCGCTCGACCACGGCGGTGAGATCATCTGTGTCCGCGTAGCCGGTGCCGGAAACCGCGCGTGCCCAGGCCGCGTCCGCGGATTCGGCCTGCTCGGCCGTCGCCGCCGCGGTGCGGTCGGCTCGGCGAGCCGTCTCGAGTGGGGCGCGGAGCACCTCGGCCGAACGCGCGCGGTCGAGTCGCCGGCGGTCGTCGGCGATCAGCGGGCCGGCCGCCTCGAGCGCGGTGAGTCGTTCCCGTGCACGACCGAGCTCGGCCTGCGCCTTCGCCAGCGCCACGCGTTCGCCGTGCGCGGCCTCCGCTGCCGCGCGGGCGTCGTCCGCCTCGGCGCGCTCCCGGGTGAGCGTGTCGAGGCGGTACGAAGCGCGCTGCTCGCCGAGATCGACGGCGGCTCGCCGTGCCGCGAGGTCGAGCGGCGTCGCACCGTCGGCTTCCTCGGCCGGCACCAGCTCATGCGCCGCGATCAGTCTCTCGGCCTGGTCGAGCAGGGTGCGGGCCCGCTCGCCCAGCGCGTCGAGCTCGTGTTGCGCAGCCTTGCTGCGCTCACCCAGCTCACGGGCGTAATCCTCGTAGCGGCGGGTACCGAACAGCGCACGCAGTAGCGATTGGCGCTCGGTGCCGGAGGCGAGGAGGAACCTCGAGAAGCGGTTCTGCGCGAGCAGGATCACCTGCTGGAACTGCTGGGCGTTGAGCCCGAGCACCTCGTCCAGGAACAGCCCGACCTCGCGGGGCTTGGCGGCTCGGCCGATCCACGCGCCGTCCACGAGCTCCTCGAGCTCGGCGCGCGTGGGCTCGGTGGTCAGCCCGCCGCCGCGGCGCGCGGGCCGCTGGTACTCCGGGGCCCGGGTGACACGCCAGCGGCGATCGCCGACGGTGAACTCGAGGCGAACCTCCGTCGGGTCCTCGGGTTCGCAGTGGTCGCTGCGGAGGCGCTTGTCGCCCGTCTCGTAGCGGGGCACGCTGCCGTACAGCGCGAAGCAGACGCCGTCGAGGATGCTCGACTTGCCGGCGCCGGTGCGGCCGGCGATGAGGAAGATGCCGTCCTGCTCGAACGCCTCGAAGTCGACGCTCTGCTTCTCGAGGAACGGCCCGAACCCGGTGAGCTCGAGGTGGTGCAGCCTCACGCGGTCGCCTCCACCCGCGCCCGCTGCTCCAACAGCTCACTTACCAGCTCGGCCTCGCGAGCCGACGCACGCTCGCCCTCGCGCACGTGCGCGAGGAACGCGTCGACGAGCT
Source organism: Microbacterium sp. LWH7-1.2 (assembly GCF_038397755.1). Taxonomy (NCBI): domain Bacteria; kingdom Bacillati; phylum Actinomycetota; class Actinomycetes; order Micrococcales; family Microbacteriaceae; genus Microbacterium; species Microbacterium sp. LWH7-1.2. The sequence goes on along the minus strand of NZ_CP151637.1, from coordinate 3,904,040 downwards.
CGGCCTCGTTGCGGGCGGCGCGCACGCGCTCGGTGTACGTGCGCGCGTCGTCGGCGCGCGCGGCGACCGGCACGTGGCGCACCTCGGCGCAGAACGGGAACCGTGCGAGCAGACGCCGCATCGGATCGCGCTGCGGCAGCGGATCCGTGTATTCGGCGCGCACCCACTCGTCGGCGTGGGTCGCGAAGCGCTCGTCGGTGAGCAGCTCGTCGAGCGTCGCGGTCAGCGTGGTGAGCGCACGCGGAACCGGCAGCGGAAGCCACTCGACGCGGCCGAGTGGGTCCGGGCCGAGTCCGTCCGCGCCGAGGTCGATCAGCCACGACCCGCGCGGCTTGTGCCCTTCGTCGAAGCTGTAGTGCAGGGGCGCGCCGGCGTAGCGCACGCGGGGCGAGAGCTGCTGCCGCCCGTGGATGTGCCCCAGCGCCGTGTAGTCCACGCCGTCGAAAGTCGACAGCGGCACGATGTCGAGACCGCCCTGCTGGATGTCGCGCTCGAGATGCGGCGTCGGCTCGACTCCGGCGGCGAAGCAGTGCGCGACCGCGATCGTGCGTCCGCCTCGGGCCGCAGCATCCGCCCGCACCAGATCCATGGCGTGCGCGAGCACGTCGGCCTGCGTGCGCACGCCCGGCCAGGCACCGCGCAGCAGCACCGGCTCCAGATAGGGGATGCCGTACACGTGCACCGGGCCGTGCTCGTCCTCGATGGTCACCGGGGAGCCGACCGTCGCGGGGTCGGTGATGACGTGGACGCCATCGCGAAGGAGGCCGGACTGGAACCCGAGCCGGGCCGCGGAGTCGTGGTTGCCGCTCGTGACCACCACGGTGGCGCCGGCGTCGGCGAGGCCGCGCAGCGCGTCGGTCAGGAGCGTGTACGCCCCCGCCGCGGGTGTCGCGGAATCGAACACGTCGCCGGCGACGATCACGAGGTCGACGTCGCGCTCGGTCACCTGCGTGACGAGCGCCTCGAGCACACCGCGCAGCGCATCGAGCGTGGCGTGGCCGTGGAACGACCGCCCGATGTGCCAGTCAGAGGTGTGCAGGATCCGCATGGTCAACACGGTACGTTCGGCTCCTGACATCGGCGGCGAGGCAGGCCGCGGACCCCGCGAACCACCGCGGTTCCGCGTCGGTGCGGCGCGCACGGCGCGTACCCTCGAGCCATGTCCTTGCCCGGGGTCTGCGTGGTGCTTCTGCTGCGGCGCGGGCCGGAGGGCGTGGAGGTGCTGCTGGGGCGCAAGCACACCGGGCTCGGCCAGGGCAAGATCGTGGGCATCTGCGGCTGGGTCGACCCGGGCGAGGGCGCCGACGAGGCGGCGGTGCGCGAAGCCCGGAGGGAGGTCGGCGTGCAGGTCGAGGCATCCGATCTCCATCTCGCCGGCACGGTCGAGTACCACTTCCCCACCCGGCCGGCGTGGTCGCAGCAGGCGACCGTCTTCGTCTGCCGGCGGTGGCGAGGCGATCCGGTGGAGAGCGACGGGATGACGCCGCGGTGGTACGTCCTCGACGCCGTGCCCTACGGGCGCATGTGGGACGACGCCTCGCGGTGGCTGCCGGGCGTGCTCCGCGGCGGCACCGTCGACGCCCGCTTCACCTTCGGCGCGGACCTCGCGACGGTGGTGCTGACCGCCGAGTGACCTCCGCCGCCGGCGGCGCGTCCGCGGCGCCGAGATCCCGGGTCCGGCCGGCCTCCGGCGGTGCGCACTCCCCTCCGCACGCCGCCGGACGTATCGTGGAACATGGCGCACAACGCAGACACCGCTCCGCGATCGACCGTGGTGGCGCTCGTCGGAGCCGACAGCGACGAGCTCCTGACCGGCCTCGCCGATGTTCCCGCGCTCGTCGCCCTGTCGCTCCGTGAGGCCGAGCCGGCGGTCGCCGCGCACCTCGTCGCCTCCGTCTCGATGCCCTACGTCGTCCACGACGCCGACCCGCTCGAGCACGTCGCCTCGGCCTGGGTCGAGCTCTACGAGGAACGCGCGACGCTCGGCTCTCTCGAGGCCGAGGTCGGCGCCCTCCTGGCGCTGTTCGCGTCGGGCGAGGCGGTCATGCCCGACTATTACGTCGTGGCCGGTCCCGAGGCGATCGAGGGCACCTGGCGCCACTGGTGGCTCGGCGCTCTCGCTCACCATGCGCCCTCGCGTGTGCTTCCGGTCGAAGCTTCCGGCACCGCCTTGCGCGCACGGCTGCGCACGCTCCCCGCGTCCCGTCCGTGGCCCGAGCCTTCGGCCTGGCTGACGCGGGTGCAGTTCGACATCCCCGACCGGGTGGGGCTGCGCGATCAGCCGGGCGCCGCCTGATCCATGGCGGACGTCGAGAGATTCGCGCACGCCGGCGCGACGCTCGTCGCGGAGCGCCGCGGAAGCGGCGAGCGGATGTACGTGCTGATCCACGGCATCGGCATGGGCCGCACGGTGTTCGCCGACCTCGAGCGGCATCTGGGCGACGGTGAGGTCATCGCCTTCGACCTGCCGGGCTACGGGGAGGCGCCCGAACCGCGGCGCGTGCTGACGGTCGAGCGCACCGCGGACCTCGTGGCCGCCTACCTCCGGGCTCGCGTGCGCGCGCCCGCCGTCGTCATCGGTCACTCGATGGGCGCGCAGATCGCGCTCGAGGTCGCGGCGCGCCATCCGGCCGTCGTCGACCGCATCGTGCTCATCGGGCCCACCGTCGACCCGTCCGCCCGGACGGCGCCGCGGCAGCTGTGGCGGCTCCTGCGCGACATCGCCGTCGAGAGCCCGGTGGTCATCGCGCGCGGTGCTCGCGAGTACGTGCGTGCGGGGCCGCGCCTGCGTGCGAAGTTCCGCTCGATGCTCAGGCACCGCCCCGAGGATGTGCTGCCGCACGTGGAGCTGCCCGCGCTGGTGCTCCGCGGCCAGGACGATCTCGTCGCCCCACCGGACTGGTGCCGTCGGCTCACGGACGCCCTGCCCGACGGCCGGCTCGCTGAGGTGGCGGGGCATGGCCACGAGACGATGATCCGGGATGCCGCACCCGCCGCGCGGCTCATCCGCGAGTTCGCCGGATCGCTGTGAGAGCCGCTCTCGACTGCCTCGTCCGGGCGGAATCCTGCCATACCCGCCACGGCCGGCAATGTCGGAACCCCCGCGTAGGTTTCAGCATGTCGGAACCAACGGAGGAAACCCATGTTCGCTGTATACGCCGCCGAACAGCAGTACCGCCACGACACCTGGTCGCGGGACCGCGAGCACGCGCTCCTCGCCTCCATCCGCGAGCGGAAGAACGCCGTCGCCTCGCACCGCCCGGCCCGCGTGATCGCCCGCCCGCAACGCTCCTCGTGGGCTCGGCCGATCGGGTTGCACGTCTCGGAGCACGACCCCGCGGTCTGCGCCGTCGCGTAGCCGACGACGGTCAGGGCGTGCGCGGGTCCGCGGGAGCGGGTCCGCGCCCCGCGCCGGTGGCCTGCTGGGCCGCGCGATCCTTGGCCACGGCGTCGCCGATCATCTGACCGCCGCTGCGCAGGAGGGCCCGACGCCACGGCAGGGTGCCCTCGATCTCGATCTGGATCGAGATCGACAGGATGGTCCGGATGAGGACGATGAGCCCGAGGATCGCAGCGTCCTCCAGCGACGGCTTCGAGGTGATCGTGCGGATCAGGTCGGCCGCGACGAGCACCTCGAGTCCCAGGAGGATCGCCCCGCCGAGGGTGGTGCGCAGCGTCGTGAACGCCTGCTGCCCACCCTCATGACGGGCGAGCGATCGGGCCCCGAGCACGAGCGCGATCACGAAGCCCGCCATCATGGCGGCGGCGCCGATCGCCTCGAACCCGACGGCGACGGCGGTGAACACCTCCTCCATGTGCACGCGCCCAGCCTAGGGCCGGGCGCGTGCACCTCGCTGACGGAATCGCGGCGTCAGCCCCCCGGAGTGCGCCGCGGGTGCGCGGGGTCATCGGCGTCACCGGTCGATACCTGTCGCGCGAGCTCCTCGATGTCGTTCTCCGGCAGCTCGACGCCGGACTGCCTGAGGCGCTGGCGGAGCACGTGCGCGATCTCCTCCAGAGGCTCGGTGCCGACGTCCTGCCGGGTCTGCGCGACGATGCCGGCGACCTTGTCGACCTCAGACGCGTTGTTCTGCGCCATGGCAGGCAGCCGCTGCTCCTGCTCCGGCCCGAGGGCGCCCGGTGTGCGCTGCGCCTCGCTCACGGTCTGCGTCTCCCGGCTCCCGTCCTGACCGTGATGATCGACGCCCTCCTCCACGACGCCGATTCCGACGGCTTGGTGCGTCGGTGCGGGCGCCGCCGGCGCGGGGGGCTCGGCGTCACCCTCCTGAGCGGATGTTCCCTCGGTCCACGCAGGCGCTTCCTGGGCGTCCGGGGCCGGCTCCCCCATCGTGGGGGCGGGATCGGGAGAGTCTTCGCGCACGGGTTCGCCCGGCGCGGGTGTCGACTCCGCACCGGCCGCATCCTCACGATCGGGGTAGTTCACCCCGGGCTGCTCGTACTCGTTGCCGGTCGTGCTCATCACGGTTCTTCCCCTCTTCCGGTGTCCGCCGCTAGGTCAGGATCGGCGCCCTGCCGGGCCGCCTCACCTTCGACGGGGTCGTCGGGCTGCAAAGCGGCATCCGTCAGCAGGTCGGCCTCGGTCACCGCGGCGGTGCGCTCTCGTGACTCGGTGTCGTCCACCTGCTCCCAGCCGCCGGGGGCGTCGGCGTTCACGACGCCGTCGGGCAGGTCCTGGCTTCTCGCTCGTTCGCGATCCATGGCGTGCTCCTCTCGTCCTCCCCCAGCCTCCGTCGATGCGGCGGACGGCGACACGGGGTTGACAAGGGAAGCCGACGGTGTCGGCGCGGGATCCTCTACGGACGCGGATTCAGGATGCCGCGACGCGAGGGGTTCGCATCGAACCAGTCCGCGACGTACCAGCACACCGGGATGACCTTGCGGTCGCCGCGCGCCTCGAGCTCGTCCACGGCGCGCTCGACGAGTTCACCGGCGTACCCGTGCCCGCGGAAGGAGGGGATCGTGTAGGCGCGCGTCATGGCCACGGTCCTGCCGTCGTCGCGATAGTCGAGCACGCTCACCAGGTCCTCGCCGCGGTGCAGGGTGTACCGCGAGGCGTCGGTCTCTTTCGTGAAGCGGAGCTCGGTCACGCCGACAGGCTACGCCCGCCGCATCGGACCGGGACGCGTCCGCGCGTATGTCGCAGCGATCGCTCACCTGACACTCGGTGTCACCCGCCGTGGAACTGAGCAATCTGTCACATTCCGAAACGATCTGGGCCCAGAACCCGTGCGATTTGACGTTTTTGGACAAAGTCGGTAATAATCGGGCTCATGACTGACAACGCGCTGTATCTGTCCGCCCGGGAGGCGAACAGGACTGCCGGCATGATGATGGCCGGCCGCATTGTCATGTGTTGTCGAATGTGCCACTAGCACGGTGACCCCCGTCGGACTCCTCCTCCGCTTCTGACCGCAGGAGTCCCCCGAAGCACCGGTTTCGTGCGTCGATCACGCGCACCCGGACCCGCTTCGCACACCGCCCAACGTCGGGCACAGGCCTCAATCGGCCTACGGCCTTTCTCGCCGCCGACGACCAGGGCCGCAGCACACAATTCAACCCGGCTCCACCACCCGGGTTCCTCCCGCAAGGACCATCATCATGTCGACCACCGCCCTCCTCGACCGTCCCGCCACCGTCGCCCCCGTCCGCCACCTCCGCGCCGTGAACCACCCGGCCGCGGTCGAGGCGCCCGTCGCCCCGGCTCCCGAGCCCGCGCAGCCCGGCGGCCGCGCCCTTCCCGCCGGCACCGCGCCGCGCGGCTTCGCCCTCTACGTCGGCATCGACGAGGCCAAGGCCTCCGCTTCCGGCGTCAACCTGGGTGTGCTGGTCGACGCACTCCGCCGCACACTCGCCGAGCTGGCGCCGTCCGCCGAGACCTACGCCACGGTCGCCCTCGCGCCGGTCGGCTCGGGCGGCCGCGACGTCGACGTCGTGCGCCTCGCGCTGCACGAGCCGTCGGCCGTCGCCCGCACCAAGCAGGAGGAGCCCGAGGACGAAGAGCCGGCTTCGGGCGGCGTGGTCGTCGACATCTCGCGCAAGCGCGTTCTCATCGACGGCGAGTCTGCCGCCTTCACCTTCAAGGAGTTCGAGCTGCTGCAGTATCTCGTACTCCGCGAGGGTCGCACGATCGAGCGCACCGAGCTGGTGACCTCGCTCTGGCAGGGCGCGACCGACGACGACGCCCCGGGCGAGCGGACCATCGACGTGCACGTCCGTCGCCTGCGTGCCAAGCTCGGCCGCTACGAGGACATCGTCCGCACCGTGCGCGGCGTCGGGTACCGCTTCGACCGTCACGCCGACGTCGTCATCCGCTACGGCCACGGCACCCCGTCGCCCGACCGCTTCTGATCCGCGCCGCCCGGGCGGACGACCCGACGCATCCGGCCGCTCCCCAGCGCGGCGGGCGCCATTCTCGATGGCTCGCGAAGACGGAACGGATGTCGGAGGGCGGGGCGTAGGGTGGGCGGCATGACCACCTCGCTCTCACGCATCCCTCGGACGAGGGACGCCGAGCGCTTCGGTCCGCGGGCGGCGACCCGCGATCCCCGGCCCGATCACGGCCGGCCGCTTGAGACGGAGTACCGGCCGAGGCACCCGCTCGACCTCCGCCGCACGGTGCTGTACCAGCGACACGGAGCCGGCGACCCGACGATGACGGTCTCGGGCTCGGTCATCTGGCGTGTCAGCCGCACGCCCGCGGGCATCGCGACGCTCGCGATCCGCGAGACGCACCCCGGCGTGATCCGCGGCGCGGCCTGGGGTCCCGGCCGCGAGTGGGCGCTCGCGCAGCTTCCCGCGCTGTGCGGCGCAGACGACGACCTCGGCGACTTCGATGCGTCGCAGCATCCGCTCATCGCCGACGCCCATCACCGCCATCCGGGCCTGCGCCTCTCGCGCACCGACCTCGTGTTCGACGCGCTGGCGAGCGCGATCTTCGAGCAGAAGGTCACCGGCATGCAGGCGTTCGGCGCGTGGCGGCGCGTCGTCACCTGGTGCGGCGAGCGCGCCCCCGGCCCGACGCCGGCGCCGATGTTCGCGCCGCCCACGATCGACGGCTGGCAGCATGTCCCATCGTGGGTCTGGCACCGTGCGGGCCTCGAGCCGCCGCAGTCCCAGACGGTCGTGCGCGCGGCGCGACGCGGCGACGCCATCGTGCGCACCGTGCTGGCCGCCGAAGACGGCGAGGCCGTCGACCGCGTGCTGATCAGCCAGCCGGGCATCGGCCCGTGGACCTCGGCTGAGACGCGCATCCGGGCACTCGGCGATCCCGACGCCGTGAGCGTCGGCGACTACCACGTGGCTCACGAGGTCGGCTACGCGCTGACCGGTCACCGGACGGACGACGAGGGGATGCTGCAGCTCCTGGCCACGTGGCCGGGCCAGCGTCAGCGCGTCATCCGTCTCATCGGCGCCAGCGGTGTGCGCGAACCTCGTCGTGGCGCGCGCCTGCACCCCGAGGATCACCGCGACCACTGACGTCGACGTCTGTGGGGCAGCGGCCCGGCCGCTTCGAGGAGCGGTCGGGTCGCTGCCTCCGTTCAGTCGCCCTTCACGTTGACGAGCTGCCGCAGCGTATGGCGCACGGCGACGAGGTCGGCTGCGTCGGCCATGACCCGGTCGATCGGCTTGTACGCCTGCGGGATCTCGTCGATGAACGCGTCGGTGTCGCGGAACTCGATCCCCGTCATCGCCGCGCGCAGCTGCTCATGCGTGAAGGAGCGGCGCGCCGCGGTCCGCGAGAACTCGCGACCCGCACCGTGCGGAGAGGAGTTCAGCGCCAGCGGGTTGCCGAGGCCCTCCACGACGTAGGACGCCGTGCCCATCGAACCGGGAATGAGGCCCGGCCGACCGGCGTCCGCCTGGATCGCGCCCTTGCGGGACACCCACACCTGCTTGCCGAAGTGCTTCTCCGACTCCGTGAAGTTGTGGTGGCAGTTGATCCGCTCATGCTCGATCACAGGCTCGCCCATGATCGCCGAGAGCTGACGTGCGACGCGGTCCATCATCTCCTCACGATTGAGCAGAGCGAAGTGCTGTGCCCACCGCAGCTCGCGGATATACGCCCGGAACTCCGGCGTGCCCTCGACGAGGTACGCGAGGTCGGGGTCGGGAAGCTCGATCCACCACTGCTTCGCCAGGCGCTGCGCGACACCGATGTGGTGCGTGGCGATCTTGTTTCCGACACCCCGCGAACCGGAGTGGAGGAACATCCACACGCGGTCGAGCTCGTCGACCGACACCTCGATGAAGTGGTTGCCGGATCCCAGCGAGCCGAGCTGCAGCCGCCAATGGCCGGCGTACCGCCCCGGGTCGAACTCGGCCTTCTCGGCGAGTTCCTCCAGCTCCGCGACCCGCGGCTCGGCGGTGGCGACCACTTTACGGTTGTCATGCCCGGCCGAGAGCGGAACGGCCCGCTCGATCTGCGCGCGCAGCTGAGTGAGATCGCGCGCGACGAGCTGCGCCTTCGTGAACTGGGTGCGTACGGCGATCATGCCGCAGCCGATGTCGACCCCGACGGCGGCGGGCATGATGGCACCGAGCGTCGGGATGACCGACCCGACGGTCGCGCCCTTCCCGAGATGGGCATCGGGCATGAGCGCCAGATGCGGGTGGATGAACGGCATGCGGGACGAGGTACGGGCCTGCTCGACGGTCTTCTCGTCGATCAGGCTCGCCCACGAGAGCAGCCGATCTGTGAGCCTCTCCATGATTCCTTTCCTTGCGAGGTCACGCACCCGTTCGGGTGCGCGTGGGGCGGGCCGTCGGTCGGAGCTCCCCTGGGAAAGGAAACGCCCCGGACCTGTGCGGTGCGGGGCGTGGATCAGCGGATGCTGCTACACGGCCTGCGCCGGAGGGGACGACTCGTAACGGTCCTTGGGCTGCTGACCCAGGACCGCCTCGAAACGGAGTTCGCGCTCGGCGTTCATCCGTCGTCCTCTCGGCTCGCTCGTGAGACCGCGCCGGTCGGCGCAGCCCCGCCACGCTAGAGGACGGCGGCGCGCGGCGTCAAGTGGGCGCGACCATCGGCTTCCGAAGAAGGAGACCGACGACGCTCTGTCTTGTGGATGTCCGAGGTGCCGACGACACTGGGACGCGCCACGCGGCCGGGCGCGGCATCCACCATCCACTTCAGGAGTTCGACATGCCCAGCCTCAACCCGTATCTCTCCTTCAAGAACCAAGCCCGTGAGGCGATGACCTTCTACCAGAGCGTTTTCGGGGGCGACCTCGACATCTCGACGTTCGGCCAGTTCGAGGGGATGGTGCAGGACCCCTCCGAGAACGATCTCGTGATGCACGCGCAGCTCACCAGCCCCGACGGCTTCGTCCTGATGGGCGCCGACACGCCCACCGGCATGAACTACGAGAAGCCGGCCGGCATCTCGGTCTCGGTGAGCGGTGACGACGAGGCCTCGCTGCAGGGCTTCTGGGACAAGCTCGCCGACGGCGGCACCATCACGATGCCGTACGACACCCCGCCGTGGGGCGGCAAGTTCGGCATGCTCACCGACCGCTTCGGCATCGACTGGATGGTGGCGGTCAACGCGCAGCAGGGCTGAACCGGTGCGCGGACTCCGGCGACAGGCCGGGGTCCGCGCGCGCCCCCGCCTCGTCGGGCCCGATCAGGCGGCCTCGCTGTCGTCGATGGGCGACGGTGCCGGGCCGAGCGCATCGAGCTGGGTCCACAGGTCGTCCGGAATCGGCGTCGCCGCGAGCTCGTCGAGCTGCGCGAGACGCTGCGCCGACGAGATGCCGACGACGGTCGAGTCCACCAGCGGCGAGCGCAGCGAGAAGTGCAGCGCCACCGCTGGGAGGCTGACGCCGAACGAGGCGGCGACGCGCTCCAGGCGCGACACCCATTCCTGCAGCTCGGGCGTCGCCGGCCGGTAGCCGTACATCGCACCCTCGCGCGTCCCCGTGGCGAGGATGCCGGCGCCGAACGGGGCCGCGTTGAACACCGTCATGCCGCGCTCGCGCGCGTCGGCGAACACCGGCCCGGCGGAACTGTCGACGACCGTGAACCGGTTGTGGATGAGCACGGCGTCGAAGACTCCGGTCCCGACGTAACGGGCCATCAGCCCGACCGGTCCCGCGGCCACGCCGATCGCGTCCACCCGGCCCGACTCGCGCAACTCGATGAGCCCCTCGACCGCGCCGCCGCGGCCGATCGCCTCGTCGAAGGTGACGGTGTAGGGATCGTGCAGGTGAAGCAGAGGCAGGCGCTCCACGCCCAGGCGCGCGGTCGTCTCGTCGAACGAGCGCATGACGCGGTCGCGGTCGAAGGCGCCGGTGTCGGGATCGCAGTCGACCTTCGAGACGACGCGGGTGGCAGCATCCGTTCCCTTCCGCGCGATCGCGAGACCGAGCACCGCCTCGGACCGCCCGCCCGCGTAGTTGTTGGAGGTGTCGATGAAGGCGTGGCTGCTGTCGAACAGCTGCTCCGCGAAGGCGACCGCGGCATCTTCTTCGGGGGAGCCGGGCTCGGTGCCGCGTCCGAGGGGCGAGGTGCCGAGCGTGAGCGGGCTGACGTTGAGGGTCATGGGATCCGTTCCGTGTGTGGGGTCTCTCCAACCTAGCGAGCGGCTCCGGCCGGTAGGCCGCCGGGCCGCCCGCCCGCCGCCGCGGCGGCGGCGGCCCTAGGCTGGCGATATGACCACGACGCGGAAGGGCTGGACGCGCGGGCACTCGGGCTGGGCGCTCGGCACGGCCCTCATGTTCACGCTGGGGATCGTCTTCGGGCTCATCTGGGGCAACGTCCTGCTGGGCGTCGTGCTCGCCGCGGCGGTGTCGATCGGCTGGCTCATGGCCTACGAGTCCTGGCGCGGGCGCAGCGTCGGGCTCGAGAACCGCGACGACGACGGCGCCCAGCTGTAACCGGAGGCCGTACACCCCTACCCCTCGCCGCCGCCGCGTCGTATCGTGAGCGCGAGGAGGTGGTCCGCCATGCAGGCGAGCGTCGGCGATCGCGTGATCATCCACGGCCGCGTCGTCGGTGCCGTGGAGCGCGCGGGTGAGGTCATCGAGGTCCGGGGCAGCGAGGAGAACCCGCTGCTGGTGGTCCGCTACGACGACGGGCATGAGGCGATCCTGTCGCCGGGAAGCGACTGCGAAGTCCGGCACGCGTCCTGAGACGCGCGCCGGACGGGGCTCCGTTCAGCCCAGCAGCTCGTAGCGCGACGGCTCGGCGCCGAGCACGTGCTCGCCGAGGAACGCGAACACCGTCTCGTACCAGACGACGGCGTGCTGGGGCCCCAGCACCCAGTGGTTCTCGTCGGGGAAGTACAGGAACCGGTGCGGCATGCGCCCGTCCTCGTCGGCGTGGTGCTCGGCGAGCTCCGACCACAGGCGACCCAGTTGGCCATGTAGCCGCCGAACGATCCGCCCATCGCGGCGGTGCGGGTCTCATCGATGTCGTCGCGGGCTTCGACGGCGTCGGTGATCGAGAGCAGGTCGGTAGCGACCGCGAGCAGCGGTGCCCAGCGCTCAACAGCTGGGACGCGTGGAGCTGGCGCGTCAGCCCCACTGCGTGAGCTTGTCGGGGTTGCGCATGATGAAGACGTCGGTGATGCGGCCGTCGCGCACCTCGAGCGTCACCAGCGCGTCGGGCACGTCGTGGAGCGTCGCGAGGAAGCCGAGCCCGTCGGGCGTCTCGACGGGGACGAGCACGGCTTCGGGCAACAGGCGCGGCAGGCCGAGGAGGAACCGTCCGACCCGGTCGGCGCCCCGCACCGGACGCCGAGCGGCCGAGACGCGTCCGCCGCCGTCGGAGCGGAGCACGACACCGGGATCGAGCACGGTGACGAGGCCACTGAGATCCCCGGTGGTCGCCGCCGCAGCGAAGGCGCGCGCGACCGCGTCGTGCTGCTCCCGCGAGGCCGCTCCCGCACGATGCTCCCGCACGTGCCGCCGGGCCTGCGACGCGAGCTGACGCACGGCATCCGGACTTCGTCCGACCGTCTCGGCGATCTCCGCGAACGGCACCCCGAAGACGTCGTGCAGCACGAACGCGACGCGCTCCGCGGGCGTGAGCGACTCGAGCAGCACGAGAAGGGCCATCGAGACGGAATCGTCGAGCGTGACCTGCTCGATCGGGTCGACGGGAACGGATGCTGCGAGCGGCGAGTCCTGCGGCACGGGCTCCGGCAGCCACTCCCCCACGTAGCGCTCGCGGCGGGCGCGCGCCGAGCCGAGCATGTCGAGGCATACGCGCCCGGCGACGCGCGTCAGCCACGCCGCGGGGTTGCGGATCGCCGCCCGCTCCTCGTCCGACAGCCGCAGCCAGCGGACGTAGGTCTCCTGCACGGCGTCCTCCGCGTCCGCCACGGTGCCGAGCATGCGGTAGCAGAGGCCGAGCAGGGCGCGGCGTTCGCTCTCGACCTCGTCGGTGGGCGGCATCCGTGATCCCCTCTCTCGAGTTCCGACGACGCACCCGCGCAGAATGTGAGCGGTTCCCTTACATTCTCCCGCTCCGCATCGTCGGACTGTCGAGAGCCCCACCCGGGGACGAGAGGAGTGATGTCATGAGGATCGCGGTCGCCGGAGGAACAGGCGTCGTCGGAAGCCACGTCGTGGAGGCGGCGCGCGCGGACGGGCACGACCCGGTCGTGCTCAGCCGCGGCACTGGCGTCGACCTCACGACCGGCGCGGGTCTCGACGCCGCGCTCGAGGGTGTCGACGCGGTGATCGACACGGCGAATGTCACGACGCTGTCGGCCGATGTCGCGACCCGGTTCTTCGAGGCGGCGACGGGCAATCTCATTGCCGCGGCCGCCCGAGCGGGAGTCGCGCACGTGGTGCTGCTGTCCATCGTCGGGATCGACCGCAACCCACACGACTACCTCGCGGGCAAGCTCGCACAGGAGCGCGTGATCGAGAAGGGCGGCGTGCCGTGGACGATCCTGCGTGCGACGCAGTTCCACGAGTTCGCGGGCCAGGTGTTTGCCCGCGCGAAGGTCGGCCCCCTCCACGTCGCTCCGCGCGGGCGGGTGCAGCCGGTCGCGGCTCGGGAGGTGGGGGCGCAGCTCGCCGGGCTCGCCGCGGGCGCCCCGCAGGGACGAGCCGCCGATCTCGCCGGGCCGCGCGAGGAGCGCCTCGACGACATGGTCAAGGCATACGCCCGGCGCACCGGCCACGGCGGATGGATCCCCTCGGTGAGCCTGCCCGGCGGGCAGATGAGGGGCATACGGGCGGGACTCGGCCTGCCCGGGCCGGGCACGGTGCTCGGAACTCAGACGTTCGCGGAGTGGCTCGCCGAACTCGGCTGACGGACCGCAGGGCGTGGGTCTACGCTGAGCGGGGGTTCGGGTCACACGCACCGGGAGGACTCGTGAGACTCGCCATCGCCGGCGGCACCGGCATGACGGGCGGGCACATCGCAGCGATCGCGCGCGAGCGCGGCCACGATGGCGTCATCCTGTCGCGCCGCACGGGGGTGGAACTGCTGAGCGGTGCGGGCCTCGCGGGCACGCTCGACGGCGTCGACGCGCTCATCGACGTCACCAACGTGACGACCGCGAAGCCCGACGTGTCGGTCATGTTCTTCGCCGGCGCCACGAAGAGCCTGCTCGCGGCCGAGCGCATCGCGCACGTCCCGCACCACCTGGCACTGACCATCGTCGGCGCCGAGGCCGCGCCGGACGGCTACTACGCCGGAAAGCTGGTGCAGGAGCGGCTGGTCGCCGGCAGCGACGTGCCGTGGACGATCCTGCGCACGACCCAGTTCCACGAGTACGCGGCGATGGTCTATCACCGCGGGCACGCCGGCGCCCATGTCGCCCCGTCCGGCCGTGTGCAGCCGATCGCCGTGCACGAGGTCGCCGCGCATCTCGTCGACCTCGCCGAACAGGGCCCCGCGGGCCGCACGACCGACCTCGCCGGACCGCAGGAGGAGAGCCTGGCCGACATGGTGCACCGCTACGCCCACGCGATCGGCCACCGCGCGCCCGTCCCCGTGGTGAACATGCCGGGCGCCCTCGGCCGCGCCCTCCGTTCGGGCGCGCTGCTTCCCGGGCCCGACGCGCTGCGCGGCACCCAGACGTTCGCCGAGTGGCTCGACGCCCTGCCCGACGCCTGAAGCCGGGACGGATGCTGCGGCCCGGCGCGGTGCGCCGGGCCGCAGCATCCGTGTCACATCTCCTCGTGGGTGAGCGGGTCGCCGTCCCACAGTCGGCCGCGCTCGAGTGCGCTGATGGCGGCGAGCTGATCGTCGGTGAGCGTGAAGCCGAAGACGTCGGCGTTCTCGCGCTGGCGGTCGGCATCGGCCGACTTCGGGATCGGCGTGCTGCCGAGCTGCGTGTGCCAGCGCAGCACCACCTGCGTCGGGGTGACGTCGTGGACCGTGGCGAGCTCGGTGAGGATCTGCTCGGTCAGCAGCTCGCTGCGCCGGGCGAGCGGGCTCCAGCTCTCGGTGCGGATGCCGTGGGCACTGTGGAACGCCCGCAGCTTCTCCTGCGGGAAATAGGGGTGCAGCTCCACCTGGTTGACCGCCGGCACGACGCCCGTCTCTTCGATGAGCTCGGTGAGCTGGTCGTCGGTGAAGTTCGAGACGCCGATCGAGCGGACGAGCCCCAGCTCCCGCGCCTCGATCATGCCGCGCCAGGTGTCGACGTACTTGCCGACGCTGGGGTTCGGCCAGTGGATCAGCTGCAGGTCGATGCGGTCCAGGCCCAGCAGGTCCAGCGAACCCTTGATGCTGTCGATCGCCTCCTGCCGGCCGTGGTGGCGTCCGGGGATCTTGGACGCGACCAGCAGCTCGCCGCGGTCGACGTCACTGCGCCGCACCGCCTCACCGACCTCGCGCTCGTTCTCGTAGTTGACCGCGGTGTCGAGCAGCCGGTAGCCCGAGTCGATCGCCGCGACGATCGCCGCGATCCCCTCCTCACCTCGCAGGTTGTAGGTGCCGAGTCCCAGCTCGGGAAACCAGGCACCGTCGTTCAGGGTCAGTGTGGGGATCGCACTCATGGTTCCATCCTGGCCCTGCTCCGCCGCGCGGGGAGCGGGTCGTGCGTGGGGCGTCACGGACGATCGTCGACGTCGAGGGTTCCCTCGGTCGCGGCGCGCTCGTCGGCGGCGGCGCTGTCGATACGGTCGTCGTCGAGGTCGGGGTCGAGCGGACGGTCGTCGTCGAGTGTGGGATCGAGCATCCCGTCCCCGTCGTCGGCCGTGCCGTCGGCGACCGTGGGGTCGTCGTCGTCACCGAGGGGTGCCGGGATGAGCGGTGGCTGATTGGACATGGCGTGCTCCTTTCGCTGCCTCGAACGTACGGGCGCACGCCACGAGGTGCGGAGGGGGTTGTGCCGTCGCGCCCGGACGGCTACGAGCTGACCGGGACCGATCCCGGCCTGGCGCCCACGAGGGCCTCGGCCGCGCGGGCGGTGCGGGCTGCATAGCGGGTGGTGTCGGTACCGCGGGCGAGGGACTGCGCGTTGAGCCCGTCGATCATGCCGATGAGCTCCCACGCCACCTCGCCCGGCTCGGTCGTCGAGAACGCGCCGCTGCGGCATCCGTCCGCGATGATCGACTCGACGAGCGTCTGCCAGCGCTCCATCTGCGCGCGCACGGCCTGTGCGAGCGCGTCGTTGCGGCGGGCCATCGCCCAGCCCTCGACCCACACCACGGTGAGGTCCTCGCGCGCTGCATCCATGAGGGTGTCGATCAGAGCGCCGAGCCGGGCGGCCGGATCGGCGACGGCGCCGAGGAGCCGCTCGACGTCGCGCACCTCCTCGTCGACGAGGTCGGCATAGACGTGCGCCACGAGGTCGTCCATGGACGGCTGGTAATGCGCGACGAGGCCCGACGCGACCCCCGCCCGCTCCGCCACGGCGCGCAGCGTGAGGGCGCGGAGGCCGTGCTCGTGTGCGATCGCGGTCGCCGCGGCGATGATCTCGGCGGCGCGTTCGGCAGGAGCCTTGCGGGTGCGCGGCCGTGACGATGTGCTTGACATGGTCTCGCCAGCATAGGTATCTTTCCTATTGATCGCTAGATCAATTACTTCGCGTGGCGGCTTGGGGCCGGTGTCGCGACACGACCGGACGAAGGGGCGACGATGGCCTGGAGGATGCCGCACGAGGGCGATCCGCACGAGCGCACGTGGATGGCGTTCCCCAACGAGGGGCCGACACTCGGCGACGACCCCGCGGAGCAGGAGCGCTTCTACGCCGCCTGGAGCGCGGTGGCCAACGGCGTCGCGGGCTTCGAGCCCGTGACGATGCTCGTCGATCCGTCGAAGGCTGACCGCGCGCGGCGCATGCTCGACTCTGCCATCGACATCGTCGAGACGCCGGTGGACGAGTTCTGGTTCCGCGACCACGGCCCGACGTTCGTCGTCGACGACGACAGGCCCGGCGCACTCGGCGCCGTGGATTGGGTCTTCAACGGCTGGGGCGCACCGGCGTGGGCGACGTGGGAGCAAGCCGCTCAGCACGCCCGCTTCACCGCGGACCTCGCCGACGCCGAGGTCGTGAGCTCGCTGCTCGTCAACGAGGGCGGCGGCATCCACGTCGACGGTGAGGGCACGGTGCTCGTCACCGAGACCGTGCAGCTCGATCCGCGCCGCAACCGCTTCGCCGACCGCGCCCGCGTCGAGGCCGAGCTTCACCGCACCATCGGCGCGACGAAGGTCGTGTGGCTCCCCCGCGGGCTCACCCGCGACTACGACGAGTTCGGCACGAACGGGCACGTCGACATCGTGGCGACCATCCCGACGCCCGGTCGCATCCTTCTGCACGCGCAGCAGAACCCCGAGCACCCCGATTTCGAGGTGTCGCGGGATCTGCGCGCCTTCCTCTCGGCCGAGACGGATGCCGCGGGCCGCACCTTCGAGATCATCGACCTTCCCGCCCCCGAGACGCTCCGGGACACGGAGGGCTTCGTCGACTACAGCTACGTCAACCACCTCGTCGTGAACGGCGGGATCATCGCGTGCGGATTCGGAGAGGACCGCGCCGACGCGCGGGCGCGCGACATCCTCGAGGCGGCGTATCCCGGGCGGCGAGCGGTGACGGTCGACGCGCGCCAGATCTTCGCCGGTGGCGGCGGGATCCACTGCATCACCCAGCAGCAGCCGGCGGTGATCCGATGACCCGCCGCTTCCCTGTCGTCGAGAAGACGATCGCCGAGCTCCGCGACGCACTCGACGCCGGGGAGGTGACCAGCGTCGGGCTCGTCGACGCTTACCTCGCACGGATCGACGCGTACGACGAACCCGGCACCGCCGCCGCCCTCAACTCGGTGGTCGTGCGCAATCCCGACGCGCGGGCCGAGGCCGCAGCATCCGATCTCCGTCGCTCCGAAGGCCGCACGCTCGGGCCACTCGACGGCATCCCGTACACGGCGAAGGACTCGTTCATGGCGAAAGGGCTCACGGTCGCGGCGGGGTCCCCTGCGTTCGCCGAGCTCGTCGCGCAGCGCGACGCGTTCTCGATCGAGCGCCTGCGCCAAGCCGGAGCGGTGCTCATCGGGCTGACGAATATGCCGCCGATGGCCAACGGCGGCATGCAGCGCGGCGTCTACGGCCGCGCCGAGAGCCCGTACAACGCCGAGTACCTGACGTCGGCGTTCGGGTCGGGATCGTCCAACGGCTCCGGCACCGCGACGGCGGCGAGCTTCGCGGCGTTCGGACTCGGCGAGGAGACCTGGTCCAGCGGCCGCGCGCCCGCCTCGAACAACGCGCTCTGCGCGTACACCCCCTCTCGCGGCGTGATCTCGGTGCGCGGCAACTGGCCGCTCGTGCCCACGATGGACGTCGTCGTGCCGCACACGCGCACGATGGCCGACCTGCTCGAGGTCCTCGATGTGATGGTCGCCGACGACCCGGAGACCCGCGGCGACTTCTGGCGCGCGCAGCCGTGGATCGAGATCCCGGATGCCTCGGCCCTGCGTCCCGCGTCGTACCCGGCGCTCGCGTCGGCGGACGCCGATGCCGCCGCCGCGACCCTTGCGGGACACCGGTTCGGCGTACCGCGGATGTACATCAACGCCGACGTCGAAGCGGGGACGAACCCGCACGGCGGCATCGGCGGGCCGACTGGCACCCGTGTCGAGACTCGACCCTCGGTGCTCACGCTGTGGGAGAAGGCCCGGATGGACCTCGAGGCCGCCGGCGCGGAGGTCGTGGAAGTCGACTTCCCGGCCGTGACGAACTACGAAGGCGACCGGCCCGGCGCCCCGACGATCAAGACCCGCGGGCTCGTGAGCGAGGCCTTCCTGCAGCGAGAGATCGTCGACCTGTCGGCGTGGGCATGGGACGACTTCCTGCGCGCGAACGGCGACCCGGCGCTCGGCCGCCTCGCCGACGTCGACGGCTCGACGATCTTCCCGCACCCGGACGGCGCGCTGCCCGACCGGTACACCGGCTTCGACGACGACATCGCCACCTACCCCGCGCAGGTGCGCGAGCACCCGTACGCCTCGTTCACCGACATCCCCGAGATGGACGACGGCGTCCGCGGCCTCGAAGAGACTCGGCGCGTCGACCTCGAGGACTGGATGTCGATCCTCGGCCTCGACGCCCTCATCTTCCCCGCGGTCGCCGACGTCGGCCCGGCCGACATGGACGTGAACGAGGCCTCCGCCGACCTCGGCTGGCGTAACGGCGTGTGGGTGGCCAACGGCAACCTCGCGATCCGCCACCTCGGCATCCCGACGGTCACCGTGCCGATGGGGACGATGGCCGACATCGGGATGCCCGTCGGCCTGACGATCGCCGGGCGCGCCTACAGCGATCCTGACCTCCTCGCCTGGGCCGCCGCGTTCGAGGCTCTGCGGCCGCGCCGCACCGCTCCCCCGCGCACGCCCGAGCTCGCGCACACCGCGGACTGACAAACCACGCGTACGGTGAGAAACCACGCCAGGAGTGGATTCTCAACCGGCAAGTGGTTTCTCGGCCGTGGGTGATCGGAGAGGGGAGAACGATGAGGCTTCGCACGGCGGTGGTGGCGGAGACGGATGCTGCGGCCCGCGGCCGCGAGCTCGGCTCGGCGTTCGGGCCGCAGTACGCACGGACGGCGGCGCTCTACCTCACGCACTTCGCCGAGCTCGGCATCCCGGCCACGCAGGTGCGCGCCATCACCGAGAGCTGTCGCGAGGCACTCGCCGCGTGGGCGCCCGGGCTCGCCGCCGAGTCGGACGCCATTGCCGACGCTGCGGGCGTCGAACGGTGGCGGCTCGCCGCGGTCGCCGCGCGAACCGAGATCCTCGCCGTGGCGCCGCCCCGGCTGGAAGGCGAGTGCTCGACCGCGGTGCACGTCGGCCCGGGAGTCGCCGCCGAGACCCTGCAGACATGGGACTGGCACGACTTCCTGGTGCCCGACGGGCTGCTGCTGGAGTTCGCGGTGTCGAGTGGACGGCGAGTGAAGATGTTCACCGAGTTCGGGACACCGGGCAAGATCGGCGTCAACAGCGCGGGGCTCGGCCTGCACTTCAACATCCTGTCCCACCGGACCGACTCGGACGCGGGCGGAGTCCCCGTGCACGCCGTCGCCCGCCGCGTGCTCGAAGAAGCGCGATCGGTCGAGGAGGCCCGCCGCATCGCGGCGAGCGCGACGGTGAGCGCGTCGACGGTGCTCACGGTCTTCGAGACGGACGGCACCGGATCCCGGGCCGCGTCGCTCGAGCTCTCCCCCGCGGGCCTGGGCGTCGTGAGGCCTGCCGACGACGGCTGGCTCTTCCACACCAACCACTTCCTCGATCCGGCGCTCTTCGCGGGCGACACGATGCCCGCCGACTCTACGACGATGGAACGGTTCGCTCATCTCGACGACGTGCGGGACGCGCTCGCCGGCCTGGACCCGACCGCGCGGGCTCTGGCGGCGTGCGGCGGCCAGGGCGACGCGGCCGAGATCTGCATGGCGCCCGACCCGGCGCTTCCCCGCATCGACCAGTGGGCGACCCTGCTCACGGTCGCGGTCGACACCGAGGGATTCGCACTGGATGTCTTCCCCGGCCGTCCCGACGAGGCTGCTGCCGCGGGGCTCGTCCGCTTCTGACCGGTGTGTCAGCGCAGCCCCGAGCGCACATCCTCTCCGGCCTCGCCGATCGCCGTGGATGCCGACGTCGCCGGGGCGGCGGCATCCGTTCCCTCGTCGTCGGTGTGGAGTGACGGCGGCGCGGCGGCGTACGCGTCGGACAGCTCACGGTAGGGCTTCGACACGAAGGCGAGCAGCACCACGAGCAGGAGCACCAGGCTCGCGCCGACGAACGCGAGCGCGATGCCGCGCGCCTCGCCGTCGCCGAGCAGCCAGCCCCAGGCCTGCTGACCCTCGGGCGAGTTCATGTAGGGGATGAGCCAGAACTGGGCGATGGGTCCGATCAGGAACGCCGAGACGGGCGCCGCCGCGGACTCCACGCTCGCGGCGAAGCCGAAGACGCGTCCCTGTTTCTCGAACGGCACGACCCGCTGGACGATGGTCTGCTCGGAGGCCTCGGCGATCGGCATGAGCGCCATGAAGATCATGATGCCGAGCCCGTACAGCCACCACCACTCACGGATCGCGAACGCCATGCCGAGGAAGGCGATGCCGATGTTCACGAGCAGCATCGTGCGCACCGGGTTCTTGCCCAGGCCGAACTTCGCCACGAGCGCGCCGCCGATGATGAAGCCGAGGCTCGTCACGCCGAGGACGATGCCCCACATCTCGACCGAGAAGAGGGTCAGCCCATACGGGTCCATCAGGGCCATGAAGACGCCGCCCACGAGATTGTTGAACGTGGAGAAGAGGATGAGGGCGAGCAGGCCCGGCACGGCCATGACCGCGGGGATCACGCCCTTGAACCCGAAGCCCTTCGGCGCGTCCCCTTCGACGTGCGCGACGCCGCGCTCGGGGATCGGGACGAACATCAGGTGGATGAGCGCCACGCCGGTGGCGGCGATGGCGATGGCCACCGTCCAGCCCATGCCGAGGAGCCCGATCGACAGGCCCGAGAACACGCTCGTCACCATGAAGGCGATGCCCTGCACCGCACCGACGAGGCCGTTCGCCTTGTCGCGGCGGTCGCCGGGCACGAGGAGCGTGACCGTCGTCGACAGAGCGATGTTGCGGAGGTTCTCGACGACGCCGCCGATGAGGATCACGCCGGCGAACGCCCAGAACCAGGGTCCGGTCCAGTCCAGCAGTGCGCTCTCGGGGAACGTCACGAACATGGCCCCGGCGAGGACGTACGCCGACGCCGTCACGATGCTCGAGAGCAGCATGACCGACTTCTTCTTCACGTGGTCGACGAGCACGCCGAACACGACGCCGAAGACGGCGACGAGGAGCATGTACGACCCGCCGATGATCGCCGTCGCGAGCACCGACTTCGTCTCGAGGTACACCCAGAACGTCAGCGCGAACCACAGGTAGCTCGACGTCACGTTGGCCAGCGCGGTGTTGACGAGCACCTGGTAGAACGCGCGGAGCGTGCGCCCGTCGGGCCTGTGCTGGACGGGATCTTCGGATGCTGCGGGCCCGGGCGGACTCGGCTGGCTCATGACGCTTCCTTCGGCGTGTTCACTGATGAGCGGGGAAGGGCGAGGGTCTAAAGTGAATGTGGACACTGTTCACATTCAATGTTCACAACGTACACACCCGGCCGGGAGGACGCAATGACTTCAGCGGTGCGTGCCTATCATCACGGCCACCTCCGACATGCACTGATCAGCGAAGGGCTCCAGCTCGCCCGCACAGGCGGTCCGGCCGCGGTGACCCTGCGCGAGGCGACCCGCGCCGCCGGCGTCTCGCCCAATGCGGCGTACCGGCACTTCGCCGATCGCGACGCCCTGGTTCGGGCAGTGGCCCGCGAAGCACAGCTCGACCTGGCCGCCGCGATCACGGCACGCGTCGAGGCCACGCCGTCGAACCTCTCCCCCGCTGACGCCGCGATCGAGCGGCTGCGCCGCGTGGGACTGGCCTACATCGACTTCGCGCGCACCGAGCGCGGGTGGTTCGAGACCGCGTTCTTCACGCAGGACACGCACGCGAACGACGGCATCGTGACCCTGGACGACGAGATCGTCGCTCCCTTCCGGCTCCTCATGGACACGCTCGACGCGATGGTGGACGCCGGCGCGCTCGCCCCGGGACGCCGCCCCTACGCCGAGTGGGCCTGCTGGTCGGCCGTCCACGGCTTCGCCGACATCGCCGTGCACGGCCCGGTGCGCTGGCAGCCGGCACCCGTCATCGATGCCCTCGCGGCATCCGTCGTGGAGTCGGCCATCACCGGCGTCCGCGGCACGTCCGCCCCGCCCTCGTAGACTTCGCCCATGTCCGAACAGGCGACCGCCGTCTCCGCCCCTCGCCCGTCGATGGTGGGCCGCGGGCTGTCGTGGGTCGCCGATTACCTCTATGCCGCCCGCCGGCAGCTCGCCGTGCTCTCCTTCCCGTGGATGATCGGGCGTCCGCGGCCCGTCCCGCCGGCGTGGCGCCGCGGCGATCCGGCGCTTCCCGAGGTGTACCTCATCCCCGGCGTGTACGAGCACTGGACGTTCCTGCGCCCACTCGGCGACGCTCTCGCCGCCGCGGGCCACCGCGTCGCGGTCGTGCACGGCCTGGGCGTGAACCGCCGGACGATCGCGTCGACCGCCGACCGCCTCGGCGAACTGCTTGCCCGCACGCCGGCCCCGGACGCCGGGCGGGTGCTCGTGGCGCACAGCAAGGGCGGGCTCATCGGCAAACACCTCCTCGTCTCGTCGGGCGCGGCGGCGCGGGCCGCCGCGGAGGCGGCCGCGGGCGGCGACCCGGCCGAGGCCGCCGCAGCGGCGAGCGACGACGGGCGTCCGCTGGGCCTCATCGGCCTTGTCGCCGTCGCCACCCCGTTCGGCGGCTCGCGGCTGGCCAGCCTCTTCGTCGTGCCGAGCATCCGCGCGTTCCGTCCCAGGGACGAGACCATCCTCACCCTCGGGCGCGAGACATCGGTCAACGGCCGCATCGTGTCGGTGTTCGGGCCGTGGGATCCGCACATCCCCGAAGGGAGCGCCCTCGACGGCGCGACGAACATCGCCGTGCCGACGTCCGGCCACTTCCGGGTGCTCGGCGCCCGGTCGACCCAGCGGGCCGTGCTCGACGGCGTCGCAGTGCTCACCGCGCGAGGTCACACGGCGGACTAGGGCACGGCTGACGAAGGCCTGGCGCGCCGGACCGGCGGGCATCGCCTGCCGCAGTGTGTCGACATCAGTGGCGGCGGAGCAGCTCGATCTCCTCGCGGTTCACCTCGGCGGCGGCGGCGAAGAGCTCGTTGGCGAAGGCGAGCTGATCGTCGGTCAGGGTGTCGAGGTACGCGTTCCAGCGGGCTCCGACGCGGCCGTATACCTCGCCGAACCGGGCGAAGATCGCCTCGGGGACCGCAGCCACGATGACGCGGCGACGGTCGCTCGGATCGCGGTCGCGCGTGACGAAACCGGCGCGCTCCAGCCGGTCGATCGCCGTCGTGATGGCGCCACCGGCGGTGAGCCCGGTGCGCTCGGCGAGTTCGCCCGGTGTCGCGGGGCCTTCGCTCATGAGCAGGCTCGCGCACTGGAGGTCCGTGCCGTTCACGCCGCCCCACTTCGCCACCGCGTCTTGGAAGAGCACCGCCCGGGCCATGAAGTCGCGCATCACTTCTCCCGCGCGCGCCATCTCCCGCGCTCGCGTTGACGTCTCTGCCATTCTCCGGGTACTCTCTCTACTATCGAGAGACTCGAATATCGAGACTCTCGACCCACAGTCTACGGAAGGAGCATCCCATGCCACGGGCCCTCATCATCGGAAGCGGCGTCGCCGGTCCGGCCACCGCATTGTTCCTGCGACGCGCCGGCTGGGAAGTGGAGATCTTCGAGGCGGCCGACGAACCCGATGGCTACGCCGGCCTCTTCCTCAACCTCGCGACGAACGGGCTCGCCGTGCTCGACCAGCTCGGGCTTCGCGAGCGACTGATCGCCGCAGGGCACCCCGCTCCGGAGATGACCATGTGGTCGAGTTCGGGCAAAGCGCTCGGCACGGTACCGAACGGCCCGGCGCGCGAACCCGAGCGCGGCAGCGTCGTGGTGCGGCGCGGCATCCTGCACCAGGCGTTGCGGCAGGCGGCGCAGGAGGCAGGTATTCCGATCACGTTCGGGGCGCGGCTCGAACGGATCGAGGAGACGGAGGCCACGGTGCGCGCGTTCTTCGCCGACGGTCGGACAGCGGCCGGCGACGTGCTCGTGGGCGCCGATGGTGTCGGGTCGCCGACCCGCCGCCACATCGATCCGCACTCCCCGGCGCCCGTGTATTCCGGGCTCGTGGGACTCGGCGGCTTCGCACACGTGCCCGGTCTCGCGCCGACGCCCGGGGCGCAGCACATGCTCTTCGGGCGCCGTTCGTTCTTCGGCTGGCTCGTGCGCGACGACGGGGAGGTGTACTGGTTCGCCAACATCACGCACCCGGCCGCGGATCGCGCAGCGCTTCGAAGCGTGTCGGCGGAGGAATGGCTCGCGACGCTGCGCGAACTGCACGCCGACGACCCGTACCCGGTGCCGCAGATCCTCGAGCACGCGACGGGCGACGTGGGCGGCTACCCGATCGACGACCTCGCGCACGTGCCGAGGTGGAGCAGCGGGCGGGTCGTCGGCGTCGGCGACGCGGTGCACGCCACGTCGCCGAGTGCCGGGCAGGGCGCCTCCCTCGCCCTCGAAGACGCGATCACGCTCGCGCGGTGCCTTCGGGACATCCCCGACCGCAGCGCTGCCTTCGCCGAGTATCAGCGGCTTCGGCAGCCTCGCGCCGAGGCGGTCGTCGGCTACGCGCAGGCGATCAACAGGCAGAAGCGCGTCACGAGGTCACGGCTCGGAATCGCGATCCGCGACGCCATGCTCCCGATGTTCCTGAGGAAGGCCCGCGACGACACCCGCAACGACTGGCTGTACAACCACCACGTCGAGTGGGAAGCACCCGCGGTCGGCCACCGGTCCGGCAGCGGCGCCCGGTAGACGCGTGGGGGGTCACCTGCGGATCGTGCCACCACCTCGTCGAAGGCGGATACGCGGCGCCCCAGCATCCGTCCCCCGAACCAGCGGCCCGCGTGCACCCGAAGCACGCGGGCCGCTTCCCTTTCCGCGCGTGTCTACAGCTGCGGCGGGGTCCAGACGAGAGTGTGACCGGTCGCGGTGAACGATTCGTTACCGGCGAGCTTGCCGGTCGTGGTCGACTCGAGCACGAAGCGTAGCGCCTCGTAGAACTCGCGTGCGGCATTGCCGTCGAGCACCTCCAGTACGACGCGTCCGCCGGACCGCGCGACGAAGTGCTCGACGAGCGCCCGGCCGATCCCTCGGCGGTAGCGGCCCGGGTCGACGTAGATCCAGGTGATCTCGCCGCCGTCGGGGCCGACGCTGCCGGCGATGAAGCCCGCCACGGCGCCGTCGACCTCGGCGACCCAGACCTCGTCGTCGAAGAGCCCTTCGTTCTCGTAGGTGGCTGCGAGGTCGAGGTACGCCGCGAGAAGGCCCGCGCCGCGGAGCTCGTCGAGCCGGGCCGCATCGTGGATGCGCTGGACGTCGTCCCAGTCGCGGGGCTCGTAGGGACGGATGCTGAGGCTCACGGTGCCTCTCCGGCCACCGGCGCTGTGCCCCGCCAGGCGTTGAGCACCTCGACGTGACGCAGCAGGAACGCGCGCTCGTCGAGCCGCTTGCGACGCAGCCACCCCGTCACCTCGTCGTTGCTCTTGCTCGCGTTGCACGAGCGGCACGCGGGGACCACGTTCTCGAACGTATAGCGACCGCCCCGCGAGATCGGCAGCACGCAGTCCTTCTGGAACGGGCCCGCGGCCATTCCGCAGTAGGCGCACGCGCCCCACGCCTCGACGAGGGCCTCCCACTCGTCGACAGTGAGGTCGTTGTCCGCGGCGGCCACCCGGCGCGCGCGGCGCCGCGCCGCGCGCGCACGCCTGGTCTGACTCACCGCCATATCCGGAGCCTATTGCCCGCACCGCCGTCGCCCCGGTCGACACGACAGCGCCGCTCGCGCGAGCGCTCACATCGTGTGCTGTCACCGAGACGACACGTTGTGAGCGTGCGGGTAGTGTCGTCTCGGTGAGAGCACACGATCGGGACGGGACGTCGAACGGATGCTGCACCCCGGCCGCGCGCGAAAGGGTCAGGCGACGGGGTCGGGCACGCCGTCGAGGAGCTTCTCGATCGTCGTGATCACACCGTGCTCGAGGTTCGATGGCGCCGAATAGCGCGCCCGGGCCGCGACGTCCGGGTGGGCGTTGGCCATCGCGAACGACAGAGACGCAGCATCCATCATCTCGAGGTCGTTGAGGTAGTCGCCGAACACCGCGGTCTGCTCGGGCGCGATACCCGTCGCCGCCTGCAGGCGCCGCAACGCGACGCCCTTGTTGACGCCCTGGTTCATGACGTCGATCCAGTGCTCGCCCGACACGACCACCTGATGGGTCGCGCGGAGGTCGTCGAGCGCGGGGGCGGTGGCTGCGGCGTCCGCGAAGTCGAAGATGGCGACCTTGAGGATCTGGTCGTCGACCGCGAGCAGGTCGGGCACGGCCTCGAGGCGTGCGTAGTACTTCTCGGCCTCGGGCAGGAACGCATCGTCGGCACGCTCGATGTAGGCCGACCGCTTGCCGCAGACGACGACGCCGAGGTCGCGTCCGGCTGCGGCGAGCGCACGCAGGCGCGTGACGAGCGACGCGGTGAACGCGGCATCCATCGCGTCCGAGCTGATCTCGGTGTCGCCCTCGACGACGTACGCGCCGTTCTCGGCGATGAACACCGTGTCGTCGAGGTGCTCCGCGAACGCCCGCTGGAGGGTCGCGAGCTGCCGCCCGCTCGCCGGGGCGAAGCGGATGCCGGCCTCGTGCAGGCGGTCCAGCAGCGGCCAGAGGGCCTCGGGGATGCGGCCGTCGCCGTCGAGGAGGGTCCCGTCCATGTCGACGGCGATCAGGCGAAGGTCGGGCGAGGGGAAAGGCATGGTGCTTCCACCATACGTTCGCGTCCCTGACCGTCAGGCGAGACGGAGCGCTCACAAGTCAGGGACACCGACGGTGAGTAATGCGTAACCAACGCGCGCACCGGCGCGGGTACCTTGGGGTGCGTGACAGCTCCCATCGATGCCACCACCACGTCCGCCTGGGCCGAGCTCAGCTCGATCCGCGACTCGTTCGCCCCCGATCTGCGCGACTGGTTCGCCATCGATCCGCGCCGCGCCGAGCGCCTGAGCTTCGAGCTCGCCGACCTGCATGTCGACCTGTCGAAGAACCTCGTGACCGACGAGATCCTCGCTGCCCTCGTGCGCCTCGCGGAAGAGACCGGCGTCGCCGAGCGCTACGCCGCGATGCTCGCCGGCGAGCACATCAACACCACCGAGGACCGCGCGGTGCTGCATACGGCGCTGCGTCGCCCCGCGGGCGCCGAGCCCGCGCTCGTCGTCGACGGCCAGGACATCGACGCCGACGTGCAGTCCGTCCTCACCGCCATGACCGCCTTCGCCGACCGCGTGCGCTCGGGCGAGTGGCAGGGCGTGACCGGCAAGAAGGTCACCCACATCGTCAACATCGGCATCGGCGGCTCCGACCTCGGCCCCGTGATGATCTCGGCCGCGCTCGAACCGTATGCCACCGCCGGCATCCAGGCCAGGTTCGTGTCGAACATCGACCCGTTCGACATCGCGGACAAGACCAAGGATCTCGACCCCGAGACCACGCTCTTCATCGTCGCGTCGAAGACGTTCACGACCCTCGAGACGCTGACCAACGCGCGCCTCGCGCGCGACTGGCTGTGGGCGGGCCTGGAGAAGTCGGGTGCGATCGACGGTTCGGACGATTCGAAGACGGATGCTGTGGCCCACCACTTCGTCGCGGTCTCGACCGCTCTCGACAAGGTCGCCGCGTTCGGCATCGACACCGACAACGCGTTCGGCTTCTGGGACTGGGTCGGCGGCCGCTACTCGGTGGACTCCGCCATCGGCCTGTCGCTCATGATCGAGCTCGGACCCGACGTCTTCCGCGAGTTGCTCGCCGGATTCCACGCGGTCGACGAGCACGTGGCGAACACGCCGCTCGAGCGCAACGTGCCGGTTCTGATGGGCCTCCTGAACGTCTGGTACTCGAACTTCCTGGGCGCGCAGTCGCACGCGGTGCTCCCCTACGCGCAGCAGCTGTCGCGCTTCGCCGCGTACCTCCAGCAGCTCACGATGGAGTCCAACGGCAAGTCGGTGCGCTGGGACGGCTCCCCCGTCACCACCGACACCGGCGAGGTGTTCTGGGGCGAGCCCGGCACCAACGGCCAGCACGCGTTCTACCAGCTGATCCACCAGGGCACCCGCCTGATCCCCGCCGACTTCATCGCGTTCGCGAACCCCGCCTACGCACTCGAGGACGGCGGCCGCGACGTGCACGGCCTGTTCCTGTCGAACTTCCTCGCGCAGACGAAGGCCCTCGCCTTCGGCAAGACGGCAGAAGAGGTCGAGGCCGAGGGCACCACCGGCGCCCTCGTGGCCGCGCGTACCTTCGCGGGCAACAAGCCGACGACGTCGATCTTCGCCCCGGCGCTCACGCCCGCCGTGCTCGGCCAGCTCGTCGCGCTGTACGAGCACATCACCTTCACGCAGGGCGTCATCTGGGGCGTCAACTCCTTCGACCAGTGGGGCGTCGAGCTCGGCAAGCAGCTCGCGCTGCAGATCGCCCCCGCGATCGAAGGAGACGAGACCGCGATCGCCGCCCAGGACGCCTCGACCCGAGCGCTCCTCGCCTACTACGCCACGCACCGCAAGTAGCCCGCACACCTCGAGAAGGGTGGGTGCCGGGCTTCCGGCACCCACCCTTCGACGTCCGCCGCGAGGATCTGAGCGCGGGGGCGGCGCTCAGAACGGGGCCGGTTCGGCGACGAAGACGACGCGCGGGGTCGCTTCCGCAGCATCCGTTCACAGCCGCTTGTACAGCGAACCATCACTGCGGCCGGCACCCCGCCGTCGTGGGTCGTTCGCTGCGCCCAACCGGCATCGTGGGCCCCCGCCGATCGGCGCGGGTGAGAGATTTCTCATACTCCGACCAGGACTTTCCCGCAAAAGGACTCTCACGTTCCGCCCAGGAAACCACCGGGAACCGTCCAGATGCGATGAGGCAGACTCGGGGACTTGTGCGCCCGACCCGAAGGCGCACGGGCGCCGATACCCGCGGCGCGAAACCCGAAGGATCGTACGTTCGTCATGCATTCACACCAGTCACCCACGCCTTCCCGCCGTTCACGCCGCCGCTTCTTCGTGCCCGCCGTCGCCACCGGAGCCGCCCTCGGCGTGCTCCTCACGACGGGCCTCACGCTCGCCTCCCCGGCGCTCGCCGCAGCGGCGCCGCTGGCCGTGTCCGCCATCGCCTCGGCCGCAGCGCCCGAAGCCGCCGCCGACTCCTTCCGCGACATCCGCGTCGACGCGCAGGGCACCCTCCTCTCGGCCCGCGTCGCGCTGAGCGACGCCGCCTCGATCGCCGCCGACATCGCCGCCGCGGGACTCGACCTCGGCCTCGCCGACATGTCGGTCGACACCTCCGGTCTCGAGCACGCCGCGGACCGGCTCTCGAAGCTCGAGGTCGTTCCGATGCTCCTGGTTCCCGGGCTCACCGCCGATGTCGCCGGCGCCACCGAGAAGGTGAACGCGCGCGTGACCGAGCTTCGCGAGCACCTCGTCGCCGCCAAGGAGAAGAAGGCCGCCGAAGAGGCTGCCGCTGCCGCCGCCGCTGCTGCTGCCGCTGAGGCGCAGCGCCAGGCCGAGGCGGCCGCCGCGCTCGCCGCCGCGAACACCCCGGACGGCGCCAAGGCGACCGCGCGACAGATGGCGGCGGCGCAGTACGGCTGGGGCGACGACCAGTTCTCGTGCCTCGAGTCGCTCTGGACCAAGGAGTCCAACTGGAACTACCAGGCCTACAACTCCGGCAGCGGCGCAACGGGTATCCCGCAGTCGCTCCCGGGCAACAAGATGGCGAGCGCCGGAGCCGACTGGCAGACCAACGCGACCACCCAGATCGCGTGGGGCCTCGGATACATCGCCGGCTCGTACGGCACGCCCTGCGCCGCATGGGGCCACTCCCAGGCCACCGACTGGTACTGATCAGTCGCCCCTGATGTGAACGGATGCCGCACCCCGGCCGCAGTCGCGGGGTGCGGCATCCGCATCTCTATGCGTGACGGTGAGCGCCCGGCCCGTACAGTTCCGCCACCTTCTGCGACGTGAACCATCCGTCGAACGTGTCGGTCTTCGGCCAGCCTTCGGGAGAGTCCTGCCACGCCTCCCGGCGGCCGTACGGGAGCACGTCGATGAGCGGGAACGTGTGGCTCAGCTGCTCGGTGCCGCGGCCGTTCGTGTGCCACGTGCGGTAGACGGTGTCGCCGTCGCGGAGGAAGACGTTGACGGCGAACCCGCCGCCCGGAGGGGCGTCGACGTCGGCGCCGAACGCGCTGCCGGCGGTGGAGAACCAGTCCATGCGGTTGCCGGTGCGCTCCTTGTACTCGAGCGCCTCGTCGATCGGCCCCTGCGTCACGATGACGAAGCGGGCGTCGTATGCGTCGAGGAAGTCGAGGCGGGTGAACTGCGACGTGTAGCCGGTGCAGCCCGGGCAATGCCATTCCTTGCCCTCGAACCACATGTGGTTGTAGACGATGAGCTGCGACTTGCCTTCGAACACATCGACGAGGCGCACCGGGCCGTACTCGCCCATGAGCGTGTAGTCGGGCATCTCGACCATCGGCAGCCGCCGGCGCTGCGCGGCGATGGCGTCGAGCTCGCGCGTCGCGGCCTTCTCGCGCACGCGGAGCTCAGCGAGCTCGCGGCGCCAGGTCTCGGCATCGACCACGGGCGGGAGGGCGTTCTGGGTCGTGCTCTGCATCGGAACCTCCGAGTGTGCGCATGGGTATGTTCACACTGTACACATCTGGATGCCGCGGTCAAGAGGCCTCGGATCACGCCGCCCGCCCGGTCCGGCGCGCCGCCCGGCTGCGCGTTGCCCGAGAGCGGATGCCGGCGGCCGCATCGGCCGCCGGCATCCGCCGTTCAACGCACGAGCGTCAACCCAGGCTCTCCCACGGGCCGTTCTTCTTCGCGCCAGGCTCCTCGCCGCGCGTCCACCAGGAGGCGCGCCACAGGCTGCCGCCGGACGACACGATGTCGCCGGTGTCGAAAATGCGCGACGCGGTCCAGACGGCCACTCCCGTCGGGGTGGCGGCAACCTCCTGCCACGGGCCGTTCTTCTTTCCTCCGGGCTGCTGGCCCTGCGTCCACCAGGTCGCGACCCACACGGCGCCGTCCGACGTCACGACGTCGCCCTTCTGGTACACGGCCTTCGCCGACCACGCCTCCGGGTCGTCGGCCGAGGCGTCGTCCCCGACCACGATCCCGCGGCCGTTCGTCGCGAGGTAGACGCGGCCGAACACGTCGGGGTCGCCCTCGATGTCGGCGCCGATGGACCCGAACTGGTGCTGGTCGTCGTTGATGCGCACCCACGTCGCACCGCCATCGACCGACCGGTACACGCCGCGCACGCCGTCACGCGACGCGGCGGTGTAGATCGCCGGACTGGTCGCACCGGGTGCCGCCTTGCCGAAACCGACCGTGTCGGCCTCGTCGAAGCCGGTCGTCGCGGTCCAGGTGGTGCCCCCGTCGGTGGAGTGCCACAGCCCGTAGACACCGCCCTTGTCGGAGCCGCCCGCGAGCCACACGTCGCCGATCATGCCCGGCGTCGCGCCGAATCGCACCTGGCCCTCGGCGGGGAGAGTGCCGGACGACACCGGTGCGAACGTCGCGCCCGCGTCGGTGGAGCGGTAGAACACGCCGCCCGCGAACGCGTACACGCGCGACGGGTCGACGCGGTCGCTCTCCACGCGCGCGCGCACCGGCAGACCGGCCACCTCCGCGTACGTGACGCCGCCGTCCGACGACTGGCGCGCGGCCACGCCGTCGGGCGCCCACACGATGCTCGTTCCGTCGGCGTTCACGGTGACGGTGCCCGGCCCCGTCGCGCCCTCGGCCGCGGGAGAGCTCGTCCACGTCGCGCCGGAATCGGCGGATGCCGCCACCAGGCGCGCGCCGCTCCCGTCGAAGCCTGCGCGCACGATCACGGCGGGGGCGAGGCCCGCGGCATCCACACTGGTTCCGCCGCCGAAGTACGGCGAACGGTAGCTCTGCGGAATCGTGCCGAGGTCATCGTGGACGAAGCCGCCGAGGTCCCCGAGCGCCGATACGACGTCGACATCGCCGGCGGGAGCGACGAGGTCCAGGACCGCGGTCTCTTCGATGCCGAACGCCTCCGGCGTCAGGTGGATCGTGCCGCCGGGCTGGTCCCACGCGGTGAGGTCCTCGCTGCGGTAGATCGTCGCGCCGGTGCCGTACATGAGCTCGTCCGAGTTGAACGGGTCGATCTCGAGCGCAGACACCATCCAGCCGAGCTTCGGCGAGGGCTCGGACTGCGGCACTGGCGGCGCCGCCTCCCTGCCGAACGTCAGCCACGGCACGTCGTCGACGGACTGCACGTAGCGGGTGGTGATGGTGGTTCCCCCCTCAGCGGTGGTCGTGTACTCCCAGATCGGGCTCCACGTCGCGCCGCGGTCGGTCGAGCGGAAGATCAGGATGTCGGGCCACCACTGGATCTGCGAGACCACCATGATCGTGTCGGGGTCGGACTTGTCGACGGTGAGTCCGCCGAAGCCGAAGTCGACGTTCGCCAGTGGGCGGTATTCGGGCGTGATGTTCGTCCACGTCCCGTCGTCCAGGCCGTAGCGCCACACCTCACCGTCCGACCCGTCGTAAGGGCCGGCTGTGTTGCTCGTCGTCAGGTACAGGAACCGCCCTTCCTCGTCGATCACGCCGTGGTGCGGCAGGAAGCCCTTCGGCGCGCCGGCCACCGGCTGCCAGGTCTCGCCCGCGTCATCGGAGCGGTAGAGGATGTCGTCGGTGTCGGCCACGGCCGTGAAGACGGTGCGCGAAGGCTCCCCGGCATCCGCGCCCGCCGTGTCGAACGTGGTCCACAGCACGCCGAGGTTCTGCATGAGGTACGAGTTGCCCGAGGCGGCATCCGGAATGAAGTCGCCGGCGTTGGGGAACGCGTCGACCTTGGTGAACGTGACGCCTGCGTCGGTCGAGCGCCACAGCCCTTGACCGGATTCGGCGCCGTAGTACAGCACGTCGGGGTCGCTCGGGTCGATCTGCAGGCGCTCGCCGATACCGCGACCGGGCATGTTGCCGCCGACCTTGAACGGGAGCGGGCTGGCCTGCCAGGTCGCGCCGTAGTCGTCCGAGCGCAGGATCGCGCCGTTGGACGGGTCCCACTCGTTCGTGTACGAGCCGGCCGCGACATAGACGCGGCTGGTGTCGACCGGGTCGGTGGCCAGGCTCAGCACACCGAGCCTGTTCCAGTCGTCCCACCCGACGTGGTCGAGCAGCGGAACCCACTCGTCGGTGTCGCGGTCGAGCCGGTATGCGCCGCCGATATCCGTGCGCGCATACACGAGCCCGGGCTCGGTCTGGTTGTAGACGATGCCCGGCACGTACCCACCGCCGGCGATGGCCGCGTTCGACCACTCGTAGTCGGGGATCGATGCGGCATCGCCGGCGTCGGTGGGACTCGAGGCAGCGGTCGCCGGGACGGCGACCGCGAGGGGGAGGATGACGCCGGCCGCGGCGACAAGCCCGACCACTGAACGTCTGAATCTCACGGTGAAACACTCCTGTCGTGTTCGGTGAGGGTCGTCTTCGACCCGGTCGAGACATGCCCGACCGATCGAGAGCGTATCGAAGCGCTTCGAATCTGTCGAGGGTCGATGTCCCGGATTGTCGGCGGCGAAGATGGATCGGCCCCCATCGACCCGATGCCGGCGCCACAGACGGTGGTGTCGCGCTCGGACAGCTCGCCGCTCCCAGGCAATCGATCACGGAAACATAACAACGAGCCCTTGTCAGCGTTACCTGGCCGTTATAGAGTGTTGGCACGGTAGTTGTTTTGCTGTGGCAGCTACCGGCATGTGATTGCAGGACACTCTTGGTGCAAGGGACAAGGGCCGGTCGGTAGCCTCTCCGACCGGCCCTTACTCTTGCCCTCTGCGCTAGTGGCTGACCGCCTTCTCGGCCCCGATGCCGGTGAGCGAGCGCACCTCCATCTCGGACTGCTTCTTCGGGTCCTCCGGGGTCTTGTCGAGCACGCTCACGATCCAGCCGAGGAAGAACGCCAGCGGGATCGAGATGATGCCCGGGTTCGACAGCGGGAACCACGCGAAGTCGATCGCGTCGGTCTTCAGCATCGACGTCTCGGAGCCCGAGACGACCGGCGAGAACGCGATGAGCAGGATCGCCGAGGCGAGCCCGCCGTACATGCTCCACAGCGCGCCCTTCGTCGTGAACCGCTTCCAGAACAGCGAGTAGACGATGGTCGGCAGGTTCGCGGAGGCCGCGACCGCGAACGCCAGCGCGACGAGGAACGCGACGTTCTGGCCGTTCGCCCCGATGCCGCCGATGATCGCGACGATGCCGATGATGACCACCGTGCGACGCGCGACCTTGACCTCGGCGCCCGGCTCAGGCTTGCCCTTCTTCACGACCGACGCGTAGATGTCGTGCGCGAACGACGCCGCCGCCGTGATCGTGAGGCCGGCGACGACCGCGAGGATCGTCGCGAACGCGATCGCCGAGATGAGGCCGAGCAGGAGCGGACCGCCGAGCGAGAACGCGAGCAGCGGAGCAGCCGAGTTCGGGCCACCGGGGGCCGCGGCGATGACGGCCGGGCCGACGAGCGCGGCGGCGCCGTAGCCGAGCACGAGCGTGAAGACGTAGAAGATGCCGATCAGCCAGATCGCCCACACCACCGACTTGCGCGCCTCCTTCGCCGTGGGCACGGTGTAGAAGCGCATCAGCACGTGGGGCAGCGCCGCGGTGCCGAGAACCAGCGCGAGCCCGAGCGATAGGAAGTCGATCTTCGAGGTGTCTGACACGCCGTACTTGAGGCCCGGGTCCAGGATCGCCGGGTTCTCGGCGACCGCCACGGCCTTGTCGAGCAGCGCCGAGAAGTCGAAGCCGTTGAGAGCGAGCACCCACACCGTCATCACGCCGGCACCCGCGATGAGCAGCACCGCCTTGATGATCTGCACCCACGTCGTGCCCTTCATGCC
The DNA here is from genome assembly GCF_038397755.1 of Microbacterium sp. LWH7-1.2. NCBI lineage: Bacteria > Bacillati > Actinomycetota > Actinomycetes > Micrococcales > Microbacteriaceae > Microbacterium > Microbacterium sp. LWH7-1.2. The sequence goes on along the minus strand of NZ_CP151637.1, from coordinate 3,868,937 downwards.
GCCGATGAGCACATAGAGGATCATCAGCGCGCCGACCACCGTGATGACCACGGCCTGGCCGAGCTGGTCGCCGATGCCGAGCAGCAGCGACACCAGGCCACCGGCGCCCGCCATCTGCGCGAGCAGGTAGAAGAAGCACACGACGAGGGTCGTGGTCGCCGCCGCGATGCGCACCGGGCGCTGCTTGAGACGGAACGACAGCACGTCGGCCATCGTGAACTTGCCGGTGTTGCGCAGCAGCTCCGCCACGAGGAGGAGCGCCACGAGCCACGCGACGAGGAAGCCGATCGAGTACAGGAACCCGTCGTAGCCCGTCATCGCGATCGCGCCGACGATGCCCAGGAACGACGCCGCCGACAGATAGTCGCCCGCGATCGCGGAGCCGTTCTGGCCGCCCGTGAACGAGCGCCCCGCGGCGTAATAGTCGGCCGCGGTCTTGTTGTTCCGGCTGGCCCGGAACACGATCACCATCGTGACCGCGACGAACGCGCCGAAGATGGCGATGTTGAGCCAGGGCTCACCGGGTGAGGTGGTCGCCGCTTCCGTGAACTGCCGCATCAGCGCGCCTCCCCTGCGTTCGCGAACTCGCCCGTCTCGATCTCGTCCCGGATCTCCTCCGCGAGCGGGTCGAGGCGCTTGTTGGCGTAGTGGACGTACCAGGTCGTCACCGCGAAGGTGGTGACGACCTGCGCCATACCGAGGACCATCGCGATGTTGACGCTGCCGAACACCCGGATCGACATGAAGTCGTGCGCGTAGCTGGCAAGCAGCACGTAGGCGAAGTACCAGGCCAGGCACGCGCCCAGCACCGGGAACACGAAGCTCCGATGCGTGCGCCGGAGCCGTTGGAATTCAGGTGATGCTTGGACGGCGCCGTACTCGACCTCTGCGAGGTTCGTCGCGGCGCTGGGGGCCTCGTTGCCCATGGGCGTCTCTCCTTCGAGGGGGTTTCGGCGCGTCCGTCGGCCGCGCCTCTGCGTTGACAGTGCGACCATGCTCGTCTTCGGGCGGGGGGCCCGGCGGGCGTCGCCGTTCGTCGTCGGTGAGCGGCGTCGACGGTGCGACGAACGGCGGCGGCCCGACGACGAACGACGGCTACGCTGGCCGCATGCCCGAGTCGATGCTGCTCGCCGCTGCCGCCGGCATTCTCGCCGGGGCACTCGCGGTCGGCGTCGTCATCCTGCTGCGGCGCATCGTGGTGGCATCGAAGGAGCTCGGCACCGACGTCGAGCAGGCGACCTATCAGACGCTCCACCTCGCAAGCCGCGCCGCGAAGCACCTGCGCGGCGGCATCGCCGAAGGCGACGCGACCCGCGCGGGACGTCACCTCAAGGCTCTCCTCGGCTGCGAGACGCTCGCGCTCGTCGACCCGTCGGGCCACGTCACCGTCGAGGGCGACGACGCGGTGCGCGATGTGGCCGGCCGGCTGGCCGCGGAGGCCCGCGCGTCGGGTCGCCCCCAGATGCAGCGCCGGGCCCGGATCGGCGAACGGGAGACGGACGCTGTCGCCGCACCGATCCTCGCGGGCGGCGTGTCCGCCGGGGCCATCGTCGCGTTCGCGCCGCGCGTGCGGGCCGGGCTCGTGCGCGCGACCGGGGAGGTGGCGGACTGGGTCGCCGCCCAGGTCGAGCTCGGCGAGCTCGATGCCTCGCGGGCCGCGCTCGCCGAGGCCGAGGTGCGGGCGCTCCGCGCCCAGATCAGCCCGCACTTCATCTACAACTCGCTCAACGCCATCGCCTCGTTCATCAACACCGACCCCGCGAAGGCACGCGACCTCGTGCTCGAGTTCGCCGACTTCACGCGGTACTCCTTCCGCCGGCACGGCGACTTCACCACCGTCGCCGAGGAGCTTCGCTCGATCGACAGCTACCTCAAGCTCGAGCGGGCGCGGTTCGGCGACCGCCTGAAGGTGACGCTGCAGATCGCCCCCGAGGTGCTGTCGACGGTCGTGCCGTTCCTGTCGATCCAGCCGCTCGTCGAGAACGCGGTGCGCCACGGGCTCGAGGGCAAGGAGGGCGGCGGACGCATCACGATCGAGGCATCCGATCAGGGGGCGTTCGCCGAAATCAGCGTCGAGGACGACGGCGTCGGCATCGACCCGGTCGTGCTCGAGCGCGCCCTCGCCGGTGGCGCGCCAGGCGAGCACGTGGGCCTGCGCAACGTCGACGCCCGGCTCCGGCAGGTCTACGGCGATGAGCACGGGCTCGTCGTCGAGACGAACGTCGGTGCGGGCACGCTGGTGCGGATGCGCGTGCCGAAGTCGCAGCCGGGCCGGGTGGCGGCATCGACGGGCCGCTCGACGGGGACCCTCGAGCGCCCAGAGGGGAGGCGCGAACCGTGATCTCCGTCCTGATCGCCGACGATGAGCAGCCCGCGATCGACGAGCTCGCATTCCTGCTCGGGCAGGACCCGCGGATCGGCATCATCCACCAGGCGTCGTCGGGCGCCGAGGCAATCCGGCTGCTCACGCGGGAGAGCGTCGACGCCGCGTTCCTCGACATCCACATGCCGGGCCTCACCGGGTTCGACCTCGCGCGCGCCCTCCAGCGGTTCGAGCGGCGACCGGCCCTCGTCTTTGTGACCGCCGACGAGGAGAGCGCGCTCGAGGCGTTCGACCTCGCGGCGGTCGACTACCTGCTGAAGCCGGTGCGCACGGAGCGGCTGCACCGCTCGATCACGCGCGTCATCGAGGCGATGAAAGCGCAGGCTGCGCCCGCGACGGATGCCGCCGCCGCCGCTCGAGCGGAGCGCATCGCCGTCACGCTCGGCGGGACGACGCGCATGATCCGCCGCGACGAGGTTCGGTACGTGCAGGCTCAGGGCGATTACGCGCGCCTCCACACCGAGGAGGCCAGCTATCTCGTGCGGGTGCCGATGTCTGACCTCGAGCGGCAGTGGGCCGACGCGTTCGTGCGCATCCACCGCTCGTACCTCGTCGCGATCCCGCACCTCGCCCGGCTGCGCCTCGGCGGCGACCATCCCAGCGTCACCGTCGGCGGGGCCGAGCTGCCCGTCAGCCGGCGGTGCCTGCCGGCGCTGCGCGAGCGGCTCGAGTCCGCGACGATCAGGCCGCGCGCATGACCACGAGCGACGGAGACGCCTCGCCGGACGGGCACCTGCCCGCCCCGGGCCGGGTGCGCGTGACCGCTCCGCGCGCGGGCTCGGCCGCAGCATCCGTCCGCTCCGCATCGCCGCAGGCGGACCGCGCGCCCACGAGCGACATCGCCGGCGTGTACGTGCGCTCGCTCATCCGTTCGCAGCTGCGGCTCGGAATCGTGTTCGCCCTCGGGTTCGTGGTCGCCACCGCGCTGTTCGTGCTCGCGATCGCGCTCGTGCCCCAGCTCGACACGACGTTCGTCCTCGGCGTGCCACTGTCGTGGCTGCTGCTGGGGGCGGGCGTGTACCCGCTCGCCATCACCGTCGGCGGGCTGTACGTGCGCGCGGCGTCGCGCAACGAGGCGCGGTACCGGGCGCTCGCGGAGGACGAGTGAACGCCGCCATAGGGTACTTCGCGATCGCCGGCGTGGCGGTGGCGTCGGCGCTCATCGGCTTCTACGGGCTGCGCGTCTCGCGCACGACCAGCGACTTCTACGTGGCCAGCCGCACGGTGCGGCCGTGGTGGAACGCGTCGGCGATCGGCGGCGAGTACCTGTCGGCGGCGTCGTTCCTCGGGATCGCCGGGCTCATCCTGCTCACAGGATCGCCGGCGCTCTGGTTCCCGATCGGGTACACCGCCGGGTACCTCATGCTGCTCCTGTTCGTGGCCGCGCCGCTGCGCCGCTCGGGCGCGTACACGATCCCCGACTTCACCGAGGCGCGCCTCGAGTCGCTGTGGGCGCGGCGCGTGACGAGCACGCTCGTGATCGTCATCGGGTGGTTCTACATCGTGCCGCAGCTGCAGGGCGCGGCCCTCACCGTGCGCATCACGACCGGTCTCCCGGAGTGGGTGGGGTCGCTCGCCGTCGCGGTCATCGTCGCGGTGATCGTCGCCGCCGGCGGGATGCGCTCGATCACGTTCGTGCAGGCGTTCCAGTTCTGGCTCAAGCTCACGGCCCTCGCGGTCCCGGTGGTCGCGATCCTGCTCCTCCTCGGCGACGTGCAGCCCGCGCTGCCGCCGGTCGAGGCATTCCCGCCGAGCGCAGGCCCCGGCGATCTCGAGGTCTACCGCACGGTGTCGCTCATGGTGGCGCTGCTGCTCGGCACCCTCGGACTCCCCCACGTGCTCGTGCGGTTCTACACGAACCCCGATGGCGTCGCCGCGCGCCGCACGACGGTCATCGTGCTCGTGCTGCTCTCGGTGTTCTACCTGTTCCCCACCGCATTCGGATTCCTCGGGCGCGCCTTCGCGCCCGAGCTGGCAGCCTCGGGCGACGCCGATGCGCTCATCCTGCTGCTTCCCGGGCGGCTGATCTCCGGGCCGCTCGGCGACGTGCTGACCGCGCTCGTCATCGCGGGCGCGTTCGCGGCGTTCCTCTCCACATCGTCCGGCCTCGTCGTGTCGCTCGCCGGCGTCATCAGCCAGGACCTGCTCGGCGGCAGCGTGCGGGGCTTTCGCATCGCGGCGGTGCTCTCGTCGTTCGTGCCGCTGGTCGTGGCACTCGCCACGGAGCCTGCGGGGCTCGCGGGCAGCGTGGGCCTGGTGTTCGCGTTCACCGCGTCGACCCTGTGCCCCGTGCTCCTGCTCGGCATCTGGTGGCGCGGGCTCACGGCGCGGGGCGCGGTCGCCGGCATGCTCAGCGGCGCGGTGCTTTCCGGCGTCGCGATCCTGGGCGGCGGGCTCGTCTCGGCAGCGCTCCCCGCCCTCCGGCCGTTCCTCGAGCAGCCCGCCGCGTGGACCGTCCCGGTCGCGGTGCTCATGACCGTGCTCGTCTCGCTCGGCGATCGCCGCGGCATCCCGCGCGGCACGGACCGGTTCCTCACACGGTTGCACGTGCCCGAGCAGACCGCTGGGACCGGCCGGGAAGTCTGAACGCACCACCCGGGGCATGTGGCAGCATCGGTCAGACGCCGCCGCCTCCGCCTCCTCCGCCCCCGCCACCCGCGGAGCCGCCCCCCGACGACCCTCCCGACGAGGACGACGAGGAGGCCGACGTCGACAGGTTCGAGATCCCGGCCGAGAATGCCGCCGCGTGGAACCCGCTCGATCCCGCGTACCAGCTGGGCGAGTTGCCCGCCCCGTACAGCACGGCCAGCTCCTCGGCCCACTTCTTCTCCTGGCCGAACACGACCGCGTAGGGCAGCAGGGTCTCGTACAGCTTCAGCTTCACGCGCGGGTCGGAGACGTCGACGTACACCCGCTCTGCGCCCTGCGGCGACTGCAGCATGCGGATGCGGTCGGCCTCGGCCCATTCGATGAACTGCTTCAGCCCGAGCAGGTGGTCGCGCGTCTCGGCGCCGGCGGCGGTCAGCGGCTTGCGCGACACCATGCCGGCGACGAGGAGTGTCACGAGTGTCGCAGCGGCGATGAGCAGGATCGGCACCCACGGCGTCACGTAGCGCACCAGCGCGCCGATGCCGAAGAGCAGCACCAGCACATCGCAGACGATCGCGATGGCGATGGGCCACGCGCGTGCGCTCACCGGCACCTTCCGCCGCAGGCCCCGTGAGGAGAGCTCCGCGGACGCCGCCTTCAGCACCTTCTGCGCCGTCGTCGAGAACCTCGTGTCGCTGCGGCCGAACTCGAACTCCTCGCCCGGCATGCCCATGGGGAAGAGGCCGGGCAGCAGCATCCGTCCGTCCCCGTCGGCGAGTGTCGGGTCCACGAGCACGGCCTTCAGCTTCGTGCCGCCGAACCACCTGGGCGGGCCTTCCTCGATACGGATGCTGCCCACCACCGCCTGCTCGAGCACCTCGGCCGGGATCGCCTTTGTGGTGCGGCCGAGCAGCACGGCGCTCTCGAGGGCGTCGATCCCGCGCGGCGGCGTGTACTCGGCGATGATGACGGGCCGGCCGGGCTCGTCGCGGAGGTGGCGCCGTCGTGTGACGGCGGCGAGCACGACCGCGGTGCCGAGCCCGAGCACCGCGGTGCCGCTCTGCAGCCAGCCCCACGGCGACGAGAGGAATCCCGGGTCGAACTGGATGAACGTCTCGGGCTCGAACCCGATCGCGATGGTCATCGTCTGGTACGGCTGGACGTTCTCGGCCGCGGCGACGACCGATCCGTCGGCATCGGCGATCGGGCAGGTCTGGGTCGAGCCCTGGTAGCCGACATAGCAGGACTGCGCCCCGGTGCGCGCGTCGGTGAGGTCGTCGGGCATGATCACGCGCGCGGTGATGCGGCCGAACGGCTGCGGCCAGTCGACGCCGTTGACGTCCCAGTAGAACTCGTCCGCGCCGGTGTCGGCGAAGTACCGCGTCACGTTCTCGAGCGTGTAGGTGAAGACATACGTCTGGCGGCCGTGCACGTAGTCATCGGCGCGGGAGGTCATCGAGTAGGAGCCGTCCTCGGACTCCGTCTCCTCGGCACGGGGCGCGCCGGTCTCGTCGGTGATCGAGACGAGCTCGGGGTGCAGCGGTGCGCCCTGATAGTTGTCGGGGATGATGCGCCGCATGCCCCGGTTCTGGTCGAACTCGGGGAAGAGCGCCACGAACGTCTCGACGACGGTCAGGGTGCTCGTGCCGTCCTCGGCGCGACCGAGCTGGTACTCGACGTCGAGGCTCTCGAACGAGAAGTCGTCGACGCCCGCGTGCGCCGGAGCAGGGTCGAGGCCGCTGAACGCCAAGGCTGCCAGCACGGCGAGCACCACACCCACGACTCCGAGACGACGCGTGCGCGACGACGCGACTGCAGAAGACCCCATGGGGCCAGCCTAGGGTCGGCGCGAGGCTCTAATCTGGACGCTATGACCGATCGCCGTCTCGCCATCGACGCGTGGGAGAGTCTGTTCCGCGCGCAGCACGAGGTGTTCGGCGACATCAACGACGACTTCGACGACGAGACGCTGAGCCAGGCCGAGTACGACGTGCTCCTCACGGTGACCCGCGCCGACGACCTGACGGCGCGCCTGCGCGACGTCACCGCGAACATGCTGATCAGCCAGCCGAGCGTCTCGCGCCTGGTCGACCGCATGGTCACGCGCGGCCTGCTCACCAAGTGCGCCGACCCCGACGACGGGCGCGGGGCGCTCGTGCACGCGACGGATGCCGGGGCGTCGCTCTTCCGCCGCATCGCCAGTGCCCACGGCAAGGCCATCGCCGAGCGCATGTCGCTCCTGTCGGACGACGAGCTCTGCCAGCTCCGCGACCTCACCGCCAAGCTGCGCAAGAGGCAGACCAGCGGCTGACGTCGGTCCCCGGCCCGGGCTAAGGGGTGCGCCGCCGCAACGTGAGCGACGCGAGGATCAGCGCGCCCACCGCGAACGCGACCACGATGAGCAGAGGCCCGAACACCTCCCAGCCCTCATCGCCGTCGGTGACCGCGTTGATGGTGTCGATGGCGTAGCTGAGCGGGAGGATCTTCGAGATCTGGTACAGCGCCTCGGGCATGTCCTCGCGGGGCATGAAGAGGCCGCCCAGGATGATCTGCGGGAACACGATCAGCGGCATGAACTGCACCGCCTGGAACTCGGTGCGCGCGAAGGCGCTCGCGAGAAGGCCCAGCGCGGTGCCGAGGATCGCATCCACGACCGCGACGAGGCCGAGCTGCCACAGCGGCCCGTCGACTTCGAGACCGCACACCCACACCGCGAAGGTCACCGTGACGACGGCCTGCAGCGTCGCCATGAGCCCGAAGGCGAGCCCGTACCCGACGATGAAGTCGGCCTTCGCGATCGGCGTCGTCATGAGCCGCTCGAGCGTTCCCGACCGGCGCTCGCGGAGCGTCGTGATCGAGGTGATCAGGAACATGACGATGAACGGGAACAGCGCGAGGATCGGCCCGCCGAACTGGTCGAACACACCCTCCTGGTCGCTGAACAACCACGCGAACAGGCCCACGAGCAGGCTCGGTGCCACGAGCATGAGCGCGATCGAGCGCGGGTCGTGGCTGAGCTGGCGCAGCACCCGCCCCGCCGTCGCGAGGGTCAGGACGCCGTTCACGATCCGCTCCCGTGGTGGGGGTGCTCCGCGTGCTCGGCCTGTTCGCGCGCTTCGCGGCGGGTGAGCGGATGCTGCGCCTCTGCCTCCGTCTGAGCGCGCGCGTCACGCTCGATGAGCGTGAGGAACGCAGCATCCGGATCCGTCGTCCCGGTGTCGGCGAAAAGGCCGTCGGGTGTCGTGTCGGCGATGATGCGGCCCGCGCGCATGAGAACGAGGCGGTCGCAGCGGAGCGCTTCGTCCATGACGTGGCTCGAGACGATCAGCGTCGCCCCGGCGTCGGCGAGGCTGCGGAAGACCTCCCACAGCTCTGCGCGCAGCAGCGGGTCGAGGCCGACGGTGGGCTCGTCGAGCACGAGCAGCTCGGGAACGCCCAGCATCGCGACGGCGAGGGAGACGCGGCTCTCCTGTCCGCCGGAGAGCGAGTCGATCGTCTGGTCGCGCTGGTCGGCCAGGCCCACCTGCTCGATGACGCGATCGACGTCGGCCCGGGGCGCGTCGACGAGCCGTGCGAAGTAGCGCAGGTTCTGCTGGATCGTGAGGTCGCCGTAGACCGACGCGGCCTGAGTGTCGTACGCCACCCGTCTGCGCAGCGCGCGCGAGCCCGCGGGCTCGCCGAGCACCGTCACGTCGCCGCCCGCCACCTTCTGCACGCCCACGATCGCGCGCATCAGCGTGGTCTTGCCGCACCCCGACGGGCCGAGCAGCCCGGTGACCTGCCCGCGCGGGATGTCGAGATCGAGTCCGGTGAACACCTCGGTCCTCCCACGGCGGACGTGCAGACCACGCACGCTCACCGCATCCGCCCCCGCATCGTTCGTCACGAGACGAATAGTGCTCTCCCTCCTCCGCGCCGTCAACGAGCCGCGCGGTGGTGGTGATCACCAGCGGTCGGGCTCCACGGCACGACGACGGCCAGCCGGCATCCCTGCTGACGGTCCGGGGTCGGGTGGTTCGATCCCAGGCGGACGTAGTCTGACGCCATGCACACGCGCACGCAGGCAAGGCTGCAGGTCGTCGTCGGCCCGATGTTCGCTGGAAAGTCGGAGGAGCTGCTGCGCCGCGTCCGCCGCGCGCGCATCGCCGGGCTCGAGGTCGAGGTGGTGAGCCACGCCCTCGACGACCGCCGGGGCGAGGGACTCGTGAGCTCGCACTCGGGGTTGAGCGTGCCGTCGCGGTCCGTGCCCGACGTCGCCTCCCTGGTCGCCGGGGTTCAGGGCCGCGGCCTCGACCTCGTCGCCATAGACGAGGCGCAGTTCTTCGGCACCGACCTCGTCCCCGCCGTCGACGAGCTGGTCGCCGGAGGGGTGACGGTGGTGGTGTCGGGGCTGTGCATCACGTTCGACGGCCGGCCGTTCGAGCCGCTGCCGGCGCTGATGGCGATGGCCGAGGATGTGCTGAAGCTCACCGCGGTGTGCGCGGTGTGCGGGGAGGACGCCGCCTTCCACCAGCGCATCGCCGGGGTTCCCACCGGCGATGCCGGTGTCCCGACGCCCGCGCACGTCGGAGGGATCGAGTCCTACCAGGCCCGCTGCCGCAGGCACTTCACGGGAACCGCCCGACCGTAGACGAAAGAACGGATGCCTCGCCGCTGCGTCGGCGGGAGGCATCCGTTCTGAAGTGGCCCTACTGCTCGATCGGCTGCGGGGCGTCGGACTCGTGCGCAGTGATCGTGGGCGCCCCACCCTCGGACATGACCTGAATCTTGCGCGGCTTCGCCCTCTCGCTGACCGGGATCGTCACGCTCAGCACGCCGTTGTCGTAGCTCGCCGAGATGCGCTCGGTGTCGACGCCCTGGCCGAGGTTCAGCTGGCGCAGGAAGCTGGCCGCCTCGCGCTCACGTGTGATCCACTTGACGTCGTCGCCGCTCGTCAGCGTGCGCTCCGCGCGGATGGTGAGCAGCTGTCCGTCGACATCGATGTCGACCGAGCCCGGGTCGATGCCCGGAAGGTCGGCCGTCAGGACGTAGTGATCGCCGTCGCGGTACAGGTCCATCGGCATACGGCGCGGGCCGCGGCGCGCGTCGAAGAGACCGGCAGCAAGGCGGTCGAGGTCCCGGAACGGGTCGTAAGTGGCCATGGTTATCTCCTCTCGTTTCGGGGTTGAGTCGTATCGGCTCAACTACGTCCAGATTAGCACTCTCGGGTGCCGAGTGCTAAGTGGTTGCCCGTTCGCCCTGAACGAACGCCCGCCAGCCTTCGCCGACGTCGCCGTCTCCCCAAACCCTCGGGGGCCGCAACACGCGGAATCGCCGTGCGCACGCCGCGCGTTGCGGCCCCCGAAGCGGGAAGGCTTCCGTCGATGACCTCGCGTCCCGGACTCGGGGGCCGCAACACGCGGAATCATCGCGTCCACTCCGCGTGTTGCGGCCCTCGAGGTTCCTGTGCGAGCCGAGTGCAGTTCCTCCACAGGGGGACCCCCTGACTGCGCGCTGAACAGATGGGCGCCTGTGGGCGAGCACGGGCACGGGGACGAGGCAGCCTCATCAGATGTCCGCACGCCCTTCGCCGCTGCCTCAACACCTCGGCCGAGCATTCGCGGTCCGCGAAGCTCGAGCGGCGGGCGTGTCATCGGGACGCCTGCAGGCCGGCGACCTGGATGCGCCGTTCCACGGCGCGCGACAGACCGCCGAGGATCCTGCTCGCGACGACGACCTCTCCATCGACGACATCTGGCGGCACGCAGAGCTGCGCAGAATCCGCGCCTACGCCTGTGTGATGCGACCGCGCGTCTTCCTGGCCGGTCGGACGGCGGGCGTGCATCTCGGCTTGTCGATCAGGCCGGGCGCCCTCCTCGAAGTGGGCGGCTTCGCTCCCGCGCACGCACCTCGAGGCAGAGGTGTGCGAGGCATCAAGATCGCACCGCACCTGGTGAACATCCGCGAGCACGCCGGAGTGCGCACCGCGGATGCGGCGTCGACGTGGGCGATGCTCGGCGCGGAGCTGAGTGTCCGGGAACTCGTCGCCCTCGGGGACGAGATCGTCCGCATTCCCCGAGATCGACGGGGGACACCCGTGCCGAGCGGCCGGATGGGCACGATCGACGAGCTCGCGGCGATCGTCGCAGCCGGAAGACGCCGGGGCATCGGACGGCTTCAAGAAGCCCTTCCGCTCATCCGCGTCGGGAGCGCGTCGCCTCTCGAGACGGACTTCCGATTGGATGCCGCAGCCGGTGGGCTTACCTCGCCCGAGCTCGATGTCGAGATCCGCGATCGTCGAGGAAGCCTTCTCGGTATCACCGAGATCGTGTTCCCGAAGTATCGCACCGCCGTCGAGATCGAGGGCGACCACCATCGCACCGACCGCAGGCAGTGGAACCGCGACATCGACAAGTACGCCGCATACGCGGCGGAAGGGTGGGAAGTCGTGAGGCTGACCTCCGCTCATGTGCGCGGCGCGGATCGACCCGGTGTCGGCATCGTGCGATCTGTGCTGCTACGACGGGGATGGAACACGACGATGGCGTGACCGCGGCGCGGCCGGACACCGGCGATCCAGGTGCCGCGACATGCGGCATCCGTGACCTCATCCCGAGTGTCGCGGCCCCGGGACAACGCCGGAGGAGGGCCGACGCAAGGCCGCACCGGGGCGGTGTCAGCACTCGATGACGTTCACCGCGAGACCGCCTTCGCTCGTCTCCTTGTACTTGTGCGACATGTCGATGCCGGTCTGGCGCATGGTCTCGACCACCGCGTCGAGCGAGACGTAGTGCGAGCCGTCGCCGCGCAGGGCGAGGCGCGCAGCCGTGACCGCGGTCGACGCGGCGATCGCGTTGCGCTCGATGCACGGGATCTGCACGAGGCCGCCGACGGGGTCGCAGGTGAGACCCAGATGGTGCTCCATGGCGATCTCGGCGGCGTTCTCGATCTGCCGGTTCGTGCCGCCCATCACCGCGGTGAGGCCACCCGCGGCCATCGCGCACGCCGACCCGACCTCGGCCTGGCAACCGCCTTCTGCCCCCGAGATCGAGGCGTTGGCCTTGAACAGCGAGCCCAGCGCCGTGGCGGTGAGGAGGAACCGACGGATGCCTCGGCGGCGGTTGGCCTCGGCGACCTGCTCGCCATCCCAGCCTGCGGCCTCTTCGGAGGTCGCCGCGTGCCCGTGGTAGCCGAGCAGCGCGCTGCCCACCAGCTCGCCGTACGGCGTCACCGCATTGCCGGCTCCGAGGCCGGAGTCGGCGAGGAAGCGCCACCAGTACATCGCGACGGCGGGCAGGATGCCGGCGGCGCCGTTTGTCGGCGCGGTCACCACGCGCCCGCCCGCGGCATTCTCCTCGTTCACCGCGAGCGCGAATGCGCCCAGCCACTCCCCCGGGAGCTCTCGCCGGCCGTCGGCCTCGGCGGCCTCCAGCTGCTCGCGGATGGATGCGGCGCGCCGCTTGACGCCCAGCACCCCGGGCAGCACGCCCCCTGACTGGAGACCTGCCTCGACGCACGCCGCCATCGCGTCCCAGATCGCGTCGAGGCCTTCCGCGATGTCCTCGTCGGGACGCAGCGACTCCTCGTTGATGCGCGCCGCCTCGGCGATCGTGATGCCCCGCTCGTCGCACACCGCGAGCAGCTCCCCGGCGCTCGAGAAGTCCAGGGGGAACGCGTGCGCGCGCACCTGCGCCGGCTCGCCGTCGCGGCGGATGAAGCCGCCGCCGACGGAGTAGTAGGTGTCGCGGACGAGGAGTCCGGCATCCGTCCCGGTCACCGGCTCGATCGGCGCCGCAAGGCCTGTCTGGCGAATCCCGGGCGCGGAGAGGGCGCGCGCGGGGCCGTCGTCCGCTGAGGCCCATGCCTCGAGCCTCATCGCGTTCGGGTGGGCGGGCAGGCGCGTGCGGGGGGCGAACACGACGTCGCCGCGTTCGAACGGCACCGGGTGCGTACCGGCCAACTCGAGCGCGCGCCCGTCGGGCCAGCCGGTCCACGCCGAGCGCACAGCATCCGGATCCACCGACTCCGGCTCGAGATCCTGCAGACCCGCGACGACGGCGTCGGGCGTGCCGTGACCGATGCCCGTCGCGCCGAGCGAGCCGTACAGCGTGCAGGTGACGCGGCCGACGCGCGGCAGCACGCCGCTCTCGCGCAGACGGACGACGAAATCGTGGGCGGCCCGCATGGGGCCGACTGTGTGGGAGCTCGAGGGTCCTACGCCGATGGAGAACAGCTCGAACGCCGAGACGTAGGCGCTCATCGCGACCAGGCTAACCCCACCGGTGCGTGCACTCTGACTCCTGTTACCGACTCGATACGAGCAGGATGCCTCATCATCAGCGCATTCGTGGTGCAGCGTGGCACACCGTCAGGCGGCGACGGGCCGGAACGAGACGAGGCCCACGGTGTTGCCCTCCGAGTCCTCGACGAACGCCTGCCACTCGTCGTGGCCGGCCGGTCCGAGGGTGTCATCGTCGTGGGTGAAGATCACGTGAGGCGGCGAGACGACCTCGGCCCGTTCGCCGATCCGCCCGAGAGCTGCCACCACGTCGTCGACGTGCAGGTACAGCAGGGCGGTCGGGGCGTTGCGGTCGAGCAGCAGCCGGACCCCGTCGAGGTCGAAGAAGAGCAGACCCGGCGGATCGAAGACCGCCGTCGCGTCGGTGCCGAGGAGGGCGGCGTAGAAGCCGGCGGCACGCTCCAGGTCGTCGGCGTGCTGGGCCACCTGCACAAGTCTCATGGCGTCATTCTCGCCCCCGCCTCGGCGGTGTGCCAGTGATGACGCTCTTCCCGCCGCCCGGGGGTTGGGGTATCAATGAGGCAGGCGATCCTGGAGGTTGACCATGCTGTTCGTGCTCTATCTGATCCTGCTCGTCGGCGGAATGGTGATCCTGGGCTTGTCGTTCGCGTCACCGATCCTTCCGGCCCTGGTGTTCGTCGCCGGCCTGCTCTGCATCGTCGCCGCGGTCGCTATTCCGGTCACCGCAGGGGCGTTCGAACAGCGCAGGTAGCGCGGGCGCGATCGGCAGCGTCCACCCGCGGGGCGTTGCCGCTGGGAATCCGCGGCGCTGTGGTCGAGCGGTCCCGCCCAGTTGAGCACGACCCCGGCTATCCGCTCAGGCTGTGGATGGCTGGGGTCAGTTCGTGCGCGAGATCTCGCGCGAGGTACCCCAGACCGATCCGCTCCCCGAGGCGGACCCCCGCTCGAGCATGCGCCCAGGATCCCCACACCGCGGCACGAGCCGGATCGACGCCGCGTGCGGCGAACCCTGCGATGGCGCCGGCGAGCACATCGCCGCTCCCGGACGTGCCCAGCCCGCCGTCGCCGTCGTCGAGCCGCCACGCGCGCCCGTCCGGGCGGGCCACCACGCCGTAGCAGTTCACGACCGCGTCGAAGGCCGCGGCGATCTCGCAGACGTCGGCCACGTCGTCGGCGAGTTCGCGGCCGAGCAGGATCTTCGCCTCGTCCTTGTTGGGATTCAGGACGAGGTCGTCGGGAAGGCTGCCGCGATCGATCTCGGGAAGCACCCCCAGTGCGAAGGCATCGAGCACGACCAGGCGAGGTCCTGTCGCGGCGACGGTCAGCAGCGTCGCCCGCGTCTCGTCGGCGTCGCTGAAGCCGGGCCCGATCAGCACCGCATCGGCCGCGGCGACCCTCTCGCCCAGCTTGCCGTCCAGCGGCGCATCTGCATCGTCCGGGAGCGCCAGGATGCCGGCTTCCGGGAGCGCGATGCCCACCTGCGCGTCGATCGACTGGGGCACCGCGAGCGCGACGCGCCCGGCACCGACCCGCAGCGCCGACTCCCCCGCGAGGAGCACCGCTCCGGGTGAGGTGCGCGATCCGCCGACGACCACGACGTCGCCGCGGGACTTCTTCGAGTCGCCCGGCGCGGGCAGGCTCCACTCCCGCAGGAGCGCGTCGGTGACGGGCTCAGCGCGGCTGGACATCGGGATCCCCGGGGTGGGCGGTGACATCGGCGCCCTCGCGCTGGAGGTGCGCGACATCCGAGAACGCGGCGAGCTTCCAGCCGGCATCCGCCCGGACCAGGTGCGTGATCGAGGCGTTCAAGACGGTGTGATCGTCGGCGAAGCTGAGCAACTCGTCCTCGCGCAGCGGCAGCAGGATGTAGAGCAGCAGCATGACCACCGCATCATGCACAACCAGCATCGCCGTGTCGGGACCGCTCTCCAGCGCCTCGCGCAGGAACGACCGGAGTCGCAGGGCGACGTCCGCCCAGGACTCGCCCCCAGGCGGCCGATGGTAGAACTTGCCGAGGTGGCGGCGCCGCGAGAATTCCTCCGGGTGAAGACGCGCCACGCCCTGCCTCGTGAGCAGATCCAGGATGCCGAGCTCGCGGTCGCGCAGCCGCTCGTCGACGAAGACCCGCGGGCCTGCTGCTCCGTCCGGCGGGCCGGGCACTCCGTCGCCCAGGGCGATCGCGAGCGTCTCCCGTGCTCGGGCGTAGGGCGACACCCAATACAGGTCGATGTCGTCACGGTGGCCGGCGAGCCACGCACCGAGGGCGGCCGCCTGCTCCTGCCCGGTCCCGGAAAGGGGGACATCGGCGTCCCGCACGTCGAGCGGGATCACGTCGAGACCTTCGATCTCGGCGCGCGTCGCCGCGATGTTCCCGATGCTCTCACCGTGCCGGACGAGCCACAGCTCCCTCACTGCCATCGCCCCAGGCTAGGCACGTCACCCCCGCCGCAGATACCCATTGACAGACGGTGCCTGTCGCGTCGCGCACAACCGCGGTCGAGCGTTCACCACCCCGCCATCCGGACAACGCTGGCGCCGACGCGGCGCGCGGCCCTAAGGTGTCGGGCAGCGCGTCCAGGACAGCACACGACGCGACTTGGATCATCCGCAGCCGCCTGGGGGCGGCGCAACAGATGGGAAGTCGAATGTCAGACAGCAAGCCGACCATCGTCCTCGTGCACGGCGCGTGGGCCGACGCATCCAGCTGGAACGCCGTCAGCGTTCCTCTCCAGGCGGAGGGGTACACGGTCCTCGCCCCGCCGAACGAGTTGCGCGGGCTGACGTCCGACGCGGCCTACATCGCATCGTTCCTGGCGCAGCGGACGAGCGGACCCGTCGTGCTCGTCGGTCACTCCTACGGGGGTGCGGTCATCACGAACGCCGGCGCGAACGGGGGCGACGTGAAGGCGCTGGTGTACGTCGATGCCTTCATCCCGGACGAGGGCGAGACCGTCGTCGGGATCCTCGAGGGATCGGGCTCAGCCCTCGCGGTCGCGGATCCGACCACGGTGCTCGACGTCGCCGGCTATCCGGGCGCACCGGAGGGCGCCGCCGAGGCCTTCCTCAAGCCGCAGACGGTGCACGACGCGTTCGCGCAGGACCTCCCGGAGGCGGACCGGTGGACCATCGTCGCGACCCAGCGTCCGGCATCCTTCGTCGCGAACGTGACACCGTCGGCCGCACCCGCGTGGAAGACGATTCCCAGCTGGGCGGTCCTTGGCACCGAGGACCGCGTCATCCCGATCGATACGCAGTGCCGCATGGCCGAGCGTGCCGGCGCCACGATCACCGAGGTCGACGCGTCGCACGTCTCGATGGTGTCGCAGCCGGACGCGACGCTCGAGGCGATCCGCGCCGCGGCGGCATCGATCAGCTGACCCCTCCCGCCACGCGGAGTGCGCCGGTATCGCACGCGGTCACGCCCGTGCGATACCGGCGATGTGGGTGTTGAACGGGAGGAACGGCGTGCGGATCCGGTAACGCTCGATCGCCACATCGTTGAAACCCGCGGAGCGCACGGTCCGCTCCAGGTCTCGCTCGCACGAGCAGCCCTCGAACGTCCACGCCCACGGACGCCGGAGAAGCCGCTGCGCAGCCCGGGTCGGCGAGCCCTCCGGCGCCACGACATGCTCGAGGAACCGGAAGGTGCCCCCCGGCCGCAGGATGCGCCGCACCTCGGCCAGCACCGTGGCGGGATCCTGCACGGAGCACAGCACCAGGGATGAGATCACGCACTCGGCGCTGCTGTCGGGCAGCCCTGTCCGCTCCGCCATTCGCTCACGCACGTCCAGACGCACGCCCTGCCGGTGCGCCGCGTCGCGCAACGGGCCGTGCATGGACCGGTTGGGCTCGATGGCCACGAGCGTGCCGCCGGCCGGGAGGTAACGCAGGTTCGCTCCGACGCCCGGCCCGATCTCGACCACTTCGCGAGGGAGATCGGTGAAGATGCGCTGCTTGTGCGCGCGCAGCGTGCGCTCGATGTACGGATCCATCACGCGGAAGAAGGCCGCGTTGAAGGGGCCGCGGATCGTGTGCTGTTCGAACTCGAAGGCGGTGTCCGCCTCGCGGGTGGTCGCGGTGTCGGCCATGGCTCCTCCTCGGATCGTCGGTGATACCAGCGTCGTGGGCCGCGGTCGCGCGCACAGGCGTGGAACTACCTCACTTCCGCGTTCCTGAGGCGTCGCGCTGTGCCACGAACCACCCCGCGATCTGGGCTCGCGACGTGAAGCCCAGGCGTACCCGGATCCTCTCGACGTGCCCTTCGGCGGACCGCTCGTCGATTCCGAGCCGCGCCGCGATCTCCCTGTTGGTCCGGCCCTCGCTGACCAGCGCGGCGACCTGGGTCTGCCGCGGCGTGAGCGTCCCGGGTGCGCGCCGCAGACTGCGCAGTCCGAGGAAGCGGCGGATCGGCGCCACGACGCTCTGCGCATCGCCTACGTACGGAAGGTGTGATCGTCCCGGCAGGACGACGAGCCTCGCGTCGGGGATGCCCTCGGCCAGCGTGGTGGCTTCCGAGACCGGAGCCGCACGATCCTGAGCGCGATGCAGCACCAGGGTCGGCGCGTCGACGTCTGCGAGGAAGCCGCTGACGTCGAGCTCGTAGCTCAGGGCGAGCAAGGCCCGGGCGGTCGCCGCCGTGGAGGAGGCGCGCTGATAGCGACCGAAGTCCTTCCGCATCGCCGACGTTGCGTCGGGCGCGAAGATGTCGGTGAGCACATCAGCACCCAGGCCCCAGTGCGACTCGACCAGCGCCAGAACGTGATCGCGTGCGCTGGCGGGTGAGATGTTGGTCCCCGTCGCCCACCCGCCGTACAGCACGAGACGCCGCACCGTCGCGGGATGCGTCGCCGCCCACGCGACCGCGACCAGTGCCCCCATCGACGTCCCGATCACGTCGAAGGGCTCCGGGCCCACGACCTCCGCGACCGCAGCCAACTGCTCCAGTTCGTACGCCAGCGAGGGCGATCGGTCGGTCGACGGAGACAGCCCGCACCCGGCGCGGTCATACCGCACGAGCCGGCCGCCCTCCGCGAGGCTCGCGTAGAAGGCCCTCTCGTCGGGCATCTGCCA
Organism: Microbacterium sp. LWH7-1.2; assembly: GCF_038397755.1. Lineage (NCBI taxonomy): Bacteria > Bacillati > Actinomycetota > Actinomycetes > Micrococcales > Microbacteriaceae > Microbacterium > Microbacterium sp. LWH7-1.2. Next base: position 3,850,656 of record NZ_CP151637.1, on the reverse strand, counting down.
GCTCAGCTGCAGATGACCGATCCATCCGCTCACGTACACGATCGGGCGCCCCGCACCCACCGAGGCGTACGCGACCTCGGTGCCATCAGACGTCGTCACGCGACCGACGCGTTGCTGCACACGCCCATTATGGCGAGTGCCCCACCTCCCCTCGAGGGCGATCCGGCTCCGTCACGCTCGGCTCACGCGGGGCGGCTCCTGCCATACCAGGCGCGGCTCGAGTTCGAGGTAGCGGGCGCAGCGGGCGGCAGCATCCTGAATCGCGTCTTCCTCATCGGGAGCGAGACGTCGCAGCGTGCGGATCTCGAAGGTCGCCGCCCGCGCCGTGAGCGTTCGCTTCATCCCCGCGACCACCTGCCCGTCGACGAGCGCCATGCCGATCGCGCTCTCGCGCCCTCGCGACAGCAGTCCGTCGGCATCGAGCGCCCAGCGCGAGTCCTGATAGCCGCGATACATCTCGTCGAGCACCTGCAGCAGGTGGCCTTTCGGCGAAACGGATGCTGCGGGCCGTCCGGGAGCGTGCCAATAGGTGCGACCGTCGTGATCGAACGACTCGAGTCGGTCCGCCGCTTCCGCGAGTCCGCGGCGCACATCGGTGAGGGTGAGCGTCGCCCAGTAAGCGAGGTCGCGCGCAGTGGCGGGCCCGTGGGAGGTGAAGTAGCGGAGGGCGAGCTCGGCGAGCGCCTCGTCACGAGACAGTCGCCGCGGCGCGCCGACCCGGTCCGAGAAGAGCGCGTAGGTGTGCTCTCCATCGCGCGGGACGCCGCTGCAGATCCGGGCGTGCAGCTCGAGATGGCCCGCCAGAAGCATGAGCTGCATCCCCGTCAGTTCGTGACCGCGCTCCGCGAGGGCGTCGGCGAGCTCGGTGCGGGTGCGGTCCGGCGACTCGGCGAGCGTTGCGAGCACGGCGTCGGTGAGGGCGGTCAGGCGATCGCCGAGCGCGACGAGCTGCTGGTCCACCGTCGGCAGCACGCGGTCGCGGGTGAGCTCGAGGAGCCACAGCGCGTCGTCGGCGAGGACGTAGTGCCATGTCGGACGCAGCACGTGCGTCCTCAGCACGCGTCCGCTTGCCAGCAGACCGGCGAGGTCGGCCGCGCGCGGGTCGTGCGTGCGAGTGGCGACGGCCCACGCCGACTGCGACGGATTCTCAGCCTGAACGGCGAGGAGCGACCGCACGACGGCCTCCGCGCCGTCGACGGGTGCCGCCAGATGCTGCGAGTGCAGTCGCCAGCGTGAGATGTCGCGATCGTTGAGCACACGACGAGCGTAAACGGGCGGAGTGCCAGGTCGACGGCAGCGGTCATCGATACGCACTGCCCGCGGCGCTCGAGCCCAGCTCCAGCGCGACAGCGGACTGGTCTTCGGCCCGCTCACTCGGCAGCAGGTGCGGCAGCTGGGGGTCATCAGCCGACGCCTCGCCCGGGCCATCGACCCGGCCGAGACCTGGAGTCCGGCCGGCGGGCCGACCGAGCACCCGTGACCAGGGCAGGGAGACCGGCCGTCGCCTATACTCCCTGAAGTATCCCCCCCAACATACGGCGCGGTATTTCCAGGTACGACGTCGTATCCCGAAGCGGGCCCCCCACCCGCCGTCCATCGGAGTGCATGTGGTTCGAGTGCAGCCGACCACGCCCGTCAGCAGTGAATCCCCGACGCGCGCGGCCGTCCGTGCCGCGCAGCGGCGGCGGCGCTCGCTTCTGCTTCTCGGCGTCATTCTCGTCCTCGCGGTCGCGCTGGCTGTCGTCCTCGGCATCTTCCTCTCGCGCGGAACCGCCGGCGGATCCCCTCAGGAACCGGCGGCGGGCGGATGTCTGCCGTCGGCTCTGCGCATCACCGCGGATCCGGCGATCGCGGGAGCGCTCGAGGCAGTCGTGGCCGACCTGGCGGAATCAGGCTCGGACTGCGCCGACGTGACGATCCGAGCCGAAGACAGCTCGGTCACCGCCGCGAGGCTGGCTGAGGGTTCGGCGCCGGCCTTCGACGTCTGGGTGCCGGACTCGGCGATGTGGCCCGCGCGAGCGACCGGCCAGGCTGAGCTCACCGGCGTGGAGGCGGCGGAACTGGTCGTCGGTGCCCCCGTGGCCAGCACCCCTGTCGTCTTCGCGGCCACGGAATCGACGGCTCTTGCGCTCGAGTCCGCGGGCGCGGGGTTCTCGAGCCTCGCAGGGCGCGTGGTCTCCGCCGTGCTGCCGGACCCGTCGACGGTCGCCGCGAGCTCCGCCGCGCTGCTCGCCCTGCAGACCGCGGTCGGCGGCGACGCACGCACCTTCACGGCCCTCGTGCTCGGCCTCGACACCGGCGTCGTCCCCACGGCCGCCGATGCGCTCGCCGCCGTCTCCGCCGCGACGACACCGACGATCGCGGTGACCACGGAGCAGGCACTGCGGGCGTACGGCGACCAGGCGCAGACCGCACTCGTGCCGATCTATCCCGCCGACGTGAAGCCTGCGCTGGGTGTGCCCCTCGTGACGCTCGCCGACGCCTCGGCCGACACGCTCGAGGCCGTGGAGGTGCTCGGCGCTGCCGTGGCGGACGCAACCGACCGTCTCGCCGAGCATGGCCTGCGCGATGCCGAAGGGGATGCGCCCGACTCGGCGGCGGATTCTGCCGGCGCCGGCGCCGCCGTCCAGCCCATCGACAGCGCCAACCAGGCCGAAGCGCTCCGAACCTGGCAGATGCTCACCGCGCCGTCACGGATGCTCTCCCTCAACGACGTCTCGGGTTCCATGCTCCAGCCGGCCACCGACGACTTGCGACGCATCGACCTGTTCGAACAGGCGGCCGTCCGGGCGGTCAACTCCCTGTCGGACGACTCCTCGCTCGCCACCTGGGTCTTCTCCAGCAGGCGGATCGGCGGACAGGACTGGCAGGAGATCGTCCCGTTCGGCCCGCTGGGCGATCCGGCGCACAAACAGCGCACGATCGACACGGCCAATGGGCTCGACAGCCTGGTCGGCGGAGGTACCGGACTCTACGACAGCGTGCTCGCGGCGGTGCAGTACATGCGTGACACGTATGTCCCCGGTCAGGTGCATCTGGTCCTGCTCAACACCGACGGCGTCAACGAGGACGACGACGGCCTCGACCTCCCGGAGCTGCTCGCACAGCTCGAGACCCTCAGGGATCCGGCCAAGCCCGTCGCCGTCATCGCCATCGGCTACGGGCCCGACACCGACCAAGCCGCGCTGGAGCAGATCGCGGCCGCCACCGACGGCGCGGCTTACCAGGCCCTGCAGCCGACCGACATCGGCACGGTGCTCATCGACGCCGTCACCCAGCGCGGCTGCCGTCCGAACTGCGGTTAGCGCCCGCTCTGCCCGTCGCCCCCGCGAGATGGAGATCGACTAGGAGTTGATCTGCTCGACGACGTCGTCGGCCGATTCCTCGATCGCCTTGCGCAGCTTCTCGTAGTCGTCGGAATCGATCGCCTTGCTGATGCGCTTGTCCGACCGCTGAAGCGCCTTCTCGACGTTGTCGGCCCAGCGATCGTCGACCACCGCCACGACCGCCGAGGTCCCCGGGGCGAGGTACTCGTCGACGTCGACGCCGAACTGCTTCTCCTCACGGTTCTTCTTGATCTTGCCGAGGATCGCGCCGATCCCGGCGCCGACCGCGGTGGCCGCCAGGAGCGGCGGAGCGAACAGGCCCACCACCACGCCGGCGCCGGCTCCCCAGGCGGCACCCTTGCCGACAGACTTGTCGCCGTGCTCCTTGACCCGGACCTTGCCGTCCTTGTCGCGGACCAGCACGACCGCGCCGATGATCTCGTAGCCGCCGGCGTCCTGGCCGCTTCGAAGCGCCTGGTAGTCGTCCGACGCGGCCTCGGTGTCGTCGTACGAGCCGACCACCAGCGCGAGGTTCTGCGTACCCATCGATCTCTCCTTCGGTTGCTCCCGGAGGCGACCGGCCGGCCGCTTCCGGACTCTGGGTCATCAGGGTGCTGTGATCCTATTGCGACCTGAGAGCGCTGGCGAGGCTCCGGCCGGTGAATTGGCCGCCTTCTGTGGCGAGGTGCTCCGCAGCGGCTCGCTGCACCGTCTTGGTCCCGTCGGGCGCTCTACGGGCAGACGCGTACCCTGCGCCCTTCGAAGCTGACGACATCGCCGAGCTGCAGTTGCCGTCCGCGGCGGCGATCCACCTCGCCGTTCACGAGCACGTAGCCGTCGATGATCGCCTCCTTCACGTTCCCGCCGGAGTCGAGGAGCCCGGCGAACTTGAGGAACTGCCCGAGGCGAATGGACTCGCCGCCGATCGGGACGTCGTCGATCGGTGCCGGGTTCGTCATCCCCGAATGCTAGCCGACCCGACCGGAGGACATCGCCCTGCGGCCCGAAGCCGTGGATCATCGCCTCCTGAGGGCTGCAGATCGCCGGCCTCCCGGTGCGGTTCATCGATCACTGAACCGGGTGCGGAGTGGTTGACCCTCCCCCGTCTCGGCGCAATAGTTAGGTGTATGCCTAACTATCCCGGAGAGCTGGATGCGGTGCTCCGCGCTCTCGCGGACCCGACACGACGCGCGATCGTCGAGCGACTGGCGAAATCCCCGGCCGTCGTGTCCGACCTGTCGGCGCCGTTCTCGATGACGCTGCCGTCGCTGCTTCAGCACCTGCGGATCCTCGAGGACGCGAGAGTCGTCACTTCGAGCAAGCAGGGGCGGGTGCGGACCGTGAGCCTGCGACCCGGGGCGCTCGACGTCCTGCACCTCTGGCTGGGCGAGCAACGAACGTCTGCGGAACGCCAGGCCGACCGCCTCGGCATCCACCTGGCCCGCACAACCACCAAGGAGATCTGAAATGACTCGCGTTCGCGTCGATCTGTTCTCGTCACTCGACGGATACACATCTGCACCCGACCCCGGGGCCGACAACCCGATGGGTGAGGACTGGGGCCCCTTGACCGCGGCCTACGCGGCGACGCGCACCTTCCGGCACAAGGTCTTCGGCGACACGAGCGGGGCGGGCACGACAGGGCTCGATGAGTCGTTCGCCGCCGCGTTCTTCGAGGGCGTAGGTGCCGAGATCATGGGCGCTGCCATGTTCGGTCTGCACGCGTTCCCCGATGACCCGGACTGGAAAGGCTGGTGGGGCGATCGGCCGCCGTTCGGCCATCCGGTCTACGTGCTCACGCACTCCGCACCGCGGCCGTCGATCCCGATGGAGGGCGGGACGACGTTCGAGTTCCGCAACGGTCCGATCGAGGACGTCCTGGCCGAGGCGAAGGCTTCCGCCGGCGGTCTCGACGTGCGCATCGGCGGCGGCGTGCGCACCGCGCGCGAGTTCCTCCGCGCCGGCCTCGTCGACGACCTCCACGTCGCGATCGCGCCGATCCTGCTCGCCCGGGGCATCCGCGTGTGGGACGACCTCCGGGGCCTCGAATCGACCCACGGCGTGCAGACCCGGGTCGCCGAGAGCGGCACGATCCACGTCACCTTCACCCGCGAGGAGACATCCCGATGACAACCGACCGCCGCCTCGCTCACTCCGGATTCACGCTCATCCGCGACTACCCCGTACCCGTCGGCAGTGTCTGGCAGGCGTTCGCCGACGGGGAGCGGAAGCGCCGCTGGCTCAGCGACGGAGACGCGTTCGAGCCCGGCGAGTGGAGGTTCGACTTCCGCGTCGGCGGACGCGACGTCGACGAGGCGAAGTTCCACGGCGGCCCGCTCTCGCGGTATGAAGCCGTCTACACCGACATCGTCGAACACGTTCGCATCGTCACGACCTACGACATGTGGCTCGATGGCACCCACATGTCGACGTCGGTGGCGTCGTTCGAGTTCGAGGAGATCCCGGGCGGCACCAGGCTCACGCATGTCGAACACGGCGTCTTCTTCGACGGATTCTGGGCGGACGGCCCGACCCGCGAAGAGGGCACTCGAGGCCTGCTCGAAGCCCTGGCCCGTCACCTCGACTAGCATCCGAGCGGCAGGATGCTGCGTCCCTGGCGTCTCGGGGACCTACCAGATCGTGCCGCCGCCGATCGAGATGCCGCCCCACGTGAGCGCGATGAAGATCGCGGCGAAGACGACGGGCGCGATGCCCTTGCCGTTGCGCGCGAGGCCCTTGAGGAGGGCGATCACGGCGAGGACCGCGGCGACGATGGAGAGTGCGCCGCCCAGGATCAGCCCGATGAAAAGCGGGATGGGCATGAGCACCAGGCCGGCCAGCGCGAACCAGAACGCGGCCCAGGCAGTCGGATTGGACTGACGTTCGACGGAGGAGGACATGGCTCCATCTTCGCGTGCCGCGGAATGACAAGAGACGCGCGGCTCACCGGAAACACCAAACCTGCGGGGATCCGCGGTCCTGGCGGAGCTCGGAACAACCCGAGGCATGGACGCACGCCCGCACTGGCTGGGGAGATCTCCCCTGACCCCTCTGCGCTTCGGGCACCTTTCGAGGATGTGGCGACGGGCGCCGGACGACCGTCCGCCTCGATGCCGGCTCACTGCAGGCAGAACTCATTCCCCTCGGGATCCTGCATCTGGTAGTAGTGCTCGGGCCAGGGCCCCCACGATTGGTCGACGAGCCGGACGACCTTGCCGCCGAGCCCGACGATGCGGTCCTTCTCCGCCTCGAGCTCGGCGTGCGAGGGGACCCGTCCCGGCGTGGCGCTGATATCGAGGTGCAGCCGATTCCTTCTGGACTTGGGCTCGGAAGCGTGATGGAAGAAGAGCCGCGGACCGACACCTTCCGGGTCTGCTGCGAGGCCGCGCGCGGCAAGGTCTTCCTCGGTGAGACCTGTGGCGAGCAGTTCGCGCTTGAGTGGCTCCTCCCACTCGGCCTCCGGATAGCCGAACACGCCCGCCCAGAACCGCGCGAGCGCTGGCGGGTCGTCGGCATAGAACGTGATGTTGGCGAGTTTCGAGTCCATCGTGTGCTCCTCCTCCCGTTGCCAGGCTTCGCCCCCGGCTCGCCGCCACACTAGACCCCCGCTCCGACGTCACTGACGGCGTCGACTGTCTCGCGCGTGGGCTCTCGTCCGCGGGAGCGATGCTCACCGCGTCGCGGTGCGGTGCTCCACGACGACGTCGCGTTGCGGCCCATAGTTCAGCGGAGAGAGGACGAAGACGACGACCGCGAGCAGAGTGAGCGCTGAGACGATCATGCACATCCGTGCCATGAGAACTGGCGTGCGTTCGCCTGCTGCTCGCCGCACGGCGACGAAGATCGCCCAACCGGTGAGTGCGCCCGCGGTGTTGATGATGAGGTCTGTGGTGTCGAAGCTGCCGGTTGAGATCAGATGCTGCGTCGTCTCGAGCGCAAGACTCGTGCCGAGGGCGGCCGCGCCCACCTTCCCCCACGACCAGCTGGGTGCGATCGACCCCAGGAAGAGGCCGAATGGCATGAACAGGACGAGATTGATCAGCAGCTCTGCGGGCGAGCTCGCCCCCGCGTCTCCGCTCGGGACGAACGGAACGAGCTTGATGGGTCGCGCGAGACCCGCGGCATCGCCGATCCACGGGACCTCGAGCTTCCAAAGGACCACCCAAGCCAGCAGCAGGAGGTAGGCGGCGAAGACAAGGAAGACGACGCCGTGACGGCGCCTGCCAGGCGTGGCTGAAACTGTCACACGAGATCTTCTCGCATGACCCTTTGAAACAGCCGATCCGTGTGTCCCGAGGGCTCTCCCCGTGCGGGACCGTAGTCGTCGTCGCGCCGCCTTGTCGTCGGCGAGGCCCCTCGGCATGTCAGGTGGTGGCGGGTCAGCGCTGTACGTCGTATCTGACGTGGGTGATTCCCTTGGACGGGATCACGCGGGTCGGCTGCATGCGGATGGGTGTGCGCAAGCTGGTCGAACAGTTTGACGCCCGATCCGGGCAGCACCCCGGTGATCGCGAGTTCCACCACGACGGCTCGTCATCGCGCGTCAGGCATCACCCGTGAATTCCTTCGTGACGTGGTCGAGGACCGGGCGCGCCATCAGCGCGAGGAGACCCACACCCGCCCACAGGAAGAGCAACAGGACCACCTCCGACGCGATGAGAACGACGAACGCGGCGACGAGGACGAGCGACAGGACGCCCAGCGAGTAGCCCCAGCGAGGAACGATCTGCGCGAGCGCGATGCGAGCGGCATCGCGGGTTCGAAAGCGGAAACCTGCCGTGAGGACGAGCATGTGGCCGGACCAGACGATGACGAGCGCCGCCAGGACGAGCACGACGGGACGCATCGCTGCTCCGCCGTCGACGTCATCGAGATGGAGGAGGTTGAACGTCAGTATCGAAAGCAACAGGCTCACGGGAACAGCCCAGGCGAGCGTCGCACCGATGTCTCGGCGATACGCGCGGAAGAAGTACCTCCCCGGCGCGAGGTCATTGGATCGAGCCGCCGCGCGAACTGCCGACAACCCGGCGACGAGCGCCGGAGCAACCGGCAGCAGAGTAAGGACGAACAGCGGCAGGTTGGATGGATCGCGGTCGAGCAGCAGGATGGCGCCGATCGTGGGAATCGTCGCGAGCAGGAGCTGGAGTTCGAGCACCAGCATCCGATACACCACGGCGGCAGCGCGGGAGAGCGGTCCGCGCCCGATCTCGTCCGCCATGACTGCCCGGCGCGGGTGATGGTCGACGCTCATGCTGCTTCTCCTTCGGAAGGGGACGGCGGGCCGGCGGCGCGAAGGCGGCCGACCCGCCGAGTCTCACTCTGCGGACGTGCCGCGGCCGCGCTCCAGCGCGGTGTTGAAAGTGTCGATGAGCTGACTCGCCCCGAGGCCCTCCATCTCGCTGACGTACGCGTCCCAGTCGTCCTCGATCGACCGCTGACCCGTGATGAACGCCGCAGTTGCGGACTGCACAGCGTCAGAGAGCTGCGTCTGGAGAAGCGACGTCTGCTCGAGTTCGATCTCGTCCAGAAGCGGAGCCGGTGCTGTCGGCAGCTGCTCCTTCGCATCGAGCTGCTCCTCGGTCCACGATGCGATCTCATCGGTCATCATCGAGAGCACGAGGTCGCGCGAAGACCCGTTGGCGAGCAGGAAGACCCCGTTGCTGTACCCGAAGTCGGCATTCAGCAGCTTGGGTGCCCCCGCGTTGATCGAACTCCAGGCGATGTCGTCGGTGAGCTTGCGCGTGCCGTCCGTCTCGCGGGTGAAGGTCTCGCCTTCGACGCCCCACTGGGCGAACTCGAGCCCTTCGTCGGAGTAGTAGAGCCAGTCGATGAACTGCAGGAGCGCCTTGAAGTACGGCTTGTCAGCTGCCTCGCTGCCGATGAGAAGCCCGGAAGTGAAGCGCCCGCTCGCCATGTTCGAACCGGCCGGTCCACCCGGCACCGAGATCAGCCGGATGGGGACGTCCCCCCGGCCCGCATCCGCCAGCTTCGCCCGATAGTCGGCGAGCGCCTGGGTGTTCCCCGAGATGGCGGCCGTCCGACCGGAGACGAACTTCTGGACCGCCTGGTCGTCGCTCTGCGTGATCTCGGGGTCGAGCACCCCGGCGGCCACCAGGTCGGCGGCGTAGGTCACGACATCCTTGTACTCTTCGGTCGTCCCCGTGAAGACGTAGTCCCCGGCCTCGTCGTCGTACCAGGTGTTCGAGTATCCCCATCCCGCAGCGGTGCCGTAATTCGGAGCCATGACGCTGAGCAGCGAGCCCAGGGGCTGCGAGTCCGTCCAGCGGTCCGACATCGCGTAGTCGATATCGGGGTTCGCCTCCTTCACCTCCTCGAGCTGCTCGAGAAACTCGTCCCAGGTGGCAGGGTCGCCCTCGATCCCGGCCTTCTGCCAGAGGTCCTCGCGGATCACGACCGAGTACTGGATGTCCGGCGCCTCACGCAGGCCGGGGAGATGGTAGATCTTCCCGTCCGCCTGTCGGCGGTTGTCGAGGTCCTCCTCGAGACCCCAGTCCTCGATCTTCTGCATGAAGTTGGGCAAGTAGTCGAAGTACTCCGAGACGGGCAGAAGCGCGCCGCCCGATACGAACTGCGTCTCGCTGCCCGCGTAGGTCGACGAGATGATGTCGGTCGCCTCACCGCTGCCGATGAGCAGGGACTTCTTCTGATCGAAGTCGGCCATCGGGATGTCGGTGCGCGAGAAGGTGACGTTCTGGTCGTCCGAGAGGTGCTGGAAGATCGACCAGTCGTCCTTGACCGGATAGTTGGGATGGTCGCGGTACATGATCGAGAAGTCGACCGGCTCCGTCGCCTTGAACGTGACGCCGACGCCGAAGTCCTCCATGGCTCCGACGGAGTGGGCCTCGTCGATGGTCGCTCCGCCGTCAGTCGCGACCGGCTCGCCGGTCGGACCGTTCGAGCACGCGGCGAGCGCGACCGCGCATATGGCGAGGCCCGCGAAGCCCGCGAGTGCCTTGTGAGTGATGGTCATGATTGTCTCCTGTTCTTGAACGTCGTCGTTCGGGGGAATGGGATTCGAGAGAGGCGCATGCTCAGCCCTTGACGGACCCGAGCATCACGCCCGAGACGAAGTAGCGCTGGATGAAGGGGTAGAGGCAGATGATCGGAAGCACGGTGAGCAGCATCGTGACGGCCTGGATGTTGGACGCGATCTGAACGGCCTCGCCGCCAGTCGCCTCCTGCGTTCCCGTCGCCGCGGCGATGAGGTTGCGCAGGTAGACCGTCACAGGGAACTGGGACTTGTCATCCATGAACAGGAACGCGCTGAACCAGGAGTTCCAGAGGCTCACCGCGTAGAAGAGGGTCATCGTCGCGATGACCGCTTTGGACAGCGGCAGAACGATACGGAAGAAGATGCCGTACGTCGACAGCCCGTCGATCGCGGCCGCCTCCTCGAGGTCTGTGGGGAAGTTCTCGAAGAACGACTTCATGACGAGGAGGTTGAAGACGCTCAGGGCGCCCGGCACGACGATTGCCCAGATGCTGTTGCGCCAGCCGAGATAGCTGGCGATGAGGATGTAGTTCGGAATGAGGCCGCCACCGAAGAACATCGTGAAGACCGCGACGCCGACGAAGAACGCGCGTCCCTTGAGGTAGGGCTTGCTGAGCGCATACGCGTACGTCGTCGTCATCGCCATGGCGATGATCGTTCCGACGATCGTGTAGAGGAACGTGTTCGCGTAGTTCGTCCAGAACAGCTGATCGCTCAGCACGACACGGAAGGTGTCGAGGTTGAACCCGCGCGGGACGAGATTGACCTCGCCGGCGGCGATGTAGCCCTCGGAGGAGAACGCCTTCGCGATCAGATTGACGAAAGGGTACAGCGTGACGGCGCAGACCAGCAGAACGCACATCACGTTGACGGCACGGAACGCCTGGGCCCCGCGCGACTCCCGGATGACTCCGGCCTCCCTCCGGACGTGGGCGATATCCGGCTTCTGGGGCAGGGATTCGGTCACCATAGCGAGGTTCCAACCATTCGACGAGAGAGTGCATTGGCGCCGAGCACGAGTACCAGGCCGATGAGGGCCTCGAACAGTCCGATGGCCGTTCCGTAGGAGAACTGGGCCGACTGGATGCCGACGCGGTACAGGTAGGTGGCAATGACGTCGGCCGTGGAGTAGATGAGCGGGTTCTGCAGGAGCAGCACCTTCTCGAATCCGACGGACATGAACGAGCCGATGTTCAGGATGAGGAGCACCATCATCGTCGGCTGAATGCCGGGCAGCGTGATGTGCCACGTCTGCTGCCACCGGTTCGCGCCGTCGATCCGCGCCGCCTCGTACAGCTGGTCGTCGATCGTCGTGAGGGCGGCGAGGTAGAGGATCGTGCCCCAGCCGACGGTCTGCCACACCTCGGATGACACATAGATCGCACGGAACCACTCCGGCCGCTGCATGAACGGCACGGGGTCGGCGCCCATGGCCTCGACCAACTGGTTGACCGTTCCATTGAGTGCTGTCAACTGCAGGACGAGCCCCGCGACGATGACCACCGACATGAAGTGCGGCAGGTACGAGATCGTCTGCGCGATCCGCTTGAACCGCCGTGACCGCAGCTCGTTGAGCATGAGAGCCAGGATGATCGGCAGCGGGAAGGTGATCAGCAGCGTGAGGGCTCCGAGGATCACGGTGTTCCAGAACACCGTCCAGAACTGCTGGTTCGAGATGAACGCATCGAAGTAGTAGAACCCCACCCATTCGTCTCCGAAGATCGATCCTCCGGGGCGGAATCGACGAAAGGCGATGATGTTGCCCAGCATCGGGACGTACTTGAACACCAGCAGGAAGATCAGCGGTGCGATGAGAAAGGTGTAGAGCCGCCAGTCCCGGGCGAGAGCTCGACGCCACGACAGCTTGGCGCGGGGAGTGCGGTCGCTTCGGAAGAAACGTCGCCTTGCCGGTGCGGTCGTGATCGCCCGCGTCTCGTTGACAGGAGGCGGATCGCCCACCAGCGTCAGGGGTGGTGTTTCAAGGGACTGTGTCATGAGAGCTCCACATCGTCGTGGTTCAAACGGCCGCTACGGAGCGAGCACGAGCGCTTCGCCTTGCGCCTGAAGACTGAGTTCCGCGGCCTTGAGCGCGTGGGCCTGGGTCATCGACGTCTCGGTTCGGTCGATGCAGTCGCGGATGAGCTGCCCGAAGTAGGGGAATCCGGTCATGCCGTTCGCATCGAAGCGGTACTGGCCTTCCTGGTTGACGAGGATGACCTGGCCGCCGCCATTGTCCGTGGCGACGTCGATGTACTTGCGCAGCTCGATGTAGCCGTCGGTTCCCAGAAGGAGCGTGCGCCCGTCGCCGAACACGCCCAGACCGTCCGGTGTGAACCAGTCGACGCGGACGTAGCCGGTCGTGCCGTTGTCGAGCACGACGTGCGCGTCGCCGAAGTCCTGCAGGCCCGGCGTGTCGGAGTGCGCGTAGTTCGCGACCGTCGAGGTGGACACGCGCCCATCGGTGGCGCCGGTGTAGAAGAGCATCTGCTCGAAGTTGTGGCTGCCGATGTCGCAGAGGATGCCGCCATACTGCTCGGGGTCGTAGAACCAGTCGGGCCGCCCTCCGCCGATGCGGTGCGGCCCGAAGCAGACCACCTGCAGGACGGTGCCGATCGCGCCGCGTTCGATGAGCTGGCCGGCGAGGATCGCAGCCTCGGAGTGCACGCGCTCGCCGTAGTAGACCGCGTATTTGCGACCGGTGCGCGCTGTCGCCTCACGAACGGCCTCGAGCTGGGCGAACGTGGTCAGCGGTGCCTTGTCGACGAATGCGTCCTTCCCTGCCTCGATCGCGCGCAGGCCGATCGGTGCCCGCTCCGAGGCGACGGCCGCTGTGGCGACGAGGCGCACCTCGGGATCATCGAGCACCTCTTGCTCCGACGATGCGGCGCGGGCAGTGGGGTACCGCTGCATGAACGACGCGACCCGGTCGGGGTTCTCGTCGAACACCCATTTCACGGTCGCTCCAGCGCCGATGAGGCCATCGGTCATGCCGAAGATGTGGCCGTGGTCCAGCCCTACGGCGGCGAAGAAGAACTCGCCGGGAGCGACGGCCGGCTGCGGCAGGGGATCGAAGGTGTACGGGTGGCTCATCGGGGATCCTCCTCGGAATCGGTGATGTCGTAGGCGCGGATGCGGCCGCACATGCCGAAGCGCCGCTCGGCCGCTGCCGGCGCTTCGCGCACGCGCGCGTCGCGCAGATGCGCGATGTCGCCGCTCGCGATCGCCCCTGTGAGCGCGAGCGACCGCTCTGCCTGGGCGAGTGGGCGCTCGCGCACGAGCTGCGCCCACGCGGCGGCGCTGCGACGAACGAGCGCGCCGGCCGCCTGGTAGAAGTGCTCAAGAGGTCCGCGATCGCCGGCGGCGACGGCATCGCGCAGCGCGTCGAAGCCGGTCACCGCGAGATCCCGCCGGCGCGACGCACGCTCCTCACGGCCGTCCGGCCCACCGAGGGACGCAGCCGCAGCGTACGCGTCAGGGTCGGCCACGATGTCGGCAGGGAAGGTCATCACCGCGTCGCCGGCCTCGGGCAGCCCCGCGTTGCTCATCAGGACGATCACCTGCAAACCGCCGTGGTTCACGGCTCGGTGGATCGTTCCGGGCGTGAACCATACGACCGAACCCGCGTGGAGCTCGGTCTCGTGGAAGCCCTCGCCGTCGATCGTCTGCAGGGTGCCACGCCCTTCCACGACAACGTACGCCTCGGTTGAGACGAGGTGCATGTGCGGGCTTCCGCCGCACACGCCGTCCGGCGCGGCATCACCGTAAATGTCGAGGTGTGACAGTGATGTGCCGCCCGGGAATGACGACGCGCTCATGACGCGGCCACCTCGAGCAGAGACGTCTGCTTCGCGAAGAAGCGCGGCGCATGCGTGACGAGCTGACCAGCACGGTAGTACGGGTCGTCGGCTTTGAGAGGCAGCGATACGAACGTCCGCTCGATGCCCGCCTTGTAGATCGCGGTGACGACCTCGATCGCGTTGCGGCCGTCCCGACCGTCGGCGAGAGGCGCCCGGCCGTCGCGGACGGCGGCGAGCAGATCGGCGATCTGCCCCTCGTGCCCGCGGTGGCGCAGCGGCTCGCGCTGCGCGGCGACAGCCTCGATGGCCTCGACAAGCCCCGAGTCCCCGCCCTTCGCAGGGAACCCCCCGCCGTCGGCGCGCTCGGCGATGACTTTCCAGGGCTGGGAGACGCGGGCGTTCTCGCCCTGGATGATGATCTCCTGCTCTTCGCCGTGATGCACCACCGAGCTCGTCAGCTGGGCCAGGCCCCGCCCGTACCGGAACACCGCGACCGAGAGATCCTCGACCTCGCTGTTGTCGTGCTGCGCGTTCGTGATCATCGCCGTGATCTCCGTCGGGCGGCCCAGCAGCCACAGGAGCAGGTCGATGTGGTGGATGGCGTGGTTGAGTGTGCTGCCGCCACCCTCCTTCTCCCACGTGCCTCGCCACCACAGGTCGTAGTACGGCAGACCCCGCCACCAGGCGGAGTCCACGCGCACGTGGGAGATCGAACCGAGGAGCCCGGAATCGACGACGCTCTTGAGGGTGGCGAGGTCGTCGCGGAAGCGATTCTGCGCGACAACCGAGAGCAGCTTCCCCGAACGCTCCTGTGCGGCGAGCATCGCGTCGCACTCCTCCAGAGAGGGCGCCATGGGCTTCTCGACGAGCACGTTCACGCCGGCGTCCAGCGCGGTGATCGCGAGTGCGCCGTGTGACGAGGGCGGTGTCGCGATGCTCACCAGATCGAGGCGCGCCTCGGCGATCATCTGAAGCGGGTCGTCGTAGCCGACGGCGTCCGTCAGTCCGAATGACTCGGCCTTCTCGGCCGCCCTGCCCGGCATGACATCGGCGAGCGCGACGATCTCGCACTGCCCGGGGAACGCGAGATACCCACTGATGTGGGCACTGGCGATACTGCCGGTGCCGATGATTCCGATTCTGAGCATTGCTTCCTCGCACATTCGCTACTACGTATTACTAAGACGTAGTAGATAGTATGTAGCCAACGTCCGCACGGTCAAGTGCCTTTCCGGGCAAGATGGCGGAGATGGGGGATCAACACATGGCGAAGCGCCCGACCAGTCACGACGTCGCGCGCCGCGCGGGCGTTTCTCAGACGACGGTCTCGTTCGTCTTCACCGGCCGCAGCGGCATCTCGGCTGCAACCCGCGAACGCGTGCTGACGGCCGCGGCTGAACTGAACTACCGCCCTAATCTCGCCGCCCGATCCATGCGGACCCAGCGGACGGGCCGGCTCGCCGTCGTCATCCCCGTCGCCGGTTTGAACCTCTTCCCGGTGCTCGAGGGGGCCGCCGCCACGGCGCGGGATGCCGGCTATGTCGTCGAAGTGATCAGCCTCTCGTCCTCACCCGAGGAGCGCGCGGACGACCTCGCCTCGGTCGCAGAGTCCGGCGAGTACGAGGGCATTCTCTCGTTCACCCCTATCCGGGCCCCCCAGCCGACGTCGACGGACGCTCCTGTGCTGCTGTCCCTCTCCGAATTCGACGAGAACATGCACGCGACCGGTGCGTTCAGTGACGCGCGCCCGGTCGCCGAGATGATGGAGCGGCTGGCAGAGCTCGGCCACCGAAGATTCCTGCACATCGCGGGGCCGCCGGACTACCCGGCCGCAGTCGCTCGCCGAGACGTCTACCTCACGACGGTCGATCGGCTGGGCGTGGACTCACTCGGCGTGGTGGGCGGCGACTGGAGCGGGCTCACGGCGAATCACTGTGTGCGGGATCTGCCCGACGACACACCGCCGCTGGCGATCATCGCAGCCAACGACGTCCTCGCCGCCGGGGCGATCCGCGGCGCGGTCTTGCGCGGCTGGACGGTTCCGGGGGATGTGAGCGTGACCGGCTGGGACGACCTCACCATGAGCGCACATTTCATCCCCTCCCTCACCACCGTGTTCCAGGATCGACAGCGCCTCGGTTCGTCCTCGATGCAGCGACTTCTCGCCGCGATCCGCGGAACCGAGCCGCCCGTCCAGGAGGATGCCCTGCAGAAGGTCGTATGGCGCGAATCCGTCGCCCCGCCTCGTGCTCGATGAGACGCGGCGCCGTCGCGCCCAGCGCTGAAACCGTCCTGCTGACCGACGTTTGCGCTAAGGCGATCGGCTTCCATTTGTCTGTCTCGAAACCGCCGGAGCGAATGAACGCGCAGACGATGCTGCCGCGCGAGCCGTTCCCGCGCCGTCGAGGCGAATACCCGACCGAGGCTCCGGTCAGTCGCGGCATGCCGGAGCGTAAGGGATAGTGCCGATGTACTCGCGCCACTCGTGCTTGGTCAGCGTCCGCCCGGCGACGGTGCACGCGCGTTCCTGCCAGGCGGCCGGGTCGGCGACCACTACCTGGGCGTCACCATTCGGCTGCTCTACTCGAAGAGCGCGCTCAGTGTTCCCACTGTTCCGGAGGGCGGATCCGGTCAGCGTGAAATCGCTGTCCGGGAACGCTGCAGCCCAGTCACCGAGAGCCCAAGTGATCGTTTCGCCGTCCGGTGTTCTGGTGACCAGCTGGCCATCCGACTCGTACGCCATGTCGCTGACAGCATGGTCGTGCTCGTTCAGAACCTCGGCGACTTCGGCAGCACCGAGATTCACAAGGGCGATCCTCCCTCCCGTGTACACCGCGAGCTGGGAGCCGTCCGGGCTGAATGCAGCGACTGTTGCAGCACCGGGTAAAGGGACAGTGACGGGCTCGGTGTTCCCTGCGGGGTCGATGATTCGAACCACCGACCCGTTGTCCCCGATCGCGAGGCGTTGCCCATCGCCACTGACCGCAAGCAGTCCACCTCCTCGGAATTCATCCACCTGCATCCCCGTCGTCGTGTCGAAGACGGCGATCGGCCCGGTTCCGCTCGCATAAAGGCGGGAACCGTCGGGCGAGAACTTCGGCATGATCCGCTTCGCGAAGCCGGTGGTCGGGGCATCCCCCCTGAGCTTCAGCCACAGCGTCACAGGACGAGCGTCTTCCGGCGCGGTCGTCCTCCAAAGCTTGATCGTCCCCCACGACGCATCCTCCGACTGCAGCGGAGACGGTATGGCGAGCAGCGAGCGGTCCGCCGAGTACTCACTGACGAGTTCCGTCCCCATGATCTTGTCTCGCTTGATCATGCTGGCGGGCTGGGTGTGCGTCACCGATGTGGCGCGGGGGGCGCGCGCGAAGACCTGCATGAGGCTGACCGGTGCTTCTGGGCTGTCGTGGAGTTGGATCGCCTGCGCGGCAAGCAGCAGCGCCCGGTCGAGCTCCGGCTCATCGACCGCGAGGTCGGCGACGCGGCGCGCCGTCGCGGCGAGCGCGGCCTCGCCCGCGAGGTTCGCCTGGATCCCGGCATAGACGCTCGCCACGACCGCGATGATCGCCAAGGCGGCAGCACCGGCGGACACGTACGTCAGCCGTCGCACCGTGCGACGCTGCCGGCGGAGCTGAGCCTGGGCAGCCGCCAGCTCGGCCTTCTCGTGCTCGCCGGACGTCTCGAGGAACTCGCTCTCCAGTGTGGTGAGCGACGGAGAAACCGCGTCCTGCCACTCCTGGGCGTGCGACAGTCGGCCGCCTCGGTAGAGTTCGCTGTCCGGCCGCCCCATGGCGTCCCAGGCGACCGCGGTGGCAGCCAGATGGTGCATGATGCGCTGGCCTTCGACATCACCGGCGAGCCACTCCGTCAAGCGGGGCCACTCGCGGGCCAGCGCTTCATGGGACAGCTGCACCGACTGTTCGTCCGTTGTGAGCAGGCGGGCGTCGATCAGTTCATCGATGATCCTCGAGTGCGCGTCATCGATCGCAACGAGAGCGCGTTCGACGCGACGGCCGTTGGCGATACCATCTGCGACGTCCACGAGACGAAGGAGGATGTCCCGCAGCAGCCGCCTTTCTGCGTCCGGCAGGGCCCCATAGACCTCCTCTGCCGTCTGGGCGACCGCGCCCTCGATCTCACCGGAGGCCTGGTACCCGTCGACGGTCATGACCCGTCCTTCACGACGAGACCACACCTGACGCAGCGCGTGGGACAACTGAGGGAGAGAACGCCCGTCTGCATCTCGGACGAGCACTTCGGTGAGACCGGGCTCCAGGATGATCCCCGCCTGTGCCGCCGGCTTCTCGATGATCGCCCGCAGACCATCCGATCCGAGCGTGGTGAGCATCAGCATCCGTGATCGGATGATCTGCGCGAATCCCGTTTGCTCGGCCAGGTCGCCGAGCCGATCGGCGCGGAGCGCCATGACGAGCGTCCCCCGGAAGGCCAGCTGCGAGAGGGCTGCGAAGAACTCCCGGGTCTCGGCGGGGTCGGCGGCGAAGGCCTGCTCGCACTGATCGACGATGAGGACGGATGCTGCGCCCTCGAAGTCGAGGTCCCGCAGAGCGTCGACCGGGTGCTCACCTGGCGTGACGATCACGACTTCGGCGCCGCCCGCGCGCAGCTGTGCCCCGATCCCGGCCCGCACGAACGAGGACTTGCCGACCCCCGATGCGCCGGCGACCAGCAGCACGCCGTGTTCCTCGACCGCCCGCAGCGCGTCTGCCAGCTCGGCCTCGCGGCCGAAGTATCGGTCGGCATCGTCCACGTCCGCCGGTGGAAGTCCGAAATACGGGCACTCGGCCGACGCGGCGCGGAACACGCGGTCCGAGAGGAGCGAGGCATCCTGCCGGAGGATCGCCTGCTCCAACGCTGCCAGCTCGACGCAGGGGTCCAGACCCAGTTCCGCGGCGAGCAGCGATCGGGCGTTGCGGACCGTGGTGAGAGCATCCGCCTGCCGGCCCTGCCTGTACTGGGCCACGCTCAGCACGACCCAGCGCCGCTCGCGCAACGGCGCCTCAGCGACGCGAGCCCGCGCCGACGCGGCCACTTCCTGTACCTCGCCGGCCCGGAGCCGTGCGTCCAGCAGCAGCTCCTCGGCCGAGAGGCGCAGCTCGTCCAGACGACCAGAGGCGATCCGAGCCGGCTGCCAGTCAGCGAGCTCGCTGAAAGCATCGCCCCGCCACAGCCCCAGCGCCTTCGAGACAGTATGCGCAGCGCGTTCGGGTTCCCCAAGCTCCAGTTGCTCCGTCCCCCGCTGAACGAGTCGCTCAAACTCGTCGGCGTCGATCTGTACGTGGTCTGTCAGGAGTCGATACCCGAGCGGGGTCGTTTCGATCCGCGCCGGCGCGATCAGCCGGCGCAGCCGCATGACGCAGCCCTGGATCACCTTGGACCAGGACGCGGGAAGGTCATCGCCCCAGAGAGCGACCGCGAGGGAGTCGGTGGAGACCGACTCGCCCGGCCGGACGGTGAGCGCGCCCAGAACCGCGCGTTCCCGCCGTGCCAGCGGGATCCGGCCATCGTCGAGCGTCAATGCGCCGAGTACGCGCACCTCCATGACGCCACTGTGAGCCTGACCGAGACCCACGTCAAGACAGCCGGAACCGCGGCGATACCGGCCGCCCAGCGCCGGTACTGCACCGATACCGGCGCGGCCGTTAATGGGTCGCATCGGAACGGAAGGACACAGCAATGGACGAGTCACCCGTCGCACCAGGAGAGGCCCCGCCGCGCGACTCGAGCAAGCAGCGAGCCCGCAGCATCCTGCCATGGGTCATCGCCGGACTTGCGGTCCTTGGTGCCGCGATCGCGGTGATCGCCTTCGTCGCCGACGAGGCGAGCGAGCCAGGGCCCGTGGCACAGCTCGCGCAGGATGAATCGGTGGAGGGGTCATTCGGTATCGATGAGGACGTCGAGTTCTTCGCGTTGACAGCCTCGGACTTCGTCTCGCACGGCTCGTATGGCGCGCTGGAGCTGTGGAGCGCGACGACGACGGAGCCTCAGGACACGCGATGCCTTGCGATCGTCTCGGAGGATCGGGTCTCGGTGTTCCGATGCTCGGCGCCGACGATCGACACGATCGCCGACTTCCCCAGCATCGATCCCCGCGTGGTCCCGCCCGCGCCATCCGGTGAACCGACCTCGTACCTCCGATTCGTCCTGCACGACGATGTGGTCGACGTGTATCTCGCGCCGGACCCGGACGGCGGCTACTACTAGTCGACGCAGCCGCCAGCGCTCCTCGCTCCTCGAGGAGCACCTGGACCGAACGGCCCACTCCGAGACCGACGATCGCTATGGACGCACGCTGACCGACCGGCTGTCGGGCCGATACTCGACGGCGGCTTGGATCGAGCATGTGCCCTGGCCATCATGGGGACATGACGCGGAGAGTTCAGGAGAGCGAGACGGCGTCGCTGGCCTACGACGCTGTCGGTTCCGGCATTCCCCTCATCGCTGTTCACGGCGCGTACTCCGCACGAGGCGAGGTGCGGGGCTTCCTTGAACCGATGATCGAGGCGCGCCCGGTGCGTCGGGTGTACATCGACTTGCCGGGACACGGCGATTCCCGACCCTCATCCGGAGTCCGGCGACCGGATGATGTGCTGGACCTCGTCGACAGTCTTCTTCGACGGGAAGCACCGAGTGGCAGATTTCTCGTGCTCGGGCATTCGTTCGGTGGACACTTCGCCCGCGCGATCGCGGCACGCCATCCCGACCGGGTAGCCGGTCTCGCACTGATCTGCCCCGCCGTACCCGGGGAGCAAAGCACTCCCCCGCCGAGGGTGGTTCGGGACGATCACGTGTCCACCGCACTCGATCCTGCACAGCGAGCGGAGTACGAGGGGTACTTCGTGGTTCGAACAGCGGAAACCCTCGAGCGATTCCGTCACGCCGTGGCCCCCGCCGTCGGGGAGGTCGACGAACAGACCCTGGAGACGGCGATCACTGCCGGTCCGCATGCCGCGGATCCGGACACGGTGGCTGTAGAGGCTCCGGTGCTGGTGATCTCGGGCAAACACGATCACTGGGTCGGTTGGGAACGGCAACAACGCCTCGGCGACAGGTACCCGCGCGCCACCGTCGTCACCGCCGCCGACGCCGGGCATGCGCTCCCACACGAGCGCCCCGGTCTCACCGCAGCGCTTCTTTCGGACTGGTTGGACGAGATCGGTATCCCGGCAGCATCCGGCGCCCATCCCTGACCGACGCCCCTGGCTCGAGGACCGCTAAGCGAACACCGGTGCGAGGAAGCGGCGCTCGTAGCGCCGGATGCAACCCGTCGTCCGCGCGAGCTCGAACGCCTTCTGACAGTCCGGATCAACCTTCGAGGCGTTCCGGTAGACCTCGTATTCCGCGAGCGACGGAAAGGAGAACAACGCGAAAGCCTCATCACTGTCGCCTTCGCTGGGCATGAAGTAGCCGTGGTGGGTGCCACCGAGTTTGTTGACGAGTCGGATCCACGCGCGGCCGTACTCGGTGAAGTCGTCGAGCTTGGCGGAGTCGATCTCATAGCGAAGGTGAACGGTGATCATCGAGGGTCCTTTGCGGTCAGGCGTACCGAAGAGTCTCGCCGACGAGGAGCCGGCGCGGAGACGATCACGGTCCGGCGGGCGAAGAGTGGCGGGGATGGCACGGAACTTGGCAGCGCGGCCTTCAGCACCAGATGGTGCGTCGCGACCGGCCTTGCCGTGGCGCTCGTCTCCACGCCAGCGGCTGGACCGCTCTCGCGCACGTCGGCAATTTCGCCGCCGACACGAGGAGGAGGAGCGGGACGGCCCCGTCTTGCCAATCGCGGCGGCGGCTGGACTCAGTGGAGGGTTTCGCCCCGCTTCAGCATCTCGACGTACTCCGCGACGCGTGCGGCGCGCGACGCCGGTCGCTTCAGGTTGGCGACTCGGAAGGCCATCGCGAACCGGTTCTGCGCGGACTGGGATGCGAAGGCTTTCGCGACCTTCGGGTCTGCGTTCAGGGCTTCCTGCAGCTCCTCGGGGAGGTCGCCGTCGCCCTGCCGATAGGCGCGGTCCCATCGCCCGTCAGCCTTCGCGCGGTCGATCTCGAGCTGACCCTGGGGCCGCATGCGACCTTCCTCCAGCAGCCGGGTGACGTGGCCGATGTTGACCTTCGACCAGAGGCTCCGCGGTCGCCGGGGTGTGAAGGTCTGCAGAAAGTAGTCGGCGTCGAGGGATTGCTTCCGCCCATCGATCCATCCGAAGCACAGCGCGACCTCGAGCGCCTCGGCGTACGTGATCCCGGGGCGGCTCGTGGCCGTCTTCCGCAGTCGCAGTCGGACCCCCGTCGGGTCCGGGTCCGCGTCCAGCCAGGCTTCCCACTCCGCGACGGTATCCAGGTGCAGTTCCGGCTTGTTCGCGCGGTCGACCATGGAGCCAGGATAGGAGTCAGCAACGAGGTGATGCGCGCCGATTTCCGAAACACGTTGTAGAGAGTGCTGTGCGCTGAATCTGCTCGCTGAGTGGAAGGCGCCCTGCCCCCTGCACCGGCATCGGGCAGGCAGCTGCGTGACCGCGACGGGTCGGCCCGGTCGGTGATGAAGCGTCCCTCCTGCCAGCTGCCATGTGAGCAACATGCCTGGTGAGCGATGATCCGTAGCGCCCGCAGGTCGATCTCTCAGTTCGCCACGCGCGTCACCACACGAGTTGGTCGCGGCGGCGGTCGAGATACGCTCGCTCGGCGGGGTTGCCGGCGAGTTGGATGGCCCTGTCGTACGCGGTCCGCGAGTCGTCGCTTCGCCCGACCCGCCTCAGGAGGTCGGCGCGCGCGGCGTGGTAGGCGTGGTAGTTGTCGAGGGTCTCGCCGAGTCGGTCGATCTCGGCGAGCGCCACGTCGGGGCCATCCAGTTCGGCGACAGCGATCGCACGGTTCAGTCGAACGATCGGGGAGGGATCGAGCCCGATCAGGCGGTCGTAGAGAGCGACGATCTGTGACCAGTCGGTGTCGCCCGAAGACGGGGCATTGGTGTGCACCGCGTTGATCGCCGCCAGGAGTTGATATCGCCCCGGTGACTCCGCGCCGGCGGCGACCGCGGCGATCCGTTCGCGGACCAGGGCGTGACCCTCGATGATCAGGCCGCGGTTCCAGGCGCTGCGGTCCTGCTCGTCGAGGGTCACCAGCTCACCGGCGTGGGAGAAGCGCGCGGTGCGCCGTGCGTCAGTGAGCAGCATCAGGGCGAGAAGGCCGGTCACCTCCCCCTCATCGGGAAGGAGTGAGTGCAGGAGGCGGCCCAGGCGGATCGCGTCGTCGGTGAGGTCCACGCGCAGCGAGGCCTCCCCTGCGGTGGCCAGATAGCCCTCGTTGAAGATGAGGTAGACCACCGCCAGCACACCGGCGAGCCGTTCCCGGATGTCGGTCGCCGACGGCACCCGGTACGGAACGTGCGCCGCTTTGATCTTCGCCTTGGCGCGGGTGATCCGTTGCGCCATCGTGGCCGGCGGCACCAGGAAGGCGTGTGCGATCTCTGCAACGGTGAGCCCGCCGAGCATGCGCAAGGTCAGAGCGACCCGGGCCTCCATCGCAAGGGCAGGATGACAGCAGGTGAAGACCAGCCGGAGCCGGTCGTCCTCTACCGGTCCGGTCGGCTCGGGAGGAGTGTCGTCGGACAGCATGTGAGCCGCCTGATGTTTGTCGTCGCGACGCGACTCACGACGCAGCCGGTCGATCGCCTTGCGCGTCGCGGTGAGGGTGAGCCACGCGCCCGGGTTCGGTGGTACGCCGTCGCGCGGCCACCGCTCCACCGCGGCGACGAATGCCTCTGCTGCTGCATCCTCGGCAAGGTCCAGGTCGCCGAACCGCCGGGCAACGCCGGCCACCACCCGCGCCCACTCCTCATGGTGGGCACGGATGATGGCCTGCTCGACGGGGGCTGCGGTCACGACGCCGGTAAAGCCTGGTTCGATGTCGACTCCAACGGGGACAGCTGGGATCGACCGAAGTCACACAGTCGCAGACGATTGCCGTTCAATGATCTCCCCGACATCTGACGGAAATCGGTGCACCTCCTGGGGCCAGTCCAGTGCGACCGCCAGACGTCCTGCCCAGTACCGCGCGATCGCGTCGTCCGCCACGTCCACAACGGTGAACCCGCCGAGGTGCTCCTTGGTCTCGACGAACGGTCCATCGGTGAAGACCGGCTTCCCGTCCTTGCTCACAACGCTGCAGACCACGGTCGAGGCATCGATCCCCCCATCCGCGTAGAGGAACACGCCCTCCGCCTGCATTTCCTCGAGCACGGCTCGCGAGGCTTCGCTCTTGTTGCGCAGTTCGTCGGGAGTGTGCTCCGGCACCCACTCGTCGTTGAATGCGATCAGGTATTTCGGCACTGTCGTCTCCTCTCGTCGGGACGAGGGCCACGTCGCGGCTCCTCAGTCCTGCGACCCGCATCAGGTCGCACACCTCATCCACGAACGGCAACGCCCAGATACGACACTAACCCCGAGACTCTTTCGAACAAACGGCGTTCGTTCGACTTCATGGCGGCGACAGGACAGCGACCGGTGCGGACGTTCGGGCTCGTCGTCCGTTGTGCTGTTCCGGGGGCGATCAGCGCTATCGATGCCGCACCCCACCAACCGATCGCGGGTTCTTCACGGCGATCATCGCAAGCGAAGCCACCGCCCGATGGCAGGGGGTGAATGGTCATGGTGACCTATCTCGTGGTGGGACCAGAGTTCGGGATGGGCTGTCGGGGCGGGCTGGCCGGGGTGGTGTCCCGGCCGGCCCGCGCCCGGTGCCGGTGCGGTCTACTTCAGACGGAACTGGGCTTTCAGCTCGACCCCGTCCGTGCTGCGCACGATCACGTCGACGCACCCCGTGGTGCCCTTCGAGGTCTTCCAGTTGTACTGGAACTGCCCCGCCTCCTCGTCGTAGACCAACGACGTACCACCCGTGACAACCGTCTCGACCTCATCGGTCGGGGCGGCCGGATCGCACGAATGCTGCACCGTCCGCAACGACTCGATCGCGGTCGTCGACGTCAGCTCCTCCTCACCGAAGAACAACTCGAACTTCAACGGAACCGTCGAACCGCTCTTGACCACGTTCACCACACCCGCCATATCCACCGGGGCGTAGAAGCCCGTGAAGGTCCGTGGCTGAACGACAGTGAGGGTGACCTTCTTGGCCGCCTCGACATTGCCCGCCGCGTCCACCGACCGGTACGTCACAACGTGCGCGCCCACTTCGGTGAACGACACACCCGCCGCCGTCGCCGCAACCCAGGTCGCCCCGCCATCGGTCGAATACTCCGTGCCGGCGACACCCGAGGTCTCATCCGACGCGGCGAACGTCGCCGAAACCGTCGACCCCGCCAGCACCACACCCGAACCGGGCGACACCACCGCCGAAGTCACCGGCGCGGTTGTGTCCCGTTTGACCGAAAGATGCGCCGTCGTAGTGTTCCCTGCACTGTCCACGGCTTGGAAGTCGTACTCCGTCGTCCCCTCAGGTGCGGGAATCGGCGACTCGTACGCCGTCCACGTGCCGGACGGCGACGTGCGGTACTCAAGGCGCGTGATCCCGGTCTGCGCGTCGGAGGCGACCGCCTTCGCGGACACTGCACCCACGTACCATCCGTTTTCGCCGTCGGGCGCGGCCGGATCCAGCGCCGCCGCCAAGGACGGAGCGGTGACGTCGGCGAGCTCCGCCACTCGGCTCGCGTTCAGGGCGGAGCCGTAGATCCGGAAGTCGTCGATGTCACCGCCGAAGAACGGATCGGCAAACTGGGAACGCCCGATCTGCCCTGTCTGAGCAGCCCCCGTCTGAAAGAGCGAGGCGCCGGTCGCGCTGCTGTTCGTGCCGGCGACCGCCATCCCATCACGGAAGAGCGTCGTGGTGTTGTTCGCCGGGTTGACCACGACCGTCACGTGGGTCCACTTGCCGGTGGGGAGCGCGCCGTTGCTGTCCTGGGCGCGCGCCTCTCCCGCCGTGTTGGTCGGCTTCAGACCGACGGCGTAGGAGGATCCTGGCCCGCGCGGGGTCATGTAGAGGTACCGGTTGGCCCCGCCGCCTGTTCCTGCACCCCCGAGCCAGAACATGTTCGCGAATGAGGTGGACGAGTCCGTCCAGCGCACCCACGCAGACACCGTGAATCCTCCGATGCCGTCGAGCACGCCGTTCGGGATCGTGATGTACGGGGCCGACGTGTTGGTGCGCGGACCTCCCGAGAGGTTCACGGCCGAACCGTGAACACCCGGGACAGGGGCTACCGGTGCCGGAGCGACATACGTTCCGTCGAAGCCGTTGCCTGAGGAGTCCGTGATCTTCGCACCGGCGTCACCGTCGAAAGTGTAGTTGAGGATCGGTTTCGGCACGGTGAGGTCGACGGTCACGTCCGCGACGTAAGGGCGCCCCTGATACGTCACGGTGATCGTGGCCGTGCCGGATTTCTTGCCAGGGCGGATCACGCCGTCCGCCACGGACGCGACGTCGGGCGCTGAAGAAGAGACGGTCAGCTCAGCGTTCGAGACCCGCTGGGTCTGGCCGTTCGCGCCGTGGCGGTAGAACTCGACCTCTGACGATTGTCCCGTGTTCGTGAAGTAGACCGATCCCTTCGTGAGGAACCCCGTGCCCTCGACCTTCGGGGCGGATGCCTCATAGCGGAAGGAGTCCACGTCCACGGATCCTGGCAGAGCGCCGTCCGCGTCGTTACGACTGTCGGAGTTGTTGTCGACGTACGAGTCGTTGTAGCTGAAGATGCCGATCCGGTCGCCGCGGTACCCGCCGAAGGCTGTCAGCTTCTGGGTTCCTGCGAGCTGGAAACTCGTGCCGCCATCGACGCTGTAGTAATACGCGACGTTCTGGTCGCGGTCGGTTCGGGAGATCAGATCCACCACGGATACCCCTGCGGGCAGGTCGGCGACGGCGACGACGACGTTGTTCGATTCCGTGATGATCCGGTTGACGCCCGAGAGGCGTTGCACCGCGATGGCGTTGGACTGCGTCCCGCCGTTGAAGTGCACGAGCCCGGCACGCTGCCCGTCGGTCATCCGACTGATGTCGAGTCGAATCGCGCTTTGGGTCTGATCGGAGCCCAGATGGCGTTGGTGGAGCGTGTCGCCGGCCAGGAAGAAGTTGCCGGCGCGGTTGGTGGTGTTGAACGCCTTCAGGCGCATCCAGCCGGGTCGCTCGGAGAGGCTCCAGTAGCCCGAACGCGGCTGATGGTTCCACATCCATCGGCCGTCGAGCGTGCCGGCGGTAAAGTCATCGCTGCCCTGCGGACTCGTGATCGGGTAGGTCTTGGGTGATCCCGTCGGGATACCCGGATAGGTGTCGTCGCCCGAGGCATCCTTCTCGATGTCACGCACAACCGGCTTCGGTGCCGTCCACACCATCGTGCCCAGCCCGTTGACACCGAGCTGGCGGCCGAGGACCGGCCAGCCGTCGACCGGCCAGTCGACTGGTAGAAGATGTGCCTGACGTCCACGCGCGCCACCCTGGGTGCCGTCGTTCTTCTGAGCGAAGAAGTACCAGTCGCCGTCGGGGGTGTCGATGAATCCGCCCTGCAGCGGAAGCGTGTCGTTCGCCAGGTACTTCACCTCATACGTCCCGACATTCCCCGGGCTGCCCGGCGTCCCGTCCGCCAGAGTGCCGTAGAGGTTCTTCGACCGCAGCATGTACGACCCGGCGCCGCTGATACCGCCCTCGTTCAGGTTGTTCTTCCTGCCCTGGAAGTCGCAGTAGAAGAGGTGGTAGTACTCCCCGCGCTTGTAGATCTTGTTGCACTCCGGGCCGGCGCGCTTCCCGCCGAAAAGGTCCCCGCCGAGCAGGCCCTGCCCGGCAAGCGTCACCTGGGCACCCGACGAGTTGGTGTAGGTGAGGTCGTACTTGCTCATGTCGGCGTTCGTGAGCGTCGTCACGTTGTCATCGACCGTGAAGAGCACGTTGCCGCGAACGTCCGGCTGGAGCGGGTCGGGCTTGTCCGAGCCACTCGTCCCTGCGACGTGCGCCACCGCGTAGTACACGTCGACGTCGACGAGCTTGCCGTTCTGGTCGTACTTCTCGTCAAAGAACAGCGTCGGGTCGGTCCAGAGCGAGGTGACGAGGTCGCGCCCGAACTTGTCCTTGAGGATACGCATGTCCCAGTGCCCCGCCGGGTCCTTCGTCGAGGCGACGAACATGCCCCCGGTCACTGTGTTGACGGCGATGTAGAACGTCTTGTTCAGAGGGTTGTACTTGATCGATGGCGCGTAGACCCCCCTGTTGTACTCCGACATCCCGGTCCAGTTGTAACGGTTGGCTCCGTAATTGCTGAAGCCGTTGAAGGTCGTGGATCCGCCGAGCTTGGTGATGTCGTCGAACCCTGCTCCGACGGTCTCCCAGTTGACCATGTCCTTGGAGTGGATGACCGACACCCCCGGAGCGTCGACGAACGTGGACGTCACCGCCCAGTAATCGTCACCCACTCGGATGGCGTCCGGATCGGCATAGTCCGCCCCCAACACAGGATTGGTGTACGTGCCGTCCCCGTTGTCACCCCACGGGTCGACGTAACCGGTTCCGGAAGGGGTGGGGGCAGCCTGGGCCGGCACGGCTGGCACGAGCGTTCCGAGTATCACTGCCACCGCCCCGGCGGCCGCGAGAACTCGGAAGCTCATTGATTGCGAATTGTTCATGGATCTCCTTCGATACCAGGGGGCGCCCACCATCGGTACGCCCCCACGCCAACGCGAATGGTCCGCTCCGCCAACCGACACGCGGCCAGGCCGCCCGTGATCACCGTCGCACCCGCAGGCGCAGTCGGCACGGGAGCAGAAAGGACCGCGCCCCCGCCAGAGCGAC
Organism: Microbacterium sp. LWH7-1.2; assembly: GCF_038397755.1. Taxonomy (NCBI): domain Bacteria; kingdom Bacillati; phylum Actinomycetota; class Actinomycetes; order Micrococcales; family Microbacteriaceae; genus Microbacterium; species Microbacterium sp. LWH7-1.2. Next base: position 3,821,725 of record NZ_CP151637.1, on the reverse strand, counting down.
ATTTCCGGCGACGAGGACGGCGATCATCGCAAGCGAAGCCACCGCCCGATGGCAGGGGGTGAATGGTCATGGTGACCTATCTCGTGGTGGGACCAGAGTTCGGGATGGGCTGTCGGGGCGGGCTGGCCGGGGTGGTGTCCCGGCCGGCCCGCGCCCGGTGCCGGTGCGGTCTACTTCAGACGGAACTGGGCTTTCAGCTCGACCCCGTCCGTGCTGCGCACGATCACGTCGACGCACCCCGTGGTGCCCTTCGAGGTCTTCCAGTTGTACTGGAACTGCCCCGCCTCCTCGTCGTAGACCAACGACGTACCACCCGTGACAACCGTCTCGACCTCATCGGTCGGGGCGGCCGGATCGCACGAATGCTGCACCGTCCGCAACGACTCGATCGCGGTCGTCGACGTCAGCTCCTCCTCACCGAAGAACAACTCGAACTTCAACGGAACCGTCGAACCGCTCTTGACCACGTTCACCACACCCGCCATATCCACCGGGGCGTAGAAGCCCGTGAAGGTCCGTGGCTGAACGACAGTGAGGGTGACCTTCTTGGCCGCCTCGACATTGCCCGCCGCGTCCACCGACCGGTACGTCACAACGTGCGCGCCCACTTCGGTGAACGACACACCCGCCGCCGTCGCCGCAACCCAGGTCGCCCCGCCATCGGTCGAATACTCCGTGCCGGCGACACCCGAGGTCTCATCCGACGCGGCGAACGTCGCCGAAACCGTCGACCCCGCCAGCACCACACCCGAACCGGGCGACACCACCGCCGAAGTCACCGGCGCGACGCCATCGACCTTCACCGGCAGCTGCGTGACCTCCGACACATTGCCCGCCTCATCGGTCGCACGATAACTGAACGTCGTTGCACCCTCCGGGATCGACACCGGCGAGGAGTACCCACTCCACGCCCCCTCACCCAGCCGATACTCCACACTCGCCACACCCGAGCCCTCATCCGACGCCGACACGCTCACCGACACCGGCGACACGAACCAGCCATTCTGACCACCCGCAGTCGCCGGGGTCGTGCTCGCCGACACCACCGGCGCCACCGTATCGACCGGCGGAACGCCGGTGAAGCCGCTGAAGACCGCTGTGCCGAACTTGTTGCGGTCGTGGGAGGTGAAGATCATTCCGGCGTCCTGCGTCGCCTGGGGGGCGACGAGGGTGACGGGTGACCCGACAGCGGTCCACGCGGTGCCGTTGCTCGAGTAAGCGGCCGACACGGCGGCGCCGGTGCGAGTGAGCCGCAGCCATACCGGGGCCTTCACGTTCCGGACCTGGTACGACGCGTCGAGCAGCCCGTCTCTATTCGAGTCGTAGTTGTACGTGATGCCGTTGGAGGGGGTGACGACGAGGGCCAGGTAGCCGAGCGATTGCCGCGGCTTCGTGAGGTCGTCGCGAACGACCAGGCCTGCCTTGGTCCACGCGTTGACCGCGTCCTCGCTGTCGACGCGGACGGTCATGACGGAGCCATCGTGGAACCCATCCGGCGAGAAGATCGTGCCGTACTCGTCGTCAGACTGGCTACCGCCGCTCCAGACGTCGGCTCCCGCATTTCCGATCGAGTAGAGGCCATCCTTCTCGGCGAAGACGCTCGGCACCGACCCGAAGGTGCGCAGGCTGGTCACCGGCGCGACCGGCGCAGTGAGCGTCGTCGGGGCGCTCACCGCCGACCCGGTCTGCCCGCGGAGGCTGTACGTGACCGAACTCCATACGGAGGCGGTGGCGATGAGCTTGCCGGTGCCCTGCGGCGGCGTCACCGTGAACCGCGCGGTGACAGTCCCGCCCGGATCGATGGTCGTCGGCGTCGTGCCCACTGCCGTCACGGTCCACCCGGCCGGCGCCGAGAGCGCAGCGGACACGGTGTGCAGCGGTGCGGTCGTGTCGAGGTTGGTCATCCCCACCTCGACGGTCCCGGGCCCGTTGGCCTGACCGGCCGTTGCAGCCGTTAGGGACACCGACATCGCCGGCCGCAGCGGGTCGAGGGCGGTGCGCAACGCCTGGGACAGGCCGGAGTCGTACGCCACACGGGCTGCGTCCAGCGGCAACACCTGATCCACGCCGAGCAGGACCGTTCCCGACACCGTGTTCGTCGGTCCACTGAACGAGGACGCGTTCGACCCGACGAGCCAGTTGTCCTTGTACGTGATGTTGCCCGCTCCGGCGTTCCAGGTGTTGCCTGGCGTGCGCACATGGTAGATGTTGCGCTGCGAAGTCCACAGACCCGAGCCCTCATCGAAGTAGGTGCCGATCGTGTTCGGAGAGAGGAGGTAGTTCTCCTCCAGGACGCTCCCGGGGCTCTTGGAGAGGTTGTAGAAGGCAGCGCCATCGTGCATCGTCTGCATGACATCGTGAATGAAGTTGTGGGAGACGAGCGCATCGCGGAAGGTGGTGGGGGTGTCGTACATCGGCTGGAAGTCATAGAGACCACGTGTGACGTATTCAGCGTTTCCACCCACGTCGTTGGTCCCCCATCCCCACCCAGCGCCCATTCCCGTGTAGGGAACGCCCCTGACCTCGTTGTGCGTCACCGTCGCCCGGGTCACGTACGTGAACAAGATGCCGGTCTGGTCCTCGTACACCTTCGCGACATCGTGGACGAGGTTGTCCGAGATTGTGATGTCCTCGTTCGTCATCCTCGGATCCGACGGGTGGTGCGCGTCCGGCTGTATACCGCCGACCACGATCGCGCCGCCGGCGCTCTCGAAGAATCGCGACCGGCTGACAGTCACGTCGCTTGCGCCGAGGCCGACTCCGGACGCGTTCGCATTGGCGTCCAGACCGATTCCGAGACTCACTGCGCCCAGGTTGGTATAGACATTGTCGGTCAGGGTGATGTTGTTCGCGGCAGAGACCTGGACGGCGGCCGGCGTCATGTGCCAGCTGTTGCGCGTGGCCTCGAAGAGGCGGCAACCCCTGCCGCAGCTGGTGAAGGCGTCCGCGGGGCGCTCTGACGTGCCGTAGGCGAAGGCGCCGGACTGCTGGACTGCGTAGCCCTGGTCGCTGTCGGGTGCGGTCCATGCCGTATCGCTGAACTCGATTCCCGAGAACGTCAGGTTGTGCGCGGGGGCATCATACGTGCCGCTGATCTGCAGCAGCGACTCAAGGCGCGGCATCTCCACATCGATGCCGTTCATGCTCTGCCCCTGGAGCGGCTGGTAGTAGACGGTGCGCGCGTCGGCGTCGAAATACCACTCGCCCGGCTCGTCGAGGAACTCACGGGCGTTCTCGATGTAGACAGGCGCCGTGCGGAAGGGGCGTTGAATCGTGTCCCAGCCCCACGTGTTGTTGTCCCAGGCGGGCTGCGCCATTGTGAGGTGGTTGTTGGCGATGCTCTCTACGGGTGAGTACCGGTCGGTGAACGAGTTCACGAACTCCATCGTGACGCGGTCCTGCTGCTGGATGCTGTTCAAATACGACAGGGCGGGCGACGTGAGGTCGATGCCGCTTGCAGTGATCGAGATGTCGCCACGCGACAACTGGGTGCGGGCCCGGGTCGCCATGACGCCGTCGACGTACAGCTGACCGGGGTCGATCTCAACCTCGGCCGGAACTGGAGCCTGCCAAATCGTGGTGGAGCCGGCTGCAGGCGTCCACCCGTCGATTCTCGCTCCTCCGGAGAGAACGGGCGTCGCGTCGGGCGCGGCCACCCACGAGACGGTGTGGCCATTGGTGCCGGAATCCTCGGCGCCGAAATGTAGAGGGTCTGCCAGGCGATACGTCCCGGCCGCCAGGACGACTGTGATGTCGCCGCTCATGTCGGGCGCCAGGCCACGGACCTGCCGCTTCGCCTCTTCGACGGAACAGGCATTGTCTGCCGCGCAGACAGTCCCCGTCCCCTCGGGCGCGACATAGAGCGTCGTCAGTTCGTCGGCGTTCGCCGCCTCGGCTCCGAGGCAGACCGGAAGGATCGCCAGTGCGAACGCCAGCGTGACCGCGCTCGCGCGGCTGCGGCGGGTTGTTCGTTGGACCATGTCCACTCCTTCGTGGTGAGGGATGTGGCAGGTCGCCACGGAAGGTATTAACTCATACGTATGACCTCTTAGTAAAGCGGTACGTCATACCTTTTCCGGGAGGTGGCTCACGCACCGTCAACGTGTGAGCACATCGATCGGAGCAGAACGCCTGAATCCAGCATCGCCGTGGGCGGCGATTTCGCAGAAAAACATACCGCCTCGCCGGCGAGACTGAGTCGGGCACTTCCGGCTCCGACGTCCGCGCCGCGACGAACATCATACTTCTTCTGCTTCGGTCGCCATGCTCGGCGTGCAGACGCGAGGCCGTCCATCGAGCACACGTCGGCATCCGCAAGCCCATCCGCGTCCTGCTCGAGCCCGACGGAGTCGATCCCACAAGACCTCAGCGTCGGCTCGATCTTCTCGTCGCGAGCGAGCCTGTCACAGGATAGCGTCTCATATTACGTGTGATGTATGCTGAATCAAGAACCATCGGTCGAAGTTCACGTCGGCCACTTAGCCAAGGGCGATTGATGAAGATCACGGGCTACCGCCTCCTCAACACGTTCCACGACTGGGGACGTCCGATCGGCGACGTCAACGGGTACATCGCCTCCGGTGTGACAGACGTTCCCATCCTCATCCTCGAGACCGATGTGGGTATCACCGGCGTCGGTATGGGATCCCATCACGACATCGACCGCCTCTTTCCCGCGATCGAGGGAGAGGACCCCCGCGCGGTGACGGCCCTCTACGAGCGCATGCTCGCCCGCGTGTTCAAAGCCGGGCATGCCGGCTCGACGTTCGGAGGAATCGGCGCGCTCGACATGGCGCTGTGGGACATCAAGAGCAAGGCTCTCGGAGAGCCGCTCTGGCGGCTCCTCGGGGCACGCGACCGATTCGTGGCCGGTTACTCCTCTGGTTTGGACATCGCCCTCGACAACGAGCGGCTGGCTCGCTTTTATGACCAGATGGCGGACCGCGGCTTCGTGAGCGGCAAGCTCAAGGGTGGCGTGGATCTTGACGGTGATATCGAGCGGCTGGAGATCATTCGCGGAGCGCTGTCGCGCAACAGTGCGCACCCGGCCCTGATGCTCGATGCCAACGAGTCCTGGAATCTGAAGCAAGCGGTCCGTTACGTCTCGGCCGTCGAGGCGGTCTACGATCTCGCATGGATCGAAGAGCCTCTCCGTCGGTGGGATGCGATCGGCCATGCGCGTCTCAGCAGTTCCGTGAAGGCGGCCGTGGCCACCGGGGAGAACCTCACGGGGCTCGAGCAGTATTCAGCGTTGTTCGAGCACCACGCGGTCGACGTCGTTCAGACGGGAAGCGTCTGGGGTATCAGCCATTTTCTCCGCGTCGCTTACGCCGCCCACAGCCGCGATCTGCCGATCAGCCCGGTGGGGCTGACCGCGAACGTCGCTGTCGCTCACGCCGCCGCGACCGTACCCAACCACCTGGCTGCCGAAGTGCAGGATCTTGGTACTCCGTTCGGGATGACGATCGATCAGACGTACGCCGACGGCGGTATCGTCCTCGGCGACGAGCCCGGGGTCGGTGTCACCGTTGACGAGTCGGCCATCCGCGACGCCGCGGGGAGCGCTCCGGACGCGCAGCGCCTCGTGGCGTCCGGCCCGCACGTGCGACCGGAACGGGCGGGGCTCGGACTGGCGACGCACACGCCGCCCGGTCGGCGACCCATTGCCGGCCCGCTGGTGCGGGGTGCGTAAGCTGGTCGTATGTCTGACCAGATCCGGGCGGAGCGGGGCGATGGCCAGGTTCTGCTGGCCGGTACGGCTGGACGCGTTCCTGCGGCAAGGCTGGGCATCGCCGTCGTCAAAGACTTAGTTACGGCAGTAGTGACGGGTTCGGTGCGCCCCGGGGACGCACTGCCTCCCGAGAGCGTGCTCATTCAGCAGTTCGCCGTCAGCCGGACGGTGATCCGCGAGTCGGTTAAGCGGCTCGAGGAGAAGGGCTTGGTCACAGTCAGTCAAGGGCGGGGCACGATCGTGAACTCGCCGTCGCGTTGGAACGTGCTCGACGCTGACGTTCTCTCCGCGCTTGTCGACAACGACGAGTCACTCGAAATCCTCGATGAGCTCGCCGTCGTCCGGGCCAGCCTCGAGGGGTCGATGGCTGCGGCCGCGGCGGCGCGACAGACAAGCGAGTCGAGCAACGACCTCCTGCGCATGTACGAAGCGGGCGAATCGGCCCTGCATGACATGGACGCCTATCTTGACGCGGATGCCGCCTTCCACGACATGATCATGGAGCAGTCCGGAAATCGGCTCGCCGCGAACATCACGCGGATCCTCTTCGCGCGTGCTCGTGAGAGCACCCGCTTCACGGGCACGCCGGACCTGGATGCCGTCCGGCTGACGCTCGAGGAGCACCGGGCGATCATGGAGGCCGTGATCGCAGGCGATGGCGACAAGGCAGCCGAGGAGATGAGCACTCACATCTCTCGGGCCTGGTCGCGGCGCCGCCCGCCCGCCCGATAACATCCGCCCTGGTCGGGCGGTACGTTGTGCCTCAGTCCTGGTGCCACACCTCGTCAAGCGCCTGCCAACGGGCGCCATCCGCAGCGTCGGAGTCGAAACCGATCTGGCAGGGGTCGGTGTGGGACCACCAATCCCGCGTCACGGGGTCCGCCGCCATTCTGGCCTGGTCCGCATCCCAGTCATCACCCACGTATTCGTAGTACCCGAAGAGCACGTCACCGCGGATGAAGATCGTGAAGTTGCGTATCCCGCAGCGTGAGATCATCTCCTCGACACCCGGCCAGACGTCCGAATGCAGGCGGAGATACTCCGCGCGCTTGTCCGGTCGGAGCCGGCAGGCCATTCCGTATCGTATGGTGCTCACCCTTTCGTTCCGCCGGCCGTCATTCCCGTGACCAGGAACCTCTGGGAGAACAAGAAGATGGTCAGCACCGGCGCAATGGCGACGAGCGTCGCGAGCGCGAGCGTCGGCAATTCGATCGTCGACGACGCCGCATTGGTGGGGTTGAACTGCGGAACATTGGCGAGCAGCTCCGCGATGCCCACTTGGACGGGAGCCTTCCTGCCGGGAACCATCACGAACGGGAGGAAGTAGTTGTTCCAGTTGCCGACGAAGCTGAAGAACCCCACCAGCGCGATCACCGGCGTGGCGAGCGGCATGGCGACCTGCGCGAAGACGCGGAACTCGCCCGCGCCATCGATGCGCGCGGCGTCGAGCAGGTCGCGCGAAACGGTGGTGGAGAAGTAGATGTACGTCAGGTAGACGCCGAACGGGAAGAACGAGAAGGGCAGGATCACCGAGAGGGGATTCCCGATGAGTTTCAACGCGCTCATCTGAAGGAAGATCGGCAGGACGAGGGCGGTGTTGGGAATCAGCATGACGATCAGCGTCACCGCGAGGAGCGCCTTCCGTCCGCGGAACTCGGTCAGTGCCAACGCGTATCCCGCAGGGACGCTGATGACGAGGGTGATGACGAGCGCGCTGAGGGCATACAGGCTGGAATTGCCGAGCCACGTCCACATCACGCCGTCCTGGTAGGCGATGAGGCTCTGCCAGTTGTCCTGCAGCTGCTGCAGACCCCCGACCGAGAAGGGGTTTCCGAGCAGAAGCTCCCGAGACGACTTCGTCGGCGCGAGAACGAGCCACACCAGCGGGATGACGAAGAACGCGACGAACACTGCAAGGAGGGCGATCGCCAGCGCCCGCCCCATCCACCGAGCCGGGCTCAGCGGGCGACCGTCGCGCGGGAGCCCTCCCCTTCGCTGCGACGAGCCTTTCGTTGTAACGGCCCGAGTATCGAGCTCACTCACGCTCAAAGAGACCACCCCTGAAGACGAAATAGACGCTCAGCAACAATGCGACCACGAGCAGGAGCAGCGAGATCGCTGCCGAGCCGTTGAAGTCGGCCTGCTTGAACGCATAGAGAAAGCTCAGTTGATTGAGGGAGTAGTCCTGCGGGACCACACCATGAGTCGCCTGCGACAGGACGCGCGGCTCGACGAAGAGCTGAGTTCCGGCCGCGAGGGACAGGATCGCCATGTACGAGATCCACTTGCGCAGGAGCGGGATCTGGATGAACCAGGCAGTCGACCACGCTCCCGCACCGTCGATCCGCGCGGCCTCCAGAATGTCGGCGCTGATGTTGTTCAGAGCACCGTACATGATCACGATCCATCCGCCGGCACCGGTCCAGAACGCGATGACGGCCAAGACGATCGGGAGTGTGTCGAGCTGGACCGTTTGAACGAGCGAATCACTGCCGAGCGCGTGCAGCAGCCAGGCCACGGGACTGACGGACGGGTCGAGCACGAAGAGCCACAGCATGACGCTGGCCGCGCCGGCCAGCGCACCGGGAACGTAGTACAGGAATCGGACGCTCGTCGAGACCCATCGGATTCGAATCGCCTGCACGACCAACGCGAGGAGTACAACGAAGACGACCAGGCTAATGAGCCAGACCACGACATACGCGGCAACATGCATCACCGCAGGCAGGAAGCGGTAGTCCGAGAACACTCGGAGAAAGTTGTCGACGCCGGCGAAGGCGCCGTTGCGTGTGAACGCCAAGAAGATGGCGTACAGCGTGGGCAGCACGCCGAATGCGATCAGAAAGAGCGTGTAGACACTGGTGAACAAGAGCCCGATGCGGGCTTGAGCTCGCGCGCCGGCTGCGGCGCGGGCGGGGCGCGGTCGCCGGACCCGATGGGATCCGGCAACCGCGCTCGAACGTGGTGCACTCATGGGGTTGCACAGGCCTTTCGATGACGCGGCCCTAATCGACCGAGTAACCCTGAACGGTCGCTTCGTTCTGCATCTCCTTCTGCCACTCGTCGGCGACGTCGGAGATCTTCTTGCCTGCGGCAAGGGCGGGGACGATGACCTTCGCGTAGGCGGTCTCGGCCGAGAAGCTCGGATATCCCCAACCGCTCCACACGCTTTCCGCGGCGGTGCCCACACTCGTGGCGAAGTCCGGGCCGAAGAAGCCGCTGGCGGCCTGGTCCTGCAGCCAGGTGTCCGCCGCGCTCTGGTAGGCGGGAAGACCACCGGTGCCGGCGACGCCATCCTGGGTCGTGACGAACTCGAGGAAGGTCTTGACCGCATCGAGATTCTTCGAGTGACTCGATGCATACCAGACACCGCCACCCACGTTGCCGGTCACCTCGTCGCTGCCCTCCCAGGACAGCGGAGGTGCGGCGATCCACTGGCCGGAGGTCGCGTTGATGCTGTCGGGGTTCTGGAAGAGCGCTCCCGCGTACCAAGCCGGTCCGGGTATCGCGACGAGCTTGCTGCTGTCGGCGACGAAGTCAGCCCCGAAAACACTGTCCTGGGTCAGCGTCTTGTTCGCGACCATGTGGTCGATCAGCGCAGTGACCTTCTCGGAGTCGGCTGCGTGCACGTCAGAGCTGAACGTGTCGCCGTCCACCTGGAAGATCGGAGCCGACCCACTCCAGTAGTAGACGAAGGGGCCAGTGAACGAGTCCCCCACCGATCCCAGCGTGTAACCCGGGTGCTCCGCAGCGAGCTTGTCACCGAGTTCTTGATACTGCTCCCACGTCGTCGGCACGTCGTAGCCGAACTCGTCGAGAAGCGGCTTGTTGTACCAGAACAGCACGGGCGCCAGATCGTTGCGCAGGCCCCACACCGTGTCATCCACGGTCACGGGGTCGAGCGCGCCGGGGGTGAAGCCGTCGAGGAAGCTCTGATCGAAGAAGCCCTTGTTGACAGGAGCGGCAAACGCCTGAACACCATTGGTCGGCTGAGAGGCCCACGAGGCATCGTTGTTCTGTGTGGAAAAGACCACGTCCGGCCAGCCCTCGCCCGCTTGATCGGCGAGCCCGATCTTGGTCTGGAATGTCCCCGATCCGCTCGCGGAACCATCATCGACGACCATATCGACCTTGATATCGGGGTTGGCCGTCTCGAAAGCCTCGACTGCGGACTGACGAGTCGCATCCACCCACACCGTGATCTCGCTGTCGGGCACCTGCTCGACCGTCGGAAACCCGTACTCCGAGTCGACCTCGCCCCCACCAGACGAGCAACCACCCAGGGCGACGATTCCCGCGACGGCGGAGAGAGCCGCAGCGAGTCTGATGAAGCGTGATGCGCGCTGATGCTGTGCAGGCATTCGCGTCCCTTTCTAGTCGGCGTCGTTGACGACGTGTCGCCCGGCGGCGACCTCTCAGATGATCATACATATTACGTCTAGATAGTCAAGTCATCCTACGGGGCGCCTGCGCTCGGCGTGGCTGCCTGCCGGAGTGAACTGGTACGCGCTCTCGGACGGGTCTCGGTTCGAAGTCGGTCAGACGAAGTGAGACGCCAGTCAGCCTCGACACCATCCCGGTATTCGTCCAGGAAGTTTCGATCCTCGCGACCCGCGGCGACGATGGCGCATGGGTCCTCAATGTCTTCCCAGGGGCCGATGCTGAGCGCCCACTCTGCCCAGGGACCCGACCATGCCGTGGGGGTGGATCGCGCGGGCTGGCCTGCTTGCGGAAGCGGAATAGCGATCCGGCGGATGCTCTCCTCACGTGTGTGTGTGCCGTGATGGGACGCCATCGACCGCGCAACGCAACGCCGTCCGAACGGCAGAAACAAGAAGAGCCCCCGGAAGACCGGAGATTTTCTCGAGGTTACTATCTCAACACAATGCGCGCCCGAAGGGACTGGTCAAGTCCCCTCTCTCCTATGTCAAGCCGCGAGTTGAGCAGGGTGGTCAGTGAGTGCGGTTGCGTCGGCGAGCAGGGAGCGGTAGACCACGTCGGATAGCCGCCACTCGAGGGAGCGATGGCCTCCGTGCGTGTGGATCCTTCCCGGGTTCCGATGCGCGATGTACTCGCGTGCGGGGTCGAATGACCTCGCCTGAGTGACCGCGACGCGGTGGATCGCGGCGTTGAGCTGTCGATTGCCAGCTCGGCTGAGCCTGAAGCGGTCGCGATCGCCCGACCACACGGGGGTGGGCGCCGTCCCGTTGTGCCTCGCGAACGCGTGCCGACTGTGAAAGCGGCTGATGCCGGCGACTTCGCCGATGATCTTGGCAGCGTTGATCGCGGCGATGCCTTAGCCGCGCGTCAGTCGACGCGATTCATCGTGAGGCGGTTTACTTCGCGCAGACGTGCTTCGATGGCGCGCAACGTTGGTATCGGACTGGAGACCTGCTCCAGTACTCGGCGGGCAACGTCGCGGTCGATCTTGTCAAACCAGCCGTGCGCCGCGTCGTTTCGGAGTCGCATCACGCTAGTGACCGAGTCGAGCACGACGAGGTTGATGTGCTGGCTGCCATCCGTATGGGGCGCTGATGAGGCCGGCGGCGTAACCCAAGCTGCGATACTGTGTGCACCGACTCGGGTGCACACATGTCTGGCTGATCGGGACGACGCGACCGGGGCAAAGCCCCAGAGATTCCGCGGAATTCTCGCCCCCAAGGGGGACTCTTCTGATCTGCGGTCAGACACTGGGCCCGCGGATTCAGAAGGGACGCACCCCACTCCGGAAACACGAAAACCCGCGGAAATCCGCGGGTTTTCGATCATTACTGTCTCAACACAGTGCGCGCCCGAAGGGACTCGAACCCCTAACCTTCTGATCCGTAGTCAGATGCTCTATCCATTGAGCTACGGGCGCACGTTGCTCGCTCTCGCGCACAACGTCGTCAAGAATACCTGACGGATGCGCGCCGCGCGAATCGGCGGACGGATGCTGGCTTCCCGGGCGTGTCCGCGCGCTCGGCGACTCGCCTATCGGCCGTCGAGAGCACGCAGCTGCCGCTGCAGCGCGACCTGCCGGTACGACGTGTCGATGAGCTCGGCGAGCAGCTCCCAATCGCCCGCCTGCGGCTCCACGCGGATGGCGAGCCAGCCGTAGGCGCCCTCGTAGGGCGGTACGAAGACATCGTCGCGCTCGAGCAGCACGGGGCGTTCGAGCTCGTCGGGGATGAAGACGACCGCGGGCTCGGGGCCGACTCCGACGATCGCGAACTGCCGCTTCCCGGCGCGGAAGGTGCACCTTCCGTGCGAGATCGCCTCGACCGCCTCGGGGTACGCCATGCACAGGGCGCGCACGCGCACCGGAAGCGCATGCTCGGGCGGGAACCACATCGGATGACTCAGGGCTGCATCGCCGTCCACACCGCGAGCGTAGCCGCGGCCGCCGACGACGTCAGGACTCGAGTTCGCTGACGTCGACGCCGGAGACCCGCGGTGAGTGTGCTGCGGGCTCGGCCGGAGGCGCAGCATCCGTCCCGGGATCGTCGTGATGTCGCTTGTGCGCTGCGAGGCGCGGGAGATCGACGAGGCGGATCGACTGCATGCGGGCGGCGCGCATGCGGTCGTAGTCGGGATCGAGCTCGGGGCGCATGCCCTCGACGCGCAGGCGGCGCTGCAAGTTGGCCTCGACGTCGCCCCATGCGGCGTCGCGGGACTGCTCGATGAAGGTCCGCACGACGTGCGGGTCGTCGGCCATGCGCCGGAGGGCGGTGGCGACGCCCGCATACTGACGGCCCCGCCGGCGGAGATTGCGGGTGTCGCGGTCGCGGTAGTCGTGCGTGCCGTCGGGGTCGGTGAACTTGCCCCAGGCCTTCTTGCGCTGACGCTTGACGAGCGCGGCGGCCTGCTCCTGCTCGTCGGCGAGGCTGAGCAGCGTCTCGCGCGCGAACGGCGTGAAAGCGACCACGTCGAACTGCTCGTCGTGCGCGATCGTCTCGACGAGGATGCGGTTGCGGATCGCCAGGCGCGCCGCGGCGGACGCGATGGACACCCCTTCGGCAATCGCCTCTGCGGTCTTGCCCATCGAACCTCCCCTCAAAGGCTAGCGTCCGTCGGGCCTTCCCGAGTCAGCGAGAATCGTAGGCGCGGCCCGTCGACGGCGACGGCCGGAGCGGGAGGCATCACATGGCGAAGCGGCGACCCCTGGACGTGCGCGGGCGCACCACCGTCATCACCGGGGCCGCGGCGGGCATGGGCGCCGACGTCGCCCGGCAGCTCGCCGTGCGCGGTGCGCGCATCGCCCTCCTCGACCGCAACGCCGACGGCCTCGCCGCCGTCGCCGCCACCCTCGAGGGCACCGGCCACACGACGCACGTGGTCGACCTCTCCGACGACGACGCGGTGGCCTCGGTCGTGACGGAGGTCGAGGCATCCCATTCCGGCATCCAGGCGCTCGTGACATGCGCCGGATCGTCGATGCTCGGCGACATCGACCAGGTGACGATGTCCGAGATGCGCTGGCTCATGGACGTGAACCTCTGGGGCACCGTGAACGTCACACAGGCGCTGCTGCCGGCGCTGCGGCGCGAGCCGGCCGCGCACATCACCCACCTGGTGTCGATCTACGGGCTTGCCGCACCTGCCGGGCGCATCCCGTACGCGATGAGCAAATTCGCCGTGCGCGGGTTCACCGAGTCGCTGCGGCACGAGCTCGAGCGATCCACGATCACCGTCGGCGCGGTCTACCCCGCCGGTGTGAAGACCGGCATCATCCTGCACGGCCGATACGCGGCGGCGATCGACCCGGCGGTCGCGCAGCGAGCGGCCGCCGCGCAAGCCGCGATGTACCACACCGAGCCCGCCGACGCCGCGGCGCGCATCGTCGAGGCGACGATCCGCCGGCGTCCGCGCACGATGATCGGCCGCGAGGCGCGCCTGGTCGACCTGTTGGCACGCGTCACGCCGACGCACTACTGGGCGCCGATGCGACGTCCGCTCCGCGACGCGATCGACACCACCACTCCGGTGCGCTGACGGCGCGCCGCCTCGCGCGGAGTGGCTACGCGCGCCCGGGCCGTCGCCCACCTCGCGCGCACATGCACCCCAGGGCGGCAGCATCCGCTCCGCACGTATATCAAGGGTCGCAGACCGAATCAACCCACTGCACCGGTCTCCGTCGCGCGCGTACCGTCGATGTCATCCCTCATGAGAGGAGAGATCGATGGGATTCATGGACGACGCGAAGGAGACGGCCAAGGCCGTCGGCGAGAAGATCCAGGACGCGTGGGAGGACACCACCGATCGGGTCGGGGACAAGGTCGACGAGATGAAGGCTGATGCCGAAGTCAAGAAGGCCGAGGCCGAGCGCGACTCGGTGAAAACGCGCAACGACATCAAGGAAGACCTGCGGGACAGCTGACCCGCGGACGATGAAAGCGGAGCCGACCGGGGGGCCGGCTCCGCTTTCGCTGTGTCTGGTGCCCGGAATCAGCCGATGGCGGCGATGCGCCACGAAGCGGTGACGGATGCCGCGGGCTCGATGACGATGAGCCCCGCGTCGTAGTCGTACGACCCGGCGTTGAACGCATCAGGCGCGCACGTCATGGGCTCGACGGCGAGACCGAGGCGACTCTGCGCGGGGTCGGGCTTGTCGGCGGTGTGGATCTGGACCCACGGGCACGCGGCATCCCACGACATCTCGACGCCCGAGCCCGCCGGATCGGTCACGCGGACCGTGGCGGTGCCGTCGGCGCCTCGTTCGAGACCCGTGTATGCGTGGTCGATGAACGCCGAACCGATCCGGCGCGCAGCCCGGAAGTCGAAGCGGTCCGGCTCGTCGGCATCCACCGCCACTAGCCCGGTCGGCGCCAGCCGGTCCTCCGTGACCGCCAGCACCCGCGACGCGGGCAGCTCCAGGGTCCACTCATCCACCAGTCCGTCGCCGGCCACGAGATAGGGATGGGGGCCGGTGCCCCACGGCGCCGGCTCGGCACTCTCGTTCCGCGCCGTCACCGACTGGGTCAGCCCGTCCGTCCCGAGGGAGAACCGGGTGGTCACCACCACACGCCACGGGTACCCGGTCTGCGCCTGCACCACCGCTTCCAGCGTGACGTGGTCGGGGCCCTTGTCGATCGCGTCGAAGTCCAGCCACGCCGCGAGCCCGTGCAGCGCATGCGACCGGGCCGGCTCGGTGAGTGCCAGCTGGAAGTCGCGTCCGCCGAACGAATACGCGCCATCGACGACCCGGTTCGGCCAGGGAGCGAGCGTCGCCCCTCGATACGAAGGGCGCACCTCATCCGCGTCGAACGGCACGACGAGGTCACGGCCCCGGTAGGTGAGCGAGCGGAGCGTCGCGCCGACGCTCGCCACGACGGCCTCGTAGTCGCCGGCGCGTAGGGCGTGCTGGGTTCCGGATGCGGGGGGACGTGCCATGGGAATGCTCCTTGCAGGTGGGGGAAACACCGCGACCCAGAGTAGCCGCGGAAGGGCGGGGGACCCGGTTCGGGCCGAGTCCCCCGCCAGTCGTCAGCCGCAGCTCGCCGCGGGCACGCTCACCTGTGCGGCGAACTCACGACCGTCGGCCGATTCGCCCGTCACGGCGACGTCGTGCGACGTCGTCGAGGGCAGCCTGGTCGAGAACGCCGATGTGACGGTCTTGCCGGGCGCCACCGTGATGCTCTTGCCGCCGTAGGGCCCGGCGATCGCGACCGTCGCGGCGACGTCGTCGCTGTTGCCGACGGAGACCACCTCGACGACCTTGCCGGCGACGCATCGCGTGGTCGCCGTCGCCGAGAGTTCGAGGCCGAGGGCCACCGACTGCGAGGTCGAGGGGGCGACGAGCCCGTCGTGGTAGCCGTCGTAGTGCGCCGTGACGGCTCCGACGCCTGCCGGGACGGTGACGGATGCCGCGGCATCCGTCAGCGCGACGGTCTCGGTCCAGCCGCCACCGGTGAAGGTCACGGTGCCGGCGACGTCGCCGCCGTCGTCCGCCGTGACCTCGGCGGTGACCGTCGAGCCCTCCGCCGTCAGCGCGGTGGCCGAGTCGACGGCGGTGACGCCGGTCCAGCTGTGCATCGCGTCGAGCACGCCCTGCGACACGCTCACGAACGCCCCGTGCCGCGGGCTGGCCGGCAGGCCGCCGGGGGGACGCACTGTCCACTCGGCGCGCTGAGACAGACGGTCGCCCTGGTGGCTCGACGCGATCGCCCCACCGCTGGTCACGAACGCGCGGTAGCCGCCCGCAGCGTAGTTGTCGACGAGCATCACGTAGCCGTCGCCGGCGTTGTTCGGGTCACCCTCGTTGAGCTTGACGATCTCGGGGCCCTCGCCCGCCTGTCCGGTCTCGAGGCTGGTCATGCGGGTGTCGGTGAGCTGCCACCTGGTCTCGGGGTTCGCCGACCAGCTGGACTGGCTCGTCGGCGCCGTCAGCACCTTCGAGCGTTCGAGGAAGATGTCCTTGCCCGCCTCGAGGATGCCGGCCGCGCCGCCTTCCTCGTTCTTGGTGAACCGGTAGTAGTAGTCGCCGATCTTCGTGACGGTGGAGTCGATCCGGGCGTAGCCGGTGTCCTGCCACGTCGTCGGCGGGTAGGTGAACGTCTTGAAGTCACGCGTGAGCACGGCGAACATGCGGGCGTAGAGCTTGTCGGTGTTGGTGTGGGTCGCGTCCGAATACAGCCGCGACGCGAAGAACACGACGTACGACTGCAGATCGTCGTCCCAATAGGCCTCCGGCGCCCACGTCATGCCGGCTGCCGGCTGGTTGACGGTGATGCCGGTGTTCTCGCCGTTCGTGCGCTCCCAGTTCACCAGGTCGGTGGACTCCCACACCTCGATCTTGAGGCTGCCGTTGGACTGTGCGGCTCCCCACCCGGTTCCGCAGCCGATGCAGAGGTCGGTCGCGACCATGTAGTACTTGTCTCCGTCTTTCGAGCGAAGGATGTACGGGTCGCGAAGGCCGCGCGTGTCGGTGGTCGACGTGATGACGGGCTGTCCGCCGTTCACCGGCGTGAAGGTGAAGAAGTCGTTGCCCGTCGTGGCCGCCTGGTAGATCTTCTCGTTCTCGTTAGACGGGAAGTACGCGGCCGCGTATCCGGCATCGGGCGCCCAGCGCCCCATCTCGGCGACGGTCACCTCGAACGCGCGGTGCTGGGTCGTGCCGTTGAGCGTCGCCGACGCCGTGAGCGTCACCTGCCGGTCGCCATCGCCGTAGGCCGGACGCGTCACGATGCCGCCGCCCCGGAAGGGATCGGCTGCACCCACCGCGGGGGCCGTGTACGAGGCATCCGTCGGCGTCACGAGGGCAGCGTCCGACGAGGTCCACGTGATCGATGCGCCGTTGACCGTGCCCTTCGCGACGAGCGGAAGGTTCTCGGTCGTGCGCGTCGCGAGCGAGATCGCGTCGAGGTCGGCCGAGACGCTGGGGGCGAGCACCACCACCTCGAACGTCAGCGTCGAGCCCAGCGACGTCGTCGCAGTGAGGGTCGCGGACTCGTTCTCGGTGATCGAACGCGTGACGACACCGCTGGCCGACACGACCTCGGGCGCGGACGACGCCCACGTCAGACTGACGCCGTTGACGGAGGCCGGCAGCGTCAGGTCGCTCGAGACGGCGTCGAGCGACGGATTCGCGCCGAGCATCGCAGCGAGGACGTCACCCCGCAGCAGCGCCGACGTCGCGGCGGTCTTCTCGGCTGCGGTCGGCATGCTCGCGGTGACCTCGCCGGCCGTGAGCGCGACATCCCAGAACTTCACATCTGCGACGTCGGCGCGAAGGAGCGCGTCGCCTTGGTAGAGCGACCGGCCCAGGTATCCCAGCACGTTCCCGCTCGGGATTATCGAGCTGAGGGATCGCGTGTGGGTGAGGGTCGAGATCACCGAGCCATCGCGATACAGCGTCAGCGTGCTGCCTGAGCCCACCATCGTGAGGGTCGTGAAGCCGGGGTTGAGGCCGCCGCCCGCGGGCATGCGGGTCTCGCCGTTGTCCGCGGCGGACTTCACGCGGATCGCCGCGAGCACCTGGTTCGTGTAGCCGGCCTGCGCCGACCGCGGGCTCAGGAAGATGTGGTTGCCGAGCTGCGTCGTGTTCCACGGTCCCACGCCGTCGCCGATGACCCAGCCGAAGTGGTTCGCCGCGGTCTGCGTCGACACCGTGTACTCGACGGTGAAGTCGTTGTCGGCCCCGGTCACGAGCCCCTGCGGGAGAGCCGCGTAGCCGTCGGCGCGGAATCGCAGCACCTCGTCGCCCCCGGCGTCGGCGAACGACGCATCGGTGAGGCCCGAGAGCGTCGCATTGCGGCCGTTGCCTGAGACATCGAGCAGGGCGGAGCCGGAATGCGACATGTCGTAGTGCGCGGTGGGCGCCGGAGCCTCCGCCGCGGTCGCAGCCAGGGGCGCGGTGAGGCCCATGACCGAGACCGCCACTGCGGCGGCCAGGGATGCCGCGACCCCGCGCCGTGCGGTTCGACGACGTGAAGGGTGGCGGGTGAAGGACGGTTGCGTACTCATCGGTGAGTGCTCCCTCGGGTAGGGCGGCGGCTCGCTCAGAAGCCCTGGGCGAGTCGGTAGTAGGCCTGGTTCCAGCGCAGCTCGCGCTGGAAGCTGCGGACAGTGGTGTCTTCGTCGATGACGACGAGCTCGGTGCCGGCGATGTCGGCGAAGTCGCGGAACACCTCGATGCCGACCGCCGTCGTCATCACGGTGTGGTGCGCCGCGCCCGCGGCCAGCCAGCACGCCGCGCTCGTCGCGAAGTCGGGCGCGGGCTTCCAGACCGCGCGGCCGACAGGGAGCTTCGGCAGGTCGGGCGCGTCGACGTTCTCGACCACGTTCGCGACGAGGCGGAACCGATCGCGCATGTCGCTCATCGCGACGACGAGCGCGGGGCCCGGGTCCGCGGTGAAGACCAGGCGCACCGGGTCGTCCTTGCCGCCGATGCCGAGCGCGTGCACCTCGAGGCGCGGCTTGGCGGTGGTCAGCGACGGCGAGACCTCGAGCATGTGCGCGCCGAGGATCTTCTCGTCGCCCGCGACCAGGTCGTAGGTGTAGTCCTCCATGAGGCTCGCGCCCCCAGGGAGACCTGCGCCCATCACGTTGGCCACGCGCACCAGGATCGCGGTCTTCCAATCGCCCTCGGCGCCGAAGCCGTAGCCCTCGGCCATCAGGCGCTGCACCGCGAGGCCCGGCAGCTGCTTGAGCGCGCCGAGGTCTTCGAACGACGTGGTGAAGGCGCCGAAGCCGCCCTCCTCGAGGAACGAGCGCAGGCCGAGCTCGATCGCCGCGCCGTCGCGCAGCGACTGGTGGCAGCGGCCTCCCGGCTGCAACTCGCTCGCCACGTCGTACGTGTCGAGGTACACCTGCACCAGCGCGTCGATGTCGTCGTCGGACGCCGCTTCGACCGCGGCGACGAGCTCGTTCACGCCCCACGTGTTGACCTGCACACCGAACCGCAGCTCGGCCTCGGTCTTGTCGCCCTCGGTGACGGCGACGTAGCGCATGTTGTCGCCGAAGCGGGCGAGCTTGAGGGTGCGCGAGGCGGCCCAGCCGGCAGCGGCGCGCTGCCAGTCCTCGACCTGCTGGCGCACCGCCGGGTTCGAGACGTGGCCGACGACGGTCTTGCGCGCGACGCCGAGGCGCGTCTGGATGTACCCGAACTCGCGGTCGCCGTGCGCCGCCTGGTTGAGGTTCATGAAGTCGAAGTCGATGTCGGCCCAGGGCAGCTCGACGTTCGCCTGCGTGTGCAGGTGCAGCAGCGGCTTCTGCAGCGCGTCGAGACCCGCGATCCACATCTTCGCCGGGCTGAACGTATGCATCCACGCGACGACGCCGATGACCTCGTCGCGGGCGTTCACGTCGAGGGCGAGGCGGCGGATGGAGTCGGAGTCCTTGAGGACGGGCTTCCACACGACCTTGACGGGGAGGCCTTCCAGTCCGGCCGCGACGGCCTGGGACTGCTCGGCGACCTGGCGGAGGGTCTCTTCGCCGTACAGGTTCTGGCTGCCCGTGACGAACCACATTTCGTAGGTGTCGAGGGAGGTGGACAGGGGGGTGCGGGTCATCGTGGATCCTTCGTGGGTCAGAGGGCGGAGACGGCGGCGGCTTCGACGGCGAGGCCGGCGCGATAGCGGTCGAGGTAGGCGGCGAAGCCCGCGACGTCGGCGGGATCCGGTTCGGCGGTCGCGATGGCCGCGCCGGCGAAGACACGGTCGTCGAGATAGGACGCGAGTGCGGGGACGGATGCTGCGGCCACAGCATCCGCACCGTTCACGGCCCGCGCGTACGCGGCGAGCACCGCGATGCCCCACGCGCCGCCCTCCGAGGCGGTGTCGCCGACCGACACCGGGGCGCCGATCGCGCCTGCGAGGAAGCGCTGCGCGACGCCGGCGGTGCGGAACATGCCGCCGTGGGCGAACATGCGGTCGAGCGCCACGCCCTCGTCGTCGAGCACGCGCATGCCGAGCGCGAGGGTGCCGAAGACGCCGTAGAGCTGCGCGCGCATCGCGTTCGCGAGCGTGAAGCGACTGTCGGGCGTGCGGACGAACAGGGGACGGCCCTCGGTGAGCCCCGCAATGGGCTCGCCCGCGAGGTGGTTGTAGGCGAGCAGGCCGCCGCCGTCCGCTTCGCCGTGGAGCGCTTCGCGGAAGAGGGTCTCATAGACGGCGTCATCGGCGAGCGGTGTTCCGGCGGCCTCGGCGAAGCGGGCGAACATGCCGGCCCAGGCCGCGAGCTCGCTCGCGCCGTTGTTGCAGTGCACCATCGCGACGGTGTCGCCGACCGGCGTCGTCACGAGGTCGAGCTCGTGGTGCACCTCGGCGAGCGGGCGCTCGAGCACGACCATCGCGAAGATGCTCGTACCCGCGCTCACGTTGCCCGTGCGCGGCGCGACGGCGTTCGTCGCGACCATGCCCGTGCCGGCGTCGCCCTCCGGAGCGCAGAACGCGATGCCGGGACGCAGGGCTCCCGACGCGTCCAGCAGCGCCGCGCCCTCTGCCGTGAGCGCGCCCGCGGGTGCGCCTGCGGCGAGCGACTCGGGCAGGAGCTCGGCGACGTGCGCGACCGGCAGACGGCCGGCGGCCAGCGCGTCGTAGCGCGCGAGGAGGTCGGCGTCGTAGTCGCGCGTCGCCGAGTCGATCGGGAACATGCCCGACGCGTCGCCGACGCCGAGCACCTTCGCACCGGTCAGCCTCCAGTGGACATAACCGGCGAGCGTCGTGACGAAGCGGATGTCGGGCACGTGCGCCTCGCCGTCCAGCACGACCTGGTGCAGGTGCGCGATCGACCAGCGCAGCGGGATGTTGACGCCGAACGTCTCGGTGAGCTCGGCCGCGGCAGCGCCGGTGTTCGTGTTGCGCCACGTGCGGAACGGGGCGAGCAGCTCGCCCGCCTCGTCGAACGCGAGGTAGCCGTGCATCATCGCCGAGACGCCGATGGCGCCGAACGTGTCGGGTGCAGCGCCATGGCGCTGCCGCGCGTCCGCGACGAGGTCGGCGTACGCGGCCTGAAGCCCCGACCAGACGTCGTCGAGCGAGTAGGTCCAGAGGCCGCCGTCGAACCGGTTCTCCCACGCGTGCGAGCCGACCGCCAGGACCGCCGCCGGGTCGTCGGCGTCGACGAGGCAGGCCTTGATGCGGGTGGATCCGAACTCGATGCCGAGCGCGGTGCGGCCCTCGCGGATCGCCTGGGACGCAGCATCCGTCATCGTCCGCCCTCCCCGTCGCCCTCGCCGGCACCGTCGCGACGCTCGTCGGTGCTCTGCCCGTACACGTTCTGGTAGCGGTCGTAGAGACTGTCGATCGCGTGCTGGGGAATCGGGATCAGCGGGCCGGCCTCACGCGCATAGTGCACGGTGCGGGCGACGTCCTCGACCATGACGGCGGCCTTCACCGCGTCCTTGGCCGAGACGCCGATGGTGAAGGGGCCATGGTTCTGCATCAGCACCGCGCGCGAGCGGTGACCGGTGAGCGTCTCGACGATGCCGCGGCCGATCGAGTCGTCGCCGATGATCGCGAACGGACCCACCGGGATGGGTCCGCCGAACTCGTCGGCCATCGCAGTGATGACGCACGGGATCTCCTCGCCACGTGCCGCCCACGCGACGGCGAAGGTCGAGTGCGTGTGCACCACTCCCCCGACCTCGGGCATGTTCCGGTACACGTAAGCGTGCGCCGCGGTGTCGCTCGACGGGCTGCGCTCGCTCCCGGGGCTCCCCGGGACGACGTTGCCGTCGAGGTCGCACAGGATCATGTTCTCGGGCGCGAGGTCGTCGTAGCTCACACCGGAGGGCTTGATGACGAAGAGGTCGGCGCCGGGCACGCGACCCGAGACGTTGCCACCCGTCCAGACGATCAGGTTGTAGCGGACGAGCTCGTCGTGGAGCTTCGCGACATCGGCACGGACGGCGGCGATCGACGCCTCGACTTCAGCGGTGTAGGCCATCAGCTCGTCCTCCGTCGGGTCAGCGCGCGCTGCAGCAGCACGAAGGCGAGCAGCACGGCGCCGGTGATGATCGTCAGGTACTCGGGGTTGATCGTGCCGTCCTTCGTGATGATCAGGCGCAGCGCGGCGATCACGAATACACCGACGACCGATCCGAGGATGTAGCCGTAGCCGCCCGTCAGGAGCGTGCCGCCGATCACCACCGCGGCGATCGCGTCGAGCTCCCAGCCGATGCCCGTCACGTTCTGCGCCTTGCCGCCGACCTCGGCGGTGTAGACGATCGCCGCCAGGCCCGCGAGCGCGCCCGAGACGATGTAGATCCACACGCGGGTGCGCGCGACGGGAAGTCCCATCAGCTGCGCGGACGCCTCGTTGCCGCCGATCGCGTAGACGGTGCGACCCATCCGGGTGCGGTGCATGAAGAACATCCCGCCGATCACGACGAGCACCGCGATGAGCAGGCCGGGCGTGATGGTGAAGTCGTTGACCTTCGGCCCGTCGATGATCTTCCAGTCGGTCGCGAGGAGGAGGATCGGCGAGTCGTCGGCCGCGATGACAGGGGTGGTCGACAGGATCGAGGCCAGTCCGCGCGCGAGGAACATCATCGCCAGCGTCGCGATGAAGGGCTGCACGTTGAAGTACTGGATCATGACGCCGGCGATCAGGCCGAACAGGGCGCCGAACACGATCATCAGGAGCATCGAGAGCCACCCGTTGACGCCGATGTTCATCAGCATCACGCCGGCCACCGAGCTGAACGCCACCACCGCACCGACCGACAGGTCGATCCCGGCGGAGACGATCACGATCGTCATGCCGACCGCCAGGATGAGCGTCGGGGCGAAGCTGACCAGGAGGCTCGACATGGTGCCCGCGTGGAACACACGGCCGTAGGCGACCTCGGCGTAGATGAGCATGCCGAACAGCAGGACCAGCGCGGCGAGCGTCGGGATGAGCGTCTGACTGCGGCCCCACATGCCGGAGAAGCGGCTCACCTGGCGCGGCTGCTTGCTCTCCGGCAGATCGGCGACGGGCGGAACGGACTCCGCGAGAGTGCGCGCGCTCATGCGACGACCTCCTTCGTGACGGGGGTGCTCTCCGTGCCGGCCGGAGTCGACGGCGACGTCGGGGTGCCGGAGGGCTTGCCGCGTCCGAAGACGAACGAACGGACCCGCTCCGACTGCAGGAGCACCAGGACGATGATGACGAGCGCCTTGAACGCCGGCGTCGCCGCGGCGGGGATGCCGAGGAAGAGCACGGTCTTGTTCAGGGTCGCGATGAGGAGGGCGCCGATGGTCGAGCCCAGGATCGAGAACTTGCCTCCCGCGAGCGACGTGCCGCCGATGACCACGGCGAGGATGGCGTCGAGCTCCATCAGGTTGCCGGTGCCCGAGACGCTCACCGTCATCACCTCGGACACACTGAACAGGCCGCCCACCGCGGCGAGCGCCGCCGACAGGATGTAGACGCCGAACAGGATGGGACGAGGACGGATGCCGGCCAGCCGGCTCGCCTTCGGGTTGATGCCGATCGACTCGATCATCAGCCCCAGCGCGGTGCGGCGCATGACGAGCGCGATGGTCACGACGATGGCGATCGCGAGGACGAAGCTGGTCGGAAGGCCCAGGATCTGGCCGTTCGCCAGCTGCCGGAACGGCTCGTTGGTGGCGTTCGTGTTCTGCCCGTCGGTGATCACGCGGGCGATGCCGCGGGCGGCCAGCATCATGATGAGCGTGCTGATGAACGGCTGCAGCCCGACGACCGCCACGAGGAGGCCGTTGACGGCGCCGAGCACGATCGCCAGCGCGAGCGCGAGACCGATCGCTGCCAGCATGGCCCCCACCGATGTGGGGTCGTCGAGCGTGGAGAGCGTCTGCATCGCCACCGCGCCGCCGACGGCCATCATCGATCCGACGGACAGGTCGATGCCCTCTGTCGCGATGACGAACGTCATGCCGAGCGCGATCATGATGATCGGTGCCGAGACGCGCAGGATGTCGAGCAGGTTTCCCGTCAGAAGCCCCGTCGTGGGGTTCACACTGAGCGCAAGGTAGGCGGGGTTCTTGATCGTGTTGATCAGCAGCAGCACCGCGATGCCCACGATCGCCCAGAACCAGGGGGTCCGGAGCGCGGTCTTGACGCGACTCATGACGCGTTCCCTTCGTTTCCAGCGAGGCCGTCGCCTTCGGCGACCTCCTCGGCAAGCGCATCTGCCTGTTCTTCGGCCGCATCGCTCGTCTCGGTCGCGATGACCGCGACGATGCTCTCGGCGGTCACCTCCGGTCCGTTGACCACTTCGCCCACCTTCTGGTGGTCCTTGAGGATGACGATCCGCTCGGAGAGGCGCACGACCTCTTCCAGCTCGGACGAGATGAACACGACGCCCATGCCGCCCTCGGCGAGCTCGGCGACGGTCTCCTGGATGTCGGCCTTGGCCCCGACGTCGATTCCACGGGTCGGCTCGTCGAGCAGCAGCAGGTCAGGGTTCGTGGCGAGCCACCGGCCGAGCAGCACCTTCTGCTGGTTACCGCCGGAGAGCAGGCGGATCGGGCGGTTCGGGTCGTTGGGGCGCACGCTGAAGCGCTCCATGTAGGTGTTGACGAGCTGGTCGACTTCGCGGGCGGGCACGCGTCGGAGCCAGCCGCGACGAGCCTGGACGGCGAGCATGATGTTCTCGCGGATGCTGAGGTCGCCGACGATGCCGTCGTCGCGACGGCTCTCGGTCGAATATGCGATGCCATGCGCGAGGCCGGCGACGGGCGAGTTCAGCGAGACCTTCTTGCCCTTGATCTGCACCGTGCCGGAATCCGCCTTGTCGGCGCCGGCGATGAGTCGCGCGAGCTCGGTGCGGCCGGCTCCGAGCAGCCCTGCGAAGCCGACGACCTCGCCGGCGTGGATCTCGACGTCGGTGGCTTCGATCGCACCCTTGCGCCCCAGACCCTCGGCTGCGAAGAGCGGGGTCCGGGTGCGGTCGCGCACCTCGGTCTGCCGGTTGGAGCCGAGCGCGCGCAGCGACTCGAAGTCCTTGCCGATCATCTTGGAGATGAGCTGGGTCCGGTCCAGGTCCCGCTTGAGGTACTCGCCCACGAAACGGCCGTTGCGCAGCACGGTGATGCGGTCGCTGATCGCGTACACCTGATCGAGGAAGTGCGAGACGAAGAGGATCGCGACGCCCTGGTCGCGCAGGCGGCGGATGACGCCGAAGAGCACCTCGACCTCGTTCGCATCGAGGCTCGAGGTCGGCTCGTCGAGGATGAGCACCTTGGAGTCGGTCACCATCGCGCGGCTGATCGCGACAAGCTGCTGCATCGCGATGGAGATGGAGGAGAGCGGGGCGCGGGGGTCGAGGTCGCCGAGCCCCATCCGCGCGAGGGCCTCTTGGGCGAGCGCGTGGGTCTTGCGCCAGTTCACGCCGGTGAGCCCGCGCGCCTCGTGGCCGAGCATGACGTTCTCGCCGATGCTGAGGTTCGTGCACAGGTTCACTTCCTGGTACACGGTGGAGATCCCCGCTGCCTGAGCGGACGCGGTGCCGGTGAAGTGTCGCACCTCGCCGGCCACGACGATCTCGCCGGAGTCGATCTGGTACACCCCGGTCAGCGCCTTGATGAGCGTGGACTTTCCGGCGCCGTTCTCCCCCATGAGGGTGTGGACCTCGCCGGGAAGAAGCCGGAAGCTGACCTCGTCGAGTGCTTTGACGCCCGGAAAGGTAATGGACGCGTCGCGGACCTCGACGATCGCGATCGGTTCAATCATCGCTGAGTGACTCCTTGTTGCTGCCTGCATGAGTTCGGGACGAAGACAGGCACGAGCGGGGGCCGCCGAGAACGGCCACCCCCGCTCGCATTGTTCTTGTCCTAGCCGACGCTGCGTCGGATCAGAAGCCCTTGCCCGCGTCGATCGCGGCCTGAGCGGCCTCCGGCGAGTCGAAGGTCTCGCCCGGGACGATGATCGTCTTCTCGACGTCGTTGCCCGCGAGGGCGTCGTTGACCGCGTCCACGGCGAGGTCGCCGAAGAAGGGGTTGTACTGGGCGACGAAGCTCAGTTCACCGGCGGCGAGCGCCTCGAGGGCGGGCGTGGTGCCGTCGATCGTGGCGATCTTGACGTCGGTACCCGGGACCAGGCCGGCTGCAGTCACGGCGGCGGCGGCGCCGATGCCCATCTCGTCGTTCTGGGCGAAGATGAACTGCAGGTCGGGGTTCTCCTTGAGGACGGTCTCGATGACCGACTTGCCCTCGTCGGCGGTCCAGTTGGCGGTCTGCGCGCCGATCTTGTTCCAGCCGTCAGCACCCGAGATTGCCGCCTCGAAGCCCTCGTTGCGCTCGTTCACGACCGAGAGGCCGGGAACGCCCTCGAGGGTGTAGTAGTTCGCGCCCTCAGGGTAGGTCTCGAGGGCCCAGTCACCGACGGTGGCCGCGACGGCCACGTTGTCGGGGGCGATGCGCGTGACGTAGAGGTCGTCGCTCGCGTCGACACCGCGGTCGAGAAGGATGACGGGAATCTCGGCCTCCTGGGCGAGCTCGAGCGAGTCCTCCCAGCCCGATGCCTCGGTCGCGGTGAGGAGGATCACGTCGACCTCGTCGTTCACGAACGTCGAGAACGCGTCGAGCTGCGACTTCTGATCGGTCGGGCTCGAGGCGGGGGCGTACTTCAGGTCGAAGCCCGCCTCCTCCGTGAACGCGTCCTTGATGGCCTGCTCGTTGGCGTCGCGCCACCCGCCCTCGGGACCGACGGCCACGAATCCGACCGTGGTGAGGTCGCTGCCGTTGTCGCCGCTGTCGCCGGCGTCCGCGCCGCCGCCCGCGCAGCCTGCCAGACCAAGCGCCAGGGCGCCTGCACCGATGAAGCCGACGATTCCGAGCATCCGCTTGCTGTGTGCCATTTCTCCTCCTTGAGACCCGTGACGCTCTTCGTGCACGGGAAGTCCGTGTCCCCCAGGGGACATCCTCGGGTGTGTGCGGGATCCATTGTGCGCGCTAACAAAGGCCGAGCGCAAGTCCGGATCCGATATTCGTTATGTTGCCGTTACCGCGAACATCCCAGTGCCCGAGCGGAAGGGGCCCCGGGCACCGCTCAGCGATCAGGAACGCGGGCGGGAAGTCGACGACCGCAGGACCAGTCGCGGCTCGATCATGTCGTGGTGCACGGCCTCGTCGCCCTCGATCGCCGCGACGATCTGCTTGAGCGCGAGTTCGCCGAGGGCGGCGAAGTCCTGGCGCACGGTCGTCAGGGGCGGTAGGAAATGCCGCGCGTCGGGGAGGTCGTCGAAGCCGACGACGCTGATGTCGCCGGGGACGCTGAGCCCTCGGTCGGCCAGCCCGTGAATGAGACCGAGCGCCATCTGATCGTTTGCGGCGAACACTGCGGTGACCTCGCTCACGTCCAGTCCGCGTCCGTACTCATAGCCGTAGTCCGACGTCCAGTCGCCGGCGACCGAGGGCGGGATGGGCAAGCAAGCGAGCGCCAGCGCGTCGCGCCAGCCGCCGTCGCGCTCGCGCGCGTCGTACCATTCGAGCGGTCCGGCGAGGTGAGCGATCGAGCGGTGTCCGAGCTCGATCAGGTGCGTCACGGCCAGAGTGGCCCCTGCGCGCTGGTCGACCGCAACCGTGTGCCACACGGCGTCCTGCTCGGCCTTGATCACGATGGTCGGCAGGCCGGTGCTCTGTTGGCGGAGGAGATCGAGCGACGAGGCACGGGGCGCGATGACGCACAGTGCGTCGACACCCTGTGTGACGAGTTCGACGACTCCGTCGTCCATCTGGGAGTCCTCGTCGTCGGAGATCGAGAAGGCGCTCACGGAGTAGCCGACGTCGCGCGCCGCACTCTCGAGCGCGCGCAGCGTGCTGTTGGGGCCGAACTGCACCGGCCCGTCGACGAGCACGCCGATGCGCATCGCCCGCCGGGTGGCGAGGGCCCGCGCGATCGAGCTGCGCGTGTAGTTCATCTCGTCGATCGCCTGCAACACGCGCTCGCGCGTGGACTCGCGGATGTTGGGGTGCCCGTTCAGCACCCGGGAGACGGTCATGTGCGAGACACCGGCGTGCTTCGCGACGTCGTAGATGCTCGGGCGCTGCCACCCGCGCGTCGCCTGTTCGGACATGATCCGTCACCTCGTTCGGATTCGCTTGGGGTGTCGCGGTCTCAAGGTGGACCGTGGCACGTGGTCGCGACAGATGCGCAACTCTCCACGGCTATTTGAAGTTAGCGCTAACGTCAATTCTAGCCGACGTGGGGCACGGATCGGCTTCGGAGAGGCGCGACGCGCCAGATGTACACGCCGGGGCGCCGCGTTTCTGTTCGGGCGACCCACCCTTCGGGCGACCACCCTTCGGGCCCCGCGGTGGCTTGTCCTCCGAGCAGTTCCCCCCTTTGAGCGGCTTGTTCCTTGGGCGCTCACCGACAGCGGGGCACGTCGAGAGCGGTGCGATCACAACCGAGACGGTGACGCCGGCCGCGCTGCCGTCATCGTCGCGGTCGGCGGCGGAGGCGGCCGTGGGAGCGAGGACGAGCGCCCCCGAGACCGCGAGAGCCGTCACCGAGGCGCACCAGCGAGCGCCGGAGGCGTCACGGCGCGTCCGGCCGCTCATTGGGCCCTCGCCTGGGGCCCTTCGCGACGCCCGGCCTCCCGCGCCTCTTCGATCATGGACCTGACCCTACGCCGTGAGCGGATCCGGCCCCATACGACAGCCCCCACGACGAGCACGATGCCGAGGACCAGCAACAGTTGCGGCCACGGCACGGCCCACACCGTGACCTGGGCCGTGACCGGTACGAACGCAGGCGTGGAGCCGTCGATCGTCAGCGCCTCCGCGCCGAGCGTGACGGTCGTGGGCACGAGGAACAGGGGCCAGACGTCGTCGACGATCACGGTGAAGGGACGCGTGTCGCCGGGGAGGAGTTCCTGGGGGTTCTCGTCGGCCGCCGGGAAGGCCGTGCTCTGCCCCCCTGCGTCGACGGCACCCTGGGCGAGCAGGCGTGTGTTCCCGTCGTTCACGACGTCGAAGGTCACGGTGATCTCGCCGGGACGGAACGGGTTCCACGACGCGGCGAACTGGCCTGTCGGCGACTCCACCTTCGCAGAGGGGGTGATCTCGCCGGTGACCCGGCTGAGGACGCGCACGCCGACCCGGCTCTCGACGCCGACGGCAGCTCCGTCCTCGGAGGACTGGATCGACAGGACGGATGCCGTGATCCCGGCGGCATGATCGCCGGGCTCGACCCGCTCGGGCACGTGGATCGCGAACGGCACGACCACGGTCGCCCCCGCCGGCACCGACACCGACTCGGCGATCTCGACCCAGGTGCCGGCCGCCACCGACTCCTCACCCGTGGCGAGGATGTCGAAGCGACCGTTCCGCGTGAAGAAGCCGTCCGCGGCGGTCAGGCTGAAGGTGATGTCTTCCTGGCTGGCATTGCGCACCGCGATGTGGTCGTCGACGGTCTCCCCGGGATCCAGGGTGTGCTCGACCGCCGTGCGGCCGTCCGGTCCGGACTCGTCCGCCGGCGTCACCGACCAACGGATCTCGGGCGCGTCGACATCGTCGGCCGCCGCGAGCGCGGGAGTCGCCCCGAAGGCGCCGAGCAGAGCGAACGCGGCAACGGCGAGCAGGGCGCCGGCGCGCGTCCGGCGCCGAGTGCGAGAGGTCAGGTGCAGCACGGCAGGTCCAAACGTCAGGATCGGGGCCGCGCGCCGCGGCCCCGATCCGATTCAACACGAATCAGTCGCGCGCGATCACTGGATGGCGTCTTCCCACAGCGTCAGCGTGACCGTCGAGGAGTAGCTGCCCGGCGTGACGCCGGCGGGCGCCTTGAGAACCAGGCCGGCGTTCGCCTGCCAGGTTCCGACGGTCGCCGCCTCCCCCGAGTCCAGAGCGAGGGCGAGCAGTTCCTCGCCCACGAGGCCGACCGAGTCCGGCGTCTCGTCGAGGACGGTGTCGACCGGCTCGCCTTCCGTCACCTCGCCGTTGCCCTCGGCGGTCAGCAGCGCCGGGGTCCAGCCGAGGTTTCCAGCCGTGAGCTCATCGCTGGCGCCGGTGAAGTCCGATGCCTGGCCGGTCACGTACCAGTAGACGCCCGTCGGCACGTCGGCGCGGTCGTCCGTCACGGTCACGGTGGGCAGGGTGCCGTTGAACACGCGGGTGCCGTCGGTCTCGGCGGCACCCTCCGTGAGCGCCGTGGAGGTCTGCGCGACGGTCAGCGTGAGGGCCCCCACGGGCTCCTGCGGCGCGATCTCGACGTTGACAGCGACGTCGTCATCCTCGAGCGGGTCGGCCAGCGCGGCGCCGGCGACGCCGATCAGCATCAAACCGCCGACGGTGCCGATGGCGGCACGCGTGACGATGCTCCGCTTGCTCATCTTCATTGATTTCTCCGTTCTTCACGGGCGGCAGCTGCGCCGCCCGACGTGCCTCCGGTCGGACTATCCGATCGTCGGGTGGGTTCGCCGCTCGAGACGGCCGGCCGCGCGTCGGGTTCGAGTCAGGATGCTGCGCACGGGGTCGTCGGCGATGGAGAGATCCCGGGCTGATCCGTCCACCCTCGCTCGCCTTCGAACTCGTTCGCGCACCCATCGGGCGGCATTTTGTCTGCGGGCAGTTCGATGTTAGCGGGAACTGTTAGCGAGAACAAGAGATCCGAGCCAACACATCCGCATTGGTGACCCGGGGGATGATGTGTCGCAGCCATCCCCCGGGAGTTCAGTTGCAGGCCGCCGAGGAGTACTCGACCGGGACGGTCAGCGACACGTCCTCACCGCCGACGGATGCCGTCGCCACGACCGAGGCCGTGCCCGCGGGCACCTGAGGCAGACGCGTGGAGAACGCATAGGAGGCGCTCTTGCCTGCCCCGAGGGCCGCCAGCTGCTTGGCACCGTACAGCGTGCGCACATCGAGGGCGACGGGCACCTCGCCGCCGTTGCGCGCCTGCACCACGAGCGTCACCTTGCCCGCCGCGCAGCGGGTCGTCGCGGTCGCCGTGACATCGAGCTCGGCGGCCGGCTCCGCGCGCACGATCTCGATCGTGTACGTCGCGGTGGTGGTGTGGTCCTGCGCCTTCGCCTTCAACGTCAGCACCGTCGGTGCGTTGCCCTCGGCGAGCGTCACGGTGCGCGGGAGCGCGTCGTCGATCAGCACGTCGCCCACGTAGACCAGGCCGCTCGGCACTGCCGGGTCAGCGTCGAACGTCGCCGTCGTCGCGTCCGCCGGAACCGTCGCCGTGTAGGCGTACACGCCCTCCTCGAGCGCCGGCGCCAGCTCGCCGTCCTCGAACGAGAGACCCGAGAGGTCGGCATCCGTCCCGTGGGCGTTCGCGACCGACGTGTAGACGCCGAACACCCCGCCCACGAAGCTCGTGCCGTTGCTCTGGAACCGCACAGTGACGACCGGGATCTTGTCGCCGTTCTCGTCGAGGACGTACGCACCGTTCTGATCCCGTTTGTAGCTGTCGTTCGCCGCGATGCCGTCGAGCACGGCGCGGGGGATCTCGTCGTACTGGATGTAGAACGCCGTCGATCCGGCGGCATTCGTGATCCGTTCGTGCTTCAGCAGCACGTCGTTCAGGTAGACGTCGAACGTCCGGCCGTTGTCTCCGCCGTAGTAGCGCACACCGAGGTAGTTCGTCGGCTGCGACGGGTCGACGACCATGTCGTACTGGAAGAACGCACCCGTCGCCGCCGGAGCGTGCCGGAAGCTCTGACCGCTGAACACGCCGACGGTCGAATTGCTGAACGCGTAGTTCTTGTCGGCCTCGCTGTTGTTGTTGTCGAACGATGTCAGCGAGTCGATCGTCGTCTCGTCCACGCGCAGCTGCTGCTTCCCCTGGAGGATGAGCGCCTGCGCCTGTGCGGAATCCGGTTCCACGAGGTTCATGTAGATCGCGTACCGCGCGTTGTAGAGGCTGTACCAGGGCTCGAACGTGAGCGCCGCGGATGCGCTGTCGGTGCCCTGGAGCTTGAACCGCATGGTCTCGTCGCCGTTGGCGTTCACGCCGTCCTCGATGCGGACGAGGTGTGAGGCGATCTCGGTCTTGAACGCCTCGGAGTCCGGCACGACGACGTCGTTGCTGACGGTCTTGTCGGCGACGCTCATCCGCACGAGTACGCCCGCCGTGTAGGTCGCATCCACGTTGTCGCGGTTGAGTTCGGTCGCCAGAGAACCGGGCCATAGGTGAACGCGACCCAGTCGGGGTTCTCGCTGTCGTCGTTCACGCGCACCTCTGCCGGAACGGTGTAGGTGAGCTGGTCGCCGTCCGAGACCCCCACGACGAGATAGCCGTCGGCCTCGAGTGCCGCGACATCCTGCGCCACGCCGTTGATCGAGAGCGACGCCGAGCCGGCGATCCACCCGGGAACCCGGAGCCGCAGCGTCGTGCCGTCTGCCAGCGCCCCTCCGTCGAGCGAGTCGACACTGTAGGTCACGGTGTCGTCGGCCGGCACATTCGCGGTCTGCGTCAGCCTCAGATTCTGCTCCTCGGAGGTGTACACCGACGAGCGGAACATGTTGACGTAGACCGTCGATCCCTTTCGGAAGTAGATCGAGTCGCCGAGCTTGGTGAAGCTCTCGGTCGCTGTGCCGTGGTCGCACCAGAACTCGTCGGTCTCCCGTCCGAACACCTTGGCGTACCCGGCGGCCATCGGCTGGAAGTACGTCATCATGCCGGTGTCGGGGTTCTGCTGCGCGAGGATCGCGTTGATGTACGCGTGCTCGTAGAAGTCGGCGTACTTGACGTCCGGCTGCACCTGGAACAGCGCCCTGGTCAGCTTGAGCATGTTGTACTCGTTGCAGATCTCGGAGGTCGAGTTCTCGCCGTACCCCGTCGTCCGGCCGTTCGTCGCGTGCTCGTACAGCTCGTTCGCGCCATGGAAGTGCTCCGACTGGCTGTTGCCCCCGTTGGCGTAGGTGTGGTCGTCGACCACGATCTGCCAGAAGTTGGCGGCCGCGGCGCGGTACATCTCCAGACCGCTCTTCTCGGCGTCCGTCAGCGTCGCGTAGAGGTGCGGGTTGTCGGTGAAGACGGTGTAGCGCGTGAGCGCCCCGATGAGCTTCGGAATCGTCGTGTTGGCGTGCTTGCCGTCGAGGACGTCCTGGCCCGCCGCGAGCTGCTGGAACAGCGTCACCTCGTCGAAGTACTCCGCCGCGCGTTTGTGCGCCGGGTCCTCGGTGATCGAGTACAGCTCGTAGAGAGCCTCGTTCATGCCGCCGTACTCGGTACTTGGGATGCTCGCCGGATTGGACTGACGCGCCGCCCAATCGCGTACCCAGGTGCCGAATCCGCTCGCGACGCTCAGGGCCTCGTCGGCGAGTGCGGCGGGCGCCTGCTGGTGAGCGTCGAGCAGGCCGGCGAGCACTTTGTGCAGGTTGTAGAACGGCACGAGCAGTCCGCCGCCGCCGCTGGGCAGCACGCTCGTCGGGAACGGCGAGACGTAGCCGGCGTTGGTCGGGTCCTTCGCGGCGTACGCGGTCTGGGCGCCGGCCAGCCCATCCACGGCCGTGGTGAGCTTGTCCAGCAGCGCGGCCTTCGTCGCAGCATCGTCTTCCGTCGCGTATGCCTGCGACAGCGCCGAGATGTAGTGGCCGAAGAAGTGCCCCTGGAAGCGGGTGCCGCTCGTGCGCTCCCAGCCGCCGTACGGCTGGGCCGTCGTGGACAGCCCCGCCTGCGTATAGAAGGAGTAGAGGAAGCGCTCGGGGTCGAGGCTGAGCAGATAGTCGACCATCTTCTGATTGCCGTTGACGAGGTACGGGTCCTCGAGCAGCACGTCACTCAAATCGGTCTCCTTCAGATAGATCGACGCGGATGTCCCGGCCTTCGGCACGGTGACCTGGAACGTCCTGGTGGCCGGTGCGCTGCCGCCGTAGGTCGCGGCGGCGGTGAGCGTCACGGTCGCGTCGGCCTCGGCCGGCCGCGCGACCGTGGCCAGGCCGCCGTCGACCGCCAGCACTTCGCTGTCGGACGAGCTCCAGGAGATGACGGTGCCGTTGATCGCGGTGACGGGCAGCGCGAAGTCGACGGATGCTGTGCTCTGCACGGTGATCGCGGCGGCCGCCCTCTCCGCGACCGTCGCGGGGTCGAATGCCGGGGTGTTGCGCTGCGTCAGCGTGACCACGTCAGAGATCGTCGCCACGCCGTTGTAAAGGGTGTAGTCGTCGAGCAGTCCATTGGCGTGCGCACCGTTGTACAGGGGTCCGTTGTAGCCGAGGGTCTTCACCGAGGTGCTCTCCGATCCGAGCACGCCCGTCGCCGTCCCCGCCGCAGGGTACTTCACGGTCGAGATCTGGCGCTCGCCGTTGCGGTAGAAGTACACCTGCTTGGTGGCCTTGTCGTAGGTCGCGACGACATGCGTCCACTGCCCCGCAGGAAAGAAGTCGGCGCGCGCGGCGTCCACGGCGACCTTGTACGGCTGTCCTGTCGACGGCCCGATCGACAGCACCAGCGGCGACGTGTTGCTCTCGGAGGTGAGGTACCACCCGTCGGAGTTGTACGCGACCTTGCTCCACGCGAACACCTGCTCGCCGCTCATCGTGGCACTCGGCTTGAACCAGAACGACACCGTGAGGTCGGCGGGCTGAAGGTTCGAGGCGGTGCCGAGCCGGATCGCCCTCGTGCCGTCGAAGTGGAACGCCTGCCCGTTGATCCCGGTGCCGTACGCCTCGGTGCCCTTCTGCATCGCCACGGCGGCCGCGTTGCTGCTGGTGTCAGCCAGGGAGCCGTCGAACGCGAGGTCGAGCACCTTCGATGATTCGATCGAGATCTCGGCCGCGTGGGCCCGGGGCGCGGCGCCCGCGAACGCGAGCGCCCCCGCCGCGAGCGAGGCGGCGAGCGCGAGCCCGACACCCTTTCTCATGCCTGCCACTGCACTGTGGGTCTTCATTGCGGCGTTCCTTTCGCGACCGCGGAAGTCGGTCGCCGGTGTTGCGAGGTCTCAAGACAGGGAGGGGTTCACGGATGCCGCGGCCCGCGGCATCCGCTCACCCGCACGTTCTGGTCGTGTACGGGGCGTCGACCGAGACCGTCACCGGCTCGCCGCCGATCGTCGCGGTGGCGGTCACCGTCGCCTCGTCGGCCGGAAGCGTCGCCATCCGCGTGCTGGAGGAGGCGGAGACGCTCTTGCCGGGGGCCAGTCCGGACACCGACTTCGACCCGTATCCCGTGGTGATCACGACGTCGGCCGCGATGTCGGAGGGGTTTGTCGCCGTGACCACCAGCACCGCCTTGCCGGCGACGCAGCGCGACGTCGCGACGGCCGAGACCTCGAGCGCAGGCGGAACCTCCTGCGGCTCGACGCTCGTGAGCGTCGGAGTCACCGTCTGGAACAGGCCGTCGGCCCCGATCTCGAGCTTGTCGATCGTCGTCTCGCGGTTCGTGCCGTTGCCGTCGGGCATCGCGAAGCGGTGATAGGCGATGTACCAGTCGTCCGTGCCGGGCACGTTGATGATCGAGCTGTGGCCGGTCGCCTTGATACCCAGCGACAGGTCCTTCTGCAGGATGACGCCTCGGTAGGTCCACGGACCCTCGGCACTCGTCGACGTGGCGTAGCCGACGCGGTAGTTCTCGGAGCCGGTGTCGTCGATCGAGTAGGTCAGGTGGTACAGGCCGTCGCGGTAGTTCATGAACGATCCCTCGCGGAACGAGGTCAGGCCGCTGATCGTCTTGATCGTGCCCGCCTTGATCGACAGCATGTCGTCGCTCAGCTCACCGAACACCGGGGTGCCGTTGCCCCAGTACAGGTACCACTTGCCGGTCACCGGGTCGTGGAACGCCGCCGGGTCGATCGCCTGATTCGTCTTGACCGACTCGCCGTTGGTGATCATCGCCGTCGGCTGCGCGATGAACGGACCCTCGGGACTGTCGGCCACCGCGACGCCGATCGTCTTGCGGTTGTAGGTCGGGTTGTGGCCCGAGAAGTAGAAGTAGTACTTGGCGCCCCGCTCGATGATCGTCGGCGCCCACGCGTTGCCCGTCGCCCACGGCACGTTGCCGTTCGCGCCGTCGAGGGTGAGGAAGGGCTGCTCCGAACGCTCCCAGTCGACGAGGTTCTTCGACTTCCACGAGTAGAACGTCTTGCCGCCCCAGCCCGGGAGGCCGTCGCTCGTCGCGTAGATGTAGTACGTGTCGCCGAACACCGCGATGTTCGGATCGGCGTACAGGCCGGGAAGCACCGGGCTCTTCATGACCTGCGCCTCGATGGTCCACGCCGTGGTCGCGCCATCCGGCGCCGTCAGCGTGTAGGTGACAGGCTCGCTGAGGTCGACGGTCGTGCCCGAGGCGGGCGACACCGTGACGCCGTCCGCGGCCTGGAAGGTCGGTGCGAGTTGCGTGAGGTCGGTGCCCTTGACGACCGGGAGGATCGCCTTGTGCGCCGACGCGGTGACGATCGGGGCGAGCTTGAGGTCCGAGGCATCCGTCAACGACACGTCGACGAGCTGGTCGGTGGCGCCCGACTTCTTCAGCACCTCGGCCGACGACAGTGCCCGGTTGTACACCTCGATGTTGTCGAACCAGCCCTGGAAGTACCCGTCGGGCGCGTAGAACGACTTGCCCAGGTAGCCCTTGAGGGCGCTGCCGAGGTCGGCGACCGTGGTGTTCAGCGCGGTGTTCTCGCCGAGCTTCGCGCCGTCGGCGTACACCGCCATGGTGTTGCCGTCGAAGACGATGTCGTAGTGGTGCCAGGCACCGCTGGTGACGGTCCCGGTGACCG
This sequence comes from Microbacterium sp. LWH7-1.2, assembly GCF_038397755.1. Taxonomy (NCBI): domain Bacteria; kingdom Bacillati; phylum Actinomycetota; class Actinomycetes; order Micrococcales; family Microbacteriaceae; genus Microbacterium; species Microbacterium sp. LWH7-1.2. Next base: position 3,784,937 of record NZ_CP151637.1, on the reverse strand, counting down.
CCGACTCGGTCGAGAACGAGCCCTGTGTGATGGCGCTGCGCACGTCGGCGCCGCGGGTGCGCAGGAAGTAGTACTTCGTCGAGTCCTGGCCGAACGCGAAGGTGAAGAAGTTGCCGCTCGATTTCTCGCTCTTGATGTCCATCGACACCGTCATGGTGCTGCGGCCGTCGAAGAACCCGGTCGGGAACGATGCGAAGCCGTTCGCGGTGCCGTCGAGCTTGAGCGCCTGGCCCTTGGTCGCGTCGGTCGCGATCGCCGCGGTGCCGCTCGCGGTGAGGTCGGCGTCACCCACCGAGTCGGCGAGCGAGCCGTCGAAGGTGTAACGCGCGATCGGGTCCTGCTGCGGCTCCTCCGGGTCGACGGGCGGCTCGTCGCCGTACGCGGCGAGCAGGCGGTCCTCCTCGGCGGCTGACAAGCGCAGCACCGAGCCGTGGCGAAACGTCTGGTCGAACGAGTACTGGTTCGCCCCGGACCCGCTGCTCAGCTGCGTGAACTGCAGGCTCGCCAGTGTGTCGGCGGTGTGCCCGTAGTACCCGCCCTGGTCGCCCATGACACCCCAGCGGCCGTCGGGGAGCGGGTAGACGGTGAGACCCTCCATGGAGGCGCGAAGGCCGTGGGCGGATGCCTCACCGCGGTCGATCACGCGCGTCCATGGTCCATCGAGGCTCGTCGCCGTGTCGACGACCGTGTGCCAGTCCGACGTCGAGAAGCGGTAGTAGGTGTCGCCCTCCCTCGCGATCGTCGAGTCGATGATGTTCGGACCGGTCGCGCCGTCGCCCTTGGCGTTCAGCGAGAGCCAGATCTCGGGCTCGGTGAACGTCGTGAAGTCGCGCGTCTTGGTGAGATAGACGCGCAGCGCCCAGTCGTTCGTGCCGTTGTCGGTCTTGTCACGGGCCGACCAGTACACGTAGTACTCGCCCGTCGCCTCGTTGTAGACCGCCTCCGGCGCCCACACGCAGCCGGCCTGGTCGAAGCCGGCGAAGACGATGCGCTGATCGCTCCAGTTCACGAGGTCGGTCGACTCCCACACCACGATGTTCTGGCTCGCGGTGAGCCGATTCCATCCCGAGCCGCCGGGTCCGCCGCCCTCTGCATGCAGATCGGTGCCGATGATCCAGTACTTGTCGCCCTCCGGGGAGCGGACGAGGTGCGGGTCGCGCACGCCGAGGTCGCCGGCGAGGTTCGCGAGGATCGGCTGGTTGTCGTTGAGCTTCGACCAGTGCAGGCCGTCGTCGCTGTGGCCGTAGAAGATCTTCTCGTAGCCCCCTGAGGTCGCGAAGTGGGTCCAGAGGTAGCCGGCCGAGTAGTCGGTGTCGAGTCCGGCTGGCGCCGCCTTGACGGTGACCGGGATGCTGCGGCTCGCGGTCGTGCCGGACACCGTGGCCGTGAGGGTCACCGCGGTGTCGGCGGCGCCGCGCGTGACCACGCCGGGAGCTTTGCCACCCTGGGTGGTGGTCGTGATCGTGCCCGCGGGCGAGGCCGACCACGTGATCGCCGAGCCGTTGACCGAGCCCGTCGCCGGGAGGGTGATGTTGCCGCGCACGTCGGACGCGTTCGGGATCGCGATCGCATCGAGGTCGGCCTGCGCCTGCTCCGCGGCGCCGGGCTGGGCGAGCACGGTCACGGAGAAGTCGCGGGTGGCGGATGCCGAGCCCCGCGTGATCGTCGCGGTCAGGGTCGCGGTCGCGTCGGGGTGGCCGGCGCCGGGCCGGGTGACGGCACCGGCAGCGGTGACGACGGCGGCGTCGCTCGTCGCCCACGCGACCGTCGAGCCGTTGGGCGCCGTCGCGGGAAGAGCCAGGTTCGCGGCGACGGCACCGGTGTCGCCGAGGTTGAGCGCCGCGGAGTCGCGCTGCACGCGGACGGCGTCGGAAGGCACGAGACCGGCGACCTCCGCGGGAGTGAGAGCGGCGTCGTAGATGCGGAAGTCGCGGACGTTTCCGAGCAGGTACTTGTCGGCGCTGTACACCGAGCGGCCGATGTAGTTCGCCGTGGTGACGCCCGAGCCGATCTGCCCGGGCGTAAGGGTGACGTTCGGGTTCTGCGCGACCTGGACGCCGTCGAGGTAGAGCGTCGCGGTGTTGCTCGCGTCATCGAGCGTGTAGGTGAGGGTTTTCCAAACTCCGCGCTCGAGGTTGCTGCCGCTGGTGACGCCCTGCTCGGTCGTCCAGTTGCCGGTGGCGATCGCCGCGCGGTATGCGTTGCCGCTCGCGAAGAGGTAGCCGTCCCCCACCCCCGAGGTGTTCGTGTTGCCGAGCGCCCAGATCATGTATGGCGTGATCTGCGCCGGCTTGATGAGGACCTCGGTCGAGACGGTGATCGAGGCGAGACCGGCGAGCACATTGTCGGGCAGCTTGACGTGGTCGTTCGCGCCGTCGAATGCGACCCCTTCTCCTCCGGTCAGCACCGCGCCGCCGCTGATGATGCCGTTTCGTCCGTGACCCGACGAGTCTGTCGCGGTCGTGCCGGCGGTTTCGTCGAGCGCATACCTCAGGTGGAGGTGGTCTTCGGGTGCCGCCATCGCGGGTGCGGCCGCGCCCACCGTCGCGATCGCGACGGCGCCGGCGATCATCACGGCGACGAGCCGGCGACGCCGGTTAGCGCTAACAGTTGGGACGGAAGGAGTATTGGTCTTCATTGATCATTCCTCGGGAGCGTGGTGCGTCGAGCCTGCACCTGGGAATCCGCGGCTTCGCGAATCGCACCGGCGCCGGCAATGTTAGCGGCAACACAATTCGGACGTCAATCGATGGATCACGATTGCCAGCCACGCGCGCTCGAACCGCTTGCCGACGGCTGGCGTCGACTGAATCCGCGGCGCATGATCCCCGCTGCGACCCCTCATCGGGCGGGGTCGCAGCAGGGGGCCGGGGGGACCGTCATGGGGGGATTCATTTCAGCCGCGGGATGCGGCGACGTGGTCGCCGCGTTGCCCGGCCCGCCATGTTCCACAGGGGTATGGCGGCCGTCAGCGCCGTGGGGCGGGTCTCGATGACCAGCCGTTGCCCACATCGTCCTGCTGGTCCCCTTCTTCACGGAGTCTCGGCATCCGCTCGGATCGCGGATGTTACCGGGAACAGCCACACGTTAGCGACAACAGCCGAGAGTGGTCAAGGGTCGCCACAACAGCGGATTGGCGATGTTGACACTGTCGCGTCCTGCTCATACCGTTGTCGTCACCGGATTGTTCCCGGTAACACAACAAACCCACCCGGACTGCGCGACGACGCACACTCTCAGCCGCTCGACGTGGACGTCAGCCGACTGCGACCGGTGCCCGTCGTCGCCACGAGAGCGAGACCCATCCCATGCGCACACACACCCGATCACGCGCCGCCGCGAGAGGAACCGCGGTCGCCGCCGCGGTGGCTCTTGCGCTCGGCGGCGCCATCCTCCCGGCGACGGCCGGCTACGCCGACATCGGCGTCGACCCACTGATCCACTACACGTTCGACACGGCGCCCACGGGCGCCGCGATCGCCGACGACAGCGGCAACGGCCACGACGCCACCCTGCAGCAGTCCGGCGGCACCGTGGGCGACGGCATCCTGCGCCTGCCCGGCGGTGCGCGCGGCACCGCCGCGTACGTCGACATCCCGACCGCGCCGCTCGTCGGCAAGAAGGATCTCACCATCTCGACGTGGCTGTCGACCCGCACCGGCGCGAGCAACACGGCCGCAGCCTTCATCGGCGCCCCCGTCGCATCGGGCGCGTCGTTCTCGACCGGATACTGGCTCCTCAACCCCACCAACCCGAGCGGCTATGTGAAGTCGGTCGTCACCAACGCGCTCAATGCCGGCTCCCCGTGGACCACCGAGGTCGGCCCCGGCGCCACCGGCGCCGCCACCACCGGCGCCCGCACCCCGAGCGGCATGGCCCTGTACACGACCGTCATCGACGGCACCGACGGACAGCTGAGCGTCTACGTCAACGGCTCGCGCATCTGGCAGGGCGCGATCGCCCGCGACGTCGCGTCGTTCGGCTCGTCGCTCGTAGCGAGCCTCGGCCGCTCGACGTACAACGACCCCAGCTGGGGCGGCGACATCGACGACTTCGCCATCTACGACACCGCGCTCGACGATGCGCAGGTCGGCGCCCTCTTCAGCGGCGAGGCGCTGGACCGCGCGGTCGGCTCGGTCACCGTGCCCGAGAGTGCGGCCGCCGACTTCACGCTGCCGACGTCGACCTATGGCGCGACCGTGGCGTGGACCTCGGACGACCCGGCGATCGCGCTCACGGGCGGAGCCGCCGACGTCACCCTCCCGGAGGCCGGCTCGGGCGCCGCCACCGTCACACTCACCGCGACTTTCACCCTGGGCGCCGAGACGCGAACCGCGACCTACACCGTGACCGTTCCGGAAGACATCCCCGCTCAGGAGAAGGTGGCGAACGACATCGCCGCCATCGAGATCCTGAACCAGCAGAACGTGCGCACCAACTTCTCGGTGCCGGCGCTCGGCGCACACGGCTCGACGATCGAGTGGACCGTGGCCGCCGAAGGCGCCATGTTCGCCGGCATCCGCGACGGCGTCACCGCCGACACGCGCACGGTCGAGGTCGAGCGCCCCGCCGCCGGCGCCGAGCCGGTCGACGTGCTGCTGACGGCGACCGCCCGCAATGGCGCCGCATCGGCAAGCCGCGAGTTCAGCATCCGGATCCAGCCGATGCCGGCGGGCACCGGCAAGACCGAGGCGTACGTCTGGACGTTCTTCACGGGCGAAGGCCAGGGCGCGGAGCGCGTGAGCCTCGCGGCGTCGAAGGGCAACGACGCGCTGGCGTGGAACACGCTGAACGACGGCGAGCCGCTGTTCACGTCGACCGTGGGCACGCAGGGCCTTCGCGACCCGTTCATCATCCGGGCGCCCCACGGCGACAAGTTCTACATGATCGCCACCGACCTCAAGGTCGCGGGACTTCCCGGCGGGTTCACCACGGCGCAGATCTCGGGTTCCAAGTACATCGAGGTGTGGGAGTCCGACGACCTGGTGAACTGGTCGGAGCAGCGTCACGTCAAGGTGTCGTCCGACTTCGCCGGCAACACGTGGGCACCCGAGGCGTTCTGGAGCGAGGAGCTCGACACCTTCGTCGTGTACTGGGCGTCGAACCTGTACGACACCACCGATGTCGCCCAGCGCACCGGCGTGACGTACAACCGCATGATGTACGCGACGACCGACGACTTCGTGACGTTCTCGGAGGCGAAGATCTGGAGTGACGTGCGACGCGGAGCCGGTCGCGGTCTGATCGACTCGACCGTCGCCTTCGTCGACGGCACGTACCACCGCTTCACCAAGGACGAGGCATCCATGACCCTCCGTCAGGAGAAGTCGACCGACCTGCTCGCGACGTACTCGGGTGCGCTCCCGGGCACAGCGGGGCCGGCGGACGAGTGGACGCTCGTGAAAGAGCGCGTCGCGTCGGGCCTGCCCAACGGCGAGCCGGGCGGAACGTTCACCAGCGGTGAGGGCCCGAGCATCTTCCCGGCCAACGAGGGAGACGTGAACGGTCTCGACTGGTTCCTGTTCATCGACCAGCCGAACTACCACCAGGGACCGAACTACTACATCCCGTTCGGGACCGACGACATCAACGACGGCGACTCGTGGCAGCCGCTCGGCACCAAGCTGCGCGGCAACCTGCCGCAGAACGCCGACGGCGGCAAGCCGCGTCACGGCACCGTGATCCCGGTCACACGGGCCGAGTACCAGAAGGTGCTCGAGGCGTACCAGCCGAACCTGGCGGTGGCCTCGGTCGGCGCGATGGACGTCACGACCCTGGCGGGCGCGGCGCCCGTGCTGCCGCAGGCGAACCTGACGAAGGCCGACGGTTCGAGCGAGACGGTCGCCGTGGAGTGGAATGCGATTGACCCGGCCGACTACGCCACGCCGGGCACGTTCACCGTGTCGGGCGTCGCGCAGGATGCCTCGCGCATGCCGGTCGAGGCGACGGTGACGGTCGAGGCTGCCGTCGACGTCGTCGTGAGCGCCGAGACGCGGTGCGTCGCGGGCAAGGTCGTCCTGGCCGCGAAGGTCGCCAACGCCGGCGACGTCGCGGCGGCCGTCGATGTCGAGACCCCGTTCGGCTCGAAGACGGCGACGGTCGCTGCCGGCAAGTCCGCGACGTACGCCTTCTCCACGCGCCTCGTGTCGGTGGCTCCGGGCCAGGTCTCCGTGGACGTGACCGCAGGCGACGCGACGGGCACCGTGTCGGCCACGTACGCGGCGCGCGCATGCGGCTGAGATGAACGGATGCCGCGGGCCTGACTCCTGCGGCTGAAGAGGCCCTGGCAGGTCCGCCTGCCGGGGCCTCTCTCTCGTCCGCTCGGATTCCACCGGCTCGTGGAGGCGCCGGGCCGCGGGTGCCCGGTCCTCACCCGACCCGCCCCGATCCGACCCGGTGAGCGCTCCGCAATGGCAGGCTGGAGTCATGCGCATCGCCCTCACCGGCTCGTCCGGAAAGCTCGGCACCGTCGTCGCCCGCGAACTGCGCGCGTCCGGCTACGACGTCATCGGCCTCGACGTCGTCGGCACCCGCGGGCCCGACTTCGTCCAGGTGGACCTCACCGACTACGGCCAGGTCGTCGACGCCCTCTCCGCCGTGAACGACCGCCACGACGGGTTCGACGCGGTCGTGCATCTCGGCGCGATCCCGGCCCCCGGCATCCGTTCCGATGTCGCGACGTTCCACAACAACATGAACGCGACGTTCAACGTGTTCTGGGCGGCAGTGAGGCTCGGCATCCGTCGCATCGTCTACGCATCCAGCGAGACGGTGCTGGGACTGCCGTTCGACGCGCCGCCGCCGTACATCCCGGTCGACGAGGAGTACCCGCCGCGCCCCGAGTCGGTGTACTCGCTGGTCAAGACGCTCGAGGAGCGCATGGCCGTGGAGCTCGTGCGCTGGCACCCCGACCTGTCGATCACCGGCCTGCGGTTCTCGAACGTGATGGTGCCCGAGGACTACGAGGCGTTCCCGTCGTACGACGACGACGCGCAGACGCGCAAGTGGAACCTGTGGGGCTACATCGACGCCCGCGACGGCGCGCAGGCGGTGCAGCGCGCGCTCGAGGTCGCTCCCCCGGGGTTCGAGACGTACATCATCGCCGCGGCCGACACCGTGATGTCACGCCCCAATGCCGAGCTCGTCGCCGAGGTCTTCCCGGGCGTCGAGACTCGCGAGTTCGGCGAGCACGACACCCTCCTCTCCATCGACAAGGCTCGCCGCCTGCTGGGCTACGACCCGCAGCACTCGTGGCGGGACCACGTCTCGGGCTCATGACCGACGACCCGCGCCTCGCCGCCGCACGCTACCGCGCGGCGCACCGCGACGAGGCCGAGGACCGGGACGAGACGGATGCTGCGCCCCAGGGTTCGCCGGCCGCGCAGGCGTATTCGGCGGCCGATCGCGCGGCGGTCGTCGAGACGGCGATCCAGCAGGCGATCAGGCGCGGCGAGTTCGACGGCCTGCCGGGCGCGGGCAAGCCCATCCCCGGACTCGGTGAGACCCACGACCCGGACTGGTGGATCCGCCGCAAGATCGAGACCGAGCAGCTCACCGGGCTCGGTCCGCCCGCGCTCATGCTGCGGGTCGAGAACGCCGAGCTCGACGCGAAGCTCGACGAGCTGTCACGCGAGGCCGACGTGCGCGAGGCACTCGAGGACTTCAACCGCCGCGTCGTCGAGGCGCGCCGCCAGCTGCTCGGCGGCCCGCCCGTCGTGACGCCCACGCGCGACGTCGAGGCGGAGGTGGCCGCGTGGCGCGAGCGACGCGACGTCGACGAGCCGGCCGCCGAGGCGGAGACGGATGCCGCGTCCCCGCGTCGGCCGTGGTGGCGGCGCCCCCGCGGCTGACCTTCTGGTTCGGGGCGCATGCCGCGCGTTCGGGGCGTGCCGCGTGCGCCCCGTACGGGCGCGGCGCGCCCCGAACCGGGCGCAACCTGAGTCAGGGGTTGGGGTTCGTCGCCTTGCCGTCGAGCCACAGCATGTTCGACGGGTCGGAGTGGGTCGTATCGGTGCCGACGTGCTTGTCGCTGATCTGCGGTCCCTTGGTGATGACGTGCACGAGGGCCATCGCGTGGCCGCGGCCGAGACCGTAGTCGGCTGCGAGCCACTCGACGATCGGCGTCGCCTTGGTGTTCTCGTCGAACCCCTTCTCGTGCGCCTTCTCGATGAGCTGACGCGGCGTGAGGCCCGTCTTGGTCTCGATGTTGTCGAGATATGCCTGGAACGACATGCGGTTCTCCTCAGTTCCCGGTGGACGGGATGTCGAGCACCCCAGGAGCATCCTGCCACTCCTGGATGATGCGGTCGGAGGCGTGGATGCAGAGCACTCGCAGGCGTCCGGTGCCGCAGTTCTTGAAGCCGTGCCACGCCCCCGCGGGCGCAGTCGCCGTGTCACCGGCGACCGCGTGGAGCGTCTGCCCGTCGATCGTGATGCGCGCCTCGCCCTCGAGGAGCACCCACGTCTCGGGATACGGATGGCGGTGGATGTCGGGACCCTGGCCCGGCTCGTTGTCGACGAAGAAGTACGACACTCCGGCGCCGTGCTCGGCGCCGATGAAGCGGCGCAGGGTTCCCGTGCCGACGCGGGTGGCGGCAGCCGGGACGATGTCCGGGATCGCGATGCTCATGGGGTGCTCCGTCCTGTCGATGGTGTGATCCCACCCTCGTCTTCGGCGCCGGCCGACCCTATAGTTTCGATGTGGATCGAAAGTTTGTCGACTTCCAGTTGGCGCCGGACGATCTCACCGCGATCCGGTTCGGGATCTCCCCTGGTCACGAGCTCTGCCACGCGGTGCGCGCGATGCTCCGGCCCGATGAGTACCCGCTGCAGTGGGGATGGATGCGGGCGACCCGCGGCGCGATCCCGCGAGACGACTTCGACGTGCTCGCGCTGCTCATCCGCGACGAGGGCTACTTCCCCGACTTCCTCACCACCACGCCGACGTGGGAACTCACGCCCGAGGCTGAGGCGGAGCGGCTGCGCGACATCGACGACGAGCGCTTCGAGGTCGACATGACGAAGGTGCTGGTGCGGACCGAGGGTGCCCGCCGCGCGGCGGTGCAGCGGATGCTCGAGCGGCCCGACCGCGCCCGAGCGATGATCGCCGAGGCATGGCTGTCGGTGTGGAACTCGGGCGTCGCCCCGGTCTGGACGCAGCTCGAGCGACTGCTGCGCGCCGACATCGCGGTGCGCTCGCGCCGCATCGCCGAGAGCGGCATCGGCGCGATGATCCAGACGCTGCACGATCGTGTCGAGTGGTCGGACGGGGCGGTGCGCGTCACGATGCGCATCTGGAGCGAGGTCGTCGACTGCCGAGGCAGCGGCCTGGTGCTCGTGCCGTCGGTGATGGGCGCGACGGGATGCTTCGTGCTCACCGAGCCGCCCGCGCAGCCGACGCTCTTCTACCCCGCGCAGGGCGTGACGGCGACGTGGGCGCGGGACCCCACCGACGTGTCGTCTGCGCTCGGCGCCCTGCTCGGCCCCGCGCGCGCCCGCATCCTGCTCGATGCCCACGAGCCGCGAACCACCTCCCAGGTCGCCCGCGACTGCGGCCTCGCGCTCTCGACGGCCTCGCACCACCTCACGGTGCTGCGTGACGCGGGCCTGGTCGCCAGCACCCGCGACGGCGCCCGGATGCTGCACCGACGCACGCCGCTCGGCGAGGCGATGGTCGGCGCCGTGCTCTGAGCCAGGCGGCCCCGCGTTCGGGGCGCGTCCCGTGCGTTCGGGGCGCACGGCATGCGCCCCGGCTGTTCGCGGCGCGCCCCAAAGCGGATAGCGCCAGGGAAGCACCCCGGCCAGGCCCCGCCCAGGTGGGCCACGGTAGACTGGCGGTGCCCATTTCGATGTGCATCTACCTGTCTGCGGCTCCCGGCTGCGCACAAGGCGGCACCAGCAGCCGCCGACCCTCGGCGCATGGCCAGGAGAAAGATGCACACGACACTCGTCGAGACCGCCACCTCTGCGCGCGCCGCCGTCCGGCGCCCGAGCCTCATCCGCGAGGCCGGCTACGCGTACTTCCCCATCGCGCTGATCGCGCGTCTGCCGTTCGCCATGATGGTGGTCGGCATCCTGACCCTCGTCGTCTCGGCGCGCGGCTCGCTCGCCCTCGGCGGTGCAACGAGCGCCATGACCGGTCTCGGCACCGCTCTCGTCGGGCCGCTCCTCGGCGCCGCCGCCGACCGCTTCGGTCAGCGGCGCGTTCTGCTGATCGCCGGCGCCGCCAACAGCGCGATGCTCGCGACGATGGCGTGGCTGGCTTTCGCGCCGGTTCCGGATGCCGCGCTCCTCGCCGTCGCGTTCTTCATCGGCGCGACCATGCCGCAGGTCGCGCCGCTCTCGCGCAGTCGCCTCGTCGGCATCATCGGCCGCGCGTACCCGACGCAGCGCCGCACGCCCGTCGTGAACGGAGCGATGGCATACGAGTCCGCGGCGGACGAGATCGTGTTCGTCTTCGGACCGGTGATCGTGGGCCTGCTCGCGACCACTCTCGACCCGGCCGCCCCGGTGATCGGCGCCGCCGTGCTCGGACTCCTCTTCGTCAGCGCGTTCGCCCTGCACCCGACAGCGCAGACCCTCACGCCATCGACCGGCGGCCCGCCGCCCGAGCAGGCGCCTGTGCGCGAGCTGCTCCGTCCGCGCGTGCTCGCGCCCGTGGCCGGCGCGCTGGGAATGGGGCTGTTCTTCGGCGCGATGCTGACGTCGCTCACGGCGTTCATGGCCGAGCGCGGCGCGCCCGAGCAGGCAGGTCTCGTCTACGGGGCGATGGGCATCGGCTCGGCTGCCCTCGCGCTCGGCGTCGCGCTGTTCCCGGCGCGCTTCACGCTGCGCGCGCGGTGGCTGGCATTCGCCTCGATCCTGGTCGCGGGCACGATCGCGTTGCCGTTCGTCGGGAGCATCGGCGCGATCGCGATCTGCCTCCTCGTGATCGGCGTCGGCATCGGACCGACTCTCGTCACGCAGTACAGCCTCGCCGCCGCGTTCAGTCCACGAGGCCGATCCGCGACGGTGATGACGATGCTCGGCTCTGCCATCGTCGTTGGCCAGTCCGGAGCATCCGCTCTCACGGGACTCGTGGCCGACTACGCCGGAGCCGGCACCGCACTCGTCGCCCCCTTCGTCGCCGCATCCGTCGTACTCGGCGCGGGCATCTGGAACGCGCTCGCCTCGCGCCACTGACCGGTCGGTTACTCGCCTCGTCCTCCGGTCGGGCGTCTACCGGGTCGCGTCGGCGAGGAGCCGCCGCATCTCGGCCATCGCCTGGTCGGACTGCGCGAGCAGTGCGCGCAGGCGCTCGACCGTGTCTTCAGGCTCGGCTTCCCGGCCTTCGGGCTCGAGCCCCGGCGATTCCGGCGTACCGGCGATCGGCGCCCCCGGACCCCTGCCCTGCCCCGCGGCCGCGCCCGCCTTCACCGCACCGGCGACCGCACCGGCCGCGACGCCCTTCGCCGCGTGATCCGCGATCGCCTGCTCAGCGTCGGAGGGAACCACGGCGGTGTCGTCCGCGGGAGCCGGGGTCTCAGCATCCGTCTGCGCCTCTTCTGCGGCCTTGCGAGGACCGAGGAAGAGGTTCGCGAGGTAGCCGGTGAACGTACCGAAGATGCCGACGCCCACGACGATGATGAGCGTGCCGATCATGCGCCCTGCGTTGGTGACCGGGTACTGGTCGCCGTAGCCGACGGTCGAGATCGTGACGATCGTGTACCAGAGCGCGTCGGAGGCCGACGTGATGTTGGCGCCGTCCGCGTTCTCCTCGACGTAGAGGATCGAGATGCTGCCGAACTGCAGGACGAGGATGCCCATCAGCAGCAGGGTCATCAGCGCGCTGTTCGCGCGGTCGTGGATGAGGGTCGTCCACACCGTTCGCGGGCCGAGTTCACGCAGCAGACGGAAGACCCGCAGCAGGCGGAACAGTCGCAGGATCTTGAACTGGGGGAACGGGAGGCTGGCGAGCAGGTCCGCCCAGCCGAAGCCGCGGAAGAAGTAGCGCGACGCCTTCGGCGCCGTCGAGATGCGATAGATGAAGTCGCCGAGGAAGATCGCACTGAACAGGGCGTTCATGACCGACAGGACCAGCTCGAGCGCGGTGTCGCCCGCGATGACGTACATCAGCACGAGGTTGCCGATCGAGAGGATCGACAGCGCTCCGATGAAGATCTCGTACGCGGTGTTCTTGAGCTCGGCTCGCGCCTCGGAGCGCGCCTTCGCACGCGCGCGGGACCGATCGCGGATCTCGGAGAGGGAACGGGCCATGGCGAGGCTCCTCGGGTCGGGCGAAGCCGGACGCGCTCCGGCTGTGGCCCCATTGTGCTCGCACCTCGCCCCTCGGGCGAGTTCGATGGTGCGCTCCGCCGCCTCGACGGTGTACCTTGCGGTTCTAGGTAACTTGTACTTCTATGTACCTAGAACTTCTAGGTATGGAGGACGACGTGAAGATCGGCAAGGACCTGGTCGCCGCCGCGGCGACGCCGATGGTGCTCGGCATCCTCGCGGAGGGCGAGTCGTACGGCTACGCGATCCTGCAGCGCGTGGGCGAGCTGTCGGGCGGGGAGCTCGAATGGAGCGACGGCATGCTGTACCCGCTGCTGCACCGCCTCGAGCGTCTCGGGCACGTGGAGTCGTCGTGGGGCGCCTCCCCGAGCGGCCGGCCCCGCAAGCACTACCGGCTCAGTTCGACGGGACGGGCGGCGTTCGCCGAGCAGCGGCAGCAGTGGGCGGTCGTGAGCCGCGCGCTGCAGCGGGTGTGGTCGGATCGCGACGGCGGCACGGACTTCGCGGGCATCCCGGCGTTCGGAGGTGCCTGACATGACTGAAGACCTCGACCCTCGCATCGAAGACCAGATCTCGACGTGGCGCGCGTACGTCTCACGTCCCGAGGCGATCGACGGCCGTGACGTCGACGAGCTCGAGGACCACCTGCGCGGCCAGATCGACCGACTCGAGGCATCCGGCCTCGACGGTGACGAGGCCTTCCTGGTCGCGGTGAAGCGGCTCGGCGGCCTCGACGACCTGTCGCGCGAGTTCGCGCGCGAACACTCCGAGCGGCTCTGGAAGCAGCTGATGTTCCAGGACGAGCCGCGCGCACCCCGCCCCGGCGGCGGCGTGCTGCTCGCGGTCGGACTCGCAGTGGGTGCCGCCCTCGCGGTGAAGATCCCCGCCCTGTTCGGCGTGCAGTTCGCGGAGAACGGGGACTTCTACGGCCGCTGGTACGCACTGCTCGTTCTGCCCTTCCTCGCGACGTACTTCCTGGTGCGGCGCACGGCGACGCTCTCGACGATCGCGGTCGTGGCGGTGCCGTTCGTGGCGGCCGCCATCGTGATGGCGGTGTACCCGTTCGCCCCGGGCGGCGCGACGCTGATGCTCGCCGCGACGCACGTCGTCGTGGTGCTGTGGCTCGCCACCGGCATCGCCTACGTCAACGGCCGGGTCAGGTCGAGCCGCGCCCGCATGGACTTCATCCGCTTCACCGGCGAGTGGGTGGTCTACCTCGCGCTCATCGCGCTCGGCGGCGGCGTTCTCATCGCGCTCACGATGGGCGTCTTCGCCGCCATCGACCTCGACGCCGGCTGGTTCGTGGAAGAGGTCATGGTCCCGTGCGGTCTGGCGGGCGCGATCCTCATCGCCGCCTGGCTCGTCGAGGCGAAGCAGAGCGTCATCGAGAACATCGCCCCGGTGCTCACGAAGCTCTTCACACCGCTGTTCACCGTGCTGCTGCTCGCGTTCATCGCCGCGGGCTTCATCCAGGGGAACCTGATCGACGACAGCACGACCGAGGTGTTCGGCCAGCGCGACCTGCTCGTCCTGTTCGACATCGTGCTCGTCGTGGTGGTCGGCCTGCTGCTCTACGCGCTGTCTGCCCGCGATCCGCTGGCGCCGCCCTCGTGGTTCGACCGGACGCAGCTGCTCATGGTCGTCGCGGCGCTCGTGGTCGACATCATGGTGCTCGTCGCGATGATCGGGCGCATCGCCGAGTGGGGCGCGAGCCCGAACAAGCTGGCCTCACTCGGGCTGAACGTCATCCTGCTCGCCAACCTCGCCGGCGCCGCCTGGCTGCAGCTGCGCTTCTCGATGCACCGGGCTCCGTACGAGCGGCTCGAGAGATGGCAGACCGGCTTCCTGCCCGTCTACCTCGCCTGGGCTGCCGTCGTGGTGGCCGTCTTCCCGCCGCTCTTCGCCTTCGTATAGACGCGGATGCCTCGGCCCGGGCCAGGCCGCCGGGCCGAGGCATCCACCACCCCCTCCGCGCATCGTTCCCCCCTGCGCGGAGCCCTCGGTCCAGCGACCCGCTCGGGGCGCTGGACCTGTCCTGTCGGCTCAGTAGTCCTCGGGGGCGAGGTCGCCCTGGCCGGTGTCGCCCTGCTCTGCGAGTTCAGGGGAGAGCCCCTGGGTCTCGGGCTGTGCGCCCTCGGACGGCAGGTCGGTGCGCGGCACGTCCTCGTCGTCGGACGGGAGGTGGGCCGGGTCGTCGCCGGTGGCCGTCGCCCTGTCATCGACGAAGAGTCCGGCGTCGCGCGCCGTCGTGCGGTCCCATTCGGCCTGCGCGGGATCGAGCGCGGGGTCGGGCTCGATCGACGTGTCGCGGTCGCGGGTCGGCTGGATCCCGACCTGGCCGTCGGGCGCAGGCGGGATGTCGGCGGGCAGATTGTCGGACATCGTGCTTCCTCTCGTCGATCTCTCGGGCGGTCCGGCGCTCAGGGCGTCGTCGTGCCGCCGTGGATCTCGCCGCGCCAGCCCCCGGTCTCGCGGCCGCGCTCCTCGATGAAGTCCTTGAACCGTTCGAAATCCTTCTTCACCGCGTGCTCGTCGATGCCGAGCGCTGCGCCGGTCTTCTCGGTGAACGTCTCGGGCCTCCACGTCATCTCGAGGGCGACCTTGGTCCGGTCGCCGAGCGACTGGAAGCTCACACGTCCCGAGTGGACGGCTTCGCCGTCGCTGGCCCACGCGATGTGGTCGTCGGGCACCTGGTCCGTGATCGTCGCGTCGAACTCGCGCTCGACCCCGCCGACCTTCACGACCCAGTGCTGACGCCGGTCGCCGAGCTGCTCGATGCGCTCGACCGCGGACATGAACCGCGGAAACTCCTCGAACTGGGTCCACTGGTCGTACACCGCGCGGATCGGGGCGTCGACTTCGGTCTCTGCGGTCACCGTGCTGGTTGCCATGACGGCTCCTCTCATCGGGAACAGCCACAGTACGAACGGTCTGCCGCCCGGCGCACGGGGGTTGACGCGCGGCGGGGCGGCCGGTACGGGCTTCGGGCCGGAAGGGAAGACCCTGTTGCACACATGACCGGTTCGGGGCGCGTGGCGCACGTTCGGGGCGCGTCTCGTGCGCCCCGAACGCACGGGATGCGCCCCAAACCCGACGGACATCGGCACAAGGGCGATGCCTGTCAGGTCCCGATGACGAAGGCCGCCATGACCGAGGCGGCGTGGAGCGAGCGCACGTCCGAAGCCCGGCCTACGCTCATCTCATGCGCGAGACGCGGGAGGTTCGTCGCTGGGTGCTCCACGTCGACCTCGACCAGTTCATCGCCGCCGTCGAGATCCTGCGCAACCCCGAGCTCGCGGGCAAGCCGGTCATCGTGGGTGGCCGGGGCGATCCCACCGAGCGAGCTGTCGTCTCGACGGCGTCGTACGAGGCACGCGAGTTCGGAGTCGGGTCGGGGATGCCGCTGCGCATCGCCGCGCGGAAGATCCCGGATGCGGTCATCCTGCCGGTCGACGCGCCGTTGTACCTCGCCGCGTCGGAGCAGGTCATGACGACGCTGCGCTCCCAGCCGGGCGCCGTGGTGCAGGTGCTCGGTTGGGACGAGGCGTTCGTCGGTGTCGAGACCGACGACCCCGAAGGCTATGCCCGCCGGCTGCAGCAGGACGTGCTCGACCGCACCCGGCTGCACTGCAGTGTCGGCATCGGCGACAACCTGGTCCGTGCCAAGAACGCCACGGACTTCGGCAAGCCACGCGGTACCTTCCACCTCACCGCCGACAACTGGCTCGAGGTCATGGGCCACCGCCCCACGATCGCGCTGTGGGGCGTCGGCTCGAAGATCTCGAAGCGGCTCGCGCTGCTGGGGATCGAGACGGTGGCGGAGCTCGCCGTCGCCGACCCGGATGCCCTGACCGCCGAGTTCGGCCCCAGGATGGGCCTCTGGTACCGCCAGCTCGGTCGCGGCGACGGCTCGAACGTCGTCGACGACACCCCCTGGGTCGCCCGTGGCCACAGCAAGGAGACGACGTTCCAGGTCGACATCGTGGAGCCCGCCGAGATCGAGGAGGCCGCCCGCAGACTGCTGGGCGAGGTTCTCGACGAGGTCGCCGCCGACGACCGGCCGGTCGTCGGACTCGGGCTGAAGGTGCGCTACGCGCCGTTTTTCACCAAGACGTTCACGAAGAAGATCCCGTCGACCTCCGACCGCGAGGTCGTCCTGGCGCGGACCCTGGAGCTCGTCGCCAAGATCGAGCCCGGCCGGCCGATCCGTCTCCTGGGCGTGCGCGCCGAGATGGCCATGCCCGACGACGCCCGCGAGGGCCACACGCCGACCCGCAGCGGCTGGTGACGGCGCGGCGGGGCCGGGTCAGCGGATCTCGGCGAGCGCGCGGTGCACCGATGCGACGGCGCTGGATCCCTCGCCCACCGCTGCGGCGACGCGTTTCATCGAGCCGCGGCGCACGTCTCCCGCGGCGAAGATGCGGGGCACCGACGTCTCGAACGGCAGCGGTTCGCGGCCCATCCCCTGCCAGCGCTCCAGGGATTGCACCGACACGTCCGTGCCGGTGCGGAGGAACCCGTCGGCGTCGCGATCGAGCTCCGCGAGCCACGACGTCGCGGGCTCCGCGCCGATGAAGCAGAAGAGCCCTCGCGCCGCGACGTCGCCGATCGAGTCGATCCGGACGCTCTCCAGCGCCGACCTGCCACCGAGCGCCGTGACGCGGGACTGGGTGTGCACGTCGATCCGCGGGTCTTCGAGCAGCCGGTCCACGAGATACGACGACATGCGGCTGCCGAGGTCGGAACCGCGCACCACGAGGTGCACGGGGCATCCGTTCGCGGCGAGGTACAGCGACGCCTGCCCGGCGGAGTTGGCCCCGCCGACGACGACCACCGGCGACTCGAAGACCTGTCGCAGCTCGAGCGGCGTCGCGGCGTAGTAGATGCCCGCGCCCTCGAACTCGTTCCAGCGGTCGAGGTCGAGCGTGCGGTAGGCCGCCCCCGAGGTGACGATCGCCGTGCGCGCACGGATGACGCGTCCGTCGGTGAGCGTGACGTCGAGGTCGTTCCCCGCGGGGCGGAGGTCTGCGGCCTCACAGGGTGCGTAGACGCGCACCCCGAACTTGAGCGCCTGGAGCGACGCCTGGCCGATGAGGTCACCGCCGCTGACACCGAACGGGAAGCCCAGGAAGTTCTCGATCCGCGACGTCGCCGCCGCCTGCCCGCCCGGGGCCACCGCATCCAACAGCACGGTGC
This sequence comes from Microbacterium sp. LWH7-1.2, assembly GCF_038397755.1. Taxonomy (NCBI): domain Bacteria; kingdom Bacillati; phylum Actinomycetota; class Actinomycetes; order Micrococcales; family Microbacteriaceae; genus Microbacterium; species Microbacterium sp. LWH7-1.2. The sequence continues at coordinate 3,767,468 of NZ_CP151637.1, read as the reverse complement.
TCAGGCCTTCGGAGGCCCCGTAGATGGCGGCCGCGAGCCCGGCGGGGCCGCCGCCCACGACGACGAGGTCGACCACCTCGTCGGCGCGGCCCTGGTAGCTGAGCCCGAGCCGCTCAGCGACCATGCCCGGCGTCGCCCGCTTCATGGCCTCGCCCTGGATGAAGGCGACCGGCAGGTCGTCGAGGCCGATGCCGTGCTCGCCGAGCGTCCAGAGGTCGCCCGGGGCGAGCTCGATGGCCGTGTGCACGAGATCGACCCGCTCCGCGAAGCGGCGCAGCGCCAGGAATTCCCGCGACGAGCGGGGTCCGACGAGCTTGAGGGTCAGCGCGGCGGGACCGGTGCGGAGGATCTCGCGCCGCGCCCACAGCGCGTGCAGGATGATGTCGCACAGCTCGTCGTCTTCCGCCATCAGCACGCGCAGGCGCGAACGACTGACTCGCAGCATCCGTCCCGCTTTCGTCGCCCGGGCCGACAGGAACGCGCCCTGCCCGTTGAGGAGCCCCAGCTCGCCGACGAAGCTGCGCGGCCCCATCGTGCCGACGTGGGTCTCGCCCACCCAGCCGAACGCGACGCGGACGATCTCGATCTCGCCGCTGTCGACCAGGATGAGGTCGTAGTCGAGGTCACCGGCTTCGAACAGGTACTCGCCCTGCGCGACATCGTGCGGCTCGCCGAACGACAGCAGCCGCTCCCACTGCGCGTCGGTGAGCGCGGGCTTCATCATCCGCTCGAACTCGCGCTGCGTCATCTTCGCGGTGCCCATCGCACGTCCCTTTCTCAGCGGTGGATCAGTTCGCGCCAGTCGGCCGGAACCCGGCCCTCCGGCCCCGGCGACGGCTGCGTGTCGGGACGCGATTCGGGCGGCGAGAGCCGGGGACCGTCGATGTAGTCCTCGGCGACGTAGTCCCAGAACCACTCCTCCCCCGGCTCGAAGCTGCGGACGTACCGGTGGCCCGTCGCCCGGAAGTGCGCGGTCGCGTGCTGCGCGGGCGAGGTGTCGCAGCAGCGCACGTCGCCGCACACCGCGCACCGCCGCAGATGCACCCACCACCCGCCGACGTCGTCGCAGTCGGCGCAGCCCTCGCCGGAGGGCGGCACGGTGGGGTCGATCTCACTCAGGCTCATGCGCCTGCCTCTCATCACACGCGTTCCGTCGGTGCGATGCTAACGCGCCCGTGCGGGAACGGGGCCGTTAGAGTGAACGGCGATGATCGAGGTCGCCGACGGTGTGCTCGTCGCCACCAGCCGCGTGATGTCGACGACGTCGACCGTGCTGTGCCGCGACGGCGAGGCCCTGCTCATCGATCCGGCGTGGATGCCCGATGAGCTCGATGCCCTCGCCGACGAGCTGGACGCACGCGGGCTCCGCGTCGTCGGCGGCTTCGCCACGCACGCCCACCACGACCACCTGCTGTGGCACCCGCGCTTCGGCCCCGCCCCGCGCTGGGCGTCGCCCGCGACGGCGGCGCTGGCCCGCGATGAGCGCGCGGCCCTCGTCTCGGCGCTCGGCGTCGACTTTCCCGGCGAGCTGGTGGAACTGATGGGGCGGGTGGAGGGAACGGATGCTGCGATCCCGCCCGCGTCGGTTCCTCGGGGCTTCGCACCCCAGTTGGTGGTGCACGACGGCCATGCTCCGGGTCACACCGCCGTGTGGCTGCCCGGGGAGCGCGTGCTGATCGCCGGGGACATGCTGAGCGACCTCGAGCTGCCGCTCCCGTTCGACCCGGACGACTTGCCGTCATATCTCGTGGCGCTCGATCTTCTCGCGCCGTACGCCGGCCAGGCGGAGCTCGTGATCCCCGGCCACGGCACGCCCGGGTTCGACGCCGTGGCCCGCCTGGACGCCGACCGCCGCTACCTCGACGACGTCATCGCCGGGCGCGCGCCGACCGACGCGCGCCTCGCGAACCCGGGGATGCCGGAGGAGTACGAGCGCCTCGCAGCCATGGTCGCGGAGCTCGGTTCCTGAGACGTCGAGCCTCCTCGACGCTGCGAGGCTCAGCATCCGTCTCCTTAAGGGGTTTCGGCAGTCGTTCCTTATCGACAGGTGCGTGCCTCGGTCGTAGAATCCCGCCAGGAATGGCGCAACAGGGGGATTTGTGCGCCCGAGTCGATTCTCCTGCGCCCGGAACCTGGGGAGGGTCCGATGAAGAATCCGATCAAGAAGGCTGCCGCGACGGCCGCGCTCGTCCTCTGTGCCACGCTCGGCGGTGCGGCCGCAGCGCAGGCGAACGGGTGGGCGTACGAGATGCCCGCGACACCGGAGGGCAATCACGCGGCGACGTGGGGGGACAACTGCGAGAAGATCGAGTTCGACTACGACGGGGTGCTGTCGTACACGCTTCCCGACAGCTACACGGTCGTCGTCGTGAAGGCAGGACGCACCAACACGGTGTACGAGTTCTTCGGCGGTGGCGACGTGTCGTCGCTCTCCGGCAAGGACATCAGTCACATCATCTACTGCCCGGGGCCCGGCGGCTCCTGACGCCGCACACGATGATCCTCCCGCGTCCGTTCGGCGCGGGGGGATCGCCGTCTCCTCAGTCGAACTCGGCCGGGGTGTCGCGCGGGTGGGCACCGCCGGCGAGCTTCACGAGGTGCGCATGGGCGTACTCGCAGACGAGCGCATGGCGGTAGACCATGCGCGGGACGTCGACGTTCGAGTCCATCCAGAGGCTCATGCCGGCGAGCTTCCAGTGGCGGAAGGTGTCGTCGCCCGTGACGAGCGCGAGGATCTCGAGGAACGAGTCGTCGAACCGGATCGAGTGGACGGCGCGCCGGTACTCCTCCACGGTGAGCGCCATGGAGAACGGGATGTTCATGAAGCACAGCGCGCTCTGGATATCGAGCCGCAGGTAGCGCCGGCGGCCCCGTTCGGCGTCGAGCGGCGGGATGTCGAGTTGCTGGAAGTCGAGCGTCTCCGGGCGCGTGAGCGCAACACCGTCGAGGGCGATGAGCACGTCGTACACGTTGACGTCGTGCTCGACCACGGCCGAGTCGCCGAGGCCCGCGAGGGTCTCGGGTCGCAGCGTCACGGGCACCATGTCGACCGCGGTGTTGCGGATGATGAAGTTGACCAGGTTCGTCTCGACCACGAAGTGCCGGATCAGCAGCTCGACCGCGCCGGGCGAGACGAAGCGCCGCAGGAACCACACGCACAGCGCGTCCATGGTGGGAAGCGGCATCCACCGGAACGGCAGCACGCGCTTCACGATCGAGATGATCGCGACGAGCACGCGCGAGACGATCCGCGCGATCGGGTAGAGCCAGCGCCGCGACAGGCGCCGCTGGTCGTTGATGATCTGACGCACCAGCGCGCGGTCCAGGGGGACGGAGGGATCGGCGTACACCGCCTCCCACATGCTCGGGTCGGAGCGCACGAACTCCGGCATGCTCGGCCGCGGCGCCGCCACGTCAGCGGTCCAGTTCCTCGAGCTGCAGCGCGTACAGCCGCGCCACCACCTGCGCGCAGCGGACGATGTCGTCGGCGTCGCGGTCATCGATGATGCCCGACGTCAGGATCGCCTCCATGTCGCCCGTGTGCTCGGCGTCGGCATCCTGGTGGTAGCGCATGAAGTGCACCTGGTTGTCGGCGAGGCCGAGCACTTCCTGGAATCTCGCCGCCCAGCCCGCCGCGCGCTTCGCGCCCAGCCCCTCGATGATGAACATCGCACCCAGCAGCCCGACAGGGTTGGGCTGGGCCGCGTAGTGGAACATGTAGCCCGACAGCGCCTCCGACCCGATGTTCTTGCGCCCACGGCGCAGCTCGTCGAGCGAACCGCCGATCGCGACGTAGTCGCGCTCGAGCATCAGGTAGTCGCGGTGCTCCTCCTCGGCGTGGCGGATCGCCGCCGCGCGCAGCTCGAAGTGGTCGATGTCGAAGCTGGCCGCCGCCCGCGAGATCCACGGCGACCCGTCGACCACCTGCTGGCGCAGGTTGAAGAGCAGCCGCCGGTAGTCGTCGAGTGTGACCGTGCCGTCGGCGAGGCGCTGGAGGATGGGCACCCGGTCCAGCCGATCCTCGAGCTCGACCCAGACCGCGGCGAGGCGGTCGAACAGGCTCACCGGCTCATCGCGGGCGGTGTCGGCGGAGACGGTCGTCGTGCTGCTCATATCGGAGCTCCTTGCTGGTCACGGGCGGCGACCACGGTGAGATGGGCGAAGGCGAATGAGAAACGCCCGGATTCGGGCACCGCGAGCAGCACGGTCTCGCCGGGTGCGAAGCGGCCCGAGTGCCAGGCCTCCTCGAGCGCGATGAAGATGCTCGCCGAGCCGGTGTTGCCGCGGGTCTCGAGGTTCGAGAACCAGCGGTCGGTGTCGAGCGTCGGGATGCGGCGGCGCAGCGCCTCGAACGCGACGTCGCGGAACATGTTGGTGCTGTAGTGGCACACGACGTGGTCGAGGTGGCGCACGTCGACCAGTCCGATGTCGACGAGTTCCTCGAACTGGCGGATGCCGGCCTCGGCGAGGTCGTCGAGCATGCCGACGTCCTGCCGAAGGAGGAACATCCCGGCGGCGTCCGCCTCGGCGATGCCGGCGTCCTGCCATGTTCCGCCGACCACCGGCTCCGCTCCCACCATGCCGGCGCGCATGCACACGTCGTGCTCGTGCGCGAGCGAGACGTGACGCACCCAGTCGACGCGCAGCGACGGCTTGTCCGGGTGCGGCTGGAACTCGACCACCACGGCCCCCGCCCCGTCCGACAGCATCCAGCGGAGGAAGTGGGCGTCCATGCCGGCACGGATGCCGTCATACCGGCGCTGGCGGAGACTCCGGCTTGCGAGTTCCGAGCCGACCACTGCCGCGCGCGGGTGGTCGCCGAGCCGGATCTTGCTGACGGCGGCGTCGAGGGCCGCGAGGCTGGACGCGCACACACCGGACGCCGACAGCAGCTGCATGGGCCCGCCACCGAGTCGCCCGTGCACCATCGAGGCGAACCCCGGCACGAGCACGTCGCCCATCGTGGTCGCGCACGCGAGCATGCGGATGTCGTGGGCGTCGATGCCGCGATCGTCGAACGCCGCACGGAGGGCCTTGACCGCGAGTTCTTCGTTGAGCTCGGTCGGCTCGCCGTGCTCGTCGAGCGCGTAGTGCCGCTGCCGGATGCCGTTCGAGTCGAGGATGCGCCGGCGGGTGCGCTCCGTGACCGCGTCGACACCGCCGAGGCGCGCCGCGATGCCGTCGTTGTCGACCGCCTCCCCCGGCAGGTACCGGCCGAACCCGGTCAGATAGGCATTCGCCGTCGCGCCCATGGTGACGAGACTAGGGGGAAGACACGGATGCTGCGGCCCGCAGCATCCGTCATCTTCGAAGCGCAGGTGCCCAGTGCCCTTTTGGTCGCGGCGGAACTATGGTGTGCGCAGGGGCCGTGTGCGGCGGACGGGATCGACGGAGATGGCGTCATGGAAGACACGAACGATGCGGTCGTGAGTCTCAGCGAGGAGCAGTGCTGGAATCTGCTCGCGCGCGGCGAGCTGGGTCACCTCGCCCTGGATGCGGACGGCGACCCCGATATCTTCCCCGTGAACTACGTGATCGATGGACCGCGCGTGTTCTTCCGCACCGCGCCCGGCTCCAAGCTCGCGGAGCTCACCCAGCATCCACGGGTCGCCTTTGAAGTGGACGAGTACGACGACACCCACGCGTCGAGTGTGATCGTCAAGGGCGTGGCGGAGCGCCTCGAGGTGCAGCGAGAGATCGACGAGGCGGACGCGCTCCCGCTCACCCCGTGGATCCCCACCCTGAAGTACCGCTGGGTGCGCATCGTGCCGACCCAGGTCACGGGCCGGTGGTTCGCACGGGCGCCGGAGCCCGCGCGCTACCGGGCGTCGGAGAAGGAAGGCGCGTAGGCGGCGAGGTTGTCGCATCGGCGACGGCCGCGCCGTTCGGGTGGATCAACCCCCACTCCAGGCGGCGCGATGGCCGCTTGGTCAGTGGCGCAGCGTGTCGGAGGGGTATTCACCGAACTTCGCGCGGTACTCGGCGGCGAAGCGCCCCGCGTGGCCGATGCCCCACCGACGGGCCACCGCGACGACCGTCGTGACCGCCGGATCCGCGTCGCGCAGCTCAGCGTGAACCTGACGTAGTCGACTGTCACGCAGGTACCTGCTGGGCGAGACACCGAATTGATGAGCGAAGCCGTACCGCAGCGCGCGCACGGAAATCCGCGCGGCCTCCGCGATCTGCGCGACGCAGATCGGCTCGGCCAGATGGCCGACCAAGCCCGCGATGCCGGCTGGTCGTTCGAGGACTACCTCGCCGCGGTGCTGGAACGCGAAGTCTCCGCCCGCAACGCCGCGGGTCCTGCTCGAAGCGCAGAACGTGGTGCTGCTCGGCCCTCCCGGCACCGGCAAGACACACTGTGAGACTACGAAGGGGCCCGGTGGTCTCCACGGCACCGGGGTGCCAGTGTCGGTGCTGGTAGCTGCGGCTGACCCAAAACGACTCACTGACCCGCTCCTCGCGGTGTCCTGGCAATGGATCTGTCGTCGTAGCCGCCGGCACCGGCCCGGCCCACCGCCGTTGGCCTGATCAGAAGCCTGGCCGGCCCCTCAAGGGTCGTGCCTCATCACAGTCCTGCTACGTGGTAACTCTCCCGAGCCGGTGTCGACCCAGATGGCACTCACCTGAAGGAGAAGCACCATGACATCAATGCTCGCAGGCGTCGTCGACTACGTCATCGGCGTCGACACCCACCGCGACTCGATACAGCCGCTGTCGTCGATGGCCACACCGGCGGCGTCATCAGGCACCTCACCGTCGCCACGGACGCGTTCGGCTATCGGCGGCTCCAGGCGTTCGCGGACTCCGCCGCCCCCGGCAAGAGGGTGTGGGCGATTGAAGGAACCGGGAGCTACGGGGCCGGACTGACCACGTCACTCCTCGAGCACGGGGAGTGGGTCGTGGAAATCGACCGGCCTGCACGCCCCGCTCGGCGCGATGGAGCGAAGTCGGACGACCTCGATGCGGTCCGGGCGGCCCGTGAGGCGCTCAGCCGGGACCACCTTGCCGCACCCCGGTCTCGCGGCGACCGCGAAGCACTGCGGGTCCTGGTCTCAGCGTGGCAAGGCGCCGTCGTGAGCCGCACGAAGGCGATCGGACAACTCAAAGCGCTCATCGTGAACGCCGCGCAGCCACTACGAGACCAACTCCGCCGCGGCACTACCGACGAACAGCTGCAGCGCTGCGCCCGCCTGCGCACGAGCCCATCGCAATCGATCGAACACCGCGCGACCGTCCGGGCGATCCGCGGGACCGCCCGCCGCGCACTCATGCTCGAAGCGGAAGCGTCCGAATACGAGACCGAGATTGAACAGCTCGTGGTTCGGATCTGCCCCACCCTTCTCGCACGACCCGGGATCGGGACCATCACCGCAGCGCAGTTCCTGATTTCGTGGTCACACCCGGGCCGGATCCGCTCCGAAGCGGCCTTCGCATCCCTCGGCGGCGCGGCCCCGATCCCAGCCTCCAGCGGAGCCGTCACCCGCTTCCGCCTCAACCGCCGCGGCGATCGCCAACTCAACCGGGCTCTGCACACGGTCGCGCTGACGCGTCTCAGGATCCATGAGCCGACGAAGGCCTATGCCGCCCGTCGAACACTCGAGGGAAAGTCGGCTCGAGAGATCAAACGATGCCTCAAGCGCGCCATCGCACGAGAGGTCTACCGCATCATGGAAAGCGAAGCGCGCGGCGTCGAACGAGACCTCACACCTGCCGCTTGACGCGACGTAGAAGCATCCTCGCCACCGCGCTCGGGATTGTCGCCGCCCGCCACGGGCATCGAGTGCTGTTCGCCACCGCGACGGACTGGGTCACCCGCCTCACCGACGCGCATCGGCAAGGGAACCTGCCGCGCGAGCTCACCCGGCTACGCCGCTACGGGCTGATCATCGTCGACGAAGTCGGCTACCTGCCCTTCGAGCAAGACGCCGCGAATCTCTTCTTCCAGCTCGTTTCGTCTCGCTACGAACACGTGTCGCTGATCCTCACCAGCAACCTGCCGTTCAGCGGCTGGGGCGGTGTCTTCGGAGACCAGGCCGTCGCTGCCGCGATGATCGACAGGATCGTTCACCACGCCGACGTACTCACCCTCAAAGGCGCCAGCTACCGGCTCCGCGGACGAGGGATCGACAGCCTCCCGAGCATCAGAACCCAGGATCCGGCAGACTAACGAAACGACGAACCGGTGGCCTCATTTTCGAGCGTCGCTTTGGCTTCAGGTTGGACCGTCGTCGACGTTGAAGAATGAAGTCGTCCCTGTCCTGGGTGTGACCCTGTCGTCGACGGGCTTCGTGCCTTGCATCTGATCTGTCCACCCGGGACAGGGTTTCGCGAGCCGGCCAGGGCTGGCATGACCTCATAGGAGCTTGGGTCGAAGCCCCCATCAACGTCTTGTCTGCCCTCCCTGACCGGCGAGCCCTCACAGGGAAGTGGAAGGCGGAACCATCATGACAACGATCCAGCCGGAAGTCCCCGCCGGCATCGACACGCACGCCGATACGCACCATGTCGCGGTGATTGATGCCGACGGTCGAAGGCTCGGCGATGCCGGGTTCCCGGCGACACTGATCGGGTACCAGGCCATCGCAGCGTTCATCGGTGCGTTCGGCTTGGTCCAGCACGTCGGCATCGAAGGAACGCATTCCTATGGCGCAGGCGTCACGATGCATCTGCAATCAGCGGGGATCCGTGTCGTCGAAGTCATCCGCCCCAATCGTGAGGTCGGCCGGATGCGGGGTAAGTCGGACCCGATCGACGCCTACGAGGCCGCGAAAGCCGTGCTCGCCGGCCCAGGTCATCCCGAACCGAAGCAGCTGGACGGTGTCGTGGAGGCCCTCCGCTACGGCCACGCCGCGTCGCAGCGCGGTCAAGGCGCGTGCTGCGACGCGAGTGCAGATCAAGAGCCTGCTGGTCACCTCACCCGAGCAGATCCGCGCCAGATACCCGGGATCACAGTGATGGCAAGCTGATTCCGGCACTCGCTCGCACCCGGCCAGCGATGGAGGAGAACCTACTCAGCAGGACGGTCCTGTCCTCGCTGAAGTCGCTGGCCCGGCGATACCCGCTCCTCAGCGTCGAAGCCGCCGCGCTCGACGCTGAGCTCGAGCAGCTGGTCGCGCAAGCGAATCCCGCCCTGCAGCAAACCAAGGGCATCGGCACCGTCACTGCCGCGCAATTGCTGATCACGGCGGGCGAGAACGCCGACCGGCTTACGCCAGAGGCATCCTTCGCGGCGCTCTGCGGCACCAATCCGATCCCTGCCTCCAGCGGCAAGACGACCCGTCACCGCCTCAATCGCGGCGGGGACAGGCACGCGAACTCCGCCCTGCACCAGATCGCCGTCGCCCGGATCACCTGCGACCAGCGCACTCGCGACTACATCGCCAAGAAGCGGAATGAAGGGAAGAACACCAAAGAGATTCTCCGCTGCCTCAAGCGAGCGATCGCCCGCGAAGTCTTCACCCCCATCACCAGCCCACCCCCCGCCGCGGACTATCGCGAACTGCGCCCCAAGCGTCAAGAGCTCGGCCTGCTCCAGGTCCACGCAGCGGTCGGACTCGGCGTCAGCACCGCGAAGATCTCCCTCGCCGAGCGCGGCCAGGTCCACGATGCCGTCTTCCTCACCAACTACGACAGCTGGCTCAACTCACGCGACTTGACACCATAGGAGCATCAGGCGGTCTCGGTGGCGGCCACTGCTGCCACCTTCGCGGCGGAGCTCGTCGCCTCTACGGGAGGCTATGACTGGCCGCCCGACACGCGCGGCCGGCCTCGGCGAACGCTCCGCCCCGCCGTCGAGGACGCCTCGGGTGTCGCGACGCGCGGGGTGGTGGCATCCGTTGCCGCGTATCGCGCCACCTGAACCCCGGCCTAGCATCCGCCGCGAGTTCGGGGAGGGAGGGAGTCGTCTGTTGGCGTCGGGCGGAGTGACGGGGGTCTCGACGGCGACGGGCGCGGTGCCGGCGGGAGGCCAGGGCTCACCGCCGGAGACGCGCGGCAGACCGCCGCGCACCGCAGATCCCTAGGCCATCGCCGGTTACGCCTGCTTCGCCTCGAGCGCGGCGATCAGCTGCGGCACGACCGTGAACAGGTCGCCGACGACGCCGAAGTCCGCAATCTCGAAGATGGGGCGTCAGCGTGCTTGTTGATGGCGACGATCGTCTTCGCGGTCTGCATACCGGCCTGGTGCTGGATCGCACCCGAGATGCCGACGGCGACGTACAGCTTCGGCTCCGCATCAGTTCCGCTCCTCCTCCGCTTGGACGGCGTGGTCGGGGTCGGCGCTCAGGGTCGTACGCCTCCCCCTCAGGCCGCAGCTCGCGCGAACCAGGGGCTCTTTCGTCCGTCGGTGTCCTGTCAGCGTTCGAGCGTCAGGTCGCACAGCGCGATCGGTCAGAACGCCAGAGTCGAGGCCGGGCTCAGTTCATGCCACGTACGGTTGTGGTAGACGAGCGGCCGCGCCGCGTCGGACTCCACCTCGCCTCGGTCGACGATCTCGACCGCCTCTAGGATGCAGAGAGTCGACGAGCCGGCCCGCACGTGGTCGACCACCCGCGCGCGGACGATCACGGGGGCGCCGACGAAGAAGGGCTCGCCTCCGGGCAGCACGTCCCACTGTCCCGCGTCCTTGAACCGGTCAGCGCCGCGCTCGGCGCCGAGCTTCGCCAGCCAGGCGCACCCTGCGTCGAGCATGTGCACGACGACCGTTTCCGCGGCGAGCACGACGGGAGTGCTCGACGAGATGTCCGAGACGGAGAAGACGAGGAGAGGAGGCTCGGCGCTCAAAGAGGAGAGCGAACTGACGGTGAGTGCAGCGTTCACACCGTCCGCACTGGCGGAGATCACCGCGACTCCGGCCGGATGGTTTCGGAAGGCCCGCTTGAGCTGATCGGCCGATACGGTGTGGGCTGTCTGCTCCATGATGGCTGGCCTCTCTCTGTCCGCTGAAGTCACTCTGACCATGCTTGCGTCTCCGTTCAGTCCGGTTGGGTTGCATTCCACAACCGGTCTCATCCGGATGGCTCGCGGGTTGGCCGCCACCCGAAAACTGCGTAGCGTTCAACTTTAATGAACATTTGCGGGCCGTCAAGACCCCCAGTGAACACCGTCGTTACCAGATGTGAGTCGCGTAGGAGCAGGCGCGCCGTCCGCGCCGCTGACCTCACAAGGCTGGCGTCGACATGTCCAGTCACGCTCCATGTACAGTAGAAATTGACAGCGCCCATCGACTCTGTCATTTTGTGATGAACGAATGTCACCGCGCTGCAGGCCGAAAGCGAGCAAGACATGGGTGAGGCAGAGATCCGATCGCAGGTGTCCGCGATCATCTCCAAGATCGACGCGCTGCAACCACTGCTCGTCGCCAGCGGCCGCAGCGGTGATCAGACGCGCCATGTGGACGACGAGGCGTTCGCGGCACTGGTGGGCACCGGGGCGTTCGTCGTCTCGACCCCGGAGAAGTTCGGCGGACTCGCTGCGAATACCCGCGAGTCGATGGCCGTCGCGCGCGCAGTCGCACGCGGAGATGGAAGCCTGGCGTGGGTGTTCGGCATTCTCGACTCGGGAGCGTGGGTCCTCAGCCTGATGGACGACCGCGCTCAGGCGGACGTCTGGGGAGACGATGCCGACGGGAATCGTCTCATCTCGATCGTGCTGGCTACGACGTCCGATTCCATACCCACCGACGGCGGATACCGGGTCTCCGGGAAGTGGGCTTACGGCACCGGCAGCACGCACGCGAGCTGGTCGCTGCTGGGTATCCCGCTGAAGAACGCGGCCGGCGAGATCGTCGACGCCGGATTGGCGCTCGTTCCCGCTTCTGACCTGTCCTCCGAAGACAATTGGCATGTTGCCGGGATGAGGTCCACCTCGAGCGTGACGCAGATCGCGCAAGATGTGTTCGTACCTGCTCACCGCGTGTTGCCACTGACCGCGGCTGTCGAGGGTGATTACCTCGGCAGCAACACCGAGGCGACGTATCGGACCGTCTTCGTTCCCTCGCTTTTCATGAAGCTGGTCGGGCCCCATCTCGGCATGGGACGCGCAGCACTGGACTTCGTCATCTCCCACGCCGACACGAAATCCATCGCGTACACCGGCTACGAGAAGCAGACGGACTCCAGCATCTTCCAGTCGTTGATCGCGAAGGCGAGCGTCAACCTGAGCGCCGCAGAGTCCGTCGCGCAGCAGGTCGCCGATGAGATATACGCCGGGGCCGATCGAGCCTACTACGCTCCGTACGCGACGCGCATCGAGATGCGCGCGAAGGCGGCATGGGTGGTGGAGACGATCACCGCCGTAATCAACGATCTCATGATGGCTCACGGCTCGAGCGGGTTCGCGGACGCGTCTTCTCTGCAACGGATCTGGCGTAACCAGGCGACGGCGGCCACGCATGGTCACACGCTCGGCGCGAGCGGGTACGAAGCTTACGGCAGAGTCCTGCTCGGACGCGAGGACGACGCCCGCTTCGTGCTGCCCATCGTGTGACGGTCGCGTCGAGTCAGGAAGAGGCACGGAGGATGTCAATGGAGGCAGAACCACGTATTTCTGCGGAGCAGTTCCGCTTCGCGTTCCGCTCGCACCCCGCCGGCGTGGCCGTCGTCACGGCTGACGCGGGCGACGGACCGGTGGCCATGACGGTCAGTTCAGTGGCGTCCATCTCGATCGACCCGCCGACGTTGATGTTCTCGGCCTCGGCCATCTCGTCGAGCACCCCGACCATCTGCAGGGCCGAGACGGTCGTCGTGCACCTTCTCGCCGCCGACCACGTGGCGCTCGCCAGGCTCGGATCGCGTAGCGGTGCCGCACGGTTCGGAAGCGACATCGAATGGGGGCGGCTACCGACCGGCGAGCCGTACTATCCGGGGGTGACGTGGCTGCGTGGCCGCGTCATGCAACGCATCGACGTGCACGGTTCGACGGTGCTCATCGTCGAGGCGATCGAGGCGAAACCCCACCTCGAGGATGAGGCGGGCGAGCCATCGCCGTTGGTCTATCACAATCGGCGGTGGCATGTAATCAACGGGAAGACCGAGCTGCCCACGACAGCGGCTCCCCCCTTCCACAGGGTATATGGGCGCGACGACTGACAAACGAGGCGACAGCGCGCAGATTTCATCCCGCTCGAGGTGTCGGGGAACGCCCGCGCGATGTCGCACCTGGGCCCCGTGATCGGCGTCGAGTCGCTCTTCAACGGAGCGACGGTTCAGGTCGACGCGATTTCCAGGCTGTCAGAACGAGAAAGGAGGGGCTCAGCATGAACCACATCGGTTTCTTGGGCCTGGGCCGCATGGGAGCGGCCATTTCACTACGCGTGGCTCGGTCGGGATCACCGATCGTGGTCTGGAACCGGACGCCGCTCGCCCCGGACAGTGAGCTGCTCAGGGCTGGACTGATACAAGCGGATTCTGCGGCGGAGGCTCTCGCGGCACCGGTCTCGTTCTCCATGCTGGCGGACGACTCAGCCGCCGACGCCGTCCTCAGCCGCGCGAGCATCGGAGCCGCCGGGCAAGGCCGCGTACACGTGAACCTGGCCTCCGTCAGCGCCCAGATGGCAGATCTTCTCACGCGCCGCTTTGCCGACGCGGGTGTGACCTACATCGCGGCGCCGGTCCTGGGTCGACCCGAGGTGGCCGCGGAGGGCGGCTTGAACATCCTCGTCGCAGGACCCCAACACGCCGTGGCGGAGGTCGATCCTCTGCTCGCCTTCGCCAGCGTCAAGCGGTGGTACCTCGGAGAGTCGCCACGACGGGCCAACGCCGTGAAGGTCGCGATGAACTTCATGCTGCTCCATGCCCTGGAGTCCATGGCTGAGGGAATCGCGCTCGTCGAGGCGGAAGGCGTCGACGGGTCGGACTTCGTGGATCTGTTCACGACCACCTTCTTCGGCGGGCCCATTCACCGGGTCTACGGCCGCATCATGGCCGACAGGCGCTACGACCCGCCGGGCTTCACCGTCGCGCTCGGCCTGAAAGATCTGAGTCTCGCTGAGCAGCTCGCCGCGGAGAGACACGTTGAGCTGCCGACGGCGCCGGTTCTGCGCGCGCAGTTCGAGACCGCGCTGGCTGATCCCCAGCTCGCGGGTCTGGACTGGTCGGTCATCGCCGAACTCGGGCGAGCGACCGCATCATGATGCGCGCCGCGATCGCGCCCGACCCGAGATCCCACGGGGCGCAAGTGCCCCCTCCGAAGGAGTGACATGAAGAACACCGGCACCACAGGCACGAACGGCGTCGACTGGGAGGCGCGGGTCGATTTCGACCGGCTTCGCGACGAGCGACTCGCCCGTTTGAAAGCGGAGCTGCAGCGATCGGAGCTGGGAGCCGTCCTGGCATTCGACTTCTCGAACATCCGTTATATGACGTCCACCCACATCGGTACCTGGGCGATGGACAAGCTCATCCGCTTCAGTTTGCTGACACGCAACACCGACCCCATCTCGTGGGACTTCGGATCAGCGGCCAAGCACCACGCTCTCTACAATCCCTGGCTCGACGTCACCTCATCCGAGATGGATGCCGATCCCCATAGCCCACATGAGGGGACGAAGAAGCCGCGGCTGGAGTCGGGTGCCCGGGCGGGCATCTCCACCCTGCGGGGCGCCTTCCCCGTCGACGCCGGCATCGCCGACGGGGTCGCTCGCAAGATCAAGCGAGAGCTCGAGAAGTTCGGGGTTGCGAACGAGCCCCTCGGCGTCGACGTGATCGAGCTCCCCGTCCTGTTCGCTCTCCAACGAGCCGGCATCAAGGTCGTCGACGGTCAGCAGGTATTCCTGGAAGCGCGCCGCATCAAGACTTCCGACGAGATCCGCCTGCTCACGCAGGCAGCGTCCATGGTCGACGCGGCTTACGAGGAGCTGTACCGCTTCCTGCGTCCAGGTGTCCGCGAGAACGAGGCCGTCGGTCTCGTGGCGAAGACGCTGTACGACCTCGGGTCCGAGTACGTCGAAGGCGTCAATGCGATCTCCGGAGAGCGCTGCTCCCCACACCCCCACGTCTTCAGCGACCGCCTCATCCGTCCCGGAGACCCCGCTTTCTTCGACATTCTCCACAGCTGGAACGGATACCGGACGTGCTATTACCGCACCTTCGCCGTGGGGTCGGCCTCGCGCGCCCAAGAGGACGCGTACACACGAGCGCGAGAGTACATGGATCGCGCGATCGCCCTGGTGCGCCCCGGCGCGACGACCGCCGACATCTGCGCTGTCTGGCCTACCGCGCAAGAGTTCGGTTTCGCCGACGAGGAGGCCGCCTTCGCGCTGCAATACGGGCATGGGGTCGGCCTCTCGATCTGGGAGAAGCCGATCTTCTCGCGGCTGACGTCCTTCGACCACCCCGAGGAGTTGAAGGAGGGGATGGTCTTCGCGCTCGAGACCTATTGGCCGTCAGCCGACGGCTGGGGCGCGGCGCGCATCGAGGAGGAAGTCGTCGTGACGGCGGACGGGTGCGAGGTCATCACGAAGTTCCCCGCCGAAAAGCTCCTTATCGCGGGCCCACGATACATCGCCGTGGGGGGGCCGCTCAACGATGTCCGCGACTCCCAGTCCCACCTCAACACGCCTTGGGGCCGGGCAGAGGCCTGACGCACCGCCCAGCCACGGACGGCTCGGCGGTGCGATCGCATCGCCGAGCCATCCGTGTCTCTGTGGACATTCCGATCGGGTGACCCCACGCGCCAGCTGCTGACCGACAGGGGTCATACGTCGACGGACTGGCCGTAACCGAGCTTGGAGATCGGCACTCCGCCGACACCGTCCACGCCGAGGAAGTACATCGCGTACTCCTGGCCCAGCTCGCTGAGCTCGATCTCGTGAATCTGGATCGCCCGAGTGGAAGCGACTCCCCGGATGAAGTCGATCGCCTTCCCGATCGATGTCCACGGGCCGCTCGTCGGCATCAGCAGTGTGTCGACGGGAACGCCCGGGAGTTCGTAGGAGTCACCGGGATGGAAGACCCGGCCATCCACGAGGAACGAGATGTCGCGCCCTGCTGGCATATCCGGGTGTACCACGGCGTGCGTCCCTCCGAAGGCCCTCAGGGAGAAGGGGCCGATGTCGTGGGAATCGCCAGGGCTCACCTCGGTGACACAATCGTCGGATCCGAAGATTTCGGCTAGCCCGACAGGCCCGTACACCTGGAGCTGCGGGTTCATCGCGAGCGCTTCCTTCACGGCGTCGACATCCAGGTGGTCGAAGTGGTCGTGTGTCACGAGGACCCCCAGGGCGCTCGCGAGGACCTCCGCCTCCGTGCTGAGTGTCCCGGGGTCAGTGATGATACTGTGGCCGTCTTTCTCGAACCGTACAGTGGCGTGCGTGAATTTTGTAAGCAGGATTGAACAACCCTTTTGGGGTAAAGGAGGCCCGAACAGCTCCGCACTCAGTTCTTCGGCGAGGCTCAACAGCTGCGGATCCCATGATCGACAGCTCGATCATGGGATCCGTCGGCCGAGACGGGCAGGCCTCGGGGCGGACGTGCGTCCGTGCTTCCGCGCTGAGCTTCCCGGCGTGTCGTTCTGCAGTGAACCCTTAGCTCTTCTCCGTCGCGCTAAGCTGGACAAGTCCCCTCTATTGAGCCAGAGTAGGTAACCATGTCGACGGCGAACGAAATCGGCGCCCGCCTCCGCCGCCATCGTCAGGCCAAGGGCCTGAGCTTGCGTGCCGTCGCACAAGAACTCAAGGTCTCGGCAAGCCTTATTTCTCAAGTAGAGACCGGCAAGAGCCAGCCATCCGTCGCGACACTGTACTCGCTTGCGACGTTGCTCTCGGTTTCCGTCGATGAGCTCCTCGGGCTGGAGCCGGCCGGGACTGCGCCGCTGCCTCTGTCCAAGGAAGAATCGATCGTGCAGCGCGCGACCCAGAATCCCGTTATCGAGATGGAGAATGGCGTTCGGTGGGAGAAGCTCGCCATGGGCGCCGGCGGCCCGGCGGATGTCCTGCTGGTCACTTACCAGCCTGGCGCGTCCAGCTCGGTCGAGGACCGGCTGATGCGGCACATCGGCCTCGAGTACGCTTATCTTCTCGAAGGCTCCCTCCACTTGCAGGTGGAGTTCGACACGTACGAGGTGAATGCCGGCGACTCATGGCATTTCGATTCATCGAAGCCTCACCTCGCCGCGAATCGCGGGGACACTCCCGCGGTAGGCATTTGGTTCATCGTCGGGCGCCACGGAGAGAACATGGTGGCTGCCCAGGAAACGCTGAGTTCCGCGCGGCCGCCCGCTCGTTCCGCGGTGGATGTACTGCGTCGACTCGACTCCCTGGAAGCCCAGTAGACCCACGGCGTGGGCGATCCTGCTGATCACGCATCAGAGCCGGGGCCGATGCAGACCCGGCCCTGATGCGCCCGACGCGAGCGACGGCGAGTGCGCTCGGGTCAGCTGATCCGCCAGCCGCGGTCGACGTTCAGGCTGTGAGCAGACACGCCCTGGTTGAAGAGAAGGAACTTCGACGCGTCGACGATGTCCCGCGTCGTCGCGAGCTCGCCTCCCGGCGTCGATGACCGGTAGCCGTCGAGCACCTCGGCGGGCTTTGCGGCCCAGAACGGGCTATCGCCGATAATGCCCGGGTGCAGCGCATTTACGCGGATGGGCGCAAGTTCGAGCGCCATCGCGTTCATGAGCCCGTCCACGCCGCCGTTGATCGCCGACACGACCAGCGAGCCGGGGTAGGGTGCATCCTTCGCGCGGCCCCCGAAGAGCACGATTCCGGTCTCGACGGACGGCTCGAGCCGATCGATGAGCGAGTGGACGACCTCCGTGTAGCCGAGCAGCTTCAGGGTCACGAGACGCCGTGCACGGCCGATGTCGAATTCGCGCACGGTGTTCACATCGCGCTCGATCGCGCTGAGGACGATGCCGTCGAGCTTTCCCACGCCCGCCAGCTGCGCAGAGATCCCCTCGGGGTCCGACACATCGACGGCGATGCCCTGTGTCTTGCCGCCGATCTCGGCCGCGATCCGCTCTGCTGTCTCGAGCGAGCGACTGGTGACGATGACCTCCTCGCCGGCGCCCGTCAGGTCTTGTGCCAGCGCGAGGCCTATGCCACTGGATCCGCCGACGATCAGAATCTTTCTTGCAGCCATGTTGTTTCTCCCATGAAACGGTCGGTGCGACCGGGTGGTGTTCAGTCGGAGCGACGGAACATAACCAATACTAAACGCAAGGCGGTGGCGCCCTCCCCACAAAACGTCGTTCCCGCCCGATCAGAGAGTCGGACGGGAACGCACGATTCGCGTGGGTCAGAGAACCAGCGATTCACCGCTCCTGGGCGCTCGCGACGCATCGATCGCCCGGAGATTGATCTCGGTGGTTGAGTTGCCACTCTCCGACTTCCACGAGGTGTAGCGCCGCTTGATCTCCTGGTCGTGCCCGGGGATCAGCCTGTTCGTGTCACCCTTGAGTTCCTCTTTGTACGTCTTGTAGAGGTTGATGAGGTTGAATGAGTTGCCCTGGCCGTAGCCGGGAACCCACATCCTCTCGACGTTCTCGTAGAGATAGACGGTATCCCCCGCGACGATGAACGGACCATTCTGCGTCTCGATCTTGAACCACTGCGACCCGAAGGTATGCGAGTCGCGCGCGAGTCGCGCGGTCACGCCGGGCAGAAGCTCCTGGTCGCCCTTGACGAAGCGGATACGGCCGTCCGCGATGCCCTTCGCCGCGCGGGTCAGGTCGGTGGGGTCGAATGAAGAGAAGATCCAGGCGCGTTCGGCATCGGAGGCCAGCTGGTTTGCCGTCTCCACCGCCTGCGACCAGCCGATGTACTCATCGAGCTGCACGTACAGCTGGGCGTTGGGGAACGCCTCGAAGTTGCCCATGTGATCGAAGTGCATGTGGGACACAAGAATCACCTCGATGTCTTCCGGGCGCAGATCGACGCGGGCGAGCACCTCCTCCGGGCTTTCCCACTGGGTGAAAGGGAATCGATCGAGCCAGTAGTCGTTGCGGAATCCGCAGTCAACGAGTGCCACGTGCTGTTTTCCGCCGACCTCCCCACCGATGATGAGCGTGTACAGCATCGACGCTCGCGAGATCCCCTCGTTGCTATGGATGATCACTCCTCCAACGAAGTCCGTCGGCACGTCGCCCTGGCAGAATTCGAGAGAGTAGATGGAGTAGTCGGTCTTATGTTCGCTCATGACATGCCGGTCTTTCTCGGGTTGTGGATGCGGGCGGTAACCAATGCTGCTCAGAATGTGTAGCAAGAGTACATGTGCGTTCACTCCAGTGCAATGGTTCCTAAGCGGGAGCGCGATGGGGTTGCGAGACGTCCGGTGTACTGCCGGAATGACACGGAGGTGGCGCGCTTTCACATCGGCGGCCATGAGCGCTTCGGCCAGCGGACCGTCTCCTGCCACGATGGCGAAACGGATGTCGTGGTGATCGCATCAGAGATTCTGTTTGTCGGGAGTGCCCGTGGCGGTGTTGATCCATTCGGATCGGCTGCTGAGCACGTCTACGAAGGCGCTGACGGCAGCGTCACACGCCGAAGCGGTCGCATCGTGGAATCGGGAGTTGAGTCGATTGATCGTGCTCGTCTCCGCACGCTGCAGCGCCTCGTCCCCCTCGGCGAAGATGCCATCGCATGATCGCGAGATGCTCGTCGGTGCGGTGTAGAGCTGCTTCATCACGCTCAGCCGGCGGCTCCAGGATGTTCCGCGCGGCGCGGACATATCGCGCCATCCTTCGGTGAGCCCCGCAACCGTGGGGATGCGTACGGCGTGAGGTCGATCAATCCTTCCGCGCCGAGGGCTCGGAGTCCCTCCCCCACCGGGTCGCGGGACACCCGAATCGACCGGCCAGAGAGGGTTCCGTCACGCGCGATCCCGGTGCCAGCTCGCCGGCGATGATGAGATCGCGCATAGCTTCGACGAGGAGTTCGCCCTGCAGTCCCGGTGTGTCAAGACCACCACTCCTCAGAGCTCGCCATTCGCTATCGTGCGACCGTGATCTCGTCGATGAAGAAGTCCTTCGGGACCACCAGATCATCAGGCGTGAGGTCTTTGATCGAGGACTTCCCGAGACCGACGAGGGCTCGCTCGATAGTGATCCTGAAAGTCTCCAGCACCTCGTACACGCCGCGCTCTCCGTCTGTCGCGAGGCCATAGAACCACGGCCGGCCGATCATGACGGAAGTGGCTCCCAGCGCGAGTGCCTTCACGACGTCGGTCCCCCTGCGCACGCCGCTGTCGTATGTCACTTCTGCCTGATCGCCGACCGCCTTCACCACGGCGGGGAGGAATCGCAGTGGAGACGGCGTCGTGTCGAGATTGTTGCCGCCGTGGTTGGAGACGCCGATCGCTGTCGCACCGACGTCGATCGCGCGTCGTGCGTCGTCAGGAGCGACCAGGCCCTTGATCATGAACGGTCCGCCCCACAGGTCGCTCAGCCATGCCATGTCCTCCCAGGTCGGGATGTGCGTGCCGATCCACTCGTTCAGCCCTCCGATGAGGGTCGGCACGGGTCCACCCTTCGTGCTCATGTTCGGCGCGTAGAGGCCCGGGACCGATCCGCGCCGTAAGTAGCGCAACGTCCATCGAGGATGGAGCGCTGCCGTCGGTGCGTACTTGAGGAGCGTGTCGAGACCGAGCCCGTCCGGGTAGACGGGCGAACCCCAGTCTCGTGGCTGGTGCACGACCCGGCTGGCGGAGAGGTCGAGCGTGAAGATCAACCCCTTCACGCCGGCCCGACGAAAGCGCTCGACACGATCGGCCATCGTGTCGCGATCGCCAGACAGATACAGGTGGCCGACGAGGTTCGAGTTCGCGCTGGCGACGGATTCTACGGGCATCGAGGCGAAGTTGGACAGACCCATCACGGTGCCCGCCCGACTCGCAGCCCGTGCGACACCCACCTCGCCGTCGGGGTGCATCGCCTGCGCGGCTGCGGGGGCGATGACGACGGGCAGGTCGATGTCCATCCCCATGAAGCGCGTCTTCAGATCGGGCCGCGTCGGAATGTCCACTCCGACACGTGGGATCATCCCGATCTGTTCGAACGCACGCAGATTCTCACGCATCGTGGCTCCGCTGTCGCTTCCGGCCTCCATCGCTGTGAAGACATCCTTGGGGAGCAACCGCTTTGCGCGCGTGCGAGCCTCCGCCACGCTCTCAATCGGCTTGTGAGACAAAAAGCCCATGTTTTGATCGATTCCTTCTCTTAGACCGCTGCTCCGGCAGCAGCTGGCTTGTTCTCAGACGGTGGTTGAACCCGGTTCCGGCCCACCGCGGCGGGGAAAGGGTCTCGCGGCCGGAACGGCCAGCGGGCCTCGCGTCCCCCGGTGATCCCCGACGGTCGCAGAATGATGATCAGCACCATCAGCACTGCGACGACGACGAGACGACTGCCGGAAGGAAGCGAGACGATCACTCCTCCGATCTGCACACCCTTCTCGACGACACCGAGCATGTGGTTCAGCGTGGCGATGACAAGCGTGCCGACAATCGCTCCCCAGAGCGATAGCATCCCGCCGATAATGAGCATGGCGATCGTGGTGAAGGTGAAATCCAGACCGAACTGCGAGGCCTGGACCACGCGGTTGGTCTGTGCCCAGATCGCGCCCCCGACGCCTGCGAGCGCACCGGACACCGCGAACGCGATGATCCGATGGCGGGTGGTGTTGATGCCGGATGCCGGGGCGGCCTGCGCGTTCTCGCGGGATGCGCGAAGCATCCGGGCACTGCGGCTCTGTCCATAGCCCCAGGCGATCACGATCACGATGAGCGCGACGAGCATCGTGCTCTGCAGATCGAAGCTGCGCGGGACGCCCGTCATCGACTGACCGGACTTCGGGCCGATGGCGCTCCAGTAGGTCAGGACCTGAACGACCAGCATCAGGAGAGCGAAGGTGGCGATTCCAGCCTCGAGCCCGTGCAGGCGCATGAGCGCGAAGCCGCTGATGAGTGCTGTCAGCCCGCCGACCACACCCGCGATGATCAGGGCGACGAAGGGCGCGACGGACGCGTCCGCCAGGAAGGGCGCGAGGTCCGGCATGATCGACGATTTGACGAGGGGACTGATGGTGAGCAGAGACATCGTCCACGCACCCGCGGCGACGAAGGCAAGATGCCCGAACGACAGGACGCCGCTGTTGCCGATGAAGGTCCACATCGCCACGACGACGATCAGGTTCGCCAGTGCATAGCCGAGATCGATCGCCGCGGAGGACGACAGGTTGCTCCCAAGCGCCGTGAACAGCCACACGGCCACGAGTGGTACGGCGAGCGTCCACAGGGACAGCACCGAACTGGGCACCGCCCAGCCGAAGCGGGTAGCGCGGGAAGAAGGTGAGGAGGTCATGTGCGCTCCTTGGCGGTGCGTCCGGCGAAGATCCCGTTCGGGACGATCAAGAGGACGACGATGACGAGTAGGTAGACGAATGCGATGCGGAAGTCGTCGAATCCGGACGGCAGCCAAGAGGTGAACAGCGAGAGGGTGAAGCCGACGGCGAAACCGCCGACGACCGCACCGCCGACGCGATTCAGCCCGCCGATCACGGCCCCGATGAGCCCGAACACCGTCGCCTGAACGCCGAAGGTCGGATCCACGGCGCCCGACTGCGCAGTGAGGATGAAGGCCACGGCGGCTGCCAACACCCCGCTCATGCCCAGAGTCACGGCGATCACGACTCCCGATCGGATGCCCAGAATGCGGGCCACTCGGAAGTCCGCCGCAGCGGCCTGCACCTGCAGTCCCATACGAGAGCGGCTGAGGAACAGATGCACGGCGAGGAGGAGGATCCCCGCGAGAACGATCGCGACGAGAGCGAGAAGGCTGAGCCGGAACCCACCGACATTGACGGATTGCGTCAACGCCGGGGCGACGGAGCCGCTGCGTACCCTGGCACCGAAGACCCCCTCATAGAAGCGCTGCAGCAGGATGCTCACCCCGAAGCTGGCGATGAGAAGCGCCGCGGGCGATTGCGACCTCATCCACCGGAAGACCGCGAGGTCCATCAGCAGTGAAAGCGCGATCGCGACCATGACGGAGGCGACGAGTGCGAGCGGCCAGGAGACCGGCCACAGAAGGAGGAGTGCGTAGGCGGCGCCCGTGATGATCTCGCCGTTGGCGAAGTTCGCCAGGCGCAGCACGCCGAACACGAGTCCGATACCCAGAGCGGCGAGCGCATAGACGGCACCCGCGGACGTCGCGTCGATGAGTGACTGAATGAAAGGGATCACGATCCGAGGTACGCCTTCATGAGGAGCGCGGGGTCGTCCGCGTCGGTCGGGGAGAGTGTCATCGCCATGCGCCCTTCGCTCAGGACGTATGTCCGGGTGGCCGCGGCGACCGTCTGCTGCGCGCGTTGCTCGACGATCAGCACCGCTGTGCCCCGTGCGCAGATGCTTTCGATGGCGCTGAAGACAGTGTCGACCGCCGTCGGTGACAGACCGAGCGAGGGCTCATCCAGAGCCAGGAGGGTCGGTGCGGCAAGTAGCGCGCGTCCGATCGCGAGCTGCTGCTGCTGCCCGCCGGACAGCAGCCCTGCAGGGCGGTCGGAGAACTCCTTCAGGATGGGGAACAGGTCGTGGACCCACTCGAGGTCTTCCTCCAGCCCGGCGCGGTCGCGACGGGCGGTGGATCCCAGCCGGAGGTTGTCACGCACGCTCAGCCGACCGAAGATGTGATGCCCCTCCGTCACCAGCGCCAGCCCACTCCGAGCCACGCGCTCGGGCGGCATTCGACGCAGATCGATGCCTTGCAGGCTTGTCTCGGTGGACTGGGATGCCACGGCGTTGACGATGCCGAGAAGGGTCGAGGACTTCCCGGCGCCGTTTGGGCCGATGATTCCCACCAGCTCGCCGGCGTCCACGTGGAAAGTCAGGTCCCGCACGGCGGGGATCCCACGGTACGCGACGTTGAGTTTGTCGACCGTCAGTACACGGTTCGTGTCAGAGCGTGACATCTTGACCCCCTTCCGCGATCTGTCGGGCCGCGTTGCCGAGGTACGACGTGGCGAGGCGTTCGTCGTGCCGAATCTCGTCGGGCGACCCGTCCAGGACGTTTCGGCCGGCACCGAGAACGAAAATGTGGTCGCAGCTGCCGAACACGAGCGGCATGTTGTGATCGATCAGGAGCACTCCGATTCCGCGCTCCGCGAGCGTACGCATCGTGTCGCGGAAGTGCTGCGCCTCCCCCTCGTTCAGGCCGGCCGCCGGCTCGTCGAACAGCACCCAGCTGGGTTGCGTCGCGAGCGCCCGCGCCACACCCAGACGCCGCTCGACGCCGTGCGGCAGGTGGTCGGCGCTGTGAAGTGCCCACTCTTCGAGATTCAACTCCGCCAGGAGTTCCAGGGAGAGGGCGCGCGCCGTGCGACGATGCAGCCCGCATGCCAGAGCGGTGACCTCGACGTTCTCGAGGACGGTGAGCAGCGGATAGAGGTGACCGTGCTGGAACGTACGCGCGATCCCTCGGTGGGTCCTACGCTGCGCAGGCTCCTTCGGGAGAGCCTCGCCGTCGATCTCGACGATGCCCTCGTCGGGGCGGTCGAAGCCGCTCAGGATGTTGACGAGCGTTGACTTCCCCGCTCCGTTGGCGCCGATCAAGCCGGTCACCCGACCACGGGGAATCTCGATGTGCACGTCGTTGAGAGCTTTGACGCCGCGGTACGACCGCGTGATGCCGCCGCCCCGGAGCCGGACGCTGTCGCGCCCGGCTCCAGGGAGAGTGCGTACATCAGCCATTGGCGTTGATCTTCTCGGGAGCTCGTCGCTCGACGAACTTGAGCGTTCCGTCCTCGACGACGCGCACGGCCTGCGGGCGCTCGAGGGCGATGTGGAACTCCGGCGTGAAGGTGGTCTCACCGACGAGGAATTCTTCATCTGTGAAGCTCGCCATGGCGTCCGCGATCTCGGCTCCGTCCCAGGTGCCGGCGATGTCATACGCCTTCGCGATCCCATCGATCACCGACGGCCCCATCACGAACGTGCCCATGGCGGGAGCACCGTACTCGGCCGTGTACCGCTCGAGGAAGTCATTGACGGCGGGGTCGGGGTCGTCCCCGGTGAGCGAGACTGGTCCGACGGTGTAGTAGTCCTTGAGCCCAGGGATGGCGTCGACCCAGGTGGTTCCGTCCATACCGAAGCCCGAGACGACGGGGGCGGTGATGCCCCCGTCGCGAAGGTCTTTGGCCACCTGGGCGCCGCCGGGAAGGTACCCGCAGTTGAAGATGACGTCGGGCGCAGTTCCGCCCGCGATCTTCGAGACGATCTCCGGGATGCTGTCTCCCTGGACGTATTCGTAGTCGCCCACGTCCGTGCCGCCGAGCTCGGTGAAGCGCTCACGGGCATACTGGCACTGGCTCTGGGTGTACTTGAGAGTCGTGTCGGTCAAGAATGCGGCGCTCTTCCAGCCCTTGCTGTTGGCGAACTCCGACATCACGACGCCCTCGCCGATGGTGGAGTTACCGTACGAGAAGCTGAGATTGAGCCCACCCTTCGGACCGAAGAGAGCCTCGTTGATGCACGGGGAGACGCTCAAGACGTTGGCCTGCTCGGCGACGAGGGCTCCGGGGCTCGAGAGATCGAAGTCGCAGGTGAACAGAATCACCTCGGCTCCGTCGTCGATCAGCTGCTGGGTCACCGGCGCATACTGCTCCAGCTTGGAGCCGGTGTCGACGACGCGGAGTTCGACCTGCTTCCCGCCGATGCCGCCCGCCTCGTTGAGGTCATCGATCGCCATCCTCATGGAGTTGATCGCGGGGACGTCGGGGACCGACATGAAACCGGTCTCGGCCATCGCCGCGCCAAGGATGATCGTGTCGGAGTCGTCCCCGGCGGACGAGCCGCTCGGCTGGGAAGCACTGGCGACGCACCCGGTCAGGGCGATCGCCGACAAGGTCGCAACGCCGAGGGCGGCGACCGTTCGTGATGAGAATCTCATGGTTCGCTTACTCACTTTCTTTCGGGTACTGCTGTGGACCGGCAAACAAGATCAGGTGTGCACACCCGCCGCGTAGAAGGCGTAAGCGGGAACTAGTAGGTCGTTGTCGTATACGAAGAGCCGGTGCGGCAACAGTAGCCGGGGGCAGTGCCTGGCGACAAGAGTGCAACTATTAAGACCACGTTGCGTTCTTGGAACGCAGAATTTACACAGCGTTGTGACGGTCTGAGGGGGCGATAACCGTTGATTCTGCGGCTGTTTTGGGCGTTCCTACGCGGCAGCCAACGCCGCAGACGCACGACACCGCTCGCGCGCTGCTCACCCTTGAGGCATGCGCGATTGATGCACGCGAGTCACGTGGAATCGCTTCGAAGTATACGATCATGATGGAGGGCGTGAACTAGGGCGGTTCCAACCCCGAGGGTCGTGCGACCGTGCGCCACGAGGGATCACCTCTATGCACGTTCAGCATCGAGGGCACGAGGCACGATCTCACTCTGCGCCGTACAATTCGGGGCGATCACGGGAGTGAACCTGGACGGAGTCGCCGCTGCGGAGGGAATCAAGACAGGCGTCCGTCACGAGAGCGGCGCAGTAACCGTCCCATGCGTTGGGGCCTGTGACCACTCCCTCTACCGCGTCCAGCGCCCACGCCACAAGCTCGCGGCGGTACGCATCGCCGAAGCGGACCGTGAAGTCCTTCTCTCGCGCACCGAAGACACGGAAGTCCAGGCTCACGGCCACCGGCGTCGCGTTGGTCAGTCGGGCCATGCCCGAACGTCCGATGACGTCGCAGCCTATCTCGTAGCCGTAGGAGGCCTTGAGGAAGACCTCCGAATAGATCATCACACCGGCCGCGGTGCGGAAATAGAAGAACTGCGGGTCCAGCCAGTCTTCCAATCCGGTCTTTCCGCCGTTTCCCGCCACGCGGACTTCGACGATGTCGTCGTCGAGGAGCCAGCGTGTGCTGTCCACCTCGTGCACCACCGCTTCCGTGGTGTGGGCCGACGAGGTGACGGAGGGGGGAACGTCCGCGGCCCGATGCACGAACTGCAGCGACACGATCTCCCCCAGCTCTCCCGTATCCACCGCCGCTTTGAGATCCACGAACGCCGCGTCGTAGCGACGCATGAAGCCCACCTGAACAAAGCGCCTCCCGGCCCGGATCTCCGCGTCGAGGATCAGCCCGCAGTCCGCTGCGGTCATGGCCAACGGCTTCTCGCAGAAGACCGGCTTCCGGTGCTCGATGCACGCCAGCACCAGGGCGAGATGAGACTCTGCGCTCGACGCGATCGTGATCGCGTCGACGTCAGCCGATGCGATGAGTTCCTCCGCGCTGGCGAATACGCGAACGTCGCCGGGCAAGGTCGCCGCGACTGCCTGTGCACGGTCGAGGTTGGCGTCGGCGACGGCCACGAGGTCCCCCGCCCCTACGGAGCTCGCGATCGTCTTCACCTGAGCGGATCCGACCATCCCCAGGCCGATTGCGCCGATGCGGATTCTCTTCACTCTGCTTCTCCAAGATGCTCGGGACTCGCTGTGGCCCTTGGGGCGTCGGGTGGACGCTGCACCTCCTGCGCTTCGTCTGACACTCGCTGCTGAGTGTCGGATCACAGGACCCGCGGGTTGAGCGGGGTACTGCCGGTAAGGATCGGGCGTCGGTGGCCCAGGTGACACCTTGTGGGTGTGAGGTCGAATTCGGGTGATCGAGCATCGTTGCTCTTTCATAGGACCGACTGTACAGCGGAACTGAAAAATGTCAATCCTAGTTTAACTGTTGGGCAACCGACTTTGATCGGCTCCGCCGCCCCGCAGACGGGTCGCCCCTCAGGGACTTCCCCTCACCCGTGAACTACCTGATGTCCAGCCTGTCGACGAAACCGGCGTCCGCAGCCGGATCGACATCCACCGGCTCAGGCCCTTCGATCAGAATCGTCTGGCCCACGACGAGATCGGTGAGAGTCACACCGTGCCGATCTGCGAACATCTGCGCCCGATTCACATAGAGGTCGCGCCCGAGTTCATTCAGGAGTATGTCGTGCACGGGCACGGCCTGTCGTGGCCGCACGGCAATGATGAAGTCGACCATCTCCGACATCTTGTTCCAGGGACCGTTAAGCGGGAAGAGGAGCGTGTCTGGCGCCGGCCCGGCAGGGACGATGAAACTGTCGCCCGGGTGGTACACCAACCCGTCGATGATGTAGCCGGTATTCGCGACGACCGGAATGAAGCTGTGGATCACGGCATGCTGGCCGCCGACCGACCGCACCGAGAATCCAGCGCTGTCGAACTTCTCGCCTGCGCCGGTGGCGATGATCTGATCCTCGCCGACTCCCGCCGCCTCGGCCTGGGCGAGGAGCCGAGCGGAGGGGACCTGAGGTGCACGGACCGTGGCATCGGCGTGCGCGGCGAGGTACTGGAGGACGGCTACCTCGTCGAGGTGGTCGGGATGCTGGTGCGTGATCAGAATGTGCTCGGCGCCTTCAAGAGCACTGGCTGGATCGGAATACTCGCCCGGATCTATGACGATCCGACGACCGTCCTTCTCCAGCCGCACGCACGCGTGTCCAAGTCTTGTCATGTCGATGCTGATCGTCACGAGCTCGCCCCTTCCGCTTCCGCACCCGTCCGGACACCCTCGCCCGCGGCTTCCGCAATGCGATCGTCATATCGTCACAGTCGCGGGGGAGGATGTCAATCCTTGCTTAACGCGTGCGTGTCCTCCTTGTACGCCCATGCTGCAGTCAGTCGGCTGGTCAGGGCTTGAACGGAAGGCCCCACCGGCACCCCTGACCGCGCGAGCAGGCAACGAAAAGAGGTGGGCACCGACGGTGCCCACCTCTTCTTCAACCCACTAGACAGCGGCGATCGCGTCGATCTCGATCGTCGAGTCGTTGAACAGCGCTGCCACACCCAGCAGGGTGCTGGCGATCAGGTTGTCGGTGCCGACGATCTCGTCGCGCACACGACGGTAGATGCCGAGCTTCTCCTTGTTCAGGTCGGTGACGTAGACGTTGAAGCGAACGACGGAGGAGAAGTCGGCTCCCCCGGCCTTCAACGCGCGCTCCAGCTCGCGAAGGGTCAGTTCCGTTGCGCGCGCGAAGTCGGCGGGCACCGATCCGTCCTGCTCGAATCCAACGGCGCCGGAAACGAACAGAAGATCTCCTGCGGTGACCTTCACACTGTCGGCGATACCGGGGACAACGGGCGCCGGGATACGGGTGAAGCGTTCTTGCGACATGTTTCTCTCTTCTTTACTGGGAACACGAGGTAGATATCGGGGAGGATCAGACGTCCATGACGATGGGGTCGTCCGTGCCGAGGAGGACCCGGCCGTAGTTCTCCTTACCCACTGCGGAGGTCACGTACGCGTGACGAGCGGCGATCTCCGAGTCTCGCCAGATCCGGGAAAGGACGTTCGGCTCCGCGAACGAACCTGCACCGTTGAGGGACATCAGGATGTCGATGGCCTCCTTGCACAGGTCGGCGACCACACCGACGTCGTTGCGGATCTGTGCGCGCGTCTCCAGCGGCTGGAGTTCATGCGCGGCAGCGCTGCTGTCGATGAGGTCGGCCATGTTGGCGGCCAGGAGCTCAGCGAGACGGATCTTGGTCGTGGCCTCGGCGATGCCGAGCTGATGCGACGGCGAGTTGCGTGCCTCCGTGTAGCGCGTGTAGGCGACACCCTTGCTGGGCAGCTTCTGGAGGGTCAGCTCCAGCGCGTGGCGCGCCAAGCCCAGCTGCGGAGCGATGAGGATGATGGCGGCGAGCGGGACGAACGCCATCTGCGAGGTCAGCTCTTCGGTGAACGGGGTGAGATACTCGGCGTCGCGCATCGCGGCAAAGCCCTGCACGCGGTGGTCAGGGACGAACTGGTTCTCCATCACGACGGTATTGGAGGCGGTGCCCTTCATACCCGTGACGAACCACGACTTCTCGATCGAGTACTGGTCGCGCGAGAACAGCGCGAGACCGCGCGGGTCCTCACCCTCGGGAACGTCGAGGGCGATGCCGAGGCACGCCCAGTTCGTTGCATAGCTGCCGCTCGCCCACGGCCAGCGGCCGCTCACCAGGTAGCCGCCCTCGACGCGCTCCATCGTGCTGCCGGGTGTGAAGACAGCCGAGATGACCGAATTCGGGTTGTCGCCCCAGATCTCCTGCTGGGTCTGCTCCCCGTACGTGGTTCCGAACCAGGTCGACACACCGACGAGGGCCGAGATCCATCCCGTCGCACCGTCCCCGCGGCTGATCTCTGCCAGCACCTCGAGAGCCGTGCGGGCCGTGGTCTCCTGGCCGCCGAGGCGACGAGGCACGAACAAGCTCAGCAGACCCTCGGAGATGAGTGCATCGATGACCACCTGAGAGACCTGCTCCGCTGCGGCACCCTCTGCGGCATGCTCTCGAATGAGCGGCACAAGACTGGTCGCACGAGCAACCAGCTCGTCATCGACGGGCGTGTGCGCAGGGTCGACCCCGATCGCTTCGCGTGGTGCCGGAACAAGAGTGTCGATCGTCATGATTTCCTCCGGGGTCGATACGGCTTTCGGGTGACGCCAGCCCATGGTGGTCGGGTCAGCGTCAAGCTATCATGTAGGCTTCATCAGCGTCCACTACCACTTCATTAGTCCACTATCACTTAATAGGAGATGGCCGATGACCGCTCAGCGTTTGACTCGAATCCCCGCCCCCGTGGTACCGGGTATTTCTGACAGCGTGATCGACACGGCGACCGGATTGGTCTATGTATCGGGCGTCTACGTTCCCGTGCCGGACGACTTCGCTCGCTCCACTGAGCTCACTTTCCGCGCGCTGGAAGAGGCCCTTGTCCGTGCGGGAACGAACCTGGACAACCTCGTCCGAGTGAACATCTACGTGAAGCACCTCGACGAAGACAAGTTGCAGACCTATCGCCGTGTGCGCGACTCGATTATCAGTTCCGACCAGATGCCGGCCAGCACCCTCGTCGGCGTTCACTCCCTGTACAACGAGGCCACGATCGAGATCGACGCCATAGCGGTCCTATGACACGTCGCAGGGTCGAAGGCCGGCGTACTCGCGGACGGCGCTCGCGATCTTCTCCCACGCCGGACTGCTCGGGTCGACCACGTCGAAGTGATTAGCACCTTCCAGCTCGATCAGGTCGATATCGTCGCCCAGTGCCGCGCCTACATCGAGGTAGCGCCGGTGGCTCTCGATGCGCCATGGGTTGTCCTTCGTCCCGATGATGAGAGTCTGCGGCACACCGAAGGGAAGTAGCCGGATCGCGGACGCGTCGCGCGCCCTGGCCGGCAGCCCCGCAGGCTCACCTGCGCGAACCACTTGGAGGACGTCAGTTCGACCCGCGCTGTGGGCGTGCTCGAGATCGAGGACCCCGGCCAGTTCGATGACGCCCCGCACCAGCAGCGGGTCCTTCACGTACAGCGAGCTGTCCGGAGAAAGGTTCTTCCGGCCCGCCGCCCACGTCGCGAGATGACCGCCAGAGGAGTGCCCCAGCAGAAGTACTCGGTCCAGATCGATCGGGTACTCCCGCGCTAGTTCGCGTGCGAAGTCCACTCCGCGCGAGATGTCGAGGAACATCCCCGGAAACTCGCTCCCGGGGTTGTTGAGGCGGCGGAACTCGAGGTTCCAGGTCGCGGCTCCCAGCGCCGTGACGGCTTCGGCGAGCCGCGCGACGTAGTCCGAAGTGTAGCTGGACTCCCAGCCGCCGCCGTGGATGACGACCACCAACGTGGGGCGTGACCATCGGGCCTCCTCGAGCCGCGGGTCGCGCGGTGGAGTCAGCCAGCTCGACATCTCCGAGCACCCATCCTCCGCCGTCGAAGTAGACCACGCACGGCTGGTCGGGTAAGTCCGACACGGCATACACCCTGACCCCGACGCCGACGATCTGCGTGTCCACCACCTGTGCCACGGCGGGACCGACGGCCCGTCAGCGGCAACGCGTGCACCAGATCCGCCCGGTTCTTCGTCGCGGTCTGCGTGTCGAGGGGAGGGTTGTCCTTGACGAGTGCGAGAACGCGGCCGCCTCGGCCTTAACCGGTGCCTTCGAGCTCATGCGGTGTCTCCTCGGATGTTGCTCGACGAACGGGCGGCCGTCCGCGGACTCCCCGAGCGAGACTTCGTGACGATGTTCTTGACGCCGACTGTGTTCTCAGCGTAAGCGAGGCTCGCACCATGTTCAGCTCTAGTACACACTCGCGAGCCTCGCCCGGCGCGTTCGCTCACGTCGAGCGGAGCGCAGCGTGGCTCGTCACACGTTCTGACGGATGCCCGTTCCGAGGTTGTTCGTGTTGAACGAGTGACCGTTCCAGTAGCGGGTGCCTGCGACGAGGAGTTCATCGGCCGGGAAGCGCGTGATGACCTTGCAGCCCTCGCTGGTCACGACGACCTCTTCTTCGATTCTGGCCGCGGACGAGCCGTCCTTGGTAGGCCAGTACGTCTCGAGGGCGAACACCATGCCCTCTTCGATCTCCACCGGGTGCTCGAGCGAGTGGTACCGGCTGATGAGCGGCTGCTCCCACAGTGAGAGGCCGATGCCGTGGCAGTATTGCAGACCGAACGCCTCTTCCTCGCTGTGGTAGCCGAGGTCGGCTGCCGATGGGAAGGCGCGAGCGATGTCGGCACTGGATGCGCCGGGCTTGACCTGGTCGATGGCGGCGTCGATTGCCTCGCGGGCACGGGTGTAGGCGTCGCGCTGATTGGCGTTCGCGCTGCCGATGTTGAGCGTGCGGTAGTAGCAGGTGCGGTAGCCGTTGAAGGAGTGGATGATGTCGAAGTACGCCGTGTCGCCGGGGCGCATCATCCGGTCGGAGAATACGTGCGGGTGGGGGGAGCAGCGTTCGCCGGCGATGGCGTTGACGGCCTCGACCTCTTCCGAGCCGAGCTCGTAGAGCACACGGTTGACCAGCGCCACCGCGTCGTTCTCGCGGACGCCGACGTGCAGGAACCGGTAGAGCTCGTCGTAGGCGGCGTCCACCATGCCCGCGGCGTGCGAGAGGAGGGCGATCTCGTCCACGGTCTTGATGCGCCGAGCCCGCTGCATGAGGTCCTGGCCGTTGACGATGTGCAGGCCCTCGCCCTCGAACGCACGCAACACCGGGATCTCCACGACGTCGATTCCGATGGGATCGTTCTGCAGACCGTTCTCGCGCAGGATGTCGGCGATCCGCTTGGCGTTCCCGACCTCAACGCCCACTTCCTCGGGGATGGAGCCGCGCCACGTCGACAGGCCGGCGCGCCAGTTCTCCTCGTCCAGCCACGGTGCGTGCATCTTGTGCTGGCGGGCCGCCGAGCCGATGTCCCACAGGATGGGGTCGTGGCCGCGCATCAGCAGCACGCACCGGAACAGCTTGTCCCGCGCCCAGTTCCCGATGTGGGTGGCGGTGGTGTATCGGACGTTGTTCATATCGAACAGGATCAGCGCACCGAGCGAGGAGCGCTCCAGCTCAGCCTGAGCACGGGCGAGGCGCTCGTCACGGAGGCGAGCGAAATTGACCCGCTCCTCCCAGTCGACGCCCATGATCGCGCCGGGAGAGGAGACAGGCGTCTGAAGATGAGTGGTGGTCA
This sequence comes from Microbacterium sp. LWH7-1.2, assembly GCF_038397755.1. Lineage (NCBI taxonomy): Bacteria > Bacillati > Actinomycetota > Actinomycetes > Micrococcales > Microbacteriaceae > Microbacterium > Microbacterium sp. LWH7-1.2. Next base: position 3,734,024 of record NZ_CP151637.1, on the reverse strand, counting down.
TATCGTTCGGTTCCTTCATCCAAGAGGCAGTCGGGCGCCGGGGTTAGACCGGCTGGTACTCGCCTACGGCGAGCTCGTGGCGTTCGGCGATGGGCGCCGCGCCGTCGCGGCGCAGGTGCGCCCAGATCGCGTCGATGAGCGCCTGCGTGGAGAGGCCGTACTTCTCGAACAGGTACGGTGCGGTGCGTGAGCCCTCAGCGAAGGTGTCCTGCATCCCGACCCGGCGAAGCGGGCGACCAAGGCCGGCTTCGGCGACCACTTCGGCGACGGCGGACCCCAGGCCACCGATCACGGAGTGGTTCTCCGCGGTGACCACCACACGGGTCTGCTCCACCGCCTGGCGAATCGTTGCCGCATCCAGAGGCTTCACCACCGGCACATGCACGATCCGTACCCCGATGCCGGCGTCTGCCAGCGTCCGGGCAGCATCCAGGCTCGCCGCCAGCATCATCCCGTTCGTGACCAGAGCGACGTCATCCCCCTCGGTGAGAACGTGCGCCTCGTCGAGGCGGAACTTGTGGTCCTCCTCGAAGATCACCGGGATCTCGCCACGCTTGAGCCGCAAGTACACGGGTCCGGGGATTGTGGCCAGCTGAGGCACGACCTGCGCGATCTCGACCGCGTCTGCTACGTCGATGACTGTGAAGTTCGGCAGAGCACGCATGATGGCAACGTCCTCGATGGCCTGGTGACTGGGGCCGCCCGGGCTGGAGATGCCAGGCATGAAGCCCACGAGTCGCACCGGAAGGTTCGGGTACGCGACCGCGTTGACGATCTGGTCGTAGGGACGCCGCGTGGCGAACACACCGAAAGTGTGCACGAAAGGCTGCAGCCCCTCGCGCGCCATCGCCCCGGCCATGCTGATCATGTTCGCCTCGGCCATACCGGCGTGCACGAAGCGCTCCGGGAACCGTTCCTGGAACAGGTCGATCTCCGTCTGGCGGGTGAGGTCACCGGAGAGGCAGATGACGTCGTCGCGCCGCTCGGCGAGCTCGACCAGAGCTCGACCGTACGGCTTGACTTCGGTCGCGTAGGGCGGCTTATGCATCAGCGAGTTCCTCTCGGGCTGCAGCGGCCAACTCGGCTGGCAGCTTGATGAAATGACCATCCGCGTCCGGCGGCAGCACATCAAGTCCGTGAACGGTGGAGGTGCGGGCGATGATGATCGACGGGCGCTCATCGTTCAGCGCACTCTCGAACGCCGCGTGCACCGCATCCACGTCGTGCCCGTCGATGTCGATGGCATGCCATCCGAATGCCGTCCACTTGTCGGCAATCGGCTCGATGGTCGTGATGGTGTCGACCGGACCGTCCACCTGGGAGTTGTTCGCGTCGAGGATGACCACGAGGCTGGCCAGTCGGTGGTGAGCGGCGAACATGGCCGCCTCCCACACCTGACCTTCCTCCAGCTCACCGTCGCTGATGAGGGCGTAGACACGTCCTCCGGTTCGCGAAAGGAGCCGGTCGGCGTACGCGAATCCCGCAGCGCCTGAAAGTCCCTGGGCGAGTGAACCGCACGTCAGGTCGACCAGCGGGGTCCGCTCCGTGCCGATGGCCTCGAGCTCGGAGCCGTCTTGCCCGTAGGTGAGCAGCTGCTCCTCGCTGAGGAGACCGACCTCCGCGGCGGCGGCGTACGCCGCGATGATGTAGTGCCCCGGAGAGCAGATGAAGCGGTCCACTCCGGGGCGCAAATAGCTGCCGTAGAGAGCGGCGACCGTCTCTGCACTGGACAGCGCCTGCCCCAGGTAGCCGAATCCTTGCGGAGCAACCATCTCCACCGCACGTCGGCGGATGCCACGGGCCAACGAGACCGTGTCTCTCACCGGTGTCGACGTCGTCGTCATAGCTACTCCCATTCTAGTGGCTAGGTGGCTATGCCACTTGACAATAGACCTGTAGCCCTCCACTGTCAATCCGTCGGAGAGTTACGGCCAGTAAAATGGTCAGACCCCACCGATTGGCCACAAGAAAGGAAGCAGATGGCGGACACCAACGCGTTGCCCGTTTTTCCTGCAGTTCGCCCGGTCTCGGCCAGCCGACTCGCGGATGAGGTGGTGGAGCAGATCCGGTCAATCATCCTCAAGAACGACCTTCAGGAAGGCACCCGCTTGCCGTCCGAGCGGGAACTGGCATCGCAGCTCGGCGCCAGCCGGCCCATCGTGGCTCAGGCGCTGCGGACGCTGTCGATGATGGGTCTAGTGGACATCCGTCCGGGGTCCGGGGCGTACGTCATGCGTCGACCCGAACACCTCATCGCGCAGTCGATGCAGCTGATGATGGAAGTCAACGACGACTCGCTCGACCATCTCCTGGACTTGCGGCTGCTGCTGGAAGACCGCGGAACCAGCCTGGCCACGTCAAACTCGACCGCCGAAGACGTCGCGCGGGTGCGCGGCGCGCTGGAGCGCATGACGGCCGCCGGGTCGGCGGCGAGCTGGGTCGCCGCCGACGCGCTGTTCCATGCCGCGATTGTCCGGGCCGGTCAGAACAAGTACATGGCGATGATGTTCGAGGCGGTGCACAACGCTGCCGTGAGTAACACATACCGCGCCTGGATCGAGTCTGGTGAGACGCCTGACTGGCTCCTGTCAGGGGCGGATCGACCCGACGAGGTGCATATCGCGATGCTCGAGGCGCTAGAGAACCGCGACGCGATGGCCATGCGCGAGTGCGTGCACTCGCACCACTCCGCCATGCTCGCGCACCTGCACGTGCGATAGCGGAGCCCAGCAAGAAGGGCTCAGGCTCCGAACACGTCGACGAACGCGTCGGCGGCTGCCTGCAGGTCTGCGCGATAGTTGCCCGCATACAGGCCGACGAGCATCGGCTTGCCGCGGCGGGCCGCATCTCCGCCCACCGTGGCCTCGCGGACGATCTGCGTCACCCGCGCACGGAGCAGGTCGCCATCAGGCACGATCTCGTCGATGATGCCGAGGTCCTTCGCCTCCCGGGTGGTGAACGGAACCCCGGTGAGAGCGTTGCGCAACCCCGCCTTCACCGGCACACGCCGGCTGGCGGGCACCTGCGCAATCATCGGCCAGGTGCCCAGCTTCGCCTCGATGGTTCCCAGCGAAGCCCCCTCGACGGCCAAGACGATGTCCGCCGCACACGCGAGTCCGAACCCGCCGGCCAGGGCGTCCCCGTTGACCGCCGCCACCACTGGCGCCTTCACCTCAGACAGCAGCGTGAACAGGTCTACCGCGGCGTCAGCGAACTCGCGCGCCGTACCAGTGGAGCGCAGGTGTGGGCCGTCCGCGCCCCCGCAGAACACGTTGCCGGCGCCGGTCAGCACAAGCGCTTCGACCTCTTCCGCATCGAGGTCGGCAACCGCGTCCGCAAGGGCGCGAGCGAGCTCCGCGTCCAGCAGGTTCCGCTCCCCACGGTCGAGAGCGAGCCAGGCGACTTTTCCCTCTCGAGTGACGGTCAGAGTCTCAGCGGCCATGGGTTTCACCTTCCGCGACGTCGAAGTCCAGCGCGAATCGCTCCGCACATAGCGCCGGGAGCTCCTCGAGAAGGACGTGGTGGGCGGGGTGGTTCCAGTAGTCGGTCTGCAGCGTATCGATGCTGTCGAGCAGGGCCGAGCAGACGTAGTCGCACCCGCGTTGCAGACCGGTCGGGTTCACGTTTCGTCCCCAGCTGATGGATACCAGGCCTGGGCAGTCGTGGATGTCGCGGGCGAAGCGGTTCAGCGCGTCTTCCAAGGGTTCTCGCGGCAGGTCGCCGGCGCTGATGATGAGGATGTGCTCAAGCATGGGCAGCCTCCAACGGTCGGTCTATCGGTATCCGGCTTTGGTTCGGAACTGGTCGATTGCAACCGCCACCAAGAGGAGGGCCCCGTTGGCGATGGTCTGGTAGTACGACGGAACCGACAGCAGTGTCATCCCGTTGTTGATGACGCTGATGATGAGCACGCCGATGAATGTCCGGGTGACGCGCCCTTCCCCGCCCGTAAGGCTGGCGCCACCCAGAAGCACTGCCGTGAGCACCTGCAGCTCGTAACCGACCCCGGCGCTGGGGGTGGCGGAGCCGGCCTGACCGTTCAGGAGGATGCCCGCGATGGCGGCGACCAGGCCGCTGGCTACGAGCACGCCCATGCGAATCCCGCCGACTCCCACGCCAGCGAGCCTGGCTGCCCGCGGATTGGCGCCGACGGCGTAGACATTCCGTCCCCACGGGGTGTACTTCGCCACCCACCACGTCACGATGAAGACCGCAATCATAATGAGGACCGAGACGGGGATGCCGAGGATGCGTTCGAACCCGAGATAGTCCGAGATGGGATCCAGCACCGGGATGTCACGGCCGTTGCTGAACACGAACGCGAGGCCACGGAACACGGAGAGTGTGCCGATGGTCGCGATGATGGGATTTATGCGCAGCACCGTAACCAGCACACCGTTGAGTGCTCCGGCAAGTGCACCGATCACGAGTGCGGCGAGGATGGCCAGACCGGGAGGCCATTGCAGGTCATAGGTGAGCAGCGCTGCCGACACCGAGGTGAGGGCGACAATCGAACCGATCGAGAGGTCCAGCGCGCCGCTGACGACGACCAGGGTCGCTACCGCAGACATCGTGCCGATGATGGATGCGCTCAGCAGCACGTTGGACAAGTTGCGTGCGCTGAAGAAGTAAGGCGACGCGAGCGAGAACGCGACAATCAGCAGAAGCAGGACCAGCAGCAGTGCGGTGTCCTGCTGCCGTAGCAGCCCGGAGACTCCTCGGCGGGTGGCGGTGGGGGCTGGTTCCACGTTGGTGGCTGTGTGCATGGTCGAGTCCTCTCAGAGCGCGGCCGCAGTCAGAAGCGCGGGAGTCGCCTGGCCCGCGGCGAACTCGGCGGCCACTCGGCCGGCATGTACGACGTAGATCCGGTCGCACAGCGCGATGGTCTCCTCAGGGTCGGAGGAGACGAGAAGGGCAGGTGTGCCTGCGGCAGCCTGGCTGCGCAGCAAGCGGTGAATCTCGGTCTTGGCACCGACGTCGACGCCGCGGGTCGGCTCGCACAACAGCAGGAGACGGACAGCGCCGGTAGCCGCCCACCGGGCGAGCACCACCTTTTGCTGGTTTCCGCCGCTGAGAGAGCCGACCGGTGCGGACAGGTCGGCGATCTTGATGCGGTAGTCGTCGGCGAGCGCGTTCGCCAGGGAACGTGCGCGCTTACGATCCACGAGCACCCCGCCGGCGTGCCGCGGCTGCAGCACCATCATCAGGTTCTCCAGGACGCTCAGCTTCAGCGCGAGGCCCTCGTTCTTGCGGTCAGCCGGCACCAGTCCGATGCCGCGGGCGATTGCGTCGCGGGGGCTGCTCGGCAACTTGCTCGCGCCGAGAAGATCGACCTGCCCGGCCGTCGCCGGCAGCGTGCCATACAGTGCACTGGCTACCGCATCGTGTCCGCTCCCGGGAAGTCCGAAGACTCCCACGATTTCTTCCTGACCGACCACGAGATCAAGTTCCTCAAGTCGGGCGCCTGGTGCGCTCAGACCGCGGACGGAGACGGCGACGTTGCCGAAGTCTCGTGCTTCCGGGGCGGCGAAGGCGCCGACATCGACTCCCAGCATCGCCCGGACGACGTCCGCCTTCGTCAGCCCAGTCACTGGCGCGTGGAGAGCCACCCGACCATCGCGAAGCACGGTGACGTCATCGCTGACCTGCATGACCTCGTCGAGCCGGTGGCTGATGTATAGGACGGCGACACCAGACGCTGCAAGAGCGCGGATTCGCTCGAGCAACTGGTCAATCTCGCGCGGAGGCAGCGCGGCGGTCGGTTCGTCCAGGATCAGCACCGCAGGGTGTGCGGACAGGGCACGGGCGATCTCTACCACTTGCTGCTCGGCGACCGGGAGAGCGTCGACGCGGGCCTGCGGCCCGATCTCACTCCCGAGCGTCCGCAGGACCCGGACGGTGTCGCTGGCAAGCCGGGAGAAGCTGACGACTGGTCCCTTGCGAGGCAACCGACCCAGGTAGATGTTCTCTGCCGTGGCGAGCGGACCAGCCAGTTCCAGCTCCTGATGTACCGTTCGGATCCCGAGACGCTGCGCGGCTTGTGGGCCGCCCAGCTGCACGGTCTGCCCATCGACCTGGATGTCACCATCGTCAGGGCGGATGGTGCCGGAGAGGATGTTCACGAGAGTGGATTTGCCGGCACCGTTCTCCCCGAGCAGGGCGTGAACCCGACCGGGCGCGAGGGTGATGCTGACGTCCTTGAGCGCGTGCACGCCGCCATAGCTCTTGCGGATCCCTCGCGCCCGGAGCCGGGCGCCTTCCTGCTCGGTCATTCCGGGTACAGCTCGTCGATATTGTCCGCGGAGATGACCTCGATCTTCTCGGGGCGCGTGACATCAGGCACGTCGTCACCTGCGGCGACACGCTCGGCGAGGTCGATGAGCACCGGACCCCACGTCTCCGGGAACAGTCCCACCGTTCCGACCAGCGGAGTGCCCGCCTTACGGATCTCAGGGAACGCCGCCGCGTCACCACCCGTGCTCATCACAAGGACGTCGTCGCGTCCGGACGCCTCGACAGCGGCCACGACACCGAGCGCGACCGAGTCCACGTGGGTCCAGATGATGACGGGCTCGTCGGGGTGCGAGGTAAGGAAGTCGGCTGCGAGCTGACGGCCGACGGCGGCGTCGCTCCGGCTGTCGACCTCGGAGAACTCGATGTCGGGGTAGACCTCGGAGATGGCTTCCTTCGCGCCGTCGCTGCGGTCCAGCTGAATCGGTCCGCCCTGCGGGAGCGTCACGATGAGTGCGGCGGGAGTGGCATCACCGAACTTATCCTGCGCCGCGTCCGCGAGGTACTCCCCGCCCACCTGTCCGACCCGGGTGTTGTCGATGGCGAACAGCGGGGCGCCCTCGATGGGGTACTGAACGGCGATGACAGGGATGTCCGCATCGGCCATCAGCGACGCGATGCGGGAATTGCTGTCGGCGTTGCCGCTGTACTCAATGAAGACGTCCGGCTGGGTAGTGGCCGCCTGACGAGCGTTGTCCACCGCAGTGGCCGCGTCGTTCTGATTGTCGAGCACGCTCAGTTCAACGCCCGCCTCGTCAGCGGCATCCTGGATCGAGTGCGTCACCGTAGCGACGAAGCCGACGCTCTCGCCGAAGCTCGCATACGTGACCTTCAACGGCTCCTCGCTTCCGGATGACGCGGAGGGTGCTGAGCCTCCGGCGCATCCGGCGAGCGTGAGTGCAACGGCGGCTGCGGTGGCAACCAGAGCAGCTACTTTCGAGGTGCGCTTCATCGCGGGGACTCCTCATCGATTTTGGCCAAGTGGCCAGGTGGCCTAGCCTCATGAACGTAAGCGATCGGTGTTCGCGGTGTCAACATCGTCGGGTGGGCGAGATCCGGGCCCCGCGGCGCTGTGATCCAGAACCGCAGGGGTCGTGTTGAGCACGGGCTCAGGCGTAAGAGTGGAGCGGTTGCCGCCGGTGGTGCGGGCCGATGAAACACGGGCGCGAGCAAAGTGGAACGCGGTGGCGGCCGCGCCGCGGCCGCTCTGGGTATGACGTGACCTACGTCGCGACATGGTTCGGGTTCGCCTACGTCGCGCTCGTCATCGACGCATACTCACGCCGTTTCGTGGGGTGGAACGTCGCCTCGACGCTGCGGTCCGCGATCTGCCCACGCAGGCGCGACCGGGGCAGGTCGAGCTCGTGGACCTCGAGTGGGTGTGGTGGAACAACCAGCGCCTCGACGGCGAGCTCGACATCCGCACCCCGATCGAGGTCGAGAACGCGAACTACGCTGACCCTGGATCAGCCCAACCGGCAGCTGCCGGACAAGCAATCCGACAGGAACGGCAGCCAGGCCGATTCAGGGTCTCGGAGTTGTGCTTCACACCCCGATCACATGTGCAGATGGGCACATGGCGGCGAGACGGGGTCGTCAGGCGACCCAGACGGTCTTCAGATTGCAGAACTCGCGGATGCCTTCGACCGACAGTTCGCGACCGTAGCCGGAGCGCTTGATGCCGCCGAACGGCAATTCGGCGTATGAGATCGTCATGCCGTTGACGAACACCGCGCCCGCCTCGAGCTCACGCTCTGCGCGCGCGATCTCGGATTCGTCGTTGCTCCAGAACGCGGATCCCAGCCCGAACGGACTGTTGTTCGCGACCTGCAGCGCATCGTCGAGCGACGAAACCTTGTAGAGCGACGCGACCGGACCGAAGGCCTCCTCCTGATAGAGGCGCATCTCCGGCGTGATGTCAGCGATCACCGTGGGCTCATAGAACCAGCCCGCCTCCCGATCGCCACGTCGTCCGCCCGTCAGGATAGATGCGCCCTTGTCGCGGGCATCCTCGACGAGGACCTCGATGTCCTCACGACCGGACTCGGTCGCAAGGGGGCCGATCTGGGTGGCCGGATCGGCCGGGTTCCCCACCACCAGCGCAGCCATCCGCTCGGCGAAAAGGCGGGCGAAATCGTCGTAGATGTCTTCGTGCACGATGAACCGCTTGGCGTTGATGCAGGCCTGGCCGTTGTTGCTCGTGCGCGCCTTGACAGCCGTGGCCACGGCATCGTCGAGCTTCGCCGACGGCATCACGATGAACGGATCCGAGCCTCCGAGCTCGAGGACGGCCTTCTTCAGCACATCGCCCGCGGTCGCGCCGATCGCGCGGCCGGCGCCTTCGGAACCGGTCAGCGTCACTGCGGCGACGCGGGGATCACGGATCACTGCCTCGACACGGCGCGACCCGATCAGCAGCGTCGAGAAGGCCCCCTGAGGGAACCCGGCTCGTGCGAACAGCTCGCCGATGTACACCGCCGACTGCGGAACGTTGGAAGCGTGCTTGAGCACACCGGCGTTGCCCGCCATCAGCGCGGGCGCCGCGAAGCGGACCACCTGCCAGATCGGGTAGTTCCACGGCATGACGGCGAGAACGACGCCGAACGGCTCGAATCGCGTGCGCGCCGCCGATGCCGAGACCTTCGCCGGGTCATCGAGCTCGCGCCCGCTGAGGAACTCCTCGGCGTTCTCGGCGTAGAAGCGCATCGTGTAGGCGGACTTGGCGACCTCCGCGCGAGACTGCTCGATCGGCTTGCCCATCTCGGCGGTGATCACACCCGCCAGCTCTTCGATCTCGGACTCGATGAGATCGGCGGCGGCACGCATCAGACGTGCGCGGCCATCCCACCCCAATGCGGCGAAAGCGACGCCCGACCAAGGCTCCACCCTCCGGGACATGCACACGCAACCGTCACATCTGCGTAGATTCCTCAGCGGAAGGAGCGAGCACTGCCGGCTCTGTTCGCAGATCTACCGAGGTAGCTCGCCGCACGTGCGCGGCCATCAAGGCCTCGGCGAGCGGCGCGTCGCCCCGGGCGATCGCGGCATAGATCTCACGGTGATCTGCCCAGAGAAGCTCCGAGGTCTGAGCGATCGTCGCGACATTGATCCACTCGGAGCGGTTGGACAATACGTGGACAAAGGCCCCGAGGACGGAATTGCCGCACGCCGAGGCGACAGCGTTGTGGAAGCGCGAGTTCATGCGGTTCAGTCGGTGAAGCTCTCTCTCAGCGATCGCCTCGTCTCCCTCGGTCAGGATCGACCGAATCGTCACCAAATCCGCGTCCCTGCGGTGCAGTGCAGCCTCCCGCGCCACGTTCGGCTCCAGAAGGTTGCGCGCGTCGTTGACCTCTCGAACGACGTCGTCGGTCAGAACCTGGACAGTCGGGGAACCATACGGTCGCAGGTCGATGAAGCCCTCCGCCGCGAGTACCCTCAACGCCTCTCTCACCGGCACGCGCGAGACGCCGAAGCGTTTCGCGAGGAGCGGTTCGGTGACTCGCGACCCCGGAGCCAGCTCGCCGGCGATAACCATTTCTCGGATGGCTTCGACCAACGTCCGGCCGCGAATCGCCGACATCGTCACGTCGACCCCTTCCGTACGACCGACAGCTCACTCTAGGCGCTCCTCGCCCGCCCGTGCTCGATCAGGAACCCGGGCGGGTCACCGGGGAGAAATCCGATGTGAGATCCTTCTGAGGTTCGTAGTCAGTCTCGCGGACGCACGACGAGACGTTGAGGATGTCCGCCTCTTCCGCAACGAGCGCACCCGCGCTAGAGATATCGCAGACGAGGACAATGACCGCGGCAGATCCGGCCAGTCGCAACGAACCGCCTGAGTTGCTGCGATTCGTATACGGCATGCGCTTTTGACCAATGTAGTGGTCCACGGGGACAGCGACAAGAGGTTGCTGGCTAAGTTCGCGCTTCGACTCAGTTTTCGACAAGAGATCGGCGCACCCGCGACGGACAGCGCTTCTCCCCAATGGGCGTGTGAGAGCGGCCACCATCCTATGAATTCTCCGCCGGCGATCGGTGCGACTTCTCGGATCGCCTGCCATGGCGATCACCCGTGCTCAGCTGCTCAGGCCCTCGCGCCGCGGACGGCTCGCACCGCCATCTGAATGGCGATGAATGCGAGGAAGACGGCGAAGAGCGCATTCGCGACCTGCGGGGCCAGCAATGTCGCAACCCATGCACCCAGGGCCGTTGTCGCGCACGCCGCGACGCCGACCGTCGCGGCGGCGTAGAGATCCACGTTGCCTCTCCGCAGATTCCCTGCGGTCCCCGACACGGCGGTCGGAATCATCATGAGAAGGGAGGTGCCCCGAGCAGTCAGATCACTCATCCCAAACGCGAGCATCAACGTCGGCACCACGACGATGCCACCGCCCACCCCGATCAGACCGGCGACGATCCCGGTTCCCAGGCCCAAAACGATCAGTCCCGCACCGCTGAGCCACGAGAGTTCAAGGGTGGCCTCACGGGAGGGGACGACCAGGAACAGGCTCACGATCACACCGAGGAGGAAGGCGACGAAGGCCCACCGCAGCGCCGTCTGCGACACCTTCGGCAGCAGCCACGTGCCGATCTGGGCGCCTACGACGGCGCCCGCGGCGAGGATGAGGCCCGCGACCCAGTTCACCGAGCCGTTCAGCGCGTACGCGACGACCCCGACGGGCGCAGTCAGCACGATGGCCGCCAACGAGGTACCTGCCGCGCGCCGCTGGTCAAAGCCCAGGAGCAGGACCAGCATAGGCACGATCACTGTTCCTCCCCCGACGCCGAACATCCCGGACAAGGCTCCGGCGAGCAAGCCGATCCCCGCGCACACTACGAAGTAGCGCACGCCTCTCGGCGACTTGTCCTCGCCTCTGCGTCGCTTGCTCACAGTGATGGCCCTCCCACACGTCACGTCGACAGCCTGACGCACAGCAGAAATATCGCGTCGCCCAGTGCCCGCCACCGATCTCACTCAACTCCGCTGCGCACGGTGGCGTCGTATATGTCAGCAGGTTTAGTATACGATCCCGTCCAAGCTCAGATCGCGGTCCCCAGAATCACCTGCTCCGGCGCCTCCAGACACGCGCGACCGGGCGCGCTCGAGGAATCGAAACGGATCACCGTATGCAGTTCACTACCCGTCCGGAACTCGTCGGGACCTTCGGCATGGTCGCCTCGACGCATTGGCTGGCCTCCGCTGCGGGACACCTTGCGGCGGTGGTGCCGGGCTCGTTCGGCGCGGCGCCCTGCGGGCAGGGCTCGCCGGCAATCCCCGGCTGCGGGTCTACGGACCGTCCAGCGTGGCCGAGCTCGTCGGCGACCACGTCGATCGATTCACCGAGGTGACATCGGGTCAGTCGTTCACCATCGGCCCGTTCGCGATCGAGACGTTCGGTGGCATCCACGCGGCCATCCACCCCGATATGCCGGAGATGGCGAACATCTCCTACCTGATCGACGGAAAGGTCTACCACCCCGGCGATTCGTACGAGCTCCCCGGAGTCCCGGTCGAGACGCTTCTCATGCCGACGAGCGGTCCGTGGACCTCCGTCCGGCAGGGAATCGACTTCCTCCGCGGCATCGATCCGACACGCGCCTACCAGGTCCACGAGCTCGAGCTCAGTGAGGCCGGTCAGGAGTACGCGATGTACTTCTTGAACCTCGTCGCCGACGTCGCCCGGTCGTCAAGCTCGCGGTCGATGAATCCGTCGAGGTATAACGCGTCGGCTCACGGCAGGGCCGTCGATCCCGCCCGCGCACGAGCATCGACACGAGCGGTGAGCCGAAGCCACTCCCGTACCACAACCGCGAATTGCACATACTCGGTGAGAGATCCGCCCTTCCACGGGCGACCGCGGCTCCGTCCCGACTGACCTCACACGTAGCCGGCACTCTCTTCGGGAGGCTGGTCGCCCACAAGGATCTCTTCCTTATTCCTTGATCTGGGTTGCACCTGGATGGGCACCTGCCCGAGCTCCCAATCCGGATCAAGCCGGTGGAGGACTCGTTCGAGGAGGGCCGCGAGTTGAGACAGGTCGTCGTGGTCGAGGTCGGCGAGGAGTGTGTCACGTGCGAGAAGGACGTGAGACGGGGTGGCAGCGAGCCAGGCCCGGCGGCCCTCGCGCGTGAGGTGCACGTTGATCGCCCTGCCGTCATCCGGGCAGGCAAGGCGCTCGACGAGATCTCGCCGCTCGAGACGTGTGACGGCCTTGGAGAGCTTGGGCGCCGGTGACCCGAGCGCGGAAGCCACATCGCCCATCCGCAGCGTCCGGTGGGGCGCGGCGATCAAGACGCTGAGGATCCCGTACTCGAAGTTGATGAGCCCGGCGTCCGTCATCAGCTGCGTGTCCAGCGCCTGAGGCAGCGACTCAGCCAGGGAAACGAGCGCGATCCACGCGCGTGCTTGGGTCGCATTCATCCGCGGAACGACCATACCCATGAAAGCAGAGTACTCAATCTATTTGCCTAGGCAACAAAGTCTCGGTAGGATCGTTGCCCGGAGCAGCGAATGCGCCTCTCTGATCGCTTGAAAGGATCTACGATGACGAATGTGACCGTGATCGGCACGGGCAACATCGGATCAGCTGTGGCTGCGGTCGCAGCGAGGGGCGGCGCCTCGGTGCAGCTGCTGGGCCGCGACTCGGAAAAGACCGCGGGTGTCGCCGCGGGTGTCGGGGCGATCGCCGGTGCGGTCGGCGACGCCCTCACGGGAGACATCGTCGTGCTCGCAGTGCCATACGCCGCGCTCGCGGAACTCACGGAGCAGTATCGCGACCAGTTCGACGGGAAGGTGGTCGTTGACGTGACCAACCCGGTCAATTTCGCCACGTTCGATGAGCTGACCGTTCCCGCCGACTCGTCGGCAGCGGCCGAGCTCCAGAAGCAGCTTCCGGGCGCGCATGTCGTCAAGGCGTTCAACACGAACTTCGCAGGGACGATCGCAACGGGGCAGATCGGCGACCTGCCTACCACGGTGCTCGTCGCCGGCGACGATGACTCGGCGAAGCAGGCGTTGATCGACCTCATTACAGCCGCGGGGGTCAGAGCTGCGTCGATCGGCTCACTCAAGCGTGCCCGGGAACTGGAAGCGTTCGCCTTCCTACAGATCACTCTCGCCGCCCAGGGAATCGTCGGCTGGGATGGCGGCTTCGCGCTCCGCAATTAGAGCGACCGTCGGGCGCGTTCGTCTCGCCCCGGTGTCTCACGACAGCGGGATGGCTGAATCAGGATGTCGGGGCTGCGGTCGTGTTCGCGTCCCAGGGTCGGACCGCGCTCGGCGAGCGCGGTCCGAGGGTGAGTCCCATAGCGTGCTGTCAATTCCGGACATTCTGAGGGTGGTTCGGACCGGTCTTTGAGGGGCCGGATCCCACAGAAGCTGCGTTCCGCGCGCTACCTCGCCGCGATGCACCAGCACGAGTGCGATGTTCGCCAGGGCATCTGAAGCCCGCGAGAGGCGGGGCCCCGACGGGACGAGGCTCGCGGGGATTCGGCTCCGCGACGGAGAGGTGATGCTTGTCCTTTGCGGTCGCTCAAGGGAGGTGGAAGTACTGCTCGAGGGGCTCGGCCCGGTGGTCGGGCCGGCCTTGCTCGAAGTACTCGTCCATACTCTCCTGCCAGAGGGTGTTCACTTCCCTGAGCGCCATGTTCGCGGTTGCCCGCTGGTAGTCCTCTGTCTCTATGTAGGCCACTATCAGCCCGTCGTCGCGCCGGACGAAGAGGCTGAATTTCTTATACCCGCTCTCGGAGAGTGCACTGCGCATTTCCGCCCAGACCCGCGCGTGTGCTTCGAGATAGTCGTCGACGCGGTCGGGCTTGAGCTGCAGTGTGAAGCAGATGCGCTGGATATCCGTGCCGTCCCGCTCGTTCGAGCTGGTGCCGACGACAACTGCGATCTGCCACGCTCGGGCAATTCGACGTTCCGCTTGGGCCACGTTGACTCCACGCCCGTTCGCGGATCTCCGGTTGAGCACCGACGATGGTCAAGTCCCGTTGAGTGGTGTCACTCCGTTTGCTCCTTGATGGGTGGGGGTCAGGCGGTGAGGTAGAGCTCGGGGCGGGCGGGTTCGGTGTGCGCGTGGAGGGTGTGGACGAGTTTGCGCATGGAGATGTCGGAGAAGTAGCGGCGTTCGCCGTATTGCCATTCCTCGTGCTGTTCCTGCAGGACGGCGCCGATGAGCCGGGTCACGGAGTCGCGGTCGGGGAAGATCTGCACGACGTCGGCGCGGCGTTTGATCTCGCGGTTGAGGCGTTCGATGGGGTTGTTCGACCAGATCTTCTGCCAGTGCTCGCGGGGCATCGCCGCGAACCCGGTGAGGTCGGGTTCGGCGGCTTCGAGCATGGCGGCGATCTCGGGGAATGAGGAGCGCAGGCTGTCGGTGACTTGCTGGTACTGGGCGAGCACGGCCTCCGGGGTGGTCTGCGCGAAGATCGTGGTGATCAGCGCGTTGACCGGCTTGGAGCGGGCCGAGCCCAGGCGTTGGGTGACGTTGCGGGCGAAGTGGACCCGGCAGCGCTGCCACCCGGCTCCGGGCAGGATCGCTTTGACCGCGGCCTTCAGGCCAGCGTGCGCGTCGGACGTGACCAGGGCGACGCCTTCCGGGTCGGCGTCGGTGGCGACCTTCAGGCCGCGGTCGCGGAGGCCGCGGAGGAACTCGGTCCAGAAGTCGGTGGTCTCCGCGTCCCCAAGGCTCATGCCCAGGATCTCCCGCCGCCCATCGCCGGAGACGCCGGTCGCGACGACGAGGGCTTGCGAGACGACGCGGCCGCGGTGGCGGACGTCGAGGTAGGTGGCGTCCAGGAACAGATACGGGAACCAGGTGTGGTCGATCCGACGGTGCAGGAACTCCTGCACCGCCTCGTCGATCTCGGCGCAGATCCGAGAGACCGTCGACCTCGAGATGCCGGTGTCGTTGCCCAACGCGCGGATCAGCTGGTCGACCTTCCGAGTGCTCACCCCGTCGATCCAGGCCTGACAGATCACCGCGTAGAGCGCCTTGTCCACCCGGCGGCGGGGGCTGAGCAGCGACGGGAAGAACGACCCCTCCCGCAGCTTCGGGATCTGCAGGTCGACCTCGCCGGCCGGGGTCGCGAGGGTCTTCGGACGCGTGCCGTTGCGGCGGGTGGTGCGCTCCGGGGTGCGTTCGTGTGGGGCGGCACCGATCTTCATGGTCGCTTCCGCGTTGATCAGATCCTGCAGGCCGGCCTGCAGCATCCGCCGGAAGACGTCGGAGTGGGCCAGGTCGGGATCGGCGAGGACTTCGCCGATCAGGGTCGTCAGGGCAGACTGGTGGTGGGTCATCGTGGGATCTCTGCTTTGCTTCTTGCCGGAAACAACTGGTCATCCCACGATGGCCCTTCATCGTCTACGACAACGAGGGCCCCGCGGGAAGTGACACCACGCTATGGGACTCACCCCCGACGATCCGGGGGGATCGCCCCACTATATCGAGCAGACCCCTGACCGAGAGCGTCGGTGGCGTGTGTCGGCGACGGTCGAGAAAGAGGCCGTTGCGACCTGGTGGCTTCCGGTGACGAACCGCAACAAGGACCCGCTCGAAGGAGGTACTTGTATGTCGTCTTGCCGTGTTCCGAAGGGGCCGGGCCGTAGTCCGATCACGACGCGAAGGCTCGATCTCATTGCGCGGGCCTTCTGCGGCCGTGGACGAACGAGAACGTGAGCCAGGGTCGGAATCGCGCCCACAACCGTGACAGTGACTCGCCGATTGCGACGCGTGCTCGCGCTCGGGTGGACACCCCGCCGTCCAGCCACTCCGCCGCGCCATCGCACCGGTGATTAGTTCGAGGGCGTGCTTGAGAGCCCGGAACGTCGTGCGCGCGCAACGAGAATTGACCCTTGCGCGAACAGTCGGTGTCGCTATAGTGATACATCCAGGCCCGTGTGTATCACTATTGCAACAGGAGGAGCAGCAATGCCCACGAAATCTTCGATGCTTGAGCGGGTGACACCGTTCTTCGATCTCGTCCGTGACGCCGAGGACGTGATCGAGAACGAGCGCCGCGTGCCGGATGAGATCACGGATGCGCTCTACGAATGCGGGATGTACCGCGCGTTCCTCCCGAAGGAACTCGGCGGACTCGAGAGTCACCCAGTCGATTGGTTGGAAGCGGTCGAGGCGCTTTCCCACATCAACGGTTCGGTCGGATGGCTCTGCATGCTCCACACAGGGCAGACCTGGGCCTCCAGAGACGCCATGAAGCGGATCCTCGCGGACGAGCGTTGGATCATCGCCGGCAATGGCGGGCGTGCGGGCGGCGTGGCTAGGGCCGTCGAGGGAGGCTACTGGGTTTCGGGGCGGTGGCCCTTCTCGAGCGGATCCCCTGAGGCGACCCACCTATTCGGTCTGTGCGTTCTACATGACGACGACGGCAAAGAGGTGCTTTCACCGAAGGACGGCGCGCCCTGGTTTGTGGTGCCCTACTTCCGCCGGGAGGACGTCACCCTCTATGACACGTGGGACGGACTGGGTCTTCGGGGCACGGGCAGCGGAGATTTCTCCGTGGACAACGTCTTCGTTCCGGCTGAGATGGTCGACGAACGAGGCATCTGGGGAATCACCTACGGAACTCCTCACGAAAAGGGCCCGTTCATTCAGGCAGCCCACTCTGCGCACGCCATCGGGCTCGCTACCGCCGCGATGGAAGAACTCATCAAGCAGACGCATCTGAAGGCCCGGCGCGGATCCTACCGACAACTTCGCTTCGCTACCGACGAGAACCTGCACATCAAGATCGCGACTGCGGATGCTCGGATCCGCTCGTGCCGCCTCTTCCAGAACGATGTGCTCACCCGGGCTTTCGCCAGTGCGCAGGAAAACCGATACATCGACTACGAGTTGCGCGTGCTGATGGCGGAGATGAACACCTTCATCGTGCACGAGATGCGGGAGGTGGTGAACTCGCTCTTTCTCGAAAGCGGTGTCGGAGGCGTCTTCAAGGGATCGCGGCTGGGTCGGATCTACCGCGACATGTCCACCGCCGCGAATCACATCATCATCGCTCAGAACCAGCAGCCATCGGTTGGCGCGTACTGGATGACCAAAGACATGGAGGGCGGGCCCTTCATCGAAAACATCGAGATGTCGGCGATCTACCCGCCGCATCCGCAGTTCGCAGATCGTGCGAACATCCGAGTCGACCTCCCGACGAGGAAGAAGTGAACGCCGTCATGGAGGCCGTCCGCTTGGAGCCCCCGCAGATCGCCACGGAATTGCGCGCGACCTTCGCCCGATTCGCTACGGGAGTCGCCGTCGTCGCGTACGAAGACGACGCAGGCACGCACGGCTTGACCGTCAACTCTCTCACCTCGATCTCGCTTGACCCGCCGTTGCTGCTTGTCTCGATCCAGAAGAACTCGCGCTCTCATGCGGCCCTCTTGGACCGGCCGTTCACTGTCAGCGTGCTCTCGGCCGACCATTCGGACGTCGCTCGCGCATTCGCATCGAAGTCTCGCGACGGAGCGCCAGAGTGGGATCGCTCAATAGGTGTTCCGCTCGTCACGGATGCCATCGGCTGGTTCCATTGCGCGCCATGGGCACGCCATGAGGCCGGCGATCATACGATTGTTCTGGGCGAAGTGCAGCGCTGTGGTTCCCGCGACGGATCCCCATTGCTGTTCTACGGGGGCCAGCTGACGGCGCTGAACGGATGACAACTCTGTTCGCTCGCGCCGGGACCGAAGGCGGAGAGATGAGTCGAATGCAACAGAGCGACTCGTCGAGCACGCTGGAACGCGCACTGGCGCTTCTTTGGCAGCTGTACGCCGAGCCCGAGGGACTCACCGCTTCCGAACTCGCGGCGCGACTTGATACTCAACGGACCGCGTTGTACCGGCTTCTACGCCCTTTCCTCCGTGAGCAGTTCATCCGTCGCGACACCCGGAAGCGCTACTATCTCGGCTTCGGGATCACGGCACTGGCTCGAGCCGTGGCAGAGCCCTTGGAAAGCATCGTCCGACTTCCCCTTCAGCGCCTCGCGGACGCCTCCGGCTCGACGGCCGTGCTGGTCGCGGACACAGACGGCATTCTCGTAACGGTGGCCAGCGCGCAACCGGCGGTGCCAGGTATCCACCTCTCCGTCCCAACTGGATTCGTCCACGACGGATCTTCGAGCGTGCGAACGGCTGTGCAGGCGATCCGCGCTCGTGAGAGCGCCAGTGAGGCCACCTCGCGTGAGGATCGTCCACCGCTCGGAATTGGAGACGGATCCGCTCATGGGTTCACCGCGGCGAAGCTCGTGCGCATCCCCATCATTGGCACCGATGCCTTCGTCGCCGTGATGTCAGTCGGTCAGCTCGATCCTCGTATTGCGGAGCAGCACCTCGAGGAAGCCGCGCGGCATCTTGACGCGGCGATCTGATATCACGAAATAAAGATTTTACATCGCGGTTTATACATCAGTCTTTACATCAAGGCGTTGCTGGCGCAAGCTATCAATAGACCGATTCCCGAATCGGACCAACACCAAACCCGACTACGCGACCGAGGTTCTCGAAGTAGAGAACGTGAGCGGCGAATCTCCACATCGGCACCACATCAAACTCGCTGCGTCGCGCCGTTTCCCCCATAGGAGAGTCATGAAGAGTCGACACGCAACCACACGGGCGGGAGTCCTGGCGACGGTCACCCTCGCCTGTATCGGATTCGCCGCAACCGCATGCGCCGCAACGCCCGCTCCGGAGGCGAGCACAGACGTGAAAACGATGCCCCAGTCTCCGAGCGGCTCGGAACCGGTCGAGTCGTTGACGTGGAACATGGGTTCCGGGGAACCCGCCACCTTGAACCCGCCCAACGTCCCCACATACTCGGGGATGGCACTCGTCTCCAACCTTTGCGATTCCCTCCTCTCGGTCGATGAGCAGGGAGCGATCATCCCTGGCTTGGCTACCGTGGAGATGGAGACGCCCACCCGTGCAGTCTTCGCCCTTCGCGGCGAACCCACCTTCTGGGACGGCACACCTCTCACCTCTGAGGACATCGTCTTCAGCATGAATCTCGCCGCCTCTCCTGCCTCGTACCTCGCTCCCACCTACGCCAGCGTCGCATCGATCACGGCGCTTTCGCCGACCGAGGTGGCCGTCGACTTCAGTGCACCGGATGCCGGGTTCCTGCCCACCATGGCGGGAGTGGGCGGCGCGATCATGCAACGGGCCTTCACGGAGGCAGCCGGCGAGAACGTCGGCACTCCCAGCGTCGGACTGATGTGTTCCGGCCCCTTCGAGCTCGGTCGATGGAACCCCGGTACAGACATCACGATCACCAAGAACGAAAACTACTGGGACGCGGAGCGGGCGCCCCTTGTCGAGAGCGTGCGCATGACATTCATCACCGATACGTCGGCGATGACCCAGGCGTTCGCGACGGGGGAGGTCGACGGCGGCTGGGAGATTCCGAGCACCGCGGTGCCGGCTCTCACGAACACCGAGGTCGGCGCCCTGTACTTCGGCGACACCACCTCGGTGTGGAGCCTTCGCGTAGCCGACCCGTCGAGTGTGCTCGCAAACGAACCGAAGCTTCGCGAGGCTTTCCAGCACCTGGTCGATCGCGATGCGATCGCGAGCGTCGTGTTCTCCGGAGCCGCGCAGCCGTGGGCAACAGCCATCAGCCCCAACTCGTGGCCGGCCGCAGAAAGTGAGCAGGCACTCGAGACGTACAGCACGATAGCCGGCGATCGCTCCTACGACCCGGAGAAGGCTGGAGACCTCGTCGAAGAGGCGGGCGCGACGGGGGAAAAGCTGGAGGTCATCGTCGCGAGCGGCGATGAGACGGCGTCGAAGATCGCACAGCTTCTCCAGGAGCAGGCCAAGTCCGTCGGGCTCGACCTGTCGATCAACTCATTGCAGCCGCTCGAGTACGCGCAGGCGATGTACGACCCCGCGGCCCGCGCGGGAAGTGACTTGCTTCTCGGGGTAAGCGGCGACGTGATTCAGGAGCCGCTGACGTCGATCCGCTACTACTACCTGCCGGATGGTCTGTACAACTGGGACGGCTTCGCGGACGATGACCTCTCCACGCTCTTCGAGGAGGCGATCACGACAGCTGATCCCGCCGAGCGAGTAGAGCGGACACTCGAGATTCAGTCGGTCTACGAAGCACACGGAGGCACGATCGCGATCGTGAATCCTTACCAGGTCAACTTCGTGAACGACCGCATCGGGGGCGTGATCACCTCTTGGGTATACACCAACCTTCCTTCGCTCGCCTTCGTCGGCGGGCGCTGATCCCCCCGGCATTGATCCCGACATCCATTCCAGCTCTCCGGTGGTCGCGCCTCCGGACCACCGGAGAGTTGAATAGCATTCGACACACAAAGATGGGCCGTGGGTGACGACAATTCAGACCGCGAGCGCCGAGTGGCGCGACGTTGCGAAGTTGGTCGGCAAGAGATTCGTCAGCTCCTGGATCGGCGTGTCCGAAGCGGCTATCGAGCACTTCGAACAGGCCGCCTACCTCGCCCAGGAAGATGCGAAGTTCGACCTTTCGGCTTACCCGGAAGGACTAGTCGAGGGGTTCCACCTTCTCGCGCTCCTCGACTATCTGGTAGGCCAGGTGTCCTTCATCGAATCAGATCGTTGGGAGGGTTGGAACTATGGCCTCGACCATGTTCGATTCACTCATCCCGTCACGACAGCGGATCGCGTGAGGGTTCAGGGAGAGATCAGCGGGTTGGACGATCGCGGTTCGGCGGTGCTCGTCACCTACGACTGTCAGATGGAAGTCGAAGGAGTATCGAAGCCGGCGCTGGTGGCGACCTGGAAGGTCCTCTGGAGAGTCGACGAACGGGAGGCCGGCCGTGGCGAATGAACTCGCCTGGCTCGACGGGCACGAGATCGCCACACTGATACGCGAGCGCGAGATCAAGCCCAGTGAGGCCGTCGCCGCGTCGCTGGCGCAGATCTCGAACCACGAGTCACAAGTCAACGCCTTCGTCACAGTCATCTTCGAGAGGGCGATGAGCGCCGCCGAACGGGCGGACAGGCGCGTGATGCAGGTCGACGCGCACGAATTGCCGCCGCTGTTCGGCGTCCCGCTCACCGTCAAAGACCTCGCGCCAACCGCTGGCGTGCGCACGACGTTCGGCAGCACCGCCTTCGCGGACCATGTGCCCGAGGAAGACTCCATCTCCGTGGGCCGCCTGCGCGGTGCTGGCGCCATTCTCATCGGTAAGACGACCACACCCGAGTTCGGGATGCTGGGCGTGACCGAAAGCGCGTTGACGGGTGTGACCAACAATCCCTGGAGGCTCGGCTACACGGCGGGCGGCTCGAGCGGCGGCGCCGCTGCGGCGATAGCCGCGGGTATGGCTCCGCTCGCGTGGGGCTCGGACGGTGGTGGCTCGATTCGGATTCCGGCCTCCTACTGCGGTGTCGTCGGGCTGAAGCCTTCCATGCGCTGGATCCCGGGCGATCAGCCCTGGGATACGGCTGTGACGGACGGGCCCTTGTCGCGAACGGTCGCCGACATCGCGCTGATGCTCGAGGTGACCGCAGGATTCGATCCACGATCCCCGCATTCGACACCGATTGCGCGGAAGGATTTCGTTGCGGCGACCTTATCGGCTCAACCGGACCTGTCTGGGGTGCGGATCGCCGTCGCACTGACTCCCTCCGCCGGCCCGGTGGCTGCGGAGGTCCGAGAAGCTGTGTCAATGGCAGTCGCTCGCCTCGCCGACGCCGGCGCCATCGTGTCGGAGATCGGACTGGATCTTCCCGATCCAGTCGAGTACTTCATCGACTTCTGGGGCCCCTTCTTCCTCGCTGAGGATGCACCCTTGCCACATCCGGCGATGCGAGAAGTCCGTGATGCAGCACGCCGAGTAACGCTCGAAAGCTACTTGCACGCGTGCACCGTGACACGCGGCCAGATCACGCGCACCTACAACGACGTCTTCCGAGATCATCATTTCCTCATCACGCCCACGAGTCCGGTAGCGCCCTTCGCGCACCCCGGCGCGCGGGGAGGGGCGACTCACGTCGACGAGATCGCAGTGCGCTATCCTGCCATCGACTTTCACCGATTGACCGAGTCAGCGTCCCATGCGGGCATTCCTGCGATCACTGTGCCAGCCGGATTCGGCGCGGAAGGATTGCCGATCGGCATGCAGCTGCACGCCCCTCAGCACCAGGATCTCGAGCTGCTGCGTCTTGCGCGGGCTTGGGAGCAGATCGCTCCTTGGCGAGACATTCACCCGGAGTTCCTGCCGTGACCACGGTGACGAGCCGCGTGCAGGCCGCCGAGAAGAGGTCCGGAATCGACCGTGGGAGGACGATCCTGTCAAACGCGTGGCGATGGATCATCGGGCCGATCACCACCATCTTGCTTACCTCGTTCGTGGTGTTCGCCGCGCTCACACTCACCCCCGGTGACCCGGTGACACAGATCCTCGGGGGTAAGGCTTCCGCCGAGCAGCGGGCCCAACTGCGGGAGCAGCTCGGGCTGGACGATCCGCTCATCGTGCGTTACGCGAATTGGCTCGGGGGATTCCTGACGGGAGATCTGGGAACCTCTTACACGTACAAAGATGCAGTCGGTACGGTACTGCTCCCCCGCATCGAGACGACGGCTTCTCTCGTGGTCTATGCCGGGATCCTCATCCTGATCGTCGGGATCGCGCTCGGCCTGGTCGGAGGGCTCAGCACCAAGATCAAACCCGTCATGGTGGTTCTGATCGCCGTTCTCATCTCGATTCCCAGTTACGTCGCCGCCACGGCCCTTCTTGGCGTGTTCGCGGTCAATCTGCGCTTGTTCCCGACCTATGGAGCGGGTGCGCCGGGTCCGGACCGCATCTGGCACCTCACATTGCCCGCAATAGCGTTGTCGATCGCATGGATCGCGTACATGGCGCAGATCTCGATGGCAGCGGTCAGTGAGCAGCGTACGAACGAGCACGTCCGTACCGCGGAGGGTCGCGGTCTCCCGCGTTCGCTGATCATCCGTAAGCACATCCTTCGCAACGCCGGAATCCCCATAGTCACCGCAGCCGGGTTGACGCTCGCGGCGCTCGTCGCCGGCAGCGTCGTGGTGGAGAGCGCGTTCACCATCGACGGAGTCGGGTCGCTGCTCGTGCGGAGCGTCTCGAGCAAGGACGTACCCGTGGTGGCCGCAATCAGCGTGCTGATCGTTGCGGTCTTCGTCGCGATGATGACTCTCGTCGACCTCATTCACTTCGCGATCGATCCAACCGCTCGACGAGGAAGGCGCGCCACATGAACCCGGTTATCACGACCCCGGCGACTCCAACGCTGGCGCACACCAGACTGCGGCTGCGCGCCGCAGATCCTTACCTGTTGATCCTGATCCTCTTCTGTGTGGCTCTTCTCAGCGTCGCGATCCTGGGTCCTTGGATCGCGCCCTATCCGCCGGACGCCACCGACATCCTGGCAGCCAATCAAAGCCCCTCCCCCGCTCACGTCCTCGGAACGGACTCTCTCGGGCGCGATATCTTCTCTCGTTTGCTGTGGGGCGCGCGCATCAGCTACGCGGCGGCTGCGCTCATCGTCGTCTTCAGCATGCTCAGCGGCTGCGCCCTCGCGGTGCTCTCGGCCTGGTTCGGCGGGGCCGTTGACGCCGGGGTGGGCGGAACGCTCAACGTGATGATCGCCGTGCCCGGCATCCTTGTCGCCCTCATAGCTGTGACTATCCTCGGCACTGGGTTCTGGGCCCCGGTCATCGCTATGTCGATAGCGAGCGCCCCGTATGTTGCCCGCATCATCCGGTCGTCTGCCTTGGTGGAGCGACGGAAACCCTACATCGAGGCGCTCACGCTCTCAGGCGTCTCGTCGGCTCGGATCAATATGCACATCGTGCGCGGGCTGAGCTCCCTGATCCTGGCCCAGGCCACGTTCAGCTTCGGGGTCGCCCTGCTCGAGTTCGGGGCGCTCTCGTTCATCGGACTCGGTATTCAGGCTCCAACCGCAGAGTGGGGTGCGATGGTCGTAGCCGGAAGGTCCGAGCTGCTATCCGGAAACATGCAGCAGACGTTCGCGGCCGGAGCGATGATCGTGATCTCCGTGGTCGCGTTCACTTTGCTGGGCGATCGACTCGCCCGCGTCGTCGGGAGGGCGGCATGACGATCTCTCTGGCCCGTGGCGCGGAGTCCCTGTTGTCGGTGCGCGATCTGCGCGTAGAAATGCGAGCCAAGGGCAACACCACCCCGATACTGCGGGGCGTCAACATCGACGTGAAGCCCGGCGAGGCTCTCGGGATCGTCGGCGAGTCCGGCTCTGGAAAGTCGATGACCATGCGCGCCATCATGCGGCAGCTGCCGGCTGGGATGGTCGCCTCGGGTCGCGCTGACTTCCGCAATCAGAGCATCTTCGAAATGGATCGTCGCCAACTCGTCGACTTCCGGGCACGGCGTGTAGCGATGATCCATCAGGATCCGCGAGCGCACATCAACCCTCTCTGGACCGTGGGCGACTTTCTCGTAGAGGCGGTGGTGGCGACGCGGGCAATGCCTCGACGCGCTGCGACCGCACGGGCGCTTGAACTCCTTGCAGAGGTGGGGGTGCAGGATCCCGCACGTCGTATGTCGCAGTACCCGAGCCAGCTATCCGGCGGCCTGCTGCAACGAGTCATGATCGTTGCAGCCCTCATGACCGAGCCCCAGCTCATCCTTGCCGACGAGCCGACTACCGCTCTCGACGTCACGGTGCAAGCCGAGGTGATGAGCATATTCGCCGACATCACGAAGACTCATGGCGTGGGTTTGGTGTTCATCACTCACGACCTCGACCTCGCGGCCGCCGCCACGGATCGGATAGCGGTGATGTACGCAGGGAGAATCGTGGAGGAGGGTCCGTCCGAGCGGGTGACAGAGCATCCCCGGCATCCATACACGGCCGCGCTTCTCTCTTCCCGCCCGAGCGCCAAGGTGCGCAGACTCCCGCTGAGTATCCCCGGCGTCCCGGCGTCCGCGGCAACGGCCGGCCACGGCTGCGCGTTCGCAGACCGATGCGCGTTCACCATCTCGAGCTGCTACGCCACAGACCCACCGCTCACCGAGGCGGCGACGCAGCAAGTCAGCGCCTGCATTCGTTCTCACGAATTGTCGCCAGCGATCGAGGGAGTGAACACATGACCGACGCACTCGTGACGGCTGAACGCCTGACGAAGAGTTTTCACACGGCTTCAGGATCGGTGAGAGCAGTCGACTCCGTCTCGTTAACCATCTTTCCGGGCGAGTCGCTCGGCCTGGTGGGCGAGTCGGGGTCAGGGAAGTCGACGACGGCGCGAATGATTGCGGGGCTGGAACCGCCCACCTCGGGCGAGATCCTGTTCCGAGGTACTCCTGTGCGACCGCCACGCAACCTGGCTAGTCGTCGTGTCCAGGCAAGACGTGCGCAAATGGTATTCCAAGATCCGTTCGGCTCACTGGACCCGCGTCAGCGGCTGGGCAACTGCCTCGGGGAGGTCATCGCGGTGAACGGCGCCCCCGCCGGCTTGTCCCGCGCGGAGTACGTTGCTCAGCTGTTAGAGCGGGTCGGGCTGGAAGAACGGCATTCACATTCCTACCCTCGCGCGCTGTCGGGGGGCCAACGCCAGCGCTTTGCCATCGCCCGCGCGCTCGCGCCGAGCCCGGAGCTCGTCATTCTCGATGAGGCAGTCTCCGCGCTCGATGTCAGTGTCCAGGCACAGATCCTCAATCTCTTGGTCGAACTGCGGCAGCAGAGTGACGTGTCATACCTCTTCGTCTCACACGACCTCGCGGTTGTGCGACAAGTCTGCGATCGGGTGATCGTGATGCGCCACGGTGAGATCGTCGAGGAGGGCGACGTCGAGGCCGTGCTCACCTCCCCCTCACACCCATACACGCAACGGCTTGTGGCGTCTGTTCCCAGCCGGGGCTGGCGTCCGCCGGAGCGGATGCGGGTCGCGCGACGCGACGCGTCCCCAGAGCGAGGGCGTGTCTGACAAGTGTTGGGCCCGGGCGATCGATCTCGGCGCGCAGGGTCGGCACAACTAGCGTGATCTACCGTGGACCAAAGGCCGGTGAACAACCGGTCCCGACCGGGGCGCCGCCCGTCATCTCACATCGGCGACTCGTACTTGTTCCCATGGGAGTCACGAATCGGAAACGTGTCGTAGACGATGTCGAGGTACGTGATCCGATCGCTCTCAGGAGCGAAGTGAAACAGATCCATGACTTTGAAGCTGATCAATGTGCCGTCCCTCACAGTCCAGTCGTACTGGAAGTAGGCGACAGCGTTGGGCGCCCCACTCTCGCTGAGGAAGATGTCGATCGGCGTGATCACGTTCGTTTCGGATGCCTGCGCAAGGCGATCGAAGAACGGTTCGGCGGCCATCTCGCCCAAGAAGGGAGAGCGCACCTTTCCAGCCGCAGTGAATAGCCCAGCAATAGTGACATAGTCACTCCGGCCAAGCGCATCCATGTATGTCTGCAGAACCTGCGCATACGACATGTCGCGAACTCCTTCCATCGGGGCTTTATCGGGCAACCTTGCGTTGGGGGGTGCTTGGTGATCCGCGGTCAGTGGCGACTCCACTTCAGTCTCCATCGCGATTTCGCCCGGGGCAACCTCGAGCGCGTCGGACAACGGTGCGCTCGTTTTGCTAGGAGGCTCGCACATCAGCTCCACACACGTGCGCTCAGTGAGCACGTGCCTCTCACGATTGTCGGAAGGGCTGGCGGACCACCTCTGCCCGTTGACCCCCGAGCCTGTGACGGGGCCCGTCGCAGCCCTCACCAGAAGGCGGCCACTACCTACCGTCTACCCCTGCGCCCTCATGCGCATCAGGCCAAGCGCGCTCAGTCCCAAGTCGACGACGTGGAGTTGCCGTTCCGGAGTCCAGATCTCGGGGTGCTCGACGGCAGAGAGCACAGCACCGTTGACAAGGGCACGGAGGAAATCAATCGCCCCGCGAATCTCAGCTGGGGCAACGAGCCCCTCGAGCCGCTCCTCGAATGCCGCGCGCGCCTTCGCCTCCATAGATGCGAAGAACCGCGCGATAGCAGGATTGTCGGCCGAGTGAACGAGCGCGACTCGGCAGCGCTCCACATCGACCTCCTCAGGGGTCTGGGGGACCATCCAGAGCAGATAAGCACGGAGATCCTCGATCTTGTTGCTGCCCGCCGGAATCGATGCCAGATCTTCGTCGTAGTTCGTGGAGAGCTCGTCGATGATTCCCTCAAGGAGCGTCTGACGGTCTGCGTAGAAATGTGTGACCAACGTGATCGAGCCATTCAGCTCGCGTGCAAGCGCCCGCAACGTCAGACCATCGGGTCCGCTCCGGGCGAGCACACGCATCGCCGCGACACTGATCTCGTGCTTCCGCTCCTTGTGGTCCACGATCTTGGGCATTTCGGTCGGGTCCTCCGTTCGAAGTCCTGATGCTGCCGCTCGCCGTTCCATGAGCGACCGCTGGCCGCCCGGCGGCCCAATGCTAGCGGCGATGCGTCTCGAAGATGCTCGGAACCGCTCTGCAGCTAAGCGAGCAGGTAGACGCGGATACGGATCTGGCCTTCCTCATCGCGTGCGAAACCCACGAACTGACTCTCTGCCAACCACCGATGCGCTGGCGCATCAGTACGAAACGTGAACGCTGTGCGGAAGTAGTACTCGTTCTCGTCGACTCGTTCCCCCGCATCCAGCCGCCGTTCAACATCCGGGCTGGCCCGGAAGTAGCCACGATTGACGATGTCGATGATAGAGCCGTCCTCAGCGCGGATGAGATAGCGTGCTTCGACCTGCGTAGTGTCCAGGCGCTTGGTCGACCAATCGCCACCGCCGGGCACCACGGATCCTGAGAGCCGGGGGCCGCAGATGCGCCCACCGGTCACCGGTGTGAACCACAGCTTCTCATCAGGGCCACGTCCGATGTGCCAGCCTTCCTCGACATCGATGAAGAGTTCGAAGACGAACTCCAGAGCGGGACTGGGAACACTGGTCACGGGAACTCCTTGAGTGGGGTGCAGAATCAGAGGTTGACGGGGAGGACGCGCGACAAGTCACCGCAGCGTCCGCGTTGCGATCGCGAATGTCACAGGGATCCCGAGACGACGCGTCCGTCGAAGACCACGGCGGTCGGTGTGACCTGAGCGAGTTCGAGGGAGGGCGTCGAGAACGGGTCGCGGTCGAGGACGACGAGGTGCGCAGGCTTCCCGGGCGAAATTGTGCCGAACTCCTTCGTGATCCGAAGCTGCTGCGCGGCGTCTGACGTGTAGCCCCGAAGGAGTCTCTCGATGCCGAGGGCGGAACCGGCTTGAGGGCGTGCCGCCGCGGGCCATCGGGAGGGATCTAACGGTGTTTCGGGATCCACGCGGGTGGCCGCGACCTGCATTCCGAAGAACGGGTCTGCCCGATGAAGTTCGGCACTGGAGACGACGTCGCTGGAGAACGTCAGCGTCGCGCCGGCGTCCGCGACAACCTTGAAGTCGTACATACGGTTCCAGCGCGCTTCACCGAGGTGGTGGATCGCTTCGTCGCCGAAGTACCCGCCCGACCAATGATTCGTCCAGTTGATGATGATCCCGAGTTCAGCGGGGCGACGCATGTCCGACGGATCGATCAGCTCGCAATGGGCGAAGGTGACCTGGATATTCCACGGATGGTCAGTGCGTGCTGGTGATCGCTGCGCCCGTTCGACCGCATCGCACGCCGTCCGGAAGGCGCGGTCTCCCACCATGTGGATATGAAGATCCACTCCGGCGCGGTTGCACAGCTCGAGGCACTCGCTGAGTTCGTCCGTCTCCATTTGGATCGCGCCGAACTCGCCCGAGTTGTCGTCGCTGAGCAGCGGCTCGAGAACCGCGCCGCTCCCCAGTTCGTTCGTGCCGTCCAAGAACAGTTTCACGGTGCGGATCCGTGTCCGCTCTGACACCCGCTTCGCGTCGAGGTGACGCACCGACTTCAAGGCGTCCGGGAGGTCGGCGAGCGATCGGAATCGGATCGCTCCCTCATAGTGCATTGGAAGATCGCCCCGCCGGTCGATCTCCACCATCGCGTCGATGACTTCTGGGCTTTCAATCAGCGCGTCGAAGATCGCCACCACTCCCTTGCTCGAGAGGAACTCGAGGACCGGAGTGATCGTCTCAGGCGTGGGATACTCGGGCGGCGACCAACCGAGCGCCTCGTACATGACGGGCAGAAGGGGGATGTGCGCGTTTTCGAGGACCAAACCAGTCGGCTCCCCCGACTCGCTGCGGACGAATCGTTCAAGGCCAGCGGGTTCGGGATCGGGCGTCCCCTTGTCGATCCCGAGCATCTCGAGCATCCGACTGTTCACCCAGCTCGCGTGGTCCCCGGCGTCTTGACACAGCACCGGACGATCCGAGATCGCCTGGTCGAGCAGCTCCTTAGTGGGAGCCCCTTCACCGAACACTGCCGGCGAGTAATACTCGAAGTACAGGTACGGCCACTCCTCCTTCGGATGGAGCTGACCGTAGTGACGGATGAACCCGAGGAGCTCGTCCAGATCATCCGTGCGCGGGAGCGCGATGTGCCATTGGCTCATGGCCACCAGCGCAGGGTGCGAGTGCGCATCGATCATTCCAGGAATGATTGTCTTCCCGCCCAGGTCCACAACCGGAAGTTCCCCCCAATCGGGAGAATCGGCGCGCTCTCCCACCCAGTCGACACGGCCGTTGCGGACGATGAGAGTGTCGCCGTGGGGCACGGCCTCGTCGGAGGTTCGAACTATGCCGTTGGTGAGAACGTGGTTCACCATCGGGCGAGCACTCGAAGGATTCGATGTGGGAACGGTCCTCATTGCGCCGTCACCCCGCCGAGATACGCGATCGCGGGCATTGACATGTAAGCGAACGAGGTGATCGCTCCCCCCAGACGAGAATTCACAAACGTCGTGGTGGAAAGACTCAACAGCGGGACGGTGGCGGAGGAATCCTCCGCGATGTCCTGAGCTTCGACGATGAGCTCTGCTCGACGATCCGCGTCGAGCGTCCCGCGCGCCTCCTCGAGAAGCGCCGACACCGAAGCATCGCTGAAGTTTGTGTAGTTGTACGGAGCACCCTCGGACAAGGTGAACCCGAGCGGCTCGAGCGGCTCAGCGGCGGCGTTGAAGGAGGTCCCGATCATCAGATCCAACCCGAGCCGCGTACGCGTCGGTTCGTCGTACGCCGCGGTGGCGTAGTCGAGCGGCTGAATGTCTTTGATATTGATGTTGATACCAACTGCCTTCGACTGCTGCTGAAGGAGTTGAGCGACACTCGAGATCGTCGCCTGACCCGCTGGAATGCCCAGCACAAGGGGATCGCCACTGTAGGACGACTCGTCAACCAGCGACTGAGCCCTGTCCGGATCATACTGACGTTGCTCCGCCCACTTGGCGTACGCCCCGGAATAGGTCTCGCGCTGCGCGTTGGGCCAGGTGCGCGGCGTGAGCACGGTGTACAGCGGCTCGGCGGCACCGTTGTAGACCGTCGCTGCAAGCGCCGCGCGATCGATGCTCTGTTGCAGTGCCCGCCGCAGGTCGACCTCGGCGAGGGGTCCGTCGGGGCGCGCAACGTAGAGCTGCAGACTTTCCATCGAAGGCCCGAAGACGAGACTGCCTGCGGAGGCGTCCTTGAGAACCGGGATCGCGGACGGATCGATCTGGTACGAGCCGTCGATCTCGCCTGTGGAAAGAGCTTGCGTCGACGCCGTGCTGTCGGTGACGAAAGTGAACTTCGCTCGCTCTACGAGCGACGGAATCTCCTTGTTCCAGTACGCGGGATTCCTTTCCAGGACGATGCTGTCGCCGGGTTCCCAGGA
The DNA here is from genome assembly GCF_038397755.1 of Microbacterium sp. LWH7-1.2. Classification (NCBI taxonomy): domain Bacteria; kingdom Bacillati; phylum Actinomycetota; class Actinomycetes; order Micrococcales; family Microbacteriaceae; genus Microbacterium; species Microbacterium sp. LWH7-1.2. The sequence goes on along the minus strand of NZ_CP151637.1, from coordinate 3,702,985 downwards.
GGCGAGCGAATACGGGCCGCTGCACATGATTCCGCCCGTGGGTGTTCCGAACGCCGATCCGACGGTTTCGGCGTATTCACGTTCCACGACCGAGCCGGCGAACGTCGCCATCTCGGCATTGAACATGACGTCGGGCCGAGAGAACGTCACCCGCACCTCACGTTCTGTCGTCGCCTCGATGTTCGCCACGTTGGCGAAGAGAAACGACGTGATCGAAGCGGGGTCAGCGGCTCGCGTCAGACTGAAAACGATGTCGTCAACCGTGACGGGGCTGCCATTCCAGAAGGTCGCCTCTGGTTCCAGCGTGTAGATGAGCGTGAGCGGGTCCGGTGCCGCGAAACTGACGAGATTGGGACGCAGGTTGTAGTCCTCGTCAATTGCGAGGAGGGGATCGCAAAGATTTGAGACCACCGTCGCTCCCGAGTACGTCGCCGCGTCCTTCGGATCCAGCGTGGGTGGCTCGCCTTCGGGAAGATTCCACACTATTTGAGAGACTGATTCCTGCCCCGCAGGCATTCGGCTGAGCACCGGAACCTCTGTGGTGGTCTGTGGTGCTCCGGGCGCGCATGCCGCCGAAGCGAGGGCTACCATCCCGCACAGCAGGAGCGCGGCCGATCCGCGGTGCGCGGTACTACGCCGACGCGGTTGATGCCGCCACATCTCTCGCTCCATCTTCCCGCCCACCTTCGTCGTTTGCGTTGGTCACTTTTATAGAACAGTTGCTATGTAAAACGCAACCAGTCGCCCTACGCTGAACTCCATGAGCAGTAGCAGCAGCACCGGTGTTCACGGTCGAACGGTCGTGCTGGCCGGGGGAACCAGCGACGCCGGATTCTTCGCTGCAACTGCGCTCGCGGCCGCGGGCGCTCGTGTCGTCGTGATGGGTCGCGACGCCGAGAAACTTGTCAAGGCCAAGTCCCTGGACCCGCGGATCGCCACTGCGCAGGCGGACTTGACCGAGGAAGAAGAAGTGTTCGCGCTCGCGGACCCCTGCGGGAGCGATTCGGCCCTATCGATGGACTGCTGCACCTTGTCGAGGGGTGGCGCGGAGGGGGTGGCCTCGTCTGCGGCCGGTAGGAACGGGTCTTCTTAGGCCGGATGCCGAGCTCGTTGCAGGCGTCGCGCCAGGCGTGCGATCTGTAGGCGGCACCGTTGTCGGAGAGCACCCGTTCGACGATCACGCCGCGGCTGGCGAACCATGACGTCGCCCGGCGAAGCACCCCGACAGCAGTCGCCGCGGTCTCGTCGTCATGAATCTTCGCGTAGGCGAGGCGGGAGTTGTCGTCGATCACGGTGTGCACGAACGCATGCCGCATCAGCACGCCACTGTGTCTGGGGCTGCGCTCCTTGCCCGGTGTGGCGGATCGGTTCCGATCGCCCTGCTGCTTTCCGACCATCCGCCAGCCGCCGCCGTCAGGGATGTTGCCGAGATTTTTCACGTCAACGTGGATCATCGCGCCCGGATAGGCATGCTCGTAACGGCGGATCGGCTCCCCTGCGCACATCGACGTGCCGCAACCGGTGCAGCCGACCCCGGACGAGAACCGCATGGACGGTCGAGGCCGGCATGCCGAGCACGCCGCCGATTCCGACCAGACCGAGCCGCTTCTTCCGACGCAGATGCACGATCCGCCGCACCGTCTGCGCAGACGCCCGGTTCGGGGACCGGTGCGGGCGCGAAGACCTGTCCTGCATCCCCGCGGCACCCATCGCCGCACCCCGCTGAGCCCAGCGGTTCGCGGTCGGCCATGAGACGTGGAAGAACACCGCCGCGTGCGCGACAGGCCACCCCTCGTCGACGATCAGCCTTCCGATCCGCAAGCGTTGGATCGGAGTCAGGGCGGCCCTAGCGTGGGACATCGAGGGCCTCCTCGTCGGAACGGAACCTAAGCAGCTCCACTCCAACGCAGGAGGCCCTCTTCACACCCGAACGACTACAGCGAGTCGTCGCAGATCAACCAACGTCCCTGGGCAGTACGCCTAGACGGCGTACCGTCTAGGCGTCCGGGTCGCCTCAAGCGCGCGGCGTAGGCACGAGCAACACGTCCACAGCGAACGCTCTGCCGGTTTCCGGATCGATGAGGACGGGATTGGCCTCCAGCTCGGCGATCAGTCCGCTGAAATCCTGCATGAGCCAGGACACTCGCACGACGGTGTCGATCAACGGCCCGTGGTCGATGGTCGGAGTGATGCCGCGGTAACCATCGAGCAGCCGGCCGAGCCGGGTCTTGCCGAGGGCCGCCTTCACAGCGCCGGGCGAGGCAGGAGCGAATACCGATTCGGCATCGCGGAGAAGCTCGACAAGGACACCGCCGAGCCCCACGCCGACCGTCGCGCCTATGGCCGGATCTCTTACGGCACCGACGATAGCCTCGATGCCGGCTGGCAATTGGCGTTGGATCTCGGCACCGATCAGCGCTGCGTCAGGCCTTGACTTGCGGATTCGCTCGAACATTTCAGCCCACTCGGTTCGCAGCGCTGCGGAGCTTGCGATCCCGACAACCACTCCCCGGACATCCGTGCGGTGTGGGATGTCCGGCGAGTCGACTTTCAAGACGACGGGGTATCCGGCCGCGTCCGCCCAATCCACGGCTTCTTCGAGTGAACTCGTCCTCAACGACTCCGCCGTCTTGATGCCGTATGCGAACAGCAGCCTCTCGCCGACGTCGTTGGCGATTCTGCCGCCGGAAGAACGTACGAGATCTCGGAGTTCCTCGAGTTCCCGACCGTGCGGGATACCCGCCGGCCTCGACGCTTCTTTGGATGCCGGCGCAAGGGCTGCAGCCGCGGCGGCGATCGCCGTGAGGGCGTTGCCGATCCCTCGAATGTGAGGAGACGGATCGTCCGTAGAAGCGATGCGGCTCGGATGGATGGAAAGAGACGAACTCGAAGCAAAGACGAACGGCTTGGCGTGCCGCAGAGCTGCCGCGCGTGCGTCAGCCACGATGTCATCCTCGTAGCTGATCTCGACATCGTTCAAGCTAGCCTGGGAGTCGGTGACAACGAGCACGACATCGACCGTCGGGTCATCAGCGAGCAGATCGAGACAGCGGCCGTACCACTCGTCCTCAGCGGCCTCGCTGCCGCCTGCGTCGAGGGGGTTGTTGACCCCTGCGCCCGGTAATGCTTCCTGAAGTCTCATTCGTGTTTCAGCGCTCAAGGGAGCGAGAGTCACCCCCGCAGAGTCCGCCAAATCGGCCGTGAGGGCGGCTTGACCACCGGAAATCGTGATCGCCGCAACTCGCGCGCTTCCAAAGGGCTTGTCGCGATGATGCGCGAGCAACTCCAATGTGGCGGCGAGCGCGTCGTAATCCTTGACAAGCGGCACGCCGATGCCATCGAAGTAGGCCGCGACGACGCCGTCCTCGGACATCATCGCACCGGTATGCGCGACCGTCGCGCGGGCGCCCGCTTGGCTTCGACCCACCTTCAGAGCCACGATCGGCTTACCTGCCTCGCGAGCCCTGGCGACGGCCCGCGCGAAGCGCTCGGGCGCGCCCACAGACTCGATGATGAGGCCGATGACGCCTGTCGCTTCATCGTCGACGAGGTAGTCGATGTATTCGGCGGTGGTGATGCACGCCTCGCTGCCCGTGGACACCACGTGCGTGAATCCCACGCCGGTCATCGAGCGCGCCACGAAGATGGCGCCGGAGCCAGACTGCGAGATCAGAGCGACCGGACCGGCAGGAAGCCCTGCGAGAATTCCCTCATCGGCCCACAGCATCACGTCGTCACCGACGTTTATCAAGCCCATGCAATTCGGCCCGTGCACCGGCATGCCGGAGTCACGCGCGAACGACGCGAGTTCGAGCAGGTCACCCGCAGTCATTCCCACGCTCATCACGAGGGCCGCTCGTGCTCCAGCTTCGCGCGCGTCACGCACTGCGGCGACCACCGCGCGCGGACCCACCGCGACGACGACCAGGTCCACCGGCCCGGCTGCCCTCGCCGTTGTCACCGCGTCCACACCCTCGATGGACCCCCCCGCCGGGTTGATGACAACGATCCGACCGGGGTACCTGCTGGCGCGCAGGTTGCGGATGACCTGGTTACCGGTTGCGTACGAACGTGAACTGGACGCACCGATGATCGCGACGCTTGCGGGCTTTGCGACTGCCGCAAGCGAAATCGGGAGGGCACATGTGTGCTCGGCCACAGAAGACCTTTCGAGAGTGAACAACGATCTCTTGATTATGCCGTGTTTTTACATCATCTGCTATAAAAAAAACGGGACGCATCGGTTCCGAACGGCGATACGCACCGCGTGCCGCCGGCTCGTCTACGAGAAGACACGCGATGGTAGCAAGGCGCTGGTCGGGCGTGCGCGGATCCGCCGTATACCCTACGACGATGCGCGTGCTGCGCGGCCCCGTGTAGATCAGGCGGATGCCGGTGAGGCGCCGGTACCGGACGCCGGTCGTCCCCCACTGCCGCGAACACCCGGATGGAGCTCGTGCTGGTACGCCGGTTGCCCATGCTCACGGTCCCTCGCCACTACGATGTGGTCGGCGCTGAACATCTCCACCTCGTTAGTCGCAGTCGAGCACGCCTCGGCGGCGACCGCACGTTCGCCGTCAATGACGATGCGCGCGCCCAACCCGGGCTCGTCGATCGCCCCAAGACGTGCGTCCTGGGGATACTCCCTCTCCTTGAGGGGTGTCAGAAGGCGGTCAGGACATGGCGGGTGTGCTCGACGGTGGGGGTGCCGTCGATGTGGTCGCCGATGAGTTCACGCCAGCGGGTGAACGCGGGCGAGTTGCGGAATCCCACGATGTGGCCCTCGATGCTGTTCCAGGCGACGGTGAGCCGGTAGCGGGTGGGGTGCTCCTCGGAGCGGTCCAGGGAGAAGGTGCGAGCCCCGCCGGCGGTTTGAAACAGCGGGGCGGCCTCGGCGACGGCGTTCTCGAACGCGTCCTCGTGCCCGGCCTTGACGTTGATGACGGCAATCTCTCGCACCACTCGCGGGACGTTGCTGGTCAGCTCGGCGGTCCCCTCGCCGTCGACGCGGCCGTGTTCGCCGGTTTCGACGATGGTGCGGGTGGCGTCCAGGGATCCGTAGGTCCAGAAGATCCGCATGTCCTCGGCTTCTGACGCGTTCTCAAAGTGGTGGGCGACGTTGGCGGGCACGAAGGTGGTGTCGAACGTGCGCAGCGCAGTGCGTTCCCCGTCGATGTCGACGACGGCGTTCCCCTGGATCACCATCACCGGTTCGGCGACGTTGTGGACATGATGGGCGATCTGCGCACCCGGTCCGAAGATCGTGATGCCGTTGAGGTAGGTCGTCGCACCCCGCGCGGCCGTAACGAGCGGGATGGTGCGCGCCCCTCCCAGCCGACTACGAGGCCCGGGTGGCGACCCTCGTCTCCGAGGTGAAGGCGACACCTCTCGCGCAGGGTTTCGACAAAATCTTCTACCCCGGAGAGCTCGAAGACCGCACGGCTGAGCGCACCCTGCAGGAAGGCGGGATCGTCCTGCCGGAGCAGACGATCGTCGATCTGCAGCGCGTCGCGGCCGAACAAGGCGTTCCAGCTCCGTTCTGATCGGTCAGTCAAGAAGGGTGGCCCCCCGCCAGACGGCGGGGGCCACCCTTCGCGCGCTCAGTCATGGAGCGCGCGCACCACCTGCTCGCTGAACTCGCGCGTTGACAGCGGCCCGTCGAGGTCGCCGGTACGGGTCGAGGGATCGGCCAGCGTCGCCTCCACCGCGGACTCGATGTCGGCCGCCGCCGCAGTGAGGGACGCGTTGTCGTCCCGGCGTCCGCGCCAGTCCAACAGCATCGCAGTCGACAAGAGGAGTGATGTCGGGTTCGCGATGCCACGGCCGACAATGTCGGGCGCAGAGCCGTGCTGCGCCTGCGCCATCGCCAGGTCGTCGCCGACGTTCAGCGACCCGCCCAGACCGAGGCTGCCGGACAGCTCGGACGCCTCGTCCGAGAGGATGTCGCCGAACATGTTCGTGGTGACGATGACTTCGAACGAGTCCGGCCGACGGATCAGGGCGGCGGCAGCAGCATCCACGATGAGCTCATGCAGCTCGACGTCGGGGTATTCCTCCGCCACGCGCCTCACCTCGCGCAGGAACAGCCCATCGGACAGTTTCACGACGTTGGCCTTGTGCACCGCCGTGACCTTCTTGCGTCGGTCCCGGGCGAGCTCGAAGGCCGCCCGGGCGACCCGTGCGGAGGCGCGGGCGGTGACCTTGCGGATGCTGAACGCACTGTCCCGGTCGGGCATGAACTCCCCCGACCCCGCGTACATGTTCCGGTCGGAGTAGAAGCCTTCGGTGTTCTCGCGCACGATGACCAGATCCATCGGGGCACGCAGGATCGACATGTCGAATCGTGACCGGCAGGGCCGCACGTTGGCGAAGAGGTCGAGTTGCACGCGCAGCTCCGCGGATGGGTTGTATCCGCCCTCTGCTTTCGGTGGGTATTCGTGGTGCGAGACGGGGCCGAGGATCACCCCGCTGGTGTATCTGAGCTGGGTCAGCACCGACTCGGGGAGGGTAGGGCCGACCTCAGCGAAGGTCTTCAGTCCGATGTCGGCGATTTCGATGTTCAGTGCGAGCTCGTGCTTCGAGTCGACTGCGCGGAGAACTTCCAGTGCTGCGGTAGTGATCTCGGGGCCGATCCCGTCGCCGGGTAGAACCATGTCCAGGGTGTCCTCCTTACTCGTCGTCTGACTGCTCGGGAGTGCTGGGCTTGGCGTCGGCCTTGGCTTCGCGTCGCACGGTGCGCTTGTCGACGGTTCGCAACGTCGCCGTTGCAAAGCCGGTATCGATCTCCTCCACACCGACCTCGGCCTCCACCCGACGCTCCCACCGCTTGAGGAAGCGCGGGATGATCGCGACGGCGATGACGATCAGGTAGCAGGCGATCGAAAACGGTGATGCGATCAGCGCGGACGGATCGCCGTCGGAGATGGCCAATGCGCGGCGCAGCTGCTGCTCGGCGACCGGCCCGAGGATCACGCCGATGATGAGCGGCGCGATCGGGAAGCCGTACTGGCGCATGAAGTAGCCGAGGGTGCCGACGATGAGCAGGATCCACACGTCGAACACAGAGCCGTTGATGCTGTACGCGCCCAGCAGGGCGAACGTGATGACACCGGCGTACAGATAAGGCGTCGGAATCTTCAGCACCTTGGCCCCATGCCTACGAGCGGCAGGTTGATCACGAGCAGCATCAGGTTGCCGATCAGCAGCGCGGCGACCAGACCCCACACCAGTTCAGGCTGCGTGTCCAGGAGACGAGGGCCCGGCTGGATGCCGTACTGCTGGAACGCGACGAGGATCACGGCAGCAGTTGCCGAGGTCGGAAGGCCCAGCGCGAGGAGCGGCATCAGGGCGCCGGCGGCGTTGGCGTTGTCCGCGGCGTCGGGACCAGCGACGCCTTGGATCGCACCGTGCCCGAACTCTTCCTTGTTCTTGGACAGCTTCTTCTCCGCCGCGTAGGAGAGGAACGTCGGCACCTCCGCGCCGCCGACCGGGACCGCCCCGAGAGGCCAGCCGATCGCCGTGCCACGAAGCCACGCCGGCCAGGACCGCTTCCAGTCCTCGCGCGACATCCGATGCTTGCCCTTGTTGATGGCCATGACCTGCGGCTTGCCCTGGCATCTTCGCTGCGAGGTAGATCGCCTCTCCCATGGCGAAGAGTGCGACGATGATGACCACCGTGTCGACGCCGTCCAGGAGCCGCGGGATGCCGAACGTGAAGCGTGCCGCACCGCTATGGGCGTCGAAGCCGATGAGGCCGATGACGAGGCCGAGGCCGACACTCACGAAGCCGCGCGAGGCGGACGCGCCGAAGCAGGGCGCCGACGGTCATGAAGGCGACGATGATGAGCGCGAGGTAGTCCGCAGGTCCGAGCAGGATGGCGACGTCGACCACGTATCGGGCGGCGAATGCAAGCGCAGCGGTGGCGATCGTGCCGGCAGACATGCGGCACTAGTGTTCGGCCTGAACCGTTAAGGAGGAGTGGACGTGCAGCCTACACGACGACTGGGTGCATTCCACTCCCGATGCGGCCGCCGCAGGCGGAGTGAGGCCGCCAGATCAGGCGTTGCCAACCACCCGGAGCACGTATAGCATTACTGCACGCATAGGCAGTGGTTTGCTTATGCAAACGATTGCATAGCCCGACAACCCGAGAAAAGGCCGGCCCGATCATGAGCGAACGCAAGACCGATTACGCGATCTACTCCCTCGAGTTCTGTCAAGGAACGATGCCTCACGACTTCTTCGGTGGGTCCGGCCCCTTTAGCAACCAGGGCACCATCCGCATCCCGATGCTGTACACCCTGCTGATCGGCGGCGAGGTGGGGGGCAAGCAGCACGTCGCGCTCGTGGACTGCGGGTTCAGGAACGACTACTGGCTCGACCGCTACCCGTTCCAGAGCTGGGAGAGCCCGGCAGAGGTTCTCGCGAAGGTCGATCTCACCCCCGAGGACATCGACGTCATTCTCGTGTCGCATATGCACTTCGATCACATGGGCAACTTTGAGGCGTTCCCCAACGCACAGCTGTATGTCCAGTTCGACGAGTACGTCGGATGGTCTCAGGCAGTGGACTACGCCAACCAGATGCCCACCGACGCGGACCGCGCCTGGATCTTCTCGTCGTTCGATCCCACCGACCTCGCACGCGCGTCGAAGGGAATTGCCGACGGCCGCATCCGCTTCGTCAATGGCGACGCCGAACTTCTCCCGGGTGTGACCGCGCGTCTGGCTCGCGACTCGCACACGTTTGGATCGCAGTGGTTCAAGGTGGAGACCCAGAACGGGCCGTTCGTCGTCGCCGGTGACACCGTGTACTGGTACTCCAACGTGGAGCAGATGTGGACCCCCGGCTACGGTCAGGGCAACAACTTCAACCTCATCCGCCTCTACAAGACCCTCAAGGACGAGCTGAAGGGCGAGACGAGCCGAATCATACCGGGGCACGACATCGACATCGTGCAGCGTCGCAAGTCGTGGGTGACCGAGAGCGGCAACTACGTGATCGAGGTCAATCGCCTCGAGGGCGAGGCATCTCGAGCGCCCGCACAGGGCGGCACGCTCCTGACCTGATCGTCGGCGGCTCGAGCGGAATCGGACTCGAGCTGGCGAAGGACCTGAGCGCGGGCGGCGACAAGGTGATCGTCACCAGTCGATCGATCGCGTCGGCCGAGCGCACGTCGGACGAACTCGGCAACGGCGCCCAGGGCTTCGCTCTAGACGTCTCCCCGAGCCGGAAGGCATCGCGAACCAGCTGAAGGATGTCGGGCGTCTCGACGGTGTCGTCCTCAGCGCGATCGAACGGGACGCCAACACGATCCGAGAGTTCGACATCGCGCGCGCACGGCGGCTCGTCACCCTCAAGCTTCTCGGCTACACCGAGACGATCCATGCCCTCCTGGATCGACTCGAACCATCCGTCGCGACGGGGATCGTCCTGTTCGGAGGGCGCGCGAAGGATGCCCCGTATCCTGGATCGACCACGGTTTCGACCATCAACGGCGGCGTGGATGGTCTGATGAACACCCTGGCGCTCGAGCTGGCCCCGATCCGGGTGAACTCCCTTCACCCCGGGATCATCGGCGACAGTCCCTTCTGGGCGTCGAAGTCGGACTCCGTGCTCGACGGGTACCGGACGCGCACGTCCGGCCGTGAGCTGGCGACGATGGAAGACATCGTCGACGCGACCAAGTTCCTGCTCTTCAATAGGGGCGTGTCCGCACATAACCTGAACATCGACCGCGGGTGGCGGATCAGCTGATCCTCGTCGTCGCATGAAGCGCCCGCCCGCTGCTCGGCAGGGGCGGGCGCTCCGCGTTGTCGGCTTCGTGCGTCTCACCGAATGGCTACACCGCAGCGACCACGTCGATCTCGATCGTCGCGCCGTTGTAGAGCGAGTGGACGCCGATCAGAGAGCTTGCCACCAGCCCCGCAACCTTGACGATGGCATCGCGCGTCTCACGGTAGATGGCGAGCTTCTCCTGGTCGAGATCAGTGACATAGACGTTCACGCGAACCAGATCCTCGTAGGTCGCCCCCGCGGCGCGGAGGGCGCGCTCTACCTCGCCGAAAGTCAACTCGACGGCGCGCGCGAAGTCCGTCGGCGCGGAACCGTCAGACTCGAAACCCACCTGGCCGGAGATGAATACAAGGTCACCGGCCGTGACACGCGTGCTGTCAGCGATTCCCGGGACAGCGGGGGCCGGGATCCGGCTGATTCGTTCGTTGGCCATGAACTTTTCCTAGGTCGGATGCGAGCGCACCGGGGTTTGGGTCTCTGGCGTGGCACACTCGGCCACACCAGGGCACACCGCGCGGTGGTGGGTCATCGTGCTCGACGCACCTACTTATTCGTCGCGTCCGTACACGATGTAGAACGGAGCACTGGCTTCGGGGAGAGCCGAGTTGCTGCTAAGGACGTGCCACCACCGGTTGTGGTAGACAACGGTGACGGGTCGACGTGGTCGGCCCCGTCTCGAGGTTTCCCTTCAATCGCTTCCACGATGATCAAAGTCGACCCATGGATGTCGACTCGCTGCACAACGCGTCCGCGCAACCAGGTTGCCGCCGGATAGTAGGGCTCCCCGGTCGGGAGGCGCCCCAATCGACGTCGTGTCCGAAACGCTGCGCACCGGGGCGGGCTCGCAGCTTGGCGAGCGCGACCTGGTCGGAGGGCGAGCAGATGGACGACGACGGTCTCGGCCCTGAGGATGGTCGGCGTGCCGGACGATATCGCTGACGCCGAGAACATGAGCGTCGGCGGATCGATGGCGATGGACGCCACCGATCTCACCGTCATCGCAACCGGTCCATCGCCGGTATCCGCCGTGATGACGCGACGCCCGCGGGATGGGATCGGAATGCGAACCGGAACTGGTCAGCTGTGATCCCCGACTTCTCGGGCATGAACGACATCAGCGGCTCCCGTTCTTGATCCTCAAGGAGGACACCTACACGATGGGCAGCACGAACCGGGCGTCGTGTTCCCGGCCGAGCAAGATCTTGCCGTACGCCTCGTAGCCGCTTGCGGCCAGAATGTGGCCGTGGCTTGCGGCCGTGGCCTGGTCTCGCCAGATACGCTGCAGCGGTGACATGTCGGCGAACCCGCCGGAGCCATGGGCACTGATCAGGTCCTTGATCATGTTGGCGATGGTGTCGACGATCCATCCCGCCTTCGCCCGCATCTCGATGCGCTTGGCGTAGGGGGCGTAGTAATCGTCTACGGCGGCCGCGTAGATCTCGTCGGCGATCTGCTGGGCGACGAGTTCGGCAGCATTCAGCTCCACGTTCGCCTTTGCAATGACGGACTGGAATATCGCGGAGTCCGCCTGCTTCTCATAACCCGTGTATGCGATCGCCTTGCGCTCCGACATGGACGAGACGAAGTCGATTGCGGCGCGGCCCATGCCGAGATGCGGTCCCACCAGCTTCATGAACAGCGAGGGGATGAAGACCGTGCGGTACGAGGCCTCGGGGTTGTCGCCGAGGTACCCGCCTTCGACGGCCGCGGTGAGCGGAAATACACGGTGGTGGGGCACGAAGACGTCCTCGGCGATCTGCGTGACGCTCGCGGTTGACTTCATTCCTGCCACGTACCAGTTATCGTCGTAGCTCAGCTCCGAGGTAGGGATCAGAGCGAGACCTGCGTCGACGACTTCTCCGGCGCCGTTCTTGATCGGGATGCCCAGCAGAGACCACGTGGCATGCATGCTTCCGGTGCCGTAGGCCCACTTGCCGGTGACCCGATACCCACCTTCGACCGGGACGGCGTCGGAGGTCGTCGCGAGAACGATCGAGATGAGGGAGTCGATACCGCCGGCGGCCCCCCAGACGTCCTCCTGCGCCCGCTCATCCATCAGGCCGGTAACCCAGGCACCTGAATCGAGGATGCCGTTGACCCATGCGAGGCTGCCGTCCCCGCGGCCGATTGCGCGCGAGACTGCGTGTGCCTCGCGTGTGTTGGCGGCAAGGCCGCCGAACTTCTCCGGCACGGAGATGGTGAAGGCTCCCGTCGCAGCCACTGCGTCGAACACGTCCTGGGGAATCCGTCGGTTCTCATCGCCCTCACCGCCACTCTCGATGAGTTTCGGGCGCAACTCATCGAGCTGCTCGACGATCGCCGCTATCTCGGGTCGGACTACTGCGTTTGCCATGGGTAGCTTCCTTTCTCCCTTTGGCACTTGGGATCCTTCACCACACCACCACAGAGCGCTCGACCATCGTGGTGCGTACCTCGCCATCGAACCCCACGTCCGAGAACCCGTCTTTCCTGCCCGTGACTGATCTCTAGAGGTTGATCGTGTGGCCGGCGAGGCCATGGAAGGCCTCCTGCACGGCCTCCGACAGCGTCGGGTGGGTGTGGACGTTGCGCGCCGCCTCCAGAGCGGTGAGGTCCCACTTCTGCGCGAGGGTGAGCTCGGGCAGGAGTTCCGAGACGTCGGGGCCGATGAGGTGGCCGCCGAGCAGCTCGAGGTGCTCGCCGTCGGCGATGAGCTTGACGAAGCCGATGGGCTCGCCCAGGCCGTTCGCCTTGCCGTTCGCCGAGAACGGGAACTTCGCGACCTTGACGTCGTAGCCGGCGTCGCGCGCCTGCTGCTCGGTGAGCCCGAACGAGGCGACCTGCGGCGAGCAGAACGTCGCGCGCGGCATCATGCGGTAGTCGCCGAGCGTCATGGTCTCGGCCTTGCCGATGGTCTCGGCGGCGACGACGCCCTGCGCCTCGGCCACGTGCGCGAGCTGCAGCTTGGCGGTGACGTCGCCGATCGCGTAGATGTGCGGCACGTTGGTGCGCATGTGGTCGTCGATGTCGATCGCCCCGCGTTCGGTGAGCTTCACGCCGGTGTTCTCGAGACCGAAGCCCTCGACGTTGGCGGCGAAGCCGATCGACATCATGACCTTGTCGGCGTCGATCGAGCCCTGGCTGCCGTCCTTGGCGGTGTACGTCACGGTGACCTTGTCGCCGTGGTCGGTGACCGTCTCGACCTTGGTCGAGGTGAGGATGTCGACGCCGTAGCTCTTGTACTGGCGCGCGATCTCCTTCGAGACGTCCGCGTCCTCGTTCGGCAGGGCACGGTCGAGGAACTCGATGATCGTGACCTTCACGCCGTAGTTCACCATCACGAAGGCGAACTCCATGCCGATGGCGCCGGCGCCGACGATGACGATCGACTGGGGCAGGTCGCGCGCGAGGATCTGCTCCTCGTACGTCACGATGTTGCCGCCGATCTGCACGCCGGGCAGCAGCCGGACCTTCGAGCCGGTCGAGATGATCGCGTTGTCGAACGTGACGCGCTCGGTGGTGCCGTCGGCCTTCTTGACGTCGATCGTGTTCGCGTCGACGAACGACCCGCGGCCCTCGTACTCGTCGACCTTGTTCTTCTTCATCAGGTAGTGGATGCCCTTGACGTGGGTGTCCGCCACCTTGCGGCTGCGGTCCCAGGCGACGCCGAAGTCGAAGTGCACATCGCCCGAGATGCCGAACAGATCGGCCTTGTGGTGGAACTGGTGCGCGAGGTCGGCGTTCTTGAGCAGAGCCTTCGAGGGGATGCAGCCGACGTTGAGGCACACACCGCCCCAGTACTTCTCTTCGATGATGGCGACCTTGAGGCCGAGCTGCGAAGCGCGGACGGCTGCGACGTAGCCGCCGGGCCCCGCGCCGAGGATGGCGACGTCGTAATGAGGCATGCTTCATCCTCCTGTTCAGTACTGGTTCGCGACGAAGAGTTCCTGAGCCGGGAACTTCGTGAGCACCTCGATGCCGTAGTCGGTCACGACGACCTCCTCTTCGATGCGCGCGGCCGAGACCCCGTCCGAAGCCGGGCAGTAGGTTTCCATCGCGAACACCATTCCCGCCTTCAGTTCGACCGGGTCCTTCATCGAGTTGAGCCGGGAGATGATCGGCCGCTCGTGCAGGCCCAGGCCCAGGCCGTGGGCGAACTGCAGCCCGAAAGCGGCGAGCTCGTTTTCAAACCCGAACTCTTCTGCGGCCGGCAGCACACGAGCGACCTGGTCGCTTCCCACGCCCGGCTTGATCGCGTCGAGCGCGGCATCCATCCATTCCCTCGCCTGCTTGTAGGCATCGCGTTGGCTCTGAGTCGCCCACCCGACCCCAAAGGTGCGGTAGTAGCACGTGCGGTAGCCGTTGAACGAATGGATGATGTCGAAGAACGCCTGGTCTCCCGGACGGATGATGCGGTCGGTGAAGTTGTGCGGATGGGGGTTGCACCGCTCGCCCGAGATCGCGTTGACCGCTTCCACCTGGTCGGAGCCGTACTCATACAGCCGCTTGTTCGCCAGTGCCACGATCTCGTTCTCGCGCACTCCGGGCTTGAGCGCCTCGGCGATGTCCTGGTAGACGCCGTCGACCATCGCCGCAGCCTGGTTGAGCAGCATGATCTCGTCCTGATTCTTGATGACCCGCGCATCGAGCATGGCCTGCTGCGCATCCACCACGGTGAGCCCCTGACGCTGCAGCTCGAACATGAAGGGCGGCTCGACGATGTCGACGCCGAGCGGCGCATCGGCGAGGCCCGCGGCCTTGAGAAGTGAGCGAATCTCGGAGACGGCGTCCCTCATCAGCCCGGCGCCCTCAGGGGCGACGGCTCCGCGGAACCCGAGGAAGCCAGCGCGATAGTTCTCCTCAGGCACCCAGTCCGAGTACAGCTTGTGATGGCGGACTGCGGATCCGAAGTCCCAGAGGATCGGGTCGTGGTCACGCATCACCAGCGCGTACCGGATCATCTTGTCTCCGAGGGCGCCCCCGATCCAGGTCTGGGTGGTGTAGCGGATGTTGTAGAAGTCGAAGAGAAGGAACGCTCCGCACTCGCTGTTCTCGAGGGCTGCCTTCGCGCGCGACAGCCGATAGTTGCGAAGACGATCGAAGTCGACGCGGTGCTCGTAGTCGACGCCGTTCTGACCCGGCGCTCCCAGCGGCCGCACACCAGCCGGCCGGGACACCGGGCGCTCGAAGCGGGAGGCGTCTGCGTGTGAAGGCGCGCACATCAGCTGGCCTCGAGACCGTCGGTCACGGGAGCATTCTCGGGCACCACGTTCAGCCCGGATCCGTGCGCCACGGTGAGAAGCAGCGAGGCGAAGTCCTGCTCGACGTTCCCGTTGCCCACCTCCTGCGCGACAATGTTGCGCGTCAGCGACGCGACGGGCATGACGACTCCGAGCTCCTGCGCTGCACTCAGACCCAGATCGAAGTCCTTCTGGAGGAGGACATTGGTGAATGTCGGGGTGAAGTCGAGGTTCACGAGCGCGGGCGTCTTGTAGTGCGTGAACACCGAGCCCATCACCGAGTCGTTGAGGAAGGTCAGGAACGCCTCACGCGAGACGCCGGCCTTCTCGGCGAGAACCGTGATCTCGGCGAGGGACTGGGTGACGACACCCAGGAACACGTTGTGCGCGATCTTGACGGTGCGGGCGACCTCGTCCTCACCGACGTAGGTCACGCTCCGGCCCCACGTCTCGAGGAGCGGGCGGACCTCATCGAACACCGGGCGCGGACCGGAGACCGCGACAGTGAGCTTTCCCGCCTCGATGACCTTGGGATTTCCGGAGACCGGTGTCGCCAGGAAGCCGACGCCCCGCGACTCCGCGATCGAGCGTACGTTCGCGCTCGCCTGCGGCGACACCGTCGACGCGTCGCCGATGACCTTGGGTGCACGGCTCTCGTCTGTGAGCAGTCCATCCTGCCCCAGCATCACCTGCTCCAAGTCATTGGACGCCGACACCATGCTGAAGACGACGTCTCGATCGGCCAGGTCGATCGGCTTGTCGACGACCGATGCACCGAACTCGACCAGCTGCTCGGCCTTGCCGCGGGTGCGGTTGTAGACGGCGACGTCGTAACCCGCGTCCAGCAGGCGCTTAGCCAGCTGGTAGCCCATACGCCCCACACCGATCCATCCAACGGTCGGCTTCGCGGTCATGTCCTGCTCCTTCGTATAGCAAACGATTGCATTCAGTCTACGCACGTCTCACCGTCACGCACAACCGGCAGATTCCCCCGTGCGGGAACGGGCGTCCGTGAGCGGTGTCGCGGCAGCGTTAGTAGAGCTCAGGTGCGAGTTCGCGGTAAATCCATTCCCACGGGGCCGCCTCCTCGAATCGGGCGCAGGCCGACATCAGGTCGGCGTCGGCGTATCGCGGAGCGATGATCTGGATGCCGAACGGCAGACCGTCGATGAGTCCGCCCGGCAGCGACGCCGCGGGGTGGCCGGAGAAGTTCGTCAGGTACGTCAGGCACCAGCCGATCAGCGGGTCCACCGCAACTCCGTCGATCTCCGACGGGCCCACTGTCCGGCCGTTGTCCAGGTTGTGAATCGGCAGGGCACCGACGGTGGGCGAGACGACGAAGTCGACCTCGTCGAACAGGCCCTCGACACGGCCGAAGACCTCGGTACGCACCATCTGGTCTCGCCGGAGATCTCGCGGGGTGGCAGCCGCTGCGACATCCATCCACCGCACCACAGGCTCGGGCAACTGCGGGCGCATGTCGAGCCCGGCGTAGGCGAATCCCTCCACCGCCGCCAGGTTTCCTGCACTGATCATCCGGCTCCACAGATCGCTCAGCTCGGCCTGCGAATGCGGGAGTTCGACATCCAGCGGCACGATGATCGCGCCCTGGCGCTCGAACGCGCTCAGACTCGCCTCCACCCCCGCTGCGATCCGCGGATCCACGGCGAAGACGCCGAAGTCGCGGGTGTAGCCGATGCGCTTGCCCCTGATGCCTGCATTCAGACTGGCGTTCCAGTCCACCGTGTCCGGGAGGGAGTACGGGTCGAGGCGGTCCCGACCGCTCAGCGCCGTGAGCGCGAGTGCAGCATCCGCCACCGTGCGGGTGATCGGGCCCTCGTACACGAACGGAGCCGTGCCGCCGAACGCATTCGGGCGCAGCACGAGGGGCACGCGACCGAAGGTCGGCTGGAATCCGAAGGTCCCGCTCCATGCGGAAGGAATGCGGATGGACCCGCCGCCGTCGGTGCCGTCGGCAATCGCGAGCAGGCCCGCTCCGACTGCGGCGGCACTTCCGCCCGATGAGCCGCCGCTGTTGCGCTGCAGGTCGAAGGGGTTGCTGGTGGCACCGAAGATCGCGTTGTCGCACGTCCCCCTGAACCCCAGCGCCGGGCTGTTGGTCGCGCCGACCATGATCGCCCCGGCGGCTTCCATCCGTCGCGGATAGGTGCTCGCCGTGTCGGCGATGAAGGCGCTCGGTGGCAGCGCACCCCCGAACGTCGACGGCCAGCCTGGGTAGGTGTTGTAGAGATCCTTCATCGCGGTAGGAACACCGGCAAGCGCACCCACGTCCTCACCGGCGCGCAGGCGCCGCTGCAGCTCCCGCGCGGCCGCACGTGCTCCGTCGGGGTCGATGTGCATGAACGCGTTCAGGTGCGGGGCCGTGCGTTCGATCCCGGCGAGCGTGGCTTCCACCACCTCTTCTGCGCTGACCTCCAGGGACTTCACGCGGGCGGCGATCTCGACAGCCGACTCTCCGAGCAGATCGGACATGAACTCTCCGTTCACCATCACCTTTAGTACAAACGATTGCATGAGCGAACCACAAGAGCCTTCAGTCGTCAAGAAAGTGATGGCGGATCAGCGCGGCTGGATGCCTTGACGGATCAGGTTTGTTCATTCATCATGGATGCAATTTCAGCGTAGATGAACATCTATCGGGGTCAAACGTTTGCATCAGCTGGATTCACGACTTGCTACGGCGTGAGGAGGAGCGACATGGCATACGTCGTATCGCACGCGCAGGAGACGCAGCCTGCGGAGCTCGCCGCCCTGGTGGCGTGGGTGGGCGAGATCGCCGCGCTGACCCAGCCGGCCCGTATTCATTGGGTCGATGGCTCGCGCGCCGAGAACGACGCGCTGCTTCGCGAGATGGTCGACGAGGGCAAGCTCATCAAGCTCAATCCGGAGTGGCGTCCGGGTTCGTACCTGGCCCGTTCGCACCCGAGCGACGTGGCGCGCACCGAGGCGCGCACGTTCATCGCGTCCGAGCGCGAGGAGGACGCCGGCCCCACCAACAACTGGGTCGCGCCCGATGAGATCCGCGCCACCATCACGCCGCTGTTCGAGGGGTCGATGAAGGGCCGCACGATGTACGTCGTGCCGTTCTCGATGGGGCCGGTCGGCGGCCCGCTCTCGCACATCGGCGTCCAGATCACCGACAGCGCCTACGCCGTGACGTCGATCGGCATCATGACCCGGGTCGGCACCGAGGTGCTGCGGCAGATCGCCGGCGGCGCGCCATGGGTCAAGACCGTGCACTCCGTCGGCGCCCCGCTGCAGCCGGGCCAGGCCGACGTCGCGTGGCCGTGCAACGACGAGAAGTACATCGTGCACTTCCCCGACACGCTCGAGGTCTGGTCGTACGGCTCCGGCTACGGCGGCAACGCGATCCTCGCGAAGAAGTGCTTCGCGCTGCGCATCGCCTCGGTCATCGGTCGCGACGAGGGCTGGCTCGCCGAGCACATGCTCCTCATCCGCGTCATCGACCCGGCTGGCCGGGCATACCACCTCGCGGCGGCGTTCCCGTCGGCGTGCGGCAAGACGAACCTCGCCATGCTCCGCCCCACGATCCCGGGCTGGCGCGTCGAGACCCTCGGCGACGACATCGCGTGGCTGCGCCCCGGCGAGGACGGGCGGCTGTGGGCCATCAACCCCGAGGCCGGCTTCTTCGGCGTCGCACCCGGAACGGGCGAGTCGACCAACGTCACCGCGGTCGAGACGCTGTGGGGCAACACGATCTTCACGAACGTGGCGCTGCGCCCCGACGGCGACGTGTGGTGGGAGGGCCTCACCGACACCCCGCCGGCGCAGCTCACCGACTGGGAGGGCAACCCCTGGACCCCGGCATCCGGTCGTCCCGCCGCCCACCCCAACTCGCGCTTCACCGTCGCCGCGGCCCAGTGCCCGCAGATCGCCGAGGACTGGGACGCGCCGCAGGGCGTGCCGCTGGACGCCATCCTGTTCGGCGGCCGCCGCGCCACCAACGTCCCGCTCGTGGTCGAGGCCACCGACTGGACCCACGGTGTCTTCATGGGCTCGAACGTGTCGAGTGAGCGCACCGCCGCGGCAGAGGGCACGGTCGGCGAACTGCGCCGCGACCCGTTCGCGATGCTCCCGTTCTGCGGCTACAACATGGCCGACTACTTCGGCCACTGGCTGAAGGTCGGCCAGAAGCTGCGCTTCGACCGCGCCCCGCGCGTGTTCCAGGTCAACTGGTTCCGCAAGGGCACGGACGGCCGCTTCCTGTGGCCGGGCTTCGGCGACAACTCGCGCGTCATCGACTGGATCATCCGTCGCATCGAGGGCGAGGTCGGCGCCATCGAGAGCCCGATCGGCCGCCTGCCGAAGCACGAGGACCTCGACCTCGACGGCATCGAGGTGTCGCAGACCGACCTCGACGAGCTGTTCGCCATCGACCCGCAGTCATGGCTGCGCGAGGCCGACCTCACCGAGGAGTTCTACCGCACCTTCGACGGCCGCGTGCCCGCCCCCCTCTGGGCCGAGCTCGCCGCCCTGCGCTACCGCCTCCAGGCACGCCGACTCGACCCCCTGCCGACCCTTCGATGACGAAATAGGAAGAGCGTTATGTATCAAACGACGGCCGCTGTATCTGCAGATCAGTTCAAGAGCGCCTTTCGCAACCACCCGGCCGGTGTCGCCATCGTCACCGCGACGGACAACGGTCGCCATGTCGCGATGACCGTCAGCTCGCTGTCGTCGCTCAGCGCTGAGCCGCCCCTCATCGTGTTCTCCGTCTCTGACATGTCCTCGAGCACCCCAGTGGTCCTGTCCGCGGACAGCCTCGTGGTTCAGATGCTCGACGCCGAGTGCGCCTGGCTCGCAAAGCTCGGAGCCGAGCGCGGCGCCGACCGCTTCGGTGACCCGACGACGTGGTCGACGCTTTCCGGGGGCGAGCCCTACTTCGTCGACGCACCCGTCGTCATTCGCGCGCGAGTGATCGAGCGGGTACGCGCCGGCTCGTCGACCCTGTGCGTCGTCGAAGCCGTCGAGATCGTCGAAAAGCCCGCGGCCAGCGCCGCCCGGCCGCTGGTCTACCACAACCGGACCTGGCACGAGCTGAGCGACGAGTCCGCGCTTCGGGACTGAGAGCTGAGGCGCTGCTGCTGACGGCAAAGCGCAGATCCCGCTGACGAGCACCGTCAGCGGGATCTGCGCTTTGCCGGGTGATGACTATCTCGTCGTGCGCACCGCCGCGATGGCGCTGACCTCAAAATGCAGGTCGGCAGGCACCAGCCGGACGATCTCGACGGTGGTGGTCGTCGTCAGGTGCGGCAGCGCGGTCTTCGTGACCGACTCCACCACCGCGTTGTTCGCCGCGATGTCCTTCACGTACTTCGTCATCGAGACGATATCGCCGAGCGTGCCGCCTGCGGACTCGAGCACTCGTTCGAGATTCCGATATGCACGCCTCACCTCGGCCTCGACGGACTCAGATGGATCTTCCGCGGTGGCGGGGCCCAGCACGCCGGCGACGAAGATCAATTCATGGTCTCCGGTCACACGGATGGCCGGTGCGAACGGCAGACCTGGGATGCCGTACACCTCTTCAGCGGAGCCGGCGGACAACAGGTGCTCGGCGTTCTTGATTGGTTGCATTGCTTTCCTTCCCACGGACACGCGCGAGTGCGCGTGCGTTCGAGCACGGATGCGGCGGTGCGCCGCTGTCGGCGTCCCTTCGCAGTCGGCGGCACGCGTCAGTGCGCGGCGGGACCCGTTGAACCGCGTGTCATCAGGGTGACCGGGAGCAGGATGGTCTCAGCCACCTGGTCGGCACCGGACAGCGCGTCGAGAAGAAGCTGCGCAGCCCGGACGCCCATCGCAGTGGTGGGGACCCGCACGGTGCTCAGCGGCGGGCAGAAGTCCTCCGCGAACTGGACGTCGTTGAACCCGATCACCGACATGTCTCGAGGACAGTCGACACCCATCTGCTTCATGGCGCGAAGCACCCCGACCGCGATCAGGTCGGTACAGGCGATGACACCTGTGATCCCGTGGCTCAGGTCGCTCAGCACTGGCAGCATCGCGCTGACACCGGCTTCGATTGACAACGCATCGGCCGTGACCACGGTGCCGATGAGCCCATCGAACGACCGGCAGGCCGCCTCGAACGCCGCGGCACGGGCGGCACTGGTCGAGATGTTCATCGGTCCCGCGATGTGCAGCAGGTGGCGGTGACCAAGCTCGTAGAGACTCTCGACGGCCGCCTGGATGCCGCTCGCGTCGTTGCCCGCGACCAGCGGATACGGAACGGGGCCCGCATCGCGGTTGAGGAGAACGACCTTCACGCCGGCTTCGTAGAGCTCGGCGATCGACGACTCGTCACGCTGACCGGAAGCAACGATCAACCCATCCACTCGCCGATCCATGAGCGAACTCAGCGCCCCGCGCCCACCGGCCTCGAACCCGTCCGTGTTGGCGATGAGTGCGGAGTACCCGTGCGGCTGCAGGTGAGCCTCGATGCCGCGTACGATCGGCGGGAAGAACGGGTTGGTGATGTCCGGTATCACCACACCGACGGTCATCGAGCTGTTCGTGCGCAGGCCCCGAGCGAGGACATTGGGGACATACCCCAGCTGCTTCGCCGCGCGGACGACCCGGTCCACGGTCTCTGCGCTGACCATCCCTCGCGTCCGGGCGTTGAGCGCGCGCGACGCGGTGCCCGCATGGACTCCCGCAAGCTGCGCCACATCCGTGATGGTCGCACGCCGCTCTTCCACCGTGTTGGTCATCTCCTGATCGCCGTCTTCGGCCGTGCGAACCTCGTGTTTCGTCCCCACTCATATTAGCGGTGCCGCGCACCCGCCGTCGCCTGACGCGCGGCGAGAGCTCAGGTCGTGAGGTACTCCCGATGAAGGCTCGGAAGCTTACGCGCCATGGTCGACCGGACGAACTCCTCGTAGTCGTCGAGCCAGCGCTCGAGAAGCGTCAGAGTCGCCTCGTCGGTGAGGTCACCATCTTTGGAGAACTTGTCGCCCGCCTCGTTGACGTAGATCTCCGGGCGACCCATGACCTCGAGGTCGGAGTACAGCGCGATCCTGCGAAGCTCCATCTGCGCGCGGTTGGTCCCGATCACCCCGATCGATGCCCCCACGATGCCCAGCGGTTTGTGCCGAAGGGGATTTTCGGCGGGTACGGGCAGCGTCTGCCAGTCGAAGAAGTTCTTGAGCAGCGCCGGGAGCGAGTAGCAGTACTCCGGCGTCGCCACGATCACTCCGTCTGCGGCGGAGATCTGGGCGTGCACTCGCTTGACGGAATCAGGAGCTTCCACGTAGGCGTTCTCGACCGACGCGAAAGGAAGGTCGGCCAGGCCCTCGACCTGCGTGATCTCGATCGAGCCACGTTTGCTCGCGATGTTCTGCAATGCTCTGACCAGGCCTGAGTTGTACGAACCTGCTCGCTGGCTGCCGCTCACCGCGGCGATGTGGACTGTTCCATCGGTACTGACCATCTTGACCCTCCTCGGTCGGGTGTGGTGCTGAAATGTCTGTCGTCTGGGAAGTGGCTTGTCGACGGTGACGTGCTCGCTGTCGCTAGAGTGTCGGACCGATCGACTGGGTCTCGATACCGAGCAGATCCCGCCCCAGGAGCTCGTTGCCGACGCGGGCCGACAGGCCGGCGTGACGACTCGCAACGGCGGCGTTGCGCCACACACGCTCGAGCGGATTCGTCTGAGCGAACGTCGACGTACCGTGGGCGCTTGCCAGGATGTCTGCGGCCTGCCAGCAGCATTGGGCGATGAAGGCGCTGTCAGCGCGGTTCTTCGTCTTCTCATCGCTGCTCGCGTGCCGGCCCTCGCTGACGATGCGATCCATGTCGTCCGCGGCGGCGAGCATTCGCAGCCGCGCCGTCTCGATGAGCTGGGCAGCGCGGGCCACCTCCACCTGGAAGGCCGCGGACTCGGCCTGCGTCCGATAGGTCGTCGTCACGATCGGCCGCGACCCCGCCTTGTTCAGCACCAGCTCGAGTCCATACTGAACCTCTCCCACCAGCGTGCTGACGATGGCGATGTTCAGCACCGAGTAGATGTGCGATCGGTAGATGCCGCGATACCGGGCATAGTCGTAGTCCCGCCAGCGAAGAATGCGGTGCTCGGGCACGAACACCTGATCGATGACAGCTGTCGAACTGGCGGTGGCCCGCATACCGGTCACGAACCAGGTGTCGTCGACCGAAATGTCCTCTCGCGGCAGCAGCACGAACCCGAGTTCTGCGCCGGGGCCCAGAGCGCCGTTCAGCGGCGCGGTGACGACCACCCAATCGGCAACGGTCACACCCGACATGTAAGGCCAGCGTCCGGTCAGTCTGACGCCGCCCTCGACGACTTCGGACTGTCCTGAAGGAGCCAGCACACCCGCACCTCGGACTCGCGATCCGTTGGCCCACACCTCGCTCTTCGCCTGATCGCTGAAGAGGGAGATGAGGAAGGCGGCCGCATTGTTGACCCCCATCAGCCAGCCCGCGGAGGCATCGCCTTCACCGAGGGCGATGGCTGCTTCGACAACGGTCCGAATCGAGGTCTCGGCGCCTCCGTACTCCTGCGGCGCCCACAGCGACATCAAGCCGGCATCCGTGATCGCGTCTACGTCGGCGGCATCGAGATGGCGATTGCCGTCCGCAGCGGCGGCGTGCTCGCGCAGCTGGCTGCGCAAACCTCGCGCGCGCTCGACCACGACTTCCGTCGCCTCACCCGAGCGATAACCTTCGGCGGCCTTGATTGTCATTCGTCACACCCTTCTTCAGCGGCAACCCCGCCACCGCTATATCGTCACGATGGCGATGAATCTACACAAACGATTGCGCATATACAAGGACCAATGAGATCTGATTTTCCGCGCGTTCTTGGTTGCTGTGCTTCGCGAGAGAACGCGATACGAGCAAACGATTGCATTCCGCTAATCTCTCCCCTAACATCGGAGCACCGCCGCGTCCTCCGACCCCGGCGGGCACGGAAGGAAACGAAGAAATGCCCGAGCGGACAATCCTGCGAAACGCTGTCGTGCTAACGATGGACGAGGAACTCGGCGAGCTCGCCGGCGACGTGCTGATAGAGGACGGACTGATCCTCGATATCGCGGAGTCCATCCCCACCGGCGGAGCAGACATCGTCGAGCTCGATGGCGCCGTCGTGATGCCGGGGCTGATCGACAGCCACATCCACCTCTGGCAGTCTGCGATTCGAGGATTGGCCGCACAGTGCTGGGGCCGTGAGTACTTCGGGCTGGTGCATCCCCTGTCCGGACGAGTGCGGGTGACGGACATGTACGCGTCGACCTACGGCGGCGCGATCGAGCTGCTGCAGTCGGGGACGACCACGGTCTTCGACTTCTGCCACGCAACCAACTCCGCGGAGCACGCCGAAGCGTCGTTGCGCGCACTCGACGAATCGGGGATCCGCGGCCTCTTCGGCTTCTGCTTCCGCCACCGGCCGGAGGCACCCATCGAGGGCTTCACGACCCTCGAAGAGCGCTTCGACGTCCTCTCACGCCTGGTCGATCAGTGGTCGGGACATGAGCGCGTGGGTCTGGGAGTCGCGCTCAACAACATCGACCACGTGTCGCCGGAAGTGCACGCGCAGGAGGTGGCGGCCGCCCGCAGACTCGGCCTTCGGCAGAGCCTGCACTCCAACCTGCCGGGGCAGGTCACCCTGTCCGCCAAGATGGGCCTTCTCGGCGACGATCTGAACTGGGTGCACGCCGGACCCATCGATGACGACGAGATCGGCATGCTCGCTGAGCAGGGGGGATCGATTGCGTTCACTCCCGAAGTCGAGGCGGCGCTCATGGGCGTCGCTCCCCGCGTCGGAGTCGCGCATCGCCGGGGGGTGCCAGTATCGATCGGCACGGACGTCCCGTCGGCTCTCAACGGCAGCTTGATCACCCAGCTGAGGATCGCCCGCGCCGTGACGCGAGCCGTCGACATGCAGCAGGAGCGCGCTCAGAATCGCCCCGGCACGCGTACACCCACGCACCCCAGCTTCGACACGATGGATCTGCTGAGGATGGCGACGATCGACGGTGCTCGCGTGCTGGGACTCGAAGATCGCATCGGCAGTGTGACGCCCGGCAAGCGCGCCGACCTGCTGGTGATCGAGACCGCCCCGTTCGGGCTGGCAGCGGGTCGCGCGGACGACTTCGTGGTGTATCAGGCGTCGGCGCGCAACCTCACCCGGGTGTACGTCGACGGCCGACTCGTCGTTCGAGACGGCGTGCATGTCACCGCCGACCTGCGCGAGGTGCGCACGCGACTCGACGAGACCCGCGACTGGGTGCTGGGGCGTGCGGCAGACAGCGAGTGGCCCGTCATCGATGACGAGATGCGCGCGCGTTACGAGGCCGGGCAGGGCAAAGCGTCCTGACCGTCGGATGTCGGTCCCGCAGACGCGGCTGCGATCACCGGCGCGGAAGCACGTCGTCGACGTGGGCCGACAGCTGCGCGGCCACGTCGACGGCGGACGGGTCATAGAGCCACTGGTACTGGAGTCCGTCCCACAGAGCGGTCAGCCACAGCGCCTCAAACTCAGGATCCCGCTGAGCGGGCAGATCCCCGTCCTCGTGCGCCGCGCGGAACAGGGCTGCGAAATGGTCGAGTCCGTTGCGGAAGCGTTGCGCGAAGTAGCTGTGCGCCGCGTGATCGCGCGGGAGCGCTTCGCACGACAGCACGGCATAGACCTCGATGAGACCGGGTGCCGCCTCCGAGTTCACGGCGGCCCGACGTGCGATCCCGCGAACGACCTCTGCTGCACTGTCCGCCCGCACGCCGTCGTCGCGGGATTCGATCTGTCGATCACGGTGATGCAGCACGTCGCTGAGCAGCTCCTCTTTGGATGCGAAGTGGTGCAGCAGCGTCGACTTCGAGACGCCGACACGCTCGGCGATCTCGCGAAGGCTCGTGTCGCCGTAGCCGTCGCGGGCGAAGAGGGCCGTGGCAGCCTCGATGATGAGGGCCCGCCGCTCACGGCCCACTCGATAGCCCTGGGGCGAGACGTCGTCCGCACCGAACGCCGGCGACGTCGGGACACGGGCCGGCTGCCTGGGCGGCGCAGATGCCCTACCGCCTACGCGCCAGCCCACGGGGAGGGCGAGCGTCTTCAGGTACTCCACGAGGGCGGTGGGGATGTCGACACGCTCGGGGAGGTACTGCGCAAGCAATTGCAGACCGTCCCACGCCGCGATGATCCGTACTGCCTCGCCGGCGGCATCCCGGCCGGCCGCCACGGTGCCGTGTGCGATCGCGGCGTCCAGGTCTTCTCTCGCCTCGCGCCGCACGCGCGCATAGCGGTCGCGCATGAGCTGGTGTGCGGGATGACGGGGGTTGGATGCCTCGCCCGTCAGGGCGGCAAAGAGCTCGAGGTACCCGGGTTGTTCCTGGTTTCGCCGGGCGATCCCGGCATAGCCGAGGGTGCCCGATTCGTCCAGGCCCGGCACCCCGCGGAGAGCCGTGGCATTCGCGCGCTCGAACTGATCCACGACAGCGCCGAGGAGCGCATCCTTCGTCGCGAAGTGTCGGAGGAGTCCGGTGTGGCTGATGCTCGCGGCAGCGGCGACGTCGCGAAGCGAGGTGGCGCGATATCCGCGCGTGACGAATGCCTCGCGCGCGGCGTCGACGATCGCCTCGCGGGTGCGCTGCATGCGCGCCGCGCGCGTCGGCCCCCGTTCGGTCGTCGCCATCGGCGTGGCCGCCTCTCCGCTCGTTGGACGTCGCCAGCCTACCCCCAGTCCGCTACCACTCGGTTGACTTTCAGTTACCAACTGGTCTGTTTTTGGGTACGATCGTCTTCGACGCCGCTCGCCGTCGACGCGCGTCGCCCGAGAAAGGACTCCCATGACAGAGATGTCTCGCGCCGCGACAGCCGCGGCCGCCGGAACGACAGGCTTCAAAGCTCCGGGCACGACGCCCGATCGAACCCCGCGCGGCTACACCCCGGGCCTCGCCGCCGTGAACTTCGGTGTCTACCTGGCACTGCTCACCCCGGTCATGGTGTCGATGGCGTTCAAGATCCAGCGCATCTCCGCCACATCCGCCGAGGCGACCGCGAACCTCGGACTCGTACTCGGCGTCGGTGCCTTGTTCGCGCTCTTCGCCAATCCGCTGGCCGGACGGCTCTCGGACCGAACCACGTCGCGATGGGGAATGCGTCGCCCGTGGATCCTCGGCGGCACGCTCGTCGGCCTCGGTGGTTTCGCGCTCATCGGCATCACCGAGTCGCTTTGGGTCGTACTCGTCTCGTGGTGCATCGTGCAGGCATCCATGAACGCCGTGCTTGCGGCGGCGAACGCGACGCTGCCAGACCAGGTGCCGCAGCAGAGCCGCGGCAAGGTGTCCGGCGTCATCGGAATCACGCTGCCCCTCGGCATCCTTGCGGGCAGCTTCCTTGTGACGCTGCTCTCCGACGACTTCTCCCGCTTCATCGTGCCGGCCGCGATCGCCACCGTGCTCGCCGTGCTCTTCGTGCTCGTGCTGAAGGACCGGCGCCTCGAGCACAAGCCGACCCAGCGGTTCACCGCACGTCAGTTCTTCGGCTCGTTCGTGTTCAACCCCGTCAGACACCCCGACTTCGGCTGGACGTGGCTGACCAAGTTCTTCGTGATGTTCGGCTACGCCGGCGTCGCGACATTCCTGCCCTTCTACCTCACGGCGAAGTTCGGGCTGGACGAGCAGTCCGCCATCTCGACGATCCTGATCGCCAACCTCGCCTCGATGGGGGCGATGATGATCTCGGCGCCGATCGGCGGAATCCTCTCCGACAAGCTCGGCAGACGCCGGCCCTTCGTCGCGATCGCCGGCGTCATCATGGTCGTCGGCCTGGTTCTGCTCGCTCTCGCCCCCGATGTCACGACGCTCATCGTGGCACAGGCGATCATCGGCCTCGGCACCGGGTCGTTCATCTCGGTCGACCTCGCCCTCGCGACGCAGGTCCTGCCGAATCCTGACGACACCGCCAAAGACCTCGGCGTTCTCAACATCGCCAACGCCCTGCCGCAGTCGATCGCGCCCGCGATCGCTCCAGGCATCATCGCGATCGGCGCCGCCACCCCCCTGGGCGGCTACGCCACCTGGTACCTGTTCGGCGCGCTGGTGGCGCTCGCCGGTGCTGTGCTGGTTTACCGCATCAAGGGGGTGAAGTGATGACGGACATTGTGACAGCGGATGCCCCGGCGCCGGCTGCGCCCGAGAGCCGCCCGTGGCTCGATGCGAGCCTGCCAGTCGCCGAGCGCGTCGAGCTGCTCCTGGGCGAGATGACGCTGGAGGAGAAGGCCGGCCTCTTCTTCCAGACGATGATCGCGATGGGAGAGAACGGCGAACTGTCGGACGGCGACCCCGATTTCGGCATCGCGTCCAACCACGAGTACGTCGCGGCCCGCCACATGAGTCACTTCAACCTCCTGGGCGTCCTGCCCCGAGCGAGCGACACCGCCGCCTGGCACAACAGACTGCAGGAGGTCGCGGCATCCACTCGTCTCGGCATCCCGGTCTCGATCTCGACCGATCCGCGCCACTCGTTCAGCGATAACCCGGGCGCCGCGATCCTCGCCGGTCCGTTCTCGGAGTGGCCCGAGCCGCTCGGCCTCGCCGCGACGCGCGACCCCGAACTCGTGCAGCGCTTCGCCGACATCGCGCGCCAGGAGTACACCGCTGTCGGCATCCGCGTGGCGCTGCACCCGCAGGTCGACCTCGCGACGGAATCGCGCTGGGCGCGCCAGCTGCAGACGTTCGGCGAAGACCCAGACCTCGCCGCCGAGCTCGGCGCCGCCTATGTGCGCGGGTTCCAGGGCGAGGCGTTCGGTCCGGGCTCGGTCTCGACGATGACGAAGCACTTCCCGGGCGGCGGCCCGCAGAAGGACGGCGAAGACCCGCACTTCGAGTACGGCCGTGAGCAGGTGTACCCGGGCGGGCAGTTCGAGCTGCACCTGAAGCCCTTCGAGGCGATCTTCGCCGCCGGCGGACGCCAGATCATGCCGTACTACGGCATGCCGATCGGAACCGAGTACGAAGAGGTGGGCTTCGGCTTCAACAAGAGCGTGCTCACCGGGCTTCTGCGCGAGCGCTTCGGATTCGACGGGATCGTCTGCACCGACTGGGGACTCGTCACCGACCAGTCGGTGATGGGCGACAGCTTCGCCGCACGCGCGTGGGGGGTCGAGCACCTGACGCCCGCCGAGCGCATGGTGAAGATCCTCGACGCCGGCGCCGACCAGTTCGGCGGCGAGCAGGACCCGTCGATGCTCGTCGAACTCGTGCGCGAGGGCAAGGTGACCGAGGACCGCCTGGACGTCTCGGCGCGCCGGCTGCTGCGCGAGAAGTTCGAACTAGGGCTCTTCGAGAACCCCTACGTCGACGTGGAGGCGGCCGACGCCACCGTCGGCGCGGCCGAGTTCCGTGCGGCAGGTGAAGCCGCGCAGCGCGCGTCGATTGCCGTACTGTCCAACCGCCTGGTACGCACGAGCTGGGCCGAGGAAGCCGTGCCGATCCTCCCGCTGCGACACGACCTGAAGCTCTACGTCGAGGGCATCACCCCCGAGGCGGTCGCGCGTGTCGGCGTGGTCGTGGACACGCCCGAAGAAGCGGATGCGGCGATCCTGCGCCTGCAGGCGCCGTACGAACAGCGTGCTTCCATGTTCGAGAACTTCTTCCATGCGGGATCGCTCGAGTTCTCACAGGAGGTCGTCGCGCACGTCCAGGAGGTCGCGGCCGTGGTGCCCACCGTCGTCGATGTCTTCCTCGACCGTCCGGCGATCCTCCAGCCCATCGTGGAGGCAGCCGCAGCCGTCACCGCGAACTGGGGAGCCAAAGCCGGGCCGTTGCTCGATGTCCTCACGGGGACTGCGCACGCGACGGGCAAGCTCCCCTTCGATGTGCCCAGATCCATGGCGGCGATCGAGGCCTCCCGCCCCGACGTTCCCTTCGACACCGCCGACCCGCTGTTCCGCTTCGGTCACGGCCTGTCGCTCTGATAACAAAGGACGGATGCCGCACGCGATCCGCGGAGGCATCCGTCCTCGAGTGTGGTCAGGCGACCCAGACGGTCTTCAGATTGCAGAACTCGCGGATGCCTTCGACCGACAGTTCGCGACCGTAGCCGGAGCGCTTGATGCCGCCGAACGGCAATTCGGCGTATGAGATCGTCATGCCGTTGACGAACACCGCGCCCGCCTCGAGCTCACGCTCTGCGCGCGCGATCTCGGATTCGTCGTTGCTCCAGAACGCGGATCCCAGCCCGAACGGACTGTTGTTCGCGACCTGCAGCGCATCGTCGAGCGACGAAACCTTGTAGAGCGACGCGACCGGACCGAAGGCCTCCTCCTGATAGAGGCGCATCTCCGGCGTGATGTCAGCGATCACCGTGGGCTCATAGAACCAGCCCGCCTCCCGATCGCCACGTCGTCCGCCCGTCAGGATAGATGCGCCCTTGTCGCGGGCATCCTCGACGAGGACCTCGATGTCCTCACGACCGGACTCGGTCGCAAGGGGGCCGATCTGGGTGGCCGGATCGGCCGGGTTCCCCACCACCAGCGCAGCCATCCGCTCGGCGAAAAGGCGGGCGAAATCGTCGTAGATGTCTTCGTGCACGATGAACCGCTTGGCGTTGATGCAGGCCTGGCCGTTGTTGCTCGTGCGCGCCTTGACAGCCGTGGCCACGGCATCGTCGAGCTTCGCCGACGGCATCACGATGAACGGATCCGAGCCTCCGAGCTCGAGGACGGCCTTCTTCAGCACATCGCCCGCGGTCGCGCCGATCGCGCGGCCGGCGCCTTCGGAACCGGTCAGCGTCACTGCGGCGACGCGGGGATCACGGATCACTGCCTCGACACGGCGCGACCCGATCAGCAGCGTCGAGAAGGCCCCCTGAGGGAACCCGGCTCGTGCGAACAGCTCGCCGATGTACACCGCCGACTGCGGAACGTTGGAAGCGTGCTTGAGCACACCGGCGTTGCCCGCCATCAGCGCGGGCGCCGCGAAGCGGACCACCTGCCAGATCGGGTAGTTCCACGGCATGACGGCGAGAACGACGCCGAACGGCTCGAATCGCGTGCGCGCCGCCGATGCCGAGACCTTCGCCGGGTCATCGAGCTCGCGCCCGCTGAGGAACTCCTCGGCGTTCTCGGCGTAAAAGCGCATCGTGTAGGCGGACTTGGCGACCTCCGCGCGAGACTGCTCGATCGGCTTGCCCATCTCGGCGGTGATCACACCCGCCAGCTCTTCGATCTCGGACTCGATGAGATCGGCGGCGGCACGCATCAGACGTGCGCGGCCATCCCACCCCAATGCGGCGAGCTGGGGAACGGCGGCCGCGGCGGCGGCGAGCCGTGCCTCGACGAACTCCTCGGAGTCCTCGTCGAAGACGGCGAGCTCAGCGCCCGTAGACGGGTCGATACTGCGAATGGTTGCCATGGTGTCCTCTTCGGGTATGCGCTTCAGTGGTTCAAATGAGGATGGTCAGGGGGTTCTCGATCCGGCGCTGGAACGCCGCCAGCCACTCGGCGGCGACAGCACCATCCAGCACCCGGTGATCCGCGGAGAGCGTGACGGTCATCATCTGGCCCACGGTGAGCTCCCCGTCGGCGCCGACGACGGGCATCGGGCGGGCGGCGCCGACGGCGAGGATGCCCGACTGCGGCGGGTTGAGGATCGCTGAGAACTGACTCGTGCCGTACATGCCGAGGTTCGAGACCGAGAAGCTTCCGCCTTCCAGCTCGTGCTGCTTGAGCCTGCCTTCGCGTGCCCGGCCCGCCATCTCCGCCACCGTCGCACTGATCTCACCGAGTGAGAGTCGTTCGACCTCGCGCAGCACCGGCGTCGTCAGGCCGCCCTCGGTGGCCACGGCCACAGAGATGTCCACCGAGGAGAATCGGCGGATGCTGTCGCCGTTCCAGATCGCGTTGGCAGCCGGTACGTCTACCAGCGCACCGGCGACGGCCTTCAGCACGAAGTCGTTGACCGAGATCTTCCGCGCCGCGTTCTCGTTCACCGTTCGCCGAAGTTCGAGCAGCCCGTCCACGCGGCAGTCGGCGACAAGATAGAAGTGCGGAACGGTGGACTTGCTCTCGGTGAGCCGGCGGGCGATCGCCTTCCGCATGCGATCGAGCGGAACATCCTCGAAGATCGTCGATGTCGATGCCGCCGGTGTCGATGCCGCCGGTGCGGGCGCCGTCTCGCTCGGCGGAGGCGCGGGAGCGGGCGCAGGCGTCGCCGCAGTCTGCGGACGTGCCGGCTCAGCTGCCTCGCGCTGTGCGAGATGACGCTCGAGATCGCGGCGGACGATGCGTCCCTGCGGGCCGGAGCCACGGATGTCGCTCAACGCGACGCCGGCGTCGGCTGCAAGCCTGCGCACGAGCGGGCTCGCGAACAGGCGTCGCGAGGGGCTCTCCTCCGCCTCGACTTCGACCGGGCCGGGCTCGTCCGTGACGACGGTCGCCGGCTCCGCTGCGGTCGCTTCGGCCACTGCGGTCGCTTCGGCCGGTGCGGTCGCTTCGGCCGGCGCCGGAGAAGGTGCCGCCGGGGCGCTGTCACCCGCTTGCACCCCGGCGGCGGCCAGTGCCGGTCCGATCGCGTCCTGGCCCTCGCCGTCGGCGAGGAGCACCAGGATCGGTTCGCCGACCGAGACGTTGGCGCCTTCGCCGACCAGGAGCCGGCCGATCGTGCCCGCGGCTTCGGCCGTGAGCTCGACGATCGCCTTGTCGGTCTCGATCTCGGCGAGACCCTGATTGAGGGCCACCGAGGAGCCCTCCGCCACGAGCCAGGTCTGGATGGCGGCTTCGGTCGCCCCCGCGAGAACCTCCGGCATGCGAATGACATCGGCCATGATCAGCCCCCGAATCCGGCGCGCACGGCCTCCAGGCCGGCCACCACTTCTTCTGTGCGGGCGATCGCTGCGCGCTCGAGCACCCGGGAGATGCTCGGGGACGCCTCCTGCCCAGTGACGCGTGCCACCGGCTGGTCGAGCCAGTCGAAGTAGCGACGCTGAATCTCGTCGGCCAGCCAGGCGCCGTACGATGTGCCCTGCGCGCCCTGCTCGACGATGAGGACGGCATTGGTCTTCTTGATGCTCTCGCCGATCGTGTCCCAGTCGATCGATGCGCGGTCCAGCCAGCGCAGATCGATCAGATCTGCGTCGATCCTGGTCTGCTCGATCGCCTCGAGCGCATGCCCGACCATCGACAGATAGCTGATGACGGTGAGGTCCGCCCCGCTCCGCACCACTGCCGCATTACCCGGCGGAATGATGAAATCGAGGTCGCCGGCGGGCACCTGGTCGGCTTGGCCGTACAGATCGACGTGCTCGATGACCAGAACAGGGTCTTCGAGCGCCAGGGCGGCATTCATGAGGCCGACGTAGTCGGTGGCATTGGAAGCTGCGACGATCCGCCATCCGGGGTTCGTCGCGAATATGCCGGCTGGATCCATCAGGTGCTGGGAGCCGTATCCCGATCCCATCGCCACCTTGGTGCGCAGGACCAGCGGCACCGGGTTGTCACCGCCGAACATGTGCCGGGCCTTGCCGATCTGGTTGAAGACCTGATCGGCGGCGACCCACATGAAGTCGGGGTACATGAACTCCACCACAGGGCGGAAGCGTCCGTCGAGGGCGAGGCCGCCAGCGAGTCCCGTGAACGCGTTCTCGCTGATGGGCGTACCGAGGATGCGGTCTGCCCCGTAGCGCTTGAACAGGCCCTTCGTCGCACCGTTCGTTCCGCCGTTGAGCCGGTGCACATCCTCGCCCATTACGACGATCCGCTCGTCGAGCTCCATCCGCCGATCCATCACCTGCGCCACAGCGTCGACGAACTTGAGCGCGCGGGTCTCACCGCCCTCGCCCAGGAGCGGGAGCCCCTCCAGCTCGCTGCCGTCGCCGCGAACGCCGACGTTCACGAAACTGGTCTCCGGCCACAGGTCGGGCTTGATCCGACGCTTGCCCGGGTTGTCCGGATCGGCTTCGAGCAGCTGCGCGACCGCGTCGGTCATGGCGCGCTGCACACGTGCGCGCAGCTCGGCGATGCTCGCGTCATCGATCAGCCCGCGCTCCCCCATGCGGGCGGCGACCAGCTCGAGCGGGTCACGTGCCCGCCACGCCGCCTCTTCGTCCTTGCTGCGGTAGCCGAAGGCGCTGCCCGGGTAGGGCCCGTTCTGGTGGAAGAACCGATAGACCTCGGCCTCGATGACGGTCGGGCCCTCACCCGAGCGCATCCGGTCCGCGGCTTCCTGCGTGGCGAGGTAGACGGCGAGCGGGTCCATGCCGTCGACTCGCCAGGACGGGATGCCGAAACCCTGGCCGCGCACGGAGAACCGAGGGTCCGCGGTGATCTCGTCGGCGCGGGTCGACACCGCGTAGAGGTTGTTCTCGATGAAGTACGAGACCGGGAGCTTCCACGCGGCCGCGAGGTTCATCGACTCGAGGACGGAGCCGATCTGGGCTGCGCCGTCACCGAGATAGTTGATGGTGAGGTCGGTGGTGCCGCTGTGCTTCTGCGCCCATGCATTGCCCGCTGCCAGGGGCGCCCCGCCGCCGACGATGGCGTTGGTGCCGAGCGCACCGGCCTCGAACCACTGCAGGTGCATCGACCCGCCTCGGCCGCGGCAGTATCCCTGGGCGAGGCCGAGGATCTCTGCGAGGGTGCGCTGAAGCACCTCCTGGGTCGCCGAGTCGATGGGAGCGTTCGGGTCGATGGTTCCGCCCGAGACGTGCGTCAGCGCCTTCGCCAGGAACTGATGATGCCCGCGGTGAGACCCATTCACGCCGTCTGTGGACCGGAGCCCGACGATCGAGCCGACCGCGCCGCCCTCTTGACCGATGCTCGAGTGCGCCGGCCCGTGGACCAGTCCCTCGCCTGCCAGCTCCAGCACGGTCTCTTCGAATGCGCGGATGAGATGCATCTGCGCGAGCATCGTGCCCAGCAGTGCCGGGTCGGCGGCATCCCAGTCCGCCTTCGTGGTGGACAGCTCGAACCAGTCCACCCCTGTCTGAAGGCGCTTCTTCTTCGGCATCCTCGCCTCAACTCCCTAAAACGGCCGGCGATCTCCGGTCTCAGCACACCGTAGACCATGATTTTATCCAATTCAAGTCTAGAGTGTGGCTTTTGGGCTGGATATCGCCGATACTGACATACATCGGATACAATCAAACGAACCAGGCACCGACACGGAGGTCGAATGAGCGCGCAACGAGGCATCCCGGGAATTCGCGGCACCGACCACATCGGGTTCACTGTCCCGAACCTGGATGATGCGCATACGTTTCTGGTCGACATCCTCGGCTGCGAGGAGGTCTATCGCCTCGGCGCCAAGCGCTCGGACGACGACGACTGGATGCACTCCCACCTAGGAGTCCATCCGCGCACGGTGATCAGCGAGATCCGCTTCTACCGACTGGGCAACGGAGCGAACTTCGAGGTCTTCCTCTACCAGTCCGCCGATCGGCAGCGCACGCAGCCGCGCAACAGCGACATCGGCGGATACCACATCGCCTTCTACGTCGACGACCTCGATGAGGCGGTTCAGTACCTTCGCGACAACGACGTGGAGGTCATGGGCGAGCCCACAGCGAGCAAGCAGTCGGCCGAAGGCCAGCGCTGGATCTACTTCCGCAGCCCATGGGGTCTGCAGTTCGAACTCGTAAGCTTCCCCCAAGGGAAGGCGTATGAGAACGACGCTCCCCGCCTGCTGTGGCACCCAGCCCACCCGGAGCGATGAGACGAGCTCGATCGATGAACACCGCAACCCACGGAGCTACCGGCGCCGCGATCGCCGCGAGCCTTCGAGACGAGATCCTCGCCGGAACGTACGCACCCGGAGAGCGGATTCGCCAGGACGAACTCGCGGGTCTTCACGGGGCGAGCCGGCTCCCGGTGCGGGATGCGCTGCGCATCCTCGAGGCGGAAGGTCTTGTCAACCTGGTGGCGAACACCGGCGCCTGGGTTTCGAAGATCAGCATGGCGGAGTGTCACGAGATGTACCAGATGCGTGAGCGTCTGGAGCCTCTGCTGCTGCGCCTGAACGTCCCACGGATATCCTCCGACGAGGCCGATGACCTCGACCTGCTCGCCGACTCCATGGAGAGCTCGACCGACGTGGAGCGGTTCCTCCGACTCGACCGCGAGTTTCACCTCTCCTGCCTCCAGGCAGTGGAAACGAGTGTCCTCGGCGCCACCGTGCTCAACCTCTGGAATCGAACCCAGCACTATCGGCGCGCGGCCACGCGATTGTTCTACATCGAGAACGACCGCAGCGTCCATTTCGATCATCACCTCATCGTGAACGCGATCCGGCTGGGCGATGCCGACGAGGCGGAGCAGGTCCTCTCGCGCCACATTCGCCGGAGCCGGTTGGAACTCTCACGCCACCCCGAGGTGTTCGCCTAGATGGTTCCCGACGGAAGTCCGACGCCCGGTTCCGCCATATTGCCCGCGATTGGAAGGATGGACCATTGACTCAGACAGCATTGCCCGATGCGGCACTCGCGTTCCTGCGCAAGCCGAATCCCGCCGTCATGGCGACGGTCACGGCAAAGGGGCGTCCTGTATCGGTGGCGACGTGGTATCTGATCGAGGATGACGGTCTGCTCATGCTCTGCATGAACGCCGACCGCGCGCGCCTGAAGCACCTCCAGAACAACGGCTATGTATCGCTGACCGTGCTCGCCCCGGATGACTTCGGGACGCACCTGTCTATCCAGGGGCACGTGGTGTCGATCAAGCCCGACGAGGGACTGGCCGACATCGATCGACTTTCGAGGCACTTCCTCGGCAAGGATTACCCCGCCAGGGAGAACCCCCTCGTGACAGTTCATGTAGAGATCGAGCGATGGTTCGGATGGTCCGGAGGCCGACCCTTCGAGTACTGACCGGCGGTTAGTCGCTACGTCCGCGATTCCGCGCGAACGGCCCGGTCTGTTCGCAGGTCGATCGAAGTGGCTCGCCGCACGTGCGCGGCCATCAATGCCTCAGCGAGCGGCGCCTCGCCCCGGGAGATGGCTGAATAGATCTCGCGATGGTCACCCCAGAGAAGGTCGGAGGTCTGAGCGATCGTCGCGACGTTGATCCACTCGGAGCGGTTGGAGAGCACATGCACAAACGCCCCGAGAACGGCATTGCCGCATGCCGACGCGACAGCATTGTGGAACCGCGAGTTCAATCGATGCAGTCTGTGCGACTGGCCTTCAGCGACCGCCTCATCCCCCTCAGCCAGGATCGATCGCATCGCGGCCAGGTCCTCGTCCTTGCGGTGCAGCGCAGCTCCCCGCGCCATGTTCGGCTCCAGGAGATTTCTGGCGTCGCTGACCTCTCGAATGACGTCCTCGGTCAATCGCTGGACAGTCGGGGAACCATACGGTCGCAGGTCGATGAAGCCTTCCGCCGCCAGTACCCTCAGCGCCTCTCGCACCGGCACGCGCGAGACGCCGAAGCGTGTTGCGAGCTGCGGCTCGGTGACTCGCGAGCCGGGCGCCAGCTCACCGGAGACCACCATGTCGCGAATGGCGTCCACCAAGGTCGGCCCTCGAACCGCCGAGTTCGTCACGTCGATCCCTTTCCCACCACCGCTGTTCACTTTACGCGCTCGTGACGAACCCCTGCTCGATCAGGAACCCGGACGGAATGACGACGTCCGAAGCACCTAGGTCGTGGATGGATCACTTCCCCAGCCCGACGAGCGCGCGTTCGATCGTCGTCTTGAAGGTATCCAGCACTTCGAACACACCAGGTTCCCCGTCGGCCGACAGGCCGTAGAACCACGGCCGCCCGATCATGACGGACTGCGCACCCAGCGCCAGGGCCTTGACCACGTCCGTGCCGCGTCGGATGCCGCTGTCGAACACGATCTCCGTCTGGTCTCCGACCGCGTCCACGACGGCCGGCAGGAACCGGAGCTGCGAGGGAGTCGTGTCCAGATTTTTGCCGCCGTGGTTCGAGACGCCGATGGCGGTGGCGCCGCGCCGATCGCTCGCCGCGCGTCGTCGGGAGTCACGAGGCCCTTGATCATGAACGGGCCGCCCCGACATTCGGGGTGTGGTCGGAGGATCTGACGGTCGCAGCGAGGTGCGGGTCTTGCTGTTCGTATACGAACTTGAATTTCGGCAATGTAGTGCGCCGGGTGGGGCGGTGACAAGAGGTCGTTGGTTACGATCTCGCTTCGAGCCGACTTCCATCCGGGGTCGAGTCAGCCGAACAGAGCGCGAGCCGCCGTTCGAAGGGGCAGCCGAGAGCGTTTTCCCGACCGGTGGCCTGACGACTGGCGACGCTCGGGGCAACGAGGGGATCCGAGGAGGAAGCGGTCAGGCCCTCGCGCCGCGGACGGCTCGCAGTGCCATCTGGATCGCGATGAAGCCGAGGAAGACAGCGAAGAGTGCATTGGCGACATGCGGAGGCAGGAGCGTCGCGACCCACACCCCCAAGGCGGTTGTCGCGCACGATGCGATGCCCACCGTCGCGGCAGCAGAGAGATCCACGTTCTGTCTGCGCAGATTTCCTGCGGTGCCGGACAGGGCAGTCGGGATCATCATGAGCAGGGACGTGCCCCGAGCGGTCAGATCGCTCATGCCGAACGCGAGCATCAGCGTCGGCACGACAACGATCCCGCCGCCGACACCGATCAGGCCCGCAACAGTGCCGGTGACCACCCCCAAGATCACGAGTCCCGTGATAGAGAGCCAGGACAGCTCAAGGACTGCCTCGCGGGAGGGAATCACCAGGAACAGGCTGACGATCACGCCGAGCAGAAAGGCGACGAAGGCCCAGCGCAGCGCGACCTGCGACACTCTCGGCAGCAGCCACGTGCCGATCTGGGCGCCGACGACAGCCCCCACGGCGAGGATGAGGCCCGCCACCCAGTCGACAGAGCCGTTGAGTGCGTAAGCGACGACCCCGACGGGCGCAGTGAGCACGATCGCCCCCAGAGAAGTGCCCGCCGCACGCCGCTGATCGAACCCCAGGAGGAGTACCAGCATGGGCACGATCACCGTTCCTCCGCCGACGCCGAACATCCCCGACAGCATTCCGGCGAGCAAGCCGATGCCCGCGCAGGCGAGATAGAAGCGGGCGGTTCGCTGTGGCTCGTTCTCGGCCCTGGTTCGCTTGCTCATCGGGGGTCCTCACTGGCTCGGTGATCGGCCTCACCGAACGGATCGCGCGGGCCTCGGGCAACGTCGCGGGGGTACATACCTCCAGCGAGTTCTCGTATAGGGAGAGAGTCTTAGTATACGATCATGCCGTGCGCCCACCTCGGCTCACTCCGCTGCCCGCCTGCGGCACACCGGGTTGCGCGGCGAGGCGCTTCCCCAGCAATCGAAACGGATCACCGTATGCAGTTCACTACCCGTCCGGAACTCGTCGGAACCTTCGGCATGGTCGCCTCGACGCATTGGCTGGCCTCCGCTGCGGGAATGGCGATTCTCGAGGAGGGCGGCAACGCATTCGATGCGGCCGCTGCGGCGGGCCTGGTTCTGCACGTCGTGGAGCCTCATCTGAACGGGCTGGGCGGGGACACTCCGATCCTCGGTTTCGATGTCGAGTCGGGCGCGCCGTGGGTGCTCTGCGGGCAAGGCCCGGCACCTATCGCGGCGACGGGCAGGGCGTTCGAGGAGCTGGGCTTGGACGTCATCCCGGGCACCGGACACCTTGCGGCGGTGGTGCCGGGCTCGTTCGGCGCGTGGATGAGCATGCTCGAGAGGCATGGGACTCTTCCCCTGGAGGCGATCACCCGGTTCGCCATCGGTTACGCGCGCGACGGCTACCCCCTGATTCCCGACGCCGCGACCGCCATCCATTCGGTGACCGAGCTCTTCGCCGAGCACTGGCATAGCTCCGCTGCGATCTATCTCACAGCGGGAGCGGCCCCTCACGCGGGATCGCGGTTCCGGAACAATGCCCTGGCGGACACATTGGAGCGCATCGTCCGCGAGGCCCAGGCCGGGGGCGGCTCACGTGAGTCTGTGATCGCCCGAGCCCGGGACGTCTTCTATCGAGGGTTCGTCGCCGAGGCGATCGATGCCTTCGTGCGCAAGCCTATCCGCGATGTCACAGGGGAAGACCACGCCGGCTTGCTCACGGGAGAGGATCTCGCGCGCTGGGCGCCTCGCTGGGAGGAGCCGGTGACGATCGAGTTCGGCGGCGTCACGGTCGCCAAGACCGGCCCGTGGGGGCAGGGTCCGGTGCTCCTGCAGCAGCTGATGGCGCTGGCCCACCAGGACGTAGGTGCGCCTGGATCCGCGCAGATGGTGCATACAGTGGCAGAGACGGCCAAGCTGGCCTTCGCCGACCGAGAGGCGTTCTACGGCGATCCGGACTTCGTCGACGTCCCGCTGAGTGCGCTGCTGTCCGACGAGTACGCCCGCGAGCGGGCGGCGATGGTCGGCTCAGAGGCCTCCGCTGAGCTTCGGCCAGGGCGTCCCGGCGGAAGGGAGGCTCGGCTCTCCCCCTCGATCTTCAGCGACCGCGCGAGTCACGGTGTCGGCACGGGCGAACCTACTCTCGGCAGCATGGGCCTCGTTCGAGGAGACACCTGCCATCTGGATGTCGTGGATCGTTGGGGGAACGTCGTCGCGGCGACGCCGAGCGGGGGATGGCTGCAGAGCTCGCCGGCTGTCCCTGGTCTGGGTTTCTCACTCCCGACTCGCGCCCAGATGTTCTGGGTAGAGCCTGGCCTGCCGAACTCCATCGCTCCCGGAAAGCGACCGCGCACAACGCTGAGTCCGGGCATGCTGCTCCGCGATGGCGTGCCGTACCTGGCCTTCGGCACTCCCGGCGGCGATCAACAGGATCAGTGGACCGTGCCGTTCCTGCTGAATCTTCTCGTCCACGGGATGAACCTGCAAGAAGCGATCGATGCCGCGACGTGGCACTCGACGCACATGCCCTCTTCCTTCTTCCCGCGCACATTCACGCCTCGTGAGCTGATCGTCGAAGAGTCGATCGGGTCGTCGGTGATCGACGACCTTCGCCAGCGCGGCCATGACGTCGTGGTCTCGAAGCCCTGGAGCCTCGGCCGGCTGAGCGCCGCCGGAGTACGTGCGGACGGGATGCTGGTTGCAGCGGCGAATGCGCGGGGCATGCAGGGCTACGCCGCTGGACGCTGATGCCCCCTCCCCACCCGACTGAAAGGTCTGTCAGATGATCCTCACCAAGTTCAACCACGCCACAGTGCGGTTCGAGAAGGAAGGGGTCTCGCTGGTCACCGACCCCGGCACCGCGACCCCAGAGTCAGAAGAGCTCCTCTCGGCCGCCACAGCCGTTCTGGTGACCCACGAGCACTTCGATCACTGCGACGCGGACGCCCTGCGGGCAGGGCTCGCCGGCAATCCCCGGCTGCGGGTCTACGGACCGTCCAGCGTGGCCGAGCTCGTCGGCGACTACGTCGATCGATTCACCGAGGTGACATCGGGTCAGTCGTTCACCATCGGCCCGTTCGCGATCGAGACGTTCGGTGGCATCCACGCGGCCATCCACCCCGATATGCCGGAGATGGCGAACATCTCCTACCTGATCGACGGAAAGGTCTACCACCCCGGCGATTCGTACGAGCTCCCCGGAGTCCCGGTCGAGACGCTTCTCATGCCGACGAGCGGTCCGTGGACCTCCGTCCGGCAGGGAATCGACTTCCTCCGCGGCATCGATCCGACACGCGCCTACCAGGTCCACGAGCTCGAGCTCAGTGAGGCCGGTCAGGAGTACGCGATGTACTTCTTGAACCTCGTCGCCGACGTCGCCCCGGTCGTCAAGCTCGCGGTCGGTGAATCCGTCGAGGTCTGATACTTCGCCGAAATGCCTTGGTAACTTGCGGGATGTAGGTTACCATTGACAGCAATCGATTGCAGTCGGTCTCACATCACCACCGGCGCCTTGGCCGGAAGCCTGCCAGATTCGTCCCGTCGGCC
Source organism: Microbacterium sp. LWH7-1.2 (assembly GCF_038397755.1). Taxonomy (NCBI): domain Bacteria; kingdom Bacillati; phylum Actinomycetota; class Actinomycetes; order Micrococcales; family Microbacteriaceae; genus Microbacterium; species Microbacterium sp. LWH7-1.2. The sequence goes on along the minus strand of NZ_CP151637.1, from coordinate 3,661,086 downwards.
CTGGAACCGACGCATAAAGTGAAGGCGAAACAATGACCATTACCGACACGGAAACACACATCACCGCTGATGAGTTCCGGCACGCGTTCCGATCACACCCTGCTGGCGTCGCCGTCATCACGGCCGACGCCGGTGAGGGCCCGGTCGCGATGACGGTGAGTTCCGTCGCATCCGTTTCCATCGACCCACCCACGCTCGTGTTCTCGGCCTCGTCGCTCTCGTCCAGCACGCCGACCATTCGCAAAGCAGAGACGGTCGTGGTGCACATGCTGGCAGCCGACGAGGTCGGGCTCGCCAAGCTCTGCGCGCGTCGCGGTGCCGACAGATTCGGTCCCGACGCCGAATGGGATCGACTTCCGACGGGCGAACCGCACTACCCGGCGGCGAATTGGCTGCGCTGCAAGGTCACTCAATGCATCGACGCCAACGGATCTAGCCTCATCGTCGTCGAAGCGATCCAGGCCAAGGATTCCGCGAGCGACGACACCCGTGAGCCGACGCCGCTGGTGTATCACAACCGCGAATGGCACGTACTCAGCGATAGGTCCGCGCTCCCGGCGACAGCCGTCCCCTTCTACGCCGTTTACGGACGCGACGAGTAGTCGCCGGCACATCTCCAGACCCGGTCCACCCATAAGGAAGCGATCCAATGACCAACGACCGAATCTCCCGCATCCCCGCCCCTGTCATCCCGGGGATCTCCGACAGCACGAGGGTCACGGCCGGCGAGCTCATCTTCATCTCGGGTCAGGTCGGGTTTGAAGAGGACGGCTCGGTCCCCACCGACTTCAAGCGTGCCATCGAGCTCACCTACGGCGAGTTCGAGCGCGCGTTGCACGCGGCCGGCGTGAGCTATGACGACCTCGTGCGCGTGAACGTGTACATCACCGAGCTCGACCAGGAGAAGCTGTTCACGTGGCGCGAGACGCGCAACGCGATCATCAACACCACGACCCCCTCGGCCAGCACCGTCATCGGCGTGCACTCTCTCTACAACGGCGCAACGATCGAGATCGACGGAATCGCCGCGGTTCGTCCGTAGCGCCCCGGCAGCCCGACGCTGCGGGCCGAAGGCCTCCCGTCGTGAGGCGAAGTTGTCTTGATGCAGCTCCGCGCACGCGGGAGGCCTTCGTGCACGCCGCGGCAGCATCAAAGGACGATCGCTTGCAGGAGATTGGCTAGGCATGCCCGATCTACGAGCTCCGACGCTGAAGGATGTCGCCCAGCAGGCGGGCGTCCACGTCGGCACGGCATCCCGTGCTCTGAGCGATGACCAGTCGCACCTGGTGAGTGAGGCGACCCGCCTGCGCGTGCACTCCGCGGCGGGGGTTCTCGGCTACCGGGCCAATGCGGTCGCTCAGAGTCTTCGCAAAGGCACCACCGGCGTCCTCGGGGTCGTCGTGGCGGATCTGTCCAATCCCTTCACGGTGACCCTGCTGCGGGGAATCGAGTTCGAGTCACGCGCCGGCCGGCACATGCCGCTCATCGCCGAGACGCATGACGATCCTCAGATCCTGCGCAGCGTCGTCACCCGGCTCCTGCGCAATCGAGTCGACGGCATCGTCCTCAGCGCCGCCCAAGTCGACGACGAGGACTTCGTTCGAGAGCTGGAGGGCCTGGTCCCCGTCGTCCTCGCCGTGCGCGGATTCCTTGCGAGCACAGCGTCGGGTAGTGGCAGTGAGCATGTCGAGGTCCTCCAAGATGATGTCGCCGGCGCCCGAACCGCCGTGGAGCATCTCATCGGGATCGGCCACCGGCGCATTGCGCAGCTCTCCGGCACGCCGAGTATCTCTTCGTTCGTGGATCGAAGCGAAGGCTTTGCGGCCGCCATCCGGGCGCGCGCCGACGTCCTCGACGTCTCAACCGGCGGACATGCCCGGGAGAGCTCCGTCGAGGAGGGCCGCCGCCTCACGGAGAATCTGCTGCGCCAGACGGCAAAGCGACGGCCGACGGCCATCTTCGCCCACAACGACCTGATGGCTGTCGGTGCTCTCAACGCGCTGCGCGCAGCGGGACTGCGCTGCCCCGCCGACGTCTCCGTCGTCGGCTACAACGACGCACCCTTGATCGACCAGATCGACCCGCCCCTGACTACGGTCCGCCTGCCCGGATTCGAACTCGGCAGGCACAGCGCACGCATCGCCTTCGGTCTCCTCCGGGGAGTCCGGCCGCACGAGTCACGCGTCATGCTCGCCCCTCAGTTCATCGAGCGTCGTTCGACCCAGCCGCCCACCCCCTGAGACCGCACGAGTGCCGGGCCGGATATCCGTGCGCGAGGTGGCTCACTGCGCGTGATCGACGAGGAGATCGCACACGTCCGCGGTGTCCCGGCCTTTCTCAGGATTTGGCTCTGGGTCTGAGCGGTGAATGGGTATATGATCAACCCAACAGCAAACGATTGCAGCCCGGTGGCGTCAGCGCATTCGGTCGCGACCACGTTAGGAGAGTCAAGTGAGCAGTGCAGTTCAGGAAGCCCCGACCATGGACGCCTTTTTTGGTGCGCCCGGTCCCGACCCGGAGATTGTGGCAAAGGCACGGGCCCTGCAGCCGCTGATCCGGGAGTTCGCCGCACAGGGCGAAGCCGACCGCCGCGTCCCCGAAGAAGTCATCTCCGCAATGAAGGACGCTGGCCTTCTCCACATCTCCATCCCGCGCCGGTGGGGAGGCTACGGCGCGAACTTCCGCACGTTCATCGACACCGTCGCAGAGGTCGCGCGGGCTGACGGCGCAACGGGATGGGTGTCGGCCCTCCTCAACTCGTCGACATGGTTCGTGACCCTCTTCTCGGACCAGGCGCAGGAAGACGTGTTCGGTGCGAACCCGCGGGCGTGCGTGTCTGCGGTCCTGTCGCCCGGCGGTCCCTTCGTGCAGGCCAACTCGACAAAGTCGTTCGAGCGGGTCGAGGGCGGCATCCGCGTCTCGGGGCAGTGGGGCTACGGCACCGGATCGCTCCACGCGGACTGGTCCATCGTCCCCGTGAAGACCGACGAGGATGAGAACGGACTGCCCATCAACTCCCTCGTCCTGATCCCGAAGGCCGACCTGGAGATTCAGGACACCTGGTACGTGGCAGGCATGCGCGCGACGGGATCCAACACCCTCGTGGCGACCGATGTCTTCATTCCGGACCACCGCATCGTCTCCATCGGCGATCTCGCCGGCGAGAAGTATGCGCGTGAGTGGGCCGAGGAGGACAACTACCACGCATCGTTCGTCCCGGTGGCGGAGATCATCCTCAGCTCGGCGCAGATCGGCATGGCGCGTGGCGCCATCGACCTGACCCTCGCCAACGGCGCTGAGAAGTCGGTGACCTACACCGTGTTCAAGCACGCGAAGGAATCCGTCGTGCATCAGATCGAGCTGGCCAAGGCCCAGTCCGAGGTCGACCAGGCGCACTTCCTGGCCGCTCGCACCTGCGCAGCCATCGACTCGGCTGCACGCGACCGCCGGCCCATGACGCTCCAGGAGCGCGCCCGCGCACGAATGGACAACGGTCAGGCCGCGGCGCTGTCCCGCAAGGCCATCAGCCGGTGCCTGAGCATCAACGGTGCGTTCAGCTTCGCCGAGATCAACCCGCTCCAGCGGTTCTGGCGCAACAGCGAGACGGCGAGCCGTCACGCGCTCGTGCACCCGGAGCTCGGAGCAGAGGTCTACGGCAAGGTGCTCTTCGGCATCGAGGACCCGGTTCAGCCCTTCTGAGCATCACGCCCAGATCGCGCGACACCTAGCTGCGAAGACAGAAGCGCCCACCGGTCCCGTACCGGTGGGCGCTTCCGCGTGTCTGGACCGCGGGCTGCACGCCTCGGCGCCACTGCGGGTCGAGAGGGCAACGCCTCCTCCCACGCGCCGTCTGCGGCAGGTCGGCGCCGTCGATCCCGGTTCCGGCGGACTGCCTGATCTGTACGCCGCTCACCCGCGCTGCGAGGAGGGAACTGAACACGTCGAAGACGGCGGTCGATCGGAACAGACCACCCCGATCGGCACAACCCCCGGACCGGTTTCCGAATTGGGCATCGAACATTCGGCGCGCTGCAGTGCGGCCGTCGCCGAATCCACGAGCTCGGCGGCACCGTCCACGATGATGCGATGCGCGACGGCATCATGCGGGGCGAGCTCGCAGACGGCGCATGCGAAGTCCGCGACGATCGACACGCGCTCCGACTCGGCTTGCAGGTTCATGTAGGCGTCAGGAAGTGCCGGCCACCGCTGCTGCACGACGGCAGTGAGCGCGGTGCTGGAGCCGCGTCCGTCGTAACTGCGCATGACGTCGTCGAGCCCGGCGACCGAACCAGTAGCTGCTTCCGGCGTCGCCCATGATGTTTCCCCACCCGTCGACTCGGGCAACTGCGGCGGGTCCGACGCCGAGGGTGACCACGCCTGTGCCGGCGGCGACGACCGCACCGTGCCCGACGCCGAGCGCGCCGAGGAACGACGTGACGGAGTCGTGGGCTTGAGGAACTGGCCTTCCTTCTCGGATAGACCGCGGGCGAGAATGCCCTCACGCAGCTGCCGATAGCCGTACCGATCGCCGATCTCTGCTGTCAGTTCGGCTGATGCTGCGGGCCAGCCGAGGCGGAACTCCGCCGCGCGGCCGGCGGAGCGGCCCCCGGCGTCCGCCGCACGGCCGGCGGCGGCATCCTTCTCCCTCGGCAGCGCGGACTGCACGGCGCGCGCGACGGCGTCGACGGTCTCCAGGCTCACCGATCGCTTTCCGCACGGAATCGCGTCTCCCGGGCCGACTCCACGGACTCGTTGAGGTGCACGACGGGGACCGCCTCGAGTTCCCCGATCTGCGAGTTTGGCGAGTTCCAGCCGGTCGCTGAGGGTCACAGTGAATGCCGTCGCGCCCGGCTGGATCGATACGGGCTCCGCCACCGACCACGAGCGGCGGATGGGCCGCGCCACCCCTGTCGGTCGCTCGGAGACCCCGGTTAGGTGGCACACGCGATCGCCTTCCTGGCGGACGAGGAGGCCTCCTGCGTCACGGGGCAGCTGATCGTGGTCGACGGCGCGAACACGATCGCCGAGGAGCGGGGGCGTTGACGAGGCGCCGGACGCGGATCACCCGCCGTCGCCTGGAGCGCCCATGACCGCGAGCGCGTCCAGATACATCTCGAGCTGCTTCGCGAAGACCTCATCGTAGGTCACCGACGCCAGCTCGGCCTTCACCGCTTCGGCGTGGGGGAACTGACTCGGGTCCTTCGGTGCGTACACCTGGATCCAGCCCTCATCGACATCGCGGGCGTCGGGTGCACTGAGGCGCGCTCCGTGAGCTCCCGCCGAGCCGAGCACGAGGTTGGAGTAGACCTGGTACTGGACGACCGCTTGGCGTCCCGTCAGGCCCGCGCAGTGGATCGCCCGGAGCACCCACTCGACCGCCCGCAGTTCGTTCGTCCCGTTCGACACCAGGGAAAGGGAGATCGCGGCCGCAGCCGGATGCGCGTTAGCTGTGCGCCACGCCCGCCACGCGAGGTCCTGCAGGTCGATCCGCCAGTCGTCGGTCGGGGTGTACCCCTCGATCGAGATGCCGTCCAGGTGATCCGCGAGTGCACGGAGCAGATCCTGACGACTCAGGAAGTGACGGTAGACGGCGGTCGGAGACGCCTTCAGTTCCTCACCGAGGCGAGCGAAGGTCAGGGCGGGCTCTCCTTCGCCGTCCATCAGACGCAGCGCCGCCGCGACGATCTCATCTCGCGAGATCGATCCGCGCTTGCGACGCACCCGTGTGATCTCAGTCAACTGCCGCCCGCCTTCCGCACCCGCACATACGTGCGCATTGCCATTCTGCTCCAACCGCGTGTGGACTTAGTGAACAGTATTGACTATGTCAGTAACTATGGCCATACTCGTCTCAACTTGCGATGGCGCAACGTGATGAGGACAGGAGCCTGATGAGCACTGCCGAAGCCCCCGGGCTGCGCTTCGCATTCCGGATCGTCGCCGAAGTGGGCGCCTACCTCCCGCTCGAGCAGCGAGATCGCGAACTGCTCGAGTTCATCCCGATCACGGGAGGCACCGTCGACGGCGACGTGCGCGGGACGATCATCCCCGGCGGCGGCGACTGGTGCCGCACCCGGGCCGACGAGGCGTTCGACGTCGAGGCACGCTATCTCGTCAGAACCGACTCCGGGGCCATCATCGACGTCCTCAATGTGGGCGTCGTGCGGCACCTCGCCGGCGGTGCAGGACTGGCCGAGCCGATGGGCTACTTCCAGTCGACCCCGCGGTTCCGTACGACGGCGCCCGACCTCCAGTGGCTCACACGTACGGTCTTCCTCGGTCGCGCGTCCGCCAATGAGCACGACACCACGATCGACGTCTTCGAAGTCCTTGCCTGACTCCTCCCGTCCCACCCGAGAAACCAGCAAGAGAGGCCCAGCATGTCCCGACGACACACCTTGATCGGCACGGCCGCCATCGTTGCGACGATCGCTCTGACCGCGACCGGCTGCACCGGCGGAAGCGGAGGTGACGGCGACACAGCGGACGTCGACACGATCCGCACCACCATCGACATCCCCGCCACCTTCGACCCGAGCCTCACGCTCTCGCTGCCCGACTACCTCCTCGCACGTACCGCATACGACACCCTCGTGCGCAAGGACGCCTCGGGGCTGGTTCCCGGCCTCGCGGCCGAGTGGACCTCGACGCCGACGCAAGCGGTGCTCACCATCAGGGAGGGCGCGACCTGCGCCGACGGCACCGAGATCACGCCGACCGTGGTGAAGGACTCACTCGACTACTTTGCGGGAAACGGCTCTACCACCTCCTTCCAGGTGTTCGGCGGCCCGCCGCCCACCATCAGCGCGGACGACGCGGCGGGCACCGTGACGATCGACCTGGGCGGCCCCTGGCCGGACCTCATCACCGGGCTGAGCATCTCATCAACGGGCATCGTGTGCCCGGCTGGCCTCGCAGACCCTGAGGGGCTCGCCGCGGGCACCGTGGAGGGCAGCGAGTCAGGGCCGTACACACTGGAGTCCTTCGAGCCCGGCGTGAAGTACACCTACACGCTCCGCGAGGACTACGACGCTTGGCCGGACTGGACGACGACCGTCGATGGCCGCCCGGCGAGCACACTGGAATACGTCGTCTCTCCCGACTCCACCGCCACCGCGAACCTCGTGATCAGCGGTCAGCTCGACGTCGCGAAAATCCAGGCTCAGACCATCGAACGCTTCGACGGTATGGAGGGATACGACGTCTCGGTCAACCGGTTCTCCGACTTCTACCTCCTCTTCAACGAGCGACCCAGCAGTGTCTTCGCCGAACCCACCCTGCGCCTCGCGGTGGCGCAGGCGCTGGACCGTGCGATGTTCGAAGAGGTCACATCGCTCGGCACCGGCGAGATCCTGACCTCGCTGGCATCCGAGCCGGTCCCGTGCGTCCCGTCCTCGAACCCTGCGATCCCCGAGCAGGATGTCGAGGCAGCGACTGCAGCACTGACCGGAGTGAGCATCCGCTTCGTAGGCCCCAACGTCGCAGGCCCCGCCGGAGCCGGCAACGAGTACATCGCCGAGGCTCTTCGCGCAGCGGGCGCCGAGGTGACGATCGAGAACACGGACGTGGGCTCGTGGATCGCGAAAGTCTTCGGCGAGCCGGATGCCTGGGACCTGACCATGTTCGCCGATCTGAACTTCCTGGGTTCGCTGACCAGCCCGCTGGGCAGCTTCGTCGGTCCGACGATCCAGGAGGGCGGCGGCAACGTCGGCGGTGCGACGAACGGCGCTGCGAACGAGGCGTTCGGCGCGTCGCTGACCGCAGCGTCGGATGACGAGCGCTGCGCGCTCCTGAACACTGCGGTGGACGCGCTGATCAAGAACGTCGATACGTTCCCGCTCGTGAACGACGCCTTCATCTACGTGCAGCGGCCAGGCTTCACGGTGCAGATGCTCGGAGGCGCACTCGACGACCCGATATTCCGGATCGCCGACTGACACCTGGTCCCGCGGCCGACCGTCACGTTGGCCGCGGGAGCCCCGATCACACCTGAGGAATCACATGTCCGGCGCAGAACTCACCAGCCTTGCCGACGCACCTGCGCTCGGTATCCGACGACGCTTCGTCCGCAGCTCCTGGGGCGGATTCGCCATCCGACGCCTGGGCGGGCTCCTGCTCTCGTTGGCGCTTCTCGCGATCCTGACGTTCTTGATCGTGCCGCTCATCCCCGGTGACCCTGCGATCGCGATCCTCGGTCCTGATGCCACACCCGAGGCCATCGCCGCCCTCCGGGAGCGGCTCAACCTCGACTCGCCGCTCTGGACGCAGTTCGCACTGTACGCGCAGGGCCTGTTCACCTTCGATCTCGGTGCTAGCTTCCGGTACGGCACCCCGGTCACGACGACGATCATGACGAAGCTCCCCTACACGGCCACCATCGCCTTCGGCGCGATCGCCGTGGTCATCGTCGTCGCGATCCCCCTGGGAATGTCCATCGGGGTCCTGACGCGCGCGGGCCGCCGACCCGCGCTGGCGACCGGCTTCGGGGCCGTCGCGGGCTTCCTCGCGTCGTTCCCCGCCTACGTCGCCGCGACCCTGCTCATCGTCGTGTTCGCCATAGGCCTACAGATCCTGCCCGCGGGCGGCGCGACGGCGCCCGGGGCCTTCGTGATGCCGATCGCCGCGCTCGCACTCGGTCCGACCTTCGCGGTCGCCCGCGTCGTGCGGCAGGAGACATTCGAAGTTCTGCAGCAGGACTACATGAGGACGGCGCGCGGACGTCGCATCCGTGCCGCACGCGTGTATCTTCGGCACGCCCTCCCCAACCTCATGGCGTCGACGCTGACGCTGACAGGGCTCATCCTGGCGGGCCTGCTGGGCGGCGCCGTGATCATCGAGACCGTCTTCAGCCTCCCCGGCCTCGGACTCGAAGTCGTGCAGGCCATCATCTATCGGGACTACCCGGTGATCCAAGGCATCGTGCTGACGATCGGAGCCTTGGCGATCATCATCAACCTCGTGATCGACATCCTGCTCGGCCTGATCGATCCGCGCACTCTGGGAGGGCCGTCCGATGACTGATGCCGCTCGACGCCGCTACCCGGTTCCACTGATCGCCGGTCTGATCATGATGAGCGTCCTGGTGCTGATCGCCATCCTCGCGCCGATCTTCCTGAGCGTCGCAGCCAACACAATCACTCCCGACACCCGCGCTCAGCCATCCGCCGAGCACTGGTTCGGCACCGACGACCTCGGCCGCGACATCCTGGCCCGATCCCTCGTGGCCACGCGCCTCACCCTGGTGATGTCGGCGTCCGCGACTGCGATCGCCGTGGTCGCCGGTGTGCTCATCGGAGCTCTGGTGTGGCTCGCACCCCGCTGGCTGCGCGAAACGGTGCTGCGCATCATCGACTCGACCGTCGCGTTCCCGTCGATCATCCTCGCACTCGTCATCGCCGCCATCCTCGGCCCGGCGACGTCATCCGCGATCATCGCCATCGGGATCGCCGGCATCCCCGGGTTCGCACGGATCACGTCGAACATGACCGCCACGGTCGCCCACCGGGACTTCGTCGGGACGGCGAGACTGCTCGGCGTGCCCGGCTGGATGCTCTTCAGCCGTCATCTGCTGCCGAACATCGGCGGTCCGCTCCTCGTACTGATCGCCTCCAGCTTCGCGCTGTCGCTGCTCGACATCTCGAGCCTGTCCTTCGTGGGCCTCGGCGTGCAGAGCCCCGACTACGACTGGGGGCGGCTGCTGAACGAGGGGCTGCCCGCGATCTACTCGCAGCCGATGCAGGTCGTCGCACCCTCGATGATGCTGATCTTCGCCGGAGTCGCCGCGATGCTGACCGGCGATGGGCTCGCCGCCCGGATCGATCCCTGGGGGCGCCAGCCGCGGGTGCGCCGCAGCCGGCGTGCGGCGTCGACGAGCCCCTCGACGGCACCCATGGCGCTCGTGGAGGTGCGTGATCTCACCGTCACGACGTCCACGGGTCGCGTGCTCGTCAAGGGCGTGGACCTCGAGATCGGCCCAGGTGAGATCCTCGGCCTCGTGGGCGAGTCGGGCTCCGGAAAGTCGATGACCGCCATGAGCCTGGCGCGGCTCCAGCCCGAGAGCGTGAGCGTCGACGCGGGGCTGATGCGTCTCGGCGACCTCGATCTGCGATCCGACCGGCACCGCGGCCGCCTTGCGAAGGAGATCGGCCTCGTCTATCAGGACCCCGGCTCGACCTTCAACCCGGCACTCCGACTCGGCGTCCAGCTGACGGAGGTGGCGCGCGTGCATCTCGGCCAGTCGCGCAGACAGGCCGCCGACACGCTGGTCGACGCGCTGCGGCGGATGCGCATCCGCAAGCCCGAGGAGCGCATGCATCAACACCCGTTCCAGCTCTCGGGCGGGATGCTCCAGCGGGCGATCATCGCGTCGTCTCTGGTCACCAACCCGCGGCTCATCATCGCCGACGAGCCCACGACCGCCCTCGACGTCACGGTGCAGGCCGAGGTGCTGCGCCACCTCAAGCGGATCAACAAGAGCGAGGGCACGGCCATCCTCTTCATCTCGCATGACATCGCCGTCGTGGAGGCGCTGTGCGACCGAGTCATCGTGATGCGGCACGGCGAGATCGTCGAACGGCTGTCCGCCGCGGATCTCACCACCCGCAGAGTGCAGCATCCCTACACCCGTGCACTCCTTGATGCCACGCCCACTCTCGCCCGTCCGATTCCGGCGGTGTCCCTGGAGGTGACGTCATGAGCCGCGCAGATGGGCGCCTTCTGGAAGTGACCGGCCTGAATGTGACGCTCGGCCACGGTGCGCGCGCGACGAGGATCCTCCACGACGTCGACCTGGCGCTGACCCGCGGCTCCACGGTGGCGCTCGTCGGGGAGTCCGGGTCGGGCAAGTCCACGATCGCGAAGACGATCATCGGGATCCACCGGGCCCAGAGCGGCTCCATCCGCTTCGGCGACGTCGAGCTCGTCGGCGCGGACCGTCGGACCCGCAGATCGGTGCGGCGGCGGATCCAGCTCATCCCGCAGAATCCCTACTCGTCGCTCGACCCTCGGCGAACGATCGGACAGACTCTGGCCGAAGCGATCGACCCCGTGTTCGCCCGGGTCGCGCGCCACCGGGTACAGCTCGAAGCGGCCCTCACCGCGGTCTCGCTGGATGCGGAGGTGATGAGCCGGTATCCCCACGAGTTCTCGGGAGGGCAGCGCCAGCGCATCGCGATCGCGCGCGCTCTCGCCATCGACCCCGAGGTGATCATCGCGGACGAGATCACGTCGGCACTCGACGTGTCGACTCAGGCGGAGATCCTCGAGCTTCTCACCCGACTGCGCGACGAACTCGGCCTGACGATGCTGTTCATCTCGCACAATCTCGGCGTCGTCAGTCAGCTCTGCGACGAGGTCATCGTGCTGCTGAACGGCGAGGTCGTCGAAGCGGGGCCCGTGGCATCCGTCTTCGCCGAGCCTCGCGCGGAGTACACCAGAACACTCATCGAATCCGTGCCCGGCGGCGCGGCTTTCGATCTGTCCGGACCCGACGACGGTGTCCAATCTTCCACAGCGAGCCACCAGGAGGCCTGACATGACAACGAACTCACAGCCCATCTGGCGCAACAGCGCCCGTGAGATCGCACGACTCGTCCGCGAGGGCGAGGTGTCGGCGCTCGAGGTGGTCGAGTCGCACCTCGCACGGATCGCCGAAGTCAACCCGCGCCTCGGCGCGCTCACCGTCGTGTTCGCGGATCGAGCCCGCGAACTCGCCGCGCAGCTGGATCGCCGCATCGCGGACGGCGAAGAACTCGGCGACCTGGCGGGCGTGCCCATCTCCGTGAAGGAGAACATCGATCTGACCTGGTCGCCGACGACGGAAGGATGGACGTTCCTCGCGGACGCCCTCCCCTCAGAGGACGCCACCATCGTGCGCCGCCTCCTGGAAGCGGATGCGATCCCGATCGGCCGCGGCAACATGCCCGAGACCGGGTTGCGCTGGGACACCGACAACGAGCTGTTCGGGCGCACCTACAACCCGTGGGACCGCACGCGGGTGCCCGGTGGGTCCAGCGGAGGCGATGCCGTCGCGGTCGCGACGGGCATGGTGGCACTCGGCCTCGGCAACGACTACGGCGGATCGCTGCGCCTGCCGGCGTACGCCGCCGGTGTGACCGCGCTGCGGCCGTCGGCCGGGCGAGTCCCGGCAGCGGGGCCGGTGCAGCCGTCGCCTCTCACCGAGCAGTTCTTCTCCGTCAACGGCCCGATCGCGCGACACGTGGACGATCTCAACATGGCCTTCTCGCTCATGCATGGCGCGGATGGGCTCGATCCTGCCACGGCATCCATCCCTCACCCGCTCGGATACGACGGCATCCGAAAGGTCGCGCTGACGCGCGACCCGCTCGGCTGGGGCGTCGACCCGGAGGTGGCGCAGGCGCTCACGATCGCCGCCGACGCGCTGAGCGACGCGGGGTGGGACGTGGACGAGGTGGAACCTCCCATGATCGAAGACGCCGCGGTGCTGTGGCGTCAGCTGTCGGTCACCGAGCTCGTGGGCTTGTTCCGGCCGGGAGCACGCCCTGCTCCTCTGGGCGCTGGCGCCATGCAGTACTTCCTCGACAACGCCGACGAGACGGCCGTGTTCGGTTCGGTCGGCGACTATGCCGACGCCTGGGGGCAACGGCTCGTCATCGCCGCCGCGTGGGAGCAGTTCCAGTCGGAGCACCCGGTCGTGCTCGGACCGGTCTCCGCTCGCCGGATGCCGTTGATCGGCTACGACCTCTCCGGCCCGACAGCGACGACTCAGCTGTGGCGCGACCATCGGCTGCTCGTCACCGTGAACTTCCTCGGCCTCCCCTCGGTCGCGGTGCCCACCGGACTGGACGCTGACGGCATCCCCTCGGGTGTTCAGCTGATCGCGCCGCGCAACGGTGATCACATCGCCCTGGCTGCGGCGCGCGACGTCGAGGCCGTGGTCGAAACTGTGACGCCGATCTCCCAGCCGGCGTGAACTCCTGGGAGACCGCTCGCTGAATAGCCGACCCCATCAGGCCGCGGCGAGTGGCCGCATCTCGTGACCGACGTCCGGAGGCATCACCCCAGACACTCGACCGAGTGGGGACAACGGATCTTCCCGGAACCTTCCCACTGGCCCAATTCCCGCACGACAGAAGCCCCGCGATCCCGTGTTTCCAAGGGTTCGCGGGGCTTCGACCCTGGGGGTGACGGTGGAGGTTGAGCTCAAAGCAAGTGGCATTTCACCCCTGTGCGAGGGGTTGTCAGGGAGATCTTCTCCCGAGTACCCTATTGATTGAACCACCAATCAATAAGTACAGAGAAGAGAGAGCTTGAATATGGCTGAAACAGATGCGGTGGAGCGGCTCATCGCTCAGGAGCAGACGGCGTTCTTGAAGCGTCAGCCGCGGAGTGCGGAGTTCGGAGCGGAGGCCGCGAAGTATCTCGCGGGCGGTGCGACGTCGAGCTGGCAGATCGCGAAGCCGCAGGCCGTCTGGATGACGCACGGTGAAGGGTCGAAAGTCTACGACGTCGACGGCAACGAGTACGTCGACATGCACGGCGGGTACGGTGCCTCGATCGCCGGGCACGCCCATCCGGCGATCGTCGAGGCCGTCAGCGATCGCGTGCGCCGGGGCACCCACTTCGCACAGCCGACCGAGGACGCGATCTGGGTCGGCTGCGAGCTCGCGAACAGGTTCGACCTGCCCCTTTGGCGGTTCGGGAACTCCGGCACAGAGTCGACGATGGACGCCGTTCACCTGATGCGGGCCGTAACCGGACGCGACCTGATCCTCAAGCTCGAAGGCGGCTACGACGGGCACCACGACTCCGTCCAGGTCTCGGTCATGCCCGACGCTGCCGAGATCGGCCCCGCGGAACGACCCACGGGCGTGATCGCGAACGGCGGAATCCCCAAGGCGTTCACCGACCTGACCATCGTCGTGCCCTTCAACGACCTCGAAGCGGTCGAGCGGGCACTCATCGAGCACGAGGGGCGGGTCGCGGGCATGCTGCTCGAGCCCGTCATGATGAACGCCGGCATCATCCCGCCGGACCCTGGGTACCTGCAGGGCCTGAAGGATCTGCTGCACCGGCACGGTGCACTGATGGCGTTCGACGAGGTGAAGACCGGATTCACCACCGGCCCGGGTGGCGCGACCGCCCTGTACGGGGTTACTCCCGACATCGTCTGTCTGGCGAAGGCCCTCGGCGGTGGCATTGCGGTCTCGGCCATCGGTGGTACCCGCGAGGTCATGAGTGCCATCGTCGACGGCCGCTACGACCAGGTGGGGACTTTCAACGGCAACCCCCTCGCGATGGCTGCGGCGCGCGCAACCCTGTCCGGGGTGCTGACCGCGGACACCTACACCCACCTGGACTCCCTAGCCAGCTCGCTGCGGACGCAGATGGAGGCAACCATCGCCGAGTACGGCCCCGCGTGGAGTGTCGTGAGCGTTGGGGCGAAGGGATGCGTCACGTTCACGCCAGAGCGGGTGCGGAACTTCCGGGACTTCCTGGGTGTGGACGACCGGTTCAGCCACGCGCACTGGCTGGTGCAGCATAACAATGGGGCGTTCTTGCCGCCGTGGGGCAAGGTCGAGCAATGGCTGATCTCCGCTCAGCACACGCAGGACGACATCGACCTGTTCGCCCGCAACTTCCGCACCTTCGTGGAAGGCTCCGTCGACCGGTAGCAGAACAAGGTGAAGGCCCCGGATCCCCAGCCCGGGATCCGGGGCCTTCCGATATCGCAGGTCTGGAGTGACGTTCGTGCCGAAATCCTGGACGTGCCTCAGGAGGGCAGGTATTCCCGGCTCCAGCTCTCGCTGATGACGCCCGACGCGAGTAGCTCCTGGATTCGGCTCGGCTGATAGCCGACGGCGGTGAGGATCGCACGGGTAGATGTCCCGTACTTCTCAGCTGGCACCGGCGCGAGGATGGTTCCGTCGGTGAGCCGCACGCCGAGCGGGTCGAGCTGAGTCACGACGTGCCCGCTGGGGTGGTCGGGGAACCGGGAGAAAGCGTAGCTGCTCCTGGTACCGGTGCCCGGTGTGCAGTCCGCGTCGCGCGCATACTCGGCGCGCAGACTACCAATGCCTGCGCAGGCGACGCCACCGATGCCGGCCGCTGTGAACCGCTCCTGCCACATTGCCGCACTGGCGCCGAGCAGGGCCGAGCTGAGGGTGGTTTCGAGCTGTTCCGGCGCCAGGCCGCCGAGGGGCGGCAGCCCTTCGACGGTCGACAGGAGGTCGAGGTCGCGGTCGGGGACGGCGAGCATGATGCTGCCGGACGCAGTCGGGTATATGCGCTCTTGCGGGCCGTATCCGTGCGCCTGCCGGCCGCTGGGTTCGTCGAACGCGCCACGGTCCGAGTAGGTGAAGAAGAACGGCAGTTGCGCGAGACCGGTCAGCGCCGACAGGGAGGTCCGGGCACGATCGACGTGGCCGGTGGTCTCGCGCTGGTAGAGGGCGCAGGCTATGCCGAGCGCCGCCGCGAATCCGCACATCACGTCGATGGTTCCCACATGGGCGTGTTCCTCGGGGGTTTCCATGGAACCGCCGAACCGCAGCATGATACCTGTTGCGGCCTGGACAAGATCGTCGTAACCGAGGTAGTTCGTCCGCGGACCGGCGAGGACCCCGCTGAAGCAGTCCAGCTGGCAGAACACGGCGCGGGGATTGATCGCATGCAACGATTCGGCATTCAACCCCATCTGCCGGACCTGACGATCGGTCGCGTTCCAGATGACGACGTCGACGGACCGGACGAGGTCCTCGAGGATGGTCTTCCCCTCAGGGGATCGCAGGTCCACAAGCGCCGACTTCTTGCCGCGCATGTGGGTCAGCCCGAAGACGACGTGGTTCCACGGATCGAACAGCGGCTGCGCGGGGTCGATCTTGATCACCTCGGCGCCGAACCGGCTGAGGAAGGCGCCCGAATGCGGGCCGGCGATCACGTTGCACAGGTCGAGCACCCGAACGCCCTGCAGCCACGGAGCGCCCGCTGGCGCCGCCGCCTCCCGAGGTTCCTGGCGCAGGGTTCGCGCGAACCGGTCTTTCGCGTCCGTGATCGAGCCCCACATCCGTGGAGTCGGGTGCAGCATGTCCGTCGCGCTCTCGGTCAGCCAGGCGATCGGGCCAGGTTGGATCATGGGGCCGAGCACGGGATCATCCACCTCGACCACGAGCGCAGCTTCGCGGACGTGTGGGTCGTCGATCCACTCCGACAGCCAGTTCTGTGACGTGCCGGGGAACTGGCCCTCCCCGAAGATGCGGTTCCATTCGTCCGAGGTCTTCGTCAGGAACACTTCTTTCATCCGCGCGGCAATCGTGTCCGCCCAATCCTTGGGGAGCGGATACGAGCCGAGCGAGGCGGTGGAGGACCATTCCGATTTCGGCAGGTAGACGTCGTCCTCCTCTTTCAACCCGAGCACGACCATCTCGTCGTAGAGACCGAGCGCCTGCAGGCACCGCTTGGCGTGATAGCGGTGGCTCGGGCACACGACGTAGAACATGCGCCCGTCGCTGCACCGATAGCTGCGATAGAACGGGTCGAGCAGTTCCTGGAGCTCGTCGTAGGTGACGTCCATCGCCAGTCCGAGTTCGCGGCGGCGGAGGATCTCGAGCTCCCGCTGGGTCTTGTAGCGGTCGGGATAGTCCTCTACGTGGATCGAGTTGTACGTCAGCCCCTCCATCGCAGCGCTCGCCAGCGGCACCTCGATGTGATCGCCTCTCCCGGTCTGTGCGCGTCCATACAGGGCGAGGGCAACCGATGCTGCGGCGATGCTCGTCGCGTACGCGGAGGCAAGTGGGAGAGGGGAGAAGGAGGGGTTGACCCCCATCAGCACCCGGTTCAGTCCCATGTCGGTGAACACCCCGGACGCGGCTGCGACGATCGACTCGAACGCCTTCCACTGGGACCGGAGCTCGTCGTCCGACGCGAACCCCGGGATCGACAACGTGATCAGCCCCGGCTTCGCCCGCCGTAGCTCCGCGAGGTCGAGACCGAGCCGGGAGAGGACTCCCGGACGGAAGTTCTCCACCACGACATCTGCTTCCATCGCGAGAGTCCGTGCGTCGTCGAGGCCCTGGCCGGACTTCAGATCCAGCGGGACGATGAGCTTGTTGCGATTGAGTACTGCGTTGGAAGGACTGTCCCACCTCGGGCCGTCGGGATGCTCGATCCTCACCACTGTCGCTCCGAGGTCGCCGAGAACCATCGCCACGGCGGGTCCTGCGATGTACTGCCCGAGATCGAGCACGTTGATCCCAGCCAGCGGAAGTTTCGACGTGTGCTGAAGAGCGTCCGACGAGGGGTGGTTAGGTGCGGACACGCGCCTCCTTGGGTCTGTAGCGACGGTCAGCCCGAGTCAGGGCTGAACGATGAGGGTGGGCCGGTCTCAGGTTCAGAGCGGGCGTGCGTCGAAGACCCGCGCATACAAGTCCTCGACCTGCTCGCGCGACGGCACGACGGGATTGTTGGCGGGCGAGCCCGATGCAATCGCCTGTTGCGCCATCGTCGGGATGAGTGCGTCCCACACAGATCGGTCGATCCCATAGCTCGCCGGCGTCGGGACAGCGAGGTCCGCACACAGCTGCCGCAGCCAGTCCACGAGCCTCCGCGCAGCTGTCACGTCGCTCGCGTTCGGCCGTGAAGCTCCTAGCACACGGGAGATCTCGGCATATCTCTCGGGTGCGCCTGCGATCGAGAACTCTGTGATTGTGGGAAGCAGCATCGCATTGGAGAGGCCGTGGGCGACATGGAAATTGCCCCCGATCGGGCGGCTCATCCCGTGGATCAAGGTGACGCTCGAGTTTGAGAACGCGATCCCCGCTTGCAGGGAGGCGAGCATGAGCGAATCCCGTCCGGCCCGGTCGCCGCCGTCGGCATACACGCCCCGGATTGCAGCACTTCCGGTGCGGAGAGCGGCGAGCGCCATCGAGTCCGAGAACGGACTCGCCTTCCGGCTCACATATGCCTCGATCGCGTGGCACATCGCGTCCACTGCGGTATCGGCGGTGAGGCGGGGCGGCTTCGACATTGTGAGCTCGAAGTCCAAGATCGCCGCAGCCGGAAGGAACCCGGGACCGGCGCAGAGCATCTTCTCGTTCGTGTCGCTATCGGTGATGATCGAGAACTGCGTCGCCTCCGACCCGCTGCCCGAAGTGGTCGGCACGGCAATCACCGGCAGCGCTGGCCCGTGGTTGACCCGTGGGGACTTGTAGTCCCGCATGTGGCCGCCCTGAGCGCTGAGCAGCGCGAGAGCCTTGCCCGTGTCGATCGGGCTCCCACCACCCACTGCGACGATCGCATCCGCGCCGTGCGCACGCACCGCGGACAACCCCGCGCCAAGTGATGCCGTCGTGGGGTCGGGCACGGTCTCCGCGAACACTGCCGCGTGCGCACCAGCCGTGGCCAGGTGCTCGACGACAAGCGCGGCGACACCGGTCGAGACCATGAACGAATCGGTCACCACCAACGGGCGTCGCGCCCCCAGCGCGGTCACGACCTCGCCCACCTGTGTGATCGCGCCACCCCCGATCCTCATGACCCGAGGCATCAACACTGTTGCGACCATGAGAGCAGTCCATCCTGTCGAGTAGCAATAATAGCATATTATTTAGAGTGGGTGACGGTAACTGCGGACTGAGCCGTCGCCCGCAATCGCGTGACGCGGAAGGCCGCCGGTAGAATTCGGGCGGAGGCACATGTTGGCGGGCGACGAGGTCGAAGATCGGAAGCGAGCGGTGATGGCCGCGGCGGAGTCTCTCATCGCCGAGGAGGGGTACGAGACCGTTCGCCTGCGCGACATCGCTCGACGGGCTGGTGTGTCGATCGGATCGATCCAGCACTACTTCGACACCCGTGACACTCTCCTTTTGGAGACGGTGAGCGCGGCGAGTTTGCGACGAGCGCGGGAATGGGCCCAGCTCGGCGCCGAATATGACGACCCGACTACACGGATGCGCGCGCTCCTCCGGGGATCGGTCACGGACCGCGAGCGGTGTGCCGCGTGGATGACGATGTGCTCCGCGGCGACCCGGCACCCAGAACTTGTGCCGCATGTCGCCACGATCTACGACTCGTGGCGAGCGTCCTTGGCCCGCACGCTGCGCGACGGCGTCGAGGCTGCCGTCTTCTCGCCGACCCAGCCGGACGACCAGGTTCTAGACACGATCATGGCGGTGATCGATGGCCTGATCGTCGACGCCGGCCTGAACATCCAGCCGTTCGACCCAGAACGATCGGGAACGCTTCTGGAGCAGGTCGCCGGACTCCTCCTGCAGATTGATTTCACCGAGGTGCGACGACCATGACACCCCAAGCACCCAGCGCATCCCCCGCCCGCAGTGAAGAAGCCGCTGAAGCACGCAAGCAGCAGATCCTCATGGCAGCTGCCGACCTCATCGCCGACAAGGGATTCGCCGCCACTCGGGTGGGCGACATTGCCAAACGCGCGAAGGTCAGTCACGGGCTTGTCAACTTCTACTTCGGCAGCCTGGAGAACCTCCTGATAGAAGCGCTCCTTTCCACCGAGGAGCGCTTCTATGAGGTAGCCGACAGCATCGCGACACGACCGACATCAGGCACGGAGCGTCTGCGTCGCCTGGTGGAATGGGTGTTCTCCGAAGACAGTCGGCAGACTCGAGCCTGGACCCTCTGGCTCGAAAGCTGGGCTGAGGCCGCTCACCGAGACGTCGTCGCTGACGCGCGGGCCCGACAGGATGAGCGCTGGCGGACACTCTTCGACAACGCTGTCGCCGACGACTTCCCCGGGAGCGAGGAGGAACGTGAGTCCGCCATCCTCACGTTGGCCGCCCTGCTCGATGGCCTCATGGTGCAGGTCGCCCTCGAAGATCCGACCATCACAACGGCCAAGGCATACGAGCTGGGCGTCCGATACACGGAACAGATGATGAAGTAGTAGTGCAATGTGGCTGGTCCAGACGCGGCGCCGGGTGCCGCAACATCGCGATCGCGAACGGCAAGGGTGGCGTCGGCAAGGCGATGACAACCACGATGCTCGCCGCGGTGTTCGGCCGCTACGCGCACGAGTCGTCGACGATGAGGAAGGCGCCGGCCGCCTCCACACCGTTACGCCACACCGACGATGCGGCACCGGTTCGGTCCGCATCTCGGACGCCCGACGCGAGCGCGGCAAGCACTCCTGCGTCGCGCGGATCAGCGTCGCCGTGGATCCGAATATGTGGTCTCCACTTGCTCGGTCATCAATCCTCCTTGATGAAAACGTTGCAATTCTGCGACACGCTATTGAGCACGGGAAGGTCCGTCAAACAGAGGAATGCAATTCTGTGGAGATGCGAGCGAGGGACACCGTCACTGTGCGTGACGTGGCTGCCCGGGCTGGCGTGGGCCTCAGCACGGTCTGCAATGCCCTGAACCGCCCGCAGGTCCTCGCCGCCGAGACGCTGGCTCGAGTGCAGGCCGCGATCGATGATCTGGGTTACGTCCGCAATGACGCGGCCCGCTCACTTCGCCTCGGCAGCAGCGGGTACATCATTTTCCCGGCAGGTTCGCCTGCGCCAGATACGCCGCCGCTTTCTGCAGCACTTCGTTCTCTTGCTCGAGGAGCCGGTTCCGCTTCCGCAGCTCCCTCAGCTCCGCCGACTCCGACGCGGTCACCCCGGCACGATTGCCGTTCTCGACATCGGCCTGACGGAGCCAGTTCTGTAGGCACGTCTCGCTGATGCCGAAGTCGGTCGCGACTTGCTTGATCGTCATACCGTCCTCGCGGCGACGAGCGACGGCGACCACGTCGTCACGGAACTCCTTGGGATAAGGCTTAGGCACAACAACATCCTTCCAGCGGCACCCTCGGCACCACAGATCAGATGTCACCTCCCGCTGCACCGATCCCCATCTTCCCGCGCCCGCGCCGCGCCGATCACGCCGAAGCCCTCACACACAAACTTCCCGACACACCCGCCAGCCGGTTCGCGAAGCAAGAGGCGCCGCCCGGGACCAACCCGGACGGCGCCTTGCCAGGCCCTCGTGACAGAGAGCCACTAGGCATCAGTTGAGCGTGAAGGTGTACGTCTGGGTGTTGCCCGCGACGTCGAACACGACGAGCGTGTTCACCCCCTGCACGGCACCGAACGTGGGCGGCGCGATGAAGTTGACGTCCGACCACACGTTGTCGGTCAGGTCCTTCGTCTTGCCGTTGAGCTCGACCTTGTCGATCTTGCCCGCATCGTGGAGCTTGAACGAGATCAGATCGTAGGTCTCACCGGTCTTGACCGTGTAAGACGTCCCGTCTTTGATCGTCGCCGTCGGCGGGGTCGCATCGATCGTGACGTCGAACGTTCCGGTCTTCGCGACATTGCCCGCGAGGTCAGAGGCGTTGTACTTGATCGTGTATGCGCCGTCCGGCAGGGTAACGGTCGCCGAGTGGGTGGCCGTGCGCTCGCCGTCTGCCGCGGTCTGCGTGCTCTTGACCAGCTTGCCGTCCTTATAGATGTTGGCTACGACGCGTTGCAGGCCACGGTCGTCGGTGGCATCCACCCGCAGCTCCAGCGCTCGGAAGGGACCGGCCGTCGTCGGTGTCACCAGCGTGGCGATCGGCTTGACCGTATCGGGGTCGACTCGCTCGGTGACCAATGAGGCCATCAGAGGCGCCAGCTGGAACGCGTCGATGTTCGGCGCATCCCCCGTGGGGTTACCCACGACCAGCGCGCCGTCGTCGGTGGTGAGGTCGAGCGGGACGTTCTGCCACCAGAAGTTGAAGTAGCTGTAGTTGTACCGGAAGTACCCCGTCGCGCTGTTCTCACCCCCGACCTCGGTGACGGTCGCCCTCCGGCTGATGCCGTCGGTGTTGTACGGGTGCGTGGTGTTCCGTGTGGCGTTGCCGAAGTGGACCAGGAGGTTGTACTGGCCCGCATCGGTGCCGGACGGGCGCGGGATGGTGAGCGTGCGGCCGGCCGTGAGCCACCCCACGTACTGCCCCTGCGCGTTCGACCCGTAGGTCGCTGCCGGGGTCTCGACGGTCGTGCCCGTTGAACGCGTCACCGACGGGTCTTCCGCCTGGATGGTGACCACGCGCGAGTCGGCCTCTGCATTGCGCTCCAGCGTGACGCCGCGGACCTTCACTCCCGCTCCCGCGACGGTCAGCTCCTGGATCCCCTGCGCGACGTGGACCGTCGCCGTGGTCTTCCAGGTGCCGGCCGTCTCGGCACCGATGCCGCTGAGTTCGCGATCGTTGAGCTCGACCGCGAGGTCGGCGGCATCCGTCGTCTCGTACTCGACCGTGAGGTCGTAGTACCCGTCTTCGGCTGCACCCAAGTAGAAGGCCGCCTGGCCGTCGCTACCGAGGGTCGCGCCGCCGCCGAACGACCCCGCACCCCACGACACGGTGGCATCGCCCGACAGGCGGGCGAGCGTCGCCGGGTAGGTGGACTTCTCCGCGGCCGTGGCCTCGGTGAGGTCGAGACGGTCGAGTGCGACGTTGCTGCCCGGAAGCGCGGCCGTGCCGTTCTGGCTCGCCCGCAGCGACAGGGTGTGCGTGCCGGCCGTCAGGGTCACCGGTACTTCGACACGGCCCTTGTACGTGACGCTGAGCGTCGAGGTGTACTGCACGAGATCCTCGAAGGCGTCATCGACGAACAGCGCGTGACGACCGGACTTCATGTTCGTGCCGTCGGCCTTTTCGCTGGTCCCGTACTGGATGCCGAGAAGATACCTGCCATCACGCGGAACATCGACAGTCCACGTCGACGATGCAGCGGCGTTGGAGAACCCGCGCACGTCCTTGAAGCCCGACGTCGCCTGGGCGTTGGTCGCCAGACTCGTGACGGTCGCTCCCCCGGCGAGCGTGGTCGCCTCCGCTTCGACGCGGGTCTGCCACGCGGCATCCACGACCGGCGCCGACTCGACAGCGGGAGTGATGATCACCCGATAGGCGTCCATGGGGTCTCCATTGGGCACCGTGACGCTTCCGCCACCGGACCCGTCGAGGGAGATCCGCGTGGAGAGGATGACCGGCGGCTGCTCGGCGAACCCCTCCTGACCGCTGAACTGCGTGCGCTGCACCTGCACGTCGACCTGTCCGCCGAAGGTCGACGCGTCCAGGCCCGTGAAGCTCAGCTGCGCATCGACCTGACCCCCGCCGAACAGCACCGTCGCCGTCTTCCTGGACTCGTCGATCGCGGCGATGCCCTGCACCGTTCCGGGGCGGTTCGCCACGGGCGGGGTGAGCCGCACTGTCTCCCCGGTGAGGTCGGCGTACCACTTGACGAGCCACCAGGCACCGTTTCCGCCGTTGACCTGCGCCACGTGGTCGTCGAGGTTGCCCGACTGCGACCAGTACGCGACCTGGGCGTCGACCTTGGCCCGCTCGAACATCGACATCCACTGGATCATGCGACCGGGCACCCCGGTATCACGTCGCAGAGCGTACTCGGTGATGTTCACCGGCAGGTCTTCGATGCCGAGCTGGTCCTCGATGGATCGGAAGGTGGAGAGGTTGTACGAGAAGTACTGCAAGGACGAGTCGGACAGCTCGTGCCACGTCCACACGTCCGGCACCTGGTTGTGCTCCTTCGCGTACGCGAGGAAGTCGCGTGTGCGGTCGGCGTGCCAGTACGAATCGCCCATCGCCGCGACGCGCACGCCCGGCATGATCTCCTGAATGAGGTCGTACGCGGCCGACCAGTCGGAGAAGAACTGCTCCTTCCGCGTCGCCCAGTCGGCGTACCAGATCCAGTCGGGCTCATTGAACGGCGTGAAGATGTACCGCTCGTAGTCTTCCGGATCCGTGACGTCGGCGACCTTCTGCACGACCTTCTCGACGTGCGTCAGGTACTCCGCCTGGCCGGGATATGTGTTTCCCGCATAGGGCCACTGGGCGTAGTCGTCCTGGATGTTGATGTAGATCTCCTCGCCTCCTGACGAGAAGAAGTCGGGCGCATTGGTGAGAGCGCCGCCGTTGGGATGCTGGAGTCCGCCTTCAGGCATCTGAGTGACGTGGCGGACCCCCGCGCCGGCGACGACGGACGTCGTCGGCACGCCGGGATCGCCGAGACCGTACAGATAGCCCGTCGCTCCACCGTGTACGGCACCGGTCGAGTCGCTGAAATCGACAGTGACGGATTCGCTCGCGGCCACCGCCGGTGTCGCGACGGCCAGGACGCCTGCGGCCACCACGGCGGTGGTCAGCAGGATTCCACCTGCGCGTCTGGTGAGTTGGGTTGACATTGGTTCCACTCCTTCGGGGATCGGTGAGTTCGTCACTGGAACAGCGCGTTGACGCTGTCGTTCGCGGTCTTGAAGACGCTGCTGTCGGCACTGCCCTGCAGGAACGACTCGACCGCAGCCGTCACGGTGTCGTTGATCTCGGACCAGTGGTCGGCGATCGGCAGAAGGGCTGTCGTGCCGTCATCGACCTGCACGGTGAAGCCCGAGACATCCCACCCCTTTTCGGCGAACGCCGCAGTGGCCAGCTCCGTGGACGTCTTGATGGCGGGGAAGACGACGGCGTTCTCGGCGACGACGTCCTGACATGGGGCCGATCCCAGGTACTTCACCCACTCCCACGCCTGGTCCGGGTGCTCGCTGCCGGCCCAGATCGCATCCGAGAGGCCATTGAAGACGCTGGCGCGCTGCCCGCTCGGACCGACCGGCGTCGGCACGACCTTCGTAGGGACGTCGGACTGGCCGAGGTAGGACCCGTTCATCCAGCTGCCATCGGTGACCAGGGCGTAGCGACCGGCGAGGTAGCCGTTGAGCGGGTCGGCCTCGGACAGAGCGATGTCGACCGACGGCATGAAGCCGCGCTCCTGGAGGCTCTGGTACCACTCGATGGTCTCGACGAACTTCGGGTCGTCGAAGTTCCACTCGGTGGTCCAGGGCGTCTTGTCGCCGAAGTACCAGTCGTTGCCGAGCGCGTAGGGTGCCCACGTCTGCTGGCCCGACGCGTTCAAGCCGTTTCCGCTCAGCGCGAGACCGTACACCGCGACGTTGCGAGGATCGAACCCGTCCTCGTTGCCGCGCACGCCGTTCGCGTCGACGGTAAGCGCCGCGACCACCTCGTCGAAGGTGCCGGAGCCATCGGGGCTCCAAGCCAGCTCGGCCAGCTGTTCCGGTGTGATCCCGGCTTCCTCGACCATCTTCTCGTTGTAGAAGGTCGCGACGGTGTCGAAGTCCTTGGGGAGGCCGTACCGACCCCCCTCCTGGTCGACCCACAGCTCTGCGAGCCCGTCCTGGTAGATCGAGAGATCGATGCCGTCCTCCTCGACACGGTCGGAGATGTCGAGAAGCTGGCCCTGAGAGACGAACTCCGGGTAGTACGACAAGTGATCGGCGAAGACGTCCGGCGCGGTGCCCGAGGCGAAGCCCGTGGTAAGTCCCTGCCAGTAGTCTGCCCAGCCGAACTGCTCGATCTTGACGGTGATGCCGGACTCGGCCTCGAAGTCATCGGCGCACTGCTCGTAGGCGGGTTGTTGGTTGGAGTCCCAGAGCCAATAGGTGATGGCCTCCGGTTCCGCGGCCCCGGAGTTCCCTCCTTGTCCCGAACAGGACGAGAGCAGGAGGGCCGGGACGGAAGCCGCGGCGAGGGCGGCGACGATACGCCGGGTGGTGGGAGTGGAGTGCGACATTGCAGTTCGATCCTTCGGTGTGAGTGGTGCGGGTGTACGGGTGCTGTGCGCCACGGCGGCGCGCGCCTACTTGATTCCGGAGTAGCCGAGGTTGTCGATGAACCTTCGTCCGAAGATCAAGAAGAGGATGAGGACGGGCAGAGCTGCGATGAGAGTTCCCGCCATGAGTCCGGCCCAGTCGGGACCGGTCTGGGGTGTCTGAGCACGGAAGATGCCGAGGGCGACGGTGAGCACGCGCGAGTCCTCCCCGCGCCCCACCAGCAGCGGCCAGAAGTACTCGCCCCACGCGGTGATGTAAGTGAGCAATGAGAGCGTCACGACGGGCGTCGCCGACATGGGCAGGATGACGCGGAAGAACATCCGCGCGTGCCCGGCGCCGTCGATCATCGCCGCCTCTTCGATCTCGCGAGGAATGCCCAGGAAGAACTGACGCATGAAGAAGATCGCGAACGGCGTCATGAAGAAGAACGGCAGGATGATGCCCGCGAGCGTGTTCAGCAGGCCGAGGTCGCGGATCAGGATGAAGTTCGGCAACTGGACGAAGATCGGCGGAATCATCATCGCGGTCAGGAAGAGGAAGAACACGACGTCGCGCCCCTTCCAGGTCAGCCGCGCGAATGCGTAGGCCGCCATGGAGGAGAACAGCACCTGTCCCGCCGTGATCACCGTGGACACGACCACGGAGTTGCGCAGGTACAGCCAGAAGTCGATCGACCCCGTCGTTCCACCCTCGGCCGCTGCATCCTCGGGCGTGGCGAGACCGAGTACGCGACGGAAGCCGCCCAGGGTCGGGTCGACCGGGAGGAGGTTGCCGGGCTCGAGGTAGAGAGCGTTGTTGTTGGACAACGCGGTACGCAGCATCCAGTAGAAGGGGAAGAGGGTGATCAGCAGCACGATGCCGAGGATCGCCCACGCGACGATCCGCCCCCACCGGATGCGGCGTGGGCGCCGACGGTTCGGTGCGGCGGCCGACGGAGCCGGCGCGGCGACGGGGGCCCGGTGCGAAGTGAGAGTCATCTGCTGCTCCTCAGGCCAGGTCCGAGCGGTTGGACCGCATGATCTTGAGTTGGGCGTAGGCGATGATCGACAGGATCACGACGAGAAACACGGACAGGGCACTGGCGTAGCCGAGGTCGAATCGTTCGAAGGCCTGTTGGTAGATGTAGTAGTAGATGACGCGGCTGGCGTTGACGGGCCCGCCTTCGGTCGTCACCGCGACCGTGTCGAAGATCTGGAAGCTGCCGACCACGGTGATCACCATCACCAGCGCCAGCACCGGACGCAGCAGGGGCATCGTGATCGTCCAGAACATCCGCCACTCCGAGGCTCCGTCCAGCGACGCCGCCTCGTAGTACTGGCCCGGTATCACCTGCAGTCCCGCGAACAGAAGCAGCGCCGTGTACCCCACGAAGCGCCAGACGTTGATCAGGGCGATGGTCGGAATGGCCGTGGCGGGGTCTCCGAAGAAGGCGACGCGGTCGAGGCCGAAGGCATCGAGGGCGACGTTGATGATGCCCGTGGAATAGTCGGCCATCCAGAACCACACCAGCGCGACCACCACGTTGGCCACGAGGTAGGGCAGCAGGATGAGGCCCCGGATGGTGACGGAGCGCGTCAGTCGGTGGAGCAGGACGGCCAGCAGCAACGCGAGCACCGTCTGGACGCCGATGTTGATCGCAACGTACTGGACGGTCACGGCCAGCGAGTTCCAGAACAGCGGATCGGAGACCATCCGCACATAGTTGTCGGCGCCGATGAACTCACCCGAGCCGATGAGGTTCTGATCGGTGAAGCTGAACCAGAGCCCCCGCAGCGCGGGAACGAAGTAGAACGCGAGGAGGCCCAGCGCGGCCGGCGCGATGAACACGAGAGCCGCACGCAGGTCCGACCGGGGGCGGCGTGCTGGTCGGGATGTCGAGGTCCGGGTCATGACAGTTCCTCCACGCGGAGGTGCACGGCGTGGTCGACGGCCAACGCCGGGATCTGCACCCCGATCTCGCCGAGCATCGCGCCGGTGGCGATGAGGCCCTCGCCCCACCAACCGGGGTGGATGCGCGGGTCGATCTGCGACTCGGCGTCTGGACCCGCCGGGCGCACGCGGTAGCGCGCGGTGGGGCGCAGTCCCGGCAGGCGCACAGCACCGAGCGGCCAGGTCACAGGCCGCTCACGCAAGACCACCTGGTAGAGAGCCTCCGACTGGTCCGGGGCGATGGCCGCGGTCATCCATACGTCACCACCCTCGAGCGAACGGCGAACGACGCGGCCGGTGTGCACAAGTTGCCGGGTCTGCTTGTAGAAGGCGATCCACGAGCTCAGCTCATCGAGTTCGGCGGCGGTGGCGATCGACAGGTCCCACTCCACGCCGAGACTGCCGAACAATGCGGTCGCTGCGCGGAAGCTCAGATCGTTCTTGCGTCCGGTCGTGTGCGCACGTTCGGCGCCGATGTGACTGCCGACGAGCTCCGGCGGAAGCAGTTGCGCCGTCCACCGCTGGATCTGCTGACGCTCATGCGGGTCGATGCAGTCCGACGCCCAGACCCGGTCGGTGCGTTCGAGGATGCCGAGATCCACACGTGCACCGCCCGACGAGCACGATTCGATCTCCAACCCCGGGCATGCGAGTCTGATCTCGTCGAGGAGCCGGTACGCAGCCATGGTCTGCGCATGCACGCCGGCGCGGCCCGTGCGAGTGGATCCCGCGTCGACGAGATCGCGATTGTGGTCCCACTTGATGAAGTCGATGTCGTATCGCTGCACCAGCGCCACGATGCTGCTGCGGATGTGCTCGAATGCCTCGGGATGGGTGAGATCGAGGACCTGTTGGTGCCGCGCCTCGACGGGGAGGCGTCCCGGCACCTGCAGCAGCCATTCGGGATGGGCACGTGCGATGTCGGAGTCGAGATTGACCATCTCGGGTTCGAACCACAGACCGAAATCCATCCCGTGGTCTTTCACGGCCGAGACGAGTCGCTCGAAGCGTCCATCACCCCAGATCTCCTCGGCGATCGTCCAGTCGCCGAGGCCGCTGCGATCGTCACGCCGGGATCCGAACCAGCCGTCGTCGAGGACGAAGCGTTCGACACCCACGCGCGAGGCCAGTTCGACCAGTGGGACGACACGGGCAAGATCGTGCTCGAAGTACAGCGCCTCCCACACGTTCATCACGACGGGTCGGGCCGTGCGGGGATGCGCGGGGCGTGCGCGAAGGTAGTCGTGGAACCGGACGGCCACCTCGTCCAGGCCGTGGCCATACGCGCCGTACACCCACGGGCTCTCGTAGGACTCACTCGGTTCGAGCTCCACCTCGCCGGGCAGCAGCAGCTCGCCGCCGTAGAGCAGCCGCTCGCCCGTGAAAGCCCGCTCGGCGATGCTGCGGTGGTTGCCGCTGAAGGCGACATGCATGCCCCATGCGTCGCCGCGGTCGAAGTCGACCCCCGCCTCGGCTGCGATCAGCAGCGTCGCCGCGTCGGCACCGGTTCGTCCATGTCGTCCCTCCCTCGTATGCGCACCGACGGTGAACGCTCGGCACTGCGGCACCCGTTCCTTCGACCAGCGGCCCGCGAGGTCCAGCACCTCATCGGCGCGGGTGGGAACAGGAAGGGCAAGCTGTAACGCATCGAGCGTGTACGGGGTGGCACCGGTGTTCTCGAGAGTGGCTCGCAGCCGCACGAGACCGGACGGAAGCATCTCGATGCGCACCGACAGCTTGAGGCAGGTGAGCGCGTCGGCCGCGTGGATCTCGAGGTGACCACCGGGCACGTCCTCCCTCGTTTCGACGATCACGGACGTGGGTTGGAAGCGCGGCGACCAGTCGGCTCCCCGGCGGTGGCCAGAGATCCCGGGAGTGCCGGTCCACCCGGTCCATCCCTCGGGAAGAAGGGCGACGGGAAGCGGGGCATCGACGCCGTTGGAGGCGAAGGGCGGCCGGTTCGACCTCGTGGCAGCCGACAGGTCCTCGCCGCTCAGCGGGCCGGGGTCGGCTCCCCAGTGCACGACGGTGGGAAGAGCATCCTCGGGCACCTCGATGATCAGCGCCACCCCCGATGCAGCGAGGCGCACGCGACCTACGTGATGCGCGGTGCTGCCCTGACGACCGTCGACGTCGACCAGTGTTGTTCTCACCCGAAAACCAAGCTCTCCCCGCAACGGCGCGGCCTCTGCAAACGTTGGTCAAACCATAGCCGGGAATCTGACACTCTGCAAACGTTGGTCAGAAATCGTGTGTCGAAGGGCGCGCGATCACGGAAGCAGCGGCGGCGGTGGACTCCACGATCCTGAGCCAGGCGCTGACCTGACCCCCGTCGGAACCCGCACGTGCGCTGGCGTCCCCGGACACCGGACCCGACTCGTCGCAGATGACCAGAGCGGGCGGAGTAACCCCCGTGTCGCACTTCGAGTCGTGACCTGAACAGGCCACGAGACCGCGATCCGTGGCTGTCGGTCCGCGCCCACCCTCACTCGTTCAGCAGTCTCCTCGCGCGCGGGGGCGCCGCGCTGTCGCGGATGACGAGCGTGGGGGCGGCCGCAGAATCATCGGGCCGCTCGCCCGTGCGCACCCACTCATCGAGCAGTCCGAACGTGCGGCGACCCAGGTCGGCGAAGTCCTGCGCCACCGTCGTCAGAGCGGGAACCCACATCTGAGCGAACGGTTGATCGTCGAATCCGACGAGGCTGACGTCTTCCGGAACGCGGATCCCCCGCTCCTGGAGAGCGCGTGCCGCGCCGATGGCGATCTCGTCATTGCCGCACAGTATGGCGGTGACGTCCGGTCGATCGAGCAACGCCTGCGCGGCGTCATACCCCGACGTCGGCGAGTATCCCGCCTGTGTGATTTCAGGCACCGGTGCGCCGGCATCCTGAAGCGCCTTCCGCCAGCCCTGCGTGCGACCGCTGCGCACCCGCGTGTTCGGGATCGCCAGATGATGCACCGTGCGATGCCCCAGAGATAGGAGGTACTCAGTGGCCAGGCGCCCGCCTTCGGCATCGTCGAGGAAGGCGTGCGGGCGACTGCCTCGTCGACGGCGCGCACCCGCCGCAGCGACCACGGGCAAGGATTCCGGGAACGCCTCCAGGGTGCTCACCCCCACCGAGTCGAACTCGATGACGATCGCTCCGACGAGCGGCTGTCCCATCACGAGGTCGACCGTGCGGCTGATCTCCGCAGGGCTGTCGGTCTCGACCACCGCGATATTCACCACCATGCCCGCTGCGCGCGCTGCCTCCTCGATCCCGTGGAGGGTCGCCGCGTAGCCGAAACGAAAAGTGTTGCGTGCGAGCACCGCCACAGTGGAGCGGCGGCCACTCACCAGCGCTTGCGCGGCTGCGTTGGGCCGGTAGCCGAGTTCGGCGACGGCATCCAAGACGCGCGCGCGCAGAGCGATGCTGACCGGCGTCCTTCCGGTGAGCACCCGAGAGACCGTCGAAACGCTCACGCCAGCAAGATTGGCGACATCGGACAGCACTGGCAACACCGAGCCCCCTCCGGACCCTCCCGTACCGATGACCATCCTGGAAGAGTACCGCGATCCTGACCAACGACGGTCAAGGTGTGCAAGGCCCTCCCTGCGACATCGATCCCGACTGCCGTCGCGCTCAAGACCAGCCCGGGACCACCGAGGATGCCTCCCCGCCTGGTCCGCCGAAAGCGGACCTGCCCGGTAGCGGAGCCGTCTCGGCCACCCCACTTCCTGCTGGATCGGACGGATCGTGTTCGCCCTCGTCTCGCTACGAACACGCCTCGCTGATCTCCACCAGCAACCTGCCGTTGATGCGACGTCCGTCGTTGCGGACTTCGACCTCGATGGTTCCCGCCGGGACGACGAGGGCATCGGCGCTGGCGGATGGCCCACCCGGTCTCGGATTCACACAAACTGCGCAGGGCACTCTTGGGCTACCGGCGGTGCTCGCGCGAGTCTGGAGCTCAGGCGCCGGGCGAAGGTCGCACGCGGAGGTGCGTGACACCACCGTCCACGTCGAGGGCGATGCCGGTCGTCGAGCCCGATGCACGCGACGCATGGTAGAGGATCGCGTCCGCAACCTCTTCCGGCGTCACCATCCGCCCCGTCGCCTGGCGCGCGTCGAGCGCACGCCGCTCCGCTTCGGGGTCGTCGAACCCGCGGAGCATGTTGGCGAGGAACGGAGTGTCGACGGTGCCGGGTCGCACGCAGTTCGCCCGGATCCCCTCACCGACGTGATCCGCCGCCATAAATCATAAACTTGAACGTCGTCATCGCCGACGGCGCGACGGTCGTGTCAGCGGCCCGAGACTTTGCCGAAGAGGCGGGCGATCGGGGCGAGCACGAGCGGCCGGGCGGCTACCCAGGCGGCGGCGATGACGACGAGTGAGGCGACGAAGAACCAGAAACCGGTCCAGTTGTCGGCGTAGGCGTTCGGGTCGACCGAGCCCTGCGCCGCGTACATGTGGTTGAGGTTGCGCAGCGCGCCGGTCGCGAAGACGAGGAACACGTGCACGGCGATGAACGCCACGAAGTAGAGCATCACCGGGAAGTGCACCGCGCGGGCCCACTCGACCGGGTACGCCCTGTTCAGCCCGGTCGCGTTCTTCGGCCAGACGTGGCTCATCCGCACTCCCGTGGCGATCGCGAGCGGTGCGGCGAGGAACACGGTGGCGAAGTACGCGAGCTGCTGCAGCGAGTTGTAGTTCACCCACCCGTTCTCGGTGGGCCAGTCCAGCGACACGTACTGCAGCGCCGCCGAGACCGCGTTGGGGAACACCTCCCACGACGTGGGCACGATCTTCATCCACTGCCCGGTCACGACCAGCAGCGCCACGAAGATCACGCCGTTCACGATCCACAGGATGTCGAGCGACTGGTGGAACCACAGGTTCAGGCTCATCTTGCGGCGGCCGTTGTTGCGCGGTGACCAGAACACGCTCGGTCTCTTGTCGGTGCGCACCTGCAGACCGCTGCGGATGATCAGCACCATCAGGAACACGTTGAAGAAGTGCTGCCACCCCAGCCACGCGGGGATGCCGACCGGCGCCCCTTCGGGCAGGTGATACTCGCCGGGATAGGCCGCGAGGAAGTCCACGCCCCACTGCGTCGAGAGCAGCCAGCGGACCGCGAACACCGCCATGCCCGCCGCGTACAGCAGCCCGGCGCCGCCCACGATCACCGCGCCGGCCCACTGGCCGCGGGTGAACGGCCCGATGCGCTTCGGCTCGGGCCTGGCCGCCGGGCGGGTGCCCGCGGCCCTGCCCGCCCACACCGTGCGGCGGAACGGCAGCGGCTGAGACAGCGGGGTGCCGGTGGCGGTGGCGGGCGCCGCGGGCGCCACGGTTTCGATGGGGACGGATGCTGCCACCTCGGCGGCTGCCTCCGCCGGTGCTTCCGCAACCGGCGCGGGCGCGGCATCCGTCACCGCTGCAGGCGCGGCGATCGGCGCAAGACCCGCCGGCGGCCACGGCTCACCGCCGGCGACGCGGGGAAGCCCGCGTCGGAGGGTCTTCGCCCCCACCCCGGCCGCGGTCGTGGTGACCGCCGCAACCGGCGGCTCGACGGCCGAATCGACGTCGCGAACCTGGAGCTCGTCGTCGGCAGCTGGCGTTTCGACTCTGCGTTTCGACTCGCCGGCTCGCTCAACGACCGCGTTCCTCGCTCGCTCAACGACCGGGGACGGGGCGGCGGCTGCGGCACCCGCCGGCGGCCACGGCTCGCCGCCCGGCACACGCGGAAGCCCGCGACGCACGGCCCGCGCCCCGGGCGCCGACGCCACGGCGGTCGCGGCGCGCGAGGTGGCAGCATCCGCTCCGGCTTGTTCCGCCACCTGAACCTCAGCCGGAGCAGCCGCGCCGACCTCGGGGGTCGCGACACGCGGCGTCGCCTCCGAGGGCGCGGTGCCGTTGCCGTTCGCGCCGGGCGCGGCGCCGGCAGGGGGCCAGGGCTCGCCGCCGGGCACGCGCGGCAGACCGCGCCGCACCGAGGAACCGAACGTCGCCATCCCGGGTTACGCCTTCTTCGCCTCGAGCGCGGCGATCAGCTGCGGTACGACCGTGAACAGGTCGCCGACGACGCCGAAGTCCGCGATCTCGAAGATGGGGGCGTCCGCGTCCTTGTTGATCGCCACGATCGTCTTCGCGGTCTGCATTCCGGCCTTGTGCTGGATCGCGCCAGAGATGCCGAGGGCCACGTACAGCTGGGGCGACACCGACACACCGGTCTGCCCGACCTGGTACGAGTACGGCACGTAGCCGGCGTCGACCGCGGCGCGCGACGCGCCCACGGCGGCGCCGAGCGCGTCGGCCAGCTGCTCGACGAGGGCGAACTTGTCGCCCGACCCGAGCCCGCGTCCGCCCGACACCACCTTCGCCGCGCCGCGCAGCTCGGGACGCGACGACGACACCACGGCCTCGTCCACCGAGGTCACGGTCGCCGCCTTGCGGCCGGACGCACGCACCTCGAGCGGCTCGGCCTCGACGCCCGTCACCGCCTCGGCGCGGGCGTCGATCGATCCCTGGCGGATCGTGATGACCGGAGCGCCCCACGTGACGGCCGAGTCGACGTTGTACGCACCGCCGTACACCGAATGATGCGCGACGACGCCCTCCGCGTCCCGCGAGACGCCGACCGCGTCGACCGCGACGCCCGACCGGGTACGCGCGGCGTACCGGCCGGCGACCTCACGGCCCTCCACCGAGTTGGCCACCAGGATCGCGTCGGGCCGGACCAGGTCGGCAGCCTCCGTCAGCGCGTCCACCCGCGGGACAGTCAGCCCGTCGCCGGCCGGCGCGACCAGCACCGACGCGGCGCCGAGGGCCGCAGCATCCGTCGCCAGAGCGGGGTCGCCGACGATCACCGCGACCGGGGTGCCCACCGATGCGGCAGCCCCCAGCAGCTCGGCCGCCGTCTTGGCGAGCGCGCCCGACGGCGTGGTGTCGAGAAGGACCAGGATCGAGTCATCTGCGAACGTCATGTGCGGTTCCTCACGCGAGCCGGTTCTGGATGAGGAAGTCCGCGAGCTTCTGACCCGCGTCACCCTCGTCGACGATCTTCACACCGGCCTCCCGCGGCGGCTTCTCGCTGAGCGCGATCACGATCGACCGCGATGCGTCGGGGGTGTGCGGGTCGATCTCGAGCTCCGCCAGCGAGAGCGTCTCGAACGGCTTCTTCTTCGCCGCCATGATGCCCTTGAAATTCGGGAACCGCGCGTCCGGCAACGCCTCGGTGATCGAGATCACCGCCGGCAGCGCCGCCGTCACCTGCAGCGTCGCCCCGTCCGATGCCCGCGTGCCCAGCACCTCGCCCTCGCGGATCTCGACCGCGCTCAAATACGTCGCCGACGGCACATCGAGGATCTCGGCCACCATCGCCGGGACCACCCCGCCCACCCCGTCCGTCGACAGGTTGCCGCCGATCACCAGATCGAAACCGGTGCGCTGCAGCGCCGCCGCCAGCACCTCCGCCGTCAACCCCAGATCGGCACCCAGGAGGCCCTCATCCACCACCTGCACGGCCGACGAGGCGCCCATCGCGAGCCCCTTGCGCACCGACGCCGCCGAGGACTCCGGCGTCATCGACAGCACGACGACCTCCGTACCCGGCATCATGTCGGCGTACGAGAGCGCCACCTCCAACGCCCGCTCACCGATCTCGTCGAGCACGGTCTCGCTCGCGGCGCGATCGGCCAGACCCGTCTCCAACGACAGCCTGCGATCCCCATACGTATCCGGGACTTCCTTGACCAGGACGACGATCTTCATACGATCTCCTCCTCAGCGACTCGCGCCCGAAGCTCGGCTTTGCGCACTTTGCCCGAGGCGGTGCGTGGCAGCTCCTCGACGACCATCACCGCCTTGGGCAGCTTGTAGCGCGCGAGATGTCCCTGCAGGTGTGCGCGGACGTCGTCGAGAGTCACCGCGGTCCCCTCCCGCACGGTGAGTACAGCGACCGGCACCTCCCCCCAGCGGTCATCCCCCGCGCCGACGACTGCTGCGCCGGTGACGCCATCCATGCTGTAGAGAAGGTCCTCGATCTCTGCCGGGTAGATGTTCTCGCCGCCGGAGATGATCAAGTCCTTCAAACGGTCAGCTATGAACAGGTACCCGTCCTCGTCGAAGTAGCCGATGTCCCCCGAGCGGAACCATCCGTCGGTCGTGAACGCCGCAGCGGAAGCTTCTGCGAGGTTGTGGTACCCGAGGAACACGTTCGGGCCTGCAATCTGGATTTCGCCCAATGCTCCGATGGGGACGAGACCACCGGCGTCGTCTACTACTCGGACATCGGCGAAGAAGTGAGGCAGCCCGACGCTTCCCTGCTTCACGTGCGTCATGGTGGGGGCGAGAGAAGTCGCTCCCGGTGCGGTCTCAGTCAGCCCGTAGCCCTGCGAGAACGACAGACCTCGCTCCTCGAATGCGTCGAGCACGCGGGAGGGCACCGCCGAACCTCCACACGTGATCGTTCGCAGCGACGTCAGATTCGTATCCGCCCATCGCGGGTGCTCCGCCAGAAGTTGGAAGGTCGTGGGAACTCCGCTCACCATCGTCACGCTGAGCGATTCGATCAGGTTCAGAACTCGCCCTGCGTCGAATGCTCGCTCGACGACGAGTGTTGCACCCTTGAGGATCGCGGGAAGCGCACCCATCCCGAGGGCCGCTGCGTGAAACAGCGGGGAGATCAGAAGCGTCACGTCGGAAGTGACGATGTCGTAGTCGACGACGCAGTTGAGCGAGTTCCATGTCAGGTTCGCATGCGACAGGACCGCGCCCTTGGGCTTACCGGTGGTGCCGGAGGTATAGAGGATGACGGCGGGATCGTCGCCGCCCGCCGCCGCGTCGGCCCCGCCCGCCACGGGAACGATCAGACGCCCCAATCCTGGTCGGTCGAGCGTTCCTTGCCCGAGTTCCATGACGTGCTCGACTGCCGAAGCCTCAAGCGCTCCTACCGTGGTCGTGAACTCGGCGTCATGCAGCAGCATCCGCGCGCCGGAGTCGCGGAGAACGTGCGAGATCTCGGGTGCTGCAAGTCGCACGTTCACGGGAACGAGGACCGCTCCGATGCGCAGAACCCCGAACATCAGGACGAGGAACTCGGCGCTGTTGTTACCCAGGACCGCAACCCGATCGCCCTTCACGATTCCCTGCTCAGCGAGAAGCGACGCCACTCCATCGGCCGAGTCGGCGAACTCGCGATAGGTCAACGCATGGCCTGCGCTGATGATCGCGGTCTTCTCTGGAGATTTCAGTCTTCGTTTGACGAGCCAGTCGCCGATGCTGCCCACGCACATCGCCCGGGTCCTTTCTGGTGTAAGCGGGTCTCACTGTGGAATGACGTGGAGATCGTCAATCCAGCAACGGAAGCGCGACCCGCTCCCGCCGGTAGGCCAGGGGCACGTTGGGATCGGGGCCATCGATCTCACGGGCCAATCGCTGTCCGTCGAAGATGGAGTCGGCCGCCAGTCGTGGAGCTACGGCGTCTCCGATGCGATGAACAGCCGAGATCTCAGCCTCGCTCCAGTCCCCCTGGCGTTCGAGCAGCTCGCGATAGAGGCGATCCTCCGATACGCGCCTCGTGACAAGAACGACGGTGTCGCACGGCATCGTGCGCTCCTCGCCGAACTCGTTCGTGACACTGACCTCGTTCGTGTCGATCTTCGTCACCACGCTGCCGGTGAGGAACGTCACGCCGAGCTTGTGGAGATTTTGCCTCACGAGGGGGCCCTCGATCGTCTGGTCGCTGACGACCGCAACCTGAGGGAAGGGCGTGACGATCTGCACCTCGTACCCCTCGCGGACCAAGCGCTCGGCGAGACCAGACGCGACGACGTACCCCTCGACATCGAAGACCGTGACGCGCCGCCCTTCCGGCTTTGCGCCCCCGACCATGATGTCCTCCGGTGTCAGCACGTGGGGGCTGTCGCTGCCCGGGATGGCGGTGTGGTTGAAGCCGGTCATCCCGTCCCGCGCCCAACGCGCACCGGTGGCCAGCACCACGACCTCGGCGCCGTAGGCGAGAACATCATCCGCCGTCATCGATCGCTGGAGGAGGACCTCGACGTCGGGGTGGTTCTGCAGCTGCAGCTGCCGCCATTCGATGAGCCGGCCCCATTCGGAGAGCCCGGGGAGCTGCGAAACCCACCGCACGTGCCCGCCCAGCTCATCGGCTGCGTCGATGAGGTGCACGAGGAAGCCGCGCTTGGCAAGCGTCAGTGCGCATTCCATGCCGGCCGGGCCGGCGCCGACGACGAGGGCCGCGGTCCCCTCGCGGGGCGACGTGTCGAACCGCTCCGGGTGCCAACCGCGCCTGAACTCTTCCCCCGCCGTCGCGTTCTGGGTGCAACCGAGGTGTCGGCCGGTCTCGGACTTCAGCACGCACACGTTGCAGCCGATGCACTCACGCACTTCGCTGTATCGGCCATCCGAGATCTTCGAGGGGAGGAACGGGTCTGCGATAGACGGCCGCGCTCCTCCGATGAAGTCCAGCCGGCCGGAGGACACGAGGGAGGCCATCGTGTCGGGGTTCGTATATCTGCCGACGCCGACCAGCGGCTTGCGGGTGGCCTGGCGCATCAGCGCCGTCGGCTCCAATTGATATCCCTCTTTGAAGAACCGCGATGTCCCAGAGTCTTTCGTTCCGTCCTCGGTCGACTCCATGTTGACGTCCCAGACATCGACCAGAGGGTCGGCAAGTGAGACGAACTCCAGGATCTGATCGTCGGAGAGTCCCCGGCCGCGCAACGCTTCCATGCTCAGCCGCACCGCTATCGCGCAGTCGGACCCGACGGCACCGTTGACGGCTTCGAGGGTTTCGATCCAGAACCGTGCTCGGTTCTCCAACGAGCCACCGTATCGGTCGGTGCGGTGGTTGTAGAACGACGAGAGGAACTGCAGCGTGAGGTCGGAGCCGCCGTAGACATAGACGATGTCGAAGCCGACGTCTCGAGCGTTGCGTGCGGCTCTGACCCAGTCGTCCTGCACGCGGCGGATGTCCGATTCCTCCATGGCTTTCGCGGTCGCAAGAATGTCGAAGTCGCTCGGGAACTGCGAAGGCGCGATCGCCGGCCATCTGGACTCGTGACGCCAGGCGTACCCGCCGAGGTGGGTGAGTTCGATGCCCGCGAGCGACCCGTTCTTGTGAACGGCGTCCACCATCAGCGAGAGCGCGCGACCATCGTCGGTGTCCCAGATCCGTGCCGATGCTGATGGCGATTCGTCTGCGTCCGGGCTGACAGGTGCGTACTCGGTACACACGACCCCCCACCCTCCTTCAGCCTTCATTCCCCTGAAGGCTGCCTGGGACAGCGGTTTGTCTGAACCCATCCCTGCGCTGTGCGGTACGGCGTAGAAGCGGTTCGGGGCCGTCTTGGGTCCGATCCGGACCGGCTCGAAGAGTACGTCGTGTCGAGGGTCGCGAGTCATCAGTTCGTCTTTCTTTCAGTGCCGCGGATCCGCGGGAAGCAGCCTTGGTCGTCAGGAGGTCGGGCGCGGTAGCTGCATGTACACGAGTCGCGATGGACGTTCGGGTGAGGTGTGCAGCTGCTGACGGCTGACTGCGGAGGTCTCCGTCAGCCACCTGTTGCCGTCGACACCTGGATCATGGAGGTAGGTCGGGCTTTCACTGCTCGCGACATGCATGCGAAGCCGGTGGCCCGGTCGCAGCCGATAGCCGATATGGCCGAGATCCATGGAGGTTGTCACGGTCGATTCGTTGACGGCGAATACGGTGATCTGATCGCTCAGTAGCCGGTGCGCGGTTCCATCGGGTTCTACGTCGAAGAGCTTGACGAAGAGGTCCATCGAGGGTCGGGACGAAGCGACCGCGAGCTCCAACGCGACGGGGCCCACGATGTCCACGGGGTTTTCGGCGGCCGGGCCGTCGAAAGTCAGCACGTCCTGTCGCCGTCCGATGTCCGATTCGTCAGGCCACGTCTCGAGGATGGCGAGCGAGTCCCCGATGTCGGGGACGGGTTTACGCGGGTCGTGATTCCAGCGCGCAACCGACGCCTGCAG
This sequence comes from Microbacterium sp. LWH7-1.2, assembly GCF_038397755.1. Taxonomy (NCBI): domain Bacteria; kingdom Bacillati; phylum Actinomycetota; class Actinomycetes; order Micrococcales; family Microbacteriaceae; genus Microbacterium; species Microbacterium sp. LWH7-1.2. Next base: position 3,621,549 of record NZ_CP151637.1, on the reverse strand, counting down.
GGGCGGTTGCGGCAGCAGCCGCCCGCTGTCTTCGCGGGCCCGGTCGAGGTCGTGGAGGAAGAGTTCCGCCTTGACCGCCTCGCGCGGCGGCCACTGGTCGCCGTGGAAGTCGCCGACGTGGCCGAGCGTCCATCGCACCCGCGGCAGCACAGCTGGTGACGCCGTGCCGGCAAGGTAGACGTCGAAGAAGTCGAGGGCCGGGCCGAGGTATCTCGGCAGCAATCGCTCCAGCGCTTCATCATCACTCCCGTGCTCGTTGCCTTCGCAGGCTGGCGCGTCCGAGAGCTGGTAGTTCTCATGGTCGGTGGCGTCCGCGTTCAAATACTGGAACTGGGCCCAGGCCGGGTGCTCCGAGAGCTTCAGATAGGTATCCATTCCGGCCTTTGCAACCGGGTCGAACCATCCCAGAACGTGCAATGTCGGCACCGCCGGATGGTGAACGGGATGACCATCCGGAAACGGGAACCGAGGCACGGCACGCGGGAAGACCGAATCGAAAGCGGACGACCGCTTGCCGATGCTGGCGAAGAAGTCCTCGAACGCTGCCATGGGCGGGTCCGAGAGCTCCATGGGCGGCATGTGCTCGTCATTGTCGAGCCAGTACCCGGCCAGATACCGGGCCCAGGCAGCGGAAGGCGGACGACCGACCCCGTCATCCCGCGCGGGGTTCGGTCCGCTCGCACCGGTGCCCGTCTGCTGCGCGCCGGCGGCATCGCCTGTCGTGGCCGGAATCCTCAGCGAGGACATCCTTGGAACGATGGCGCGCAGCGCTTGATGTCCGCTGGCGAGGGCAGCCCATTGGGTGTAGGCGTAATACGAGTCACCGAACATGCCGACCGCGCCGTTGGACCAACCTGAGCGGACGATCCACTCGAGCGTGTCGTAGCCGTCGGGCACCTCGTGGACGATGTGGTCGGTGGATCCTTCGGATTCCCCCTTGCCTCTGACGTCTTGGACCACGAAGGCGTAGCCGCGGTCGTTGAACCACGGCGCGCACTGCGGCATGAAGGTGTACCGGTCGCGCTTCCCATAAGGAAGTCTGACCAGGACCGCCGGGCCTCGGTCCCGGCCGTCCGGCAGGTACAGGTCCGTTGCGAGCCTGACGCCGTCGCGCATGCGGACGGATGTGGCGATAGGTTCGCCTACGCGTAGCATCAGGATGCCTCCGCGACAGGATCCCGCGGGGTGAAGACGCCGACGCGCGACTCGACTGCGGCGGCCGCGGCCAGCGCGCGGCCCTCCTGGAATCGCCATCCAGCTATCTGCACGGCGTTCGGCATGCCGCTGGCGCCCACCCCGGCTGGGAGGGTGGCAGTGGCGAGCCCCAGCAGGCTTCCGGCGAGGTTGAGGGTATAACGGTCGCGCAGAGCGACGACGGCAGCGTCCACGTCGCCAGTGCGGTCGTAGGACACATCCCACGCAACCCCGGTATCGACGGGTCCGAGGATGAGCGGGGTCGACGACATCCTCTGCGACCACTCGGCGGCAATCCACGCGCGCTCCGCGGTGGCGAGCACATAGCCGCGAGTGTCGAGCACGTTGCTGGTGCCGATGCTGGCCTTCACCCACCGCTGCGCGTCTTCGCTGAACAGCTCGAGGAAGTCAGAAGTGAGCAACGAGCTGAGTTCGGTCGCGACGATGTCTCTCCACAGCTCCGCCGCGCGCTGAAGAGAGGGCATTTCACCCTCACGCACCGTGTAGCCGGCATCGCGAAGCGCGTCGGCAGCCACTTCCAGACCCTGGAGGACTTCCGGATCGAGTTCCGCGCCCGCGGTGTCGCGCAACATCACGACGTCGCAGGGACCCACCGGGCCTGTGGGTGCGTCCTCCCAGAACGGGTCGCGGGCATCTTCTTGACGGAGCACGTCGAACGCCAGGCGGACATCGCGAACGGAGCGTGCGATCGGCCCATCGGTGTAGAAGAACATCACGCCCATGCCGCGATCCTCCGGCGACTCCGGGGCGTAGGGGATTCGGCCGGGCGTCGGACGCAAACCCACGACACCGTTGTAAGCGGCCGGAAGCCGGATGGACCCGCCGAAATCATTGCCCAATCCGATGGGCGTCATCCCCGTAGCGACAGCGGCGGCATCTCCCCCGCTGGACCCGCCAGGGGTTCTGTTGGGGTCCCACGGGTTTCGCGTAGGACCGTAGAGCGGATTGTCCGTGTTCCAGCGCATTCCCAGATCGGGCATGTTGGTGCGCCCGTGGAAGATCGCACCTGCCCGTCGAAGCAGGCCCACCGGCGGTGAGTCTTCCTCGGCGAGGTTGTCGGAGAACGCCGCGTTGCTTTCGTCTGTCACCTGGCCGCGCACACCGAGGTTCGTCTTCACCGTGACGGGAACACCGTGCAACGGGCCAACGGGCTCCCCGGCAGCCAACGCCGCGTCAGCGGCATCCGCAGCTTGCAGCGCCTCGTCCTCCAGCTCCCGCACCACGGCGTTGGTGATGGGGTTCACCGCTCTGATGCGGTCCAGGTGTGATTGCACGACGTCGCGTGCAGTAACGCGCCGTTCGCGGATAGCCGCGGCCTGATCGGTTGCGTCCAGGCGCCAAAGTTCGTCTGTCGACATCGGATTTCCTTCTGGCACTAAATGTGGCGGGGTTTGCTGGCGAGGTGGGGGTCAGGAGGTTGCCCCGAGCAGGGCTGCCCAGGGGTAGCTCACATAGGCCTGGGTTGCGGGGACACCGGTCAGACCGTCACGCAAGTACAGACGCTCGTACTGGGTGGCCACCGGCACGGTGAGGTACGCGTCCTGCCAGATGTCCTGCCCCGCGATGTAGCTCTGCGCAGACTGCTCGGGATCGGTTGCCGTCAGCGAGTCGCGGAGGTTCGCCGTAGCATCCGGGTCGTCGTAGCCGATGAAGTTGACGAGACCGTCGGGATTGACGAACGTGCCGGTGTAGCTCCGGAAGATCGGCGTCTCGTAGTAGCCGGAGGTGGCGAGAAGGTCGACATCCTCACGCGCCTCCGGGGTGAAGAAGAGATCGAAGACCTGCGTGTCCTGCAGTTGCTCGATGGTCATGTCCAGCCCGATCTCCGTGCCCGCCCCTTGCATCAGGGTCGCAGCGGCCAGTGCGGTCTGATCCCCCGCGGTGATCGCGATCGTGAGCGATGTGTCCGAGAGGTTCGCCTCCTCGATCAGCTTCGTGGCGGCCTCGATGTCGGGGGCGGCGCTCCCGGGCAGTTCGTCGTAGGCGGACAGGAGCGCAGCGCTGGCGGGGTTTCCTGCGTAGGCGAACGGGGGGACGAACCCCTTCATCGGCGCGCCTGCGCCGCCGAGCACACGGTCGACGAAGCTCTCGCGGTCGATCGCGAGACTCAGTGCCTCACGGACACGTGCATCGCTCGCAGGACCGCTGGGGTCCACGGGTCCGAAGAGGAAGTATTGCGTGCTGTCTCCGAAGTACAGCGCGCCCTTCCCCTTGGAGAGCGCGCTGATGCCCGCCGCGGGCACCGCGTATGCGCCGTCCAGGTCTCCGCTCAGGAGGGCGCTGGTCAACGTGTTGTTGTTGACGATCGCATCGAAGTGGACGGTGCGGGTGCGCGGAGTGAGATCTGGGTTCCAGTAGTTGTCGTTGGCGACGATCTCGATTCCCTGCCCGGATGTCCACTGGCCGAGCGTGTACGGCCCCGTGCACTGGAGCCCTCCAGCCGGGGTGCCGTAGTCCGCTCCTGCGGCCTCGACCGCACTTCGCTGGCTGATCGCTCCACTCATCCCAGCCAGGATGGCAAGCACATCAGCGTTCGGTTCGCTCAGGGTCACCGTGACATCCAGCGGGCCGGTCGCTTCGATCGATTGAACCGGAGCGTACTGGTAGCCGTTCACGGCGCCTGAGGCCGGATCGAGGTTTCTGTTGAGGCTGAAGGCGACGTCATCGGCCGTCAGCGACTGGCCGTTCCAGAACTGGACGTCGGGGCGGACGTGGAAGACATAGACCTCCGGGGACGGCTGGTCGTAGGACTCGGCGAGTCCCAGATCGACCGAGAAGTCAGGCTGGACTTGCATGAGTCCTTCGCAGAGGTTGCTCACCACCGTGTTCTGCGCAATGGTGCCCACCAAGATCGGGTCGAGAGTCGTGGGTTCATTGCCGGAGAGCCCCCAGGTGACCGAGTCCACGTTGCCTGTCGCCTCGGGGGTGAGCACGGTCAGGTCGGTGGAGGTGAAGGTCGGTGAGGGCTGGGGCGATGATGTGCAGCCGGTGAGGACGACCGCGAGGATCGCGATGGGCACCGCGGCGCGGTAGGTGTGACGGTTCATGAACTCTCCTGATGGGCGTCGGCTAGCCGCCAGGCGGATAGCGAATGCTGTGCTTCTTTGCTGCTGCCGTGCGGCGCTGCACGGACGTCGGACCAATCGGGTTCGCGCGACCCTGAGGCCGACGCGATGTGTAAGGATCGCGTCACACCCCCTCTCGCGACGCCGCGATGACGTGTCTGCGCGGAATCCAACCGGGACGGGGAACGGAATCGATGAGCCGCTTGGTATAGGAGTGCTGCGGATCGCGGAGCACCGTATGGACGGGGCCTCGCTCGACGATGGAGCCTCGGAGCATGACCACGACGTCATCGCATACCTCTTCGACGACGGCGAGATCGTGGCTGATGAACAGCAGGGCGATTCCTTGCTCCGCGCGGATTCGCACCAGCAGGTTGAGGATCTGTGCCTGAATCGAGACGTCGAGTGCTGCGACTGCCTCGTCCAGCACCAGCACTGCCGGCTGGGCTGCCAGAGCCTTGGCGATCGCGACACGTTGGCGCTCACCGCCGGACATCCCGCGCGGAGTCACCCCCAGATGCCGTTCATCCAGTCCGACATCGCGAACAAGCGACCTCACCCGCGCGTGCAGTTCCTTCTTGCTGAGGCCGAAGTGCAGCTTCACGCACTCTGAAAGCGCCGACTCTACGGTCTGCCTGGGATCCAGGGAACTGTACGGGTCTTGGAACACCATCTGGATCTGCCGCGCCCTACGTCGCCGCCCGCGACTTTCGCCAGCCGGCGCACCGGCCAGATCGATCGTTCCGGCCGTTGGCCGTTCCAGACCCATCACCATGCGTGCGCACGTGGACTTTCCCGACCCGGACTCCCCCACAATCGCGAGCGATCCGCCGGCGGCGAGCTCGAACGACACGTCGTCGACCGCGACGAACCGCTCTTTGCCGATGCGGTGTGATGAGAGGACGCGGAACTCCTTGCGCAGGTGACTGACGGCGAGCACTGTCGACTTGTTCATGCCTCCCCCTTCCCTCGTCCCAGGTCTAGCGGGGTCTTCTCGATCGACAAGAGGGGATGATGGCAGGCTGCGGCGGAAATTCCTTGACCTCGCAGGGCGGGACGCTCGGCGCGGCAAACCTCCGTGGCGCGCGGGCACCGTGGATGGAACGGGCAGCCGGACGGAGCCTGGAAAGCCGCGACTGGGTGTCCGGGAATGGGTTGAGAACGCGCTCCTGTGATGCCGAGCCCGGGTCTCGCGGCCAGCAGCGCCCCGGTGTAGGGATGGGTGGCGGAGGTGTGGAGGGCCCGGGCGGGGAGAGCCTCCACGATGGATCCGGCATACATGACGGCGATGCGATCGCAGCCCGCTGCTGCCAGATCGAGATCATGCGTCACGAAGACCATCGCCAATCCTCGACGTTGACGCTGTTCGTTGAGGATCGCCATGACCTCCTCCTGGGTCGTCACGTCCAGCGCCGTCGTGGGCTCATCTGCGAGGAGGAGACGCGGCTCCGACACGAGCGCCTGGGAGATCATCACGCGCTGAAGCAGGCCGCCCGACAATTCGTGCGGGTACTGATTCATGCGGCGAGCAGCGTCGCTCACACCCACCGACTCCAGCGTGGCCACTGCACGGTCGTATGCGGCCCGGCGACTGAGCCCCCCGGCGGCGATCAGCGACTCGCACACGAAGTCCCCGATCCGTGCCAACGGGTTGATGGAGGCCTGCGGATTCTGGAACACCGATGCCACATCGCGGGAGAGGAACGCCCGAAGCGCGCGACCACGGAGGTTGAGCACGTCGATTCCGTCGAAACGGATCGTGCCGACAACGCTCGCGGCGGAGGGCAGGAGCCTGAGGATGGCCTTGAGGGTCATGGACTTCCCGGAGCCCGATTCTCCGACGAGGCCGAGAGATTCGCCTTGGCCCAGAGCGAGGGACACGTCACGCACGATCACCCGGTCCTCGCCGCCGACGGTGACGGAGATGCCGATCGAGTCCATCTCGAGGAGGGTCATGCGAACTCATCAATCTGGAAGCGGCGCGCAATCCTGTCGCCGAGTGCATTGAAGGCGACGACGGTGCCTATCACGGCGAGAGCGGCGTAGAGCGACTGCTGCGGGTAGCCCGCGATGATGGAGGCTTGCCCATCGGCGGCCATAGCTCCCCACTCCGGGGTCGGAGGCTGAACCCCGAGACCGAGGAAGGAGATCGCCGCCAGGTCTAGCATCGCGTAGCCGTAGAGGATCGCCGCCTGCACCACGATGAGCGGGGCGACATTCGGGAGCAGGTGAGCGATCCAGATGCGCAGCGTGGGCGCCCCCTGGGTCTCCAGCGCCCCCACATATGCCAGCGCCCGCTCCCGGCGGATCACGGGACGGATCACCCGGGCAACGCTCGGGGTGTAGCTGACGGCGAGAGCCAGCACGGGCGGAAAATAGCCGGCGCCGAAGATCGCGACGACGGCGATCGCGAGAACCAGGCCCGGAAACGAAAGCATCACATCGACGCAGCGCCCGACCGCAACATCGAGGGCTCCCCCGTACCAGGAGGCGACCAGCGCCAGCGCAACGCCGGCGACGACTGCGATGACGACGACGATCGCGGGTGCCGAAAGCGTCAGGCGCGCGCCGTAAAGCAGGCGCGAGTAGATGTCGCGCCCGAACTCGTCCGTCCCCAGAGGGTGCGCCCACGACGAGCCGGCATAGGCATCGAGGGGGTCCAGCGCCAAGGGGTCGTAGGGTGCCAGCCACGGTGCGAGAACCGCTGCGAGCACGATCGACGCACACGCCAGCCCTGCCGCACCGAAGAACCACCCGCCCGGGGACACGCGGGACTTCATCCCCTGGCGCAGGGCGATGTGCTGAGTGCTGCTGCTGGGGCTTGTCACGAGAGTGAACCCTCCGTCCGCGGGTCGATGCCCGCCACGATGACGTCGACGATGGTGTTGACGACAACGAACACCGTGACCACGATCATGGAGACGCCCAGCACGACAGGAATGTCCTGTTGCGACGCGGCAGTGACCAGCAGGGAACCGATTCCGCTCACGCCGAACGCCTGCTCGGCGACAGCGGTTCCCGCGACCAAGCCCGCGACGGTGAGCCCGACAAGCGTGATCACGGGAGGGGCCGCGTTTCTCAGCACATGTCGCCTGACCACCAACGAGGAAGGGATGCCGCGGCTGCGGGCGACCGCGACATGCTCCGAGTGCAGCTCCGAGCGAATGGCCGACTGCGTCACGCGCGCCACGTACGCGACGTACATCAGCGACAGCGAGACCGCGGGCAGCGTGAGGTGCCACAGCCTGTCGAAGAATCCCGTGCCGGTGCCGTAGATGGGGAACCAATCGAGCTGCGTCGAGAACAGCCAGATGAGCAGCACTGCGACGGCGAAGGCGGGCGCTCCCATCGCGATCGTCGTCCCGGTGTTGATCCATGTCGCGGCCCACCGTCCGCGAAGCGCTGCGATGATCCCGAGTCCCACTCCGAACACGGAGATGAGGACAGACGCATAACCGACGAGCATCACCGTCGTCAGGCCACGATCAAGAATCAGCGACACCACGTCCGTCCGGAAAGCAGTCGAGCGACCGAGATCTCCTTGCACCGCACCGACCAGCCACAGCCAGTACTGGACGAGGAACGGCTGATCGAGGTGGTACTCAGCTCGGATGAGCGCCAAAGTCTCGGGGTCCGGATTCCGCCCTGCCAACAGCTCCGCCGCGTCACCGGGAGCGACATGCACTGCGGCGAAGATCGCAAACGATGAGATGAGCAGGGTTACGCCGAGCGCAACCAGGCCCTTGATGAGAACGCGGATCTGCTTCATGTCCGGCCCCGGGAGCCGCCACGGGCGGGTAGACAGAACATCTTCATCGCGACGCTCCTTTCTCGTGTAGCGACGTCGAGGTCGTGGTGAGTGCGGGTTCAGCCGAACTCACTGGGATCGCGGTAGGCGAAGGACGCTCTCGAACGAGCCGCCGGACAAGATGGTCCAGGTTCCGCTGTTCCGCAGCGATTCGTGGAGGATCTGCAGCGGCGGCACGCCGGACTCCGTGACTCGCTTCTGGAAGTCGCGGCCTTGAATTGTCAGTCTCAGAGTCTCCCCGGCGTGAAAGACGGTTCCACTCGCCCAGATCTCGATGTCCAGCTTGACCGGCTCTCCCGGCACGAGGGGCTCCTCATTCGTGTGCGGGTGATGTGGCACGAGGAGCGTGGACTGATCGTCCGTCTCCCGATGACTGGCGCGCAGCCATCCGAGCGCCACGGGGCCATCGCTGAAGATCGAACCCGTCGGGAACGCCACCTCGGCTCCCGCACGATCGATCTTCCGGAGGATGACGAAGATGTCCGCGTCGGTCGAATGATCGGCAGCAAGCCAGAGCGTGAGGGATGCAGGGCCGACGATGTCGGTCTCACGGTCGAACGTGTACTCGAGGCTGATGCTGTCGCTGGTCGCGTCGAAGCTGTCACTGTGCGGTGTCTCCACGCCGCTGCGGTGAAGAGCCTTCGTGGAAAGGTCCAGGTGCAACGGCAACACCTCCTGCGCGAACTTCGCGTCCTCGAAGTTCTTCCAGATCGAGTCGTCGCTTCGTCCGGTATCGCGGATCTCTGCCGATACGCGGGGCCAGTGCTCCAGTCCGACCTCCATGCCCTTCAGGTAGGTGTCGAAGAACTGGCGTTGCCGTTCGACGCTGTCGGGGTGGTAGAAGTACATCCACTTCTTCTGCCCGTGCACTTCCAACCACTTGTCGGCCGAACTGATCTGATCGAAGGCGTTCAGCGTGCCTCGCGTGTGCAGACCATGGTCACTCCATGAAGCGACCATGTAGGTCGGGATCGTGATCTGGTCGATCGCGCCGTACTTCTCGGCGTAGTACCAGTCGTCAAAGGGGTGCGCCCACATGTTGGCGGCCGGGTCCTCGGTACGCCCGCGGCTATAGGACACGTTGGTTGAGACGCGCGGTCTGAAGCCGGTCTCGGGGATTCCGCCGTGGGTCGCGAACTCGCGATACCAGTCCGAGAAGCACTCCCACGGACTGATCGCCTTGAGCGAGGGCGGAGCCGCGGAGGCTGCCTGATACTGGCTGCCTGCAAGGTACGACACGCCCAGCATCCCCACGTTTCCACTGGACCACGGCTGGGCTGCGAGCCACTCGATGGTGTCGTAGAGATCCTCACGTTCCTGAGGACCGTTGTGAGAGAAATCGCCCTCGGAGTTCCAGAGCCCGCGCGGATCCGCGACCACAACGGCGTAGCCATGCGAGGTCCAATAGATCGGATCGGGTGCCTCGAACGCAGTCAGATCGGAGATCCACGCGGGATCCACCCCGGACCCGGGGTACATGTGGTTGGTCAGCCAGTGCTTTCCGTACGGACCCCACGCGAGCAGCATCGGCGCCCCACCAGCGGTCTCTCGTGGCCGATAGACATCGACGTAGATTCGTGCGCCATCACGCATCGGCACGGCGGTGTCGTAGTCGACGACCATCCCTCTCAGCTCGATGGTCCTGCTGTCGACGGGCGGAGGTGCGGGCTTGCCGACCACCTGGGTCGGGTCCACGCCGAGGCGCATGATCTTGAACTGCAGTTGCGTGCCAGTCATGGTGCGAAGCTCGTCCGGCGCTTCAGAAGAGGACGGTCGGACGCGGGATGCCGAGGTGGTCACGAAGCGTGCTCCCTTCGTACTCGGTGCGGAAGAGGCCCCGGTGCTGCAGTTCGGGCACGAGCTTGGTACAGATCCGTTCGAACCCTTCGGGGTTATAGGGCGAGTTGAGGTTGAATCCATCGCACGCGGGCGCCTCGAACCATGCTTGCATCTGATCGGCGATGCTGGAGGCGGTGCCGGCGATCCACTGGTGGCCCGTGGAACGTGCTCGTTTCACAATGAGATCGCGCAGGTCGAGGCCCTGCTCCACGGACATCCGCCGGTAGATCGCCTGCCGGCTGGTCATCTGGGCGATCTGGTCGAACCGCTCTTGCGGAACCGGCTCGTTCAGGTCGATGTCGGAGAGGTCCACCCCGAGGTCTCCAGCGAGTTGGAGTCGGCCCTGCTCGATGTCGAGGAAGGAAGCCAGCTCGGCCGCGATCTCGTCTGCTTCCTTCGACGTGTCCGCAACCACCGGAACGATGCCGGGGATCACCTTGGGCGGCAGCGCCGATCGCCGCAGCCCTGCCGCCTGTGCACGATTCGCCTGCCGACGCACGTCAGCGTAGAACTTGACGGCCTCATCGAAGTCCGGCTGTGCGGTGTAGATCGCGTCGGCCACACTGGTTCCCAGTTCGAGACCAGGCCCGGATGAGCCCGCCTGGACGAGCACGGGGCGCCCCTGAGGCGGCCGCGGAATGTTGATCGGTCCCTCGACCGCGAAGAACTCGCCCGTGTGGTTGATCTGTCGAAGCTTGTCGGTCTCCAGCCACTTGCTGGCGGCTCGGTCAGCGATGACGGCGTCGTCCGACCAGCTGTCCCAAAGTCGCTCGACCACGCGCACGAACTCGGTGGCTCGGCGATAGCGATCGGCCGCAGCCGGGGCTTCGGCGATGCCGAAGTTGCGGAATCCGTCGGAGGACGTGACGATATTCCATCCCGCTCTGCCCGCCGAGAGGTGATCGAGCGAGGACAGCTGTCGGGCGACGTTGTACGGCTCGGAGAGCGAGGTGGACAGGGTCCCGATCAGACCGATGTTCGTCGTGGTGGCCGCGAGTGCCGCGAGCGTGGTCATCGGTTCGTAGAACCCGTTCATCATGGTGTCGCCGCGCATCGTGGGGCCGGCATGAACGATGTCGCCGAAAAAGACTGCGTCGAGCTTCGCCTCTTCTGCCATGCGTCCGAGATCGCGGACGTAGGCGAGGCCGGGCACTTCCTCGGCGCGGCTGCCGTCGCGGCGCCAGCTGTTGCGGTGGTACCCCAGCGGCACCACAAAAGTGGTGAGGATCATCTTTCTCATCGTCAGACTCCCTCCGAAAGCTGGGGTGTCGCCTGCCAACTGGCCCCGGGACGGCCGGCCCCGCCCAGCACACGACCCTGCTCGCCCGCTGCGACGAACTCCTCATCGTGGTCAGGGGCGTGCACACGGAACCACAGCTTGGAGATCTTCCACTGCCCGTCCACGCGGCGGTACTCGGTCACGTAGGTGCCCTCGGACCACGGGCCCCACACACGCATCAGGCCCCACGTCGTGCGGAAGTCCGCCTGCAGCCGATGCCAGGTCCACACGCCGGATGCGGACTCGCCGTCCTCTGAGACGGTGATGTCGGGGGACGAGAGGATGTACCCGTCCTTCGCCAGCACGACACCTTCCAGTTCGGCGCCGAACATCTCTCGAATCGCCTGCCGACCGACGTGCACGCCGTGGTGCCGGATGTCACAGACGGCATCGTCTGTGTAAGCGGCCGCCACGGCATCCCAGTTCCGCGAGGCGAGGTCGCGGACATAGTTCTGATGGAGCCGACTGATGGCCTCGGCGGACTCGAGGCGTTCTATCCGCCTCGAGAGTTCCTCGAGCGACAGGCTCGTGTGCAGCGTGGGCATGTTTTCCAATCTGTCGCCTTCAGCTCGGATGAGCGGCGCGTCCAACGGCTTCGTCAGCGAATCGAACGGCGGTCATCGTCGTTCGTGGGCCGTTCAACCGCGATCCAACGGGTGATGGAGCCACGGTAGATGATTTCATGAAGATAGTCCATAGCTGAACTAGTTTTGCGCGCGTGTTGACCGCAAGGCTGCAGGTTCGTCAGCGTATCTAATGCAGGACTTCACTAACTACTCGATTCCAGCTATGGTGCCAGGGGGCAGCCCAGCGAACTCAAACGCCTCGACCAAAGGAGCGACAGGTGAGCACCGCACCAACCCCACCCGAGCAGTCGACCGTCCTTGGGAACGAGGACTTCAGAACCGTCTTCGGCCACTTTGCTTCGGGAGTGACCGTCATTACGACCCAACTCGAGGGACAGCCGTTCGGAACGACGGCATCCGCGGTATCGTCGTTGTCCCTCGATCCGCCGATGATGCTGGTCTGTTTGAACCGGTCGAGCTCGACACACGACGCTCTGGTCCGGGCCAAGCGCTATGCGATCAACATCTTGGCTGCGGAGCAAGCAGACGTCGCCGCGCGCTTCGGGCGGAAGGGCGCCGACAAGTTCATCGGGACGCCGTATCGAATGAGTTCGAACGGGCTGCCCCTCATCGACGGCGCACTCGCAACGATCGAGTGCGAGATATCCGACACCGCCACAGGTGGCACCCACACGATTTTCATCGGTAAGGCTCTTCAAGCCAGCGCCCGTGCTGGGGATCCGTTGGCGTACTACCGGGGACGGATGGACCGCCTCGAGCGGACTGTCGAGGCCGAAACCGACGTCGCCGTTCGCAACTGGATCTTGCGCAGGGCGGTGCCGGCGGGCGAGGCAATCGAAGTTTCGCTGCTCGCGGCGACGCTCGACGCGGAGCCTTCCTTCGTATACAACGCTCTCGTACGGCTCGGCGCGCAGGGTCTTGTCACGCGTGATCGAACCGGCGCCTTCACTCCCACTGCCATCACCGCCGATTTCGTGGACAATCTCTACGCAGCTCGACAGGCAATCGAGATCGGAGTCATCGAGGGGTACCTCGAACACGCGCCGGATGACGCGCTCGAACAGATCACTGAGCGGGGGGTCGCGCTTGCCGAGTCGCCGACGGACACGTCGGCGGAACTCGACGCCTTCCTCGAAGCCAACCTCGACTTCCATTGCGCGATCATCGGATTGGCCGGGTCCCGCCAGCTCGCAGTGCAGTTCCGTCAGCTCTCGATCGCACCGCTCTGGCGCGACACATACACCTCCGAGATGTGGAAGAAGCAGATGGGACACCCCCTGATCCAGCGCCTCACCGAAGCGCTATCCGCACGCGATGCGGCGGAATCCCGCAGCATCATCCAGTCGCAGGCCGAGTTCATCCGGAACGCTGCACGTGCGGTCATCGAACAGCGCGGCGGTGCCATGTAAGGCCTTGGACGCCGCCGCGGGGCGCTTGCCTCCAGGCGCTCGAACGCGGAGGTCGCCTCTGGTCCGCGCGGAGAGGTACGCCCCCGCCCCGTACTAGCCTGAGCTTCTAACGCCGCGAGGTGCCGAAGCCACGCCACGGGCTGTCGCTCCAAGTCCGTCTCAGTGAGAGGTGCAAACCCCGTGAACCAGGTACCCCAATCGGGCAGGCCCGACGAGAACTTCCTGACGTTTGTGGATATGGCGTCAGAACGGTCCCGAGCGAGTCTCGGAAAGGACGGGTCAGGGCTGGCCACCCCGATCAGCCTGCTCATTCGACGACTCAATCGTCGTATGGCCGCCGACAGCGAGCGACTGCTTCCTGATGGCCTCAGCATGGCTAACTTCCGCGTGTGCTTCACGCTCTGGGTGGCAGGCCCGCTCGAGCCCCACCGCGTCGCTCAGGCATCGTTGATGAGCCGTGCTGCCGTTTCCGCGGCTCGGAAAATGCTGGAGGCGCACCAATTGGTCACTGCGGAGACCTCAGCGGCCGATCAACGGTCCATCGTGCTCTCGCTGACCCCGAAGGGCGTCGCGCTGACCGAGGAGATTCACGCAAAGAATCTCGCGATAACGGAGCAGTACTTGGCGGTGCTGTCCCCCTCGGAACAGCATGTCCTCGTGGGTCTTCTTGGAAAGGTGGCCGACAGCAGCAGTGCGTCGCCCTCCTCGCCAGACGACTTCTCGACGATGTGATCCGGCTCCATCGCAGTTCTCCGCGAGTCTTGGACGCGATGATCGATTGCGATCACGCCTGCCTGCTGTACGTCGCTACGCTTCGCGCTCCGACGTGATGTGCTGGAGCAGGGTAGCGACCGACAGCGCCCGCGCGTCCGCTCCACCGGGAGGCGGCGTGCGCCGCACGGTATACCCGAAGCTGATGCAGGTCGCGGGGTCATGAAATCCGAGCGCGCCGAATGCGCCGTCGTGCCCGAAGGCGCGGAAACTACCGAAGGCGAGATTCGGGCTCGGCTTCTGGAAGACGACTCCGTATGCAGCGTGAGTCCCGTGATCCGACGCACCAGCTCTGAGGCGAGAGTGCCGATCGTGAGCCCGTGGTACCCGAACGCCGCACCGGGCCGCCACCACGGGAGCTGATCGACGAGACGGGCTGCGCCGGCATCCGCCATCTCCTCGCTCGTGAGGCTCGGGTGCCGTCGGAGTGCGTCGAGTAGGTGGGCTTCACGCCGGGCTTTCTGGGGCAGCGCGCACCGCCGAGGACGAGCGTCGACGGATGAGCGGGAGGAGTCGGGTCAGGACGCCGAAGCGTCAGGTCCGCGTTCGGCTGACTCGATGAGTGAGATGAGGAGGCGGTGGACCCGGCGCATGTCGATCGAGGGGTCGTACAGCCACTGCAGCTGCAGACCGTCCATCGCGGCGAGGATCAGTGCGGCGACGTCGTGCCTGCCGAGGTGATGGGGCAGATCGAACTCGTCGCCGTCGTGCGCGTCGATGCGCTCACGAACCACGGAATAGCGGTTGCGGATGAGGTCGAACGCCGGATTGTCGTCGGTCAGGCCCCCGGCCTGGATCACCGTGAGGAACTGCATCCACACCTGGTCGTCCATGTTCCAGTGGATGAGCTGGTCGTAGCCTGCCAGCGGCGACGCCTCTCCGAGGCCGAGCCGGTCGACCAGCTCGGCGTCCTCCGCGAACCGGCGCTGCACGACGGCGTCCAGGAGCAGCTCCTTCGATGCGAAGTGGTGCAGCAGACCGGACTGGGAGATGCCGACGCGCTCGGCGACCGCAGCGAGCGATACTGCGGGACGGGCTCAGTAGTGAATGCAAACGATTGTTTCATTGACCATTCAGTCCCAATGGAGTTCCCAGCCCGGGGTGCTGTCGGGGGCGGTGCACCATCCGGCAAACGTCCTGGGCGGCACGCACGCGGCACATCACTCACCACTTCATTCAGCCAGGACTTGGCGGCGCGCCGGCGTCTCGGATCCGGGGTACGGAGGTCGTGTCTGTTACCGAAATACATTCTTGACCAGGCTTTTAAGGAGTTCCGAGACAATCACGCGATTTCCAGGCCGGCGGCTGACGTGTCGCCCGGGATTCGCGCAACCGGAGATAGTCACAGCCCCTAACGATCGGACATTTCGGTCTTGACGCCATCACTTGACGGACTCTAATCTTGCGCAAACGATTGCAGACAAATGATTGATTCTCAGCGGAGAGATCACTGCCGTCCCCTCTTGGGGGCGACCACTGAGGCCAGTGCCGGGTGCGCGGGCTTCCGGCTGGTGAGGCTGATCGCTCCTGCGCCCGTCGCAGTCGTCGCTCACACCCCACAGGAGATGGAGAACCAGCAATGCCAAGGACGCCTTCCTCAACACGACGCGGACCGATTCCACTGCAGGGCGTCGTGAGAACCGCCGGCCTACTGAGCGCGGTGCTGCTGAGCGCGAGCCTCGTCTCGTGCGCCGCTCCCGGAACTCCCCCGCCCGACGCCGCGTCCACCGCGCCGACCGAGGAGTGCTCGATCGCGGTGGAACCGGGCATCAACGAGATCCCCCTGAAGTCTGGTGGCGTCTCCCGGCCGTTCCTGCTCTATGTGCCAGCCAGCTATGACGGGCACACCCCCATCCCGGTCGTCATCAACGGACACGGCAGCACCAGCGACGGGGAAGAACACCTGTCCTACAGCGCGATGATCCCGGTCGCCGACGAGCATGGCTTCGCGATCGTCGCACCGACGGGTGCCGTCGAATACACCCGGGGACACATCTGGAACTTTCCGGGATTCCCGCTCTTCGGCGGCAGCGAGCTGGCTCCGGAGGGCACCCCCGACGACGACCTGATGATTCGCGACCTCATCGCCGAGCTACCCCAAGCGATCTGCGCAGACCAGACCCGCATCTACGCGACCGGTTTCTCCGCCGGCGGCCGGATGGCCTCACGTCTCGCGTGCTCGAACGCGGACCTCGTCGCGGCGGTCGGAGCCGTCGGTGGACTCCGAGCCGGATCCGAGCCCGATATCGCCGATTGCCACCCGTCCCGACCGGTGCCCGTCATCGCGTTCCACGGCGATGCCGATCCGGTCAACAAGTTCGAAGGCGGCACGGGCACCATGACCAACTTCGGCTACGGCGTTCAGGCTGGCGTGGAACAGTGGGCCTCTATCGACGGCTGCGACAGCACTCCCGAGGTCGAGGAGGTCACGCCTACGGTGGACAGTGCGACCTATGGCGGGTGCGCGAAAGACAGCGAGGTCGTGTTCTACACGATCAAGGGCGGCGGCCACACCTGGCCCGGCAGCGGTTTCCCTCTGCCAGCCGATCAGTTCGGCGCGACGGACATGTCCATCAATGCCAGCGAGCTGATGTGGAGGTTCTTCGAGACCCACCAGCTGCCTGCGACGTAGCCAAAAGGCTTCCTTTGGCCCGCGCCGTGCCGCGGGCCAAAGGCTGCCGATCATACGGAGAGGCAGAACGCGCGAGATGACGACAACCTCCAGCGGTCCCAGCCGGGATGCGACCCCGGGGCGACCTGGGCTGAAGACGACACGAGTGTCGCCCGGTGAGGATGGAGTCAGCGCATTCGGTCGCGACCACGTTAGGAGAGTCAAGTGAGCAGTGCAGTTCAGGAAGCCCCGACCATGGACGCCTTTTTTGGTGCGCCCGGTCCCGACCCGGAGATTGTGGCAAAGGCACGGGCCCTGCAGCCGCTGATCCGGGAGTTCGCCGCACAGGGCGAAGCCGACCGCCGCGTCCCCGAAGAAGTCATCTCCGCAATGAAGGACGCGGGCCTTCTCCACATCTCCATCCCGCGCCGGTGGGGAGGCTACGGCGCGAACTTCCGCACGTTCATCGAAGAAACCTCCGCTTGATCGGGGGTTTTTCTGCGGAGACGGAGGGATTTGAACCCTCGGTCCCCTTGCGAGGACTCCACCTTAGCAGGGTGCCCAGGAGCAAATTCCGCGCCACGCAGTCATCTCGCGCCGCGCTCAATTAAACCCTGATCAGGTTCGATTCTTGGGCCGGATACACCACCCGCATTCGTGTCCGGACTAACACTCCAGACACTGTTGACTCACCCAGAATCGGGATGCTCGGGAGGCTCGGGGACACCTGGGGGACACCTGGTGGACGTAGCCCGCTCCAGCACCTGCGCAGCCCGCGCCCTCACCTGTCGGCGTCTACTGCAAGAACTGCGCTGCGGTGCGGGCCGCCAGCGCAACACCGATCTAAGCCGGCACGGAGCGTCGAGCTTCTTACCCAGGCATCTGTACAGCGACTTTTCCGATCACTCCCCTATCGAGAAACTGGAACGCTTCGGCAACGCGAGCGAAGGGCACTGAGGCCGTGATCGGAGCGCGCAGAACGTGCGCGTCCGCGAGCTGGGCAACACGATCAAGCACATCGGCACTCGCCTCACTGAGTACATTGACTCCGGTGCCGGCCTTGACGCGCGCCTGGTCGACCGCGTGTCGGGTGGACACGACACGGCCGCCCGGGCCCAGGAGCCGGTGTGAGAGCGCGGTCAGCACTTCGGGGGTGGACGTGATGACGTCGATGATGGCCGCCACCCCGTGGGGTGCGAGGGCGCTGACAGCGCCTTTCAGATCTCCCGCGGTCCAGTCGACGGCATGAGTCGCGCCAGCTTCTCGGATGTAGTCGGCCGCCGACGGGCGCGCTGTCGCGATCACGGCAACGCCCTGTGCCGCAAGGAGCTGCACGACATATGTGCCGACACCGCCGGTCGCGCCGTTCACCAGAACGAGGTCGCCTCGTGTCAGAGCGCCGGTTGCGTCGACGCAGTGCAGAGCCGTGATCGCGGCGAGCCCGAGCACGCCTGCCTGTTGATCGGTGATGGTTGTTGGCGTCGGCGCTAGGTGCTCGCGGGGTGTCGCGAGCAGGGGTGCCAGGCTGCCCCGGGCGGCGATCCGCTCGCGGACGAGGCCGAAAACGCGATCTCCCACGGCGAGGTCGTCCACCTCGCGTCCGACGGCCTCGACCACACCTGCGAAGTCGCTGCCGAGAACGACCGGATAGCGATACTGCATGTACCTCGCGGCCTCGCCCGTGGCGACCTGACCGTCGTGCGGATTCACGGACGCGGCCGTGACACGGACCAGGACTTCACCCTTATCGACCTGAGGCGTGGGCACTTCCAGGAAGCCCGGCTCGGTGTCGACCGCGGCGAGGGCGTAAGCCAGCATCTCGTCTGCCATGCTCGCGCCCTACGCCTCACGCCAGTCGAACAGCGGAGCGACGAGCGACCGGTCGCGTTCGAGTACACGGCTGAAAACGGCGGGGGCCTGGGCGGGCGGGAACGCCGGGCTGACCAGTGACGAGACGTTGAGACGGCCTTCGGAAAGGAGGCGCAGATAGTCCTGTGTGGCCGAGCGTGCGAGCGCTGGGCGGCTGTTGACGAACCCGCCGATCAGGTGCAGGCCTTTCACGAAGATGGCACCGTAGTCCAGTTCCATGCGGCCTCCGAAGCCCGTGGACAGGATCACTGTGCCAAGTGGACCCGCTAGGCGGATCGCGAGGTCGGTGCCGCGTGGGCTGCCGGACAGATCGATGGTCTTGGTGATACCGCCCGATTCCTCCAACAGGTGCGAGAGTGCCTCGTCGTCGGTCGGATCCAGGGCATCGGTCGCGCCCGCTGCTCTCGCCATCCCACGACGTGACTCCACCAGGTCGAGAGCGACGATTCTGGCAGCCTGTGCCTCGCGGGCGAACTGCACGGCGAGGTTTCCGATCGGGCCCTGCCCCACGATGGCGACTGCGTCTCCTGGCTGGACGTCCGCCAGGGCTACGACGAAACCCGCGGTCTGACCGAGAAGGAAGAACGCCGCCTGCTCGAACGAGACAGATTCGGGGATCTCATCCACATCTGCGGCCCGCGCGACGGAGTGGGTTGCGTGCGCCCCCAGCGGTCTGCCGAGCCTGTCGAACGGTGCCACCACGCGGTCGCCGACATTCCAACCGCTGACGCCTTCTCCAACCTCGACGATTCGCCCCACTCGTGAGTACCCGGGCACGAACGGAAACGTCGTGCCGAGCACGATGTGGGATTCGGGGCTGGCCAGCCACTCCGCCTCGGTCCCCGGGCTCACCAGGCTGATCGCGTGTTCGATCAGGATCTCCCCGCTTTCCGGTGGCTCGATCTCGATGGACTGGACCTGAACCTCGCGGGGCCCGGTCCATACGACGGCCTGCGCTTCCATGGCGCCTCTCCTCTCGTTTGCGGTGATGCCCGCCGTTCGGGCATCGGGCGGGTCGAGTTCAGGGCAGGAGCCCCGGGACCTGGTTGTCGAGAATGGACCGGCGCAGCGGCTCGGCGATCTCGCGTTGGAAGAAGCCCGTCGTCGCCGTGCGCGGCACAAACGGGTCGTCTGTTGCGAACACGATCCGGTCCGTTCCGTAGAAGTCGATGGCCACCTCGAGTGCGCCCGGTGTGCTGGAGGCGGCATCGACGAAGAAGCGCTCACGCGCGTAGCTGTCGATGTTCCCCGTCGCGAGTACTCGAAGTCGGCCAGAGACGTAGGGCAGCACGCCCCCGAGATGCGGGTGCAGCGCGGTCAGCGTTGGGCATTCGTCGAGGATGCCGTTCTCGATGAGCGAGAGAGCCAGGTGGGCGGTATCGAACATCCAGTTCAGACCGCGTTCGATCGGGTCGCTCGGGTTCAGCTGCCAGAGACGCGAGCGCATGGCAGGGTGCAGCACGCAGGTCAGGCCGGCATCATTCATCGCCCGGTAGATCTGAAGGTGGTCGCTGGTCGCTGGCGCGCGGTCTGCATAGTTGGTCAACACGCAGGCGCCTCGAAGACCCAGGTCGGCGGCTTGCCGCAGCGCGTTGGCCGCGATCTGCGGGTATTGCATAGGCACCATCGCCAGGCCGACGAATCGATCGGGGATCTCGCTTTGCATGCGTGCTGTTTCACGGTTGAGGAAACGCGATGCCTCCGCAGCTTCCTCTTCGCTCAGCCCCGCGTACCCTCCGAAGAAGATGGGGCTGGAGACCATGGTCGAGATCCCGTGCCGGTCCATGTCTTCGAGGCTGCGTTCGATGTCGAACAACCCGGGAGGCGTACGCCACAGCTGATCAGGCCCAAGCTCGACCTCTGGTGGTTCGGCATTCCGGCTTGCGCGTGGATAGTCATGCCGCTGCTGGAGGCGCTCCAGATAGCTCTGTGGAGCCAATGCGTCTGATAGTCGACGATGCCAGTCACGCGTACTCCCTCGGTCGGCGATCTCCGGTCAGCGACCCTTTCCCTCCCGACGGCGGCGAAGGTACGTCGAGACGAAGACGGCGATGACGAGCGCGACACCGTTGAAGACGTCGTCGACCCAGGATTGCGAACCGGCGAGGGTCAGTCCACTGACGCTCACCGCGACGAACAGGACGCCGATGAGGGTGCCGACGACGTTGAAACGTCCGGGACGGATGGCTGTGGCTCCGAGGAAGACCGCAGCCAGCGCCGGGAAGAGGAGCTCTGTCCCTCCGCCGGGATTGGCGCCGCCGGTGCGGGCGGAGAGCAGAACTCCTGCGATACCGGCGAGCATGCCGGCGAGCACGAAGCTCGCGAGCGTGAGTCCGGTGGTGTTGACGCCCACGAGGTTCGCAGCCCGCCGGTTGGAGCCGAGGGCGTAGAGGCGTCTGCCGAACGGGGTCCAGGTGAGGGCGTACCAAGCGATGATCGCGACGACGATGACGACGAAGAGCACCTGCGGCAGCCCGAGCCAAGTCGTCGAGCCGAAGGCGATCATCGCCGGGTCGATGCCATAGATCGGCAGCCCTCCCGAGTACCACTCGATGAGTCCTGCCAGCACGGTGGCGATGCCGAGTGTGGTGATGAACGCGTCCAGTTGGACGATCGCCACAAGCCACCCATTGAGGAGCCCGACGAGCGTGCCGAAGGCCACCGCGAACAGGATGGCGAGGAAGACCGGGAGGTGCAGGTGAGCCTGTGCGGCCGCGCAGACCATGGCGGCCGCCATGGCGTTGGCTCCGATGGAGAAGTCGAAGTTGCCAGTGATGAGGGGCAGCATCACCGCGATCGCGCAGACCATCACCACTGATTGGTTTGCGAGGACGACCGACAGGTTGGCGGGTGTGAAGAAGGTCGCCGCGCTGGCGGGCAGGACGGTGAAGAAGATGACGATCCCGATGAGCAGGATCAGTAGTCCGTACTGCTCGCCGATCGCGGAGAAGTTCGATCTCTGCACGGGGATCGTGCGGGTGGTCGTGGAGGTCATGCGGCTTCCGGCTCCTCTGCCATCATCGCGTTGGTGATTTCGTCCCGAGTCGTCTCGGGGGTGGATAGGACGGCGGCGACGCCGCCCGCTCGGAACACCGCGATCCGATGAGTGATCGCGAGGAGTTCGTCGAGGTCGGAGGATGCCACCAGCACGGTGGCTCCGGCTTCTGCGGCAGCGGCGATCGTCGTGTAGATGTCGTGGCGGGCGACGACGTCGACGCCCTGGGTGGGCTCCACCAGCAGGATCAGCTGGGGTGAGCGCTGGAACCACCGGCCGACGACGACCTTCTGCTGGTTCCCGCCGGAGAGGACTCCGAGGGGTGCATCGGGCCGGGGCGCGCGGATAGCGAAATCCGTAATCGCCGTCGACGCGAACCGCTTCTCCTTGCCGGTGAGCAGGGCGAACCCGTTCCACACGCGGTCGAGGATCGAGACGGTGATGTTGTGGGCGACGGAGATGTCCGCGAACGCGGCGTCCGCGTGCCGGTCCGGTGGGATGAACGCCGCGCCGAGGCGCATGGCCTGTGCTGGTGTCTTCGGTGCGTACGTCGCGCCGTCGAGCGTGACCCGGCCGGCGAGCGGTCCTGCTGCGCCGAACAGACTGGCGACGACGTCGGTGTGGCCGGCACCGTCCAGCCCGGCGAGTCCGAGGACTTCGCCGCGTCCGGCTTCGAGCTGCACGTCTCGGGCAGCTCCGGTCGAGAGGCCTTGCACCTGCAGCGCCGTGGCGCCGGCGGCATGGGTGAGGAACGAGGCGGGGAGCTCTCGCCCTTCGCCGCCGGTCATCAAGCTGACCACACGGCGTAGCGGCATCTGGGCGAGGCTGTCGCTGCCGACGGTGCGGCCGTCCCGGAACACCGTCACGTCGTCGGCGACGGCGGAGATCTCGTTGAATCGATGGCTGACCAGGATGATGGTCTGCCCGAGCTCTGCGCGGACGCGGATGGCGGTCATCAGCTCACGTGCGTCGTGCTCGCCCAGCGCGGTGGTCGGCTCGTCCAGCAACAGGATGCTGTCCGACCCGCCGGCGTCGCTGAGCGCCCGGGCGATGGCCACCATGGAGCGCTGGCTGGGTCTGAGATCCGCGACCCGGGTGCGGGGATCGGCGGAGATGTCGAACTCGTCGAGGAGATCCTGTACCTCTGAGCGCATCCGACGCTCTTGCACGGCGCTCCAGCGAGTCGGGTAACCGCGGCTGAGCGCAACGTTCTCGGCGATGCTCAGCTGCGGGAACAATCCGAGGTCCTGATGAACGAAACGTAGGCCGAGGGTTCGGGCTACCGACGGGGAGACCTCGGGTAGTTCGAGAGACTTCTCCCCGATTGCCAGGCTGCCTGCGTCCGCCGTGTAGACACCGGCAAGGGACTTGATCAGGGTGGACTTCCCGGAGCCGTTGCCACCGAGCAGCGCGTGCACCGTCCCTCGCCTGACGGTCAGCTCGGCGCCCACGAGTGCCCGGAAGTGGCCGAACGTCTTGGACGCGTCGCGTGCGCTGAGGGCGACGTCGGTGGATGGTGACACGCGCTGCTCGGTGGACATCGGAGTTACTTCTCCCAGACGGCTTCGTAGCCGGCGCGGAAGTCGATCGGCGGGGTGAAGGTGAACTGCTCACCAGCAGCGGGCAGGTTCGTGTCCGCGTCCACCACCTGCAGGCCGACGCCGGCAGGCAGCACCTCCTGATCGGCGAGGACGCGAAGTGCGGCGTCCACGCCTGCCCAGCCCTGCCATTCCTGAGAGGTCGCGACGGTCGCGTCCTGGCCTCCGTCGGAGCTGATGACGTCCCAGGTCGGCACGGAACCGAAGTTGCCGATCACGTTGAGGTCGTCGCTCTTGCCTGAAGCCTTGATTGCCTGTGCGAGTCCGGCCAGGAACCATCCGTCGATCGGCACGGCGACAGCGTTCGCGTCGGAGGCCTGGAGGAGCGCGGTGGAGAACTTCTGCGGGAGCTGTCCGGTCGCGAGGTCGGAGTTAGACAGCTGGACCGTTCCGGCGATCGAGCAGCCGCTGCACTCCGCGAGCCGCTCGGTCAGGCCCTTGTTGACGAGTGGTCCCCACTGCGTGTCGTTGAACTCGACCTGGAGGAGTTTCGCGGCGCCGTCGGTCTTTCCGATCAGCCAGTCGGCCTGAAGGGTGCCCACCTCTTCCCAGTACTGGTCGTAGCTGTAGCCGTCGAGGAGCTGGACGGTCGCGGAGTAGAGCGAGTCCTCGCAGTCCTGGCCGCCGACGTTGACGGTGGTGATGCCGGCGGCCTTCGCCTCTTGCATCGCGCCGCTCATCGCGGCGCAGTCCTGGCCGATCGTGATGATCACGTCAGCCTTGGCGGCGACACCCTGGCGGATGCAGTTGCCCCACCCGTCCGGGTTCAGCTTGCCGTCGCAGACGCTGGCCTGCCAGCCGACCGTCTCCGCGGCTTCCACAGCCGCCTGCGCCGGGACGGAGCAAGTGAGCGAGAGCTCGCCACAGGACGAGACCCACGCGGTCAGGCCCGGCGTGACCGGGACCGTCTCGGTGGGGGGTGCCCCGACCACGCCGTCATAGGCCGCCTGCAGTGCCTCTGCAGAGTCGCCGGAGGCGGAACCGGATGCCGTGGAGGCCGGGGTGCTCGACCCGCCGACGGTGCCCGTGGAGCAGGCGCTGACCGTGAGGGTGAGGAGTGTCGCGAGAACCGCGCCAACCAGCAGGCGGGTTCTCCGGGAATGACGGATCACAGAATCTCCTTTGACTCGATCACTTGGTGCGGATCACACTCAATGTATGAAGACGGCTCCGCGCGCCGGAAACAGTTATCCGCGATGCCGTTCATGCGTCGCAGCGATACCGTGCCGACGGGGCTGCCAGGTCCCAGTTGGAATTCGCAGTGCTCGCGCAGGCTGCTCGGACCCCGTGGCCTGCCGCGGCGTCTGTCCGGAACGAGAGCGCGACGAAGCCGCCTGGCCGGCCGCAGTCACCCGGCCAGGCGACGATGTCGTGGTGTTAGCGGGTCTCGGAGAACGTCTCGGCGACCCAGTCCGCGATGATGCCGGCCACGTACGGCATGTTGTCGATCGAGATGTGCTCGGTGCCGCCCTCGGGGTCGTCGAACAGGCGCAGCTCGACCTTGGGAGAGTTCACCGCCTGCTCGTACGACTGGTGGGCGTACTTCACGTTGATCTGCCGGTCGCCCGCACCGTGGGTGATGAGGAAGGGCGCCGTGATCTGCTCGACCACGCCGTTGAGGTGCATGCCCTTCGTCTTCTCGATGAAGTCGTCCATGTCGCTCGCGCCCCACACCCAGAACACGTGGTCCCAGTAGTGCGGCACCGGGTTCTCGCCCTCGCGCTGGCGGCGACCTTCCTGCACCTCGAACCAGTTGTGGTTCGCGCCCCAGGCGACACCGAGCTTGAGCCGCTTCTCGAACGCGAGTGCACGGGGCGCGTAGTACCCACCCAACGACCAGCCGACGATGCCCAGGCGTGCCGTGTCGGCGCCGAGCTCGTCGGCGTTCGCTTCGATCCAGTCGATGATGGCGCCCGCCCACACCTCGGTGTCGTGCCGCGCCGTCAGACCGCGCAGCCGCAGCGCCTCACCGGAGCCCGGGGTGTCGATCATGAGGGTCGAGATGCCGCGCTGTGCGAGCATCTGCGGGAAGCCCGAGTAGTACATCATCTCCTTCGTCGAATCCAGGCCGTTCCACTGGATCATGACGGGGTGCGGGCCCTCGCCGGGTGCGCGGTAGAAGTAGCCGGGCAGCGACGTGCCCTCGGGCAGCGACTCGTCGGCCGGCGTGTACGGGATCTCCACCGTGGTCAGCGGCACGTCCAGCAGCTCGACGTGCGTGAGGAGCAGATCGATCGACTTCTGGTACGCCGCGTTGCGACCCTCCCACTTCGGCGACTGCAGCCGCTCGGCCTGCGACGTGTACAGCGACGCGCGGTAGTAGGTCTCCCCCGCGCCGATGCGGCGCCCGCGGGCTTCGTCGTCCTGTGCCTTGGCGATCAGGCGGTCGGCGACGGCCGCCCATGATGCGTAGAGCTCTTCGGTTCCCGCGTCGTCGCCGTTCTGCGACGCCAGCAGCACCGGCTTGCACGCGCGGTCGACCTCGTCGATGTAGCCGCCGTTGTTGAGGGTCGCGACGACCGACAGGCTCCACACGTAGTTGGTGGGGAAGTACATGAACATGAGGAGTCCTCCGATGCGATGGGGTCAGGGCTCTGGGGTCTGCGCCGGGCGCACGGCGTCCGACAGGAACGTCGCGACGCCCGAGAGGAACTGGCCGCCGTCGACGCTGATCTCGGCGCCGGTGACATAGGACGCGGCATCCGAGAGCAGGAAGACGACGACACCCGCCACCTCGTCGGGCTCGCCGCCCCGGTGGAGCGGCGCGATGGCGATATTCGCGTCGAGGAACTCGGCGGGCGCGCTCGCGGTCATCTCGGTGCGGATGTAGCCGGGGTGGACGATGTTGACGCGGATGCCCCGGGGTCCGAGCTCGGTGACGCACGCGTGCGTGAGGCCCCGCAGCGCCCACTTGCTCGTCGTGTAGGCGGCCGTGTAGTGCCCGGTGACCCCTGCGGCGGAGCCGATGTTGACGATGGACGAACCGGCGGTCATGAGCGGCAAGAGCGCCTGGATGCCGAGCATCGCGCCCGTCACGTTGACGGCGAGGACACGGTCCCAATCGGCGCGCTCGACCGCGCCGATGCGAATGCGATGGGTGATCCCAGCGTTGTTCACCAGACCTTTCACCGTGCGGCCTTCGAGGGAGGTCGCAAGAGCCGCCCAATCGGCCTCGTCGGTGGCGTCCAAGCGGCGGTATGTGACCGTCCCGGGCAGAGCCACCGCAGCCTCCGTCAGCTCCGGCGCGTCGTCTCGGATGTCGGCGGCGATCACCTCGGCGCCTTGGCGGGCAAGCAGCAGCGCCTCCTCGGCGCCCTGACCTCCCGCGGCACCCGTCACGACGAACACGTTGCCAGTGATGCCGGGAAGGATTATCTCGCTCATGCCGCTGCCCCAGTCCGGTTGCGCAGCCGTTGGCGCGGTCGCGCAGGCGGGATCAGTGGTGGCTGGATCGCGTCGCCGACGGTGCCGGTGAGTTCACCGATGCCTTCCACCACCATGCGGACCACGTCGCCAGACTGCAGCGGCGGTGGGCTCAGCTCGCCGCGTCGGCCCCACAGCTCGCCGAGGCACCCGCCGTTGCCGATCGTCCCGGAACCCAGCACGTCGCCGGCGACAACGCGGGAGGCGCGGGAGGCGTAGGCGACCAGCTCGGGGAACGGCCAGCCCATGTTGGAGACGAGGTCATGACCGATGAGCTCGTCGTTGACCCACACTTCCGCACGGATCGTCAGGAACCCATCGGCGTCGAGGAACGGCTCGAGCTCGTCTGCGGTCACGATCCATGGACCGAGGCTGGTTCCGAAATCCTTGCCCTTGGCGGGGCCCAGCCGCACTTTCATCTCCCGGCCCTGCAGATCGCGGGACGACCAGTCGTTCATGATCGTGTAGCCGAAGATCCGCGTCGCAGCGTCCGGCACAGCGAGGTTCTTGCCGTCTTCGCCGCCGAGGACCACCGCGATCTCCAGCTCGAAGTCCAGTCGTTCCGTGACCGGAGGTGTCAGACGCTCGCCGGGGCCGAGGACGGTGTGCGGGTTGGTGAAGTAGAAGGTGGGCGCCTCGTACCACTCGGGCACGACTTCACTCACACCGTCGATGGCAGCGCTGACGCCTTCGACGTGCTCCTCGAACGCCACGAAGTCGCGGATGGAGGCGGGCGCGAGTGGCGCAAGGAGCTGAACGTCGCGCAGCGGTAAGCGCTTGAGCGCCTTGAGTTCCGTGTGCAGTTCCAACGCACG
The DNA here is from genome assembly GCF_038397755.1 of Microbacterium sp. LWH7-1.2. Lineage (NCBI taxonomy): Bacteria > Bacillati > Actinomycetota > Actinomycetes > Micrococcales > Microbacteriaceae > Microbacterium > Microbacterium sp. LWH7-1.2. The sequence goes on along the minus strand of NZ_CP151637.1, from coordinate 3,594,265 downwards.
CCGCAGCCCCAGCCGGAGCATGTCTCGGATCGTGAGGTCATAGGGAAACGGCACGACAGCGTCCCCGATGATCCAGCCTTCGCTGATGTGGCCATGGTGCGACCAGCGCCCAATCTTCATCGATGTGTTCCTTCCAGTGGCCAGGCGCTAGAGCAGTGCCATCGGGTGCACCGGTGCGCCGACGGCGCCGGTGACGGAGAGGGGTGGCGCCACGAGCTGGAACTCCCAGACGCCGGTCTCGGCACAGGCCGAGGCCAGCTCGTCGAGGTCCCACATCTCACCGACGGTGAGCCCCATGTTCGGGATGACCACCTGGTGAAGGGGCTGGAACGAAGGTGCGGTGAACTCGTTCGGGCGCACCTCGAATCCCCAGGTGTCAGTCGCGATGGCTGCGAGCTCCATGCGATGGAGCCATTCGGCGGTGGTGAAGGACAGGCCGGGCGCCGACCCCCCTGCATAGTCGCCCCAGCCGTCACGCCGGGCACGCGTGAGCTGGCCGGTGCGGACGAGGACGATGTCCCCCGTTCCCACCTGGCTCGTGGGCCCCTGGGCGAGAATGCACGACTCGAGGTCGGCAGTAGTGATCGCGTAGCCGTCAGGAAGCTCCCCAGTGTCCGGCTGGAGGTGGCGTGCGACATCCAGCAGCACGCCACGTGAGACGAGCAGGGAGGCTGCGTGCTCGATGCCGGTGACGAGGTCGCCTTCGCTTGTGACGACGTCACCGGCGCGTCGACCGTTCCAGGCGTGGCCGTGATCGAAGATGTGCCCGAGTCCGTCCCATTGCGTGGAGCACTGGAGCGGCATGGCGATGACGTCGTCAGCGCCGCCCAGCCCGTGAGGGAAGCCCTGGATGCCGCGCTCGGCATCGGTTCCCGTGTCGGTCATCGTGTGCACGGGGTTCGTCCGGCGACGCCAGCCCTTCTGCGGGCCGTTCGCATCGAAGCTCTGGGAGAGCGAGATCGCCCGTCCGCGGCGCACCAGGCCGGCGGCTTCGCGGCGCTTCTCGTCGGTGATGAAGTTGAGCGTGCCGATGACGTCGTGCTCGCCCCACCGGAACCAGTTCTTGACGCCGTCGACGGTGCGTCGGATCGTGCCCTCCGGGTCCGCGGCGTCGAACCCGAACGCGAAGTCCTCCAGCGCGGTGCGACCGTACTCAGCTGACGCCAACTCCATGGCATTCCTCTCGGGATAGCGGGCGCGAAGACGTCACGGCTCACACCCACGCTTCATCGCCCGATGGCTCAGGAGGCGTTCTCATGTGTGCGACGTGCGGTCGACGTCGCGGCGGAAGGCCTCATCTTCGAGGCTATGAGCGGGACCGGCGCCCACGGAAATGGCTTGTCGCCATGCCCGGCATCGCCGCCGGTCATCGGTACACCGGTAGTCGCTACTCGGAGTCCGCCGCCGACAGCACCGATCGGATCGTCTCGCGCAACCACGTGAGCGCGGGATCGTGAGTCCGGGACACGTGCCAGAACATCGAGTCGGTGAACGAGTCCGCCGGGAACGGCGGCTCGAACACCGCAAACCGGTCCGGCGGGCACTCCAGCTCAGCTAAGCGGCGGGGAATCAGCGCCCAGTGCTGTCCCTCCCGCACGATCGACGGAATGGACAGATACGACGACACCTCCATGGTCGGGCGCGTCAGCTCAACGTCGCTGCGAGCGATCATGAGCCCGCCGAGGGGCACCAGGTGCTGCTGGTTGAGGCCGAACGACGCAGTGACCAGCGGGATGTCGGCGAGCTCGGCCAGCGTCGGCAGCCGACCCGCGACGGCGGGATGGTCGGCAGCGATGATGCAGACGAAGTCGTCCTCGAACAGCACCTCGGAGGTCCGTTCGTACGCGGGGAGATAGTTCGGCGGCAGGACGACCAGGTCATACTTCAGCAGAACCGACTGGGGCTCGCGGAGGAGGTCCATCGGGTGCGGGACGAAGTCCACCCGGACACCTGACTCGATCTGTGCGAGCGTGCGCGCCAGCGCAGGGGCAAGAGTGGCCTGTACGTAGTCGGACGCGGACAGGGTGAAAAGCCGGGCGCTCGCTGCCGGGTCGAAGATCGCGGCCGCTGAGAACAACCTGTCCGTCGCGCGCCGGGCGTCGCGGACGAGCGGGATGAGACTCTCAGCCAGCGGGGTGAGGACGAGGTCGTTGCCGGACCTGACGAGCAGCTCGTCGTCGAAGTAGGTCCGCAGCCGACGCAGCACGCCACTCATCGCTGACTGGGTCAATCGGACCCGCTCGCCCGCACGCGTGACGTGGCGCTCGTCCAGGAGCGCCTCCAGTGCCGGGAGCATGTTGAGGTCGATGGACTTCAGTTCCCTCACGACTCCCTCGTCCGACGAATCGCGAACTGAAGCAGCCGCGTTATGGGACAAGTATGCCTCCGGTGGCCGTCCGTCGCCCTACGCGGGCACCGCGAGCATGGTTGCGATGTCGCGCATCAGCCCGGCCGCATCCGAACCCGGTCGCCGCTCCCGTTGCCATTCGCTCAGCAGCACCGAGCCGTTCACAACGCTGGACGCGCGTTCGATGCGCCGCGCGTGGAACTCGTCCCACAGCGCCGGCTCGAGCTTGTCATAGCGGGCGATCACGTCTTCCAGAACGGCCGCGTCCTCGAGCGACTGTGCAGCGCCCTGCGCGAGCGTCGGCGGGCAGCAGTGTGCGGCGTCGCCGATGAGGACGACCCGACCGCGGTTCCACGGGGCCGGGACCAGCAGCCGCGTGATCGCGGTGTAGTTGACCTGCGCCTCCCCGTCGAGCATCTCAGCGATCTGGGCCCACGGGCCGGGGTAGCCGCTGGCCAGCTCACGCACCGTGCGGACCTGCGACTCGTGGTCCATCGCTGATCGATCGACGAGGTCCTCCACGAGATAGACATACATCGTGTCCGGGGACGTCGGGCAGTAGCCGGCGTAGTGCACTGGTCCGCCATAGGTCAGTTCGCTGTGGGTGATCTCGGGCAGGCGCGGAACGAACGCGCGCCAGATCCCCATCCCCAACACCTGTGGCTTCTCAGGCATGCCCAGGAGACCTCGGGCTGTGGAGTTGAGTCCGTCGGCGGCCACGACCAGCTCCGCGCTGATCCGTTCGCCGCGAGCGGTCAGGATTGTCACCTCGTCCTCGGACTGTTCGATGTGTTCGACCTTCGCGTCCCATCGGAACCTGACACCGAGCTCGCGAGCCCGGTCGGTGAGGATCTTCGCCAGGCTCGGCCGGTACATTCCGGCCGTTGCGGGGAACTCCGGACCACCAGCACGCTGACCCTCGACCGTGGCGATGATGTGGCCGTCGTCGGGGTCGCGGAAGGATAGCTTGTTGAAGCTCCAGGAGTCCTCTCTCACCTGATCGCCGACGCCGAGGTTCTCGAGGCAGCGCAGCGCGTTGCCCTGCAGCGTGATCCCAGATCCGAGCGCGCTGACGTCCGGGAATCGCTCGATCACCTCGACGTGGACGCCGGCTCTGGCCAGGCCGATAGCGGCCGCGAGGCCCGCGAATCCGGCCCCGATCACTGCAGCGCGTTCAACGGCCGCCATGTCCCACCTCCACAATTTCCTCGTTCCGAGCTTCCGGCTGATCCAGCCGCAGCAGACGCCGTGCGTTGGCGTCCAGCAGCGGCTCCATGCCACTGACCTCGTTCGTGTGGCCGCTGTCCCAGCCGCCGTAGTTCGAGCCGAACACGAGCCGGCCGGTGTCGACGACAGAGATGAGTAGGTCGAGGGAGTCTCGGGAGTGCACGTGTGTGTCGAACCAGAGGCGCTGCAGCGCGGCCCGTGCTGTGTCGCGGGAGACCGGCGCGGCGGGCAGTCGCAGCGAGTCGAGTACGCGTCCGGCGATGAACGGGAAGGTGCCGCCGCCGTGCGGGATGACGACGTTGAGCCCGGGGTGACGGTCCAATACGCCGCCGAGGATCATCGACAGTACGGTCAGGGTCTCTTCGTTGGGGTAGCCGACCGTGACGTGTCCGAGCCAGCGGTCCAGTCGGGGATCTCCGGCGGGGCCGTCCACTCCGGGGACGGTGGAGTGGATGTATAGCGGGACCCCCAGTCGGGCGTGCGCGGCGTACAGCGGATCCAAGTCGGGGTCATCGAGCGCCGGCCTGGCGTTCGAACCGATGTAACCCCCGATGAAGCCGCGGGCGACATTGCGCTCCAATTCCTCCACGGCCAGATCGACGTCCTGGGTCGGTAGCGCGGCATATGCCAGCAGCCGCTCCGGCGCGTGGCTCGTCCACTCGTGCAGGAGATCGTTCGCGCGCCGCAGGAATGAGACGGCCACATCCGAGGTGGCCGAATGGAACAGCCACAGCGGCGAGAGGCTGAGCGCCTGGATGTCGATCCCGGCCACGTCCAGCGCCTCCAGCCGCGCTGCCGCGGAGAAGCCCAAGGACGTGTTCTCACCGATCGGCCATGAGTAGGCGCCGGTGACGACCTCGTTGCGCCCCGAACTGGTCTGGCGAATCTCCGGCCCGAACTCACCGGCTTGGCCGAGCAGCTCGTCGAAGAAGATGTGCGCGTGCAGGTCGATCACTGTGCCCCCTCGGTCGGGCCGGGCATCGGTGCGAGCTCCGCGCCGTCACCGTACGGGTGGATGGAGGACTGCGGCGGCAACGGCTGCCACTTGTGTCCCCAGATCTCGTTGTGGGAGCCGAACTCCTTGCCGTAGTAGCGGACGGTCCACGCCTGCTCCTCCTCGATGACCAGCGAGTCCGCACCGAACTCGAGGTCGAAGCCGCTGGGCGTGCGCGTGTAGAACGACAGCTGCTCGTCGCCGGTGTGGCGCCCGAGGGTCGAGCTCAGCGTGTAGTCCGAGCGCTGCAGCAGGTCGTATGCGCGGCCGACGTCGTCGATGTCCTTGGACTCGACCATGATGTGGTTCAGCCCGACCCGTCCGGGGACTTCCCAGAGCGCAAGGCTGTGGTGGCGGGGGTTGAGCCGCAGGAAAGACATCGTGCCGAATCCCATGTCGACGACGTCGCTCACGCGGAAGCCCAGCACGTCGCGGTAAAAGCCGTAGGCCTCCTCCAGCGAGGGGACCGCGAGGACGAAGTGCCCCGCGCCCTGTGCCCCGGTGATGAACCCGCTGGTGGCCCTGCCGCCCTTGAACGTGCGGTCAAGGTACACCTGCCCGGAGAACAGTTCCTGAGGAACGCCGAACGGGTCGACGAAACGCACGAGATGCTGAACGCCACGCGCCAATCGGTCTTCCTCCGGTGCCAGCTCCACCTCGATGCCATGGCTCTCGAGGTGTGCGACGAACTCCTTCAGGTCCTGCTCGTCGCGCACCTCCCAGCCGATGAACGCGATGCGGTCCTCATGGCCGGGGAACAGCTGGAGCCGGAACGCTCGGTCGTCCCAGCGCAGCCGGAGCGAGCCGTCCTCCTGCGGGTACGCCTCGAGTCCGAAGATCTCTTCAGCGAGCATGGGCCATTCACGGATCGCTGGGGTTGTGAACCCGAGGTAGCCGAAGCTGTGCAATTGCGCCATTGGAATTCTCCCTCACGCTTCTGTCGGCGCGGACATCCGCCGCGCGACAGCGTTCAGCGTAAGGACGGCGTAGACCAGTCAGACAGCCCGAATCCGCGATGCCCGCCATGGCTCCGCCCGATGCCCGCACCCGGCGCTATCGCCCAGCTGTGACCGGTGCCTGCAAAGATGGTCGCTATATCCGAGTCCGTTGCACAGAGCGGTCGCGTGCGGCCGCCGATGCAGATCCGCAGCCAGAAGGCCTGGGAGCGGATCCTCGACGCCGGGACCTGGATCCTCGAGCACGAAGGCCGCGAGGCGCTCACCGTCTCAGAGGTGTGCGAGCGGGCCGGCGTCGCGCCGACGGCGATCTATCGCCGAGTGGACGGGCTCGCCGGGCTGTTCTGGGCGATCTATGACCGCGGCATGGCGAAGGTCGCCGAGACGTACCGTGCCGGTCTTGACGAGGCGGCGGCTCTTCCGGCCGGCACGCGCGAACGTGTGGACCGCGTGGTGCGCGCAATGGGCGACACCTGGGAGAACAACGTCGACTTCCTTCACCCGATCGTGAGCACCACCTCCGACCTGGCGCTCCTGGAGCGCGGCGCGAGAGAGTCGCTGGAGTTCGTGGATATCGTCGCCGATCTCCTACCGCATTCTGACCCGACCGTGAATCGGGATGTCGCACGGATGCTTCACCAGGAGTGCGTCTTCCGTTCCCTGTACGGGAGCTCTCCGAGCGCCGAAGGCAGCTGGGGCCCTCTTCCCTGACCGGCATCTCTTCAACGGGTGGATCCCCCAAGACCACGACGGAAACGCCTGGGGCGGGCACCTCAGCCTCCCTCGTCAGCTCGTGCCGCTCAGCGACGGGACCCTGACAGTCAAACTCGCCACCGACGTCGGCGCAACGATCCGCGGAACACAACAGTGGCCGAGCGCCTGATCGATCGCCGGCCAACAGAGCGGATGGAGCATCTCGGGACAGAGCGCCAGTTACACCGGCAGCAGCTTCGCCACCGCAATCGTCCCAGTCACGGCAACCAGCCTGGACTTGGCGTTCACGGTCAACATGGCCTCGGGAGCACGGCCGCTACGTCATCAAGGAAGTCAGCCCTGTCGCCCTGCGTGATGACGTTGAGGTGAATTACCCCACCGTGCCGAAGGTGGGAACGCAAGCCATCGTGCAGATCGCGGCGCCACGCCGCTGGCTCCAAAGCGCTCGTTCACGCTGAGAAATCTCGTCGAGCTGTTCAAGGCGGCGCGCGAGGACGGCAACCCGCATGCGATCGACACCGACAACAACAATCTCGCTGCACTTCCGAGGACGTTGCTCGCCCGCCCGCTCGCGTCCATTCACGCGGGCGACATCCGCGCGCACCTCGTCGCCGAACTCCGACGGGGAAAGAAGCCCGCGACCGTAGCTCGAGCCAAGACGACGTTGAGCGCGCTGTTCACCTACGCCGACCAAGAGGGACTCCTGCACCAGCCGCATCCTGTGCGCACCATGCAGAAGATCCCCGAGCTCGCAGCGACTCAGCGCTCGGTTGGCCCGGCGGATACACCAACTCGAGAACAGCTGGCGGCGAAACTCTCCGCCGTACGCGAGAAGCGCGAAGACGTCGCCGATCTGTACGAGTTCAAGTCATTGACTGCGCTGCGGTGGGGCGAGATCCGCGCGGCCCGCGTGGGATGGTTCGTCGAGGTCCCGCTACCGCAGTTCGCGGTGGGGCGGTCGCACTCCAACGGGTATGACGAGAAAGACCCCAAGTCGTGGCGCGGCACTCGAGTCGTCCCGCTCTCGCCACGCGCCGTCGAGATCTATCGAAAGCACGCTATTGGCGAGGCACCCGACGACTACCTCTTTACCAATCGACTCGGTGGGCAGTTCGCCGTAGGCCTCATCCGCAAGCCCCCCTAGGCTTTCGCCCGCACGCGCTTCGTCACCACGCGGCCTCGAGCTGGCTGCGACTCGGGACGCCGATCAACGAAGTCGCCGAGTATCTGGGAGACGATCCCCGGACAGTGCTGAGGGTCTACGCCCACATCCTCGGCGAAGGCCAGCGTCGCGAACACCTGACCCGCTTGGCGGCCGCCGAGGACGCTGAGAACGGCACCGACAGCGACGGGGGACGCCTGGGGGACACCTGGAGCCGCTCCGGGCCCAAACTGTGAACGAGACACACGCCACCGACGAACAAGAAAACCCCCGTTGATCGGGGGTTTTTCAGCGGAGACGGAGGGATTTGAACCCTCGGTCCCCTTGCGAGGACTCCACCTTAGCAGGGTGGTGCACTAGGCCTGACTATGCGACGTCTCCAGGCATCCGGCCGTGGAGGCGCGGATGCACCCAGCAATCATAACCGAGACCGGGACCGCTTCTTGCACGGCCGATCCGCGAGCCGAGGTTCACCCGGCGGACGCCACCTGATTCCCGCCGCGGGCCTTCGCCATGTACATCGCCTGATCGGCGAGGCGTATGAGCTGATCGACGTTGCCAGCGTCGGAAGGGCCGCGAGCGTGCGCGACGCCGATGCTCGCACGGATCGAGAGCGATTCCGTCAGGAATGCGTAGTCCTCCTCCACCGCTCGGCGCAGACGCTCCGCGATCTCGACAGCCGAGTCGGGATCCGCGATGAGGACGACGACGAACTCGTCACCGCCGTAGCGCGCGACCACGTCTCCCTCGCGGACGTTCGCCTGGAGCCGCCGTGCGACTTCGCGGAGCACCTCGTCGCCGAAGTCATGCCCGAGGTGGTCGTTGACGGCCTTGAAGCCGTCCAGGTCGATGAAGATCACCGTGGCGTGCGACAGATCCGTCAAGGCGGCGAGATCCTCGAGGCTGCGCCGGTTCGGCAGATCCGTCGTCTCGTCGTGCATCGCCGCGTGCTCGAGGCGACGTTGCAGCCGGACGGCCGCGAGTTTCTGTGCCGCCTGACCGGCCAGCGCCTCGGCGAGCGGTGTCGCCTCATCGTCGAAGACGCGCGGGTGCCGGAAGAAGCAGATGAAGACGCCCGTGGCCGCCTCGTCCAGCTGAAGCGGTGCGGCGAGGAACGCGTCGACTCCGGCCTGCCGCATGGCCGATGCGATGACGGGTGAAAGCTGCTCGGCCTCGGTGAGACCGCTGACTTTGACGACCTGACGCAGCCGCATCGGCACAGTCGAGATGAGCGACTCGGGAATGAGGTCGTGGAAGGGATTGGTTCCCGCGGTGCGGCGGAGCACGCCGTCCTCACCGCAGAGGGCGACAGCCGATTCCTCGGCCTGGTACGCCTGCGCGGCGGTGATGGCGAGAATCTGGCTCAGCCGCTCCTCGGTCGTGGCGGTCGCGAACGCGATCGACGCATCCATGATGAGCTGCAGACGTGTCTGTGTGCGATCCGCGAGCGCATGGAGGCGCCGAAGGCGTTTGCCGGCCGCGTAGCGGTCGGACGCGTCGATACCGGTCAGAGCCGTCCCGTCGCTCCGCCGCTCGCGGACGAGCATCAGGACGCGCTCGGGGTCTGCCGCGCTCGCCATGAGGACCGTGTCGGTCTCGTCGAGGAAGTCGGGAACGACCACGAGCAGCTCGTCCAGCGCGCGCCCGACCGGCTCCACGCCGATCCATCGGCGGAACCAGTCGTTCGACTCGATGACGCGGTCATCGGCGTCCAGCAGGAGGACGACGACCGGGAGCGCGTCGATCTCCGGTCCGATCATCGGTTCCTCCCCCGCGTCGGGCGCCCAGGGCGCGTGAGAAATCTAACCCACACCGCTCCCGCAGCGACAGGAACGGCACGAGAAGCGAACAACGCACCGATGTGCGCCGCCCTGCACCACGCCTGAAGCCGCACCAGGCGCCGTCAGCGGCTCGCGGCCTACCGGCCTTCGGGTTTCGTGCAGGTCGTCTGCGCCGCGGTCTGCCCCGCGATCGCCGACGGCAGCTCGACACGCGTCTCCGCCGCCGGGGTCTCGGTGACCGGAGCCTCGGCCACCGGCGTCTCGCCGGCCGCCTCGGTCGGGGCGGGCGTCGGAGCCACCTCGGGCTTGACGGCCTCGCCGGTGACCTCGACGCCGTAGCCCTGGCTCGCGTCGCCCGTCAGCGTCAGGGGCTGGTTGGCCTTGAGGGCGTCGAAGAGCACCGTCGCGGCGTCCTTCACCGGCACCACGCGGCTGGCGCCGTCGCCCGAGGCGTAGCGCGTCGGGTACTGCACGAAGACGATGTCCTCGTACGGCACGTCCTTCACGGCCATCGCGATCTGCACCATGAGGGTCGCGTTCGTGAGGCCGGAGCTCAGCACGAGCTGACCCTCCTTCGCCTGGTTGATGGCCGTGGACGCGAGGTTCAGCAGCGTCGCGGGGTTGGCGAGCACCGAATCGGACTGGAGCTTGCGCACCATCGACGACATGAACTGCTGCTGGTTCGAGATGCGGCCGAGGTCGGAGCCGTCGCCGATGCCGTGACGGATGCGCAGGAACTGCAGTGCCTGCACACCCTGCAGGGTGTGGGTCCCGGCGGTCAGCTTGAGTCCCGTATGCGAGTCGCTGATGTCGCCGGCGACACACACGTCAACGCCGCCGATGGCGTCGGACATGTTGATGACGCCGGTCCAGCGGATGGCCGCGGCGAAGTCGATCTGGTCGTCGATCAGCGACTCGATCGTGAGCACGGTGCACGCGAGCCCGCCGTACTGGTAGGACGCGTTGAGCATCTGCGACGACATCGCCGAGTAGCTGCCGCTGCCGTCCTCCTTCGGGCACGACGGGATCGGCACGAGCATGTCGCGCGGGAACGACACGACGGTCACGCGCCGAGGCTCGTCCGAGATGTGCACGAGCATCGTGACGTCGTTGCGCTCACCCTCGGTCGCCTTGGCCTGGCATGCCATCGAGAGCGCGGCGTTCGCACCCTCGCACGAGTCGGTGCCGACCATGAGGATGTTCACGCCGCCCTCGATCGCGCCGAGCGACGGCGGCAGCGGCTTCTCCTCGTCGAGCACGACGGCGTTCGCGGTGATCGTCTGCGTCGCGTCGAACAGGTTGTACGCGGCGATTCCGGCCGCGCTCACGCCGAACACGCCGAGCACGACCCCGAGCATCGCGACGAGAGTCATGAACGGATGCCGCGACTTCAGCACTCCGTGACGCGCAAGGGGCGTCTGGCCCTCTCTCGAGGGCCGCTTCATCGATGCCATCAGCCGTTGGACCTGACGTTGCCGGCGGAGCAGGTTTGCTGGGCGGCGTTCTGGCCGGGGATGTTGTCGGGCAGCGCCACCGCGGTCTCGGTGGGCGCGGGCGTCGCCGACGGATCGGCGGTCGCCGTGGGTTCGGGGTCGGCGGGCGCCTCAGTCGGCTGCGGGTCGGCCACGATCACTCCTCCGGTGAGGTCTTGGTCGTGCGTGATCTCGATCGGCTCGTTCGCCGCGAGCGCCGCCCACAGCTCTTTCGCCGACTCGTCGTCGGGCACCACACGGTTGGCGTCGGCAGGGTCGGTCAGCACGGGGTACTGCACGAACACGATGTCTTCGAAGGGCACGTTCTTGACCGCGAGCGCGATCTGCACGAGCGTCATCGGGTTGGTCAGCGACTTGCTCGGCGTGATGTTGTCGACGGCGGTCGCCGCGAGCTTGTACAGCGTCGCGGGGTTCGACAGCACTTCGTCGCTCACGAGCTTGCGTGCGAGGCTCGACATGTACTGCTGCTGGTTGCTGATGCGCGCCAGGTCGCTGCCGTTCTGCAGGCCGTGGCGGGTGCGCAGGAACTGCAGCGCCTCGACGCCCTGGATCGTGCGAGGCCCCGCCGGCCAGTTGATGGCCGTGTACTTGTCCTTGATGCCGCCGTTGCCGATGCAGACGTCCACGCCGCCGATCGCATCCGTGATGTTGATGACGTTGCCGAAGCTCACCTTGGCGGCGAACGGGATGTTCTGGCCGCTCAGCTCCTTGATCGTCTTCGCGACGCAGGAGAGCCCGCCGTAGCCCCACGCTTCGTTGATCTGCGTCTTGCTCGTCGCGGACGTGGTCGAGCCGTCCTCGCGGGTGCACGACGGGATCGGCACCATGAGGTCGCGCGGGAACGACACCACCGTCACCCGACGTGGATCGTCGGAGATGTGCACGAGCATGTTGACATCGTTGAGCTGCCCGCCGGCGTCGGCGCCGGTGCAGCGTTCGCCGAAGATGTAGGCGAACTCCTCTTCGCACTCGTCGGTGCCGACCAGGAGCACGTCGACGCCGCCCTCGATCGCGCCGATGTCCGGCGGGACGGCACCCTGGCCCTCGAGTTCGACGGCGTCCTCGGTGAAGCTCGTCGTGATGTCGGCGGCGGCGTACGCGGCGACGCCGGCACCCGACACCAGCACGACGGCGGCGACGATGCCGACGAGCTTCAAGATGAAACCGAGCGGGGTCGGAGACGACAGCTCACCGTGACGGGCCACCGTGCGGCGGCCGCGCCTCGTGGGCTTGTGCGTCGGACTCACTCGGTTCCTTTCGGGGACTGCTTCTCGCCCCCCGGCACATCATCACTGCGGAGGGTGTGGGATTCGAACCCACGGGACATTGCTGCCCACTGGTTTTCAAGACCAGGTCCATCGGCCGCTCGGACAACCCTCCCGACCGATGCCGCCCCGAGAGGAGGCATCCGTCGAACAGGCGTCGAGTCTAGCCGACAGCACTGTCGCCTCATTCTTCCAACGGCGCCTGGCAATCATCTGAGGGACGCGCGCTTTCCCTCCGAGCCGGACCGGCGACCAGCGGAAGGCGTCAGAGGCGGCGGAGCACCGCGGCCACGCCGCCCTCGTGCACCGAGTCGGTGATCTCTCCGGCGGCGTCGCGCACCTCCGGCGGCCCCTGCGCCATCGCGACGGCACGGCCGCCGTTGTCGAGCGCCCAGCGGAACATGCCGACGTCGTTGCGGCCATCGCCCATCACCAGCACGTGAGCGGGGTCGATGCCGAGCTCGGTGCGCACGAGCTCCAGACCGGTGCTCTTGTCGACGCCCTTCGGGGCGATGTCGAGCCACGCCGTCCAGCCGACCGCGTACGAGACGTGGTTGAGGCCGATGCGCTTCACGAGCTCGACGAAGTCCTGCTCGCGCTTGTCGGGCGCGACGACGACCACGCGGCACACCGGCTGGGCACCGAGCTCTTCGAACGGCACTCGGCGCGCGTGCGTGAGGTTCCAGTCCTCGAGGTACTCGGTGTACAGACGCTGCCCGTCGGCGAGCTCGACGAGGTAGCGCGCGTCGGGCAGGTGCACGCGCAGCTGCTCGAGCACCGCGCGCGAGTCGAAGGTCTCGACGTGCCAGCGGTCGTAGCGCAGTTCGTCGGCCTCGACGCGCTTGAGCACCACGGCGCCGTTCGAGCACACGACGAACTCGGGAGCGATGCCGAGGACGCGCAGGATGCCGCGTGTGCCCTCCCAGCTGCGTCCGGTCGCGACCATCACCTCGTGACCGGACCGGTGGGCGTGCTCGACGGCGTCGACGACACCGGGGCTGAGCGATTCGTCCTCGAGGAGGACGGTGCCGTCGATGTCGAGGGCGATCAGCAGCTGCTCGGTCGCGACCGCGGGGTTCTCGGTGTCGCGCGCCACCTGCTCGACGATCTTCGCGGCCTTCTTCGGCGCGACGACCTTGATCGACCCGGTCTTCGGCAGGTGCGCTTCGCTCACGCGATCGGCTCCATCACCTCGAGCCCGCCGAGGAATGGTCGCAGCACCTCGGGGACCGTCACGGAGCCGTCCGCCCGCTGGTGCGTCTCGAGCAGCGCGACGATCCAACGGGTGGTCGCGAGCGTGCCGTTGAGGGTTGCGACGGGCTGCGTCTTGCCGCCCTCCGGCCGGTAGCGGATGTCGAGCCGGCGCGCCTGGTAGGTCGTGCAGTTCGAGGTCGAGGTGAGCTCGCGATAGGCGTGCTGCGTGGGGACCCAGGCCTCGATGTCGTACTTGCGGGCAGCGCTCGAGCCGAGGTCGCCGGCGGCGACGTCGATCACTCGATACGACAGGCCGAGGTCCTGCAGCATCCCCTCCTGCATCGCGACCAGGCGCAGGTGCTCCGCCTCGGCCTCCTCAGGGGTCGTGTAGACGAACATCTCGAGCTTGTTGAACTGGTGCACGCGGATGATGCCGCGGGTGTCCTTGCCGTACGAGCCGGCCTCGCTGCGGTAGCAGGTCGACCAGCCCGCGTAGCGCTTGGCCCCGCGCGAGAGGTCGAGGATCTCGTTCATGTGGTAGCCGGCCAGCGGCACCTCGCTCGTGCCGACGAGGTAGAGGTCGTCGTCTTCGAGGTGGTAGACCTCGGCCGAGTGCTTGCCGAGGAACCCGGTGCCCTGCATCACCTCGGGCCGCACCAGCGTCGGCGGGATGATGGGCGTGAAGCCGGCCTGCAGCGCCCGGTCGAGCGCAAGGTTCATGAGGGCGATCTCGAGCCGCGCGCCGATCCCCGTGAGGAAGTAGAAGCGGCTGCCCGACACCTTGGTGCCGCGCTCCATGTCGATCGCGCCGAGCTTCTCGCCGAGCTCGAGGTGGTCGCGCGGCTCGAAGCCGAACGCCGGGACCTCGCCGTGCGTGCGCAGCGTGACGAAGTCGTCTTCGCCGCCCGCGGGCACACCGTCGATCACGATGTTCTCGAGCGCACCGAAGACCTCGGCGGACGCCTCCTCCGCCGCGGCGACCGCGTGCTGGGCCTGCTTCACCCTCTCGCTGAGCTCCTTGGCCTCGGCGACGAGGGCCGCCTTCTCCTCTTTCGGCGCCTGAGCGACCTTCTTGCCGTGCGCGTTCTGCGCCGCGCGGAGCTCTTCGAAGGCCGTGATGGCGGCGCGTCGCGCGCGGTCGGCCTCGACGGCGGCGTCGACGGTGCCGGGTGATTCGCCCCGCGCCTCCTGCGACCGCTTGACCAGCTCGGGATTGTCGCGAAGAAGCAGGGGATCGATCACCCTGCAAGCTTAGTCGGCGCCCGCAAGCGGACACCCGGACTGTCAAGCCCCACGGCGGATGCTCCCGCCGGGCGATTCGGGTCCTAATCTGTACCTCATGGCGGCGGCATCCGGATCGGGCGAAGACCTTCCCAGCGGCGGCGACGGTCCTGTCGACGATGTTCCCACCGGCGAGATCCCGACCGACCTGAATCCGCACCCGGCTGATGCCATCTACGCCGATGGGCCATCGACTTCCGAGCTCGACCTCGCTGACGTGACGGCGGAGGGGACGGATGCTGCCGCCCCTTCCTCCGCGGATGACCCCGCGCCCGCCGCCTCCGACAGGGAGGCGGAAGCCCCGGATCCCCAGAAGGCCGCCGAGCCCGACCACATCATCCGTGAACCCGATGACATCGGATCCGACACCACCGACGACGAGGGCGGACGCGCCCGCCGCGTCGGTCCCGAGGGCGAGACGCGGCCCATGGAGAGCAGCGGCCGCCCCACCCCGAAGGCCGCGCTCGTCTACAACCCGATCAAGGTCGATGCCGCGACCCTGCGGGACACGGTCACCCGGCTCGCGGCCGAAGCCGGCTGGTCGGAACCTCTCTTCTACGAGACGACCGTCGACGACCTCGGCGACGACGTGACCCGCGAGGCGCTCGAAGAAGGCGTCGACACGGTGCTCGTCGCCGGCGGCGACGGCACCGTGCGTGCGGTGTCGGAGGCGATGAGCGGCTCGGGGGTGCCGTTGGCCATCGTGCCCAGCGGCACCGGCAACCTGCTCGCCCGCAACCTCAAGCTGCCGCTCGCCGAGCCGGAGACGATGATCCGCGCCGTCTTCGACGGCGATGAGCTGTCGATCGACGTCGGCTGGACGGAGCTCGCCCGCCCGGACGGAACCACCGCCGAGCACGCGTTCGTGGTGATGGGCGGCATCGGCCTGGACGCCGCGATGATCGCCAACACCAACCCACAGCTGAAGAAGACCGTGGGCTGGGTCGCCTACGTCGACGGGGCCGCCCGGTCGCTTCCGGCCGCCAAGCCGTTCCGCGTCGTGTACGAGCTGCCCGGGCACCGGCTGCACTCGTCGCGGGTGCAGAGCGTGCTGTTCGCGAACTGCGGCAAGCTCCCGGCCGGCCTCGACCTCATCCCGGAGGCCTCCGTCGCCGACGGTGCGCTCGACATCGTGATCTTCCAGCCCAAAGGCCCGTTCGGCTGGCTCTTCGTGTGGCGTCGCGTCGCGTGGGACAACAGCTTCCTCCGCCGCTTCCGCGCCGGGCGCCGGGTGCTGTCGCTGCGCACGAAGGACAACGCGGTCGTCTACTCCCGCGGCGCGGGCATCGAGCTCGCGACGCACGAGGCGCGTCCCGTCCAGCTGGACGGCGACGAGTTCGGCGAGGCCCTCTCGGTCAAGACCCGGGTCGAGGCTTCGGCGCTCCGTGTCGTCGTCCCCAAGGGTCACACCACCGACGGCCTCTGACGAGGCAGGTGCGCGCCCGCCTGTCAATGCCGGTCGCGCGCAGCGACGACGGGCGAGGATGAACCCATGGCCAGCCCGTCGATCGTGTGGTTTCGCGATGACCTCCGCCTCGCCGACAACCCCGCGCTGCGCGCAGCGATCGACCGTGGCGAGCCGATCATCGCGCTCTACGTGCTCGACGAGCAGTCGCCGGGAATCCGGCCTCTCGGCGGCGCCGCCCGCTGGTGGCTGCACCACTCGCTCGCCTCCCTCGGCGATCGGCTGCGCGAGCGCGGCGCGGCCCTCGTCCTGCGGCGCGGCCCGGCCGCGCGCGTGGTGAGCGATCTCGTGACGGATGCGGCAGCCGGCGCCGTCTTCTGGAACCGGCGGTACGGGGGGCCCGAGCGCGAGATCGACGCGGCCCTCAAGGCGCGGCTGCGGGACGACGGCGTCGAGGTCGCCTCCTTCGCCGGGTCGCTGCTGTTCGAGCCCTGGACGGTGAAGACGGGTGGCGGCACGCACTTCTCGGTGTTCACGCCGTTCTGGCGCGCGTGCCTCGCGCTGCAGTCGCCCCGGGCACCGTTGCCCGAGCCGCGTGAGGTCGACCGCGCGCGGCGGGGCGCAGCATCCGATTCCCTCGACGACTGGGGATTGCTCCCCCGCAACCCGGACTGGGCGGGTGGGCTGCGCGAGGCGTGGGAGCCGGGCGAACCCGCGGCCCGGCGGCGTCTGCGGGAGTTCCTCGACGACGACCTCGCCGCGTACGACCGGGCGCGCGACGAGCCCGCGGCCGGCGCGACGTCGCTGCTGTCGCCGCGGTTGCGCTGGGGCGAGGTCAGCCCCTTCACCGTGTGGCACGACACGGTCCAGGCCGGGCACGGGGGCCGGTTCCTCTCGGAGCTGGGCTGGCGCGAATTCGCGTGGCACACGCTGTTCCACTTCCCGCAGCTCGCGACGCAGAACCTCCGGCCCGAGTTCGACGCGTTCCCGTGGCCTCGGCTGAAGCCGACGCACCTCGAGGCATGGCAGCGGGGCCGCACGGGCGTCCCGTTCGTCGACGCGGGGATGCGGGAGCTCTGGACGACCGGCTACATGCACAACCGCGTGCGGATGGTGACGGCATCCTTCCTCGTCAAGAACCTGCTCATCGACTGGCGGCGTGGCGAGGAATGGTTCTGGGACACGCTCGTGGACGCGGACGAGGCCAGCAACCCGTTCAACTGGCAGTGGGTCGCCGGCTCGGGCGCCGACGCGGCGCCGTACTTCCGCATCTTCAATCCCGACCTGCAGGCGAAGAAGTTCGACGGCGACGGGCACTACGTGCGCGAGTGGGCTCCCGACACGCTGGGCGAGGACGCTCCCGAGCCTCTCGTCGACCTCGGTGATACGCGCAAGGCCGCCCTGGCCGCCTACGAGCATGTCAAGCGGGCCGCCCGCTCCTGAGGCCGGCGGATGTCGTCCTGTGACGGAAGTGCGGAATGGGATGCTGCGCCCCGCGGTTGCGCCCCGTCATGACCACGATCGGAATCATCGGTGCAGGACACATCGGCAGCGCGCTCGCCCGCGCCTTCTCGGGACTCGGCTACGACGTCGTGATCTCGAACTCGCGCGGACCGGAGAGCCTCGCCGGACTCGTCGACGACCTCGGCCCGAATGTCCGTGCGGCGACCGCCGTCGGAGCGGCCGCAGCGGCGGACATCGCCGTGGTGACGGTGCCGCTCAAGGCGCTGAAGGACGTTCCCGTCGAGCCGCTCGCCGGGAAGATCGTCCTCGACACGAACAACTACTACTTCGAGCGCGACGGCCACGTCGACGCTCTCGACCGCGGCGAGGCCACGACCTCCGGACTCCTTCAGCAGCACCTGCCGGGGTCGAAGGTCGTCAAGGCCTTCAATCACCTCTTCGCGTCCGACATCAACGCGGGCGGTCTCGCCGCGGGAGACCCGCGGCGCCGTGCGCTCGGCACCGCGAGCGACGACCCCGAGGCCATCGAGTTCGTCACCGGCGTCTACGACGCGCTGGGTTTCGACACCGTGAGCGCGGGTCCGCTGAGCGAATCGTGGCGTCTCGAGCGCGACCGCCCCGCCTACGTCGTCGCGCAGACCGCCGACGAACTGCGCGAGAACCTCGCGAAGGCGAACCGCCTGCCCTGACGCCCCCTCACCGCGGATCCGGCGAATGAGTCCGAATGCGGAATGCGGACGCCGGGGCGCGTGGTTGCAGACGACGATGAGCACTGCGACCCCCGCCCCGGCCCTGTCCGTTCTCGACCTCGTTCCGGTGCGCACCGGGCAGACGAGCGCGCAGGCGGTCGCAGCATCCCTGTCCGTCGTGGATGCGGCGGATCGGCTCGGCTATCGCCGGTACTGGTTCGCCGAGCACCACAACATGCCGGCCGTCGCCTCGACCACGCCGCCGGTGCTGGCGGCGGCGGCCGCCGCGCGGACGTCGCGCATCCGGCTGGGGTCGGGCGGCGTCATGCTGCCGAACCACTCCCCGCTGGTGGTCGCCGAGCAGTTCGCGGCCCTCGAGGCGCTCGCTCCCGGGCGCATCGATCTCGGCCTCGGGCGCGCACCGGGGTCGGATCCGGTGATCACGCAGCTGCTGCGGCAGAGCGGCACCACGAGCGACGTCGAGCGGTTCCCCGACCACGTGCGCGACATCCTTTCGCTCGTCGCACCGGACGGCGCGTCGCTGCGCTTCACGTCGGGTGGCACGTATGACGTGCACGCGACTCCCGCGGCGACGACCACACCCGAGGTGTGGCTGCTGGGGTCGAGCGACTACTCCGCGCAGCTCGCCGCGTCGCTCGGCCTGCCGTACGTGTTCGCCAACCACTTCTCGGGCGAGGGCCTCGAGCGCGCCCTCGAGCTCTACCGCTCGGCGTTCGTGGCGTCAGAGGTTCTCGACGCCCCGCGCACCTTCCTGACCGCGAACGTGCTGGCCGCACCCACGCAAGAGGAGGCCGAAGCCCGCGCGCTGCCCAACCTCCGCATGACGGCACGACTGCGCACCAACAGACCCCTCGTCCCGCTGGAGACGGTGGAGCACTCCCTCGCGAACGCGGCCGACTTCGCCGGCCTGGGCGACACGTTCATGGCGTCGGCCCGCGCGAAGTGGCTCGTCGGCACGGCGGCGGCCGTAGCATCCGATCTCCGCTCCTTCGCCACGCAGCACGGCGTCGACGAGGTGATGATCTCCCCGATCGCCGGCTCGTACGAGGCCGAGCCGATGGATGCCGCCCCCGGACGCCTGCAGACGCTGGAGCTGCTCGCCGCCGAGCTGGGACTCTGAGCGCGGCGCTCGTCAGTCCTGGACTTCGGGTTCCCCGGAGATGAGCCCCCGCAGCCAGTCCCGTGCCTCGACGAAGACGTCGTCGGCGTAGCGCTCGGGGTAGCGCACGACGGCGCGGTCGGCGCGCGGGTACGACCCGAGGAAAGTCACGCGCGGGCTGAAGCGGCGCAGCCCCATGAGGGCGTCGGCCATGCGCTCGTCCTCGAGGTGCCCATCGGCGTCGACGACGAAGCGGTAGCGGCCCAGCTCGTCGCCGATGGGGCGGGAGGCCAGGAGCGACAGGTTGATGCCGCGGGTGGCGAACTGCTCGAGCATCTCGAGGAGCGCACCGGGGTGGTCGTCGGGCAGCTCGACGATGAGCGAGGTCTTGTCGGCGCCGGTCGGGGGCGGCGGCACGACGGTGCGGCTCACCAGGACGAACCGGGTGACCGCGTTGGGGTTGTCGCCGATGTTCGAGGCCAGCAGCTCGAGCTGATGGTGCTCGAGGATCCCGGGAGGGGCGATCGCGGCATCCGCGTCGCTCGAACCATCGAGCAGCCCCATCGCGCTCGCGACGTTGCTCGCGGCCGGCACGTGCGCGTGGGCCGGCAGCATGCCCGAGAGCCACTGGAGGCACTGCGCGTAGGCGACCGGGTGCGCGGCGATGAGGGAGACGTCCTGGAGACGCGCACCGGGGCGTGCGACGAGGACGAACTCGACCGGCACGAGATACTCCCCGACGATGCGCAGTCCCGGCACCGTCGCGAGAGCGTCCTGGGCCGTCGACACGCCGCCGTCGACGGAGTTCTCGATCGCGATCATCGCGGCGTCGGAGCGCCCCTCGACGACGTCGGCGAGCGCCTCGCCCACGTTGCGCACCGGCCTCCACTCCTGGCCGCGCGCCTCCGGCACCTGGGCGAGCGCCGCCTCGGTGAACGTGCCCGCGGGGCCCAGGTAGCTGTACGTGCGGCGAACGGGAACGGATGCCTCGGCGGAGGCGACCTCGGAAGTCACGCGTGCCAGCCTAGCCCCGCGCCGCGAGCCGCCTCCGCTACCCGAGTCCGCCCGTAACTCAGGACGGACGCCCGGCGCCATCGGCGGCACCCGCGGAATTCCGCGGGTGCGCCCGGGCGCGGCGTGCGCGCATCCTGAATCGCGGTCCGCGGCGGGGCGTCACGGACCGTGCACGGCGAGCCGAGGACAGGCAGACTGGGACGCATGACTCGCGCAGGACAACCGGCCGAAGCATCCGACCTCATCGACATCGATGAGCTGATCGCCGCTTATTACGACATCAAGCCAGATCCCTCGGTTCCCGAGCAGCGCGTCGCGTTCGGGACGAGCGGTCACCGCGGCTCGTCGCTGTCGGCCAGCTTCAACGAGACCCACATCCTCGCCACGACGCAGGCGATCGTCGACTACCGCAAGGCGCAGGGCATCGAGGGGCCGCTGTTCCTCGGGCGCGACACGCACGGCCTGTCACTGCCGGCCGAGCGCAGCGCCATCGAGGTGCTCGTCGCCAACGGCGTCGACGTGCGGGTCGACTCGCGCGACTCGTGGGTGCCGACTCCCGCGCTCAGCCACGCGATCCTGACGCACAACCGCGGGAAGGATGCCGCGGACCCGACCCGCTCGGACGGCATCGTCGTGACGCCCAGCCACAACCCGCCGCGCGACGGCGGCTTCAAGTACAACCCGCCGAACGGCGGTCCCGCCGACACCGACGCGACGGGCTGGATCGCGAACCGGGCGAACGAGCTCATCGCCGCCGGCCTCGAAGGCGTCGCGCGCACCCCATTCAAGGACCTCGACGCCGACACGCTGGGGCAGTACGACTTCCGGGACGCGTACGTGCGCGACCTCGCGAACATCATCGACGTCGACGCGATCCGCTCCGCGGGCGTGCGCATCGGCGCCGACCCGCTGGGCGGCGCGTCGGTCGAGTACTGGGCGCTCATCGCCGAGGTGCACGGCCTCGACCTCACGGTCGTGAACCCCGACGTCGACCCGACGTGGCGGTTCATGACCCTCGACTGGGACGAGAAGATCCGGATGGACCCGTCGTCGCCGTCGGCGATGGCCGGGCTGATCGGCCGCCGCGAGGAGTACGACATCCTCACCGGCAACGACGCCGACGCCGACCGGCACGGCATCGTCACGCCTGACGCCGGGCTGATGAACCCGAACCACTACCTCGCCGTCGCGATCGACTACCTGTACTCGCACCGGCCGGATTGGCCGGCGGATGCTGCGGTCGGCAAGACCCTCGTCAGCTCGATGATCATCGACCGCGTGGCCGCATCGCTCGGCCGCGAGCTGCTCGAGGTTCCCGTCGGGTTCAAGTGGTTCGTTCCCGGACTGCTGGACGGATCGGTGGCCTTCGGCGGCGAGGAGTCGGCGGGCGCCTCGTTCCTGCGCAAGGACGGCTCGGTGTGGACCACCGACAAGGACGGCATCCTGCTGTGCCTGCTGGCGGCCGAGATCCTCGCGGTCACCGGCAAGACGCCGTCGCAGCGCTATGCCGAGCTCGAGGCCGAGTTCGGCGCCTCGGCCTACCAGCGCGTGGATGCCCCCGCCTCCCCCGCGCAGAAGGCTGCGCTCGGCAAGCTCGCCCCCGAAGCCGTGACGGCGACCGAGCTCGCCGGCGAACCGATCACCGCGAAGCTCTCCCACGCGCCGGGAAACGGGGCCGCGATCGGGGGCCTCAAGGTGCAGACCGAGCACGCGTGGTTCGCCGCGCGCCCGTCGGGCACGGAAGACGTGTACAAGCTCTACGCCGAGTCGCTTCGGGGTCCCGAGCACCTGGCTCAGGTGCAGGCCCAGGCCCGCGAGGTCGTGTCGCAGGCGCTCGCCGGCGCCTGACGCCGCCGCGCACAGACGCGCCCGGACCCGTGCGAGGGAGCGCACGGATCCGGGCGAAGTGTCTGTCAGGCGCGGTTCACACCCCGGCGACGCGTGAAGAGCACGTACAGGCCCAGCACGACGATCGAGCCGAGGATCGAGCCGATGATGCCCGACGGCTGCAGGAAGCCACCGTTCGGGTCGCTTCCGAACAGCAGGAAGCCGAGGAACCCGCCGACGAACGAGCCGACGATTCCGAGGACGATCGTGAGCAGGATGCCCATGCTCTGCTTGCCAGGAATGATGGCACGAGCGATGAGGCCGGCGATGAGGCCGACGATGATCAGGCCGAGAATGGTCCAGAGCATGTCTCTCTCCTTCTGTCTCGTGGACCCCGCGGGGGGTGCGAGGTCTCATGTGAGATGACCAAGACGCTATCGCCGCCCGTCCGTGCGGGGATGCCTCTACCGCTCGAGCCCCGACAGCGGTAAATTACGCTCCGCATCTCGCGGGGCAACCGTTTTCCGCCGCTCTGGGCCCACAATGGGAGGGTGACCGACCTCACTCTCCGCCTCGATGAGACCGACGTGACCGTCACCGCTGCCGGCGTCGAGATCGCGCGTTACGCGTTCGATCCCGGCGGGGCGATCTCCGAGGGTCCGAAGCCCTTCCTGCACCCGCTGCGAGCGCTCGACGGCGGGCTGCTGACGGGCTTCCGACCCTGGGATCACCGGTGGCACAAGGGTCTGCAGATGACCTGGACCCACGTGTCGGGCCAGAACTTCTGGGGCGGCAACACCTACCGGCCGGAGCACGGCGACTACGCGCTCCTCGACAACGTCGGCACCATCCGCCACGACGGCTTCACCACGGTCGCCGACGCCGGAGGCGAGGTCTCGTTCACCGAGGAGCTCACGTGGATCACGCAGGGCGGCGAGGAGTGGCTCGCCGAGACCCGGACGCACCGCTTCCACGGGGTCGACACCGACCGCGGCTTCTGGATGCTCGACTTCTCGACGACGCTGCGCAACGTGTCGGGGCACCGGCTCGAGCTCGGCAGCCCGACGACCGAGGGCCGACCGGGCGCGGGCTACACCGGCCTCATGATGCGGATGCCGCGTGCCTGGACCGGCGGGCGGGTCCTGGCGGGCGGCTTGCCCGACGACGCCGGCGACGAAGGCGTCATGGGCCGCGTCGCGCCGTGGGTGGCCTTCTCGGGCCAGCACGACGACGTGGACGGCGGCGCCACCGTGCTCGCGTTCGCGGGCACCTCGACAGGGGCGCCGCCGATCCGCTGGTTCGTCCGCAGCGAGCCGATCCCGGTACTGGCACCCTCGCCCTCGTTCGACGAGTACGTCGTGCTGGCCGCGGGCGCCGAGCTGTCGCTCACACACCGTCACGTCTTCGGCGACCGGGTGTGGACGCCCGAGGAGACGCGGGCGCTGGCGGAGGAACTCGCACCCTGAGCCCTGCGCCGGGCTCAGGGCGTTTCGACTCGCAAGCTCGCTCAACGACCGGGAGGGGGCCGTGTTCCCCCGCGCGTTTCGACTCGCAGGCTCGCTCAACGACCGGGAGGGGGCCGCGTTCCCCCGCGCGTTTCGACTCGCAGGCTCGCTCAACGACCGGGAAACGGGGCCGCGCTCGCTCAACGACCGGGAAACGGGGCGCGCGCGCTCGACCGGGAAGCGGGGGCGCGCTCGCTCAACGACCGGCACACACATCGCCGGTCGTTGAGCGGAGGGCGCTCCAGCGCCCGTAGTCGAAACGCCCCGAGCGTCCCGGCGACCTCAGCCCGTGGTGACCTCCAGGTCAGTCCAGACGGGGAGGTCCCACGCCGACGGGCCTGCGGCCACGGCATACGACCCAGGCTGGACCCGCAGCGCACCCTGGTGGAGCCAGTCGTCGACAGCGCCGGGGAGACGCACGGCGTCGTCCCACACCGCGAGGCGCGCGGACGAGAACGACAGCTCCACGTCGCGGGTCTCGCCGGGGGCGAGCCGCACCCTGCGGTACGCCACGAGCAGCCGGCGCGGTGTGGGCAGCGGAAGATCCGCCGCCGGCAGCGCGTACAGCTGCACGAGCTCCTCTGCGTCGCGGTCGCCGGTGTTGCGGACCCGCACCACCGCGGCCACCACGGACTCGTCGGCCCGCGGCGCGAAGCCGGAGTGCCGATGCGTCGGTGCGGGCGCGGGGACCGCAGCACCCGTCAACGAGACCGACTCGTAGGCGACGGACGTGTACGTGAGGCCGTGGCCGAACGCGAACGCAGGTTCGTCGGGCTGGTGGCGGTAGGTCGCTCCCTGGCGGAGTGTGTCGTAGTCGAACAGATCGCCCGCCTGCTCCTCAGTGGCCGGCCAGCTCTGAGAGAGGCGGCCCGACGGCTCGCGGTCGCCCGAGAGCACGTCGATAACCCCGTGGCCGAGCTCCTGGCCGCCGTGGCTCGACCAGACGACGGTGTCGGCCTCGACGTCGTCGAGCACGTAGGGGTAGCTCGACACGATCGTCAGCACGGCGCGCGGGTTGGCCTCGCGCGCGGCGCGCCACACCTCGGCCCACGCGGCGGGCAGGCGCAGGTGCGGCCGGTCCTCCGTCTCGCGGCCGTTGAGGTGGGGGTCGTTGCCGACCGCGACGACGACGGCGTCGGCGCGCGCGGCCGCCTCCGCGACCGCCGCAGCGCCCGATCGCACCACACGCACACCGAAGCGCTCGGCGTCGTCGAGCGTGACCGCCTCGGCCGCCAGCAGACCCGAGTCGCGGAACACGCGCAGCCACCGTCCCGAGCCGAGGTGCAGCAGCGACCACGTGCCGTCCGCGTGGACGTGCTTGCGGTAGCTCTCCTGCACCACCCACCCGCCGACGCGCGCGGCGTCGGCGCGCATGGGCCACTTCCCTCCGGTGAGCAGCAGTCCGCTCGCGTGGGATCGGAGGGTCAGGATGCCGTCGCCCCAGTCGGTCACGTCGAACAGGGCGTCGCCCTCGGCGGCGTCGCCGGCCGCCTCGACCACGGAGCCGTCAGCGCTCGACACGATGTAGCGGCCGTTCGAGGTTGCCCGGAGCGCGATGGTGTCGGCGCCAGTCACGACCTCAGCCTCGCCGAAGCGCTCGGCGGCGGCCGCGCCGATGCCGACCGCGTACGGCGGGGTGCCCGCGTACCAGTCCGTGAGCACGAGGTCGGCGAGCGGCCCGACGACCGCGATGCGGGACGCCCGGGAGAGCGGCAGCACGCCGGCGTCGTTCCGCAGCACGACGACCGAGCGGGCCACCGCCTCCCGGGCGAGTTCACGGGCCGCCGGCGCGTCGATGGCGTCGACGCCGATCCCCCCGTACGGGTCGGCGTCGCCGTCGAACTCGCCGGTGCGGATGCGCAGCTCGAGCAGCCGCAGCACGGCCTGGTCGACGTCGTCCGCGGTGAGCAGCCCGGCGGCGAGCGCCTCCGTCACGTAGCCGATCGTGGGTGACGCGTCGGCGTCGTTGTCGGTGAACGAGTCGAGCCCCGAGGTCACCAGAGCTGCCGCGGCGTGGACGTGATCGGGCTGGGAGCGCTGCGTGGTGACGAGGAAGGACGGGGCGCCGGCATCGGACACCACCGCGATCGACTCGTCCGACCAGCTCCGCGCCTCCTCGACGAGCTCGGGCTGCGTGTGCGCGGGGACGCCGTTCACGCGGTTGTACGCCAGCATGATGCCGCCCGCGACGCCCTCCTCGATCGCGCCGCGGAAGGCCGGAAGCTCCTCCTCGTGGAGGGTGCGCAGCGACATCTCGGACGACGTCGTGGAGCGGTCGGTCTCGTTGTTGTAGGCGAGGAAGTGCTTGAGCGCGGGGACGGTGCGCCACACGCGCGGGTGGTCGCCGCGCAAGCCCCGCGAGTACGCGGTGCCGAAGACCGCGGTCACGTGCGGGTCCTCGGAGTAGCCCTCCTCGTTGCGCCCCCAGCCCGGGTGGCGCAGCGTGTTGACGACCGGAGCCCACACGTTGAGGCTCACCCGCGGGTTCTCGGCGCGCTTCGCGCGCACCTCGACCGCAGCGACCTCGCCCACCTTCTCCACGAGGTCGGTGTCCCACGTGGCGGCGAGTCCCACCGGCTGCGGGAACACCGTCGCACGCCCGAGCCACGCGACGCCGTGCAGCGCCTCGCATCCGGTGTGCCACGCGGACACCCCGAGACGCTCGACGGCCGGCGCCGCCTGGTGCAGCATCGCGATGCGCTCCTCGGGCGTCAGCCGGCTGAGGAGGTCGCGAGCGCGCGCGGCGAGCGGCTGGTCGACCTGCCGGAACAACGGCCGCCCCGGCGCCTGGTCCTGCGCGGGCATCGTGGTCGCAGCATCCGTGATCGTGTCGCTCATCGTGCGTTCTCCTCGATCTCGAGACGGATCTCTCCGGATGCTGCGGCGCGGGCGATCCGGTCACCCACCTGCAGCGCCCACGGGGCGTGTGCGTCGTCCGTCGTCGCGATGATCATGGAGCCCTCACGCCGCACGCGGAACGTGGTGGCGCCGACGCCGTCGATGGACCCCCTGGCGTCGTGGCCCGGCACCCGCGTCTCGCGGTCGTAGCCGTCGGGAAGCTCGAAGCAGCGCAGGGTCACGCCGTCGGACCAGTCGTAGTCGGGGCGGCTGTCGTCGGCGCCGAACGGGAGCACCGTTCCGGGGCGCACCCGCAGCGGCACGGAGTCGTACCCGTGGGTCTCGGAGACCCATCGGCGCCCGTCGACCACGGATCCGTCGAGGAGCGAGGTCCACTCCCCCTCGGGCACGTAGTACTCCACGCTGCCGTCGGCGGTGAAGACCGGCGCGACCAGCAGGGCGTCGCCCAGCATGTACTGGGTGTCGGCGTCGAAGCCCGAGCGGTCCCCGGGGAACTCGAGCGCCATCGGGCGCATCATCGGCGTCCCGCAGCGATGCGCCTGCTCGGCCGCGCCCGCGAGGTACGGCATGAGCCGCATCTTGAGCTTCGTGAACGCACGGGCGACGTCGACCGCCTCGTCGTCGAACGCCCACGGCACGCGCACCGACGACGAGCCGTGCAGCCGCGAGTGCGACGACAGCAGGCCGAAGGCGAGCCAGCGCTTGAACAGGCCAGGGTCGGGGGTGCCCTCGAAGCCGCCGATGTCGTGGCTCCAGTAGCCGAAGCCCGACATCGCGAGCGAGAGGCCGCCGCGCAGCGACTCGGCCATCGACAGGAACGTCGAGTCGTTGTCGCCGCCCCAGTGCACGGGGAACTGCTGCGAGCCGGCCGTCGCGGAACGGGCGAACACGACGGCGTCGCCGACGCCGTGGTGCCGCTCGAGCGCGCGGAACACGACCTCGTTGTAGAGCTTCGCGTAGTAGTTGTGCATGCGGTGCGGGTCGGAGCCGTCGTGCCACACGACGCCCTCGACCGGGATCCGCTCGCCGAAATCCGTCTTGAACGCGTCGACGCCCTGGTCGAGCAGACCCTGCAGCTTCTCGACGTACCAGTCCGCGGCATCCGGGTTCGTGAAATCCACGAGCCCCATGCCCGCCTGCCACATGTCCCACTGCCACACGCTGCCGTCGGTGCGCTTGAGGAGGTAGCCGTTGTCGGCCGCCTCGCGGAACAGCGCCGAGCGCTGCGCGATGTAGGGGTTGATCCACAGCGACACGTGCACGTCGCGCTCGTGCATGCGGGCGATCTGCCCCACCGGGTCATGGAATGCGCGGGAGTCCCACTCGAAGTCGCTCCACTGGAACTCGCGCATCCAGAAGCAGTCGTAGTGGAACACCGAGAGCGGGATGTCGCGCTCTGCCATGCCGTCGACGAACGCGCTGACGGTGTCTTCGTCGTAGCTGGCGGTGAAGGATGTCGTGAGCCACAGTCCGAACGACCACGCCGGCACGCGCGCCGGCCGGCCGGTGAGCGCGGTGTAGCGACGCAGCACGTCCTTGGGTTCGGGGCCGCCGATGACGTAGTAGTCCAGGGACTCGCCGCCCACCGAGAACTGCACGCGCGAGTTGACCTCGCTGCCGACCTCGAACGACACGTTCTCGGGGTGGTCGACGAAGACGCCATAGCCACGAGAGGTCAGGTAGAACGGCACGTTCTTGTACGCCTGCTCGCTCGACGTGCCGCCGTCGGCGTTCCACGTGTCGACGACCTGGCCGTTCTTGACGAACGCGCCGAAGCGCTCGCCGAGACCGTAGACGCGCTCGCCCGGCTCGATGCTCAGCTGCTGGTGCACCCACGTGGGCTTCGTGCCGCCCGCGGCGGTGCCGGCGGTGCCGGCCGTCCCGGCTGTGGCGGCGGTGCCGTTCTTGCCCGTGGTGTCGGTCACGTGCCCGATCGACCGCGGGAGGGAGCTCGTGAGCACGCGCCCGTCGGCATCGATGAAGTCGACGCGCCACTGGCCCGCCGCGCGTGCGACCCGCACCTTGACGGGACCGGCATCGAGGACGCCTTCGTTCTCGTCGACCGTGACGCCCGGGCGGAAGCCCTCCGCGCCGAAGACCTCGAAGTCCGGCCCGCGATGCACGGCGCCCGCGTGACGCTCGACCCGCACCTTGACCACGCCCGGCGCGGGCGCCGAGAACGTGACGGTGAGCATCGCGCGGTTGAGGGTGTCGCCCCTGTCGCGGATCGCGGCGGTCGGGGCGTACACGGTCATCGTGCCCGCCGCCTCGTCGACGCGGATGTCGTCGACCTCGACCGCGTACAGCGGGGCGAGGCCGGGTCTGGTGAGCCAGTAGCCATCGGTGAACTTCACTCTGCGTGCCTTTCGATGAGCACCATGGCGGCGCCGGGGGCGAGCGTGAGCCGCCCGTCGACGTCCGCGTCGGACAGGAGATCCCGGCGAGGTCCGGGCACGGTGACGTGCCGCGTCGCCTCGCCGTGGTTGAGGAGGAAGAGGGCCTCACCGCGCTGCACGGCCTCGACGTCGTCGGGCAGCACGCGGTCGGGCAGGACGCCCGTGACACCGGCGGCGTCGAGGGCGTCGTCGAGCACGGCGGCGAGCGCGTCGTCCGACACGACGGCGCCGAGGTACCAAGCCGTGCCGGCGCCGGCGCGGTGGCGGGTGATCGCAGGAGCGCCGTGCAGGTGGCCGGTGCCGAACCGCGCGAGCACGTCGGCGCCGTCGGTACGCAGGCGCTCACCCAGCACGGATGCCTCGACCCGAGCCGGCGCGCTCGCCCAGGACTGCTCCACCGCGAGGGGCGTGGGCTCGTCCGGAAGGCCGACCCACTCCTCGCCGCTCACGCCGAGGAGATCGCGCAGCAGCACCGGCGAGCGCCCGGCGAGGATGCCGGCGTTCACGTCTGCGACGCCGGAGAACGGCCCGACCACGAGGCTCGCACCGCGCTCGACCGCCGCGCGGAGGGTGGCGGCAGCATCCGTCTCGACGATGTAGGTGTGCGGCACGAGCACCGTGCGGTACGCCGACAGGTCGGCGCCCGGACGCACGAGATCGACCGCGATGCCGCGGCGCCAGAGCGCCCGGTGCCAACGCTGCACCTGCCCGAGGGTGTCGAGGCGCTGTGTCGGGCGCCCCGGCTCTTCGGCGGCCCATCGCGACGGCCAGTCGAAGAGCAGGGCGACGGATGCCTCGACCCGCCCGCCGACCACCGGTCGCAGTCGCCGCAGGTCGGCGCCCAGCGCGCACGTGGTCGCGAACACCTCGGAGTCGGCGCCGGCGTGCGGCAGCATCGCGGAGTGGAAGCGCTCGGCGCCGGTGCGCGCCTGACGCCACTGGAAGAAGCAGATGGCGTCGGCACCGCGTGCGACGGCCTGCAGCGAGTCGAGGCGTGCGCGGTCGCGGCTCTTGGGCAGGTTGTGCGGGCGCCACGAGGTCGCGCTCATCGCCTGCTCCATGAGCACCCACGGCCGGCCGTGCCCGAGCGAGCGCATGAGGTCCTGCACGAGCGCGATGTCGGACGACGACGTCGTGGCGGCGTGGTCGGGGTACTGGTCGTCGGCGACGACGTCGACATCGCCCGCCCACTCCCACAGGTCGGTGAGCGGCTCGAAGCCCATGAAGTTCGTCGTGACCGGCTGCGCCGCACCGGTCGCGCGGATGGCGTCGCGCTGCTCGGCGAACACGCGCTGCAGCGCCCACGACGTGTACCGGCGGAAGTCCAGCGACTGCGCCGGGTTGACGAGGTACGGCATGCGGCGCGGCGGCACGATCTCGTCGAAGTCGCGGTACTGCTGCGACCACACGAGCGTGCCCCATGCCTCGTTGAGCGCGTCGATCGAGCCGTAGCGCTCGCGCAACCACAGCCGGAACTCGCGGGCCGCCTCGTCGCCGAAGTCGATCTGCCCGAACTCGTTGCCGATGTGCCACATCCGCACCGCGGGGTGCGCCGCGTAGCGCTCGGCGAGGGCGGTCGCGATCGCGAGGGCCTTCTCGCGGTACACGCGCGACGCCGGCGTGAACTGGTTGCGCGACCCCGCCGCGAGCCGGACGCCGTCGGGATTCACCGGAAGGGTCTCGGGGTGAAGGATGCCGAGCCACGGCGGCGGCGACGCGGTCGGCGTGGCCAGATCCACGGCGATCCCGTGCCCGTGCAACAGGTCGAGCACCTCGTCGAGCCATTCGAAGTCGTACTCGCCGGGGGTGGGCTCCAGGCGCGCCCAGCTGAAGACACCCACCGTGACGAGGTTGACGCCGGCACGGTTCATGAGCTCGACGTCCTCGCGCCACACCTCGCGGGGCCACTGCTCGGGGTTGTAGTCACCGCCGAAGCAGATGCCGAGGTCGCGCGTGATCTCGGAGAACGCGTCGACGCGGCGCGGGTCGCGGATGGTGGCCATGGAGCGGAGAACCTCTTCGCTGAGTTTCGATAGGGCGGTCATGGGATTGCGGGCGCGAAGGGCGTCGATCTTTCGAAGCGCTTCAACACTGAGACGGTATACTACGACTGTGACGATGTCCACGCGCCGCGATGATGCGACCCCCCAGGCCCCTTCCGAGGCTCTCCACGCCCTGCGCGCCTCGTCGCCCGCGTCACGGTGGCTCGAGGCGTACCCGGTCGGCAACGGAGCGCGGGGCGCGATGTGCGCGGGGCTTTCCGGCGGCGAACGGCTGTGGCTGAACGACATCACGGCCTGGTCGGGCCATGCCGGCGCGGACCCGCTCGAGGGCGTCGCCGACCGCGGGCCCGAAGCGCTGGCCGCGGTACGAGCCGCCATCGACGCCGACGATCCGGACGCCGCCGAAGAGCTTCTGAAGCGCATGCAGGCGCCCTGGGTGCAGGCCTACCTCCCGCTGGGCTGGGTCGACCTGACGGTGGAGACGGATGCTGCCGCCCCGGGGTCGCAGCCGGTGCCGGGGCGTTCCGACTCGCTCGCCGGCGCTGAACCGCTCAACGAGCGAGAACCGTCTCCGGTCGTTGAGCGAGCGAGGAACGAGCGAGAACCTTCGGTCGTTGAGCGAGCGAGGAACGGGCGAGAACCTTCTTCGGTCGTTGAGCGAGCGAGGAACGAGCGAGTCGAAACGCCTCGGGTTTACGGGCGGCGTCTGGACCTCTCCACCGGCGTCGCGACGCACGAGTACACGATCGACGGCGTGGACGTGCGTCACCGCACCTGGGCGGACCTGGTGACCGGCGCGCTCATGCACGAGGTCACGGCGAGCGAGCCGGTGCGGGTGCGCCTCGTGGTCGGTTCGCTGCTGCGCCCGCGCTCGGTGCCGCGCTCGGCAGGCGGCGACCTCGCCACCGAGTGGTGGCTTCCTGTCGACGTCGCTCCGGCTCATGAGGATCCCGCCGAGCCCATCCGCTACGACGGGAAGCACGGCCGCCACGGCGCGATCGTGGTGCAGGCCCGCGGCTCCTCCGAGGTCGTCGACGGCGCGCTGGTCGGCGCCCCCGCGACGACGCACCTCTTCGCGGTCGCCACCGCCACCGCGCCCTCGCTGCCCGGCGACCCGGCCGATGCCCGCGATGCGCTCGGCCACGCGGCAGCGCTGCTGCGCGGCATCCGCGGCTCCTTCGATGTCCACGCGACCGCCGCCGATCTGCGCAGCACCCACGAAGCGGCGCACGGCGAGCTCTACGCGCGCTGCGCACTGGAACTGCCGCCGGCGGACGACGTCGAGGCGCTCGACACCGTGGCTCGCGTCCACCGCGCGCAGGAGCGTGACGACCCCGCTCTCGCGGCCCTCATGTTCCACTACGGCCGGTACCTGCTGATCGCGTCGTCGCAGCCGGGCGGGCTGCCGGTCACTCTCCAGGGGCTGTGGAACGCGGAGCTCCCCGGTGCCTGGTCGAGCGCCTACACCCTCAACATCAACACGCAGATGGCATACTGGCCCGCCGAGACGACCGACCTCGCCGAGTGTCACGAGCCGCTGCTGCGGTTCACCCGGCGGCTCTCCGAGACCACGGGCCCGGTGGTCGCCCGCGAGCTGTACGGTGCGAACGGCTGGGTCGCGCACCACAACTCGGACGCCTGGGCGTTCGCCGCACCCGTCGGCGCCGGTCACGGCGACCCGGCGTGGGCGAACTGGTCGCTCGGGGGCGTCTGGCTCGCGCTGCACCTGTGGGAGCACTACGCGTTCGGCCGCGACCGCTCGTACCTGCGCGACGAGGCCTGGCCGGTGCTGGCGTCGGCAGCGGAGTTCGCGCGGTCGTGGATCCAGACCGACGGCGAGCGCGCCTGGACGAGCCCTTCGACATCGCCCGAGAACCGCTACCTGGACGACGAAGGGCGCGAGCGCGGCGTCGCGGTGTCGGCGACCATGGACGTCGCCCTGCTGCGCGAGCTGGCCGCCGTCTGCCGCGCGGCCGCAGACGTGCTCGAGCTCGACGAGCCGTGGATCTCGGAACTCACCCAGCTCACAGACGCCCTCCCCGATCCCCAGGTCTCGGCGCGCGGCGACCTGCTCGAGTGGGATCGCGAGCGCGTCGAGGCGGAGCCCCTCCACCGCCACCTCTCGCACCTCGTGGGCTTGTTCCCGCTGGCGCAGATCACCCCGGAGGCGACGCCCGGCCTCGCGCGCGCGGCATCCGAGTCCATCCGTCTGCGCGGTCCGGAGTCGACGGGCTGGGCGCTCGCGTGGCGCGCCGCCATGCAGGCCCGCCTGGGCGACGGCGCGGCCGTGCACGCGCAGCTGCGGCTCGCGCTGCGTCCGGCCGAGGAGAGCTCGGAGGCGCACCGCGGAGGCGTCTACCCGAACCTCTTCAGCGCGCACCCGCCGTACCAGATCGACGGCAACCTCGGCGTGACCGCGGCCATCGCCGAGGCCCTCGTGCAGTCGTTCGACGAGCCTGCCGCGTCCGGCGCCGAGCCGGCCCGCATCACGCTGCGGCTGCTGCCCGCGCTGCCCTCGGAGTGGCCGGACGGCCGGGTGCGCGGCATCCGTTCCCGTGGCGGCGTGTCGGTCGATGTGGAATGGGCCGGCGGAGAACTCGTGCGGGCGCGTCTTCGGGCGGGGACGCGAGGGGTCACAATGAGTGTGCACGGGCCGGACGGTTCGATCGGAACATACGAGCTCGCACCCGGAACCACGCGGGTGATCGAACGAGGAGAGCGGGGGATCTCATGGTGACGATCGCGGACGTCGCGCAGAAGGCGGGCGTGTCGATCTCGACGGTGTCGTACGTGATGAGCGGCAAGCGGGCCATCTCGCAGGAGACGCGCGACCGCGTCGAGAAGGCGATCGACAGCCTGGGCTTCAGCCCGCACGCGGGCGCGCGCTCGCTGGCGTCCCGCTCGACGAACGTCATCGGTCTGCAGGCGCCGCTGCGCACGGGCGTCGACGTGCACGTCGTCATGCAGGTGGTCACGGGCGTCGTCACACAGGCGCGCAAGCACGGCTACGACATCCTGCTGATCGCGAGCGACGACTCCAAGGCGCTGCAGCGGGCGGCCAAGGGATCGATGGTCGACGCACTGCTGGTCATGGACGTGGAGTCCGACGACCCCCGCATCGACACGCTGTCGGGCCTCGACCACCCCAGCGTGCTCATCGGCCTGCCCGCGGGTCGCCGCGCGATCCCCTGCGTCGACTTCGATTTCGAGGCCGCGGGCTGGCTCGCCGTCGACAGGCTCGTCGCGCTCGGGCATCGCCGGCTCGCCCTGATCGGCTCGCCGCCGGAGGTCATGGCGCGCCACACCGCCTACGCCGAACGCCTGGCGCATGGCTTCCTCGCGGCGTGCGAGGCGAACGAGGTTCACGGCACGGTGCACGCGTGCCCGAGCTCGGCCGAGTCCATCGCCACGGTCGACGGCGTCATGACGGAGGACCCGAGCATCACCGGCTTCTTCGTGCACAACGAGGGCGCACTCCCCCATGTCGCGACGGCGATCGCCCAACGCGGTCGTCAGCGGGGCGACGAGCCCGCCATCCTGGCGCTGTGCCCGGACGACGTGGCGCGCTCGGTGCCGGGGCTCGCCGACAGCATCGCCGTGCCCGCCGAGGCGATCGGCGCGGCCGCGACCGACATGATCTGCGAGATCCTGGCGAGCGGCGCGAAGCCCGCCGTGCGGCTGCTGCCGCCGGCGCTGACCGGAGCGCCGGCGGCGCTGTGAACACCGCATGAGGATCGACCCCGACAGCCGCGCGCTCGGAGGCTTCTCCACATTCCTGACGTTCGTCGGGCTCAACCTTCTCTACATCGTCGTGTGCCTGCCGATCGTGACGATCGGCGCCGCGACGAGCGCGCTGTACGAGGTGGCGATCCGCTACTCCGACGACGAGAGCGGACGCCCCCTCAAGGACTTCTTCCCCGCGTTCCGGGCGAACTTCGGCCGCGCGACGGTGCTGATGCTGTGCCTGCTGCTTCCCGCGGTGCTGCTCGGCTTCTCGAGCGTGTTCTGGTTCTCGCACTCCGCCCTGTTCGCGGGAGTCGCCGGGACCCTCGCCGTGATCGGCGCCGTCTACCTCTTCGCCGCGTTCCTGTTCGCGATGGCGCAGGTCGCGTACTTCAAGAACAGTGTGCGCCAGACCCTCAAGAACGCGCTGCTGCTGCCTGCCGCGGAGCCGGTGCGCACCCTGGGGGCGCTCGTGATCCCCGTGACGGCGGTCGCCCTGACGATCCTGTTCCCGCCCGTCGCGATCCTCGTGGCGACGATCGGCTTCTCCGTCGGCGCCTACGCCACGGCCTTCATCTTCCGCAGCGTCTTCACCCGCCACGAGGCCTGACCCCTCGGGCTTTCGTGGTGACGGATGCCGCGGCCCGCAGCATCCGTCCCCGCCTTCCTCCCGCGGTCCCGGCTCATTCCCGCTCGCGTTCGCGCGCACCAACGACCCACTCGGGTGGCTCAACACGCGGAATCGCGAGAGTCACTCCGCGTGTTGCGCCACCTGAACCGGCGAGGCGGAGCGGCGCGACGAAGCGGGGCGGAGTGCACGAGGGCATGACGAAGGGCTCGGGATGCGGCATCCCGAGCCCTTCGCTTCGTACCGGCGTGCTAGCCTGCGAACTCCTTCACGACGGCCTCGCGCGCGTCGTTCTGCAACTTCGCGTTGGCCATGTCGAACTCGAGCACCTGCTCGAAGCCGAGGCCGTTCGCGGTCTCGATGAGCTCGTCGCGGAGCGACTCGAACTGCGCCTCGTTCTCGGCGAACACCATCTGCCACGAGTACTGCTTGATGATCTCCTTGATCTGGTTGCGCAGGGTCTCGATCTCAGACGTGTCGGCGGGAGTCTCGAAGCTCGCGCCCGGCGCGACGAGCAGCTGGTCGTTCGCCTGCAGGTACTCCATGGTGGAGGTCGCGCCGCCCATCTTCGCCGACCAGTCCTCGGTCAGCGGGTTGGCGATTCCGGCCTGGTACGTCGGCCAGGAGGTGTAGCTGTACGGGAGCCCCGTCTCGGTATCGGTCTCGATCAGGAGCACGGCAGACATGTTGATCTGTGAGCCGCCGTCCTTGAAAGTGCCGCCCCCCCACTCCTCGGGAACGGTTGCGCCGCCCTCGAGGAGCGCCTGGCGACCGAGCTCGGTGAGCTCGGGCTCGCCCGCGTCGTTGAGATCCCACGTGAGGCCCTGCGGGCCTGCCGTGCCCATGACCGAGCCGGCGTTCGCGTAGATGCCCTCCGCGGAGTACAGCCAGTCGATGAACGCGGCGATGCGCTCGGGGTCCTCGGCCTTGGAGCCGATCGCGAAGACAGCTTTGCCGCCGTAGGCCTCGGCGCCGTTCGAGTAGATCGTCTGATCCGCCATCGGCGCGATCTGGAAGCCCTTGCCGGCGGCCATGTTCTGCTCGGTGTTGTAGGCCGACTGTCCCAGCCACGACCACCACGAGAACAGCACCTGGCCGTTCTGGAACTTCGTGAACATGGTGTCGTAGTTCTGCGTCGTCGACTCCGGGTCGACGAGTCCGAGCTGGTTCGCGTCGAAGTACAGCTTCAGGTTGCGGAAGTACTCGCCCTCGGGGTCGAGGTTGCTCTGGTAGTCCGAGCCGTCGGCCTTTGCGAGCACGAAGCCGATCTCCTCGTAGCCGTAGTAGGCCGAGGGCGCCTTGGCCGTCGTCATCATGTTGCCGTCCCAGTCCTTGAACAGCGAGAAGGCGTAGGTGGGCTGGCCGTTGTCGCCGGTGGGGTGCGCCGCCTGCATGTCGGCGAGCACGGGCAAGAGATCCTCGAGGGTGCCGATCTCGGGGTAGCCGAGCTCCTTGTAGTAGTCCCAGCGCACGAATGCTCCGTACGTGGGGTTCACGCCTTCCGACGACTCGGTCGGCTGCAGCGACGACACCTGGGTCGGGAAGCCGTAGATGCCGTCGTCGCCGTCGTTGAGATGCTCGACGGCCCGGTCGTACTTCGACAGGCTCTCCATCGCGGGGTAGTAGTTCGACGCGTCCATCACTAGGCCACCCTGGATCAGCTCGTCGAGCTTCTCGCCCTTCTGGGTGACGATCAGGTCGCCCAGCTCGCCGGCTGCGACGCGCGTGTTGTAGAGGGTGTCACCGCCACCCGCGATGTTCGGGGCGATGATGTTGAGCTTCATGTTGAACTTGTCTTTGACGACCTTGGCGAACCAGCCCGGCTGGATCCCCATGTAGTTCGCGACGCTGTCGAAGACGTCGATCGTGATCTCCTCGTCCCACTTCGCGGGGAACTGGTCGATCGCGCCCTGGTCGTCACCGCCGCCCGCGGTGCAGGAGGCGAGTGAGCCGGCCGCGAGGAGCGCCACGAGGGCCAGGGACACCTTCTTTCGAAGCTTCATTGCTCTTCCTTTCTTGGTGGTTCGTGGCCGCCGTCAACCCTTGACGGCGCCCAGCATGATGCCCTTCACGAAGAAGCGCTGGAACAGGGGGTAGACGAACATGATGGGCAGGACGACGAGCACCGAGACGGTCATCCGTATGGACGTCGGCGTCTGCTCTGTGGCGAGCCCGGCGATCTGGCCGAGGTCGCCGCCGGCGTTCTGCGCCGCCTGCGCGAGGCTCGACGCCTGGTTGATGAAGACGTAGAGCAGGTACTGCAGTGTGTACAGACTCTGGTCGGTGATGTAGATGAGCGTGTCCTGGAAGCTGTTCCACTGCGTCACCGCGCTGAAGATCGCGATCGTCGCGAGGATCGGCGTCATATTCGGCAGGTAGACCCTGAAGAACACCTGCAGGATGTTGGCGCCGTCGACCTCGGCGGCCTCCTGCAGCTCCCTCGGCATCGACTCGACGTAGGTCTTGGCGAGGATGACATTGAACGGCTGCACGACGAACGGGAGCACGTAGACCCAGAAGTTGTTGGTGAGCCCCAGCGTCTTCATGATGATGAACACGGGGATGAGGCCCGCGCTGAAGTACATCGTGATGATGAGGAAGCGGTACCAGAACTTCCGCCCCCACATGCGGGTCTGCGTGAACATGAACCCGAGGAACGCCGATGCCAGCACGGTGAGAGCCGTGCCGATGACCGTGCGGCCGATGCTCACGACGGTCGCCATCGGCAGGCCCTGCAGCTGGAACACCTGGCCGTAGTTCGACAGGTGGAATCCGACCGGCCACAGGCGCACGTCGCCGAGAGCCGAGAGGTCGTTCGCGCTGACCGAGTTGATGATCAGGTAGTAGAACGGGTACGCGCAGATCAGCGCGAAGAGGAAGAAGAGGGCGTAGTTCAGGAGGCGGAAGATGATGTCGCCGGGCGAGCTGCGATAGCGCGCCGAGGTGTCGCCCTTCTTCGCGGTGGTGAGCGTCTTGGTCATCGTCGTGGTCATGTCGGGCCTCTCAGACGATCGATTCGCCGCGGACGCGCTTGGAGACCGCGTTGACGGTGAGCAGAAGGGCGACCGAGATGAGGCTCTTCAGCATGCCGACCGCGGTGGCGAGCGACAGGCTGTTGCCGGTCATGCCGATGTTGTAGACGTACAGATCCAGCACCTGGATCCACTCCTTGTTGAACGCGTTCTGGAACACGTAGTACTGCTCCATCCCGTTGTTGAGGATGTTCGCGATCGACAGCAGCAGCAGCACGAGATAGGTCGGCATCAACTGCGGGATCGTGATGTACCGCATCAGCTGGAACCGGCCGGCGCCGTCGATGCGGGCCGATTCGTAGAGCGACTGGTCGATGCCCGCGATCGAGGCGAGGTAGATGATCGCCCCCCAGCCCAGCCCCTTCCAGATGCTCCAGAGCGTCATCGTGAGCCAGACGTTCTGGTCGGAGTCGAGGAACTTGATCGGTGCCGTGATCAGTCCGGCGTCGTTGAGCACGTCGTTCACGAGCCCCGAGCTCGAGAACAGCGAGAACGCGATCATGTAGACGAGCACCCACGAGATGAAGTTCGGGAGGGCCGTGAGCGTCTGCACCGAGTTGCGGAACCACGGCGCCTTGATCTCGTTGAGGAGGATCGCGAAGAAGAGCGGCAGGACGGATGTCGCGATCCCCAGGAAGCTGATCGCGAGGGTGTTCATCATCACCTGGCTGATCTGCGCCATCTGGGTGGGCGAGCTCACGAGCATCTGGAACCACTGGAGCCCGACGAACTCGCTGCCCTCGAGACCGAGCGCCGGCTTGTAGTCGTACAGCGAATAGATCCAGCCGTACAGCGGGAGGTACGAGAATACGAACGCGAGGATCAGGAACGGGACGATGCAGAGGAACAGTGTGAACGACGTCCGGCTCCCCGCGGGCCGCGGCCGGCGGCCACGTACCTTCTTCGTGGCTTTCTCCAGGTTGTGGACCGCCGCCTCCTGGAAGACGGTCTGCGCCTGGGCCTGCGTGGTCATCGGACCGGACCCGGGTGCGAGGCATCCGCGCGGGATGCCGTCGGGTGAGCATGACACCGTTCCATGTCACTCCTTCGTGTACGTGGCTGCCGCTCTACCGAGGGGCGGGATCGAGGTTCATCCGTCGAACCGCTTCGATTTCGAACCGCTTCGATTGAAGAGTAGGCGGCGGTGCGCGATTCGTCAAATGTCTCCTCGTAACGCGGAGGTAACGATCAGACAGCGCTGCGAGGGCCTCCCTCATGTCGGAAAGCGCCTACCATAGTCGGATCGGACGCGCGGGGGCATCCGCCCCGGGCCCATGCCGGGCGAGCAGGACAGGACGAACGACATGAAGCGAGTCGGCATCCGCGACGTCGCCGAGCGCGCGGGCGTCTCGATCAGCACCGTCTCGAACGCCCTGAACCGCCCGCACATGGTCAGCGAGCGCCTGGTCGACCGCGTGCGCTCAGCCGCCGACCAGCTCGGGTACGTACCGCTGCAGGCGGCCCAGCAGCTGCGAGCCGGACGGTCGGGCCTTCTCGGCATGACGGTCATCAACATCGCGAACCCCTTCTTCGCCGACATGGTCGCCGGCGCCGAGGAGGCCGCCTCCGGCGCGGGCCTGCGCGTGCTGGTCGGCAACTCGAGCGACGACGTGACGAAGGAGCGCGATCACCTGGAACTGTTCGAGCGCGTGCAGGTCGAGGGGGCGCTGGTGAGCCCGTTCGGTCCCCTCGAACCTTGGCTGCAGCGTCTGCGAGGCCGCGGCATCCCGGTCGTCCTGGTCGACGCGATCGACGACACCGGCGAGTTGCCCTCGGTGTCGTTCGACGATGTCGCCGGTGGCCGGCTCGCCGCCGAGCACCTGCTCGCGACCGGGCGGCGACGGCTCGCCTTCGTCGGCGCGCGCGAAGAAGTGCGCCAGGTGCGGGAGCGACTGCAGGGCGCACGCCTCGCCGTCGCGGCGTATCAGGGCGCGACTCTCGAGCCGATCTGGACCGAGCGCACCACCTCGGACCGCGGCGTGGCCTTCGGCGAGCAGCTCGCCGCCCGCTCTCCCGCGGATCGTCCCGACGGGGTGGTCGCCTCGAACGACCACCTCGCCATCGGACTCGTGCACGGCCTCATCTCCCGCGGCGTGCGGGTGCCCGAGGACATCGCCGTGGTCGGCTACGACGACATCGAGTTCGCGGCGATCGCCGGCGTCCCGCTGACCTCCGTCCGCCAGCCGGCCCACGAGATGGGCCGTACCGCGGCGGAGATGCTGCTCGCCCGGATCAGCGGCATCGCGGGCCCCGAACTCGGGAACGTGGTCTATCGGCCCGAACTGATCGTTCGCGCCAGTACCATGTCGGCATGACGCAGAAAGCGTTTACCGGACCGGTTCCCATCATCTCGATCGCACAGAATCCGCGCCCCGGCCGCTCCGTGCTGAAGCTGCTCGCCCGGCGGCCCGGCCGCATGACGCTGGCCATCCTCGCTTTCGCCTGCAAAGAGATCCCCCTGTGGTTCCTGCCGGTCGTGACGGCACGCATCATCGACATCGTCGCGACCGGCGGCGAGGTCTCGACGGTGCTCATCTGGTTCGGGGTGGCCGCGGTGCTGCTCGTCCAGAACTACCCGATGCACATCGTCTACACGCGCAACTTCATGACGGTCGTGCGCGACACAGGGGCCGACCTGCGCAACGCGCTCGCGGCGCGGCTGCAGAGCCTCTCCATCGGCTACCACACCAGGGTGAGCTCGTCGATCGTGCAGACGAAGGTCGTGCGCGACGTCGAGAACATCGAACTCATGCTCCAGCAGGTGACCCACCCCCTGCTGTCGGCCACCATGGTCGTGATCGGCGCCATCTCGATGACCGCGATCGCCGTGCCGCAGTTCCTGCCGGTTTACGCGCTCGCGATCCCCATCGCCATCGGCATCCGCTACGGACTGCGCAACCGCTCGCGCGAGCGCAACGAGGTGTTCCGTCGCGAGGTCGAGACCCTCTCCGCGCGGGTGGGAGAGATGGCCTCGCTCATCCCCGTCACCCGCGCGCACGGCCTCGAGCGGACGGCCGTCACGCGTGTCGCGTCCGGCGCCGACGGCGTGCGTCGGGCGGGCCTGCACCTCGACATGCTGAACGGGCATGTGGCCTCCATCTCGTGGGTCGCGATGCAGCTCTTGGGAGTGGGATGCCTCGTGCTCGCCGCGGTCTTCTCCCTCACGGGCCTCCTCCCCATCACCCCTGGCGAGGTCGTGCTGCTGTCGACCTACTTCACGCTGCTGACCGGCGGCCTGACCCAGCTGCTCATGCTGATCCCGGTCGGCGCGCGCGGCATGGAGTCGATGCGGTCGATCTCGGAGGTGCTGCAGGAACCCGACCTCGAGCAGAACGAGGGCAAGCGCGCGGTCGCACACGTCGGCGGCCACCTCGAGCTGCAGCACGTGTCGCACCGGTACGACGAGGCGGAGCGGGATGCCGTGCACGACATCTCGCTCGACATCACGCCGGGCGAGACCGTGGCCTTCGTGGGCTCGTCGGGCTCGGGCAAGTCGACGATGCTCAACCTCGTGCTGGGCTTCGTGCGCCCGACGGCGGGTCGCATCCTGCTCGATGGCGTCGACATGCAGGCCCTCGACCTGCGCACCGTGCGCCAGTCGGTGTCGGTGGTGCCGCAGGAGTCGGTGCTCTTCGAGGGGACGATCCGCGAGAACATCGCGTACGGCCTCGACGACGTGTCGGACGAGCGCCTGCACGCCGCGCTGCGCGACGCGAACGCCGCCGAGTTCGTCGACCGGCTCCCCGACGGGTGGGACACCGTGGTGGGCGAGCGCGGCGCACGCCTGTCGGGCGGGCAGCGCCAGCGGCTCGCGATCGCGCGGGCGCTGGTGCGCGATCCCCGCATCCTCCTGCTCGACGAGGCGACGTCGGCCCTCGACCCCGAGTCGGAGGAGCTGGTGAAAGAGGCCCTCGACCGCCTGATGAAGGGCCGGACCACGCTCGTGGTCGCGCACCGCCTGTCGACGATCCGCCAGGCCGACCGCATCGTGGTGCTCGAGCACGGCGAGGTCGTCGAGGTCGGCGGTCACGACGCCCTCGTCGCCGCCGAAGGCCGCTACGCCCACCTTCATGCGACGCAGGCCGGCCTTCCCCGCTGACGCCGGTCGCAGCATCCGTCCTCCGTCGTGCTCCTCGCGCGATCCGGAATTCGGAGATGCGCACGTTTTCCGGACCCCTGAGCCACTCCGGGCCCGGAAAGCGCCCAGAACTCCGATTTCCGGATCCGCAAGAGCGCGCGGGCGAAGGGAGCGGGATAGCGCTTTCCGCATACACCGCCTACCCTGGAGGAACGGACGCCGCGGGGCTGCAGCATCCGTTCGCGACCCGAAGGAGCCACCGTGACCGACACCCTCCGCTGCGCCATCGTGGGCACGGGCGCGATCGCGCATTCGCACATCAGGGCCATCAGCGCCTACACCCACGCCGAGCTGGTCGCGGTCACCGACCTGAGCCGCGCGTCGGCCGACGCCTTCGCCGCCACGTACGGCGCGCCCGCCGTGTACGACGACCTCGACGCGCTGCTCGCCGCCGAGCACCCCGACGTCGTCCACATCTGCACTCCCCCGGGTGCGCACACCGCACAGACGCTCGCTGCGTTCGCGGCCGGCGCGCACGTCGTGGTCGAGAAGCCCCCGGCACCGTCGCTCGACGAGCTTCAGGAGATGACGGATGCTGCGGCCGCGGCCGGTCGCCGGCTCGCGGTCGTCTTCCAGCAGCGCACCGGCACTGCCCCCGCGCATGTGAAGCGCCTGCTCGACTCCGGCGCGCTCGGGCGGCCGCTCGTCGCCCAGTGCCAGACCCTCTGGTACCGCGACGCCGCCTACTTCGCGGTGCCGTGGCGCGGGAAGTGGGAGACCGAGGGCGGTGGGACGACGCTCGGCCACGCGATCCACCAGCTGGACCTGCTGGCGTACCTCTTGGGCGACTGGACGCGGGTCGAGGGGCGCCTCTGGCGCCTGGACCGCGAGACGAACACCGAGGACGTCTCGACGGCGACCGTCGTCTTCGAGGGCGGCGTCGTCGCCCAGGTCGTCTCGAGCACCCTCTCGCCGCGCGAGACCAGCTCGATCCGCATCGACACCGAGAAGGCCACGATCACCGTGGACCACCTGTACGGCCATGGCCACGAGAACTGGCGCATCACGCCGGCGCCTTTCGTCGACGCCGACGAGGCCGCGACCTGGGAGATCACCGGCCCCGAGGAGCGCAGCGACCACGTGTACCTGCTGCGCGACGTGTTCGACGCCCTCCGCTCGGGCGCACCCCTGCCGCCGACGGCGGAGGCGCCGGCCCGTTCGTTCGAGCTGGTCGCCGCGATCTACGCGTCGGCCGACGCCGACGGAGCGGTCGTGACGCCGGCCGACCTCGCGGCGCACCCGACGCACCGCAAGAGCTTCGCGAGCGCCGTGATCGACCTGCGGCCGACTCGCTGACGGCTTACCCACC
Source organism: Microbacterium sp. LWH7-1.2 (assembly GCF_038397755.1). NCBI lineage: Bacteria > Bacillati > Actinomycetota > Actinomycetes > Micrococcales > Microbacteriaceae > Microbacterium > Microbacterium sp. LWH7-1.2. Next base: position 3,550,739 of record NZ_CP151637.1, on the reverse strand, counting down.
CTCGCCCCCCGACGCCCCGGGACGCACATCGCCCTGTTACTGAATCGTTCAAATTTCTTCGCTGAACGCCTTGCGAAACGTTTTTTGACGAGGTACCGTGGCGGCAAGCGCTTTCCAGCATTCGCACCACGAGCGCCACACCGCACACAGACGACGAACGTCTTGCGGGCACGTGAGAACGCAGACGTTCACAAGGAGGACAAGGATGTTCAGCAAGAAGCGGGCATTGGCCGGAGCCGCGATCGCGGCCGGCGCAGCCCTGGTGCTCGCCGGCTGCGCCGGCGGCGGCGACGGGAATCCCGACGCCGCGCCCACATTCGACCCGAACGAAGAGGTCACGCTCGACCTCGCCTTCTGGGGCAACGACGTGCGCGCCGAGCTCTACAACGAGGCGATCGCCGCGTTCAACGAGGAGTACCCGAACATCACGGTGAACTCCACCTTCCTCACCTTCCCCGAGTTCTGGGAGAAGCGGCAGACCGAGGCCGCGGGCAAGAACCTGCCCGATGTCATGCAGTTCGACTACTCGTACCTGCGCCAGTACTCCGAGAACGGACTTCTGCTCGACCTCGACCCGTACCTCGGCAACATCATCGAGACCGACCCGCTGCCCGAGAACATCCTCGACATCGGCGTCGTGAACGACACCACCTACGGCATCACCACGTCGACGAACGCATGGGGCCTGTTCACCAACCCGGTCCTGCTCGAGCAGGCCGGCGTCGAGGAGTTCGAGGGCGGCAGCTGGGAGGACTACACCGACTGGATGGGCGAGGTGACCGACGGCGCCGGCGGCGCGTTCTGGGGTGGCGGCGACTACACGGGCCGCATCCAGAACTTCGAGCTGCAGCTTCGCTCCGAGGGCAAGAACCTGTTCGACGAGGACGGCACGCCCGGCTTCGACGAGGAGCGCCTCACCGAGTTCTGGGAGTCCGGTGCCCCCATCCGCGAGGACGGCATCGGCATCCCGCAGCAGCGCGTGGAGGAGGTGGCCCCGAAGGGCGCCTTCGACAGCGCGCTGACCGCGAGCGAGCTCACCTGGGACAACTTCGGCGCGGGCTACCTCGCCGGCCTCGGTGAGAGCTACACCGAGCTCGGCCTCATCGCCCCGCCGGTGACCGAGGAAGGCGCCAAGGACCTGTACCTGAAGCCGTCCATGCTGCACACCATCTCGGCCAACACCGAGCACCCCGAGGCGGCGGCGACGCTCGTCAACTTCCTCGTCAACTCGCCCCAGTCCGGTGAGATCTTCGGGACGAACCGCGGACTCCCGGCCTCGGAGACGGCCCTCGACGCGGCCGAGCTCGACCCGCTGAGCCAGCAGGTCAAGGACTACGAGGCCTCCATCGCCGACCGCCTCGGCGATGCCCCGCCCGTCCCGATCGTCGGCTACGGCACGCTTGAGGAGAAGTTCCGTCAGCTGGGCACCGAGCTCAACTTCGGCACCGTCACCGTCGATGACGCGGTCACGCAGTTCTTCGCTGAGATGGACGTCGTCCTCAACCAGTGACAGCTTCCCGGTCCGGGCGTGCGATGCGCCCGGGCCCGGGAACCACTACTCCACAACCCGTATCGGAGAGTCTCGTGAGCACCACAGCGACCAGAGTCATCGTGACCGGCGAGAAGCCCTCGCGCCGGTCCCTGTTCCGCCGGAGCAGGCCCGAGCATGTGAATCGGCCGGGTCAGCGGCAGCGTGTCGTGAAGGAGACCCTGGCCGGATACGGGTTCCTCATCCCGTGGCTGGTCGGGTTCTTCGGCCTCACGCTGATCCCGATGGCGTACTCGCTGTACCTCTCGTTCACGAAGTACAACATCTTCACCCCGCCGCAGTGGATCGGCTTCGACAACTACATCCGCATGTTCACGTCGGACCCGGCCTTCGTGCAGTCCGCGCAGATCACCCTGATCTACGTGCTCGTGGGCACCCCGATCACGCTGGCGGCCGCGCTGGGCGTGGCGATGCTGCTGAACTACCGCGACAAGGGCGCCGGCTTCTTCCGCTCCGCCTTCTACGCCCCCTCTCTCATCGGCGGATCCGTGTCGGTCGCCATCGTGTGGCGTGCGATGTTCGCCAATGACGGCCCCGTCGACAACTCGCTGTCGGCGATCGGCATCGACCTGGGCGGCTGGATCGGCAATCCGGCGCTGGTGCTCCCCGCGATGATCCTGCTGGCGATCTGGCAGTTCGGCGCCACCATGGTGATCTTCCTCGCCGGCCTCAAGCAGATCCCCAAGGAGCTCTACGAGGCCGCCGAGATGGACGGCGCCGGACCCTGGCACCGCTTCCGCGCCGTGACGCTGCCGATGCTCTCACCGGTGATCTTCTTCAACCTGCTGCTCGGCCTCATCGGCGCGTTCCAGGTGTTCTCGTCCGCGTACATCATCTCCAACGGCACCGGCGGCCCCGCCGGCATGACGAACTTCATCACCCTCTACCTCTACAAGCGCGGCTTCTCGGACGGCCAGATGGGCTACGCCGCCGCCATCGCGTGGGTGCTGCTGATCGTCGTCGCGGTCATCGCCTTCATCCTCTTCCGCACCCAGCGCTCCTGGGTGCACTACGCCGGAGACAACCGATGAGCACCACAAGCTTCGGCGAACCCGCCATCGCGACCCTCGAGAACCAGGTCGACGCCACCCCGCAGCAGCCCCGCCGCAAGGTGAAGCGCGGCACGTGGCAGACCGTGATCTGGTTCGTCGTCCTCATCGCCGTCACCGCGGTCGTGCTCTACCCGCTGGTGTGGCTGCTGTTCTCCACCTTCAAGCCCAACAGCGAGTTCGGCTCGAACATGGGCCTGCTGCCGAACAACCCCACCATCGACAACTACGCGAAGGTGATGGAGGGCATCGCCGGGGTGCCGATGTGGCGGTTCTTCCTGAACAGCCTCATCATCGCCGCCGGCTCCGTGATCGGCGTGCTGCTGTCCTCGTCGCTGGCCGCCTATGCGTTCGCCCGCATCCAGTTCAAGGGCCTCGGCATCCTGTTCGCGGCGATGATCGGCACGCTGCTGCTGCCGTTCCACGTCGTGATCATCCCGCAGTACATCATCTTCCAGCGCCTCGACATGATCGACACGTTCATCCCGCTGCTGCTGCCGAAGTTCCTCGCCACCGAAGCGTTCTTCGTGTTCCTGCTCGTGCAGTTCATCCGGCAGATGCCCCGCGACATGGACGAAGCCGCCCGCATCGACGGCGCCGGGCACGTGCGGATCTTCTGGTCGATCATCCTGCCGCTGATCAAGCCCGCCCTGATCACCTGCTCGATCTTCGCGTTCATCTGGGCCTGGAACGACTTCCTCGGACCCCTGCTCTACCTGACGAGCCCGGAGAACTACCCGCTGCCCATCGCGCTGCGCCTCTACAACGACCAGACCTCGGTGAGCGACTACGGCGCCACCGTCACCGCGTCGTTCATCGCGCTGATCCCGGTGCTGCTCTTCTTCCTCGTGTTCCAGCGCTTCCTCGTCGACGGCGTCGCCACCCAGGGACTCAAGGGATAGGACCGACATGGATCGCCGAGAACTCCGCGCCGCGCGTCGCGCCGACGCGTCCGGTGCCGGGCCCACCCTCGAGGAGCGCGAACCGGCCCGCTACCCGGGTGCCAAGGGAGCCTTCGCCCTCTTCGGCGAGGTGCTGCTGACCGGGCTGCTGGTGACGGCGGCGGGCCTGCTCGTGGTGACGCTGCCCGCAGCGCTGGCCGCCGGCATCCGTCACCTGAGTCGCTACGTGAACGCCGAGCAGTCCCACGTGAAGACGTTCTGGCAGGACTGGCGCCGGGCGCTCCCCGGCGGCCTGGTCGTCGGCGGCGCCGCCGTCGTCCTGACCTTCGTGCTGACGCTCGACATCTTCCTCGCGAACTCCGGCGCCCTCCCGGGCGGCGGGCTCATCTCGATCGTCGGCTGGGCCGGCCTGGTCGCAGGCTCCGTGGCGCTGCTCGTGGCCGCAGGTGCGTGGACGCCCGAGGGCGGGTGGCGCGCGGCGGTGCGCAGCATCCCATCGGCGATCGCGTCGGATCCGATCGCCGCCGTCTATCTCGCGGCCTCGGCCGTGCTGGTCGGCGTCATGACCTGGATGCTCGCGCCGCTCATCGTCGCCGGACTCGGCTGCGCCGCCTTCGCCGTTGTCGCCGTCCCAGCCCGCCACGGCCGCTGACCCGTCGCTCGGACCGACAGAACAGGAGCTGCTCGACGTGCTGTACGGCGCCGACTACAACCCCGACCAGTGGCCGGAGGAGGTGTGGGACCAGGACGTCCGCCTCATGCAGGAGGCCGGCGTCAACATCGTGAGCCTCGGCATCTTCGCGTGGTCGCGCATCCAGCCGGCCGAGGATGTGTGGGACTTCGCCTGGCTCGACACCGTGATCGAGAGGCTGCACGCCGGCGGCATCGCGGTGAATCTCGCGACCGCGACCGCGTCTCCCCCGCCCTGGGTGAGTGCGCGCTACCCCGAGACGCTGCCCGCCGACGAGGCGGGCGCCTCGTACTGGCCGGGCAGCCGCCAGCACTTCGCGCCCTCGTCGCCGACGTACCGGCGTCTCGCCGGAGAGCTCGTGCGGCGGCTCGCCGAGCGCTACGCGAAGCATCCTGCCGTCGTCATGTGGCACGTCGGCAACGAGTTCGGGTGCCACCTTCCGATGGACTTCTCCGACGCTGCGCGCGACGCCTACCGCGGGTGGCTGCGCGAGCGGTACACAACAGTCGACGCGCTCAACGACGCGTGGGGCACGAGCTTCTGGTCGCAACGTTACGGGTCGTTCGACGAGATCTTCCCGCCGCGGTTGGCACCCTACAGCCACAACCCGTCGTCGATGCTCGATTACCGCCGGTTCACCTCGGACATGCTGCTCGAGTGCTACCTGATGGAGCGGTCGATCCTGCAAGAGGCGGGGGCGACACAGCCGATCACGACGAACTTCATGGGTCCGTTCAAGCCGGCGGACTACCGCCGGTGGGCCCCCTTCATGGACGTCATCGCCGACGACTGCTACCCCGATCCCGCGAACCCGCACCGCGTGCGCGATGCCGCCTTCCAGCGCGACCTGATCCGCTCGCTGAAGCCCGGCGTGCCGTGGCTCTTGTGGGAGCAGGCGACGGATGCCGTCAACTGGCGTCCCGCGAATCCCGGCAAGCGGCCGGGCGCTCTGGTCGCCGAGACGGCGCAGTCGATCGCGCGCGGCGCGGACGGCATCATGTTCTTCCAGTGGCGGCAGTCCCGCGCCGGCAGCGAGAAGTTCCACTCGGCGATGCTCCCCCACGCCGGCACCGGGACCCGCACGTGGGACGCGGTGACCGAGCTCGGTGCGCGCCTCGCCGCGCTGCCGGACCTGCCCGCGCCCGGCCGTGACGCCCAGGTCGCGCTGGTGTTCGACTGGGAGAACTGGTGGGCCGTCGAGGAGCGCGACCACCCCACCGAGATCGACTACCTCGCGCTGACCCTCGAGTGGTACGGCGCGTTCCACGCCCAGAACATCCAGGTCGACATCATCGGTCCCGAGGACGTCGACCACTCGTACGACCTCGTCGTCGCGCCCGCGCTCTATCTGCTGCGCGACGAAGGGGCGTCGGCCCTCGCCCGCTTCGTCGACGAGGGCGGGACGCTCCTCACCGGCCCCTTCACCGACATCGTCGACGCACACGACCAGTTCCGCGCCGGCGGCTTCCTGACGCAGCTCGGCCCGGTGCTGGGCCTGCGCTTCGAGGACTTCGGTGCGCTCGCCGGCCAGTCCTCCGGCGGATCGGGCGTCGGTGCGCTGAGCGCCGCCGCCGTCCCGGCCCCACGCGACGCGGCCGGCCGCGGCGGGGTGACCTTCGACCTCGGCGGGATCGAGCACTCCGGGCGGCTCGTCGCCGAAGCGGTCCACGCGACCGGCGCGACCGTGGTCGCAGCGTTCACGTCCGGCCCGCAGGCCGGGGCTCCCGCGATCACCCGCCATCGCTTCGGCTCGGGCGAGGCCTGGTACACGGCCACGCAACCCACCCCCGACGCGCTCGCTGCCGTCGTGGCGGCGGTGGTCGCAGCATCCGATGTCCGTCCCGTCGTGGCGGATCTGCCCGCCGGTGTCGAGGCCGCGCGCCGAGGCGACCTCGTCACCCTCATCAACCACGGCGACGCGAGCGTCGAGATCACGATCGACGGGACGGATGCCGAGACCGGCGTCGCCGTCCAGCGCGTGGTGCTCGACGCCCAGGGCGTCGCCTTCGTGACCGCACCCGTCGCCGCCGGCACCGTCGCGCCCACCGGCCGAGCCGCCGTCACAACCCCCTGACCCCCACCACAACTGACGACAGGAGCCCATCCATGCCCGCACCCCGCCCCCTGCTCGCGGCCGCCGCACTGACCGCGGGCGCCGCTCTCGTCCTCACGGGCTGCTCCGGCGGCGCCGCGGACGACGCCGCCGCGTTCGACCCCGACGAGAAGGTCACCCTCGACTTCGCGTTCTGGGGCAACGACGACCGCGCGACCCGCTACGACGACCTGATCGCGGCGTTCAACGAGGAGTACCCGAACATCACGATCAACACGTCGTTCACCGACTTCCCGAGCTTCTGGGAGAAGCGCCAGACCGAGGCGGCCGGTGGAGGCCTTCCCGATGTCTTCCAGTTCTCCGACAGCTACCTTCGCCAGTACGCGGAGTCGGGCAACCTGCTCGATCTCGCCGACGTGTCGGACCACATCGACACCACGACGTTCGAGGAGTCGCTGCTCGGCACCGGCGCCCTGAACGGTGTGCAGTACTCGCTGCCGACCGGCTACAGCCTGTGGGCGAACTTCGTCAACGACGACCTCGTCGCGCAGGCCCTCGTCGAGGCGCCGGAGGGCGGGACGAGCTTCGCCGACTTCGACGAGTGGATGGCCTCGGTCACCGACGCCACCGGCGGCGCCGTGTACGGCGGCACCGACTACACGCAGCGCATCCAGGTCTTCGAGCTGCAGCTGCGCGCGAACGGCGACAACCTCTACACCGAGGACGGCGAGCTCGGGTTCACCGAGGACGACCTGCGCGAGTTCTGGGAGTCCGGCGCCGAGATCCGCGACGGCGTCACCGTGCCGCAGCAGAAGCTCGAGGAGCTCTCGCCCAAGTCCGGCTTCGGCGCCGCCGTCACCGCGAGCGAGATGAGCTGGAGCAACTTCCTCGGCGGCTACCTCGCCGACTCCGGCGCCTCCTCGATCTCGCTCGTCGCGCCGCCCACCGCGAAGGAGGGCTCGAAGGACCTGTACCGCCAGGCCGGCCTCCAGGTCGCGATCGCTGCCAACACCGAGCACCCCGAGGCCGCGGCCCTCTTCCTCGACTTCGTCGTGAACAGCCCGGAGGCGGGCGAGATCTTCGGCACGACTCTCGGCTTCCCGGCGTCCTCGTCGAAGCTCGAGGGCACGACGCTCGAGGGTGCCGACAAGCAGGTCGCCGACTACATCGAGTCGGCGTCGGACCGCATCGGCGAGGCGCCGCCGGTCCCCGTCGTGGGCTACGGGTCGCTCGAGCAGACCTTCTGGGACCTCGGCAAGTCGATCGGCCTCGGCGCGCTCTCGGTCGATGACGCCGTGACCCAGTTCTTCGCCGAGGCGGACGCCATCCTCGGCTGATCCCGCACGGGATCCGAGACACGGATGCCGCGGCACGAGCTTCGTGCCGCGGCATCCGTGTCTGCGCGTCCCGCTCCCGGATCAGTCGAGGCTGACGGCGACGGCGACCCGCTCTGTCGCGGAGCGCTGGGCGGCGTCGGCGAGGAGCAGGGCAGCCCGGCCGTCGTCGAACGTGGGGCTCTGCGACGCGCCGTCGCGGACGAGCGCGACGAACGCGGCGAGCTCAGCCGCGTAGGCCTCGGCGTAGCGCTGCAGGAAGAAGTCCTCGTACGGCGCGCTCGCCTCGACCCGCTCGGCGGTGGAGAGGCTGACGAGACTCGTCGAGCGGTTCGCGACCTGGAGCGTGCCCTTGCCGCCGAACGCCTCCAGGCGCTGGTCGTAGCCGACCGCGCTGTGGCGCGAGTTGATGATCGTGACGACCGCACCCGACGCGGCACGAAGCGTCACGACGGCCGTGTCGAAGTCGCCGTGCTCGCGCGCGCCCGGGTCGAAGGTGGTCGATCCGACCGCACTGACCTCGACGATGTCGGGCAGGAAGAAGCGCGCCATGTCGAAGTCGTGGATCGTCATGTCGCGGAAGATCCCGCCCGAGACCTCGACGTACGCGGCCGGCGGGGCGGCTGGATCGCGGCTGATGATCGTCAGCTGCTCGAGGGCCCCGATCTCGCCCGCCGCGACGCGCGCGCGGACCTCCGCGAAGGCGGGGTCGAACCGGCGGTTGAAGCCCAGCGCCACGGGGACACCCGCCGCGGCGACCTTCGGGCGCAGAGCCTCGACCCGGGTGATGTCGAGGTCGATCGGCTTCTCGCAGAGGACCGGGATGCCGCGGTCCACGGCTCGCTCGATGAGGTCGACATGCGTCGGGGTCGGCGAGGCGATGAGCACGGCGTCCACGTCGTCGGCGGCGAACAGCTCGCCGGCGTCCGCGGTCACCCGGCCACCGAAGCCGTCGGCCACGGAGCGGGCGCCGTCGACGAACGGGTCCGCGACCCACGACAGTGTCGTCGCGGGGTTTCCGGCGATGTTGGCGGCGTGCACCTGGCCGATGCGGCCGGTGCCGATCAGACCGAAGCGGAGCGGGGCATGAGTCACTTCGGTGTCCTCCTCGTGAGGGGTACGGTCGGGCCGGTCAGGCCCAGGGACGGAGCGCTGCGCGGTTGACGCGCTGGTCGTCGCCGCGCGCGGCGCGGAAGGCGTCGATCGCCACGTCGGGGGCGTTCAGGACGTCCTGCTCGACGACCACCCACCCGTCGAAGCCACGCGCCTCGACGGCGTCCATCACGCCGTCGAGGTCGAGGTCGCCGCGACCGAAGGCCACGAACGAGCCCGACGACCACACCTCGGTCATCCCGCCGCCGGCCGCCAGCACTCGCCGCAGCTCGGCGAGGTCGACGTCCTTCAGGTGCAGGTGGTTGATGCGGTCTCCCCAGCGGGCGACCGCGTCGAGAGGGTCGCCGTCGGCGATGAGCAGATGACCGGTGTCGAGAGTGAGGCCGACGTCGACGTGGGCGAGGAACCGGTCGATCTCGTCGGGCGACTCCACGAACGTCCCGGCGTGGTGGTGGAAGGTCGGCTCGAAGCCGGCGGCGCGCACCAGGTCGGCCGTGCGCTCGGTGTTCGCGAAGAGCCGCTCCCACGCGTGGGCGGTGAGCGGGTCGACGTCATGGCCGCGGCCGGGACGTGCACGGCGCGCCAGGGAGCCGTCGTCTGCCAACGTCGGCAGCGGCAGTCGCTCCGGTCCCGCCTCCGCCGCGTCGGAGAACACCCGCAGCGCGTCGTGCAGCGACGGCAGTGCGGCCTCGAACGCCTCGTCGTCCGAGAACGGCAGCTGCACCCAGCCGCCGGCGAGCTCCAGCCCGAACCGCGACAGACGCGCGCGAAGGTCGGCGCCACGACCGAGGAAGCCGACGGGCCCCAGGTCGACCCCTCCGTACCCTGTCTCGGCCAGCACCTCGAGCAGGTCGTCGGCCGCGACCGTCGCCGCGCCCTCGGGTGTCATCTCGAACACCCCGAAGCTCACGGGCGCTCCCGCCACTGTCGCCTTCATCGGGTGGCCTCGGCAGTGCTCACGCAGTCCCCCATCGGGTCAGAGATCGGTGTGGACGAGGCGCGCGGCCACGTCGACGGCGCCGGCGACGTCGCCGTCCGCCGGGTACAGCAGTGCACGTCCGGCGGTCAGGCCGCGCACGCCCGGAAGGGCGAGAGCATCCTCCCACGACGAGAACGTCTCGTCGGGGGCGCCGCCCGAGTCTCCGCCGAGCAGCAGGGTGGGCAGAGTCGTCGCCTCCATGACGCGCGCCATGTCGGCAACGACGGGCAGCTTCATCCACGTGTAGGCGCTGGTGACGCCCAGGCCCGCGGCGATCGCGAGCGAGAGCACCACGGCATCGGGGGTGAGGTCGTTGACGATGCGGCCGTCGACCCAGCGGCTCATGAACGGCTCGACCATGATCGGCATCCGCGCCTCGGCCGCCGCGGTCACGGCGTGCGCGGTCGCCTCGAGCGTCGACGCGGTGCCGGTGTCGGCGAGGTTCAGCCGCAGCAGCACCTTCGCGAAGTCGATCCCGGAGCGCACCATCGACGGCACGTCGTACCCGGTGAAGCGGTCGTCCATCTCGAACGCCGAGCCCCGCAGCCCGCCGCGGTTCATCGAGCCCACCACGACCTTGTCGTCGAGGAGGCCGAGCATCGCGAGGTCGTCGATGATGTCGGGCGTGGAGAGGACGCCGTCGACGCCGGGGTGACTCAGCGCCACGGCGAGACGCTCCAGCAGCAGGTACCGGCTCGCCATCGCGTCGTCGCGGTCGCCCACCGCCAGCGCACCGCGCGCGGGGTGGTCGGCCGCAACGATGAACAGCCGGCCGTCGCCGCGCACGACATCGCGGCGAACGCGGTTCGAGAGCGCCTCCTGCACGGCGTCGGGGCGCTCGGCGCGGAACGCGCGCAGCGTGTCGAACCCGACGGCGTCGATGACGGCGCTCATCGCCCTGCCTGTTCCGCGCGAAGGGCGAGGACGAGCCGGCCCGGGGCGCGTCCGGTCAGGTAGACGCGGGATCCCGCTGCGGCGTCGCTCGCCCCGAGGAATGCGTAGTCCTCACCCGGGTGGTAGCGGCCGGTGCCCTCGGCGCGGTAGTCGTCGCCGGCGTCGAACGCGATGGCGGCCGAGCCCACGCGGTAGCGGCCCGCACCGGACTCCAGCAGCCCGGTGCCGTCCGCGCTCTCGGCGACCCCCTCGAACACGCCCCCGTCGCGGAACGCCAGCTCGAGGGCCCATGGGCTGTCGGGGCCGTCGATGCCGATCGACACGAGGGCGCCGTCGGCCGTGGGCTCGACGTCGATCACCGTGTGCAGGCTCACGTCGTCCGTGGCGCGGTCGCCGAACGACATCGAGCCGTAGAACCTGCCGTCGTCGGTCAGCGCGTACTCCCCGGACGGCGAGCGATGGTCGGCGTCGAGCGGCTGGTAGTAGTGGGCGGATACCGTCTCGGCGAGCACGTGGCCCGGCGCACCCGCGTCGGATCGCGGGGTGAACCGATCGGCGCGGAACGGCCCGAGGCCGAAGAAGTCCCGCGACAGGCGCACCGAGTCGAGCACGACGTCGCCGGCGAACATGCGCAGGAACGTCGGGTTCGCCGACAGCCCCGAGCGCACGCGCCGGAACCGCGCGTAGTCGCTGCCGCCGAACACCACGAGGCGCCGGCCGGCCGTGTCGTCCACGACGAGCCCGGACTGCTCCCACGCGCGCTGCGGCGCCGGGGGCGAAGCATCCGGAAGTTCCTCCCCGATGCGGGGCGCGAGCAGAAGCTCGGTCAGCACCGCGGAGGGGTGAGGGATGCCGCCGCCCAGCGCGCGCCCGGCCGCCCAGGCGAAGTCGCCCCGGCCGAGCTCGATCGCGTAGCGCCGGTAGGCCGTGAGATACGGCGCGAGCGGGAACCGCGTGAGCTGGTCCTGGCGTCGCGAGTGCACCGTCTCGACCGAGTCGTCGGGGTGGATGAGCCCGAGCGTGCTCTCGAGATTGCGGATGACGGCCTGCCGTGCGTCCGGGCGCTCGAACACGTCGGCGATCACGGTGAGCGACGGATTCGAGACGAAGGCCGCGTAGTTGGCGCTGCGCTCGGAGTAGACGCCGTCGGGCGTGATGTCGACCCCCTCGGCAAGCCACTGCTCCGCGCGGTCGCGGAGCGCCTGCGACGGACGCCGACGGTGCAGGCGCGCGAGCGCCGCCGAGATCTCCCAGCGGTGATTGGGCGTGTGCACGCCCCCCACCAGGAGCGCGGGCTCGATCGCGTCGGCGATGGCCGTGAGCTCCGCGGCCAGGTCGGCCAGCGCTGCCTGCTCTTCGGCGGGCGCCTGCGCGATGAGCTCGAGCGCGTCGCACAGGTCGTTGACCGTGAAGGAGGAGTCCGGCGGCGAGTCGACGTTGTCGCCGCCGACGAACAGACCGCTCGGACCCTGCAGCACCCGCAGCGCGCGGACCCTCTCTCCGGCGGCGGCGATCAGCGCCGCGTCGCCGGAGTGTGCGGAGCGCGGCCACAGGTACGCCGCGACGAAGAGCCGCGCGTGCTCCATGAGACGGCGGTGCGGGCCGTCCGGCCCGACGGTCGCGGCGAGCGCGCGGCGCACCTCGTCGGCGACGGCCGCCTGGAGCACCGCCTCGAATCCGGAGTCCGTCACGGATCAGTCCTTCAGTCCCGAATTGATGTCGGCGTTCATGATCTGCCGCTGGAACACGGCGAACAGGATCACCATCGGCACCAGCGAGATCACGGAGGCCGACAGCAGCACCGACCAGTCCACGTTGTCGGCCCCGACGATCGAGCGCAGCGCCACCTGGAGCGTGTACCGCTCGGGGTCGCGCAGCACGATGAGCGGCCAGATGTAGTCGTTCCAGCGCCACTGGAACGAGAAGATCGCCAGCACGACCGCGATCGGCTTCGCGAGCGGCAGCATGATCCGCCAGAACGCGCCGAACTCGGAGACGCCGTCGATGCGCGCGGCCTCGAGGAGCTCGTCGGGGATCGTCTTGAAGTACTGCCGGAACATGAAGACGCCGGTCGCGGTGATGATCGACGGCACGATGATGCCGGCGAGCGTGTTGTACAGGCCGAGGTCGCGGACCACCGCGAACGAGCTCGGCATGATGACCTCGGTCGGCAGCATCGTCGTCGCCAGCATGCAGATGAAGAACACCCTGAGCCACCACGCGTTGTACTTCGCGAACGCGTAGCCGGTCAGCGCGCTGACGAAGACCGTCAGCACGGTCGTCACGATCGCGACGATCGAGGTGTTGAGGAAGAACTGCGCGAAGTTGAAGCGGTTCCACGCGGTCGAATAGCCGCTGACCGTCCAGTCCTTGGGGAAGAGCGTCAGCGGAAGGCTGAACAGCTCCGAGCCCGGCTTGAACGAGCTGAGGATGAACCAGGCGACCGGGATGAGGAATCCGAGCGCGAGAACCCACAGCAGCAGCGTGCTGGGAAGCGACCGGAGCACCCCGGAGGCGCCGTCGCGCGGGCGCTTGGAGGATCGAAGGAGTGTCATGCGAGATCGTTCCTCTTGTCGAAGCGCATCTGGATCAGCGCGATGATGATGAGGATCACCATGAGGACCATGGACGCGGCGCTGGCGTAGCCGACATCGGCCCGTTCGAAGCCGGTGCGGTAGATGTACTGCACCATGAACATGTTCGACGTGCCCGGTCCACCGCCGTTGAGCGCCTGGACCATGGCGAACTCCTTCATCGACCCGATGGTCGTGAGCAGGATCACCATGAACGAGGTCGGGCGCAGGAGCGGCAGGATGATGCGGGAGAAGCGCTGCCACCCGTTCGCGCCGTCCAGCTGGGCGGCCTCGAGGTAGGACTGCGGGATGTTGCGGATCGCCGCGATGAACAGAAGCATGTTGAACGCCGTGCCGCCCCAGGTGCTCACGATGAGGATGAGCACGAGCGCCAGGTTGGGGTTGGTCTCCCACTGCAGGCCGGTCCCGCCCAGCAGCTCGATGATGTAGTTCACGAGACCGAAGTTCTCGCCGAACAGCCACTTCCAGATGACACCGGCGACGATCGGCGAGATGAGCCAGGGCAGGAAGAAGATGATCCGGGCCGCGGACTTGCCCTTCGCGAGCGAGGTCGTCAGCAGCATCGCGATGCCGAGCGCCGCCGCGTAGTGCAGGGGAACCGACAGGATCGTGTAGAGGAAAGTGCGGCCGAGCACCGAGTAGAACACCGGGTCCTGGGCGAGGTCGATGTAGTTCTCGGCGCCGATGAAGTCGGGCGTGCCGACGCCGCTGTAGTCGGTGAACGAGTACCAGAGGCCGAGTGCGCCCGGCCAGAGGAAGAAGAGCCCGAAGAGCACCACCGCGACCGTGATGAACGACAGTGGCGCCAGGACGAACCTCGTCGAGCTCCGCCGGGAGCGGCGCACGCGCTTCGCGCGCCGCTCCACGGTGATGACCGCAGACGTCTCCGCGCTGCGACCATCGACGGACTTGGTGGTGGACATCGTCACTCCAGCGCGCCCAGCTGGTCGGTGAACAGCGCGTTGATGTTCGCGATCGTGGTGTCGACGTCCTGCTCGCCGTTCAGGTACTTGACCGTCTCGTCGCGGACCGGGTCGCCCTCGGTCGTCACGTTCTGCGCGCCGTACTGCAGCTCCATCGCCTTGATGTCGCCGACGATGGCCGGCGATGCCGCGATGTCCTGGTTGTAGATGTCGAACGCGTCCGCGTGCGACGCGTAGGTGATGTCGAGCCCATCGACGGCGGGGATGAACGACGAGGTCTCCGAGAGCTCGGTGTAGTTCTCGGGCTCGTACAGCCACTTGATGAAGTCGTGCGCGGCCTCCTGCTGCGGACCCTCGAAGACGACGATGGATGCGGCGTTCCCGTAGTTCGTCGCGCGCTCCTCCTCCTGCGGCATGTACACCGAGGCCCACTCGAAGTCGGCGATGTTGACGGCGAAGTCGGCGATCTGCCACGAGCCCGAGAGGTACGAGACCACGTCGCCGCTCTTGAAGAGGGCGTTGCCGTCGGCGTCCGACAGCCATACCGAGCGCGGCATGAACGAGTCGTCGTTGAGCGAGTTGAAGTACTCGAGCGCGACCTTGGTGCGGTCGTTGGTGCTGAACTCACCCGACTCGTCGGGCTGGAAGTAGTCCGAGCCGAACTCGTACAGGAACGCCTTCAGGCGGTGCGAGGACTTGTCCATCACCATGCCGTAGCTGGTGCCGGTGGCCGCCTGCACCTGCTTGACGGCTGCGACGTACTCGTCCCACGTCCAGATGTCGTCCTCGCTGGTGGGGTACGCGACCCCCGCCTGGTCGAACAGCGTCTTGTTGATGAACATGCCGACCGCGGTGATGTCGGACGGGAGCGAGATGACGTTGCCGTCGTCATCCCTGTCGGACAGCTCGGTGCGGATCTCGCTGCCGTCGGTGATGTCGGAGAGGTCGGTGGCCTGGCGGCGCCAGACCGGGTCGACCGCGCCGACGCGAGCGAGCGCCGGAAGGTCGTTCGCCTGAGCGGCGTTGCGGAGCTTGGTGGCGAGGTCGTCGTTGGCGATGTCGACGATCTCGACCTTGACGCCCGTCTCCTCCTCGTACTTCTCGGCCATGTGCGCATAGCCGCCGCCCTGGTTGGCGTCGCCCGAGAGGAAGAACTGGAGGGGCTCGTCGGATTGACCGGCATCGTCCGAGCCGCTGCATCCGGTGAGGGCGACGGCCGTGACAGCCGCGGCGGCGAGGGCGACGATCACCCGCATGCGGGCGGTGACTGAATGCTTCATTGGATTTCCCTTTCGCCCCGGGGGGCCAACATCGTTGTCGATCGGGCGCGGGATTTCGCGTCCTGTGTGCGACTCCGAAGCGGGCTCGAAGTCGATCGCTGATACGATGTTAGGACATTAATGCAAAGTGCGCCATCGGGCAAGCGCCTTCCCAGTTCTCTATCATCGGATGGGAAAGCGCCTTCCACTTCCTGGATCGCCTCTCTTCACCACTCGCCGACGAGGAACGCATGAAGATCGCCACCACCCGCCCCGGTTCCGGCACCATCGCTCCCCGCGCCCGCCTGCGTTCGGACGCGCCGCAGCAGTCGCTCGACGGGCGCTGGCGCTTCCGGGTCTCGCCCTCGCTGCGCAGCGCGCCCGCCGACTGGCGCGATGCCGGGACCGCGCAATGGGGGACGGTCGAAGTCCCCGGGCACTGGAACCTGCAGGGGTACGGTTCGCCGGCATACTCCAACGTCCAGATGCCGTTCCCGGTCGATCCTCCGTTCCCCCCGGACGCCAATCCGATCGGCGACTACCGCCTCGACTTCACCGCCTCCGCGGCCGTGCTGGCTCACGACAGGCGGCTGCTGCGCTTCGACGGCATCGAGTCGGCGGCCGAGATCTGGCTGAACGACGGCCTCGTGGGCACGACCCGCGGAAGCCGGCTCACGCACGAGTTCGATGTGTCGGACCTCCTCGTGGGAGGCGTCAACCGACTGGCCGTGCGCGTCGCCCAGTACAGCGACGCGACTTACCTCGAGAACCAGGACATGTGGTGGCTGCCGGGGATCTTCCGCAGCGTCACCCTCCTCGCGCGGCCCGACGGCGGCCTCGACGACGTGTTCGTGCGCGCCGACTGGGACGACCGCGCATCGGAGGGCATCCTCGACGTCGAGGCGCAGGTCGACGGAGGCGGCGCCGCCCGCGTCGTGATCGACGAGCTCGGGGTCGACATCCCGGCGGGCGGCGCGGTGCGGCTCGCCGGAGTCGAGCCCTGGAGCGCCGAACGCCCCCGCCTGTATGCGGTCGAGGTCCGCACCGCGACGGAGACCGTCCACCTGAAGGTGGGCTTCCGCCGGGTCGAGGTGCGCGATGCGCGCCTGCTCGTGAACGGCGCGCCGGTGATGCTGCGCGGCGTCAACCGGCACGAGCACCACCCGCGGCATGGTCGCGTCTTCGACGCCGCGATCGCCCGCGACGAGCTGCTGCTCATGAAGCGGCACAACATCAACGCCGTCCGGACGTCGCACTATCCGCCGCACCCCGACGTGCTCGACCTCTTCGACGAGCTCGGGCTCTGGGTGATCGACGAGTGCGACCTCGAGACCCACGGCTTCGAGCACGTCGGCTGGCGCGGCAACCCGAGCGCCGACCCGGCGTGGCGGGACGCGTTCGTCGACCGCATGCAGCGCACGGTGCACCGCGACAAGAACCACGCGAGCGTCATCATGTGGTCGCTCGGAAACGAGTCGCACGCCGGCCCGAACCTCGAGGCCATGGCCCGCTGGGCCAAGTCCGCCGATCCGACCCGCCTCATCCACTACGAGGGCGACGCGCAGAGCCGCTACGTCGACGTGTACTCGCGCATGTACGCACCTCACGAAGAGGTGCGCGAGATCGGCGAGGAGACCCTCGGGCCGGCGCCGTTCGACGCCACCCCGGCGCAGGCGCATCGCCTGACGCTGCCCTTCGTGCTGTGCGAGTTCGCGCACGCGATGGGCACCGGACCCGGGGGCCTCGAGGAGTACTGGGACCTGGTCGAGGCCTATCCCCGCCACGCCGGCGGGTTCGTGTGGGAATGGATCGAACAGGGCATCGCCGTGGACGGCCCGGACGGCACCCGTCGCATCCTCTACGGCGGCGACTTCGGCGAAGCCGTGCACGACGGCAACTTCGTGATCGACGGACTCGTCGACGCCGACCGCACCCCGCGGCCCGGCCTGCTCCACTACGCGGCCGTCATCGCCCCGGTCGCGATCGAGGTCGATGCCGGGCGCGCGACCGCCCGCATCGTCAACCGGTACGACTTCCTCGACCTCGCCGGAGTGGCGCTGCGGTGGTCGCGCGTCGTCGATGGCGAGGTCATCGCGTGCGGCACGTTCGCGCCGGCGGCGTGCGGCCCGCGCGAAGCCGTCACCCTCGACCTGCCTGACGAGGCACGGTCGGATGCTGCGGCCGAGGTCGCCGATGTGCTCACGGTGGAGGCGGTCACGACGGCCGACTCGCCCTGGGCCGAAGCCGGCCACGTGCTCGCGAGCGGCCAGCAGGTGCGCGAGGGCCGCCCTGCCGTGCCGTCGAAGCTCGCCGCGGACGCGACGGAGGATCGGATCGGCGCAGCGCGCTTCGACCCGGCGACGGGCGGGCTCGTGCGGCTGGGCGACCTCGAGGTCACCGGCCCGACCGTGGGGGTGTGGCGAGCGCCCACCGACAACGACCGCGCTCAGGGGACGGACGAACCCGACCTGCCGCCATATGCCGAGCGCTGGCGCGCCGCCGGCATCGACCGCATGGTGACGCGCCTGGTCGAGGTGCGCCCCGGCCCGGACGAAGTCGTCGTCCGCACCCGGACCGGCACGCCCATCCTCGACAGCGCGATCGACGCCACACTGCGCTGGAGCGCGGTCGGCGATGGGGCCGTGCGCCTCGACGTGGAGCTCGAGCCGAACGCCACCTGGACGACGGAGTTGGCACGGCTCGGCCTCGACCTGGTGCTCGAGGGCGAGCCCCTCGGCGCGGAGCTCGCCGGCTACGGCCCGATGCACAGCTATCCCGATCTGCGAGCGGGCGCACGGTTCGGCTGGTGGCGCCTCGGGGCGGACGACCTCACGGTCGACAACGTGAAACCCCAGGAAAGCGGTTCCCGAACCGGCGTCCGAGATGCCAGAATCATCACTGAAGGCGGCACGCTGCACGTGTCGACCCTCGACCATCCGTTCGCGCTCACGGTTTCACGGCACAGCCGGCACACCCTCGCCGCCGCCGCGCACAACTGGGAGCTGACCCCCGAAGGACGCACGTTCGTGTCGATCGATCTCGCCCAGTCGGGCGTCGGCACCGCGACGTGCGGGCCCGGGGTGCTGCCACGGCACCGGCTGCCGGCGCGCCCCGCGGCCATCTCGCTGGTCCTGCGGCACGAGCCCGCGCTCGACTGACCCGTGCGACCGGCGGCTCCGGCGCGCGCCGGAGCCCACCGACCCGATGAAGGAGCACCCATGACCTCTCCGGCTGACGCGACCGCGCGGCTCGATCCGCACTACGAGATCGCCGACATCGACCGTCGTCTGTTCGGCGGCTTCGTCGAGCACCTCGGACGCCACATCTACGACGGCATCTTCGAGCCGGGGCATCCGTCCGCCGATGCCGACGGCTTCCGCACCGACGTCATCGAGCTCGTGAAGGAGCTCGGGGTCTCGACGATCCGCTACCCGGGCGGCAACTTCGTGTCGGGCTACCGCTGGGAGGACGGCATCGGCCCGGTGGCCGAGCGCCCACGCCGCCTCGACCTCGCCTGGCACTCGACCGAGACCAACGAGGTCGGGCTGCACGAGTTCCAGGCGTGGCTCGATCGCGTCGGCAGTGACCTGATGCTCGCGGTCAACCTCGGCACCCGCGGAACGCAGGAGGCGCTCGACCTCCTCGAGTACGCCAACGCCGACACGCCGACCGCGTGGACCGAAGCGCGTGCCGAGAACGGCCGCCCAACGCCGTTCGGCGTGAAGATGTGGTGCCTCGGCAACGAGATGGACGGCCCATGGCAGGTCGGCCACAAGAACGCCGACGACTACGGCAAGCTCGCCTCGCAGACCGCGAAGGCCATGCGCATGATCGACCCGGGCGTCGAGCTCGTGGTGTGCGGCTCGTCGTCGCGTTCGATGCCGACGTTCGGGTCGTGGGAGCGCACCGTGCTCGAGCACACCTTGGACGACGTCGACTTCATCTCGTGCCACTCCTACTACCAGGAGTACGACGGGAACGCGCAGGAGTTCCTCGCATCGGGCGTCGACATGGCGCGCTTCATCGAGTCGGTCGTCGCGATCGCCGACGCGGTCGCCGCGACGAAGAAGAGCGACAAGCGCATCATGATCTCGTTCGACGAGTGGAACGTCTGGTACCTCTTCAATCCGGACGGCACCGAGTCGGGCCACGAGTTCAAGGGCGGCGCGTGGCCGATCGCGCCCCGTCTTCTCGAGGACCAGTACCACGCCCTCGACGCCGTCGTCTTCGGCGACCTCATGATCACGCTGCTGCAGCACGCGGACCGCGTGCGCTCCGCGTCGCTCGCGCAGCTCGTCAACGTGATCGCCCCGATCATGACCGAACCGGGCGGCCCGGCCTGGCGGCAGACCACGTTCTTCCCGTTCTCGATCACCTCGCGCCTCGCGCAGGGGCGCGCCGTGCGCGTTCCCGTCTCTGCGGGCACGTTCACGAGCGAGAAGCTCGGCGAGATCGAGGCCGTGAACGCGGTCGCCACGATCGATGACGAGGGCGTGTCGCTGTTCGTCGTGAATCGTTCGACGACGGATGCGGCGAACCTGCGCGTCGACCTCGCTCCGCTGCTGCAGGCGCTCGGCCGCGAGGTCGCGGTCGTCGAGTCGCACCAGCTGCACGACGACGACATGTACGCGGCCAACACCCTCGAGGATCCTGAGCGCGTCAACGTGCGCGAGGCCGGGGCATCCGTCGACGGCGATGTGCTGACGCTGGCGCTGCCGGCCGTGTCGTGGACGGCGGTCCGGCTCGCGTGAGCGCTGCCGCGCCCCGCGGACCGGAGACACGGATGCTGCGCGCCGACGTCACCGGACAGCCTCGCGCCGAGCTGCGGCCGGCGATGGCGAACACCGAAGACGCGCGCGCGGGACTCGCGCTGACCAGTCGCACGCTGCTGCGTGACGGGCGACCGTGGCTGCCGGTCTCGGGTGAGCTTCACTACACGCGGGTGCCGCGCGAGCGGTGGACCGAGCGCCTGCGCCTCATGCGCGCGGGCGGCATCTCGGTGGTGTCGACGTACGTGCCGTGGCTGCACCACGAACCGGTGCGGGGCCAGGCGCGGTTCGACGGGCGCTACGACGTGGGCGCCTTCGTCGACGCGGTGCGTGCCGAGGGTCTCGAGATCGTGCTGCGGATCGGTCCGTGGGTGCACGGCGAGATGCGCAACGGCGGGCTGCCCGACTGGGTGCAGCACGCGCCGGTGCGCCATCGCACCGACGATCCCGCATACCTCGACCTCGTGCGGGAGTGGTTCGAGAGGATCGGCGCCGCACTCGACGGCCGCTGCCGGCCGGACACGGTGCTCGGGATCCAGCTCGACAACGAGCTGTACGACCAGCCGGGCCACCTCGTCACGCTGAAGCGCCTCGCGCGCGGGGCCGGCCTGTCGGCGGCGCTCTGGACCGCGACCGCGTGGGGCGGCGCGGATCTTCCCGACCCGGAGGTCCTGCCCCTCTGGGGCGTGTACGGCGACGGCTTCTGGGTCGACCCCGGCGAGCCGTGGGACCCGACTTTCCGCGCGCACTTCTTCTTCTCCGACGCGTGGGACGATCCCGGCATCGGCGCGGATGTCCGGGCGACGGATGCTGCCGGCCCTGGTTCGTCGACGGTCGCGGGTTCCGAGCTCTCGGCATGGTTCCCAGCGGCGACGTGCGAGCTCGGCGGCGGCATGGCCACGGCGTACCACCGCCGCCCGCGTCCGGACGCGGTCGACATCGCGGCCGTT
The DNA here is from genome assembly GCF_038397755.1 of Microbacterium sp. LWH7-1.2. Lineage (NCBI taxonomy): Bacteria > Bacillati > Actinomycetota > Actinomycetes > Micrococcales > Microbacteriaceae > Microbacterium > Microbacterium sp. LWH7-1.2. Next base: position 3,529,680 of record NZ_CP151637.1, on the reverse strand, counting down.
GCGCACGCCAAGCTGGGCAGCGGGTCGGCGTGGCAGGGGTACTACATGTATGCCGGGGGCACGAACCCCGGGCCCGGTCTCGAGGAGACGCAGGCCACCGGCTACCCCAACGACATGACGCGGCTGAGCTACGACTTCCACGCGCCCGTCGGCGAGGCCGGCCGCACGGCGCCGAGCCATGCGGCGCTGCGCCTGCAGCACGCGTTCGTCGAGGCGTTCGGCGAGCGGCTCGCACCGATGCCGTCGCATCTGCCCGATCCGCGCCCCTCGGGCGTCGAGGATTCCGAGACCCTCCGCTGGGCGGTCCGCGCCGAGGACGACTCGGGGTTCGTCTTCATCGGGTGGCATCAGCCGCACGTGCCGCTGCCGACGTATCTCGGCGCACGCTTCCGCATCGACACGAGCCACGGCCCGGTCGAGGTGCCGAGCGCGCCGGTCGACATCCCGGCCGGCACCCTCGCCCGCTGGCCGCTCGGATTCCCGGTCGCGGGCGTGACGGTCGACTGGGCCACGGCCTCGGCGGTGACGGTGCTTCCGGGGTCGGCGAGGACTCCGCCGACGCTCGTGCTGCTCGAGGACGCCGGCATCTGTGTGGAGGTCGCACACGACGGTGTCGCGTACGCGGTGACGCCGGGCACGGCGCCGGCGCGGATCGAAGAGGCGGACGGCGCGACCCTCGACGTGCTCGTGCTCCCCGCCACGGACGCCGCTCGCGTGTGGGTCGTCGACGCCGCCGCGGGCGGACGGCGACTGTTCGTCGGCTCCGGCGAAGTCACGTGGGATGCCGTGGGCCGAGTATCGGTGCGTGGGAGCGGTGACACCCCCGACGTGCGGGAGTACGTCGACGGCGCCTGGCTCACCCCGGACTGGGAGCATGCGGACGGCGCCGGGGTCGCGGCATCCGTCTCGGTCCGTCGCGTGCGTGCGTCGACCCTGCCGTCCGGAGACTACGGTTCGCGAGACGGCCGGCAGGCGGCGCCCGACGACGCGGTGCTCGACGCCCATGCGGCCGTGTACCGCGTGGACATCCCCGCAGGGCTCGACGCCGACGCCGTGCTGCGCGTGCGGTGGGCGGGCGACGTCGCGCAGCTGCGCGTCGACGGTGTGACCGCGACCGACCGGTTCTGGGACGGCTCCGAGCTCGTCGCGAACCTCCACGACATCGGGGCGGCGCCCCACGCCCGCGTCGAGGTGCGCATCCTTCCGCTGCGCCGCGACACCGGCGTGCATCTGCCGGTCGACGCCGCGGCCCGGCTCGCGGCGTCGGCCGACGGGCTCTCGGAGCTCGACGACGCCCGCATAGACCAGCGCGCCCTGTGGCGCGAGATCCGCTGATACCAGCACGACAGGAAGACGAGACGGCGATGACGCTGCACAAGACGCCCACTCCGCCGATGGGGTGGAACAGCTGGGACTGCTACGGGACGACGGTGACCGAGGCGGAGGTGCTCGCGAATGCCGAGTTCATGGCCGCGCACCTGCTCCGCCACGGGTGGGACACGATCGTGGTCGACATCGACTGGGCCGATCCCACCGCCCGCGCGCACGGCTACAACGAGTCCGCCCCGCTGGTGATCGACGAGTACGGGCGTGTGCAGCCCGACCCGGTCCGGTTCCCGAGCTCCGCGGGCGGCGCCGGATTCGGGCCGCTCGCCGCACGCATCCACGAGCTGGGCCTGAAGTTCGGCATCCACATCATGCGCGGCATCCCGCGGATCGCGGTCGATCGCGACCTGCCCGTGCGGGGCGCCGAGGCGACGGCCGCGCAGATCTCCGACCCGACGAACGTCTGCGAGTGGAATCCGCACTACCTCGGGCTCGACCACCGCGCGCCCGGCGCGGCGGCCTACTACCGCTCGCTCGCCGACCAGTACGCGCAGTGGGGCGTCGACTTCATCAAGGCCGACGACATGCTGTGGCCGTATCAGGCCGCCGAGATCGAAGCCCTCTCGGCGGCGATCGACACCGCGCCGCGACACATCGCGCTGTCGCTGTCGCCCGGCCGCGACCTGTCGGCCGCACACCTGGAGCACCTTCGCGGCCACGCCACGATGTGGCGCATCTGCGACGACCTGTGGGACCGGTGGGACGACGTCCACGCCAACTTCGCCCGTCTCGCCCGCTGGGCGCCGCTGGCCGGACCCGACGGCTGGCCGGACGCCGACATGCTGCCCCTCGGCCGCATCGGCATCCGCGCCGAGCGCGGCGAGCCCCGCGAGGGCGCACTCACCCTCCCCGAGCGCCGATCGCTCGTCACACTGTGGGTGATGGCGCGCTCCCCGCTCATGATCGGCGGCGACCTGCCGACCAGCGCGCCCGAGACGATCGCCCTGTTCACCAACGACGACGTGCTCGAGATCCTCCGCGACTCCACCGGCAACCGCGAACTGCTGCGCGAGCACGACCTCGTGGTCTGGACCGCCGAGCGCGGCGACACCCGCTGGGTCGCCGTGTTCAACACCGCCGACGAAGCACGCGAGGTGCCGTTCGACACCCGCTCCCTCGGCCTCGGACCGGCACCGGCCACCGTCACCGACATCTGGGACGCGGCATCCGTTCCCATCGAAGCCGTCCACGAACAATCCGATGCCGCCCGCAGCGTCGCCCCCGGCAGCTCCGTCGTACGGATCACGCTCGAGCCACACGGCTGCAGGCTGCTGCGCGCCTGATCCGACGCCGAACGGACGCCGCCGGAAAGCGCTTGCGCAGCAGCCGATCGCATGGCACACTGTTGGAAAGCGCTTACCCGATGGTCCGGTCACCGATGCCGGAATCCGGGTGCCCACAGCCTTCAGAGCAGAAAGCAGGACCTCATGACCGACACGACACTGGCCCCGGCCTCCGCTGAGGCATCCGCCCGTCCCACCGTGCGTGAGATCGGCATCATCATGAACGGCGTCTCGGGCCGGATGGGCTACCGCCAGCACCTGGTGCGCTCGATCCTCGCGATCCGCGAGCAGGGCGGCATCGAGCTCGCCGACGGCACCAAGGTCACCGTGAAGCCGCTCCTGGTCGGCCGCAGCGAGGCCAAGCTCGCCGAGCTCGCCGCGAAGCACGGCATCGAGGACTACACGACCGACCTCGACGCCGCCCTGGCCGACCCGCGCTGGGAGATCTACGCCGACTTCCTCGTCACCAAGGCCCGCGCGTCGGCGCTGCGCAAGGCGATCGCCGCCGGCAAGACCATCTACACCGAGAAGCCGACGGCCGAGACGGTCGACGAGGCCCTCGAGCTCGCGAAGCTCGCGCAGGAGGCCGGCGTCAAGACCGGTGTCGTGCACGACAAGCTCTACCTCCCCGGCCTGCAGAAGCTGAAGCGCCTCATCGACTCGGGCTTCTTCGGCCGCATCCTCTCGGTGCGCGGCGAGTTCGGCTACTGGGTGTTCGAGGGCGACTGGCAGCCCGCGCAGCGCCCGTCGTGGAACTACCGCGCCGAAGACGGCGGCGGGATCATCGTCGACATGTTCCCGCACTGGAACTACGTGCTCGAGAACCTGTTCGGCGAGGTCAAGACCGTCTACGCGCAGGCCGCCGTGCACATCGCCGACCGCTGGGACGAGAAGGGCGAGCACTACACCGCCACCGCCGAGGACGCCGCCTACGGCATCTTCGAGCTCGAGGGCGACATCGTCGCGCAGATCAACTCGTCGTGGACCGTGCGCGTGAACCGCGACGAGCTCGTCGAGTTCCACGTCGACGGCACGCACGGCTCCGCCGTGGTGGGTCTCTTCGGCGCGAAGATCCAGCACCGCAACGCCACCCCGAAGCCGGTGTGGAACCCCGACCTGGCCGACGACCACGACTACGACGCCGACTGGGCCGAAGTCCCCACGAACGACGTGTTCCAGAACGGCTTCCGCCAGCAGTGGGAGGAGTTCCTCGAGTCGTACGTGCTCGACACCCCGTACGAGTTCGACCTGCTGTCGGGCGCGCGCGGCGTGCTGCTGGCCGAGGCGGGCCTCGAGTCGAGCCGCGAGGGCCGCAAGGTCGAGCTGCCCACGCTGTCGCTGGACTGATCAGGATGCCGAAGCTCACACTTCTCGCAGGCGACGGCGCGCTCTCGGCCGTGGGGCTGAACGAGTCACCGGGCTACACCAAGCCCGAGGGCCCGCTCCAGAGCCGCGTGGCGTACGCCGCCGCACACGTCGTGCCGAAGACCTGGGCCGACAACACCCCGGGTCAGCCGGCCGAGATCGACTGGGACGCCACTCTGGACTTCCGCCGCGCCGTGTACTCGTGGGGTCTCGGCGTCGCCGACGCCATGGACACCGCCCAGCGCAACATGGGCCTCGACGCCGCCGCGACGCGTGACCTCATCGCGCGGTCGGCCGAGGTCGCCCGTGAGGAGGGCGGCTCGGTCGTGGTGGGGGTCAACACCGACCACGTCGAGGCCGAGCGCATCTCGCTGCAGGATGTCATCGACGCCTACAAGGAGCAGCTCCACTTCACGGAGGAGCAGGGCGCGGGCCCCGTGCTCATGGCGTCGCGCCACCTGGCGCGCGTCGCCGAATCGGCCGACGACTACCGCCGCGTCTACCGCGAGGTGCTGCAGTCGGCGACCGTACCGGTCGTGCTGCACTGGCTCGGCACGGCGTTCGACCCGGTGCTCGAGGGCTACTTCGGCTCCCCCGACTGGCGCGACGCATCGGCTGTGCTGCGGGAGATCATCGAGGAGAACGTCGACAAGGTCGCGGGCGTCAAGATGAGCCTGCTCGACGCCGCGTCCGAGGTCTCCGTGCGCGAGCGCCTGCCCGAAGGCGTGCGCATGTTCACCGGCGACGACTTCAACTACGTGGGCCTCATCGGCGGTCAGGACGTGCCCGAGGCGACCCAGCCGGAGCGCAGCGCCGAGAGCCCGCGCCAGCACTCCGACGCCCTTCTCGGCGCCTTCGCGGCGATCACGCCGGTGGCGTCGGCGGCGATCCAGGCGCTCGACGACGGCGACCCCGCACGGTATCTCGAGATCCTCGGCCCGACCGAAGAGCTCAGCCGCCAGGTGTTCGCCGCACCGACGTTCTACTACAAGACCGGCGTCGCGTTCCTGTCGTGGCTGAACGGCCACCAGCCGGCGTTCCAGATGGTCGGCGGCCTGCACTCGGCGCGGAGCCTTCCGCACCTGTCGCGCATCGTCGAGCTCGCCAACGCGTCGCTCGCCTTCGAGCGTCCCGAGCTCGCCGCCATCCGCTGGCACGGGATGCTGCGCCACAACGGCATCGATGTTCCGGGGGTGATCGCGTGAGCGCCGGGTCCGAGGCATCCGTGTCCCGATCTTTCGCCTTCATGTCCCACAATCGCTCGCTGAGCACCCCCGTATGCGGTGGAAATCGGGACACGCTTCAGAAGGAAGGGCGCGCATGAGCGCCGTCGACCCGCGCCTTTCCATCAACCAGGCCACGATCAAGTACGCCGACCTCGCGACCGCGCTGCGCGTGACCGCCGAGGCGGGCGTGCGGGCGATCGGCCTGTGGCGTGAACCGGTGCAGGAGGTGGGACTCGCGACGGCCGCATCGATGCTGACCGACTCGGGCCTGCGCTTCACGACGCACTGCCGCTCGGGCTTCTTCACGATGCCCGAAGGCCCGGCACGCCGCGCGTCCATCGACGACAACCGCGTCGCGATCGAGGAGGCCGCGACGCTCGCCGCCGCGGGCGCCGAGGGCTCGACCGCGGTCCTCGTGCTGGTGGCCGGCGGGCTGCCCGAAGGCTCCCGCGACCTGGTCGGCGCGCGCGAGCGCGTGCGCGACGCCATCGGCGAGCTGGCTCCGGATGCCGCGGCCGCGGGCGTGACGCTTGCCATCGAGCCGCTGCATCCGATGTACGCGTCCGACCGGTGCGTCGTCTCGACGCTCGGGCAGGCGCTCGACATCGCCGCCGACTTCGACCCGGCCGTCGTGGGCGCGACCGTAGACACGTTCCACATCTGGTGGGACCCGGACGTGCTGTCGTCGATCGAGCGCGCGGGCCGAGAGGGCCGCATCGCGACGTACCAGGTGTGCGATTGGAAGACGCCGCTGGCCGCCGACCCGCTGCTGAGCCGCCACTACCCGGGCGACGGCGTCATCGACTTCGCGTCGCTGACCCGCGCCGTCGAGGCGACCGGCTACGACCGCGACATCGAGGTCGAGATCTTCAACGAGGAGATCTGGGCGACCGACCCGCTCGTCGCCGTGCAGCGCACGGCCGCCGGGTTCGCAGCATCCGTCTCGCCCCACCTTCGCGCCCGCGTCGCCGGCTGACGACGCATCCAGCTCGAAGCGCCCGCGGGGTTCTTGGCCCCCGCGGGCGCTTCGTCGTTGCCGGCGCGCGGCCGAGGCTGCTCAGCGGTCGGATGCCGCGGACAGCAGCCGCACCTCGCGCAGCCGCGGGGTCACCGCCCCCGCGCCATCGATGCGCACCGGCAGCCGGGGCATGTGGTTCCTCAACTGGGGAAAACGACAGGGAAATCGCTTGCCAATCTATCGCCGGAACCGGACACAGGCTCTAGACTCTGGCCTGTGAGCGACATGATCGCGCCTACCCGAGGCGCCGCCACCCTCCACGATGTCGCGCGCGAGGCCGGGGTCTCGCTCGCCACCGCGTCGCGGGTGCTCAACGGCTCGACGCGGAAGGTGGCCGAGAGCTACCGCGAGCGCGTCGAGACCGCAGCCGAGAAGCTCGGCTACACGGCCAATCTCTCCGCCCAGGCCACCGCGCGAGGCACCGCCGCCATCGTCGCGCTCCTGGTCGCCGACATCGCCGACCCTTACTTCGGCCAGCTCGCCTCGGGCGTCGCGCGAGGCGCCGACGAGGCCGGCCTGGTCGTCACGATCGCGATCACGGAACGCGATCCGCAGCGCGAGGTCAGACTGGTGCGGGCCCTCCGCGGACAACGGCCCCGCGGCCTCATCCTCGCGGCCTCCCGCGTGGAGGGCCCTGACGCCGCCGGGCTCCAGGGTGAGCTCGAGGCGTTCTCGAACATGGGCGGCCGCGTCGTCGTCGTCGGTCCCGGCGGGGGCACCGCGCGTTCGGTCGCCATCGACAACCGCGGGGGTGCGGCGGCACTCGGCAGCCGGCTCGCCGGCCTCGGCTACCGCGACGCGATCGTGCTCGCGGCATCCGAGGGGATCCGCACCTCCGATGACCGCGTCCAGGGCTTCAGCGAGGGCTTCACGGATGCGGGCGGCACGGTGCGCGAGGTCCGTCGCGCCGGGTTCACCCGGGACGCCGGCTACGCGGCCGCGTCGGAGCTGCTCCAGGGCGACGTACCCGCAGGCACGCTGATCTTCGGCATCAGCGACGTCGTCGCGATCGGCATCATGTCGGCCGTGCGCGACGCCGGACGCCAGGTCGGCGCCGACATCGCGGTCGCCGGATTCGACGACATCGCGACGGGTCGCGACATCCGTCCCGGTCTGACGACGGTGCGCGTGCCCCTCGAGGATCTCGGCTACCACGCTCTGCACGCCGCCACCGACCCGGAATGGGAGGCCGAGCCGCAGCTCCCGCTCGAGGTGATCCTGCGCGGGAGCACCCCGCCGCGCGGCTGACCGGGCGGCTGCCCCGGGCGGGGCACCTCCGGCCGGGCAGCTGTGGGGCTGAGGAAACGCTTCCGGGTAGGCTGAGCGCGCCGAGACCCAGGGAGACTTACGGATGCCTCGACCGCCCCGCACCGACCGATCGACGCACGTCACCATCGCCGACGTCGCCGCGCGCGCGGGGGTGTCGCTGTCGACGGTGTCCCGGGCGCTGAACGGCAACCCCACGGTGGATCCCGCGCTCACCGAGCGCGTGAAGGAGGCCGCCGCCGAGCTCGACTACACCGCGAGTCCCGTCGCGCGCAGCCTCGTGCTCGGGCGGACGCAGACCGTGGCGGTGGTCGTTCCCGACCTCGGCAACCCGACGTTCCAGGCGATCCTGCGCGGGCTCAGCCGCGCCGCCGCGGCCGACGACTACCACGTGCTCGTCGCCGACTCGGCGGAGTCGGTCGAGGAGGAGCGGGTGCTGGCGGGCACGACCCGGCGGCGTACCGACGGCGTCATCCTTTGTGCGCCGCGCCTGCCGCAGGACGAGCTCGACCGGCTCGTCGGTGGACTCCGGCCGGTCGTGCTCATCAACCGCGCCGCCGGCGGCGTTCCGCACGTGCGTGCGGACTATCGCACCGCCCTCGGCGCCCAGCTCGCCCACCTCCACGAGCTCGGGCACCGGCGGATCGTCTTCCTCGCCGGCGCGCCGGGCAGCGTCGCGAACACCGCACGCCTCGAGGCGATCGCGTCGTTCGTCGCGCAGAACCCCGACACTGAGGTCGCCGAGATCCCGTGCGGCGTCGACTTCGAAGCGGGCGCTGCGGCAGGTGCCGCGGTGCTGGCGTCGGGAGCCACGGCCGCGCTCGCCTTCAACGACCTCGTGGCGATGGGCCTGTTGAGCGCGGTGCAGGCGGACGGATGCCGCGTTCCCGGCGACCTCTCGATCGTGGGGTTCGACGACATCCCGTTCGCGCGGTACACGACTCCCCCGCTGACGACCGCGGCCGTGCCTGCGTCGGAGCTCGGCGTGCAGGCGTGGGCACGCATGCGCGAGCTGCTCGAGGGCACGGAGCCGGGGCATCCGCTGATCGTCCTCCCCGAGCTGACCATCCGCGGCACGACGGGCCCTGCGCCGGCCTGAGCCCACTGTTGCGGGAGTACGCGCGGCGGGACAATGAGCGCAAATGGACCCCGCCGTGATGGAGCTGGAGATCGGGCCCGGACCCGAGCCGGGCTCGTACGTCGCGCGCGTGCTGCGATCGGTCGGCGGGGGCGAGCCGGCCGAGACCTTCCACCTCGATCTCGATGAGCTCGTGGATCGGCGGCCGCTGCTCGAGGCCAGCGTGCTGTCGTCGGCCGTGTCGGCCCGACGGGTGATGTCCGACACCGAAGCGGTGCTGCAGGACGTCGGCCGGCGGCTTTTCGATGCGGCGTTCGCTGGGAGCGTCGGCACGGCGTACCGCACGAGCCTCGCCGTCGCCTCGGAGCGGGGGCTCAGCGTGCAGGTCTCCCTGCGCCTCACGGCGCCCGGACTCGCCGCACTGCCGTGGGAGGCGCTGTACGACGCCGACACCGACCGGTACCTCTGCCGCAAGGAGCCGCTCGTCCGGAACGTGCCTGCGGCGCACACGCCCGTCCTCCGGATCGCGCCGCCCCTCCGGGTTCTCGGCATGATCTCGTCGCCGCGCGGTCTTCCGCTGCTCGATGTGGAGGTGGAGCGCGAGCGGCTCGAGCAGGCGCTCGGGCCCCACATCGACGACGGGCGCGTCGAGCTGAGCTGGCTCGAGGACCTCACGTGGGACGGCCTGCACACGAAGCTGCTCGAGGGAGCGTGGCACGTGCTGCACTTCATCGGTCACGGCGCGTACGACACGGCGACCGACGAGGGTGTTCTGGCATTCGTGGGTCGCGACGGCCGGGCGGACTATGTGACGGCTTCGGCATTCGCCGACCTGCTGGACGAAGCCGAGCCGACCCCCCGCCTCGTGGTGCTCAATTCCTGCCAGTCGGGCACCGGCGGGCCGACGGATCTGTTCTCGGGAACCGCAGCCGCACTCGCGCGCAGCGGCATACACGCGGTCGCCGCCATGCAGTTCTCGATCAGCGATGACGCTGCTCTCGCCTTCTCGCGGGGGTTCTACACGGCGCTCGCCCACAACCGCGGCATCGACGAGGCGGTGCGCAGCGGCCGGATCGGCATCCTCGGCGCAGGTCGCGGAACCCTCGAATGGGTCACTCCCGTGCTCTACCTCCGCGGCGACGCCCAGCTGTTCGATCTGGGACCGGTGCCGACGGACCACAGCGCCCAGCCGCGATCGCCCGCACCCGCCGACGCGACCGGTCGCCCGCGGGGCGCCGCTCCAGCGCCGGCGCAGCCGGCGTCGACACGGGCATCGGCCGACAGAGCGGTACCGGTACCGCCCTCGACCACCGCCGCTGTGGAACGCCCGGCGCGTCGGCCGACGTGGCGGCGCTGGGCGCTCGCGGGTGCGGCGGGGGTGCTCGCGATCGGCGGCGTCGTCACCGCTCTCTCGCTGATTCCGTTCGGTCGCGACCCCGGCGGGTCCGGCGGGTCCGGCGATCAGCCGAGCACGGCCGAACTCGCCGTCCCTCTCGACGTCGACTGGGTCGACGTCGGGCTCTACTGCACCCTCGGCGACGAGTTCGTGATCGAGGTGACCGGGCGCGGCTGGCTCGACGAGACGGCCGACTCGCAGATCGGCCCGGACGGGCTGCCAGCCGGGGAACGGCCCGAGGCCCGCGTCCTCCCCGACGCCAACACGGGGGCGGTCATCGGAAGGCTCGACACGACGCCCGAGCGGTTCCCCGTCGGGACCGGCACCACCTACGTGTGTCCGGCGCAGGGTGGCCTGATGCTCGGGATCAACGACACCGACCTCGAGAACAACAGCGGCGAGTTCGGCGCTGTCGTGACGCTGAATCAGTAGGGAGGGCGGGCATGGTCGCGAATCTGGTGGAGTTCCCGTTGAGCGAGGGCGGGTCGGTGGTGGTCGCCTCTGTCGGGCCGGGCGCAGGTCACGACCCGTATGGGCCGGTCCTGCGCGGTCGCGTCTCGGAGGCGGTGGTCACTCAGGCGAGCGAGTCGTTCGAGACGGTGGTGCAGCGGGTCCAGCCCGCGGCGACCGCCGTCCTCGATGCGGCCCGCTCGGGCCCCCACCCGCCGAGCGAGGTCACCGTCGAGTTCGGGATCGAGATGTCGGCGGACCTCGGCGCCGTGATCGCGTCGACGGCGGTGCAGGCGAACTTCAAAGTCACCATCACCTGGCAGCGCGACACGTCGCGCTGAACAGCACCTCTTCGCGATCCGGGACTTCAGCGAACGCTTCCCCGCAACACTGCTATCCTGAGAAAACGTTTCCTGAGGAGTCGCATGAGCCACCGCCGGTATGCCCTCGTCGGCGCGGGACACCGCGCCCAGATGTACGTCGACGCGATCATCGGCCGATACGCCGACGACGCCGTGCTGGTCGCGATCTGCGAGCCGAACCCGGTGCGAGCGCAGTACTACGTCGACCGGGTGGTCGAGGCAGGGTTCTCTGCGCCGGCCGTCTACGCACCCGACGACCTCGAGACGATGGTGCGCGAGCAGACAGTGGAGCGCGTCGTGATCTGCGCCCGGGACGACCTGCACGCGCCACTGATCGTGCGGGCGCTGGATGCCGGCGCCGACGTCGTCGTCGAGAAGCCGCTCACCATCGACGGACCCTCCGCCGCGGCGATCGAGGACGCCATCGACCGCACCGGCCGCGCGGTCGTCATCACGTTCAACTACCGGTACTCGCCGCGCAACTCGGCGCTTCGCCAGGTCATCCAGGACGGCGCGATCGGCGAAGTCACGTCCGTCGACTTCTCGTGGGTGCTCGACACCCAGCACGGCGCGGACTACTTCCGCCGCTGGCACCGCGAGAAGCAGCACTCGGGCGGCCTGCTGGTGCACAAGGCCAGCCACCACTTCGATCTCGTGAACTGGTGGATCCGCTCCGCCCCGCGCCGGGTGTTCGCCTCCGGCGGTCTGCGCTTCTACGGTGCCGGCAACGCCGCGGCACGAGGCCTCGGCGAGCGTCCGGCCCGCGGCACGCACGACGGCGGCGATGCCTTCGAACTCGACCTCCGCGGCGACGAGCGCCTGAAGGCGCTGTACCTGGACGCCGAGCAGCACGACGGGTACCTGCGCGACCGCGACGTGTTCGGCGAGGGCATCACGATCGAGGACAACCTCGCCCTGGTCGTCGACTACACCTCCGGCGCGACCCTTTCGTACTCCCTCAACGCCCACTCCCCGTGGGAGGGATACCGCGTCGCGGTCAACGGCACGCTGGGCCGGGCCGAGCTCGAGGTCGTCGAACGCGGCGCCGTGCTCGCCGACGAGGGGTTGCACCCGGTGCTCGACCCGTCCGCCAGCGATGCCGGCACCACCGGATCCCTGCGACCCGAGGGCGAGCGGCTCATCGTGCAGCGCCACTGGGAGGCCGCCTACGAGGTGCCGCTCGAGGGCAACAGCGACGGCCACGGCGGCGGCGACGCGCTCCTGCTCGCCGACCTGTTCGAGGGCCCCGGCGACGACCCGCTCGCGCGTCCCGCCGACTGGCGCGACGGCGTGTGCTCCATCGCGGTCGGGATCGCCGGCAACCGCTCCCTCGAGACCGGACTCCCGGTGCAGGTCTCCGATCTCGGCATCCGCTTCCTCGCGGCCGACGGCGCCGCGACCCTCCGCGCATGAGCCGCATCGTCGTCACGGGCGGCGCCGGCAGGCTCGGCCGCAGCCTGGTCGCGGGGCTCACCGCCGCGGGGCACGAGCTGGTCTCACTCGACCGTGCCGTCTCCGACGCCGGCGAGCTGCACGACATCGAGCAGATCGCGGTCGACCTGACCGACACGGATGCTGCGACCCGCTCGATCGCCGGCACCCGGGCCGATGCGCTCGTCCATCTGGCCGCCATCGCGGTGCCGTTCAGCGCGCCCGAGGACGTCATCCTGCGGACGAACGCCACGATGGCGCTGGGCGTGATGTCGGCGGGCGTGGCCGCCGGCATCCCGAAGATCGTGGCGGCGTCGAGCCCCACCGTCCTCGGCTACAACTCGCCCACGGGGTGGCTCCCCGAGCGCTTCCCCGTCGACGAGGAGACGACGCCGAAGCCCTGGAACGCGTACGCGCTGTCGAAGCTCCTCGCCGAGCAGACCATGTCGATGCTGGCCCGGCAGACCGGTGACGCCACTCGCTTCGCCGCCTTCCGCCCCTGCTACGTCATCGCGCCGGAGGAGTGGCAGAACACCCCGACGCAGCAGGGTCACACCGTGCGCGAGCGCCTCGCGGATCCCACGCTCTCGGCGCCGGCCCTCTTCAACTACGTCGACGCACGCGACGTCGCGACCTTCATCGACGCGCTGCTGGTGGCGCTCCCCGAGATCCCCAACGCCGAGGTGTTCTTCGTCGGCGCCGACGATGCGCTGGCCCGCCGGCCGCTCGCCGAGCTGCTGCCGCAGTTCGTGCCCGGCACCGAAGAGCTCGCGGCGGGGCTCACCGGCACTGCGCCCGCCTTCTCGAACGCGAAGGCCCGGCGGGTCCTGGGCTGGCGCCCCGCCCACACCTGGCGCGGCGAGCTCAGCGAGCCCGTGTACGACGCCGACGTCGCACGCGGCCACGATTCCGCCCGCACCCACGACGCCGCCCCCACCCTCGACTCCGCCCGAAAGGACGTGCTGGCGTGAAGTTCGACGGCATCCTCTTCTTCCCCGTCACCCCATTCGACGCCGACGGCCGCGTCGACGAAGGACTGCTGCGGCGGCACCTCGAGACGACCCTCACCCACACCCCCGGCGGTGTGTTCCCCGCGTGCGGCACGGGTGAGTTCCACGCCCTGTCGACCGACGAGGCGTCGCGCGTCGTGCAGATCGCGACCGAGACGGTCGCGGGCGGCATCCCCGTCGTCGCCGGCACCGGCGGTCCGCTCGACCACGCGACGACGCTCGCACGTGCCGCGGCCCATGCCGGAGCCGACGCGCTGCTCGTGCTGCCGCCGTACCTGGTCGGCGGCCCGCAGTCAGGACTCGTCGCCTACGTCGAAACGGTGGCGGCGGCATCCGATCTTCCCGTCGTCATCTATCACCGCGGCACCGCGCAGTACTCGGTCGACTCGGTGCGCCGCCTCGCGCAGAACCCCAAGGTCGTCGGGTTCAAGGACGGCGTCGGCGACGTCGGCCGCGCGCAGCAGATCGTGCGGGCGGTGGCAGCGGAGGGCCGCGAGGACTTCACGTTCTTCAACGGACTGCTGACCGCCGAGCTGACGCAGGGGGCGTACCGAGGGATCGGCATCCCGCTGTACTCGTCGGCGGCGTTCGCGATGATCCCCGAGGTCGCGAACGCGTACTACCGCGCGTACGTCGAGGGCGACGAGACGCGGCGGGTCGAACTGCTCGACGGCTTCTACTCGCCGCTGGTCGCGCTGCGCGACGAGACCCCCGGCTTCGGCGTCTCGCTCATCAAGACGGGCTTGCGTCTGGGCGGCCTGCCCGTCGGGTCGGTGCGCCCGCCGCTGGTCGACCCGACGCCCGCGCAGGAGGCGCGCCTGGCCGAGATCCTCGAGGCGGGGCGAGCGCTGCTGTGACCGCCTCCACCAGATCACCCCGCACCACGATCGCCTCGTTTGACGCGCGCCTGCTGCGCGTGCCGCTGACGCGGCCGTGGGCGGCCGACGTGACGACGGTGGGCGTGGTCGCGACGCACGTGGTGCGCTCCGACGGCGCCGAGGGCTGGGGCTTCTCGTGGACGCCGCAGATCGGGGGCGAGGCCGTGCACGCCCTGCTCGCGAACGACATCGCCGCGTGGGCGGTCGGGCGCTCGGCCGAGCCGGGCGAGGAGTGGCTGACCCTCTGGCAGCACCTGCACGAGGCCGGTGGCGGCGGCGTCACGACGATCGCGATGGCCGGGCTCGACCTCGCACTCTGGGATGCGGCCGCGCGCGCCGACGGCCGTTCGGTCGCGCAGTGGCTGGGACCGCAGCGCGAGAGCGTGCGGGCCTACGGCTCAGGGGTGAATCTGCACTACTCGGTGGACGAGCTGGTGGCCCAGGCGCGGCGCTGGGTCGATGCCGGCTTCGACGCGGTGAAGGTGAAGGTCGGCAAGCCCGACGTCGCCGAGGACCTCGACCGTATGAAGGCCGTGCGCGACGCGCTCGGCCCCGACCGCGCGCTCATGATCGACGCCAACCAGCGGTGGGATCTCGACCGGGCGACGCGGAGCCTCGAGGTGCTCGCGGAGGTCTCGCCCGCCTGGGTCGAAGAGCCGCTGCGCGCCGACGACCTGTACGGCCATTACGAGCTGTCGAAGCGCCTGACCGCATCCAGCGGCATCCCGATCGCGGTCGGCGAGAACATCCACAATGTCTACCGGTTCGACGACTTCCTGCGCACCGGTGCCGCGCAGATCGTGCAGCCGAACATCGTCCGGGTCGGCGGGATCACACCGTTCCTCGGGATCACCGGCATCGCGGGCGCCTACGGCGCCGCGGTCCACCCGCACCTGCTGCCCGAGCTGTCGGGCCAGCTCGCCCTGTGCCTGCGCTCCGTCCCGGGCGTTCCCGAGCCCATGGCCGAGGACGTCGAGGACGCCGGCTTCGGCGACCTCGGCGCGCTCCGCGACCCGTCGCCCGTGCGCATCGCCGACGGCACTCTGACCGAGGCGCCGCACGTCGGCCTCGGGATCCGCTTCTCGTGACCTCGACAACCGGGAAGGTTCTCCCCATGACAACCACGACCACGACCGACGCGACCGACCTCGAGGCGCTCGCGCGGGCCGCCGCCGCTGCGGCGCCGATCTGGCGGGCGACGGATGCTGCGACCCGCGCGTCGTGGCTGCACGCGGCGGCCGACGCGCTCGACGCGAACATCGACGAGCTCGTCGCGATCGCCGACCAGGAGACCCGCCTCGGCGAGACCCGCCTGCGTGGCGAGGTCGGGCGCACCACCGGTCAGCTGCGTCTGTTCGCGACCGTCGTCGAGGAGGGGTCGTACCTCGAGCTCACCGTCGACGACGCGGACGCATCGGCGTCCCCGCCCCGCCCTGAGCTTCGCCGCATGCTCACCGGCGTCGGCCCTGTCGCCGTCTTCTCGGCGTCGAACTTCCCGTTCGCGTTCTCGGTCGCGGGCGGCGACACCGCGTCGGCCCTCGCCGCCGGCAACCCGGTCATCGTGAAGGCGCACTCCGGGCACCCGCGTCTCTCGGACCGCACGGCGGCCATCGTCGCCGCGGCACTCGTCGAGGCGGGGGCGCCCGAAGGCTCCCTTGCGCTCGTCCACGGTCGCGAGGCGGGCAACGCGCTGGTGCAGCATCCGTCCATCCGCGCCGCGGGCTTCACGGGGTCGCTCGGCGGCGGACGCGCTCTGTTCGACCTGGCGACGGGTCGCCCCGACCCCATCCCGTTCTACGGCGAGCTCGGCTCGGTGAACCCGGTGGTCATCACTGCGGCGGCCGTCGCGGCGCGCGGCGAGGCGCTCGCCCAAGGGCTCGTCGGCTCCTTCACGCTCGGCGTCGGCCAGTTCTGCACCAAGCCCGGCGTCGTGTTCGTGCCCGAGGGCGCCGGCTTCGAAGACCTCGTCGCCGGCTTCGCCGCCGATGCCGCCGGGGGCGCGCTCCTCACCGACCGCATCACCGCGGCCTTCCCGGCGGGCATCGAGCACCTCCAAGCCGACCCGTCGGTCTCGGTGGTCGCTCACGGTCTTCCCGCCGCGGCCGGATCGGCGCAGCCGGTCGTGCTGTCGACCGATGCCGCGGCTATCGCCGCACGCCGCTCCACGCTGCTCGAGGAGTGCTTCGGGCCGGTCACGCTGCTCGTGCGGTACTTGTCCCCCGGCGCCCTTCACACCGCGCTCGAGGCCGTGCCGGGTTCGCTGACCGCGACGCTGCACTCCGAGGCCGACGACGACGTCGCGGCGGTGCTCGAGGTGCTCACCCGCAAGGCCGGGCGCGTGCTCTTCGCCGGCTGGCCGACGGGCGTCGCGGTGACCTGGTCGCAGCACCACGGCGGCCCGTGGCCCGCGACGACGTCGCTGCACACCTCGGTCGGCGCGACCGCGATCCGCCGGTTCCTCCGGCCGGTCGTGTTCCAGGACGCCCCCGAAGCCCTCCTGCCGGAGGTGCTGGGGGACTCGTCGCTCGCGGCGCTGCCGCACCGCCGCAACGGCGTGCTCCACACCGGCCGCTGACGGCGGGCAGGCGACGATCCGACCGGGCCGTTTCGACTCTGGGTTTCGACCGTACGCTCGCTCAACGACCGTTCCTCCCCCCGCTCGACGGCCGGCTGCGGGGGCGGCCCTCTACCCACCGGTCGTTGAGCGAAGGGCGCTCCAGCGCCCGCAGTCGAAACGCCTGAGCCAGCGAGACGGTTCAGCCGCGAGCGAGTTCGCGCGCCAGCCGCGCCCCTGCCTCCTCGAGCCACCGCGCGGTCTCGGCCATCGCGGCCCCGCCGGATCCCGCGAGCTCGGTGAGCGAGGCCGTCGCGGCGAAGCCCGAGGTGTCGGCATCCGCCGCGATGCGGCCTGCGACCAGCGCCACCGGCACGCCGGCGGCCGCGGCCACAGCGCCGACGTGCGCGGGCACCTTGCCCGCCGCGGACTGGCCGTCGTACGCCCCTTCGCCGGTGACGACGACGGATGCCGCGGCCACCGCCGCGTCGAGTCCTACGAGCTCCGCGACCGCCGCGGAGCCCGGCACCAGCCGCGCGCCCCAGGCCAGCAGCCCGAACCCGGTGCCACCGGCAGCACCGGCCCCTGCGGTCTCGGGGTCGGCGTCGACCAGCGCGGCGAGTCGCGCGAGACCCGCGTCGAGCACCGGGATGTCATCGGCGCCGGCGCCCTTCTGCGGCCCGAAGATCGCCGCAGCTCCCCGGGGTCCGAAGAGGGGGTTGGTCACATCGCTCAGCACCGTCACCCCACCGGGCGGAAGGGGCGCGAGCCCCGACAGGTCGGCCACCGTCACCGCGTCGAGACCGCGTGCGCCGCGGGCGACGGGCCGGCCCGCAGCATCCGTGAATCGCGCTCCGAGGGCGGTGAGCATGCCCGTGCCGCCGTCCGTCGACGAGCTCGAGCCGATCCCGAGCACGAGGCGCGACACCCCGTGCGCGAGGGCGGCCGCGATCGCCTCGCCGAAGCCGCGCGTGTGAGCATCGAAGGCGTGCAGGCGCGGCGGCGTGCCGAGCAGCTCGATGCCGCTCGTGTTCGCGAGTTCGACGACGCCGGTGCCGTGGGGTGCGCCGGGCGTCGCCGGCAGCAGCACCCACGACGCCTCGACGGGTCCGTCCTCGGGTCCCGTGACGGTCACCGGCATGCGCTGGGCGCCCGGTACGGCGGCCGCGAACGCGTCGACCGTGCCCTCGCCGCCGTCGGCCATGGGCATCAGCCGGAGCTCGCTGTCGGGGCGCTCCCGGCGCCAGCCTGCGGCGAGCGCCTCGGCGGCTGCCGCCGCGCCGATCGTTCCCTTGAATGAATCGGGCGCGATCACGACGGTGTGGGCCATGACGTCATTCTCCTCGGGGATGCGGGGTCTCGTCGTTTGCGGCTCGACTCTCGGGGGAAAGCGTTATCCTGCAGAACATGGTATCCATGGACCGCCCGCAAGCCGAGCCCACCCCACCCCGTGCGGTGATCGCTACCGGCACCGGCCGGTACGCCGACCCGTGGCATCCGTTCCCCGCCACGTCGGCACGCATCGCGGACGCGCTGCGGGCCGACGGCTGGAAGGTCACGGTCGACGAGGACGTCGACCACGCGCTCGCGCAGCTCGACGGGTTCGACCTGCTCGTCGTCAACGCCGGCGATCCGTGGCGTGATGGCGAGGCCGAGATCGGTCATCTCTCCGATCCCGCCGCCGACGCCGGCCTGCGTGCCGCGATCGGCCGCGGCATCGGGCTCGTCGCGCTGCACGCCGCGCTCTCGAGCCTGCGCGACCACCCGGCCTGGCGCGAGGCCATCGGCGGCGAATGGCAGCCCGGCCTCTCGTGGCACCCCCCGGTCGGCGACGCGCGGGTGAGGGTCGTCGACGGTGAACATCCCGTGAGCGAAGGGATGCCGCCCCTCGACGTCGTCGACGAACGCTACAGCGACCTCGTGGTCGACGCGGGCGCGCGCGTGCTCGCCGTGCACGACGTCGACGGCGCCGAGCACGCCGCGGTGTGGGTGCGGGAGCAGCCGACGCGCGCCGTGGTCTCCTCGCTCGGCCACGACGAGCGCTCGTACCACTCCCCCGCGCACGTGGCGCTGCTGCAGCGCGCAGCGCGCTGGGCGGCGCGCGCCTGAACCTCTGCGCACATGACCGGACCCCTCGCGCGACACGTCGCGGAACGGATGCCGCCACCCGGCGTGCCGGCCAAACCTCGATTCCTGCACGCCGAGCGCGCGATCGCGGCCGGGAACGGGGCATCCGTCCGACCGGGCAGAATGGACGCGGCGCCGCTCGGCGTAACCACCCCCACCTGAATCCGGAGTGATATGTCCTGGCTCGTGACCGGAGGCGCCGGCTACATCGGCGCCCACATCGTCCGTGCGCTCGCAGACGCGGGCCTGAACTCCGTCGTCATCGACGACCTCTCGAGCGGCCACGCGTCGTTCGTGCCCGAGGGCGTGCCGTTCGTGCGCGGCTCCATCCTCGACGGCGAGCTCGTCGAGCGCACGCTCCGCGAGCACCAGGTCGAGGGCGTCATCCACCTCGCCGGGTTCAAGTACGCGGGCGTCTCGGTGCAGCGCCCGCTGCACACCTACGCGCAGAACGTCGAGGGCACGCGCGTGCTCCTCGCCGCGATGCAGGCGGCGGAGGTCTCGAACCTCGTGTTCTCGTCGTCGGCCGCCGTGTACGGCACGCCCGACGTGCCGCTCGTCACCGAGGACCTGCCCAAGCGCCCCGCCTCGCCCTACGGGGAGTCGAAGCTGATCGGCGAGTGGATCATCCGCGACCAGGCGGTCGCGAGCGCCGAATCGGACCATGCCCTCCGCTACACCGCCCTGCGCTACTTCAACGTCGTCGGCTCGGGCGACCCGTCGGTCTACGACACCAGCCCGCACAACCTCTTCCCCCTCGTATTCGAGGCCCTGCTCGCGGGCAGGACGCCGCGCATCAACGGCGACGACTACGACACTCCCGACGGCACGAACGTGCGCGACTACGTGCATGTGGCCGACATCGCCGCGGCCCACGTCGCGGCCGCGCAGCGCCTGCTCGCGAACCGCCCGATCGAGCCCGCGTACAATCTCGGGTCGCAGAACGGCCTGAGCGTCCGGGAGATCATGGACGCGATGGCCCGTGTCACGGGAATCGCCTTCACGCCCGAGATCGCACCCCGCCGCCCCGGCGACCCCGACCGCATCGTCGCGACCGGCCAGCTCGCGGCGCGCGACCTGGACTGGAAGAACCGCTACTCCGTCGACGAGATGGTCCGCACCGGCTGGGAGGCGCGCCGCGCCGCCGGCTGAGGCATCCGTCCCCCCCCCCCCCCCCCGCCTATTCCTGGCGACTCGCCAAGAATGAGGGGCCCACAACGCTGTCTTGGCGACTCGCCAGGATGCGCAGCGCCAGCAGCCGCGACCGCTTTGTGGCGACTCGCCAAAAGGCCCAGCGGAGAGCGCGAAGTCTGGCGCCTCGCCAAGGACGGGAGCGGGCACGGGCACGCCGCTCGGGCTGTCAAGCTCGGGCAGTCAAACCTGAGCGGGCCGCGGTGCTCTCGCGGACGACGAGGCGCGTCGGCACGGTCTCGAACGCCGCGGGCGCGCCGGCCTCGATGCCGTCGACGAGCGCCGCGACCGCGCGCGCGCCGAGCGCGTCGAAGTCCTGCCGCACGGTGGTGAGGGGCGGACGGTAGTCCGCGGCATCCGCCACGTCATCGAAGCCGACCACGCTCACATCGCCGGGCACCGCGCGCCCCGCCTCCCCCATGGCGCGCAGCACGCCCAGCGCCATCTGATCGTTGGCGGCGAAGACGGCGGTCGCACCTGTTTGGAGAAGAGCGGATGCTGCGGCGAAGCCCGACGCGGAGGTCCAGTCTCCGCGGACCACGGGCGGCACCGCGGCGCCGGCGGCCGAGAGAGCGTCGCGCCACCCGCGCTCGCGCTCCCCCGCGGCGAACGAGCCTTCGGGGCCGGCCAGGTGGTGGACGGTCGCGTGGCCCAGCGCGAGCAGGTGCTCGACCGCGGATCTCGCGCCTGCGGCGTGATCGGTCTCGACCACCCCGAAACGCTCGTCGCGCGGAGAGTCGACCACGACCAGGCGCAGCCCAGGGGCGCCGACATCGGCACCGCGCACCCGCGCTGTGGCCTCGTTCAGCACGATCGCCCCATCCACGCCCTGCTCGGCCAGCCGCTCGAAAGCCGCGGCCACGTCGCCGTCGGCGCCGAGCGTCACGACCGTCAGCGCGTAGCCGCGGGCGGCCGCGGCATCCGCCACCGCCTGCAGCATGCGGGAGTTGCCCACCGACGCGAGGGTCGACACCACGAGCCCGATGGTCTGGGTGCGTCCGGTGCGCAGAGCGCGCGCGGCGCGATGCGGACGGTAGCCGAGGTCCCTCATCGCCGCCTCGACGCGCGCCCGCGTCCCGGGGTCGACGCGGGGGCTCGCGTTGACCACCCGCGACACCGTCTGGCCCGAGACGCCCGCGCGCTCCGCGACGTCCGCCATCGACACGCGTCTTGCCGTCATCCCCACCCCGATCCATCGGACGCCGTCGACGTGAGGTCGGGATGCAGCGCCCGTGTTGACGCCAACATAGCGGACTTGCTAACGTGTTGACGTGAACACGCCTCACGACGACACCGTGGTGTCCGCCCGCGATCTGCCCGCCGAGGCCCTCGGCGCCGGCGTCGTCAAGCGCCCGACCCGCCTCGCCGACGGGCGCGAGCTGATCTACTACGACGACCCCGGCACGACGCTCGGCGCCGAACGCGCCCTCGACGCGCGCGACCTCGCACCCAGGCCCCAGACCGCGACCATGCGACGCGACGTCCTGACAGGCGACTGGGTGTCGATCGCCGCGGCCCGCCAGAACCGCGCTTTCCTCCCGCCGGCGCACCTCGACCCGCTGGCCCCGCAGACGCCGACGAATCCGTCGGAGATCCCTTCGCTGTACGACGTGGCCGTGTTCGAGAACAAGTCGCCGTCGTTCGGCCCCGCTCTCGCGGTCGCACACGGCGACGCGCCCGCGCGGACTCTTGGCGAAGCCCTCGTCGGCACCGATCCGCCACGCGATCTCGAGGACCTCGTGGCCCCGGGCCTCGGCCGGACCCGCACGAGCGTCGGCCGTTGCGAGGTCGTGTGCTTCAGTCCCGAGCACTCGGGCTCCTTCGGCTCGCTGACGGTTACCCGTGCGCGCACGGTCATCGAGGCGTGGGCGGATCGCACGGCGGCCCTGTCGGCGCTGCCCGGCATCGAGCAGGTCTTCCCGTTCGAGAACCGCGGCGAGGCGATCGGCGTCACGCTCCCCCACCCACACGGGCAGATCTACGCCTACCCGTACATCACGCCGCGCACGACGAGCCTGCTGGCGTCCATCGATCGCGAGGGCGCCGACCTGTTCGCGCGCATCCTCGACTTCGAGCGTGCGGGTGAGCGCGTGATCCTCGAGGGCGAGCACTGGACGGCGTTCGTGCCGTTCGCGGCGCGCTGGCCGATCGAGATCCACCTGCTGCCGCACCGCCACGTCGCGGACTTCGCCGAGGCGACCCAGGCCGAGCGCGACGAGCTCGCGCCCCTGTACCTGCGGCTGCTCCGCGGCGTCGACGCGCTCTACGACTCCCCCACGCCGTACATCGCCGCCTGGCACCAGGCGCCGGTGCACCGCGGCCGCGACACCGCGCGCCTGCACCTGCAGCTCACATCACCGCGCCGCGCGGCCGACAAGCTCAAGTTCCTCGCCGGATCCGAGGCCGCCATGGGTGCCTGGATCGGCGACATCCCGCCCGAGACGGCGGCGGCGAAGCTGCGCGACGCCGTCGCCTCCATCCCCGAGGAGACCCTGTGACCGCCACCGACATCCGCACCGCGGCCATCGCGCGTGCGCTCTTCGCCGCCCGGTTCGGCGCCGACGCCACCGGCACGTGGTCTGCGCCCGGACGCGTGAACCTCATCGGCGAGCACACCGACTACAACGACGGCTTCGTGCTACCGTTCGCGATCCAGCACCGCACCCATGTCGCTCTCGCCCCGCGCGCCGACGGCGTCTTCCGTGTGCGCGTGGCCTCGACGTTCGATGACGCGACCGTCGAGGTCGCGCTCAACGAGCTCGACGCGCTCTTCCCCGAGAAGCGCGATGGCGTGCCCGAGTGGGCGCGGTACCCGTTGGGTGTCGCGTGGGCGCTGCTCGCGGCATCCGGAACCGATCCCGCCACGGTGTCGGGTGTCGACCTCGCCTTCGCGTCCGACGTGCCGGTGGGCGCCGGACTGTCGTCATCCGCCGCGATCGAGGGCGCGACCGCCGTCGCCCTCGCCGACACCTGGGGAATCGATCTCGACCGCGTCGCGCTGGCGAAGGTCGGCCGTCGCGCCGAGAACGAGGCGGTCGGCGCGCCCACGGGCATCATGGACCAGATGGCGTCGCTCCTCGGCCGGGCCGACGCGGCCATATTCCTGGACTGCCGTTCGCTGGAGGCACAGGTCGTCGACCTCGGCTTCGCGGACGCCGGCCTCGAGCTCGTCGTCATCGACACCGGCGTGAAGCACTCCCACGCCACCGGCGGCTACGGCGAGCGCCGCGCCGCGTGCGAGCGCGGTGCCGCGGCGCTCGGCGTGCCGGCGCTGCGCGACGTGAGCGTCGACGACCTCCCGCGCCTCGCCGAGCTCGTGGACGAGGTCACCTTCCGCCGCGTCCGCCACGTCGTCACCGAGAACCAGCGCGTGCTCGACACGGTGCGCACCCTCCGCGAGCAGGGGCCCTCCGCGATCGGCGACCTCCTCGTCGCCTCGCACGCTTCGATGCGCGACGACTTCGAGATCTCGGTCCCCGAGCTCGACACCGCGGTCGAGGCCGCGCTGTCGGCCGGCGCAGTGGGCGCCCGCATGACCGGCGGCGGCTTCGGGGGCGCCGCGATCGCACTCGTCGCGCACGAAAACGTCCAGGACGTGACGGATGCCGCCACCGCCGCCTTCGCAGCCGCCGGCTTCACCGCCCCCACCGTCTTCACGGTGACCCCTTCCGCGGGAGCAGCGCGCGACTGACCTCGCACCCGCGTCGCGCAGGTCCGTGGCGTTTCGACTGCGGGCGCCAGAGCGCCGCTGAACGCCGCGTGAACGCTCGTGACGCACGCGGGCAGACCACTGGCGATGACGGATGCCGCGGCCTAGCGTCGAACGCAGGGTCGCGGCATCCGCCCGCGATCCGGAAGGAGCGATCGTGGCGTACATCACCGTCGGGACCGAGAACTCGGTGGACATCGACCTCTACTACACCGACCAGGGCCCGTCGGATGGCCAGCCGGTCGTGCTGATCCACGGCTTCCCGCTGGACGGCGAGTCGTGGGGCAAGCAGCAGGCCGCGCTGCTCGACGCCGGCTACCGCGTCATCGCCTACGACCGCCGCGGCTTCGGGCAGTCGAGCAAGGTGGGCTCCGGGTACGACTACGACACGTTCGCCGGCGACCTGCACGCCCTGATCGAAGACCTCGACCTCCACGACGCGGTGCTCGTGGGCTTCTCGATGGGCACCGGCGAGATCGCCCGCTACATGTCGCGCTACAGCAGCGGCCGCGTCGCGAAGGCGGCGTTCCTCGGATCGCTCGAACCGTTCCTGCTGATCACCGACGACAACCCCGACGGCGCCGGACCGCAGGAGTTCTTCGACGGGATCGCGCAGTCGGTGCGCGACGACCGCTACGCCTTCATCGCCGGGTTCTACAAGGACTTCTACAACCTCGACGACAACCTCGGCTCCCGCATCTCGCAGGAGGCCGTCGACGCGAGCGTGCAGGTCGCGACGTACGCCGGCAACACCGCGCTCGCCGCGGCGCCGCTGACGTGGCCCACGGACTTCCGCGCCGACATCCCCGCGATCGACGTGCCCGCGCTCATCCTCCACGGGACCGCCGACAACATCCTCCCCATCGACAAGACCGCCCGCCGCTTCAAGGATCTGCTCCCCGACGCCACCTACGTGGAGATCGAGGGCGCGCCGCACGGCCTGCTGTGGACGCACGGTGCCGAGGTCAACGAGGCACTGCTCGCCTTCCTCCACAGCTGACACTCATCACCAGACCGCGGGCTCGAGCGCGGTTGGGTTCTGAGAAATCAAGCGATGTTCGGGTTTACTTCTCTCATGGCAGGGAGCGGACCGGGGCGGCGGGGCTCCTACGCGAAAGGCGTCGCGAAGCGCGAGGAGATCCTCACGCGCGCGCTCGACGTGATCGCCCGCGAGGGTTATCGCGGCGCTTCGGTCAAGGAACTGGCGGATGCCGCGGGCCTCAGCCAGGCAGGACTCCTCCACTACTTCGACAGCAAGGAGGAGCTCTTCACCGAGATCCTCCGCAAGCGCGACGAGCTCGACTCCGTGGGGCAGGGGGTGGGCGGCGATCCGCAGCGTGGCCTGACCCCCGCCGAGGATGGCGAACTCCCCGACATCCGCGCGGGCTATCTCGACATCATCCGGCACAACGCCGACGTCCCCGGGCTCGTGCACCTGTTCGCCCGGCTGTCGGTCGACGCGGCGGATCCGGAGCATCCGGCTCACCAGTTCTTCGTCACGCGCGGGGCGAGCCTCCGCCGCTTCTTCGCCGAGGTCGTGGCCGCGAAGCAGGCGGCCGGCGAGATCACGGACCGCGTCGATCCCGACACGATCGCGCGTCTGTTCCAGGCGGTCGCCGACGGCATGCAGCTGCAGTGGATGCTCGAGCCCGACGTCGACATGGCCGCCGCGGTGGGCGCCCTGTTCGAGTTGCTCGCTCCGAAGGAGGGCTCATGACCGAGACCACCGCAACCGCGTTCATCGAGGTGAGCACCGCTGCCGGCCGGGTGCGGGGCCTGTGGCGGGGCGAACCCGGAGCCGGCGGATCGGCCGCGTTCCTCGGCATCCCGTTCGCGAAGCCGCCGGTCGGCGAACGACGGTTCGCGGCGCCCGAGCCGCCGGAGCCCTGGGACGGCGTGCGCGACGCGCTCGAGTACGGGGCGACGGCGCAGCGCGGCGACACCGGTATCACCCTCATCCCCGAGCCGTCGGTCCCTGGCGAGTCGACGCTGAACGTCAACGTCTTCACGCCGGTTCCGGGACAGACGGATGCTGCGCTCCCGGTGCTCGTCTGGATTCACGGCGGCGGCTTCATCTCGGGCTCCCCCGCCAGTCCCTGGTACGACGGCCGTGCATTCAACCGCGACGGCGTGGTCACGGCGACGGTCTCGTACCGGCTCGGCTTCGACGGCTTCGGGCACATCGATGGTGCCCCGTCGAACCGCGGCGTGCGCGACTGGCTGGCCGCCCTCGAGTGGGTGCAGGAGAACATCGCGCAATTCGGCGGCGATCCGTCGCGCGTGACGATCGCGGGGCAGTCCGCGGGCGGCGGCGGCGTCCTGACGCTGCTCGGCATGCCCGCCGCGCAGCGCTTGTTCCACGCGGCGTGGTCGCTCTCCGGCGCCCTGGCCGACGTCTCCGTCGAACGCGCGCGGTCCGCGTCGGCGCGGCTCGCACATCTCGCCGGCGTCGCGCCGACGCGCGAAGGCTTCGCATCCGTGCCGGAGGACGCCCTGTACGCGCTGCAGCGGAAGGCCGGCGAGCCGGAATCATCGGACCGGCTGGCCGGCGTGCGTTCACTGCTGGAGGAGGGGCTCTCGTGGGGTCCGGCGATCGACGGCGACCTGCTCACGCAACCGACCATCGACGCGCTGCGCGCGGGGATCGGCGCGGACAAGCCGCTCGTCCTCGGCACGACCGACGACGAGTTCACGATGGTGACCGACGGCGCGAAGCGCGCGCTGCGGCTCGTGCCCGCGAGCCTCGCTCTCAGCAGACTCGGGGTGTCCCGAGCGCGGCGGCGCGAGTACCTTGCCGACAACGCCGCGCAGCGGCGCAAAGGAACGGCCGCAGTCCTCGGTCGCTACGTCACCGACGTCGTGTTCCGCTCCACCGTCGTGCGGGTCGCCGAGGCGCGCAGCGACGCGCCCACGTGGGTGTACCGATTCGTGTGGCCCTCTCCGACCCGCCGCTGGGCGCTGCACTGCCTCGACGTGCCGTTCTGGTTCGACTGCCTCGACGACGAGCACGTCGCCGCGATCGCCGGGGATGCCCCTCCCCGGAGTCTGGCAGCCGCCGTGCACGGCAGCGCGGTGGCGCTCGTGCGCGGCGACGACCCGGGCTGGCGCCCGTGGTCCGACGCGCCCGGCACCACCCGGATCTTCGGCGGCGACGCATCCGTTCCCGACGTGGTGCCCGACGGCTACCCGAGCGTCCGCGCGCTCGTGTGACCTCGCAGCCCCGGACGGCCCGTGGTCAGTGTCAAGAACTCAGGAGAAACGCCGACCTCGCCGGCCCGACACGGCATCGAGGCGCAGATTCGCCTGAGTTCTCGACGTCGGCCGCGACAGCAACCCATTCAGCGCCGCCAGCACCACATCCAGATTCCACATGATGTCCTCCGCGATCGGCCGGTACGTCGCATATCCGAGAGGGCGGCCGCCTGGTCACGGCGCCGATCACGCCGCTGCTCCTCCCACGTCGAGTGATGGGCCCGGCTGTCGCACTCGACGATCAGCCAGCCGTCCACGACGAAATCGACCCGCCCCACCCCCGAGATATTCACCTGGAGTTCGAACGTCGCGCCGAGCGCTCTGAGCATCAGTCGCACCAGAGTCTCGGGCCCGGACTCCGCGCGGCTGTCGATGAGCTTGCGCAGCACCGCATGGCGCCGCGGGAGTACGTGGAAGAGCTCGTCGAGCTCGTCGTGCCTGAGCACCCCGAGGTGCAGTGCGGAATCCAGTGTGGCCAGCGCCGCCCGTACCGGCTGACACCGGACCGCCTGCACGACGGCGTCGAACGGCTCGACGCAGGTGGACCGCGGGTGCGGGCTTCGGTGCAACCGCCCCCAGTGGCGCCGAAGACGGCGGGCCACCGGCCTCGGCCGCGACGAGTTCGCCGGCAGATGGACGTGAAGCACCCCCGGGTCCAGCACGAAGACGTCGAGATGCGCCAGCGCACTCGTGCAGGCGAGGAGCCCGCCGAGGCGGCACGCGTCGACGGCATCCTGAGGTGTTCGGGGCAGGAGGTACACGCCGCTGCGCGGTCGGAGCAGGCGACCATCCACGACCGCGTTCCGCAGCGACCTGTCGGTCCAGCCCTCCGCCGCGAGGTCCGAGCGGCGGAACGAAGGGAAGGGTGGCAGCAGCATCCGCCCAGACTCCGTGCCCGCACCGGGCGCGCTCGCGGTCCGACGGACGATGGGGACAGCCGGGCGCAGGCTCGGAGCTGGGGAGGAGAGGCCGCGCGGTGGTCCAGAACTCCTCGCGCGTCGAGGATTCAGGAACAACAGGGAACGAGAGCGCGGAGATACGGCCCGCCGGCACCGATTCTCCTGAATCCTCTACGCGGTCGCCGACGACGTCAGCTGAGTGCGGCGATGACCTCGCGCTCGAACAGCTCGACCCCCGAGAGGTCGTAGGCGGCTTCGGGGAAGTAGTGGATCGCGTAGGCGATGCCGTGGCGTTCGCGCTCGGCGAGCCGCTCGGCCACCTGCTCGGGCGTGCCGAAGGCCGGAGAGGTCAGGTAGTCGTGCTCGATGTGGTCGGCACGCTCCTGCCCGACGTGCGGGAGCAGGCGCGCCTTGACCGCAGCCAGGCGGTCGCGCGCCTCGGCCTCGGTCGCCCCGACGATCGTGTTGAAGTTCGACGTGCGCGTGATCTCCGAGAAGTCGCGGCCGAGCGCGTCGCAGTGGTCGCGGAGGATCGCGCTCTTGCGGTCGATGTCGTCGAGCGAGCCGGCGTAGTTCGTGTACGACGCGTACTTCGCCGCGATCTTGAGCGTGACCTTCTCGCCGCCGCCGGCGACCCAGATGGGGATGCCGCCGTCCTGCAGCGGGAGCGGCTGCACGATGGCGCCGTCCACCTGGTAGTGCGTGCCATCGAGCGTGGCCCGCCCGGTCCTCCAGGCCTGCTGCATGATGTCGACGCCCTCGCGCAGCATCCGGAGCCGCTCCGGCACGGGCGGGAAGCCGTAGCCGTATGCCTCCCACTCGTGCTCGTACCACCCGCCGCCGATGCCCATCTCGGTGCGGCCGCCCGAGACGATGTCGACGGTCGCGGCGACCTTGGCGAGGTAGGCGGGGTTGCGGTAGCCCATGCAGGTGCACATCTGGCCGAGGCGGATGCGGTCGGTCGAGGCCGCGAAGGCCGCCATCAGCGTCCACGCCTCGTGGGTGGCCTCGTCCGAGTGCACCGGCGTGGTGTGGAAGTGGTCGTAGACCCAGAGCGATTCCCACGGCCCCGCGTCGGCGTGCCGCGCGAGACCCTTCATCACCGCCCAGTGGTCTGAAGGATCGATGCCGACGAGGTCGAATCGCCAGCCCTGGGGGATGAAGGTTCCGAAGCGCATGCTCCCAGCCTAGGGAAGCGTTTGCTCGCGCTCGACCGCGAACACCCGGGCGTGCGGCATCCGCTCGCGCATCACTGCGATCGCGTCGGGGTTGTGGTCGACGAGGACGGCGTCGCGGCCCAGCGCGGAGGCCACCGCGCCGGTCGTGCCGCTGCCGGCGAAGAAGTCGAGCACGCGGTCGCCCGGGCGCGACGACGCCTGCACGATGCGCCGGAGGACGCCCTCCGGCTTCTGCGTCGGGTACCCCGTCTTCTCGCGACCGGTCGTCGGCACGATGGTGTGCCACCAGACGTCGGTGGGGAGCTTCCCGCGCTCGGCCTTCTCGGGGGTGACCAGGCCCGGCGCCATGTACGGCTCGCGGTCGACGGCGTCAGAGTCGAACCAGTACGCCTTCGGATCCTTGACGTAAACCAGGATCGTGTCGTGCTTCGTGGGCCACCGCTTGCGGGTCTTCGCGCCGTAGTCGTAGGCCCAGATGAGCTCGTTGAGGAAGCGCTCGCGCCCGACGAGCGCGTCCATGAGCACCTTGGCGTAGTGCGCCTCGCGGTAGTCCAGGTGCAGGTACAGCGTGCCGTCGTCGGCGAGAAGGCGCCACGCCTCGAGCAATCGCGGCTCGAGGAAGCCCCAGTAGTCGTCGAAGGTGTCGTCGTACGCCCGCAGGTCGCCGCGGATCCGCTCGTACTCGCGCCCGTGGAACCCGCGCCGGACGATCGCCTCACCGGGTGGGGGGACGGATGCTGCAGACCGTGCGGTCTCGATGGACCGCTCCTGCGGGCGGCCGGTGTTGAACGGCGGGTCGAGATAGATCAGCGTGAACGACGCATCGGGCAGCGTGCGCGAGACCACGAGGTTGTCGCCGTGGTGGATCTCGACGGACCCGGGGGCGGCAGCATCCGTCTCCCCGGTCATGGAACCCGGCGAAGCCATGAGTCCGTCGCGAACTTCGACTCCACGAGGGCCTCGGCCTCGGCGTATTCGTCGTCGGTGATGTGCCCGGGGACGGCGCCGTAGAGGTTCGTGAACGTCTCCTCGAGCTTGGCGATGATGGCCTCGCGTGGGAGACCCGTCTGGCGACGGAGGGGGTCGACGCGCTTGGCCGCCGACGTCGTGCCCTTGTCGCTGAGCTTCTCGCGGCCGATCCGCAGCACCTCGGTCATGACGTTTCCGTCCATGTCGTAGCTGAGCGTCGCGTGGTGCAGCACTCCGCCGTTGGCGAGGCGCTTCTGCGCGGCGCCGCCGATCTTGCCCTGCGGCGAGGCGATGTCGTTGAGCGGCTGGTAGGTCGCCTCGATGCCGAGGGCGCGCAGCGCCTGCAGCACCCAGTCGTCGAGGAACGCGTACGAGTCGGCGAATGTGAGCCCGGCGACCAGGGATGCCGGCACGTACAGCGAGTAGGTGACGATCGAGTTCGCCCCCATGAGCATGGCGCCGCCGCCGGAGATGCGGCGGACCACGTCGTAGCCGTGCGCCGCGGCGCCATCGGGGTCGACCTCGTTGCGGAGGGACTGGAACGAGCCGATGACGACGGCGTTCTCGTCCCACTCCCAGACGCGCAGCGTGGGGCGCCGGCGGCCGTCGCCGACGCGGCCGGTGAGCACCTCGTCGAGCGCGAGGTTCATGCGCGGCGAGACGGGCTTCTCGTGCACGATCTCCCAGTCGAAGTCGCGCCACCCGGGTGCCGTGACGAGGGCCCGACGCACCGCCGTCCCCACGGCCTCGGGCGTGAAGCCGAGCAGCTGCGCGCCCTCGGGAAGCGCCGAGCGCACGGCGGCGGCGATGGTGGCGACATCCGCCTCGACCGGCAGCCCGTTGACGGCGGCGTCGATGTCGGCGAGGGCGTCGTCGGGCTCGAGGAAGAAGTCCCCCGCGAGGCGGAAGTCCGCGATGCGACCCTCGCGCTCTTCGAGGTCGACGACCACGAGCTTGCCGCCGGGCACCTTGTATTCGCCGTGCATGGGCTTCAGCCTATTGGCGCGCGCCGGGGGCGCGCTCCGCCCGACGACCGGGAGCCGTGGTCCCGGTCGTCGGGCGTGCGCCGGCTACACCGGCGCGCCGCGTGTCACGACGTGCAGGCGCGCCCGTCGAGCAGGAACTGCCACGGCGTCGCCACCGCGCTGTCCGCGTGCACGACGGTGTCGGGAGCGTTGCCCGTGCGCTTGGCGGTGCCGGTCACCGTGACGATCCCCTCGGCCTGCGTGACCGTCGCGCGGGTCGCCTTCGTGATCCGCTGGCCGCCCGGCAGCGCGAAGCTGAGCGCGAAACGCGAGCTGACCGCGCCGGAGAGCCGCACCGCGGCGGATTCGCCGTCGAGCGTCGGCGCCCAGTCCACGTGGCAGTCCAGCGGCGCGATGCCGGGCTCGGCGAACGCGATGAGCTCGCGCGCCTGCTGCGTGAACCAGTGGCCGGCCGCGGGGTCCTCGTACCCGCGCTCCGGATCGTTCGGGCCGGCCGTACCGCGGTAGCACTTGCCGTCGGACTCGCCGGGCACCTTGATCCAGAGGTACGCGTCGACGAGCGGCACGTCGATGGTCGTGTCCGGACGAGCACCGAGGCCTCGGTCCGGCGGGTTGCACCAATCCTCGTGCGTGTCGCCGTACGCTCCTTCGTGGTTCCACGGCCCGAGCCCGTTGCGGCTCGTGTCGATCACGAAATGCGTCGTCGGCTGGGTGGCGCCGAGGAGCGAGGCGTAGCGCGAGTCCACCCCGGAGGTGTTGAGAGCCGGGTCGGCGGCATCCGCGCTCCACTGGCCGTGCTGCGACATGGCGACGCCCTCCCAGTCGGTCGCGGGGCCGCCGTTCCAGTACTGGTTGCCGCATGAGCCGAAGTCGCCGGGGCTCACCTCGGTGACGTACGCGATGCACTGCGACACCCACGTGCCGTACGCCGTCGAATTGGCGGTGAACTGGTAGTTCGACGTGTTGAGGAAGAACCCGTCCGCGCGCTGCACCCCGGCCTTGATCAGGCGGTCGGAGATCTCGCCGATGTTGAGCCACGCCGCGTTGGTGCCGTCGAGGTAGACCGAGGTCGCCGGAAGTGCGGCGAAGGCGTCTACCGCGTGGTTCAGCTGTGCGAAGCGGTCCGTCGCGGCCGTGTCGGCGGGCACCTCCGCCGGCTGGCACCACTCGACCTGTCCGTCGAGCGTGGTGTAGTGCGGGATCACGCCGAGTCCGTCGGGTTCGAGGATGACGGTGGCGTCGCGCCCGGCGATGCCGGCCGCGAAGCCATCGATCCAGGCATCGTACGCGGCGGTGTCGGCCGCGCCGCCCGCGGAGTACTGGGCGCAGTCGCGGAACGGCAGGTTGTACGCGACGAGCACGGGCATGCGTCCCTGAGCGGTGGCCGCCGTCACGACGGCGTCGACGGCGGCCTCCACGTCGGCCGGGGTGCCGTCGGTGAACCATGTCGCCGAGGCGATCGATCCGAGCAGCTGGGCGTCATCGCGTGCCTGACCGCTGAGCGACTGGGCCGCTTCGAGCGTCGTGCTCCACGGATCGACGTACAGCTCCGAGCCCGCGAGGCCGGTGTCCTCACCGGCGACCGCCGCGGTCGCCGTCAGCGGCACGGCGAGGGCGGCCACCAGTGCGGCCGCCGCACCGAGGGCGAGGGCCCGTCTGGTCGGCGGACCGCCGCGGAGTCGAGCGGGTGCCAGAGTCATGTGTCCTCCTTGGACTTCTCGGCCGCCGGGCGCCGTCGCCCGGGGAGCGTCATCGTCGTGCGCGCGAAGGTTTGGGAGCGCTCCCACGATGATCACTGCCGCCAGGATGGCGTACGCATCATCCCGCAGTCAAACGCGCCACGGCTGACCGGAGTGCGCCGCCGTCAACGGCGGCGCCCCACCTCCCGGCCAGACGGCCGCCGCTGTCAGGTGCGGTCCGCGATGTGCCTGTCGAGCCAGGCGAGCAGATCGGCGCGCACCTCGGCCTGCATGACCTCGTTGAAGATCTCGTGGCGCGCATCGGGGTAGATGAGCGTCGTCACGTCGGTGAAGCCCGAGCGCGTGCGGTACGCATCGGCCAGACGGTGCACGCTGCGCGGTCCGCCCACCGTGTCGTCGCGGCCGATCATGAGGAGAGTCGGGATGTCGCGGCCGAGGTTCCTGCGCGGCAGACCGTACATGCGGATGGAGTCGACCACCCCGATGAGCTTGATCGGGTCTTCGCTCGTGGTGAGCGGATCGTCGAGGAAGGCCCGGCCCACCGACGGGTCGCTCGAGAGCCACTCGGTGCCCATCGCACCGGGACCGGCCCAGCGCTTGTTGAGCTTGTTGGTGTGGATCGACCCCGGCATGCGCAGCGCCGTGCCGGTCAGCACGAGCGCGTCGTATGCATCGGGGTGCTCGTTGACGAGCATCTGGGCGAGCACCGAACCGCCGGAGTGCCCGAGCAGCACGAGGGGCAGCTCGGGGTGCTGTCCCCGGATCTGCTGGGTGAACTGCCACATGGCGGCGAGCGCGCCGCGCAGCCCGCCCTTGCCCAGGTGGCCGAGACGGGTCGCGTCGCCGCCGTGCTGGCCCATGCCGGTGCGCCCATGGCCGCGGTGGTCGGCCGCGTAGACGGTGTACCCGTCCGCGACGAGCGCGGCGATCAGCGCACCGTATCGCCCGGCGTGCTCGCCGATGCCGTGCAGCAGCTGCACGATGGCCCGCGGCGACGCCTGGGCCGGGTGGACGTCGTAGTGGATCGTGATGTCATGCGCGTCGATGAACTCGGGCATGCCGAGCAGTCTATGGGCGGACCATCGCACCCCGGCCTGACGCGGGGATGCGGCATCCGTCCCGCCAACTTTCTTTAGCAAAACTAATGAGCTATGCTAACTAACCGGATGAGCAGCAACGAGACTTCAGAGACAGACACCGGCCCCGACGCCGGCACTCACGCAGACCTCTCCCCCGCCGCCTCCCAGTTGCGCATCGCGACCTTCCGGCTCGCGCGACGCATGCGCACGCAGCGCGCCGTCGACTCGATGAGCGATGGGCAGTTCGCCGTTCTCGCGGCGCTCAAGGTGCACGGCCCGCACACGCTCGGCGACCTCGCCGAGCGTGAGCGCGTCTCGGCCCCATCGATGAATCGCACGGTCAACTGCCTGCAGGACTCCGGCTACATCGTGCGCGGCGCCGACGAGCGCGACGGCCGCAAGGTCGTGATCTCGCTCACGCCCGAGGGCGTCGCGGTCGTCGAAGAGACCGCCCGCCGCCGCGATGCGTGGGTCGAGGCCTCGCTCGCCGAGCTCACGCCGGCGGAGCGGGAGACCCTTGCCGCCGCCGCCGAGATCATGCAGCGGATGGTGGCCCGATGAGCGCGATGTTCCGGTCCTTCTCGGCCTTCAACTACCGCGTGTGGTTCATCGGCGCGCTGGTGTCGAACATCGGCGCGTGGATGCAGGCGACCGCCATCAGCTGGGTCGTGCTCACCGAGCTCACCGACAACGACGCCGCCGCGATGGGCGTCACGATGGCGCTGCAGTTCGCGCCGCCCCTCCTCCTCGTGGGCGTCACCGGGCTCGTGGCCGACCGCTTCGACCGCCGCAAGCTGCTGCTCGTCACCCAGAGCCTGCTCCTCCTGCTCGGCGTCGCGATCGGCGTGCTCATCTTCGCCGGCCTGATGACGCTGCCCGTCATGTACCTCTTCGCGCTCGCGCTCGGCGTCGTCGCCGCGTTCGACAACCCGGCGCGCCAGGCCTTCGTCTCCGACCTCGTCGCCCGCGAGAACGCCTCGAACGCGGTCGCGCTCAACGCAGCGTCGTTCAACGGCGCCCGCATGATCGGTCCGGCCGTCGCCGGCATCGTCATCGTCGCGGTCGGCACCGGGTGGGTGTTCGTCGCCAACGCGGTGACGTTCCTCGCGATGCTGGCCGCGCTCCTGCTGATCCGCACGCACGAGCTCGTGCCCCGCGTCAAGGCGCCGCAGTCCTCCCGCCTCGCCGACGGCTTCCGGTACGTCGCCGGCCGCCCCGACCTCATCGTGACCTGCGCGATGGTGTTCCTCATCGGCGCGTTCGGCATGAACTTCCCGATCCTCGCCTCGACGATGGCGGTCGAGTTCGGCAAGGAGGCCGACGGCTTCGGCCTGCTGAGCTCGATCCTCGCGATCGGCTCGGTCGCGGGTGCGCTGATGGCCGCCCGTCGCGACCGCGCCCGGCTGCGCGTCCTCATCATCGGCACCGCGATGTTCGGCGTCGCCGCGGTGGTGTCGGCGTTCATGCCGACGTACTGGCTCTACGCGATCACGCTCATGTTCACCGGATTCGCTGTCGTCACGATGATGACCACGGCGAACGGGTACGTGCAGACGACGACCGACCCGGTGCTGCGCGGCCGCGTGCTCGCGCTGTACATGGCGATCCTCATGGGCGGCACGCCGATCGGGGCGCCCATCGTCGGCTGGGTCGCTGCCGAGTTCGGCCCGCGCATGGCGATCCTCGTCGGCGCCGTCGCCGCCTTCGTCGCCTTCGCGATCGGCGCCACATGGCTGCTCTGGTCGGGCCGCCTGCACCGCCACGAGGAGAAGCGCTTCCGCCTCACGCTCGACGAGACGCGGCCGCTCACGATCGTCGCCCCCGAGGAGTTCAGCGACGAGGTCGCCGGCACCACGCCGATCCGCGTGCTTCCCGGCGAAGAGGACGAGATCCGCACCCGCGCCCGCGCGAGCTGACCGAGCTGCCTACGTCGGCAACGGTGAGCGGCGCTCGCGCACCCCCACGCGCTCGAGGTGGGCGTTCGAGAAGCGACCCTCGGGGTCGAGGCGCTCGAAAACGGCTCGCGCGTCGGCCAGACGCGGGTGCACGCGCTCGATCCCCGCGCGGTCGAAGCCGTGGAGCTTCCCCCAGTGCGGGCGTGCCTCGAACGGCTCGAGCGCGGCCTCGACGCGGGCGACCGCGGCGGCGACGTCGTCAGGGTGGTTGTGCCACGTGAAGTGGATGATCACGACGTCGCGCCGATAAGCCGGGCTCAGCCACAGCTCGTCGGCGGCGGCGGTGCGCAACTCGGTCCAGATGAGATGCGGACGGATGCTGTCGCCCAGCGTCCGCACCGCGTTCAGCGCCGCGGGCGCATCGGCGCGGGCGACGAAGTACTCGCTCTGGATCTCGTCGCCGAACGACGGCTCGGCGTCGAGGCGGAAGTGCGGGAGCCGCAGCATCCAGGGTCCGGGCACGGCCAGTTCGGTGACGTTGTCCTCCACACCGAGGGGCGACTCCTCCACCTGGGCCCGCACCCCGTCGAGGATCGTGTCGGGCACGGCGTCCTCGTCCGTGTCCAGCCGCGACTTCACCCACACGAAGCCGAGCGACGGCTCCTCCCAGCGCGAGAACACCGAGACGCTGTACCCGACGGACGTGAGCGCGTCCCAGTCGGCGAGCGCGGCCTCCCATGAGACCCCCGAGTAGATGTCCTGGCGGGCGCGGAATGCGGGCACGACGTCGAGCGTCAGCGACACCACGATGCCGTAGGCGCCGAGGCCCACCACGAGCGCATCGAAGTCGGGGTCGGCGCGGCGCACCTCGTGCACCTCGGCATCCGCCCCGACGTAGCGCAGCGCGCGGACGGACGCCGAGAGGACGGGATTCGCGTCGCCCGAGCCGTGGGTTCCGGTGGCCGTCGCGCCGCCGACGTTGATGTGCGGGAGGGACCCCATGTTGCGCAGTGCCCACCCGCGGTCGTCGAGCCACACGGCGAGGACGCCGTAACGGATGCCGGCGGGCACGGTGACCGTCTGCGCGGCCTCATCGAGCTCGAACTCGGCCGCGAACCCCGTCACGTCGACGAGGGTGCCGGTGGTGTCGGGGAGGTCGGTGAACGAGTGCCGGGTGCCGAGTGCGCGCACCCGCCCGGGTTCGCGCAGCACCCGCACGACGTCGTCGGCCGATGTCGCCTCGACGATCCGGGGCGCTGCGTACTCGTAGGTTCCGGCCCAATTGCGTGGCATCGCGCCTCCTTCGGCGTATGGGGGTCAGTGCGCGGCTTCGGCGACGAGCCGCTGCGAGGCGGTCGCCATGTGCGGCGTCATCGCGCAGGCTGCGGGTATGCGAACAACCTATCCTGCGCGCACCGACAGCGAAGTCCGGTCGACCGTTCTTGCGCGCTGCTCGCCTGGCACCAACTGCCGCCATCTGTGGCACATCGCGACAGGCGAGGCGAGGATGGGGATCATGACGGACCTGTGGAACGGCGAACCCGCCCCCGAGTGGACGAGCGGGCCGTGGTCGCTCGAGCTGCGTGACGACGAGTTCGCCGACATCTCGTACGAGGGCAGCGTCGTGCTTCGCTCGATCCGCGCCGTCGTGCGCGATCGCAACTGGGACACTGCACGCCTCGTGGTCGACCGCGTCGACGCGTCCGGCATCGCCCTCACGCTGCACGTCCACTCGACCGGGCTCGGTTCCGACCTCCGCGGCATCGTCCGCGCCGAGGCGCGGGGCGCCGGGCGCCTGCGCGTCCTCACCGACCTCGAGTCCGCTTCCGGGTTCGAGACCAACCGCACCGGTCTCGTCGCGCTGCACCCGCCCGCGCTCGCAGGCGCCGCGATGGACATCCGCCACCCCGACGGCGGCGTGACGCGCTCGCGGTTCCCCGCCGACATCAGCCCGCACCAGCCCGCGTTCGACATCGCCGGCCTGTCGTGGTCGCACGATGGCGTCGCGGTCGACGTGCGCTTCGCCGGTGACGTGTTCGAGATGGAGGACCAGCGCAACTGGACGGATGCCTCGTACAAGACCTACAGCCGCCCCCTCGCACTGCCCTTCCCGTACGCGCTCGCCGCCGACGAGCGGGTCGTGCAGTCGATCGAGATCTCCGTGTCGGGAACTCCGACACGTGCGGTCGAGGAACCGCTCACCCGCGTCCGGCTCGAGGAAGGGCCTCCGCTTCCCGCGATCGCGGTGTCGGCGTCGACGGCCCCCGATCCCGCTCCCGACTTCGCCCCGGTGGGTGCTGCGGTGCTCGTGGAACTCGACCTGGCGACCCGCAACTGGCGCGCCGCACTCGATCGGGCGGCAGCATCCGGTCTCCCGCTCGACGTCAG
This sequence comes from Microbacterium sp. LWH7-1.2, assembly GCF_038397755.1. Lineage (NCBI taxonomy): Bacteria > Bacillati > Actinomycetota > Actinomycetes > Micrococcales > Microbacteriaceae > Microbacterium > Microbacterium sp. LWH7-1.2. The sequence continues at coordinate 3,491,604 of NZ_CP151637.1, read as the reverse complement.
GTTCGTGCTCGCCGAGGACGACCCGGCGGCGATCGATCAGGCCGCGCTCGCTCTCCGCGATCTGCCCGTCTCCCGCGCGACCGCGTTCCCACCGACGGGCCCGGCGCAGCACGTCTCGGACCTCTCGGCCATCGGCCACCTGCGCCACGCCCTCACCGAGGCGGGGGTCGAGGCCGAGGTGGTCGGCGGCGTGCGCTCGCACTTCACCGAGCTCAACCGCGAGCACCACCGCCTGCCCCGGGGCCTCGACGGCATCGTGTTCAGCAGCACGCCGCTGTTCCACAGCCTGAGCTCGGCTCAGCTGATCGAGTCGATCGCGATGCAGCGCCTCGTCGCGAACCAGGGCGTCCGCCTCGCCGGCGGGCTGCCGCTGCACATCGGGCCGATCTCGCTGCGCCCGCACTTCAACAACGCGGCCACCTCACCACCGCCGATGCCCGAGCACGACGACCTCCGCGACGGATACGGTCCGGCGCCGGCGGAGGTCGCCGACCCGCGCCAGTCAGCGCCCGAGCTCGCCGCCTGGACGATCGCGAGCGCGGCCGCCTTCGCTGTGCCCGGCGTGACGACCCTCGCCTACTTCGAGGAATGGGGACCCCGCGGCCTGCGCACCGCCGACGGCGCGGCCCTGCCCGCTCTCGACGCCGTCGAGGCGCTCGCCGCCCTCGCGGGCGAGCCCGGCCTGCGCGGCGACTCCCCCGACGGCCTCGTGTGGGCGCTGGGCGCCCGCAGTGCCGACCGCGATGTCGTGCTCGTCGCCAGCCTCGACCGCCGCGCCCGCCGCGTCGATATCGAGCTCCCGGGCGGCACCGTGCGTCGCGTCGAGCTCGCACCGTGCACGTTCACGCGGGTCTGAGCGAGGCCCGCGGTAGGTTGGGTCGCCGTGACCCGCTTCTCCGTCGTCCCCTCGTCGTACGTCTATCTTCGCCGCGGCGACGAGGTGATGCTGCAGCTGCGGCAGAACACCGGCTACATGGACGGATGCTGGGCCGCCGGCGCCGCGGGGCACGTCGAGCTCGGCGAGACCGCCGTGGACGCCGCGATCCGCGAGGTGCGCGAGGAGCTCGGGCTGTCGCTCGTGGCCGCCGCGCTGACGCCGGTCGCCGTCATGCAGCGCACGGACGGCACGGACGACCCGGTCGAGCAGCGCGTGGACTGGTTCTTCGTGTGCGACGAGTGGGTGGGCGAGCCGCGGATCCTCGAGCCCCGCAAGTGCGCAGAGCTCGCGTGGTTCGGCCTTGAGGCCCTGCCTGAGCGCATGCCCGCGTACGAGCGGGAGGCGCTCGCCGCCCTGCGGGCGGGCGCGTCCGCGACACTGCTGCGCCACGGGTTCCCCGCACGCTGATCTGTCGCCGGCGCGTGGCAGTCAGCCGCCGGTCGACTCGCGCACGACGAGCTCCGGCTGGAAGCGCACGGTGCGGGCATGGTCGCCCGCCGGCTCCTCCAGGTCCTTGAGGAGCAGGTCGACCGCCGTGTAGCCGATGAGGTGCGCGGGCTGGCGGATCGAGCTGAGCGGAACGACGGTCGCCGAGGCGAAGTCGATGTCGTCGTACCCGATCAGCGCGATGTCGCGCGGCACCTGCAGATCGCCCATGAGGGTGAACGCCTGCAGCGCGCCGACGGCGAGCAGGTCGTTCGCCGCGAACACCCCGTCGGGCCGTTCCGCCGCGGCGCGCTGGCGCAGCAGCTCGCCGGCCGCGCGCCCCTGGAGCACCGACAGGGCCGACGTCTCGACGACCTCGAGCGTCGCCTGGTCGACCTCGGCGACGGCGCGGCGCGCCCCCTCGAGGCGGTCGCCGACCTGACGGATCGTGTTCGGCCCCCCGATGAAGGCGATGCGACGACGCCCCGTCGACAACAGGTGCGAGACCGCCAGGTAGCCGCCCTCGACGTCGTCGACCGAGACCGAGCCGAAAGACCGCTCGGCGTCCTCGTGGTCGACGAGTACCACCGGCACGCCGCCGGCGTGCAGACGCGCGAGCCTGTCGAGATCGCGGTCCACGGGAGTGACGAGCACGCCGTTGACCCGCTGCTCGCGGAACAGCTCGAGGTAGGCGTCCTCTCGATCGGAGCGCTGATCACTGTTTCCGAGCAGCACGCTCATGCCGGATTCCGCCGCGCGGTCCTCGGCGCCGCGGGCGACCTCGGCGAAGAACGGGTTCCCCGCGTCGAGCACGATGAGGGCGATGCTACGGCTGCGTCCGGCCCGGAGCTGCCGCGCGGCGTCGTTGCGCACGAAGCCGAGTTCCTCGATCGCCTGTGTGACCCGCTCGACGGTAGCCGGCGCCACTTTCTCGGGCCTGTTGAGCACGTTCGAGACGGTCCCGACCGAGACGGATGCCGCAGCCGCGACATCCCGCACGCTCACCACCATGGCCACTCCCGGTTGTTGTTTGCATGAAACGATACAGACGCGCTAGGCTTTGAAACGATTCATGGATCTTTGTGAGGACATTCGATGACGAGAGTCTGCTTCCAGCTGATGGTGCGGCCCGAACTGCTGGACGAGTACATCGCTCGCCACACGCCGGTGTGGCCCGAGATGCTCGCCGAGATCGCCGCTTCCGGCCGTCGCAACTACTCGCTCTTCCTCGGCGAAGCAGGGCGACTGATCGGCTACTACGAGACGGACGACGACGCGGCCTCTCAGGCCTACCTCGCGAACTCCGAGGTCGCCGCACGCTGGGAGGCCGAGATGGGCAGCTTCTTCGTCGGCCTCGACGGCCGCCCTGACCAGGCCGCCACTGCGCTCCTCGAAGTCTTCAACCTCCACGAGCAGCTCGCCGCCACCGGGGGCACGGCGACCGATACCACCGAAGAAGGCAACGCATCATGACGACGCTGTCACCCGACATCCAGTCCGCGCTCGAAGGCCAGGGCATCGAACTGCCCAGCTGGGCGTTCGGCAACTCCGGGACGCGCTTCCGCGTGTTCACCACGCCCGGCACCCCACGCGACCCGTACGAGAAGATCGCCGACGCCGCTCAGGTCAACGCCTTCACGAAGCTCGCGCCGAGCGTGGCTCTGCACATCCCGTGGGACAAGGTCGACGACTACTCCGATCTCCGGCGCCACGCGGAGGACCTCGGCGTGAGCCTGGGCACAATCAACTCGAACACGTTCCAGGACGAGGACTACAAGTTCGGGGCCCTCACCCACCACGACGACCGCATCCGCACCAAGGCGATCGATCACCACCTCGAGTGCATCGACATCATGGACGCGACCGGCTCGCGCGACCTCAAGATCTGGCTCGCCGAGGGCTCGAACTACCCGGGCCAGGCCGACATCCGTGCCCGTCAGGACCGCCTGCAGGATTCGCTGCAGAAGATCTACGAACGCCTGTCCGACGCACAGCGCCTGGTGCTCGAGTACAAGTTCTTCGAGCCGGCGTTCTACCACACCGACGTTCCGGACTGGGGCACCTCCTACGCGCAGGTCGCGTCGCTCGGCGACAAGGCGATGGTCTGCCTCGACACCGGCCACCACGCGCCAGGCACCAACATCGAGTTCATCGTGATGCAGCTGCTGCGCCTCGGAAAGCTCGGCTCGTTCGACTTCAACTCCCGTTTCTACGCCGACGACGACCTCATCGTGGGTGCCGCCGATCCGTTCCAGCTGTTCCGCATCATCTTCGAGGTGGTGCGCGGCGGGGGCCTCAACAACCCCGATGTGGCCTTCATGCTCGACCAGTGCCACAACGTCGAAGACAAGATCCCCGGCCAGATCCGCTCGGTGCTGAACGTCCAGGAGATGACCGCCCGTGCCCTGCTCGTCGACCGCGACGCCCTCGCCGCGGCCCAGCAGCAGAACGACGTGCTGGCCGCCAACGCCGTCTTCATGGACGCGTTCTACACCGACGTGCGTCCCGCCCTCGCCGAATGGCGCGAGTCGCGCGGACTCGCGGCCGACCCGATGGCCGCGTACGCGGCATCCGGCTACCAGCGGCAGATCGCCGCGGATCGCGTCGGCGGCACGCAGGCCGGCTGGGGCGCCTGACCCGCAGCTCCCTCAGGGGGTTCGCCCCGAGCCCCGGCCGCGAACGCGGACCTCCCCGCACCCCGGTGCACAACCCGATCCCGGCACAGCCGCCGGGGCCCATTCCCGAAGGATTCAGATGACCGACCCCTACTCCGCCGCCGACGGACTCGTGCGCGTGTACCCCGCCCGCGAGCCGAACGGTACCGGCCTCGTGTGGGCGCACGGCGGCGGCTTCGCCTTCGGCGACCTCGACATGCCCGAGTCCGACTGGGTGGCGAGCAGTCTCGCCGCGCGTGGCACCACGGTGATCTCGGTCGACTACCGCCTCGCGCCCGTGCCGGCGGAGTGGACGGATGCTGCGACCCCGCGCTCCGGACACCCCTACCCCGCGGCATCCGACGACATGCTCGCGGCGTGGTCGTGGGTCACCGAGACCGCCGACCGGCTGCGGATCGCGCGTGACCGCCTCGCGATCGGCGGCGCGAGCGCGGGCGGCAATCTCGCCGCCGGGGCGACACTGCGCCTCATCGAACGGCGCGCGGAGGCGCTGCCTGCGCTGGTGCTGCTCGCATACCCCACTTTGCTGGCGGTCCAGCCCGCCCCGGATGCCGCGCTGCGCGCCGCGCTGGACGCCCAGCCGGACGCCGACCGCTTCGATCCGGAGGCTGTGCGCGGGATGTACGAGAACTATCTCGGCGGCCCGATCGACGGGGCGCCGCTGGGCGCGATCCCGGGCCTCGCCCAACCGGTCGACCTCGCGGAGTTCCCGCCCACCCTCATGGTCAACGGCGACGTCGACGAGCTCCGCGTCTCGGGCGAGGCGTTCGCCGCGTCGCTGCGCGCGGCAGGCCGCCCCGTCGAGGTCGTCACCGAGGCAGGGACGGAGCACGGCCACCTCAACCGCCCGCACGAGGCGGCGGCATCCGTCACCCTCGACCGGTTCGCGGCCCGCCTCGCCGCCCTCTCGAGCCTCACCCCACCGCCCATCGCGCCCGCCCGCACCGCGACTCGCCACGACACTCCGGTCGCCTGACCCGACCACCGGCGCGTCTCGGCGACTCGCAGACAGAACCGCAAAGGAACGCATCATGACCAACCAGGCTGTCACCGACCTCATCGCGCGGTCGAACCGCCTCGGCGCCGACCCGAAGAACACCAACTACGCCGGCGGCAACACGTCCGCGAAAGGCACCGAGACCGACCCGGTCACCGGCGAGCCCGTCGAGCTGCTGTGGGTCAAGGGCTCGGGCGGCGACCTCAGCACGCTGACCGAGTCCGGGCTCGCGGTGCTGCGCCTGGACCGCTTCCGCTCGCTGGTGAACGTCTACCCCGGCGTCGAGCGCGAGGACGAGATGGTCGCCGCGTTCGACTACTGCCTGCACGGCAAGGGCGGCGCCGCCCCGTCGATCGACACGGCGATGCACGGCCTGGTCGACGCCGCACACGTCGACCATCTGCACCCCGACTCGGGCATCGCGATCGCGACCGCCGCCGACGGCGAGGAGCTCACCGCGAAGATCTTCGGCGACAAGGTGGTGTGGGTGCCGTGGCGTCGCCCCGGCTTCCAGCTGGGCCTGGACATCGCGGCGATCAAGGAGCAGAACCCGCGGGCGATCGGCACGATCCTCGGCGGCCACGGCATCACCGCCTGGGGCGACACGTCGGAGGAGGCAGAACAGAACTCGCTGTGGATCATCGAGACCGCCCAGGCGTACATCGCCGCCAACGGCAAAACGGACCCGTTCGGCCGCATCCGCGCCGGCTTCGAGGCTCTGCCCGACACCGAGCGGCGCGCCAAGGCCGCCGCGCTGGCACCGACGATCCGCGGTCTCGCCTCGACCGACAAGCCCATGGTCGGCCACTTCACCGACTCCGACGTCGTGCTCGACTTCCTCGCCTCGGAGCGCGCGCCCGAGCTCGCCGCGCTCGGCACCAGCTGCCCCGACCACTTCCTGCGCACCAAGGTGAAGCCGCTGATCCTCGACCTCCCCGCCTCGGCTTCGGTCGAGGACTCCGTTGCGCGCCTGAAGGAACTGCACGAGGAGTACCGCGCCGACTACCAGGCCTACTACGACGCGCACGCGACCGTCGAGTCCCCCGCGATCCGCGGCGCCGACCCGCTCATCGTGCTGATCCCCGGTGTGGGCATGTTCTCGTACGGCGCGAACAAGCAGACCGCCCGCGTGGCCGGCGAGTTCTACGTCAACGCGATCAACGTGATGCGCGGCGCCGAGGCGCTGTCGACCTACGCGCCGATCCCGGACGCCGAGAAGTTCCGCATCGAGTACTGGGCGCTCGAAGAGGCGAAGCTGCAGCGCATGCCGAAGCCCAAGACGCACCAGGGCCGCATCGCACTCGTCACGGGCGCGGCATCCGGAATCGGCAAGGCCATCGCGACCCGACTCGCCGCCGAGGGCGCGTGCGTCGTGGTCGCCGACCTCGACCTCGAGAAGGCGCAGGCAGCCGCGGCAGAGCTGGGCAACACGGATGTCGCCATCGGCGTCGCCGCGAACGTCGCCGACGCCGACGCGATCCAGGCCGCGTTCGACGCCGCGGTGCTCGCGTTCGGCGGTGTCGATCTCGTGGTCAACAACGCCGGCCTGTCGCTGTCGAAGCCACTGCTCGAGACCACCGAGAAGGACTGGGACCTGCAGCACGACGTCATGGCGAAGGGCTCGTTCCTGGTGTCGAAGGCCGCTGCGAAGATCCTCATCGACCAGAAGCTCGGCGGCGACGTGATCTACATCTCGTCGAAGAACTCCGTCTTCGCCGGCCCGAACAACATCGCGTACTCGGCGACCAAGGCCGACCAGGCCCACCAGGTGCGCCTGCTCGCGGTCGAGCTCGGCGAGCACGGCGTGCGCGTCAACGGCATCAACCCTGACGGCGTGGTGCGGGGCTCGGGCATCTTCGCCTCCGGCTGGGGCGCGAACCGCGCTGCCACCTACGGCGTCAAGGAAGAGGACCTCGGCCAGTTCTACGCCGACCGCACCATCCTCAAGCGCGAGGTCGTCCCCGAGAACGTCGCCGACGCGGTGTTCGTGCTGACCGGCCCCGAGCTCTCTCGCACCACGGGCCTGCACATCCCCGTCGACTCCGGCGTCGCCGCCGCCTTCCTGCGATGACCGCCGCCTCGACAGGCTCAGCGCCCGGGGTCGCGGCATCCGTCCACCGCGTCGATCATGTGCTCTCGCCGAGAGCACATGATCGACACGCGCACACCGTGTCGCCTCGGCGAGAGCACATGCTCTCGCCGCTCCTGCTCGCCGTGCAGGCCGCACGATGACCGGCGGGGTCGTCGCGGCGGTCGATCTCGGCGCGACCAGTGGCCGCGTCATGCTCGGCTACGTGGACGACGGGATGCTGCGCCTCGAGGAGGTCGCGCGATTCCCGAACGGACCGGTCCTCGGGGCCGACGGCGACCTGCACTGGGACGTCGCGGCGCTGTACCGGCACATCGTGGAGGGCCTCGCCGAGGCGCTGCGCCGGGAGCCCGGTATCGCGAGCATCGGCATCGACTCGTGGGCCGTGGACTACGGCCTGGTGCACGGCGACGAACTGATGGGCGAACCGTTCCACTACCGCGACGAGCGCACCGCGCGCGGCGTCGAGGTCGTGCACGGGCAGGCACCGCTCGACGAGCTGTACCGGCGCAACGGCCTGCAGTTCCTGCCGTTCAACACGCTCTACCAGTACGCGGTCGAGCAGCGGCTCGCCGACGCCGACGTCTCGCTGCTCATCCCGGACCTCGTCGCGTTCCTCCTCACCGGCGCGCGTTCCGCCGAACGCACGAACGCCTCCACGACGGGACTCGTCGACGTCCGCACCGGCGAGTGGGACCTCGAGCTGGCGGCGCGACTCGGGATCCCGGCATCCGTGCTTCCCCCGCTCGTCGATCCGGGCGACCGGCTGGGCGCGCTGCAGGGCGAGGCGCGCGAGCGCATCGGCGCACCCCTCGACGTGATCGCGGTCGGCTCGCACGACACGGCCTCGGCCGTCGTCGCGGTGCCGCTCAGCACCCCGAACGCGGCGTACATCTCGTGCGGCACGTGGGGACTCGTCGGGGTCGAGCTCGACGAGCCCGTCGTGAGCGACGCGGCGCGCGAGGCGAATTTCACGAACGAGGGCGGCGTCGACGGACGCGTGCGGTTCCTGCACAACGTGACCGGCCTGTGGCTCTTGAGCGAGGCCGTGCGCACGTGGGCGGCCGAGGACGGCGCCACGATCGACCTCCCGGGCATGCTGGAGGCGGCAGCATCCGTCTCCGGCGACATCCCGCTGTTCGACGCCAACGATCCGCGCCTGTCGGCGCCCGGCGACATGCCGGCCCGCATCGCGGCCCTGCTCGACGAAGCGGGCGCGCCGGTGCCCGCCACGCGTGAGGCGCTCGCGCGCACGATCGTGGAGAGCATCGCGCAGGCGTTCGCCGACGCCGTCGTCACCGCGGGCACGCTCACCGGGCGCGCGATCGACGTGATCCATATCGTCGGCGGCGGCGCGCTCAACGGGCTCCTGTGTCAGGCGACCGCCGACCGCTCGGGGCTGCCGGTGCTCGCCGGCCCGGTCGAGGCGACCGCGCTCGGCAACGTCCTCGTGCAGGCGCGCGCGCACGGCTGGTTGGGACGGGATGCCTCGCTCGAGACGCTCCGGATGGCGGTCGCGGCCGTGTTCTCGCCTGAGCGGTTCGAACCCCGGGCACGATAGAACCTCACGCTCGAGAGGAACCCCGCATGACCGAATACGCCGCCGCGTTCGACTGGGCCCGTCGTGCGGTCGAGGCCGACCGCCTGCCGACCGCCGTGCTGGGCATCGCGACAGCCGAGGGGGTCGTCGCACTCGACGCGTTCGGAGCGACCGGAGGCCGTGCCGCGAAGGTCGACGACCACTACCGGCTCTTCTCGATCACGAAGCCCCTCGTCGGACTCGTCGCGGCGCGCGCGATCGAGCGCGGGCTGCTCGTCCCCGGCACGCCGCTCGCAGCCGCAGTTCCCGACTTCGGGAAGCACCGCGACGACCTCGTGCGGCTGCGGCACCTCGCCAGTCACACCTCGGGCATCACCGAACCGGCGATGGACGCGCCGGGCCTTCGCGACCGACTCGTGAACGGCGGCAGGGACTTCGTCGCCGGCACGATGTCGCGGTACTCGACGATCGCGTTCGAGGGCATCGCCGCCCTCACCGAGTACGCGACCGGAAGGACGTGGGATGCGGATCTCGCCGAATGGGCGTCCGCGCTCGGCGCCGACGGGCTGACCCTCGACGAGGCGTCCGACCCGCATGTGGTGACGGATGCGGCGGCCAACGGCCTCGATATCGAGGCGTTCGCGGCGCTCCGGCACCCCGGCGCCGGACTGATCGGGCGTGCGGGCGATCTGCTCGCGCTCGCGTCGGCGCTGCTGCGGATCGGACGCGGCGAGACCGGCGGCGTCGTGCACCCGCGCACGCTGGAGATGATGCTCCGGCCGCTGACCGGCGACATCCCGCGGCTCGACCCCTATCCCGCGGCGGTCGGGCAGGACTGGGGCTTCACCTGGAACCTGCGCACGCGCGCACCCAGCCTGATCGACCGCGACGCCTACGGACACGGTGGCTGGGCGGGCACCGAGCTCTGGATCCATCCGACCGCGGGCGTGGCCTGGGTGCTGCTGACCAATCGGGTCGATCGCCCCGTGAACATCGACGAGCTCGACAACGCGGTGATCACCGCGCTCTGAGTCCACGAGGGGGCGGATGCTGCGGCATCCGTCCCCTCTTCTTCCGCCGGCGTCAACCCCTGTCGCTCCGTGCGCACACCGGCCTACCGTGGGGCGCATGGACGAGCGCAGCGCAGAGGACCAGCCTTTGAACCAGGACGACCCGGTCGGTGGCGACGAGACCACCGAGGAGCAGCTCGAGGCCGACAACCCGGTCGAAGAGGACACGCTCGAGACGCTCGACGCCGACAACCCTCCGGCCTGAGCCGGACGCCGTGCCGCTGCGCGGCGGGACGGCTGCGCGGCCGGAGCGCTGCGAGGCCGAGGTCAGGCCTCGCGGGTGATCGTCACCTTCACGTGCAGGTTGCTCTTGAACGGACCGGCGTAGACGCCGCGCAGCGGCGGGACGTCGCCGTAGTCCCGGCCGCGGCCGACGAGGACGTGGCGATCGCCGATCTCGATGTTGTTGGTGGGGTCGAAGCCCTGCCACTCCCCTGCGAACCACTCCACCCACGCGTGCGACTCGCCGGTCACGGCGACGCCGACCTCCGCCGACGGCCGCGGGTGCAGGTAACCCGACACGTAGCGTGCCGGGATCCCGACCTCACGCAGCGCGCCGAGCGCGATGTGGGCCATGTCCTGGCAGACGCCCTTGCGCGCCTCCCACGCCTCCGCCGCGGTGGAGTGCACACCGGTGATGCCGTGCATGTACTCGACGGCGTCACCGATCGCGACGGCGATCGCGTGCGCGGCCCGTCCGGGGTGATCGTGCTGAGCGGCGATCGAGCGGGCGAGCTCGGCGACCTCCTCGTGAGGCCGCGTGCGCCGGGTCTGCGACATCTGCTCGACGGTCTCGAGCGAGCGGCTCGCCTCGCGCGCGAGACCCTCCCACGTGACGTCGATGTGCTCGAGCGGCCGCGGGCGCACCTCCACCAGCGAGCGCGCGGTGATCGTGAGCGACGAGTGCGGTGACAGCACATCGAACGCGGCGACCCGCGTGCCGAAGTAGTCGACGTACTGGTTGACGGACGTCGACGGCTCGATGTCGAGCGACGAGTTGAGCACGAACTGACTGTCGGTGGAGCCCGGCAGCATGCGCGCCTCGTTGTACGACGCGCTCACGTCGCCCTGGTAGCGGAAGCCGGTCTGGTGCTCGATCCGGAGGCGCTTCATGAGATCTCTCCGATCCAGCTGGGCTCGGCCTGCGTCGGGAAGAACCGGCCGCGAATGGCTTCGGATGCTTCGCGCGTGACGGTCTGGACGCGGTCCATGTGCGTCGGCAGCTCGCCGAGGATCTCGGAGATCGGCCGGTACTCGAGGTCGTTGCGGATCTGGCCGAGCGCCCGGAGCACCGTGTTGGAGTGTCCCACGCGGTCTGCGCGGGGGTCGATGGCGCTCATGCATTCCTCGGCGCGCTGGATCGAGTAGATGATCGAGCGCGGGAAGAGCCGATCGAGCAGCAGGAACTCGGCGGCGTTGCGTGCGCTCGGCATGCCGCGGTAGGTGCGCAGGTACGCCTCGTACGCGCCGCACGAACGCAGGATGGTCGTCCACGACGGACCGGATGCCTGGGTCAGCGACCTCGTCGCCAGCAGGCGCGCGGTCATGTCGGTGCGCTCGATGCTGCGCCCCAGCGTGAAGAACTGCCAGGCCTCGTCGCGGCTCGTCGAAGAGTCGACGATGCCGACGGCGAGAGCAGCGCGCTCCCGCACCCACTGGAAGAACTCGTGCACGCGGTCGTTCTGCAGGCGCCGCGGCATGCGTGCGCTCGTCGTGTTGAGGGTCTCCCACAGCTCCGTCGAGACGATCTCGCGGGCGCGGCGGGCGTTCTCGCGCGCGGCGGTGAGGGCGTACGCGATGCTCGACGGGTTCATGCGGTCGACGGCGAGCCGCGAGAGCACGTCTTCGCGCCGCACTTGGTCGACGCCCGCCGGTGGCAGAGACCCCATGACGCTGAGAAGGGACCGGCACGCCGTGTCCTCATCGATCCACGGATCCTCGAGGAGCAGCTGCAGGTGCACGTCGAGGATGCGGGCGGTGCCGTCGCTGCGCTCGATGTAGCGCCCGATCCAGAACAGGCTTTCAGCGATGCGACTCAGCACGTCCCGACATCCTTCCCCGCGGCCGGTCGTTGAGCGAGCGAGCGCAGCGAGCGAGTCGAAACGCAGATGCGACTCAGCACGTCCCACCCCCGTTCTGCTCGGCGGCCTGCTGCTGCTGCTCCTGCTGCTCGACGCGCGAGCGCGGGCGGTCCTGCGGCGAGTGCGTAGGCTCGGTCTGGGCGTCGTAGATGATGGGGATCGCCGCGGTCACCGTGGCGGCCTGGTCCGCGACGAGGCCGGCCACGCTCTGGCCCTGGCCGTACTCGACCTGCCCCGGTGCGGCACCGCCGACGATCCACGTGTCCTTCGAGCCGCCGCCCTGGCTGGAGTTCACCACGAGCTGCCCCTCGGGCAGGGCCACGCGTGTGAGGCCGCCGGGGAGCACCCACACGTCCTCGCCGTCGTTGACCGCGAACGGCCGGAGGTCGGCGTGGCGCGGCCGCATCCCGTCTTCCACGAGAGTGGGGATGGTCGAGAGCATGACCACGGGCTGCGCGATCCAGCCGCGGGGGTCGGCGAGCAGGCGCTGGCGGAGCTTCTCGAGCTCGGCGGGCGAGGCATCCGGTCCGACGACCAGCCCCTTGCCGCCTGACCCGTCGACCGGCTTCACCACGAGCTCGTCGAGCCGGTCGAGCACCTCCTCGAGGGCGTTCGGGTCCTCGAGGCGCCACGTGTCGACGTTCTTGAGGATCGGCTCCTCGGCGAGGTAGTACCGGATGAGGTCGGGCACGTACGTGTAGAGCAGCTTGTCGTCGGCGACGCCGTTGCCGACGGCGTTCGCGATCGTCACGTTGCCCAGGCGCGCCGCGAGCATGAGGCCGGGAGCCCCGAGCATCGAGTCGGCCCGGAACTGCAGCGGGTCGAGGAACTCGTCGTCGACGCGGCGGTAGATGACGTCGACGCGCTTCGGCCCGCGCGTGGTGCGCATGAAGACCTTGCCGCCGATGCACAGCAGGTCTCGGCCCTCGACGAGCTCGACGCCCATGAGTCGCGCGAGCAGCGTGTGCTCGAAGTACGCGGAGTTGTACACACCCGGCGTGAGCACGACGACGTTGGGGTCCTCGATGCCCGCCGGTGCGGAGGCGCGCAGCGCCGCGAGCAGCTTGTTCGGGTAGTCGCCGACGGGCCGCACCCGCATCGACACGAACAGCTCGGGCAGCGTCTGCGCCATCACCCGGCGGTTCGAGATGACGTAGCTGACGCCGGACGGCACGCGCACGTTGTCTTCGAGCACGCGCATCTCGCCGTGCTCGTCGCGGATCAGGTCGATGCCCGACACCTGGATGCGCACACCGTTGGCGGACTGGATGCCCGCGGCCTGGCGGTAGAAATACTGCGAGCTCGCGATGAGTCCGGCGGGCAGGACCTCGTCGCGCACGCAGAACTGATGCCCGTACGCGTCGTCGAGGAACGCCTCGAGCGCCCGCACGCGCTGCTTGACGCCGGACTCGATGCGCGACCATTCGTCGTACGTGATCACGCGGGGCACCGCGTCGAGTGGGAAGGGCCTCTCCTCGCCTGCGAAGTCGAACGTCACGCCCTGTGCGAGGTACGAGCTCGCGAGCGAATCGGTGCGGCCGCGCAGCTCCTCCTGGGTCATCTGCGCGAGTGCCTGGTAGAGCTCTCGATAGGCCTCTCGCGACTCGGCGGGCGCACCCGGATGAGCCGGGCTCCCGAACATCTCGTCGAACGCGGGAACCCCGGAAGGCGTCTTGCGCGGCGCCAACGTGGAGCCGTAGCCGTCGAACAGATCACCCATGCGAAGAGCCTAATGCGGCCTTCGTTGCGCTCGTGTTTCCGAGTCGTCCTCCCGGCCACGCCGCGGCGGATCGGACGTATGCTCGCGCTATGACGCGTGAGGCGAGTGCCGCGACGCCTGTCGCCGCGAAGGCCTCGGCCCTCTCCGGCGCGGCCGCGGGCGTGGCATCCGTCGTGCTCGGCGCCGGCATCGGCGAGCTGGTCGCCGCGGTGGTCGCGCCGTCGTCGAGCCCCCTCTCCGTCGTCGGCGGAGTGCTCATCGACCTCGCACCGTCATGGGCGAAGGATGCTGCGATCACGCTGTTCGGCACGGCCGACAAGCTCGCCCTGCTCGTCGGGATCGCCGTCGTCCTCCTGGCCGCGGCGGCCGGCGCCGGCGTCCTGGAGCTGCGCCGCCCCTGGTTCGGCGCGGCCGTGTTCGCCGCACTGGGTGCGGTCGTGGCCGTGCTCGCGATGACCCGCGCCGGGTCGACAGGGCTGGCGTGGCTGCCCTCGCTCGCTGCGGGCGTCGTCGCGGCGGGTGCTGTCCGGCTGCTGACCCGGCTCGCGAGAAGGACCACGGATGCCTCGCCCCCGACGCCCGCGGCAGAGGGAAGCGACGGTCTCCCCGGCGACGAAGATCCGTCGCGCCGCCGTTTCCTCGTCTGGGCGGGCGTGGCGACCGCCGCGGGAGTGATCGCGGCGATCGCGGGGACAGCGCTGCAGGCGGGTGCACGCACCGTGACCGCCGTGCGTGAGGCGCTGCGCCTTCCCGCTCCGGCATCCGCCGCGCCGCCGGTCCCTGCCGGGGCACAGCTGGAGCTGACGGGGATGACGCCCGTCGTCACCCCTAACGCGAGCTTCTACCGCATCGACACGGCCCTCGTCGTGCCGCAGATCGACCCGGCCGACTGGAGCCTGCGCATCCACGGCCTCGTCGAGGACGAGGTCGAGATCGGGTGGGATGAACTGCTCGCCCTCCCGCTCGAGGAGAGCTGGACGACCCTCGCCTGCGTCTCCAATCCTGTCGGCGGCGACCTCATAGGCAATGCGAAGTGGCTCGGCTACCCGATCCGGCTGCTCCTCGAACGGGCGCGGCCGACAGCGGAGGCCGACATGGTGCTGTCCCGATCGATCGACGGCTTCAGCGCGAGCACGCCGCTCGAAGTGCTGCAGGAGGAAGGGCGCAACGCGATCCTCGCCGTCGGCATGAACGGCGAGCCGCTGCCGCCCGAGCACGGCTTCCCGGTGCGCATGGTCGTGCCGGGGCTGTACGGCTATGTGTCGGCGACCAAGTGGGTCACCGAACTCGAGGTGACGCGGTTCGACCGGGCGAACGCCTACTGGACGACGCGCGGCTGGTCCGCGAAGGGGCCGATCAAGCTGCAGTCGCGCATCGACCTGCCGCGCCGCGGCCAAGGGCTGGGCGCGGGTGACACGACCATCGCGGGTGTCGCGTGGCAGCAGCACGTGGGCATCGCGAAGGTCGAGGTGCAGGTCGACGGCGGGCCCTGGCGGGAGGCGACGCTCGCCTCGGCGATCTCGGACGACACGTGGGTGCAGTGGTCGATCCCTTGGACGGCCGTACGCGGATCGCACGAGATCCGCTGCCGCGCCACCAACGCCGACGGCGAGCTGCAGATCGAGACCGACGCGTGGCCCGCGCCCGACGGCGCGACCGGCTGGCAGCAGCTCAACGTCGACGTCGCCTGAGCTGCGTCGGCGCACGGGCCCGGTGCCGGACCGCGCCTAGGGGCTTCGATGTCCCGATCTCCTGCGCTCATGTCCCGATTCCGACCGCAAGGCGGGCGCTGAGCGAATGAAAGCGGGACATGCTGACCCCGCAGGGCAGGTCAGCCCGCGAGCACGAAGCGGAGCTGCTCGACCGCCCAGTCCAGCTCTGTCGCCCGCACGACGAGCGGCGGCGCGATGCGGATGGTCTGCCCGTGCGTGTCCTTCACGAGCACGCCGCGCGCGATGAGGCGTTCGGCGATCTCGCGGCCGGTGCCGATCTCGGGGTCGATGTCGACGCCGGCCCAGAGGCCCGCGACGCGCGCCGCCGTGACGCCGTGTCCCACGAGCTCGTGCAGCTTCGCCTCGAGGTGCTCGCCGAGGAGCTTCGCGCGCCCCTGGAACTCGCCGGTCTGCAGCATCTCGACCACGCGAAGGCCGACGGCCGCCGCGAGCGGGTTCCCGCCGAAGGTCGAACCGTGCTCGCCCGGACGGATCACGCCGAGCACGTCGCGGTCGGCGACCACCGCCGACAGCGGAAGGATGCCGCCGCCCAGCGCCTTGCCGAGCAGATAGACGTCGGGCACGACGCCCTCGCGGTCGCACGCGAACGTCTCGCCCACGCGGCCGAGGCCGGACTGGATCTCGTCGGCGATCAACAGCACGCCGCGGCGAGTGCAGATCTCGCGCACCTTCTTCAGGTAGCCCTCGGGTGGGAGGACGACGCCCGCCTCGCCCTGGATCGGCTCGATGAGCACGGCGACGGTGTCGGCGGTGATGGCGGCGTCGATGACCGCGGCGTCGCCGAACGGCACCGAGATGAAGCCGGGCGTGAACGGGCCGAAGCCGTCCCGCGCCTGACGGTCGTCGCTGAACCCGACGATGGTGGTGGTGCGGCCGTGGAAATTGCCGTGCGCCACGATGATCTTCGCGGCGTCCGGGGTCACGCCCTTGACGCGGTAGCCCCATGCGCGCGCGACCTTGATGCCGGTCTCGACGGCCTCGGCGCCGGTGTTCATCGGCAGCACGAGGTCCTTTCCGCACAGCTCGGCGAGGGCGGCGGCGAAGGGCCCGAGGCGGTCGTTGTGATACGCGCGGCTGGTGAGCGTCAGGAGGTTCAGCTGCTCCTGCGCGGCAGCGAGGATCGCGGGATGCCCATGGCCGAAGTTGAGGGCCGAGTAGGCCGAGAGCAGGTCGAGGTAGCGCTTGCCCTCGACATCCGTCACCCATGCTCCCTCGCCGCGCGAGATGACGACCGGGAGCGGGTGGTAGTTGTGGGCGACGTGCTCCTCTTCAGCGGCGATGATCTGGCTCATCGCCGCGTCGAGGGAGGCGGAGGCGGCGGTCATGGGAAGCTCCTCTTTCGCGCGGGTCAGCGTCGCAGCTCGAGCGTGCAGCACTTGATGCCGCCGCCGCCGAGCAGCAGCTCGGACAGATCGACGAGCACCGGGTTGTAGCCGCGCTCGCGCAGCTGCGCCTCGAAGCCCGTCGCACGCGGCGAGATGATCACGTTGAGCCCGTCGCTGGCCGAGTTGAGACCGAACACGGCGCCGTCGGCGTCGGCCACGCGGATCGCATCGGGATAGCGTTCGGCGAGGATCGCCTGGCTGCGCTCGTCGAACGCGTGCTCGAGGTAGGCGATGTTGGCCTTCTCGACGCCACCGGGGCCCTCGACCGGGTCGAGCACCGAGATCGCGGTGTCGAGATGGTAGAACCGCGGGTCGACGAGGGTGAGGCTCACGACCTCCTTGCCGAACACGTCGCGGAGCTCGCGGTGGCTGTCGCCGGTCGAGCGGAAACCCGTGCCCGCGAGGATCGTGTCGCCGACGAGGAGGAAGTCGCCCTCGCCCTCGTTGACCTCGACCGGCTCGGCGACCTCGAAGCCGTTCGCACGGAACCAGTCCATGAAGGCGGGACCCTCGGGCACGCGCTCCTGGAACCGGAACTTGGCGCCGTACGCGACGTTGTCGATGACGAAGCCCCCGTTGGCCGTGTAGACCATGTCGGGAAGACCGTCGATCGGGTCGATGAGGTGCACCTCGTGTCCCAGTGCGACGTACGTGTCGTAGAGCGTCTGCCACTGACGGACCGCGAGTGCAGTGTCGGTGGGATTGGCGGGCTCCATCCAGGGGTTGATGGTGTAGCTCACCGTGAAGTGCTCGGGGCGGCACATGAGGTAGCGGCGGACCTGCTGGATCCGGCCGGAGGCGGACCCGGTGACCGGGGCGGTGGCGGGCGCGGTGTTCTGCGTGGACATCTTGCTCCTGTAGAGGCGCGGCGGACGCTGTCCAGAGGCCCGGCGGAGCTGGGGAAGCCATCAACCGGGCACGCCACGTCCATTGTCTCACGGACGCCGTCCGCGACTGGGATATGAGCGACTCGGATGCTGCCGCCCGCTCACTCCGCGAGAACCACGATCTTGCCCGCCACGCGGCCGCCGGCGACGCGTGCGAGCGCGGCGCCCGCCTCGGCGAACGCGTACCGCCGCTCGATGACCGGACTCACTCCGCCCGCCGCGGCGAGCGCGAGCAATTCGGCAAGGGCGTCGGGCTTGGCGAGGGCGGCAAGGGGACGCAGCACGCGCTTCGACCCGATCGAGCGGAGCGCGGCGCCGGCGATGCGCCCGATAGGTCCGAGCACGCGACCGCCCTCGCCGGAGACCAGCACGACCCGGCCGCCGTCGCGCACGAGCCGCTGCAGCTCCCGCAGCGGAGCCGTGCCGGCGATGTCGAGGATGATGTCGAACCGACCCTCGCCGAGCTCGGGCGACCCCGGCTGCACCGCGTGATAGTCGAACGTGCGCGTGGCGCCGAGTCCCTCGACGAGCGGGCGGTTCCGCTCCCCGCACAGCGCCCACACGTCGGCGCCCCGTCCCGCCGCGAGCTGCACCGCGAACGTGCCCACCCCGCCGGACGCCCCGATCACGAGCACCCGCCGCGGCGACGAACCCGGGGTCGCGGCATCCGTCAGTCCTCCCAGCTCCAGCGCCTGCCACGCCGTCCCACCGGCGATCGGCAGGGTCGCGGCGACCGCCGGATCGAGCTCGGGCGGGCGGCGCACGACGCGTCCGACCGGCGAGACGGCGTAGCGGGCGAGGCCTCCGCCGGCGGGCAGTTCGCACACCACCTCATCGCCGACGGCGAACTCCGTCACGCCTTCGCCGAGGCCCGCGACGGTGGCGGCCGCATCCATCCCGCGCACCGACTGGCGCGGGCGGCGGAGGCCGAACGCGAACCGCACGAGGAGGGGCTCACCGCGCATGACGCGGATGTCGCCGTTGTTGAGCGCGGTCGCTCGCAGACGCAGGAGCACCTGACCGCGGCGCGGCGCCGGCACGTCGATGCTCTCGAGCGCGACCGCGTCGGCCTCACCGTAGCGATGCTGAGTCCACGCGGGCATCGAATCGGTGCGCACGGCGGCGGGCTCGTGAAGCGTGTCGGACATGTCATTCCTCCGGGTAGTCGAAGAGGTCGTCGAGCCCGACGCCGAAGGCGCGGGCAAGCTGGAAGGCGAGTTCGAGGGTCGGCGAGTAGCGGCCCTGCTCGATGGCGATGAGGGTCTGCCGGGTGACGCCGACCCGGCGCGCGAGCTCGGCCTGCGTGATCCCCGCCGCCTCGCGCACGGCGCGGATGGAGTTCTGGACCTTGGTGGGCTTGACCATCAGACGAGCCCACGGCGGTACGCGATGACGCTCGCGACGCCGCCGACGATCGACGACAGCGCGAAGCCGAAGAACATGATGTTGGCGATCCAGAACCAGTCGGCCTCGAACGCGCACAGGAGGATGACGCCCAGCCCCGCGATCACGAGGAACGCCTGGCCGACACGCGTCGACATGTGCGCGATGTCGCGGTCGCGCTGATCGGACCTGCCCACGCCGTCGGGGTCGCGCATGCCCGCGAGGATGCCCCACACGATGCTCACCAGGATCGCCCCGACGATGCCGGCGCCGATGACCCACAGCATGATCGGGACCCAGTCCACGTCGGTGAGTGGCCCGCCAGCGGCCTGCTGCAGCACGATCACGACGTAGACGATCATGCCGATCACGCTGACGATGAGGCTCGCCCAGATGTTGCGCTCTTCGTAGACCATGGCCCCTCCCCGGGGGATTATGTAAAAGATTCTTGACACTGAAGATAGGCGTCCCTGCCGTCGGTGTCAAGAATTTTTTACACGCTCCATCCTCCATCCGTGTCGGAACTCCGGCCGCCCGGCTCGACTGACGGACCGGATGTGGACGGATGCCGGCGCCCGCGGCATCCGGTCGTCTTTGTGTACAACGTCGTAAATCAATCGACCGCGGGCGACACCTCCGGCGCCCTCGAGGTGCTCGACGGGTTCTCGACGCAGGTCGCCGAGTTCCAGGGCGCCGGAAAGCTGACGCCGGAGCAGGCGACCGCTCTGACGACGGTCGCCGAGAAGATCACCTCCAACCTGGGGTACTGGCAGTAGCGTCCTCCAAGCAGGCGACGGTCGTCGGCCGGGCTCTCCCGGCCGGCGCCCGTCGCCTCGGATCTCGGCTGCCGCCCCTCAGGCGGATTGCGCGGGAGCGGCTGTCGAGTCCCGGACGACGAGCGACGTCGCGAGTTCCACGCGCGTCACCGTCGGCTGCGGGCTCTCCACCGACTCGAGCACCAGGCGGGTCGCCTGCTCGGCCATCTCACGCAGGGGCTGGCGAATCGTCGTCAGTCGGGGACTGGCGAGTTCCGCGATCGGCAGATCGTCGAATCCGACGACCGACAGGTCGCGAGGCACCGCCACCCCCGCTGCGGCGGCCGCATGCAGCACGCCGAGGGCCTGGAGGTCGTTCCCGGCGAAGATCGCCGTCGGAGGGTCCGCCAGGCGCAGCAGCGCCGCAGCGTGCCGCTCGCCACCGTCGCGCTGGAAGTCGCCGAAGCGGATCCACTCCGGCTCGACGGCCGCCCCGGCCGACATCATGGCCGCACGGTAGCCGTCCAGCCGGGCGAGCGAGCACATCACCTGCTCCGGACCCGTGATCGCGGCGATGCGCCGATGTCCCAGCTCCAGCAGGTGCCTGGTGGCTGCGACGCCCCCCGACCAGTTCGCGGAGCCGACGGCGGGGATCCCCGGGGCAGGGTCGCCGGCCGGGTCGATGATGACGAACGGGATGCCTCGCGCCTTCAGTGCTTCACGCCCCTCTGCGGGGACGTCGGCGAACAGCAGGATGATCCCCGTCGGTCGGCGCCGGATGACGGCATCCAGCCATTCGGGACCGGGGGAATGCCGGTCGCCACTCACCGAGAGCGAGACCGCCATGCCCACGCGCGCAGCACTCTCGCGCACTCCCTCGATGACCGCGAGCGCCCACTCCCCGCCGAGCGCGTGGAGAACGACCTCGATGTACTCCCGGCGTTGCGCGCTGCGCCTGCGCCGATAGCCGCTCGTACGGAGGTGATCCTCGACGAGCTCGCGCGTCGCCGACGACACGTCCGCCGCCCCGTTGAGCACCTTCGAGATCGTCGTCACCGAGACGCCGGTCTGGGCGGCGATCTGGTTGAGGGTCACCCGCTTGGTCTGCGCCATCCCGCTGCCCGTGGTTCAGTGCGTTGCGCGTCGCAGGATCGTCGCGAGCCCCTCCCGGACCCGGCAGTTCCGGAAGGAGAACGCGTTGGCGAGCAGTTCGGCCTCGTCGGCCCCGACGCCGGTGAACGCGCGCGCGAAGTCGTCGACCATCGCCTCGGCGAGCATGACGTGGCGCACATGGCCGTGGATCCAGCGGCGCGCGCCCCAGGGGTACGGCTGGAAGTCGGGGAACTCGTCCGCGAACAGACGCTCGATCGGATCCAGGATGTCGCGCACGCCGGCGTCCGTGGATCCCCAGGAGTCGACCCCGAGGCGAGCCTTCTTCTCGAGGAAGGGCGCCAGGCGGCGAAGATACGCCGACTCCGGGTCGACGGTGACGACACCCTGCAGGCCGATGTCCTTGTACGTCCACAGCGCCCAGCTCGCGTCGTGGCGAGCGAAGATCTCGAGCTGATCCTGCAGCAGCCGGTAGCGCTCCTCGTCCTTCGCCGGGTCCCCGGTGTAGACGGGACCGAACTCCCCCACCCAGATCGGCGTTCCCGTCTCGCGCATGTAGGCCGTCCGCTCCAGGAACGTCTGCTCGACACGGTCCCGATCGATGTACTGGCCTCGTGACACGCCCGGGTAGGAACCGCCGTCGACGAACCCCGGCAGTGCGTAGTCGTGCGCGGTGTAGACGCAGTTGGGAAGGGGGTCCCCGAGCTGGTCGAACTGCGTCGAATACCGGTTGCCGTCGAGGAACAGGATGTGGTCAGGGTCGACGGCACGGATGGCCGACTCCAGGCGTCGATAGAAGGGGCCGATCGCCGATCCGTGTGCATCCGCGGGCTCGTTCACCGGGTTGTAGCCGGCGACCCACGGATTGCCGCGGTAGTGCTCGGCGATCGCCTCCCAGAGGTTCACCACGCGGTCCTGGAACTGACGCTGCGACCAGAAGGACGCCCACTGGGTGGGGTTGTCGCTGTGCCAGTGCTGGTTCTGCGCACCGGGCAGAGCGTGCAGGTCGAGGATGGTGTAGATCCCGTGGCGTGCGCACGCGTCCACGACGCGGTCGAGGAGGGCGAAACCTTCCTGCTTGATGACGAAGGGCTCGTCGTCGTCCTCGAAGTGCCGGTAGTTGAAGGGGATCCGCAGGGAGTTCAGGCCGAGCGACTGCAGGAACGCGGCATCGTCGTCGGTGAAGAACTCGGCCAGGAACCTCGCGAAGAAGCGCTCGTATCCCTCGTGGCCCAGCACGCGCCGCAGCGCCCGCCGCTGCTGCGCCTCCGACCCGGCGTAGCCGGTGATGAAGTTCTCCATGTTCATCCACCCTCCGAGGCCGAAACCTCGGAGAGTGACGGGGGTGCCTCCTGCGACGATGCGCGTCCCGTCGACGCGAAGGGGGCCCTGGTGTGTCATGCGGTCCTCTCGAGAGTGCGCCGGGGCGCATCGTGTGTGCGGCGGCTCAGGCCAGGGTGAGAACGGTCCACGACACCGGTGGCAGGGCGATCGTCACGGTCGCCTCCCCGATCACGACGGAGGTGTTCGCCTTCGGTGTCACACGGTCCTGGTGCGCCAGCGTGTTCGCGGCGTGGATGTCGTCCTCGAAGAGCGAGATCGCTTCGGCGCCGCTGACGCCGCCGAGTGCGCGGGTGTCGATCTCGAGGGTCACCTCGTCGGTCAGGCTGCGGTTGACGGCGAAGATCGTCGTCCCACCGCCTGCGTCGTGCGTCGCGACGGCGTCGACGACGCTCACCTCGCCGTACTGCTCGGTCTGATACGTGGGGCTGTCCAGTCGCAGTTCGAGCGCGGTGCCGCGGGCGAGCTTCGACGTGAGCGAGAACGGGTAGAACGTGGTCTGCCGCCATGCCGCCCCGCCCGGCTCCGTCATGATGGGCGCGATGACGTTCACCAGCTGCGCGAGGCTCGCCGAGGTCACGCGGTCCGCGTGACGAATGAGCGAGATCATGAGGCTGCCGAACACGACCGCGTCCAGCACCGAGTACGAGTCCTCGAGCAGGCGTGGCGCGACGGGCCACGTCTGAACGTCCGTAATGCGGTCGACGTCGTTGTAGCGGGACTGGTACCACACGTTCCACTCGTCGAACGAGATGTTGATGTTCTTGTCGCTGCGGACGACCGCCTTCACGGAGTCGGCCGTCGCTACGACCGCGTCGATGAAGCGGTCCATGTTGACGCCCGACGCGAGGAAGCTGGCGTAGTCGCCGCCGACCGGCTCGTAGTAGGCATGGCAGGAGATGAAGTCGACGTCGTCATACGTCTTCTCCAGCACGACGCGCTCCCACTCGCCGAACGTCGGCATCTGCGCGCCCGAGCTGCCGCACACGACGAGTTCGAGGTCGGGATCGACCTGCCGCATCGCCGCCGCGGTCGTCGCGGCGAGCTGCGCATACTCGGCCGCGGTGCTGTGACCGAGCTGCCACGGGCCGTCCATCTCGTTGCCCAGACACCACATGCGGATGCCATGCGATTCCCGGCGTCCGTTCGCGACGCGCTTGTCGGCCCAGAACGTCCCCGACCGCAGGTTCGCGTACTCGAGGACGTCGAGCGCCTCGAGGACTCCCCGCGTGCCGAGGTTGATGGCGTACATGAGCTCGCCGTCGACCTTCTCCAGCCAGGTCGCGAACTCGTCCAGCCCGATCTCGTTGGTCTCGGTGGAGTGCCAGGCGAGGTCCAGTCGCCGCGGACGCTCGTCGCGCGGGCCGATGCCGTCCTCCCACCGGTAACCCGACACGAAGTTGCCACCGGGATAGCGGACCGTCGAGACGCCGAGCTCACGCACCAGCTCGATCACGTCATAGCGGAACCCATCCTCGTCGGCCGTCGGGTGCGAGGGCTCGTAGATCCCGTCGTACACGCATCGCCCCAAGTGCTCGACGAACGAGCCGAAGAGACGTCGGTTGATCGGTCCGACCACGAAGTGGGGGTCGACGGTGAGGTGTGCGCGGATCATTCTTCTCTTTCAGGGCAGGGGCGAACCGGGTGCGGCGATGCGGGCTCGTCAGATCACTTGAGGCTTCCGATCGCGAGCCCGCCTCGCCAGTACTTCTGCAGGGCCAGGAACGCGATGATCAGCGGGATGACCGACACGAGCGAGCCGAGGATGATGATGCTCCACAGCGTCTGCCCGCCCGCCGCGCCGTACGTGGACGCGGTCGACTGCCAGACGCCGATGCCGACGGTGACGGGGAACAGCCGGTTGTCCGACAGCATCACGAGCGGGAGGAAGTAGTTGTTCCACACGGCCACGACCGACAGCAGCAGCACGGTCACGATCGCGGGCCGCAGCATCGGCAGTGCGACCCGGAAGAACGTGCGGAACTCCCCCGCGCCATCCACGCGGGCGGCGTCGAGGAGCTCGTCGGGCACGGCATCGCGCGCGTACACGTTCATGAGGTAGACACCGAAGGGGTTGAGCAGCGAGGGGAAGATCACGGCCCAGATCGTGTTCGTCCAGCCCACCTGCGCGAACAGGACGAAGGTCGGGATCACGAGCGCGGTCGTCGGCACCATGACGGCGCCGAGCAGGATCGCGAAGGCGGCCCGGCGCCCCGCGAACCGATACTTCGCGAACCCGTACCCCGCGAGGACGGCGAGCACCGTGGCGCCGAGCCCGCCCACGATGGCATAGAGAGCGGTGTTCGCCAGCCATCGCCCGTAGATCCCTCCGCCGTACGTGAACAGGTCGACCAGGTTTCCGAGGTAGTTGATGTCGTCCGTGAACCACAGGGCATTGTCGCCCCCGAACAGGCCGGCCGCGGTCTTGGAGCTGTTGACGATCAGCCACCAGAACGGCACCAGGAAGTAGACCACGAGCAGCGCCAGCACGAGGTTCAGCGACGCACGCCCGCGGGTGCGCGGGGCCGACCGGCGCTCGACGAGCTTGCGTGGCTTGCCGCGGGTCTCGGTGATCTCGATAGGCGTGGCACTCATTCGAAGAAGCTCCCTCGCTTGCGGGTTGCGAACAGGAAGATGTAGACGCAGACGAAGACGACGGCACCGAGGGCGAACGAGATCGTCGCGCCGTAGTTGTAGTTCGCCAGAGAGAACGCCTGATAGAAGGCATAGATGTTGGGCGTGAAGTCGTTCGGGATGGATCCGGCCGCGAGGTCCTGGAGGATCTTCGGCTCATTGAAGAACTGCAGGGTTCCGATGAGGGCGAAGACCAGGATGAGCAGGAGTGCCGGCGAGAGGAGGGGGATCTTGATGCGCAGGATGATCTGCCACTGCGAGGCGCCGTCGATGCGTGCCGCCTCGTACAGGGTGGGGTCGATCCCCTGCAGCGCTGCGTAGAGGATGATCATGTAATAGCCGGCCCATTGCCACGTGACGATGTTGAGGAGGCCGTAGAAGATCAGGCTCTTGCTCAGGAAATCAGGGGCCTCAGCGCCGAAAATTCCGAAAATGTTCGCGAGTGGGCCGAAGTTCTCGCTGTAGAGGAACCCCCACATCAGAGCGCCGATCACCGTCGGGATCGCGTACGGCATGAAGATCATGAGCCGCGAGAACCGGGCGAACCGGGTCACGATGATGTCGAGCATTAGGGCGATCGCCAGCGAGATCGCCATCTGCAGCGGAATGAGCACCAGCGAGAACCGGATGACGAACCAGACGCCGTCGAGGAAGTTCGGGTCTGTGAACGCCTTGGCGTAGTTGCCGAAGAGGACGAACCGGGTGCCGCCGATGAGCGACTTCTGGAAGAGGCTCAAGTAGAGCGCGTAGCCGATCGGCAGCACGAGCAGAGCCAGGAAGACGATCCCGAACGGTCCGACGAAGAGCCATCCGAAGAGGTTCTGACGAGCGGCGGTCGAGCGACGACCGCCCTTCTTCGTGAAGAGGCTCGACCCCTTCTTCGTTGGGGGACTTGCGGTTGAGGTGGTCATGATTTCTCCGGGTCGGAAGGGAATGACCGGAGGGCCGGTCCGCGCGAGCACGGACCGGCCCCCCGTGCCATGTCACTTGACGGTGAAGCCCTGCTCCTCCGCGTAGGCCACGACAGCCTCCTGGAGCGCGTCCGCAGCTTCAGAACCCGTAGCGGATCCGTCGTTGATGTTCTGGATCTGCTCAGTCAGGGTCGAGTAGTAGAACTGCTGGAGCGGCGTGTAGACCATGCCCTTGTAGGCATTGGCCGCCGGGACGTACACCTCTTTGTTGGCCTGCTGGCCGCTGAAGAAGGGCACCTCGTAGTCCTGGAACGCCGGGTCCTCCAGCACGTCCACGTTGAGCGGGAAGATGATCTGTTCCTGCCAGCCCTGATCGAGCGACGCCTGGTCCGCATAGACCCCGAAGGCCACCTTGGCTGCCAGCTCAGGGTCGTCCGCCTGGCTGCTCACCGAGAACGCCGAGCCGCCCCAGTTGATCGCGACGGGGCTGGCCGGATCCCACTGCGGCAGCGGAGCGGTCGCCCACACGCCTTCGTCCGCACCCTCGCCGACGCCCGCGCCCTGGAGGTAGCCGGGAGCCCAGGCCGCCGAGAGGTACGTGGCGTAGTCGCCGCCGATGACGCCGGCGATGTACTCGGGAGTGAACTGGTCCTCCGTGCCCACGAGGCCCTTCTCGACGAGGCCGGCCCAGTAGTCGAGGACGCGCTTGATCTCGTCGCTGTTGAGGTTGATTCCGATCTCACCCTCGTTGGCGGGGTCGTACTCGAACGGCTCCGCGCCGGTCTGGTACATGTACGCCGTCACCGCCGCGGGCTGGTTCGCGGCGAAGCTCGCGAAGACCGGACCTCCGGCATCCTTGACCTGCTGCGCGGTCGCCTCGAACTCCTCCCACGTGGTGGGCGGCGTGATGCCGTACTGCTCGAAGATGTCGGTGCGGTAGATCATGCCCATCGGGCCGCCGTCGATCGGAGCGCCGTAGACGCCGCCGCCGACCGAGACGTCCTTCCACGCGCCTTCGCTGAAGTTGTCCTTGACATCCTCATAGCCGAGGTCGCTCAGGTCGACGAGGGCGTCCTGGGCCTGGAAGACCGCGATGCGGTCGGCCTCGACCATCATGACGTCAGGAGCACCGCTGCCGCCCGAGATCGCCGTCTGGAACTTGTCGTAGGCGTCGCCACCGGCGCCCGCGTTCGTCCAGCAGACCTGGACGTCGTCGTTCTCCTCGTTGAAGTTGTCGACGACGGCCTCGGAGTTGGGGTACCACGCCCACAGGGTGACGACGGGAGCGTCGGGGTTCTTGATCTCGTTGGAGCAGTTGGATGCGTCTCCACCACCTCCGTTGTCGCCACCGTCACCACCGGCGGTGCAGGCTGCGAGGGCACCAGCCACTGCGAGCGTCATGATCGCAGCAAGGACAGGCTTCGTCTTCACTGGAGTTCCTTTCGGTTTTGCGGGACTTCTTCGTCGGTGCGCGACCGTTGCGGTGCTCCGGGTCACTCGGGAGCAACTCGTTCTCCGCGTGGTCTACAACGTTGTAGAGCAACGTTGTAGACACTTTCCCATCGCGGCACCGGTGTGTCAAGAGAGGGGCGGGAATTTCTCCGCTGCGGGCGAAACTTGCGCCTCAGTAGTCGACGGGTGCGCGTCCCAGCTCGCGGAGGAGAGCCGACAGCGCGGCGTAGGCCTCGTCCCGGTAGGCGGCCAGCTCGGGGGCGCGTTCTGGCGGGGTGGCGAGGAACCCACGGCCGGACTTCACGCCCTTCTCGCCGCGCTCGACGCGCTCGTTGAGGATCCCCGGCGAGGTGAACCGATCCGGATACGCCTCGTGGAGCGATCGATAGCAGAACTCGTACACGTCCAGCCCCGCGATGTCCGCGATCGCGAACGGCCCGAAGAAGGGCAGCCTGAACCCGAAGGTCGTGCGGGCGATCAGATCCACGGCCTCCGGGGTCGCGACCCCTTCGTCGACGAGGCGTGCCGCCTCACTGAAGAGGGCGTATTGCAGGCGGTTCAGCACGAAACCCGTCACGTCGGCGATGGGCACACCCACCTTCCCGCATTCGCCGAGGAGCTCGACGATTCTCTCCACGGCGCTCGGGTCGGTCTCCGCGTGCGGGATGACCTCGACTCCGGGGATGAAGGTGGCCGGGTTGCTGAAGTG
Organism: Microbacterium sp. LWH7-1.2; assembly: GCF_038397755.1. Classification (NCBI taxonomy): domain Bacteria; kingdom Bacillati; phylum Actinomycetota; class Actinomycetes; order Micrococcales; family Microbacteriaceae; genus Microbacterium; species Microbacterium sp. LWH7-1.2. The sequence goes on along the minus strand of NZ_CP151637.1, from coordinate 3,463,769 downwards.
CACGCCGAGGAATCGCGTCGGGTGCTCGACGGCCTCCGCGAGCGTGCCGATCGAGATCGTGGAAGTGTTGCTCCCGATGAGCGTGTCGGGGCGACAGCTCCCGCTGATGCGCCGCAGCGTCTCGTGCTTGAGTTCGAGGATCTCCGGCACGGCCTCTTCGACGAGGTCGACGTCGGCCACCGCGTCCTCGATAGACGTCGACGCCGAGACGCGCTCCGCGACCCGGTCGGCGGCATCCGGGGGGAAGATCCCACGCCGGCCGTAGTCGGCCGCCTCACGGATGAGGCGCTCTCGATTGGAGTGGGCGAGCTCGGCGCTGGCATCGGCCAGAACGACCTCCCTGCCCGCGAGCGCCAGCACCTGGGCGATCCCGCCGCCCATGTAGCCGGAGCCGACGACGGCCACCGTCGAGATCATCATGCTTCCTCCTCGTATTCGTCGATCAGTCGGACTTTCGCCGCGGATGCCGAGCCGGGGTCGAAGCGGTGCTCCAGCCACTCGTCGACGAGCTTCTTCGCGAGCTCCAGGCCGATCACCCGCGCCCCCAGGGTGAGAACCTGTGCGTTGTTGCTCTTGACCGACCGCTCCACCGAGTAGCTGTCATGGGCGGTCACGGCCCGGATCCCGCGCACTTTGTTCGCGGTGATCGCGACTCCGAGCCCCGTGCCGCAGATGAGGAGCGCGCGATCGGCGTCACCTCTCGCGACGATCGAGGCCGCTTTCACCGCCACCCGCGGGTAGGGCGTCGCCTCCGCGCTCGCCACCCCGACATCCGCGACGCTGTCCACCCGCGAGTCGGCGGCGAGCAGCTCTCGCAGCACCTCCTTGTAGGCGAAGCCGGCGTCGTCGGCGCCGATCACGATTCTCCAGCCCATCGATCACTCCGATCCCTTGAAGTCCGCGACCCACCCCGCGAGGTCGGCGGCGATGATTGAGAACGACTCGGCACCCGGGTCGGGATGCCCGATGCTGCGCTCGGCGAGTGGACGCGCCCGGCCACGTCGGGGTGTCATGGCCGATGTCGCGTCAGCGCCCGCGCGGGCCGCCGCCGCTGCGGCGGCGAGCGCCGCCGCGATGCCGGTCCCCGCCTGCACCTGTTCCGTGAGCGTCTCGTCGAAGGGTGCCATCGCATCGAGCATCGTCTTGTCGCCCGGCTCCGCCCCGCCGAGCGCCGCCACTCTGGCGTGCGCCGCGGCGACCGCCGCCGCGACATCCGCCGCGGTGAAGGCTTCGGGCGACCCGAGCGAGAGCCCGACCTCCGCGAGCGCAGCGCCCCAGAGGGCCCCCGACGTGCCGCCCGCCGTCTCGGACCACGCGTCGCCGGCGCGCTCGAGCAGCTCTTTCACGCCGATCGACTCGTCCGCGGACTCCGCCGCCTCGACCGCGGCGGTGAGGCCTCGCGTCATCCCGATGCCGTGATCCCCGTCGCCGGCGATCGCGTCGAGCTCACCCAGGCGGTCCGCTTCCGCCGCGATCGCCTCCCGAGCGCTGATCAGCAGGCGCCGCGCGATCACCGCCGCCGTCCGCGCGGCGGGGGTCGCCGGTGCCGGGGCATGGCCGACGCCGGGCGGGACCTCTACTGCCGCGGGTCTGCCGGCGGCGGTCGCTCTCACGGAGGGCGTATCCGCAGACAGGGCGCCCTTTCGGAAGGCGGGCGAGGAGGCCGGAGCCCGCCACAGCTCTTCGAGCTCGTCATCGAGCCAGAGCAGAGTGAGCGAGACGCCCGCCATGTCGAGGCTGGTGACGAACTCCCCGCACAGCGGCTCCACGATCTCGACGCCCTGCGCCTCGAGATGTTCGACGACGCACCCGAAGAGCACGAACAGCTCCTCGTACTTCACCGACCCGAGTCCGTTCACGATCACCGCGGCGCGCCGGCCGTCATGGGGCCGCTCCTCGAGGAGAGGCGCCGCGAGCGTGACGGCCAGTTCCGGCGCGGGCTGCAGAGGCACATCGCGGACCCCAGGCTCACCGTGGATGCCGAGGCCGATCGACATCTGCCCCGCGGGAACCTCGAACAGGGCGTGGTCCGCGCCGGGGAGCGTGCAGCCGGCGAAGGCGACGCCGTGGCTGCGGGTCCGGCTGTTGGCGTGCGTCGCAAGGCGCTCCACCTCGTCGAGCGGATCCCCGCGCTCTGCCGCGGCACCGGCGATATGGAAGACGCACACGATCCCGGCGATACCGCGGCGCTCGTCGGCCACCTCCTGCGGGGCGCTCGCGACATCGTCGGTGATGAGCACCGTGCGCGCATCGATCCCTTCGTCGCGCAGCCGCCGCTCGGCCTCGCCGAAGTGGATCACGTCTCCCGCGTAACGCCCGTACGTGAAGAGGACGCCGCCACCCGCGTCGGCGGCGTGTGCCACGCGCAGCGCCTGCGCGGTCGAGGGCGAGGTGAAGATGTTGCCGCACACGGCGCCCGCGGCCAGGCCCGTCCCCACGTAGCCGGCGAAGGCGGGGTAGTGTCCCGAGCCGCCGCCGATGAGGACCGCGACCTTTCCGGGCTCGAGCGGGTTCGCGCGCACGACCCCGCCGTCGACCAGCGAGACCTCGTCCGCGTGGGCGCGCGCGAAGCCTCGGAGGGCGTCTGCGACGAACGCGTCGGCGTCGCCCAGGATGCGGGTCATCGCGACACCGCCGACGCGTGGGTCTGACGCACTCTGCTGACGCCTGCCGTGTACTCCCGTCGAGGCAGCACGTGATCACGCAGGTAGTCGCGGTTGGTGGCGCTCACGCTCAAGCCGTCTCCGCCGTAGTGCTCCACGCAGATGATGCCCTGGAAGCCGCTGCGCAGGGCGATCTTCACCGCTTCGCGGTAGTTGATGACGCCCAGTTCGAGCGACGTCGGGACGGTCGAATACAGACCGGCCGAGGCATCCTCGTCACGTGAGTAATTCTTCACGTGCCAGAAGTTGGCGTACGGCATGGTCGCCTCCGCGACCGCCCGCCAGTCCTCGACGGGCTCGTGGAGCCGGATGAGGTTGCCGATGTCGGGGTTGAGGCCGACGGCCTCCAGGCCGATGTCCTCCACGAGGCGCACGGAGGACTGCGCGGTGCCCAGGAAGGTGTGCTCATACATCTCGAGCGAGAGCAGCAGCCCCGCCTCGTCGGCATGCCGTCCCAGCTCGCGCAGGCGTCCGACGGCGAGCGCCCATGCGTCGTCGTCTCCGAAGGGGTCACGGTGTCCTTCGGCGGTCCAGAACCAGAGCTGCTCCCGCTGGGCAGGAGTGAGGGCGCGATGAAGCCCCACCGAGACGACCGGGATGCCCAGCTCGGCGGCGAAGTCGATCGTCCGGTGCGCGTAGGCGAGGTGCTCCTGGCCGTGCTGCTCGTCGATCACGCTGCGGCGGATGGCCGAGAGGGAGGCGGCGGTCAGCCCCGCCGACCGGAGGCACTCTCGCAGAACCGCGACGTGCTCCGCGTCGAGGTCGCCGTACCGGGTCCAGGAGTCGGTGAGATCGACCTCCGAGAACCCCTCGTCGCTCACCTCCGTGAGATCCGACAGCCAGCGCTCGGCGGATGATTCCGGTCCGTCGACCGGGTGGGCATCCCCGAGCGGAAGCATCGCCGCCGCGATCGGCCACTCCTTCGAACTCAGCATTCTTTCGTCCTCGATGACGTCATACGGGCAAGCTACACTAGTTTACAACGTTGCATTTCTCCGTTGCACGAACGGGAGAGGAACTGCGCGGACGTCCGCGGCCATGGCTCGGCGGGCAGTAGAGTACAGAGGTTCGAACGGCAGGCGGGAGCATCGATGGGACCGACGATGCATGACGTCGCACGGGTGGCCGGCGTCTCTATCAAGACCGTGTCCAACGTCATCAACGACTACCCTCACGTGCGCCCGGGCACAAGGGATCGCGTCAACGAGGCGATCGAGCAGCTCGACTATCGCCCGAACCTGTCGGCGCGCGGACTCCGCTCCGGCCGCACCGGCGTGATCGGCCTCGCCGTGCCGTCACTGCGCGAGAACTACTTCGCCGAGCTCGCCGACGCCGTCATCCGCGCGGCCGAGAAGCGCGGCCTCGGCGTCATGGTCGAGCAGACGAGCGGCCAGCGCGATGGAGAGCTGCTCGCGGTGTCGACGAGCCGCCCTCGCTTTCTCGACGGACTCCTCTTCAGCCCCGTGAGCCTCGGGCAGGAGGATGCCGCGGCCCTCGCCGTGGAGGGGCCGCTCGTCCTGCTGGGCGAGCGCATCTTCGGCGGGCCGACCGACCACGTCACGATGCACAACACCTCCTCCGCCGAGGCCGCCGTGGAGCATCTCCTCGAGATCGGCCGCCACCGGATCGCCCTGATCGGCGCCGACCTTCACGGCGGCGACGAGGCGAGCTCGGCGAATCTGCGCCTCAAGGGGTATGTCCGCGCCCTCGAGCGCGCTGGCATCGAACTCGACCCCGCGCTCGTGCGTCCGACCGAGATGTCCCGATGGAACCGGCCCGGAGGCGCGGCCGCCGCACATCTGCTGGTCCGTGAGGGCGTGGAGTTCGATGCGGTCTTCGCGTTGAGCGACACCCTCGGACTCGGTGTGCTGCGCGCGCTCGGCGAAGAAGGACTGCGCGTCCCCGACGACGTCGCCGTGATCGGCTTCGACAACATCGACGAGAGCAAGTGGTCGGTGCCCTCCATGACGACGGTCGATCCTGGCCGCGACGAGATCGCCGCGATCGCGGTCGACCGGCTCATCGAGCGCATCAACGAGAAGGGCGACCGGCGGCCGCCCCAGACCTTCAAGCCCGACTTCCGCATCGTCAAGCGCGAGTCGACCGGTTTCACCACCGCCGACTGAGGAGTACCGGCGTCGGCCCCCGGCCAGGGCCGGAGGTCGGCTCTCGCGTGCCGACGGAGTGACGCCGTCGCCGACATCGACGACGGCGTCACTCCGCTGGAGTGCCGGCTGAGGCGTCAGCCCTTGAACAGACGCGGCAGCAGATCGATCAACGCCTTCTGCCAGACATCCCAGCTGTGCGGACCGGGGATGATCGGAGCGAACTCGTGCTCGATCCCGCGGCTGTCCAGCGCGCTGACGAGGCTCAGCGTGTTCTGGTAGGTGAAGTCCTGCATGTCACCGGAGTAGATGCGCAGGAGCTTCGTGCCCTCGTTGATCGCCGCCACATTCGCGCTGGCAGGGGGGTTGGTGAACGCCGACATGGCTCCGACGTAAGCGAACTGGCCCGGGAACGTGTACAACGTGCTCAGCGCCGCCTGCGATCCCATCGACAGGCCCGCGAGTGCACGGTTTTCGGGGTCGTTGCTGACGTTGTACTGCGCCTCGGCGGCCACCGTGATCCGCTGCGTGATCTCGTTGGGGAAGTTCACGCCGTTGCCGTTGGCCATCACGACGACCATGGGGACGATGTCTCCCTTGGCGTAGTGGTTGTCCAGGATCTGGGCGGCGAAGCCGACCTCGACCCAGTCCGTCCACGTCTGCCCGCCGCCGTGCTGGAGGTAGAGGACCGGGTAGGCCTCGGCGCGATCGGGGTCGTAGCCCGGGGGCGTCCACACGTAAGCGGAACGAATGGGGTTGCCGTTCGCGCTGCTCGTGTAGTTCATGACCTCGACGTTGCCGCGAGCCTCGGGTGCGACCGGCGTCGTGTACTCGCCACGGAGCGTGTCGTCGCCGGGCACCTGGAACGTGCTCCAGTTGGGCTCCGAGAGCACCGTCGTCGGGTTGGTGGTGTCCTTGCGGTCCGACCCCTCCACGACGAACTTGTAGTAGTACGAACCGGCCTCGACCGGCATCGTCAGACGCCAGCGCCCGTCGTCCTGCTTGGTCATGGGCGTGCGCGGCCAGCTGCCCGCCGGACCGAAGTTGCCCCACACCGTGACGTTGTTCGCGCCGGCGAACTCCGTGCCGGTCTCGAAGGTCACGACGCCGTTCTCGTCGATCCACGGCGTCGGCGTGGTGCCGGCGGCCGGGAGCGAGTGCGGCGCGAGTGGAAGGTGCCCCTCACTCGGTCCGGTGTCGCCCGAATCCTGGAAAACACGCTGTGCGAAGTCGTGAAGGCTCTTCTGCCACGTGTCCCACGTTCCGCCGGTCTCGGGATCGGAGCCGTCCGACTGGAACTCGACGCCCGCGGCGCTGAGCTTGGCGGCGAGGTCCACCGTCGAGTTGTAGCTCGGGTCGGTGACGTTGCCGACGTAGAGACGGATGAGATCGGTCGCGTCGTTGATCTGCCGCGCTTTGCCCTTGCCGACGTTCTGCTCGAGGTCGCCCGAGAACGAGCCGACCTCCGAGAACTCTCCCGTGGCGCTGACCAGGAGGCTGAGGGCCTGGTCGGCTCCTCGCCCGATGCCGGCGATTGCGCGACCGTCGCCGTTGCGGGAGACATTGAAGGCCCCCTCCGCAGCCGGGAGGAGGTTCTTGACGACCTCACCGCGGATCTCATCGGACTCGCCGTCACCCATCACGACGACCATCGGCTCGGCGTCGCCCTCGACCGCGAGATTGTCGAGGATCTGCTTCAGTCGCCCGAGCTCCACCCATTCGCGATAACTCTGGCCCTCGTCCTGCAGGAGGTAGAGCACGGGGTAAGGCTCAGCACGGTTCTCGTCATAGCCCGGCGGGGTCCACACCAGCGCCGAGCGCTCCGCGCCTGTGACCGAGCTCTCGTAGGTGAGATCCTCCAGCGCGCCTCCGTTGGGGACGTCGGCGAGCCATTCGGCACCCGGACCGTCGACGAAAAGCGTGTTCCACGCGGGCTTCGAGGTCACCTCCTGCGGACTGGCGGGGTTGCGGAACGGAATCGCATCCTGGTTCCACGCCGACCGCGCCGAGTACTGGTAGTAGTACAGGCCGGGCTCGAGGGGTCCGATCGTCGACGTCCAGTTCCCGCCGCTCAACCCCATGTTCAGCGTGGTCCACGTCTTGCCGGGCGCGAAGTTGCCTTCCACCGCGACAACAGCGCCGTTGATGCCCGTCGCCGGCTGGATGGCCGAGTTGGGCACCGTGAAGCGATAGACGTCTCCGACGCCGGGGGCGTTGGGCGGCAACGACACCCATTGGTCGCTCCCGGCTCCGGCCGCAGGCGTCGCCGCGACCAGGGTTCCTCCGACCACTACCGCCGCGGCGAGCACTGCGGGCAACGCCCGGCGACGCCCTTGGCGGCCCCGTCGCCGCTGTTCCTTCACACTCATTCGATTTTTTCCTCACTGCGTCGTGCACATTGACATGCGCGGTGGACTCGCATTGCAGAGGGTCGCCCCTCAGCGCTGTGGAGGGTCACGACGTGTGCGATCCGCACGGTGTGGCTGCGATTTACAACGTCGTAAATTCTTCCGAGAACCATCGTGGCCAACGCGTGAGACGTGTGTCAAGAAGAATCTTCAACGTTGTAATGGACGACGCCGGTTCCCGGTCGAGGAGTCGCGCCACGATGTCAGACGGGGTGGGAGGATCACCGGGCGTGGGTTCGCATGCGTGGCACGCACTCCCTCGTCCGTCCGTCAGATCACTTCCTCCGACCACGGGTCGGGGTTGCCGAAACGGTGCGCGGTGATCGTCACGGACTGCTCGTGGAGGAACGGAAGCAGCTCGAGCCGGCCGGCAGTGGTCACCTCGTTGTCGTAGACCGCGAGATCGGGGTCGCCGTTCGAGGCACTCGCGACGAGGGTGTGCAGCGCCGCGACCGACTCGGACGGGCCGATGAGCCGGACGCGCGCGGGCTTCGGCTCCGGATCGGCGTCGGCGACCGCCGCGACGATGTCGACGGCGGCGAGTCGCTCGAGCCACTGCTCGTCGCTCTCGACGAAGACGGCGACGTCCTCCTCCGCGAGCACGCGTCGCACGGCCGCGGGCAGTCCGACGGGCGCGCTCAGCGTCAGTCGCGATCCGGCACGAAGGCCCGCGATGACGACTCGGAGCACGGCCTGCCACGACGCGTCCGCGGTGGCGCGCAGTGCGACCGCCGGGATCGGCCGGTAGCGGAAGAGGTTGCGCTCGACGCCGAGGCCCGAGACGTCCTTCACCTGGCCGAACTCGCGGTCCCACGCGATCGCGTCCGACAGGGCGCCGCGACGAAGCCACTCGAACGCCTCGTAGTCGAGCGACGGTTGCGCGGCCTCGATGAGGGCGGCGATGCGGGTGTCGAGACCGCGCAGGTGCAGGGTCGCGGACGCCGGGGCGCCGGAGGTGGCGCGCCAGCGACCGAGACCCACCAGGTAGTTCGGGCCGCCGGCCTTGGCGCCGGCGCCGACCGACGAGCGCTTCCAGCCGCCGAACGGCTGGCGCTGCACGATGGCGCCGGTGATGCCGCGGTTGACGTAGAGGTTGCCCGCCTCGACGCGGTCGAGCCACAGCGCGAGGTCGTCGGGGTTCTGCGTGTAGAGGCCTGCGGTGAGCCCGTACGCCACCGCGTTCTGCAGCTCGATCGCGTGGGCGAGCGAGGACGCGTGCATGATCCCGAGCACGGGTCCGAAGAATTCCTCGCGGTGGAAGCGCGAGCCGGGCTGCACCCCGGTGCGGATGCCGGGGCTCCAGAGCCGTCCGTCGTACTCCGGGGCCGCGTCCAGGCGCCGCGGCTCGACGAGCCAGGACTCGCCCTCGTCGAGGGTGGTGAGCGCCCACTGGAGTTTGCCGCGCGGCACCTCGACGACCGGCCCGACCTCGCTGAGCGGGTCGGAGGGGGCTCCGACGCGGAGGGAGGTCGCGGCATCCACCAGCTGACGCGCGAAGCGCTGCGAGTGACCGACCGGACCCACGAGGATCGCGAGGGAGGCGGCGGAGCACTTCTGCCCGGCGTGGCCGAACGCACTCTTGATGAGATCGGTTGCCGCGAGGTCGAGGTCGGCCGTCGGCATGACGATCATCGCGTTCTTGCCGCTGGTCTCGGCGAGGAGCGGCAGGTCGGGACGCCACGAGCGGAACAGCGCCGCCGTCTCCCACGCGCCGGTGAGGATCACCCGGTCGACGTCCGGGTGCGACAGCAGCGTCTGCCCGAGGCCCCCCTCGTCGATGTCGACGAGGGCGAGCACGTCGCGCGGCACGCCCGCCTCCCACAGCGCCTCGGCGACGACCGCAGCGCAGCGCCGCGCCTGGGGAGCGGGCTTGAAGACGACGCCGGATCCCGCGGCGAGGGCCGCGAGCACGCCGCCGGCGGGGATCGCGATCGGGAAGTTCCACGGCGGCGTGACGATGGTGAGCCGTGCCGGCTCGAACACCGCTCCGCTCACGCGGTCGAGCTCGCGCGCGGTCGCGGCGTAGTAGTTCGCGAAGTCGACGGCCTCGCTCACCTCGACGTCGGCCTCGGCGAACACCTTGCCCGTCTCGGACGCGGCGACCTCGATGAGCTCGCCACGGCGCGCCTCGAGCGCGCGGGCGGCGGCGGTCAGCACGAGGCTGCGCTCGGCCGCGGGGAGCGCGCCCCACGCCGGTGCCGCGTCGCGCACGCGCGCCACGATGCCCTGCAGCGTCGGCTCGTCGGTGACGCGGGCCGCCTCGACGGTCGCATCCCCCGCGCGCGAGGTCTCGATGCGCGACAGGATGCTGCGCGCCCACGCCCGGTTCGCCGGCAGGGCCGGATCGCTGTCCGCGGTGTTGCGGAAGCCCGGGGCACCGGCGACCCGGACGCCGGACTCGCGGGGCGCGAAGACGGCCGTCTCGACGAACGCTTCGGCGCCGAAGACCTGCTCGGGGACGGACCGCTCGAGCGGAGCCGTGTCGCCCGGCGCCGCCGAGCGCGCGATGCCGATCACGGCCTGTGTGAGGCCGGCCTCGTCGGAAGACCCGGCGGCCCTGCGAAGACGCGCCTGAGCCCGCGGGGCCTCGGCGCCGGCGGATTCCGTGGTCGCGGTCGCCTCAGCGGCGCGGTCCTGGTCCCGGTTGGGCCCCGTCGCGAGGGCGGGGTCGTCGGCGCGGGCGAGCGATGCGAGGAAGCGGTCGCGCTCGCGCTCGAACATCGCCGGGTCGTCCGCGAGGTCGAAGGCGGCCGAGAGGAAGTTGTCGCTCGAGGCGTTCTCCTCGAGACGTCGCACCAGATAGCTGATGGCCACATCGAACTCGTCCGGGCGGACGACCGGCACGTACAGCAGCACATGGCCGACCTCGCGTGTGACTGCCTCGACCTGGCCCTGCGCCATGCCGAGCAGCATCTCGAACTCGACGTCGTGCCGGACCCCGGCCGCGCCGGCGAGCAACCAGGCGTAGGCGATGTCGAAGAGGTTGTGGCCGGCGACGCCGATCCGCACCGCTCGGGTGCGCGCCGGGTCGAGAGCGAATCGGAGACACCGCACGTAGTTCGCGTCGGAGTCGACCTTCTCGCCGTAGGTGGCGAGGCTCCAGTCGTGCATGACGGCGTCGACGCGCTCCATCGCGAGGTTCGCGCCCTTCACGAGGCGCACCTTGATGCGGGCGCCGCCGTCGGCGACGCGCTCCTGCGCCCACGCGGTGAGCCGCTCGAGCGCCGGCAGGGCGTCCGGGAGGTAGGCCTGGAGCACGATGCCGGCCTCGAGCTGCCGCAGGCGCGGGTCCTCGAGGAGGCGCGTGAACACCGCGATCGTGAGGTCGAGGTCGCGGTACTCCTCCATATCGAGGTTGATGAACGTCGGTCCGTTCACCGAGCTCGTCGGGGAGGCCGCCGTCAGGTACAGCGGCCGGAGGCGGTCGACGACCTTGTCGACGACCTCGTCGAACGCCCACATCGAGATGTGGCTGGCGATCGCCGAGACCTTGACCGACACGTAATCGACGTCGGGGCGGCGGATGAGCTCGTGAATGCCCTCGAGCCGCCGCAGCGCCTCCTGTTCGCCGAGGACCGCCTCGCCGAGCAGGTTCAGGTTGAGTCGTGCGCCGTTCTCGCGGAGCGCGGCGATGGCGGGGCCGAGCTTGTCGGGACGGGCGTCGACGACGAGGTGCCCGACCATCTCGCGCAGCACCCGGCGCGCGATCGGCACCACGGGCGACGGCAGCACCGGTGCGACCGCGCCGCCCACGCGGACGGCGCCGCGCAGGTACCACGGCAGGAATTCGGGCACGAGAGGCGCGACGCGATGCAGATGGGATGCTGCGGCCGACAGGCTCTCGGGACGCATCACGCCGTCGACGAACCCGATGGTGAAGGGCAGGCCGTTCGGGTCCTTCAGCACACCGGCGAGCCGCTCGGCGGCCGGGTCGACCTCGACCTCGGCGCTCTCGGCGATCCACCTCTGCGCCAGGGCGACGGCCTCGCCGGCCAGGCGCCCGTCGGATCGGTCTTCCATTCGCACTCCAGCTGTCACCTCGTCGGACTCCGTGCTTCCAGCCTGCACCTCATCGTGCGTCATCGGCTCCACATGCTGCATGAGGTCAAGGATGAGGCATCCATTCATTCGTGAAAAGCGATCATTTATGATCGATATAATTCGAGATTCTCGATGGGATGCCGATGTTCGAACTGCGACGCCTGCGACTGCTCCACGAGCTCGCGCTGCGGGGAACGCTCGCGGCGGTCGCCGAGGCGCTCTCATACAGTCCGTCCACGATCTCGCAGCAGCTCGCGCAGCTCGAGAAGGAGGCCGGAGTCGCCCTGCTGGCGCCGGAAGGACGCCGCGTTCGCCTCACCGAGCACGGCCGCGTCCTCGCGGCGCACGCGGCGCGAGCACTCGATCTCGACGAGCAGGCGCGCGGCGAGCTCGAGTCGCTGCACCCCGGCCTCGCGCCGGTGCGCGTCGCGGTCATGCAGACCGCCGCGCTCGCGATCGTTCCCGCCGCGCTCGCGCTCCTCGCGGAGCGCGCACCCGACCTGCGCGTCGAGCTCGTCGAGATGCCGCCGGAGCTCGGACTGTTCGAGCTCTCGGCGCGCGGCGTGGACCTCGTCATCGCCGAACAGTACCCCGGCCACACGCGCGCCCACGCGAAAGGCCTGGAGCGCGACCCGCTCGGCACCGACCCGATCCATCTGGCCGTGGCATCCCTCGATCCCGCCCGCTCACTCGAAGATCTGCGGGACCGCCCCTGGGTGATGGAGCCCGCCGGCACCGCCGCCCGCCTGTGGGCCGTCCAGCAGTGCCGGGCAGCGGGGTTCGAGCCCGATGTGCGGTACGAGCTGGCGGACCTTTCGGCCCATGCGCGCCTGGTCGCGGCGGGGCAGGCGGTCGCCGTGCTTCCCGATCTGCTGTGGGACGGCTCCGCGATCCCGGTGTCGCTGCTCGAGCTGCCCGGTCGTCCGGCGCGCGAGATCTTCACCGCTCAGCGCACGGCCTCCCGCGCCCGTGCGGGGATCCTCGAGGTGAGGCGCGCGTTGCATGACGCGTTTCCCTCGCCGCCCTTGCACTGACGTGTCCATCCCGCCGACGATTGCATCCTGTTCCTCCTAGGCTGGGCTCGTGTCCGAGCCGCCCGACGCCACCCGCACACCGCGACGCCGCTTCGCCTGGCTGCAGGCGGCGAGCGACCGGGTGCCCACGAAGTGGTTCGCGGGCCTCGCCACGGGCGCGTTCCTGCTCGCGACGGCCGCGTTCGGAGGTCTTGCGACCGCCGCACCGCCCGAGCTGTCGAAGCTGGATCCCGGTGAGGCGCACGTCACCGGCCAGCGGTCGCTGACCGTGCAGCGTGCCGTGCTGATCGACGACCTGTCCGAGGCGGGGGTGTACGTCGAGGACGGGCAGCGCGTGCTCGCGCTCGTCGTCGAGGTGGAGAACCGCTGGGATGAGCCGCTCCCCTCGACCGGCGCGAGCGGAGTCGCCGGCTCGTTTCGTGTGGCCGACGTCGGCAAGACGGACGCCGCCGCCGCACGCATGGACGACGCCACCTCATCCCCCGCGCTGCAGCCAGGCGTGCCCGCCGAGCTCGTGTACGCCTGGGCCGTCGATGCCGCCGCCTTCGAGGACGGCCAGGATGTGGAGGTGACTCTGTACGATCTCTCGCTGTACACCGGCTCCTTCGTGACGGCCGGGCAGTGGTGGGACGACCCGGTCGCCGACGCCACGGTGACGGTGAGCGTGAACGACGTGGGAGCGGGCGTCGAGGAGGACAGCGAAGATGGCAGCTGACCGCGGCCTGCCGCGCTGGGCGCCCTGGGCTGTGGGAGCATCCTTGCTCGTCGCGGCGTGGTTCGTCGCGTTCGCGACGCCCGGCGAGGAGCAGTCGCAGTCTCCCTTCGTCGTAGAGGCCGAGATGGGCGAGACGGCGACGGGCCGGAACATCGCCGCGACGGTCATCGAGATCCGTCGCGCCGCCCAGGTCGGCGAGCACGACGGGAACTGGGTCGCGGAGGGGAACTGGGTGGTGATCGACCTCGAGGTCGCGGCCGTGACGTCGGAGGCCCTCACCCGCCTCGAGCACGCGATGATCGAGATCGACGGCGTCCGTTACAGTGCGAGCGACCGGCCGGACTCGCTCGCACGGGCGCCGCTCTCCGTCGGCATCCCGCAGTCGGGAAGTCTGGCGTTCGAACTGCCGACGGACGTCGAGTCCGGCCAGGCGGTGCTCGAGCTGGCACTGCGCAGTGACACGCGCTTGGACTCGATGATCGTGCTGTCCTTCGACGTGGCCGACGCATCACACGTCACACGGGCCGAGCTTCGCGAGACCGGATGGGCGAACCCGTGAGGGGTTGGTGGCGTGCCAACGTCCTGGGCTTGGGGGCGCTCGCCGTGCTGGTGCCGCTGCTCGCGGCGACGATCTGGTGGAACGAGACCGCCGGCGGCTCCGCCAACAGCCCGACCCGGGCCGTGGCTCTCGCTCCGGGCGCCGCGACGGACTATGCGGGCGCGGTCGTCGGGCCGGTGACCGCCGAGTTCGTCGAGCTTCCGAACGCACCGCAGGACACCCGCGTCGTGACCGTCGCCGTCGAGATCGATCCCGGCGCGAGGGCGTTCGCGTGCACCCTCCCTGTGCTGCGGGAAGTCGGCGGCGATGCCCGGCAGTGGGACTCGACGAGCGATCTGGGGCGGGCGCCGGACGCCGACCGGCGGACGTACTGCGACCCGGAATCCACCGCCGCTTTCACGTTGGCGCTCGACTATCTCGTTCCCGAGGACGTCTCGGGCCCGTTGGCCGTCGAGTTCGGTTCCCCCGCCGCGTATCCCGAGTTCGTCAGCGCCGTCGTCGAGCCCTGATCCGGGGCGCCGGCGTCGTCCGTCCCTGGCACGGCCTCGCCCGGGCGCAGCGTGCCGACCACGGCGTCGTACCCGCCCGCGACGAGCGCGATGCGGACGGGCTCGATGAGCAGCGGCGCGATGAGGAAGATCAGCTGGTCGTAGACGAACCAGAAGTCGTCGACGTCCTGCGGCCCGATCGCGCGCGGGATCGCCCACTCGAGCGCGCCCTGCAGCCACAGCAGCAACGTGTACAGCAGCACGAACCCGGTGATCAGCACCGGCCCCGCGCGCCACATGAGCACGAGCGCCCGGCCGATAGGGGTGAAGCGCGACATGAGATCGCTCCAGATGTCGCTGACGCGAGCCCGGAGTCGCTGCGGCAGCGAGCGATATCGGGAACGGATGCGGCGGCCGACCTCGCCACCGAGCGCCTCGGTCGGAACCGGCGCCGGCGCCACCGCGCGACCGTACACGACACCGGCGATCGTCAGCCACGCGACAGGGAGCAGGATGAGACCGCCGGCTTCGCCGAGCACCCATTCCACGGCCTCCCAGAGCCACGCGAGCGGCAGGAACACCGACGCAGCGGCCTCCCGCAGATCGGCGAGCCACACCATCCCCTGCCGGGACGAGATCCAGGAGCCGATCGCGCCCAGCACGATCGAGATGACGACCGCGGCGAAGTAGACCCAGACCGCCTCGAGGTAGGCGGCGAAGACTCCGAACCATTTCGGCAGCCGCTCACGGTAGCGCGTCAGGAGCCAGCGCAGCGCGTAGGCGACGACGACGATGCCCACCGTGGCCGGCGTGAGCGTGATCTCTCCCGCGAGGCCGTCGCCCCCGGCGTCCACTCCCAGCGCGATCTCGGTGAGGTCTCTACCGGTGCTTTCCTCGAGCACGCGCGCTGAGTACGCCACGGCGTCCTCCCGGAGGTAGCCCCACGCGGCGTAGAAGGCGAAGAACGGCAGGATGCCGGACATCAGCGCGGAGAAGAACTCTCGGCGCCGCGATGGCCGATCCTCGGGAAGTGGGGCTATCGCGCGGAGCCGGCGCATTCCGTCGCGCAGCACCAGCAGCATCCCGACGAGAGCGACCAGGCGCACGAGGATGGCGACGGGCAGCAACAGGGAGCCGGCGACCGCACTGTAGGAGCCGACCCACCCCGCGAACTCGATCACGACGTAGCGTGCGAGGATCGCGCCGACGTACAGCGCGAGCAGCACCGGCCAGTGGTGCCACAGCAGCCGGCCGGCGGTGCGGAGCACATCGAGCACGGCGGTCACGCACCTACGCTAGCTGGCGCCGCGCCCGCCGTGCTCGAGGTGACCGGATTCAGGCGCGCTCGGTGCGCTGCGGCGGCGCAGGCGGCCGCGTGATGGCCTCGTCGGCGGCGGCGTCGCGGACGCCGGTGCCGGTGTGCGTATTGTCGTCGACAGCGCGGGCATCCGTTGCGGGGCGCTCACGCTCGGTGCCCTCGACGACGGTGTCGCGGCCGTCACCAGAGTCGCCGGTGTAGGCGGTCGCGGACGGGGCCGCGGCGCTGCCGGAGCCATCGACGTAGGGGTCGACGTCGTCGGCCTTGCGCATCGCCTCCGCGTGCTGCCGGCGCAGGTCTTCCGCTTCAGCGCGGTGGTCGCCCACGCGTCCCGCGCGGCGCTCCGCGTCGATCGAGGCTTCAGCGGCGCGGGCCTTGGCGTCTTCCGCGGCCGCAGCCGCGGCGGCGGCGTCCGCCTGCGCACGGGCAGCCTCGGCCTCGTGCTGCCGGGCCTGCAGTTCCGTCTGGCGCGCGTCTTCGCGCAGCTTCTCGGCACGGTCGTGCTGGTGCTCCCGGCGGCGCTCGCGACGCCCGCGTGCGGTGAGCAGCAGAGCGACGACGACGATGGCGAGCACGACGACGATGCCGACGATGATCCAGATGAGGGTGGTCGTGTCCACGGCTCCTCCTTCTCCCTCCGACGCCGGCGGGGTACCGGCGCCACCGCTGTCAGGCAACTCCGCGCGCCCGTCGGCCGCAAACCCATTGCGCGGGCGCTGCCGCTGCGCTACGCCTGGCACTGGGGCCCCTTAGGCTTCCGATTCCTGCGCGCATAGGATGAGGCTCTCGCCGACGCAGTTCCCCTCCATCCGCCACGCCCCCGAAGGACTCGCGTTGACAGATTCCCCCGCACTCCTCTTCGATCCGGACCGTCCCCGCGATGATGCCGAGACGCTCCGGCTCCAGGCATGCTCGCAGGAGCAGATCCGCACGATCGGACGCATCCAGGCGCATGGTGCGCTCTTCGGCATCGATGAGGCGACGGGAGTCGTGGTCGTCGCGAGCGAGAACGTCGAGCACTGGCTCGGACGCGATCTGCGGGACGCCGGCAGTGACACTCTGTCGTGGGCGATCAGCCAAGGGCTCGCCGTCGATCCCGTGCGGGCGGAGTTCGAGGGCGCGGTGTACGACGTGATCGCGCATCGCGGCACGGTGCCGCTGGTCGTCGAGCTCGAACCCGTCGTGCCCGAGCTGGACTACGTGCGCACCGGGGTCGTCGGCGCGATCCAGCGGCTGGCGGAAGTCACCGACCCCGACGAGCTGCGCCGGCTGGCGGCTCGCGAGATCAAGGCCATCACGGGCTACGACCGGGTCATGTGCTACGAGTTCCACGATGACGGCCACGGACAGGTCGTCGCCGACGAGCGGGAACCCGACATGGAGCCGTACTTCGGGCTGCACTTCCCCGCCTCCGACATCCCCGCGCAGGCGCGCGCGCTGTACATCGAGAAGCGCTCCCGGGTGATCGCCGACACGGAGGACCGCGGACTGGCCCTGCACACACTCCTCTCTGAAGAGGCGCCCTTGGACCTTGGGCGAACCGAGCTGCGCGCCGTGTCTGCGCACCACCTTCAGTTCATGCGGAACATGGGGCAGGCGTCGACTGTGTCGTTCGGCCTCGTCATCGAGGACCGCCTCGTGGGCATGTTCACGTGTGCGCACCGCACCCCGCGACGCATCCCGGTGCTGCTGCGTCGGGCCCTCGAGGTCATGGCGACCCAGATCGTCACGCAGCTCGCCGCCGCCGACCAGATCCGGCGCCTGCGCCGGCAGCTCGAGGCGCGCGAGCGGCGGATCGCCCTCATCGCACCGCTGTACGGGCGCGGCGATGTCGGTGCCGTTCTCATGAGCGGCGAGCGGACCGTGCTCGATGTGATCCCGGCGGACGGCGCCCTGCTTCGGATGGGCGACGCCGTGCACACCGTGGGCGTCGTGCCCCATCCGGCCCGCCTGTTCGCGGTCGTCGACGAGCTCGGTCCGGGGAGGCTGTGGGAGGCGCTGCCGATCGAACGTCCGGAGTTCGCTGTCGAGGTGCCGGGCGTGACCGGCCTCCTCGTCGTCCCCCTCGGCGGCGACGGCGATGCACTCGTCTTCGTGCGCAGCGAGGTGTCTCGCACGGTCGATTGGCTCGGCGACCAGCGACCGGAGAACCGCGACACGCCGCTGTCTCCTCGCCGATCCTTCTCGGCCTGGCGCGAGAGCGTCACCGGCCGCAGCCTCCCCTGGGGCGAGCACGCGCAGGACGCGTTCGACCTCGGCGAGGAGATCAGGTCCGCCATGATCGCCCGCACGCAGGCCGAGCTCGCCGAGCTCGCGCTGCGCGACGCGCTCACGGGTCTGCACAACCGGCGTTTCCTCGACGACCGGCTGGATGAGCTGCTGCACGGTTCAGAAGCCGCGGTGGCGGTCGTGTTCCTCGACCTCGACGACTTCAAGCTCATCAACGACACCTACGGCCACGAGATGGGCGACGCGGTCCTGGCCGCCATCGGCCGCAGACTGAGCGCGGTGGCCCGCAGCTCCGACGTCGTCGTGCGCCTGGGCGGTGACGAGTTCGTGATCGTGTGCGTCAGCGCGGGACCGGAGGAGGCCGCCGCGATCGCGGGGCGCGCGCTGGCCGCGATCACCGAGCCGATCATCGTGCGGGGCGTCGAGGTCACCGTGAAAGCCTCGGCCGGCGTCGTGGCCGCCGAGCGCGGCGTCTCGCCCGGAGGTCTGCTGAACGCCGCCGACGCGGCGATGTACCGCGCGAAGCGCGGTGGCGGCGGGCGCGTCTCAGCGTGACGGGAGTTCGGGCTCCGGAAGGACCCGCAGCCCGGCGGACGAGTTCGCCGCGTCGACCAGATCCTGAAGCCAGAGCCGGTTGATCTCGGGCATGGGCCCCTCGTACTCGAACCTGAGGGGGGTCACCGGTGAGATCCAGACGGCTTGACGCAGCGACGTGTCCTGGTCGATGTGCGCGAACGAGAGGTTCTCCCGACGTCGCAGCTTCGCCATGATGACCAGCTCGAGGTGAGCGAGCGTGCGATCGTCGATCGTGAAAGACGCCGGCGGCGCGCCGTAGTGAAGTTTGCCCACTCCTCGATCCTACGGGCGCCGGGGCGCAGGTACGCTGGGGCGATGGCGATCGTGAACCGGCTCACCGTGGATGGACGCGACTACTTCCTGCCCGACCCCGTGGCGGAGTTGAAGAGCAGCATCCTCGAGGCGATCAAAGCGGGGGGCGGCTACGTGAACATCCCGCCGCTGCGCGGCGGTCCGGGAGTCGACATCCTCTTCTCCCCCGGCATGCCGGTGACGTGGTCGCAGTTCGAGGTCGGCGAGGCGCCGGCTCCGATGGACGACCCCGACGACGAACTCGCCGACTACGAGCTCTGACGCCGGGCACGAGGGTCACGCCCTGCGGCGCGCGATCCGAGGGGGTCAGCCCCGTGCGAGCAGCGCGTCCAGGTCTTCGGAAGGCATCGGCACACCCCAGAGGTAGCCCTGCCCGCGGTCGCAGCCGCGCCGGCGGGAACGCTCGAGGTCCGCGATGGTCTCGATGCCCTCGGCCACGACCCGCCAGCCGTGTGCGGCGCTGCTCTCCACCACTGCCGCGATCGCGTCGTCGGCTCCGGCGTCGCTGCGCTGAGTGAGCGATCGGTCGATCTTGACCTCGTCGATCGGCAGGGATTCCAGCATGCTCACCGTGGTGTCGCCGCCCGCGTAGTCGTCGACCGAGATCGACATCCCTGCCGACCGCAGCGACTCCATCGCCGCGAGCATCTCCGGTCGCAACTGCGGCGTCGGCGCCTCGGTGATCTCGACCGTCACTCCCACCGGGTCGATGCCGAGCCCGTCCAGTCGCGCGACGACCGTGTCCGCGTAGCGCTGCGAGAAGTGCGCCGGTGACGCATTCACCGCCAGCCCGAGCGGATGGCCCGCCTCGCGCCACTGCGTCACCTGGTCCACCGCGACACTGAACACGTGCAGGTCGACCTCATCGAGGAAGCGGCCCTCCTCGGCGAGGGGGATGAACCTGTCCGGCGGAACGGCGCCGAGGAGCGCGTGATTCCAGCGGCAGAGGGCCTCGACGGCGACGGGTTCGATCGGCGACGCGGCATCGGTCGACCCCGTCGGCGCCAGATCGTACTGCGGCTGGAAAGCGATCCACAGCTCCCCGGTCGAAAGCGCAGCGCGCAAGTCACGGGTGAGCTGGGGAGTGCGGGGCATGCCACCAGGGTCGACGACGTTCGCAACCAGGCGCAACACCAGACACGGAGGAAGGAACTGCGTATAATGCGCACCCCAGCTCCGTGGCCCCGACCCGAATCGCCGGGATCCGCCCCCGCGGGGCTAAGGTGGGGTCGATGGGCACGCTCACCTACGACACCCGCGTCACGACGTCGATCGACGATCGGATCCTCGCGCACCTGCAGGCGGTCATCTGGGCCAAGCTGCGGCGCGGCGAGTCCTTCCCGTTCACCTGGAGCGACCCGACCCGAGCCGGCCTCGGACGCACGTCGGTGTGGCTGAGTCCGAACGTCTCGCTGGCATTCGAGTACTTCGGCGGCCGCCAGCCGCGGCTCAACCCCGCATGGGTGGACGCTCTCGCGAAGGCGGCGAACTCGCCCGCGGGTCTCACGATCGTGCCCGAGCCCGAAAACCCCTCAGCACCGCAATAGATGCCGACGCGTCTGACGCGTCAGTTCCAGACGCTGGGCGCTTCCGCACGCGTGGGAGGCAGAGCGGATGCTGCTGCCCAGTCGTGAACCCATGCATCCACCTCGGGAACGCCCTCGGGGCGGCCTATCGCCGCGAACAGCTCCTCGTGCGACAGCGTTCCCCCGGAGCGCTTCATCATGCGGGCGCGGATGACGGCGCGGGCATAGACCTCGCCGCCCACGACAGCGCGATGCTCGAGGTAGACGGCCTTGTCGTCGTGCCCGATCATGCGCGACTCGACGTCGAACTTCTGCCAGAGGTTCAGCGACTTGCGAAACGTCACGGTCTCGCTCGAGACGACGGCGTACCAGCCGTACGTCTTCATGACATCCCAGAGACCGGTCCGCACGAGCAGGTCCCACCGGCCGAGGTCGAACAGCGACAGGTATCGCCCGTTGTTCATGTGGCGCAGCAAGTCGATGTCGGTGAGGAGCGTGGTGAGCCGGATGCGGCCGATCTCGTTGGGGCCGAGTCGCCCGCCTCGCCGCAGCCGCCGCCGCGCGGTCACCATCACGATCAGGGTGCGCCACATCACGTTCACGAGGTGCGATCGTAGCGATCCTCGACGGCCGTGCCGATTCAGTTGTCGGATCCCGACAGCCACGGCCGCAGCATCCGTTCGCCACTGCCTGTTCACCGGGCGTTCCCCCGATTTCGGGTCTCGCGCCGACGCGCGTAGAGTCTGGCCATGGAAGCCGAAACCCAGACCGACATCGTCGTCCGTCCGGTGCGCGACGTCGACGCGGAGGCCCTCGGTCGCGTCCACGCGACCGCCTGGCACGAGACGTACGACCACCTCATCAGCAAGGCCGCCCTCGAGGCCGTCTCACCCAAGCGCCTCGCAGAGCTCTGGACGCACTGGGCCGTCCAGGGTCCCGAGTTCAAGATGTTCGCCGCCCTCGTGAACGGCGACATCGTCGGTTTCGCCGGCTCCGGCCCCGCCCGCGACAAGGACGCTCCGCGTTTCCGCGAGCTGTACTTCATCTACCTCCTCGACGCCTACCACGGCACCGGCATCGGCCAGAAGCTCTTCGACGCCGTCGTGGAGCCGGCGGAGGGCCTGTACCTCTGGGTCGCCGACGACAACCCGCGTGCGCACCGCTTCTACACGCGCAACGGCTTCACGCTCGATGGCGCGACGCACACCGAGCCCTTCCTCGGCGAGACCCTGACCGAGGTGCGCTTCGTGCGCTGATCCACCGTTGTCCCGAGGGGCGTGTCCGGTTCACCGGGCGCGCCCCTCGGCATCTCGCCCAGCGTGCGCCGACCCCGTCGCGCATCCGGAAGACTGGACCCATGCCGCCTCGCACCGCGCTCACCGTCTGGCCTCTCGAGGGCATCCCCGAGATCGAGGCGGGCGCCGACCTCGTCGACCTCATCGCCCGCCGGGCGGAGGGCGACCTGGCGGACGGCGACATCCTCGTCGTGACCTCGAAGATCGTCTCGAAGGCCGAGGGACGCTTCGTCGTCGCCGACGACCGCGAAGACGCCATCACATCCGAGACGGTGCGGGTCGTGGCATCCCGCAGCGCCGCCAACGGCTCGACCACGCGCATCGTGCAGAACCGCCTCGGCATGGTCTCCGCGGCCGCAGGCGTCGACGCGTCGAACACCCCGGACGGCACGGTGCTTCTCCTGCCGGTCGACCCCGACGCCTCCGCCCGCGCGATCGCCGCCGGCCTGCGCGAGCGCCTCGGCGTCGAGGTCGGCGTCATCGTGTCGGACACGCTCGGCCGCGCCTGGCGGGAGGGCCAGACCGATCACGCGATCGGCGCAGGCGGCGTCCACGTCTTCGAGGACCTCCGCGGGGGCACGGATGCCGAGGGCCGCCCGCTCGTCGTCACCATGCCCTGCGTCGGGGACGAGATCGCCGCCGCGGCGGACCTCGTCAAGGGCAAGGCGGCCCGGCGTCCCGTCGCCGTGGTGCGCGGGCGCGGCGACCTCGTCGGCGCTCTGGACCTGCCCGGCGCCCGCTCGATCGTGCGCCCGCTCGAGAAGGACATGTTCCGCCTCGGTGCCGACGAGGCCTACGCCGAAGGATTCGCCGCGGGCGCAGCATCCGTCGCTCCACGCGATACCGACCGCGACGCCCTCAGCTCCGGCTCCTGACCCCGCGCATCCGCGGATCACGGGCCGCGGCGGCTCCACCCCGCCCCTACCCGGCGAGAAACCCAGGGCCCGTGGAGAAACCACGCGAGGCGTGGTTTCCCATCCCCAGCGTGATTTCTCGCGAATCGACCCGCCGTCGCAAGCGCGACGACGGGTCGGGGACGGATGCTGCGGGTCAGCGCCCGGACTTCAGCACCGCCTGACCGGCGGAGACCTGCACGGTGATCGTGCTCGAGGCGCCCGGCGTGGAGCCGATGCTGTTCTCGAAGTCGCCGGCCGAGACCTCGGAGCGCACGTCGTACTGCCCCTCGGGCACCGTGAGCCGCAGCGAGCCGGCGCTCACGTCGAGATCCATCGCATCCGGCTGTGTTCCCGTGAGCGTCGCATCGAGGGAGCCGGCGCTCACCGTGAGGTCGGCCTCGCGCACGCCCTCGAGCTCGAGCGTGCCCCGTCCGGCGCTCACGTCGGCGCTGAGGGACTCCGCCGAACCCGAGACATCGAACGATCCGGCGGCCAGCGACAGCGCGAGGTCGCCGAACTCTCCGTCGGTCACGAACTCGCCGGCCGCGAGCGACACGTCCGCGTCGAGGCCGTCGAGGGAGGACGGCAGCCGCAGCACGGCGTCTGCTCCCCCGTCACCGAACCAGCCGCGCCAGCCGAACCAGCCGAAGCGGTCGGGCGACGAGACCTGAAGCGTGTCGCCGTCGCGCTCGAGCCGCCACGCGTCGGCGTCCCACGAGCTCGTCACCTCGAGCTCCGCCTCCCGCACATCGGAGAACTCGACGCGCAGCGTGCCGGCGGCGGCATCGACGTTCAGCTCGTCGACGCCGGCGGCGTCGACGGTGCGGGTGGAGGTGTGCACCGACGCCGAGGCGATGGTCCCGACGGCCGACGAGATCGTCGCGCCCAGAAGCACGATCCCGCCCACCACGATCACGACGATCGCGACGGCACGCGATCCGCCGGAGGAGGGCCGCGGCGGTTCGACGGGGTTGTCGGGGGTCACGGGAGGAGGGGTCAGGGTCGTGCTCATCGGTTCGTTCCTGTCTGCGGCCCGCGGCCGCTGGGTGTCGGGGGAGCCGGCGGCGTCGGCCCGCCGTGCTCGAGGTGGGCGATCGCGGCGAGCACGCGCCGGTTGCCCGATTCGTCGGGTTCGAGGTCCAGCTTCTGGAAGACCGCCGTGATGTGCTTCTCCACGCTGCCCTCGGTGACATGCAGTGCCTTGGCGATGGCCTGGTTCGACCGGCCCTCCGCGATGAGCGCGAGCACCGAGGCCTCGCGTTCGGTGAGGCGCAGCATCCGTTCGTCCCTCGTCCTCCGGCTGAGCAGCTGCGCGACGACCTCGGGGTCGAGCACCGTGGCACCCGCCGCGATGCGCCCGATCGCCTCGAGGAAGTCGGTGACGTCGGCGACGCGGTCCTTGAGGAGGTAGCCGAGCGCTCCGCCGCTGGACGAGATGAGGTCGGCGGCGTACCGCTCCTCGACGTACTGCGAGAGCACCAGCACCGCGAGCCGGGGCAGTCGCGCCCGCAGCGACAGCGCTGCGCGGATGCCCTCGTCGACCCAGGTCGGCGGCAGCCTCACGTCGAGGATGCAGAGGTCGGGCGCCGTCTCGTCCACGGTGTGGTCGAGGCGCGACGCGTCGGGAAGGGCCGCGACCACCTCGTGGCCGGCGTCCTCGAGCACCCGCACCAGGCCGGCGCGCAGCAGCGCCGAGTCCTCGCAGATCAGGATGCGCACGGGATGCTCACCTCCACGCTCGTGGGTCCGCCGGCGGGGCTGTCGATGCGCGCCTCGCCGCCGGCCGCGAGCACGCGGTTGACGATGCCGTCCAGGCCGCCGCCGGGGATGACCCGTGCGCCGCCGATTCCGTTGTCTTCGACGCGCGCCCACAGCGTGCCGGGCTCGCGCAGGCGCGCGACCACGCGCACCTCGGTGGCCCGCGAGTGCTTGGCGGCGTTGGTGAGCGCCTCGGCGATCACGAAGTACGCGGCGGCCTCGGTGTCGCGGCTGCAGCGGCCGTCCAGGCGGACGTCGGTGTGCACCGGCACGACCGACCGTGCGACGAGCGCCGAGATGGCGGCGTCGAGCCCGCGATCATCGAGGACCGAGGTGTGGATGCCTCGCGCCAGCTGCCGCAGCTCCGTGATGGCCGCCTTCGTCGAGGTGTGGGCCTCGGTGATGAGGGCCTTCGCCGCTTCGGGGTCGGCGTCGATCTTCTGCTGCGCGAGCCCGAGGGTCATGCCGACGGAGACGAGGCGCGGCTGGACGCCGTCGTGGAGGTCGCGCTCGATGCGCGTGCGCTCGACGTCGGCGGCGCGGACTGCGCCGGCGTGCTGCTGGCTCGACATGCGGGCAGCGGCGGCGAGCTGCGCCTCCCGCGAGGGGACCATGATCGCCCGCGCGATGATGCCGTGGAGCACGCCGAGTCCGATGAGCGCGGCGGCCGAGAAGAGCGCGGCGAAGATGCCGACGGGGACGGCCCACGCGAGCGGCACCTCGATGCCGGTGCGGGCGAGGCGCACGGCGCTCGCGTCTGCGAAGAGCGGCGCGAACGCGAGCACCGCGCCCGACACGAGGATTCCCGCGAGGGCCACCACGACCCAGCCGAGGATCGTCGCGATCGCCAGGTTCGCGATCGCGCGCCATGTGCCGGGGTCGATCGTCTGCAGCCAGAGCGTGCGGAGGAAGCCGCCGAACCCGGGGCGACCGCTCGAGCGCGGACGCAGCCGCACAAGCCCGAAACGGTAGAGGCCCTCGACGCGCTCGGTCTCGAGCCACCCGAGCGCGAAGAGCACGTAGACGAGCCCGACGAGCACCACGAGGCCGATGCCGAGCACGAACACGAGGCCGATGCCGACGCCGAACAGCGTGAAGAGAAGGGAGAAGGCCGCTGCGCCGAGGACGCCGAGCGCGGCGAGCTGCGCGATGGCGCCCGCCACCTGGGCGGGCCGCGTCACCGGGCGGACGGGAGGAGAGTCCGAGGAGGTCATGTCACCAAAGTTAGGCGCGTGCGCCGCGCCGCGCGCCCGAGGCATCCGGAGACTTCTCTTCGGGTTATCCCCCCTCCCCTGCTCGCTTCATGACGGATCTCCGTCGCGTCTGGGGCGCCCCCCGTTTGGGGCGCGTGGCGTCTGGGGCGCCCCGCGCCCGCTTGGGGCGCGTGGCGTGCGCCCCGAATGCACGCGGGGCGCCCCGAACCCGGACCTCGGCGGGCGAGACGTCGGTCCCCCGCGCTAGGGTGGCGGCGATGCCAGCCGCCAGATCACGCAAGACCAAGGGCACCCAGCCGCCCTCCTTCGACTTCGACGGATCGGCGCTGGGCTCGCTCGACGCCGGTGATGACGACATGCTCGATGCCGGCCGCCTCGACGGCGTCGCGTACTCGGGCATCACCCGTGACGCCTGGCAGCTCGAGTCGGGTGCGACCGTCGAGGCATGCCGGTTCGACGGCCTCGACCTCGGCACCTGGTCGGCGCGCGGCGCCCACCTGGTCGAGTCCGTGTTCGCCGGGGCGAACGTGCCCGCGGTCTCGGCGGCGCGCGGCGGCTGGCGGGATGTCGAGTTCCAGAGCAGCAGACTCGGCTCGCTCGAGGCCTTCGACGCGGCGTGGCGCGGCATCCGGTTCACACGCTGCAAGCTCGGCTACGTGAACCTCCGCGGAGCCGAGCTGCTCGACGTCGCGTTCGTCGACTGCACCATCGACGAGATGGACCTGTTGGATGCTGCGGCCCGCCGTGTCGCGTTCGAGGGCGCCCGCATCGGCACGCTGAACACCAGTGGCGCACGACTCACCGACGTGGATCTGCGCGGCGCCGACATCGGCCAGGTCATCGGGATGGAGGGCCTGCGCGGCGCGACGATCTCACCCGACCAGCTGCAGCTCATGGCACCCGCCCTCGCGGACCTCGCCGGTCTCGTCGTCGAATAGGCGGTCGCGTCAGCGGCCCGAGACCTTGCCGAAGAGGCGGGCGATCGGCGCCAGCACGAGCGGGCGCGCAGCCACCCAGGCGGCGGCGATCACGACCAGCGACAGGGCGAAGAACCAGAAACCGGTCCAGTTGTCGGCGTAGGCGTTCGGATCGACCGAGCCCTGCGCCGCGTACATGTGGTTGAGGTTGCGCAGCGCCCCGGTCGCGAAGACGAGGAACACGTGCACGGCGATGAACGCCACGAAGTAGAGCATCACCGGGAAGTGCACCGCGCGGGCCCACTCGACCGGGTACGCCCTGTTCAGCCCGGTCGCGTTCTTCGGCCAGACGTGGCTCATCCGCACTCCCGTGGCGATCGCGAGCGGCGCGGCGAGGAACACCGTGGCGAAATACGCGAGCTGCTGCAGCGAGTTGTAGTTCACCCACCCGTTCTCGGTGGGCCAGTCCAGCGACACGTACTGCAGCGCCGCCGAGACCGCGTTGGGGAACACCTCCCACGACGTGGGCACGATCTTCATCCACTGCCCGGTCACGAACAGCAGCGCCACGAAGATCACGCCGTTCACGATCCACAGGATGTCGAGCGACTGGTGGAACCACAGGTTCAGGCTCATCTTGCGGCGGCCGTTGTTGCGCGGCGACCAGAACACGCTCGGTCTCTTGTCGGTGCGCACCTGCAGACCGCTGCGGATGATCAGCACCATCAGGAACACGTTGAAGAAGTGCTGCCACCCCAGCCACGCGGGGATGCCGACCGGCGCCCCCTCGGGCAGGTGATACTCGCCGGGATAGGCCGCGAGGAAGTCCACGCCCCACTGCGTCGAGAGCAGCCAGCGGACCGCGAACACCGCCATGCCCGCCGCGTACAGCAGCCCGGCGCCGCCCACGATCACCGCGCCGGCCCACTGGCCGCGGGTGAACGGCCCGATGCGCTGGGGCTCGGGCCTGGCCGCCGGGCGGGTGCGCGCGGCCCTGCCCGCCCACACCGTGCGCCGGAACGGCAGCGGCTGAGACAGCGGGGTGCCGGTGGCGGTGGCGGGCGCCGCGGGCGCCACGGTTTCGATGGGGACGGATGCTGCCACCTCGGCGGCTGCCTCCGCCGGTGCTTCCGCAACCGGCGCGGGCGCGGCATCCGTCACCGCTGCAGCTGCGGCGATCGGCGCAAGACCCGCCGGCGGCCACGGCTCACCGCCGGCGACGCGTGGAAGCCCGCGTCGGAGGGTCTTCGCCCCGTCGCGCGCCACCGAAGGTGTCACCTCCGGCGTGGTCCCCGCGCCTGCGGCGACCACAGGTGCCACCTTCTCTTCGACCGCAGGCCGTGCAGGTGTCACGTCTGGCC
This sequence comes from Microbacterium sp. LWH7-1.2, assembly GCF_038397755.1. Classification (NCBI taxonomy): domain Bacteria; kingdom Bacillati; phylum Actinomycetota; class Actinomycetes; order Micrococcales; family Microbacteriaceae; genus Microbacterium; species Microbacterium sp. LWH7-1.2. The sequence continues at coordinate 3,436,354 of NZ_CP151637.1, read as the reverse complement.
GGGTGGCGGGCTCGGTGGCGGTGACAGCTGCCGCCTCCGCCGCGGCGACGCCCGCCGCGGACGGGGCAACACCGGCCGGCGGCCACGGCTCGCCGCCCGGCACACGCGGAAGCCCGCGACGCACGGTCCGCGCGCCGGGCGCCGGCGCGCCGGGGGCCGCGATGCTCGAGGCCGCAGCCTCGGTTCCCGCGTGTGGGGCCACCTGCGCGGACTCAGGGGCAACGGCTGCGACCTCGGGGGTCGCGACACGCGGCGTCGGCTCCGCCGGTGCCGCGTGTTGCGCCCCCTCGACCACCGGCGCCTCCGAGGGCGCGGTGCCGTTGCCGTTCGCGCCGGGCGCGGCGCCGGCAGGGGGCCAGGGCTCGCCGCCGGGCACGCGCGGCAGACCGCGCCGCACCGAGGAACCGAACGTCGCCATCCCGGGTTACGCCTTCTTCGCCTCGAGCGCGGCGATCAGCTGCGGCACGACCGTGAACAGGTCGCCGACGACGCCGAAGTCCGCGATCTCGAAGATGGGGGCGTCCGCGTCCTTGTTGATCGCCACGATCGTCTTCGCGGTCTGCATTCCGGCCTTGTGCTGGATCGCGCCAGAGATGCCGAGCGCCACGTACAGCTGGGGCGACACCGACACACCGGTCTGCCCGACCTGGTACGAGTACGGCACGTAGCCGGCGTCGACCGCGGCGCGCGACGCGCCCACGGCGGCGCCGAGCGCGTCGGCCAGCTGCTCGACGAGGGCGAACTTGTCGCCCGACCCGAGCCCGCGCCCGCCCGACACCACCTTCGCCGCGCCGCGCAGCTCGGGACGCGACGACGACACCACCGCCTCGTCCACCGACACCACGCTCGCCGCCTTGCGGCCGGACGCACGCACCTCGAGCGGCTCGGCCTCGACGCCCGTCACCGCCTCGGCGCGGGCGTCGATCGATCCCTGGCGGATCGTGATGACCGGAGCGCCCCACGTGACGGCCGAGTCGACGTTGTACGCACCGCCGTACACCGAATGATGCGCGACGACGCCCTCCGCGTCCCGCGAGACGCCGACCGCGTCGACCGCGACGCCCGACCGGGTACGCGCGGCGTACCGGCCGGCGACCTCACGGCCCTCCACCGAGTTGGCCACCAGGATCGCGTCGGGCCGGACCAGGTCGGCAGCCTCCGTCAGCGCGTCCACCCGCGGGACAGTCAGCCCGTCGCCGGCCGGCGCGACCAGCACCGACGCGGCGCCGAGGGCCGCAGCATCCGTCGCCAGAGCGGGGTCGCCGACGATCACCGCGACCGGGGTGCCCACCGAGGCGGCAGCCCCCAGCAGCTCGGCCGCCGTCTTGGCGAGCCCGCCCGACGGCGTGGTGTCGAGAAGGACCAGGATCGAGTCATCTGCGAACGTCATGTGCGGTTCCTCACGCGAGCCGGTTCTGGATGAGGAAGTCCGCGAGCTTCTGACCCGCGTCCCCCTCGTCGACGATCTTCACACCGGCCTCGCGCGGCGGCTTCTCGCTGAGCGCGATCACGATCGACCGCGATGCGTCGGGGGTGTGCGGGTCGATCTCGAGCTCGGCGAGCGAGAGCGTCTCGAACGGCTTCTTCTTCGCCGCCATGATGCCCTTGAAATTCGGAAACCGCGCGTCGGGCAGGGCCTCGGTGATCGAGATCACCGCCGGCAGCGCCGCCGTCACCTGCAGCGTCGCCCCGTCGGATGCCCGCGTGCCCAGCACCTCGCCCTCGCGGATCTCGACCGCGCTCAGGTACGTCGCCGACGGCACGTCGAGGATCTCGGCCACCATCGCCGGGACGATCCCGCCCACCCCGTCCGTCGACAGGTTGCCGCCGATCACCAGATCGAAACCGGTGCGCTGCAGCGCCGCCGCCAGCACCTCCGCGGTCAGCCCCAGATCGGCACCGAGGAGGCCCTCATCCACCACCTGCACGGCCGACGAGGCGCCCATCGCGAGCCCCTTGCGCACCGTCGCCGACGCCGATTCCGGCGTCATCGAGAGCACGACGACCTCCGTACCCGGCGTGTTGTCGGCGTACGAGAGCGCCACCTCGAGCGCGCGCTCACCGATCTCGTCGAGCACGGTCTCGCTCGCGGCGCGATCGGCCAGGCCGGTCTCGAGCGACAGCCTGCGATCCCCATAGGTATCCGGGACTTCCTTGACCAGGACGACGATCTTCATACGGTCTCCTCACGCTGGGCACGAGTCTATGGCTCGCGCCGCAATGTACCCAATCCCGCGAAATGAACCGACGATGAGCGACCAGGAACCGCCGTGTGTATACATAAAGCACCGATTTGCGGCATCCGTCGTCCATCGCGACGCCGCCGGACCGATACGGTGGGCAGGAGGAGGTCGTCATGGCAGCACCCAAGCGTCTTCCGGTCGACCCGATCGCCGAGGCCAAGCGCCAGTGGATCGCCCATGGCTGGGAGGACGCCGCCGCGGGCATGACCGCCGTGACGTCGATCATCCGCGCGCAGCAGCTGCTGTTCGCGCGCATCGACACCGCGCTGAAGCCGTTCGGCCTGTCGTTCGCGCGATACGAGATGCTGCGCCTCCTCGGCTTCACGAGAGAGGGACGGATGCCGATGGCCAGCGCCATCGCCCGCCTGCAGGTGCATCCGACCAGCGTCACGAACACCGTGGACCGCCTCGCCCGCGACGGCCTCGTCTCGCGCGAGCCGCACCCCGGCGACGGGCGCGCCGCGATGCTCGTCCTCACCGACTCCGGCCGCGAGCTCGTGGAGCGCGCGACCGCGGCGCTCAACACTGAGGTCTTCGAGGATCCGGGGCTGTCGGACGCCGACACGACGGAGCTCGTGCGCATCATCGCGCGCTTCCGCAAGGACGCCGGCGACTTCACCGAGCCGAGGCCCCAGCCCGACCCCCTCTGAGGCTGTCGCCCGGCGTCGCGACCGCGTCGGAGGCGTTTCGACTCTGCGTTTCGACTCGCAGGCTCGCTCAACGACCGCGCTCCTCGCTCGCTCCAGCGCCCGCAGTCGAGACGCCTCGAATGTGCGGGGCGGTCAGGAGGTCACCGGCCCGTGAACTCGGGGGCGCGCTTCTCGCGGAAGGCGGCCATGCCCTCCTTCTGATCCTCGGTGTCGAAGAGGCTCGCGAACACGTGCTTCTCGAGGCGCAGACCCTCGGCCATCGGGGTCTCGAGCGCAGCATCCAGCACCGCCTTCGCTGCATACAGCGACGGCAGGCTCTTCGACGCGATGGTATCGGCCGTCTTCTGCGCCTCGGTCAGCAGGTCGGCCGCGGGCACGACACGCGAGACGAGTCCGGCGCGCTCGGCTTCCGCAGCATCCATCATCCGTCCGGTGAGGATGAGCTCGGCGGCCTTGTAGTAGCCGACGGCGCGGAGGAGGCGCTGCGAACCGCCCATGCCCGGGATGACTCCGAGGTTGATCTCGGGCTGGCCGAACTTGGCGGTGTCGGCGGCGAGGATGATGTCGCACATCATCGCCAGCTCGCACCCGCCGCCCAGGGCGTAGCCCGAGACGGCCGCGATCACCGGCGTGCGCACGGCGGCGAACTGCGTCCAGCCGCCGAAGTGGTCGCCCATCAGCATCTCGAGCCCCGACTTGGACTCCATCTCCTTGATGTCTGCGCCGGCGGCGAACGCGCGCTCCGAGCCGGTCAGCACGATGGCGCCGATCTGCTCATCGGCATCGAAGACGGATGCCGCGGCCACGACGTCGCGGCACACCTGCGAGTTCAGCGCGTTGAGCGCCTCCGGCCGGTTGAGCGTGATCCACCCCACCCGGCCGCGGGTCTCGACCAGGATGGTCTCGTACTCGGTGGACTCGTGCGCGTGATGCTCGGTCATGGGGCTCCGTTCCGGTGGGGGCGAGTGTTCTGGATCCTCGGGTCCGTGTCCCGAATTCTCGTCCTCGTGTCCCAGATCCGCCGACTCGACAGACCTCTAGCGCGCGAAATCGGGACACGAGAGGTCGGGCCGACCGGCCGGGTCAGTCGGAGAACTCGCGGATCGAGTTGATGATGCCCGAGAAGTCCTGACCCGCTCCGGGGCCGTCGGCGTAGTGCGCGTAGATCTCGCGCGCGAGCATGCCCATGCGGGCGTCCACTCCGGTGAGCTGGACCGCCTGCTCGGCGAGGCCCAGGTCCTTGTTCATGAGGGCGCCCGCGAAGCCGGGCTGGTAGTCCCGGTTCGCAGGGCTCGTCGGCACCGGCCCGGGCACCGGGCAGTTCGTCGTCAACGCCCAGCACTGACCGGACGCGTTGGAAGCGACGTCGAAGAGTGCCTGGTGCGAGAGCCCCAGCCGCTCTCCCAGCACGAACGCCTCGGCGACCGCGATCTGCGACACCGCGAGGATCATGTTGTTGCAGACCTTCGCGGCCTGGCCGAGCCCGGCCCCGCCGCAGTGCACGACCCGCCGGCCCATCGCCTCGAGCAGCGGCCTGGCCGCCTCGAAGTCGTCCTCCGTCCCGCCCACCATGAAGGCGAGGGTGGCGTTCTCGGCGCCGACCACACCGCCCGACACCGGGGCGTCGAGCGAGCGGTGCCCGGCCGCCTCGGCGAGCGCGTGCGCGGCGCGCGCCTCGTCGACGGCGATCGTCGAGCAGTCGATGAACAGTGCTCCGGATGCCGCGACCCCGAGCAGACCCTCGGCTCCACCGGCTCCGCGATACGCGTCGAGCACCTGCGCGCCGGACTGGAACATGGTGATGACGACGTCCGCGGCGGTGGCAGCATCCGTTCCCGATTCCGCGACGGTCATCCCCGCCTCTCGCGCCGCGTCGACCGCGGCGGGGAACACGTCGAAGCCGACCACCTCGTGGCCGGTGCCGGCGAGATTCCGCGCCATGGGCAGGCCCATGTGGCCGAGCCCCAGGAATGCGATCTTCATGTCGGACCTCCTCGTCTGAGATCGTCAGTGCGCGAGCAGCTGGCGGCCGATGATCACGCGCATGATCTCGTTGGTCCCCTCAAGGATCTGATGCACGCGCAGATCGCGCACCACCTTTTCGATCCCGTACTCGTGGAGGTATCCGTACCCGCCGTGCAGCTGGAGCGCCTGGTTCGCGACGGTGAAGCCCGCGTCCGTGGCGAACCGCTTGGCCATCGCGCACTGCATCGAGGCGTCGGGAGCCTTCTCGTCGAGGGCCGCGGCGGCGTCCCGCACGAGCGCGCGCGCCGCGCGCAGCTCGGTGGCCATGTCGGCGAGCGCGAACACGACCGCCTGCTTCTCGGCGAGCGGCTCGCCGAACGTGAACCGCTCGTGCACGTAGGTCACCGCGCGGTCGAGGGCCCACTGCGCACCGCCGAGCGAGCACGCGGCGATGTTGATGCGGCCGCCGTCGAGCGCCGACATCGCGATCTTGAAGCCCTGGCCCTCGCCGCCGAGGATGTGCGCCGCGGGAACCCGCACCTCGTCGAGGATCACCTGCCGCGTGGGCTGGGCGTTCCAGCCCATCTTGTGCTCGATCTGGCCGAAAGAGAGCCCGGGAGTGTCGGCCGGAACGAGGAACGCGGTGATGCCGCGGGCGCCGGCGTCGGCATCCGTGCGGGCCATGACGATGTAGACGGATGCTTCACCCCCGCCCGAGATGAACTGCTTGACCCCCGTCAGCACGTAGTCGTCGCCCGAGCGGATCGCGCTCGTCACGATGGCGGCGGCATCGGAGCCCGCACCCGGCTCGGTGAGGCAATAGCTGCCGAAGCCCTGCATGGACGTCAGCAGCGGAAGCCATTCGGTGCGCTGGGCGGCGGTCCCATAGCTGTCGATCATCCACGCCACCATGTTGTGGATCGAGATGTAGGCGGCGATCGCGGGGTCGCCCTTGGCCAGCTCCTCGAAGATCAGGGCGGCGTCCGAGCGCGAGAGGCCCGAGCCGCCGACGTCCTCACGGATGTAGATCCCGCCGAGGCCGAGTTCGCCGCCGAGCCGCAGCGTCTCGCGGGGGAAGTGCGATGCCGCGTCCCACTCCAGGGCGTGCGGCGCGAGTTCGGACTGCGCGAACTCGCGCACGGCTTCGATGATGGCGGCGCGCTCGTCTTCGCTGATGGCGACGGGAGCGAGCACGGGGACAGGGGTGGCGTCCATTACGTCTCTCCGGTGAGTCAGGGTGACGGCTTCGTCACGACTTACAGAATACTAGGACATCCATGTATCTGCTCGGAAACCCGTGCACTGGAACGTTCGGTGCTGCTGATGGTCGTCGGCGCGGCGCTCGTCGTGATCCGCACGCGTCGCGAGAGGACCGCGGACTGACATTCCGCGCACGAGGCGGCCCCTACCTTCCGGTGGGGCCGCCTGTGCGTGTCACTGGTCCCAGACCATGAACGGCCGCAGTTCGAGCTGACCGTTTCGGGCCATCGGATGCCGCGACGCGATCTCGATCGCCTCATCCAGGTTCTCCACCTCGAGGATGTCGAAGCCGCAGATGACCTCGGCCGTCTCGACATACGGGCCGCGGCTCGTCAGCACCTTGCCGCCGCGCACCTTCACCACCGTGGAGTCGGACTGCGGCGCGAGCACCTCGCCGATGACGCGCTTGCCGCTCGCGTCGAGGGGGTCGACCCACAGGTCGACGTCGGACTCGTCGGACTCGGCGTCGGGCTCGAGCGACGTGACGACGAACATCATGTACTTCATGGGGTGATCCTTCCGGTTGTGGGCGGCCGTCCGCCAGCCTCACTCCGGTCGTCGCACGACCGCCGGCGATGTCGACAGTTCTCCGGAGAGATTCTCGAGCGGTTCTCGAGACGCACCCGGCCGAGAGATCATCCTTCGGGTGGACCCGGACGAGACTCCGGGCTGACGCGGCCCCAAGTCCCGATCCGTAGCGTCGAAGGCATGGTCAGCACCACGTCCGCGATCCCCGTCACCCGCCGCCGCGAGCTCTCCGCGGCAGCGGCACTGCTCCTCACCATCGGGGGCAACATCCTCGTCGTCACGATCGCCGCGCTCGGGGTGGCCGGCGTCGCCGCGGCCGCCGTCGCCGTATTCGGCCCGCAGCTCTGGGAGCTGCTCTAGGTGTGATGTCCAGGGACGTTGTTTCGGGACACGCCCGGAGTAGCTGAGTAGCGAAGGCCTCCCGGTTGTGAAGTGGAGCTGTCTAGTTCAACCGCTTCACGAACGCAGGAGGCCCTCGTGTCCCACGCTAACGCTGCTCTGACTCCCCGTGCCCGACTGCGCCTCGCGCGCCTTATCGTCGACGAGGGGTGGCCACTGCAGGTGGCAGCGAAGATGTTCATGGTCTCGACCGTGACAGCCCGGAAGTGGGCGGCCAGATTCCGATCCGAGGGGCCGGCGGGGATGTCGGATCGGTCGAGCCGCCCCCGCTCGATGCCTGCGAAGACGCCGTCGCCGGTTGTGAAGAAGATCGTGAAGGCCCGCTGGCGGCGTCGGCTGGGCCCGGTCCAGATCGCCGGTGAGCTCGGTCTGGCTCCGTCGACCGTTCACGCGGTTCTGGTGCGTTGCGGCCTCAACCGCCTCTCCGCGATCGACCGGGTCACCGGGGAGCCGATCCGCCGTTATGAGCACGACCATCCCGGCGCACTGATCCACGTCGATGTCACCAAGTTCGGTCGCATCCCCGACGGCGGCGGGCACCGGTTCGTCGGACGGCAGCAGGGCGCCCGGAACAAGCTCGAGACGCCAGGACTGCCGCGCGGCAAGGACCACAAGCCGAGGACCGGCACCGGGTTCTTCCACACCGTCGTCGACGACAACTCGCGGGTGGCTTATGTCGAAGAGCACGACGACGAGCGAGCCGAGACTGCCGTCGGCGTCCTCACCCGCGCGATCGCGTTCTTCGCCGATCACGGCGTGACCGTCGAGCGCGTCCTTTCCGACAACGGCTCCTGCTACCGGTCCCTTGCCTGGCGAGACGCCTGCGCCGACCTCGGCATCAGACACAAGCGCACCCGCCCGTACCGCCCGCAGACCAACGGCAAGATCGAGCGCTTCCACCGCACGCTGGCCGACGGATGGGCCTACGCGAAGTTCTACCCGTCAGAGACCGAACGCCGCGACGCCCTGCCCGGCTGGATCCACTTCTACAATCACCACAGGCGACACTCCGCAATCGGAGCCCCACCCATCAGCAGGATCAACAACCTGCCTGGACATCACATCTAGGCCTGTCCTGACGCGCGGACCTCGCGCTAGCCTGCCGGGATGAGCGAGCGTGCCGTGCCGATCCTCCTCAGCCGCGACCTGTCCGAAACGCTCGCCTTCTTCGAACGCCTCGGGTTCGAGAACCGCGGCGCCCCGCCCGAGGAGTGGCATTACCTGATCATCGGTCGCGGCGCGATCGAGCTGCACTTCTCCGAGCACGCCGCCGTCGACCCCCTCAGCACCTCCTCGATGTGCTACCTCTACGTCGACGACGCGCGGCGGCTCTTCCACGAGTGGGCCGGGCTCGTCGAGCCCGACCCGCCGACGGGCAGCCGCATCGATCCGCCGGTCGACACCGACTACGGGATGTGCGAGTTCGCGGTCGTCGACCGCAGCGGCAACCTGCTGCGCATCGGCAGCGCGCTCCCCTAGGCTCGCCGCATGACCGACGTCGCGACGAGGAACTCCCACCCCGGAACCAGCCTGCGGGGGTTCTCCGCCCCGATCCTGCTGTTCACCGGCATCGTCCTCGTGCCCGCTGCGCTGACCTTGCTGACGACGAGCTGGGATGCGCCCGACGACGCGGCTTACATACGGATGGCTTTCGCGAGCGTCGCGGGGTCCGCGATCGCCATCGCGACCGTGGTGGGCCTGCTCGTCGACCGTGTGATCCGCCACGCAACGGTGTCGACGATCGCGCTCTTCGGCCTCATCGCCCTTGTCGTCGTGCTCTGGCAGCTGAGCGCGATCTCGAGCGCCGCCGACATGCTGCTCGTCCGGATGAGCCTCTGACACGCACCGCGCCCGCCCGTCACGTCGACGGGCGGGCGCGGGTGTCAGGGCGTCAGCGGCGCTGGGACTCGACCAGCACCACCGCCGTGCGGGCCGGCACCGTCACCGTTCCGGTCGACGCGTTCCACGTGGTCGACTTCACGACCGCGTCGGCGCCGTTCGCGAGCGCGGGCGTCAGGGCGAACGAGCGGCCCTTCAGCTCCGCGACCGTCTGCGTCGTCGTCTCGGTCCCGGCGTTGAAGACCACGAGCGCGCCCTTCAGCTTCGGGTCGACGTCTTCGCCGACGAGGTCGTCGATGAGCATCGTGAGCACGCCGGGCGAGGCATCCGGTCCGCTGTTCGGGAACGTGACCTTCTCGCCGATCAGCTCGGCGGACCCGAGACGCAGCAGCCCGACCTCCTCGCGCACGCGGAGTAGATCCAGAGCGGATGCCTCGGCCGCGGCGATGTCGGAGGCCGCCGGCTTGTTCGCCGGATTCGCCAGCAGCGGCTGCTTGATCGCCCAGGAGGTGCCGTTGTCGGCCTCGCGCGGGAGCCCCGAGCCGAAGGTCGACTCCTGGCCGGTCCAGTCGATGCGGTTGAACCAGTCGCCCGAGTTGTAGCTGTTGCGGTCGAGCGACTTCGAGCGCAGCAGCTCGGTGCCGGCGTGCCAGAACGAGGGGGTCTGCGCGAACGCCGTGGTCGCGAGCGAGAGCGTGTTCATGCGCACGCGATCGGCCATCGTCGTGTCGGCAGGAAGCTTCAGCACCGACAGGTCGTACAGGGTCTCGTTGTCGTGGGCGTCGACGTACGTGATGATCTCGTCCGGCTGGTCGGCGTAACCGGCCGGCGAACCGCGGTAGTCGAGCTCGTCGCCCGCCCTCACGGCGCCCGTGTGATCGGTCAGCGTGTAGTCGCGGAGGTTGCCCGCGAGCCCCAGCTTCACCAGGTCGGTCTGGTGCGCGAGGTCCGCCAGAGCCTGTTCTGTCGACCCGTTGATCGGCACGCCGTTCGGGTCGGTGCCGAGGCCCGTGCCGAAGCCCTGCTGCTGGATCGTCTCGCCGGCGACCGGACTTCCGCCGTGGACGGCGTCGCGAAGGCGGTCGCTGAACGTGCCGATGCCGGTGCCGCCGAGCTGCCCCTGGGTGGCCTGCTCGAAGAGCGCGTTGTTCGCGACCTCGCCGAAGTTCCAGCCCTCGCCGTACAGGTAGATCGCCTTGCCGTCGACGCCGTCGTCGTCGAGGGTGAGCTCGTCGAGCGCCGCACGGATCGCGAGCATGTTCTCCTTCGAGTGGTGCCCCATGAGGTCGAATCGGAACCCGTCGACCTTGTACTCGCGGGCCCACGTCACGACCGAGTCGACCATGAGCTTCTGCGCGACCTCGTGCTCGGTCGCCACGTTCTGGCAGCACGTCGAGGTCTCGACGCCACCCGCGAGATTGAGGCGCTGGTAGTAGCCGGGCACGACCCGGTCGAGCACCGACGTCGGCGCCTGGCCCGACGCCGAGGTGTGGTTGAACACCTGGTCGAGCACGACCTGCAGGCCCATCCCGTGGAGCGATCCCACCATCGAGCGGAACTCCGCGACGCGCGCGCCGCCTTCGGGGTCGACGGCGTACGAGCCCTCGGGCACCGAGTAGTGGTACGGGTCGTAGCCCCAGTTGAAGCCGTCGGCGTCGACGATCTTCTCGATGCAGGCCTGCTGCTCGGTGCTGTCGGCCGCGTACGATGCGAGATCGCAGTCGGGCACGGCCTGCTTCGCTCGGTCCTCCTCGATCGTGGCGATGTCGAAGGTCGGCAGCAGGTGCACCGTGTCGATGCCGGCGTCCGCGAGCTGACGCAGCTGCTTCGTGCCGGCGCTGTCACGGGTGAAGGCACGATACGTGCCGCGCTCGGCCTCCGGCACCGACTCGTCGGTGATCGAGAAGTCACGCACGTGCAGCTCGTAGATCGCGCGGTCGACGGGGCGGTCGATCACGGGCGCCTTCGTCTTCTCCCAGCCCTTCGGGCGCCACTGCTTGTCGGCGAGGTCGACCGCGACCGAGCGCTCGGAGTTCGTCGTCAGCGCGACCGAGTACGGGTCGGTGACGTGGTTGGTCTCGATCCTGCCGGTGGTCGGCGCGTACACGACGACCTCCCACAGGTACTCGTCGCCCTTGAGCGCCTTCGTGCCCTTGACGGTCCAGATTCCGGATGCCGCGTCCCAGGCCGCCTCGTGGCGCACGGGGTCGCCGTCGGCACCCGCCTCCCACGTGAGCAGCGTCGCGGTCTGCGCGGTGGGCGCCCAGAGGCGGAACGTCGGCTTCTTGCCCTGGAATGTGACGCCGAGGTCGACATCGGCCACGGCAGCGGCGTACAGGTCGTCCAGGACGCCCGGGATCTGCACCCCGGTGAAGCCCGACAGCACGCCCTCGGCGTCGCGCTGCGATACGGCCAGCTGTCCGCGGACGAGGGCGGCAGCATCCGTCCCCTCCGGCACGCGGAGCGCGACGAAGTTCGCGAGTGCCGGGAACCCGGCCTTCTGCTCGGCGGTCAGGCCGCCGTCGACGACCGTGAGATCGACGGCGTCGCCTCCGGTGATCTCGCCGTCCACGAGAGTGACGGAGGCGTCGGCCGAGGCGTGCAGCTGCCACGAGGCGTCCTCGGGCAGGGCGCCGAGGTCGGCCGGCCACGCGATCGTGTCGGCGTCGATCCAGTGCGCGCGCTGTTCGCCCACTCCGGCGAGCGGCGGGTCGGTGACCTCGATCTCGAGCACGTGGGTCGCGATCGCATAGCGGAAGACGATCAGCTTGCCGTCGCTCGCGCTGAAGGAGTAGTTCGCTCCGCCCGGGGTTCCGCCGACGCCGTAGTTCTCGTTCCAGCTGAGGCCGTGCGCGACCTTGATCTCGTAGGCGCCCGCGGGGATCTCGTCGGTGGAGAACTCGTAGACGCCGTCCCTGTCCCCGTCGGCCATGAGGGTCGCGAGGCAGTCCGGAGCCCAGTCGCCGGCACACCCCAGCTCACTCTGCGCCGAGCCCGGCAGGGTCACGGTCGGACCCTCGGCCGTCGACTGCGCGATGTTCGACCGCGGGTCGAAGTAGAAGGTGATGGGTCCTCCCGCGTGCGTGATCGCGATGTTTCCGCCGCCCGGGGCACCGTTCGCGCCGTAGTTGACGTCCCACGTGCCGTTGATCGCGACCTTGTACTCGTAGTCGCCCGCGGGCAGGTCGAACGTGCCCGCCCAGATGCCGTCTGCGCGCAGCGTGAGCTTGGCCGCCTCGCAGCCGGGGGTCCAGTCGCCCGCGCAGCCCATCTCGGAGTTGAGGCTTCCGGGCACGGTCACCATGTCGATCGGCGACTCGGGCTCCTCCTCGACGACGAGCGACACGGCGTTGCCGACCGACGCGTAGGTCGAGGCGGCGGCGTGGCGCCCCGCGGCGTCGGTCGTGACCGCGCGGTACTCGACGAGCGTGCCGTTGGCGAGGCCCTCGACCGTGTGGAACACGCGCGGGTCGGTGTCTTCGGCGGTGCCGAGCGCGTGCCACTCGTCGGACCCGACCACGCGCCACGAGTAGCTCGTCTCCTGCCAGGTCGCGTCGTCCACGTCCGCGCTGACGGCGACCGAGCCCGCGAGGCCGGCACCGGCGCTCGGCGCGCTCACCGAGATGGCGAGGGGCGACTCCGGGGCCGACACCGCGGTGCCGGCGCGGTAGACCACGGCCGACAGCGCCGGGACGGTGACGGACGCCTCTGCCGAGGCATCCGTCGACACCGCCGTGTCGGTGCCGTACACCGGGGAGAACGACGCGCTCGCGGTGAGCGTCGTGAGGTTCACCGTCTTCGCGGCCGTGGTGTTGTTGAGCGCGATCAGGTACTCGACCTTCTCATCGCGATCGACGCGCGAGAAGGCGTAGACGCCGGCGCCGTTGTCGGCATAGCGCTCGATCTGCGCGCCGGTGACCAGTGCCGGGTGCGCCTCGCGCAGTGCCGCGAGGTCGGCGATGCGCTCGTAGACCGGGGCGGCCGTGTCGTAGCGGTCGACGGAGCCGGCTGTGGTTCCGTCGATGAGCTTCTGGTTCTGGTACTCGGCCACCTGCGTCGCGAAGAGCGTCTGCCGCGCGTCCTTGTCGCCACCGGTTCCCGCGAAGCCCTGCTCGTCGCCGTAGTAGACGACAGGCTGGCCGCGGCCGAGGAACATCAGGTCGTGCGCGAGCAGGTCGCGCTCGAGGGCGTTCGGGGTCGACTGCAGCATGTAGCCGACGCGGCCCATGTCGTGGTTGCCGAGGAAGGTCGGCAGCGCCGTCGCCGACGTGCCGGTCGTCGTGTACCAGTCGTCGCCCGCGTACAGGGACTGGAGTCCCTTCGCGCTGTTGCCCGCGGCGAAGCTCACGGCCGAGGACTGGAAGGTGAAGTCGAGCACCGAGTTCATGTCGGTGTCGCGGACGTACGGCGACAGCTTCACCGGGTCGGCGTCGTAGACCTCGCCGAACATGAAGAAGTCGTCCTTGCCCAGCGCGTGCGCGTAGTCGAGCACCTCGGTCGTCCACTGCTCCCAGAACTCGAAGTTCACGTGCTTCGCGGTGTCGATGCGGAAGCCGTCGATGCCGAGGTCGATCCAGTCCCGGTAGACGTCGACGAAGCCGTTCACGACCGTCGGGTGCTCGGTCATCAGGTCGTCGAGGCCCGAGAAATCACCGTACGTGACCGATTCACCGGACCACGTCGAGTCGCCGCGGCTGTGGTACAGCGTGGGGTCGTTCAACCACGCCGGCACCTTGGCCGTCGCGTCGTCCACGACCGGCGTGTACGGGAACGAGGTCGCGGCGTCGAGCTCCGGGAAGGTGTCGGTCCCCGCGTAGTCGGCCGGATCGAACGGCGTGCCCGAGGCATCCTTGTACGGGCTTGTCGCCTGGTCGATGTACGAGTACTGGCCCTGGGCGTTCGAGATCAGGTCGGCGGTGTGGTTCGTGATGATGTCGAAGTAGACCTTGATGCCCTTGGCGTGCGCCTCGGAGATGAGCGCCTCGAGCTCGGCGTTGGTGCCGAGGTGCGGGTCGATCTGCGTGAAGTCGGTGATCCAGTACCCGTGGTAGCCGGCGCTCGCGTTCGCGCCCTCCCCCTGCACGGGGTTGTTCTTGAAGCTCGGGGTCAGCCAGATCGCGGTCGTGCCGAGGCCGTCGATGTAGTCGAGCTTGTCGCGGAGGCCCGCGATGTCGCCGCCGTTGTAGAAGCCCTTGTCGGCCGGGTCGAACCCGGTCGTGAGCCGGTCGCCGGTGAGCCCGCCCTGGTCGTTCGCCGTGTCGCCGTTCGCGAAGCGGTCGGTCATGACGAAGTAGAACTGCTCCTGGCTGCCCGGTTGGCGCACAGGCGCTGCGACGAGCGCGTCGTCGTCGGCGGTGTAGCCGGCGCGGAGGCTCTTCGCCTCGAGGCCGACGCGGTGGGTGTTGTCGTCGAACACGAACCGCAGCGTCGCGGGGCCGCCGATCGTGAGCGGGATGTTGTCGCCGCCGCCGTTCAGCCCGTAAGACTCGTCCCATGCGTCGTTGACAGCCACCTTGTACTCATACGAGCCGGCCGGCACGTCGAACTCGGCGGCGTAGACACCGGCCGTGCCGGTGGCGGCGAGGTCGGTCGCTGCGCACTCGGGCTTCCAGTCGTCGGCGCACCCGAGTTCTGATTGGAGGCTGCCGACGAGCGCGAAGCTGCGCTCCGCGGCGGCCGCGGGCGCGATCGCGACCACTCCCCCCGTCACGATGAGGGCCGCCGCGGCGAGGCTGGCGGTGAGGATGCGGGCACGTCCTGGGGTCGACTTCGACACGGGAGCTCCTGGGGTGGGGCGGTGGGCACGCCGACGTGCCCGCGGTGCAGTTGTGCGGCCGACACTAACAGCAGGGTCACAGAAACTGCAAGCGCTTGCACATTGAGAAGGCCTTCATCGCGCCGATGTCACGGGTGGAAGCATCTGCTCACTCCCTGTTCGCGCAATCGCTTGCAGAGATGTCCAGCAAACGCACAGTGTCACAGGTTGGTATCGCAGGCCCCTTCGCCACCGACGACGGCGCACACTCGATGCATGTGGTGGAGGTTCTTCAAGGCACTCAGGGGCGGTGAGCACCGCGTCGCGCCGACGACGTGGCTCGCGGCGACCGCCGCGGTCGTCTACGCGGTCTCGCCGGTCGACCTGATCCCCGAGCTCGTGCTCGGCCCCCTCGGATTCACCGACGACCTCGGCGTCTGGAGCATCCTCGCCCTGCTCCTGGTGCGCGAGCACCATCGGTGGCAGGCGGGCCTGCGGGCGCCGTAGGGTCGGCCACCGAATCTTCTAGAGCCGTTCGATGATCGTCGCGTTCGCCATGCCGCCGCCCTCGCACATCGTCTGGAGCCCGTAGCGACCGCCCGTGGACTCTAGGTACGACACGAGGGTGCCGAGCAGGCGAGTGCCGGAGGCGCCGACCGCGTGACCGAGCGCGATCGCGCCGCCCCACGGGTTGAGCTTCGCCGGGTCGGCGTCGAGGTCGTGCTGCCACGCGAGCGGTACGGAGGCGAACGCCTCGTTCACCTCGTACGCGTCGAGGTCGTCGATCGACAGTCCGCTGCGCTCGAGGATGCGGCGGGTGGCGGGTATGGGTCCGGTCAGCATCATCACCGGGTCGTCGCCGACGACCGAGAACGAGTGGAAGCGCGCCCGGGGCGTGAGGCCGAGCCCGGCCGCCTTCTCCTCGCTCATGATGAGAGCAGCGGATGCCGCATCCGTGAGCGGTGACGAATTTCCCGCCGTGATGCGCCAATCGAGGTCGGGGAATCGGGCGGCGAGCTCATCGGTGCGGAAGGCGGGCTTGAGGCCCGCCAGTGATTCCACCGTCGTGCCGGGGCGCACCGTCTCGTCGAACGCGACAGCCTCGGCACCGCCCAGCACCGGCACGACCTGCGAGTCGAACGCACCACGGTTCCAGGCATCCGCTGCTCGCCGGTGCGACTCAGCGGAGTACGCGTCGAGTCGTTCGCGGGTGAAGCCCCACTTCTGCGCGATGAGTTCGGCGGAGACCCCCTGGTTCACAAGGCCCTCGGGGTACCGATCCACGAGCCCGGGGGCCTTCGTGCCGCCGACACGCGACGAGCCGAGCGGCACGCGACTCATCGACTCCACTCCCGCGGCGATCACGATGTCGTAGGCGCCCGCGATCACGCCCTGGGCCGCGAAGTGCGCGGCCTGCTGGCTCGAACCGCACTGGCGGTCGATGGTGACGGCGGGCACCGCCTCGTCGAAGCCGGCGGCGAGCACGGCGTGACGCGCGATGTTCATGGCCTGGTCGCCCACCTGGCTCACGCAGCCCATGAGGACGTCGTCGATCTGTCGCGACTCCAGTCCGGTGCGTTCGAGCAGGGTCGTGAGCACGTGCGCCGCGAGGTCGACGGGGTGCACCGCGCTCAAGGCTCCCCCGGGTTTGCCGCGCCCGGACGGGGTGCGGACCACATCGACGATGACGGCATGGGGCATGGGGAACCTCCTGCTCAGAAGCCTAAGACGGCGGCGGATGCTGCGGGCCGCGGCATCCGTCGATCAGCCGCGCTCGTCCGGGGTCGCGTAGCTGCTGCGCTGCTCGATCACCGCGAGCGTGCAGCGGGAGATGCAGACGAGGCGGCCGGCCTCGTCGGCGATGCGGATCTCCCACACGTGCACGCGGCGCCCGATGTTGATGGCGGTCACCGTGCCGACGACCCAGCCCGACGAGATGGGGCGCAGGTGGTTGGCGTTGATCTCCATGCCCACAACGTGGAACCGCTCGCGGTCCACCGCGAGGTAGCCGGCCCACGACGCCAGCGTCTCGGCGAGGGCGACGGACGCCCCGCCGTGCAGGACGCCGGCGGGCTGCACGGAACGGTGGTCCACCGGCATCCGTCCGACCAGTGCGTCGTCGCGGATCTCGACGATCTCGATGCCGAGGTTCTCGATGAGCGTGCCCGGCGCCATCGCCGAGAGGTCGATGGCGGCGACGTCGCCGAACCAGAGGCTCACCGCCTCACCCTGCGGCTTCCTCTTCGCGTTCGGCGGCGGCCTGGTGCGCTTCATCCGCCACGTAGCCCTCGATGTGGCGCTCGTCCGGGCCGTTGTACTCCGACAGCGGGCGGATGAGGGCGTTCGAGGCGAGCTGCTCCATGATGTGGGCGGTCCAGCCGGTGACGCGGGCCGCGACGAACAGCGGCGTGAAGGTCAGGGTGTCGAAGCCCATCAGGCTGTACGCCGGACCCGACGGGTAGTCCAGGTTCGGGTAGATGCCCTTGCGGCTCACGAACTCGCTCTCGAGCGTGTCGTACAGCGCGGCCACCTCGGGACGGTCGTAGTGCTCGACGAGCGTGTCGAGCGCCGCCTTCATCGTGGGCACGCGCGAGTCGCCGCGCTTGTAGACGCGGTGGCC
Organism: Microbacterium sp. LWH7-1.2; assembly: GCF_038397755.1. Lineage (NCBI taxonomy): Bacteria > Bacillati > Actinomycetota > Actinomycetes > Micrococcales > Microbacteriaceae > Microbacterium > Microbacterium sp. LWH7-1.2. Next base: position 3,419,095 of record NZ_CP151637.1, on the reverse strand, counting down.
GAAGCCCATGATCTTGCGCTTCTCGGCGAGCGCCTGGTCGAGCCACGGGCCGACGTTCTCGGCCGCGCCGATCTCGTCGAAGATGTGCAGCACGGCTTCATTCGCACCACCGTGCAGCGGGCCCTTGAGCGCACCGATGGCCCCCACGACGGCGGAGTACAGATCGCTGAGGGTCGACGCGATCACGCGGCCCGTGAAGGTGGAGGCGTTGAACGAGTGCTCGGCGTACAGGATCATCGAGCGGTTGAACGCGTCGACGACGATGTCATCGGCCTGCTCGTCGAACGTCATCCAGAGGAAGTTCGCGGCGTAGTCGAGGTCGTCGCGCGGGGCGACCGGCTGCAGGCCGCGGCGCCGGCGCTGCCCGTACGCCACGATCGCCGGGAGCACGGCGAACAGACGCACGCTGCGCGCCAGGTTCTCGTCGGCGCTCCCGCTCACATCGAGCACCGAGCCGGCGCCGGCGAGGTCCTTCGCACCGATGAGGCTGACGGCGGTGCGCACCTCGTCCATGGGGTGCGCGTCGATCGGCACGAGGTCGATCGCGGCCCGCACGTCAGCGGGAAGGTGCCGGTACGCGCGCTCGGTCGCGCGCAGCTGCGCGAGCTGCACGTCGGTCGGGAGGTCGCCGTGCCACAGCAGGTACGCGACGGCCTCGAAGGGCTGCGTCGCGGCGAGCTCCTGCACCGGATAGCCCCGGTACAGCAGCGAGTTCGTCTCGGGGTTGACCTTCGAGACCGCCGTGTAGTCCACGACGACGCCGGCGAGGCCCTTCTTGATGTCGGGTTCACTCATGGTTGCGGCTCTCCTTCGAGGTGGTGCGTGTCCCGCTTTCGGTCGTTCCGAAGCGCCGGAGCGACCGTTTCTGGGACATGCTGAGCGGAAATGGGGACATGGTCAGCGCTGGATCTGGAAGTTGAAGACGTCCTGGTCGAAGTGGTTGTAGTGCTCGTAGTCGATGAGGTCGTAGAGGTCGGCGCGGTGCTGCATCTCGCCGAGCTTGGAGGTGAGGTGTCCTTCGTCGATGAGCGTATCGAGGGCACGGGATGCTGCGCCCATCGCGATCCGCAGCAGCGAGACCGGCCAGATCACGATGTTGACGCCGACGCTCTGCAGCTGGTCGACCGAGAAGAGCTCCGACTTCCCGAACTCGGTCATGTTGGCGAGGATCGGCACGTCCACGGCGGCGCGGATCGCCGCGAACTCGTCGAGAGTCCGCATCGCCTCCGGGAAGATCGCATCGGCACCCGCGTCGACGAGCGCCTTCGCGCGGTCGACTGCGGCATCCATCCCCTCCACGGCGCGGATGTCGGTGCGCGCCATGATGAGGAAGTCCGGGTCGCGACGGGCATCGGCGGCGGCCCGGATGCGCTTGATCGCGGTGTCCTCGTCGACCACGGCCTTGCCGTCGAGGTGGCCGCAGCGCTTCGGGTTGATCTGGTCCTCGATGTGGGTGCCGGCGAGCCCTGCGTCCTCGAGGGTCTGGATCGTGCGGGCGACGTTCATCGGCTCACCGAAGCCGGTGTCGGCGTCGATGATCGCCGGCAGGTCGGTCATGCGCGCGATCTGCTGGCCGCGAGCGGCCACCTCGGTGAGGGTGGTCAGCCCGATGTCGGGCAGACCCAGGTCGGCGCTGAGCACGGCGCCCGAGATGTAGACGCCCTCGAAGCCCTTGCGTTCGATGAGCCGGGCGGAGAGCGGATTGAACGCGCCGGGGAACCGCAGGAGCTCGCCCGAGTCGAGCCGCTCGCGGAACAGCCGCCGCTTCTCGTGCGCCGGGACAGTGGAGTACAGCATCAGAAGAGGCCCTTCGGAGCCGGGGCTCCCGCGAGCACGCCGAAGTCGGCGACGATCGTGAGCTGCTGCACCTCTTCGGGGGTGAGCTCGGGGAGGCGCTGGGCGAGATCGAGGAAGCGCTCGATCTCGTCCGCGGCGAGCACGCCCTCAGCGAGCAGGCGGAACTTGCGCACGTAGTCCTCACGCGCGAACGGCCGCGCGCCGAGCGGGTGGGCGTCGGCGACGGCGATCTCGTCCGCGACCGTCTCGCCGTTCGCGAGGCGGATCTCGACGCGGCCGCCGAACGCCTTCTCGTTCGGATCCTCCGAGTGGTAGCGGCGCGTCCACTCCGCGTCCTCGGCGGTGGTGATCTTCTGCCAGAGCTCGACCGTGTCGGCGCGGCCGGCGCGCTCGGGGGTGTACGAGTCGACGTGGTGCCACCCGCCGTCCTGCAGCGCGACGGCGAAGATGTAGGGGATCGAGTGGTCGAGGGTCTCGCGCGAGGCGGTGGGGTCGTACTTCTGCGGGTCGTTCGCGCCCGAGCCGATGACGTAGTGCGTGTGGTGGGACGTGTGCAGCACGATCGCCTCGACGTTGGCGGGGTCGGCGAGCTCCGGGTGCTCGCCGTGGAGCTTGCGGGCGAGGTCGATCCACGCCTGCGCCTGGTACTCGGCGGAGTGCTCCTTCGTGTACGAGTCCAGGATGCCGCGCTTGGGCTCACCCTGACCCGGCAGCGGCACCTCGTACGTGGCATCCGGCCCGTCCAGCAGCCACGCGATCACTCCGTCCTCGCCCTCGTAGATCGGGCTCGGCGAGGTCTCGCCGCGCATCGCACGGTCGACGGCCTCGATCGCCATCTTGCCGGCGAAGGCCGGGGCGTGCGCCTTCCAGGTGGAGATCTCGCCCTTGCGCGACTGGCGCGTCGCGGTCGTGGTGTGGAGCGCCTGGCCGACCGCCTGGTAGATCGTCTCGACATCGAGGCCGAGCAGTGTGCCGATGCCGGCTGCGGCCGACGGGCCGAGGTGCGCGACATGGTCGATCTTGTGCTTGTGCAGGCAGATCGCGCGCACCAGGTCGATCTGGATCTCGTACCCGGTCGCCAGTCCGCGCACGAGCGCCGCGCCGTCGGCGCCGATGTGCTGGGCGACCGCGACGATCGGCGGGATGTTGTCGCCCGGGTGCGAGTAGTCCGCCGCGAGGAAGGTGTCGTGATAGTCGAGCTCGCGCACGGCGACGCCGTTCGCCCACGCCGCCCACTCCGGGCTCGACTTGCGGTCCAGCGCGCAGCCGAACACCGTGGCACCCGAGCCGCCGACCGACACGGCGTGGTCCAGCGCCTGCTGACGGGCGGCGCTCACGGGGGCGCGGGTGAGGGATGCCGCGGCGACCGCGGCGTTGTCGATCACGCGGTTGATGATCATGTCGACGACGTCCTGGTCGACCTCGACGGGGTCGGCGGCGACTTCGGCGATGTGCCACGCGAGCTGCCCCTCGCGCGCGAGGTTCTCGTCGCTGCGGTGGACGCGGAGGTGATGGATGACGGTCATGTCGGGCCTTTCAAGGTCGCGAGGCGTCGAGGGAGTCGAGGATGTTGGTGAGGGCGTTGTGCAGGTGCACATGCGTGGCATGGGCCGCGAGGTCGGCGTCGCGCGCCGCGATCGCGGCCGCGATCAGCCGGTGCTCGGCGACGGACGCGGCGAGCCGGCCCGGATTGTCGCGTGCGAGTCGCCGCACCCGGACGAGATGCGTGCGGACGGTGCGCAGCGCCGCGGTGAGGTAGTCGTTCGCAACGGATGCGTCGAGCGCGAGGTCGAAGCGCGATATGAGCGCGTAGTAGCCGTCGGTGCCGCCGCCGGCCAGATCGACCCGCGCGAAGTCTCGCGCGAGGTCGGCGAAGGTCGCGGCATCCCCGCGCACGGCGGCGAGGCGGGCGGCGGATTCCTCCAGCGCGCGGCGCACCTCGAAGATCTCGCGGATGTCGTGGGCGTCGATCGCGGTGACCACCGTCACGCGCGGCGACTGCTGCGCCACGAGCCCGTCGGCGGCGAGTCGTCCGAGGGCCTCGCGGAGCGGTGTTCGGCTCACACCCAGCCGCGCGGCCTGCTCGACCTCGCCGAGCACGGCGCCGGGACGCAGCACGCCGGACTGGATCTCCTCGAGGAGGGTGGCGTAGGCGCGGTCACTCGCTCGCATCCGCACCACCTCCTCGTTCGCGACCCCGGCTATTGTATACACAAGCATCTTCCGGCCGCATTCTGTGGCTCCATCGCCCAGCATTCGTATACATAGCCACGATCTCCGTAGGGAGTTCGCCCGATGTCGGCACCCATCGCGCGGGTATACGCTCCGCACCATCGGAGCATGGAGCAAAGGAGATGCCATGAAGCACACGCGCGCAGCGGCCGCTGTCGCCGCCGTATCGGCGACGCTGCTCATCCTCGGAACGACCTCCGCCTCGGCGGCGCGGCCCGAGATCGACCACTGGACCTTCACCGACAGCCACATAGAGCAGGAGGAGCACGACGACTTCTGCCTCGACGAAGAGGGGAACGAGATCGTCCCCTTCGACGTGCTCTACGAGGAGGACTCCCACGGGAACTTCCGCGGCATGGTGCGCAAGGGCGTCTTCTACGGCGCGAGCACGGTGCACATCGAGCAGTCGTGGACCAACCTCGACACCGGGAAGTCGATGAGCGCGGTCTGGCAGGGGCAGGAGAAGGACCACGAGGTCGTCGACAATGGTGACGGCACCTTCACGATCACGATCCTGTTCACGGGGCCGACCAAGACCTACGACGATGAGGGCGACCTGCTCTTCAAGGACGTGGGGCGGACGTTCGGGACGATCATCGTCGACGAGAATGGCGAGTTCCTCGAGTTCGTCAGCGGGGACAGCAAGGGCCAGTTCGATACGGCGGATCGTGACTTCTGCCTCGATCTGATCGAGTTCACCAGCTGATCAGTCGCGCACGGTGACGTCCGCGGGCGGCGGAGGCACGCGGTGCCCGATCGCGCGCTCCAGCAGCGCACGCAGCTCGGGCCGGGCGACGGCGTCGAGCGACTCGACGCGCACGTTGCGGACCTTCGCGCCGGTCCCGCCGAGAAGACCGTCGGGGTCGTCGAGTTCAGCGCCGTACGGGAAGGCGAGGGCGACATGCTGCGCGTGGGCGAGGATCCACGCGAACTGCTCGGAGTTCTTCTTGGGGCCGGTCCCGTAGCCGGAGCTCCGCTGCGCGGGCCACACCACCTCGACCGTCTGCGGCAGCACCTCGAAGATGAGCCGGCGCACCGCGAGGGCGATCTCGCGCACGGCGTCGGGGCGACCCTCGAGGGTCTCGCGGAACGGGGCGGAGTCGGTGGTGACGATGCCGGCGGCCATGGCGCGAAGGTACCGCCCGCGCGGCCGTGAGGAAAGCGTGAGGAATATTCAGGAATTTGTGAATCAGGCGTAGCGTCTGCGCCATGACCACAGTCATCCGCACGACCGGCCTCACGAAGCACTACGGCCGCGTCCACGCCCTCGACGGGCTCGACCTCGCCGTCGACGAGGGCCAGGTGCACGGATTCCTCGGACCCAACGGGGCCGGCAAGTCCACCACGATCCGGATCCTGCTCGGGCTCGCGCGAAAGACGGGGGGCGAGGCATCCGTCTTCGGTCTTCAGCCGTGGCGCGACGCCGTCAAGATCCACCGACGGGTCGCGTACATCCCCGGCGACGTCAGTGTGTGGCCGAATCTGTCGGGTGGCGAGGCGATCGACCTCCTCGCCCGCCTGCGCGGTGCCTCGCGGCACGACAACGCGTACGCCGATGAGAAGGCGCGCCTGATGGAGGCGTTCCAATTCGATCCCCGCAAGAAGGGCCGGGCGTACTCGAAGGGCAATAGGCAGAAGGTCGCGCTGATCGCGGCCTTCGCGGTGCCGGCCGACCTGTACATCCTCGACGAGCCGACGAGCGGCCTCGACCCGCTCATGGACGTGATGTTCCGCCGTGAGGTCGCCCGGGTCCGCGCCGCCGGTGCCACCGTGCTGCTGTCGAGCCACATCCTGTCCGAGGTCGAGCAGCTGTGCGACCGGGTCTCGATCATCCGCGCGGGTCGCGTCGTCGAGAGCGGAACACTCACCGACATGCGCCACCTCACGCGCACCGAGGTCTCGTACGAGGGGACGGATGCCGCACCGGTCGCCGCACTCGCGGCGGCGCACGACGCCCTCGTCGAGGACGGCCGCGTGCGCTTCACCGTCGACAGCGATCAGGTCTCGGGCGTACTCCCCGAGCTCTCGCGCCTCGGCGTCGCCGGGCTCCGCGTGGCGCCGCCGTCGCTCGAGGAACTCTTCCTGCGCCACTACGGCGACGACCTCGCCGTGCTGGAGAGGAACGGGCGATGAGCCGACTCGCGACGCTGCTCGGGCAGCGGCTGCGGCGGGACTGGCTGCAGCTGACGCTGTGGATCGCCGGCACGATGGCGCTCGCGCTCGCAGGCCTCTCCGGTGCCGCGAGCACCTACGGCACGGAGCAGGAGCGCACGGCACTCCTCGCCACGGTCATGGCCAACCCGGTGATCCTGCTGTTCCGCGGGCTGCCGTCCGGGCCGGGCGAGCAGGCGTTCATCGTCTTCCTCCTCATGCCGTTCCTCGTGATGATGGCGGCGTTCATGAGCACGTTCCTCGCCGTGCGCCACACGCGCGGCGACGAGGAGGCGGGGCGGCTCGAACTCGTCGCGGCGACGACCGCGGGCAGGACGGTGCCGTCGGTCGCGACGATCGCTCATGGCGTGCTCGCGAACCTCGTACTCGGAGTCCTGGTGGCTGCCGCCTTCCTCAGCGGTGGCTCGCCTGCCGAGGGGTCCTGGCTCGCCGGGTTCACCGCCGCATGCGGTGGGCTGACGTATCTCGGCGTCGCGCTCCTTTCCGCGCAGCTCATGCGCACCTCTCGCGGCGCGAACTCCCTCGCGGTGTGGGTGCTCGTCGTGACCTACTTCATCGCCGGCATCGGCAATGCCGTCGGCACCCCGAGCGACGACCTCACCCACATGGAGAGTTCGTGGCTGACGTGGCTCTCGCCGTTCGGATGGGCCGAGAACACCCGTGCGTTCGACGAGAACCTGTGGTGGCCCGCGTTCCTGTGCCTCGGCGCCTTCATCGTGCTGGCAGGGGCGGCGCTGGCCCTTCAGACCGTGCGCGACCTCGACGCGAGCATCATCCCCGAGCGCCAGGGCCGCGCCGCCGCGCGCGCGACGCTGTCGACGCCGACGGCGCTCGTCACGCGGCTTGCCGCAGGGTCGACGGTCGGCTGGATGGCGGGCGCGTTCTTCGCGGGGGCTCTGTCGACCTCGCTCGGATCGGTGGTGAACGAGATAGGTGCGGACAACCCGGCGGTCGCCGACGTGCTGAAAGCCCTCTCGGCCGAAGCGGACCTCGAGCAGGCGGTCATCGTCGTCTTCTTCACCATGGTGGGCCTTCTCGCCGCCTGCGCGGGCGTGCAGACGGTCGCGCGCGCCCGTCAGGAGGAGGCGCACGGGACCGCCGAGCCCGTCCTCGCGACCCCGGTGCAGCGCGTGCGGTGGCTCGCCGACTTCGTCGTCGTCGGGTTCATCGCCATCGTCCTGACCTGCGCCGCGGCGGTCGCCGGGGCGTGGGCCGGCGCCGCGAGCCTCGACAACGGCGCCGCCCTGACCGGCGATGCGTTCGTGGCCGCGTGGGGGCAGGTGATCGCAGCATCCGTGTTCCTCGTCCTGACGGCCCTCGTCTTCACGATCGCGCCGCGATGGACGATCCCGCTGGGCTGGACCCTCGTCACCGCCGCGATCGTGTTCGGCCTCTTCGGCCCGCTCCTGGGTCTTCCGGAATGGGTGGCGAATCTGTCGCCGTTCTCCGTGGCGCCCGTGCCCAGCGGAAGCGAGGTGGACGTCCGTGGGATGTGGTGGCTCGTCCTCACTGTCGGAGTCGGGGCGGCGGCATCTCTCGTCCTGATGCGCCGCCGCGAGCTGGCCCCGGCCGGGTGAGAGGCGACGTGACGGTGGATCATCCGGGATCCGAGGCGGCCGAGCAGGCGGCGGCCATGCTCGCCGCAGCGGGCATGCCGCGCATGCCGGCGCGCGTCATGATGGCGCTCGCCGGCTCGCCCGACGACGGGTATACCGCCGCCGACCTCGCCGACCGCCTCGGCGTCTCGGCCGCCGCCGTGTCGGGGGCGGTGCGCTACCTCGTCTCGATGCGGCTCATCCACCGGCTCTCGCGCCCGGGCGACCGCCGCGATCGCTACGACCTCGCCGAGGACTCGTGGTCGGGCATGATCACGGCCAACGCTCCGCTGTACGGCACCCTGGCGGCGTCGCTCGACCGCATCGCCGAAGAGAATCCCACGGCGCCGGCCTCGGCCGCGCGCGCGAGAGAGATCGCCGACTTCCTCCGGTATCTCGCGGAACGGATGCCGCAGCTCGCGGCGGAGTGGCGCGCAGGCCGCGGCGCGCCCGGCGACGCGGCCGCTGAGCCCGCGGCGGGCGGCGACAGTGCCGCGGCCGGGTAGCCTTGCCCGAGTGAATGACGCGCCCCGCTACATCGTTGCCACCGACGGAGCCTGCAAGGGCAACCCGGGACCGACGGGGTGGGCGTGGGTCGGCGAGGACGGGCACTGGGCAGCGGGATCGATCCCCTCCGGCACGAACAACATCGGCGAGCTGACCGGGCTGCTCAAGGCCATCGAGGATCACTCCGACGTCGCCAACCTCGTGGTGCAGGCCGACTCCAAGTACGCGATCGACACGTACACGAAGTGGATGGACGGTCACCGCCGCCGCGGCTGGAAGACCTCGACGGGCGCGCCGACCAAGAACGTCGACATCCTCGAGCAGCTCATCGCCGCACGGGACGCACGCCGGGCCGCCGGACTCCCCGACGTCGAGCTCGAGCACGTGCGCGGCCACTCCGGCCACGTGCTGAACGCCTGGGCCGACGAGCGCGCGGTGCGCGCCTCGGAGCACGCCGCCAAGGGCACCGCGAGCGCATGGTCGTCGCTCGGGGCGCAGGACCGCATCGACGTCTCGACCCGCCCGAAGAACGGGCGCTGACCGCTACAGCCGCGCGCGGTAGTCGCGCCACGCCTCGCCGAGGCGGCGCACGCCCTCCTGCAGCACGGCTTCCGGGGCGGTGTACGGCACGCGGATGTGGTCGTCGTAGACGACGGATGCGGTGAACTCGGTGCCGCCCGCGACCGCGACGCCACGCATCGCGGCGACGCGCGCAAGGGCGGTCGCCGACCCCACCGGCAGCCGCGCCCAGAAGGCGAGACCGCCGCGCGGCGGGGTCACGTCCCAGTCGGGGAGGTGCTCTGCCATCGCCGCGAGCAGGTGCGCAGACGCCACGGCGTGCGTCTGCGACGTGGCGAGCCGCAGTGCGCGGGCCTCGTCGACGAGGTCGAGTGCGAGAAGCTGAGCCGGCACGCTCGTCGACTGGTCGACGAGCTGGCGGACGCCCCGCAGGCGGCGCACGAGCACCGGGTCGGCACGCACCCATCCGATGCGCAGGCCCGACCACGACCACTTCGACAGCGAGTCGACGACGATCACCGGGGCGTCGGGACGAAGCGCGGCGAGGGTCGGCGGCACCACCCCGTCGAAGGAGACGTGGGCGAGCACCCGGTCTTCGAGCAGCGGCACGCCGTACTCGGCCGACAGGTCGGCGAGGCGCTGCCGGGATGCGGCGGGCAGCCGCGTGCCGGTCGGATTGTGGTGGTGCGGGTTGACGGCGATGAGCACCGGCCGCAGCGCCACGATCGCGTCTTCGAGCTCGTCGACGTCGATGCCGTCGGGACCGATGGTGACACCGTGCACGCGCCCGCCGCGCCGCCGCACCGAGTCGGCGAGGCCGGGCCACGTCACCGATTCGGTGAGCACGACGTCGCCGGGTGAGACGAGCTCGTCCACGACGAGGCTGATCGCCTGCTGCGCGCCGTGGGTCACGAGGATCTGCGCCGGCGTCGCCGGCGTGCCCTCCTCCTCGAACAGCGCGGCGAGCCGGGCGCGCAGGACGGGCAGGCCCGCCGGATCGGTCTCGGCCAGGGTCACCGGATCGAGCGTGGGAGTGTGCGCGCGCACGAGATCGATCACGAGCTGCGGCATCGCGGGCACGGCGCGCAGCAGGTCGATCCCCGAGGGTGAGGCCGAGAACAGGCCTTCACCGCGGGCCGTCCGCTCGCGGGCGGGTGCTGCGGCCCCGATGGGCCCGGCGACGCGTGTGCCGCTCCCCTGCCGTCGCTCGACGAGCTCGTCGTCACTGAGCAGCCCGTAGGCGGCGACCACCGTTCCGCGCGAGACGGCGATCGCACCGGCGAGGGCGCGCTCGGCCGGCAGCCGGTCGCCGGGACGCAGCTCGCCGCCTTCGATGAGCGAGGCGATCGCCTGGGCCAGGCGCAGCGTCAGAGTGCCGTCGCCGTGCGCCCACCGGCCCAGGCGTCCGGCGAGGCGGGACGCCTCGACGGTGCCACCGAGGGCCACCCTATGGTCCACCAGCCGCTCATTGGCCCTGTCGACGGTCGTCATAGCACCGCATTCTGGTCCAATGTTCCGCGCTACCGCCACACTTGCCCGCATCAGCAGTCCAGTTCCCTCTGATTGGACCACTCAGGAGTTTCTGGAGTGGATCGGCGAGGACGACTCCCGCTGCCACGACGAACAGCTCATCGGCGTGCTCGCCGCGATCGATGCCGCACTCGACCGGCGCGTGGGAGGGGGTGCCGTCGTCATGGTGCCCACGTCGCCCGCGCCCTCCGTCCGCGCCCTCGCCGCACGGCTTCGCGAGGAACCCGCGCTGCGCGACCTGCGCATCGGCGACCTCGCCGAGCTGACACCCCGGAACACGAGCAGCCTCCCGCAGGGCGACCGCGAACCCGGCGCCGACGTGCCGGGCGCAGCATCCGTCCACCGGCCGCTGCTCGGCGTCAGCTGAGCCCGCTCGCATCCGGCGGATGCGTCCGCTCGCGGGAGCGTCCGGGCAGGGTCAGCCCTGCATCGAGCCTTCGAACAGGCCGATCTGGTTGCCGTCGGGGTCGGCGATGACCGCCCACCAGCTCGTCGGGGTGATCTCCTGCTTCTCACGCACCAGGCTGCCGCCGGCCTCCGTGGCCTTGGCGACGGTGTCGTCGATGGAGTCCACCTCGACGTACGACCGCGTGTTCGTGAAGCCCTCTTCGCGCAGGCCCAGTCCGCCACCGGAGATACCGTTCGGGGCCTGCCACATGGGATAGCCCTCGAAGCCCGGGATCTCGGCGATCTGCCAGCCGAAGAGGCCGGAGTAGAACGCGGTCGCGTCGCCGAGGTCGCTGACCGGGATGTCGATGTGCGTGATGTCGCCGTGCGCCATGGGTCTTCCTCTCGTTCGGGTCGGACCCGGTCAGTCTCCGCCGCCGGCCCCGCCGCCACAAGCCCCTCGGCTCATCCCGCGGCGGCCTCGGCGAGATGCTTCTCGAGCGCGTCGACCGCCGGACGCTGACCCTTCACCAGCCGTTCGCGTGCGGTATCGAGGCCGGTCCACTCCACGCGGTCGATCTCGGGGAAGCGCGCGGTCTTCCCGGAGCGCGGCGGCCACTCCAGTTCGAATTCGCCGAACTCGAGGTGGTCGAGCGAGAACGCGGTGCCGTCGGCGACGAACACGGTCACGCGCTTGCCCGACGAATAGGCGAAGGTGCCGAGCTCGGCGTAGGGCGGCTCAGGCGGGTCGATGCCGAGCTCTTCGCGGAACTCGCGGCGCGCGGCATCCAACGCGCTCTCCTCCCCCTCGGCGAACTCGCCCTTGGGGACAGACCACGCACCGGCATCCTTGCTCGCCCAGAACGGCCCGCCCATGTGCGCGATGAGCACCTGGGGTTCGGGCGCGATCCGGTACAGCAGGATGCCGGCGCTCGTGATCACTCGTCAGACGATACGGGTCTTGGGCGAGACGGTGTAGGTGTCCTCGGCGTCACTGAAGACGACGTCGCCCAGGGCGGTGTCGATCGCCGCCAGGGTGTCGGTGTCGAGCACGACGCCGGAGGCCTTGACGGTCTCGGCGAGCTGTTCGGGACGGGATGCCCCCACCAGCGCCGACGCGACGTTCTTGTTCTGCAGCACCCACGCGATGGCGAGCTGCGGCATCGACAGGCCTGCCTGCTCGGCCACGGGCTTCAGGCGCTGGACGGCCTCGAGCACGTCGTCGCGGAGGAAGGACTGGATGAAGCGGGCGCCGCTCTTGTCGTCGGTCGCGCGCGACCCCTCGGGAACCGGCTGGCCGGGGAGGTATTTGCCCGACAGCACACCCTGGGCCATCGGCGACCACACGATCTGCGAGATGCCGAGCTCCTCGGACGCCGGGACCACCTTGCCCTCGATGACCCGCCACAGCGCCGAGTACTGCGGCTGGTTCGAGATGAGCTGCACGCCGTAGCTCTTGGCGAGAGCGTGGCCCTCGCGCAGCTGCTCGGCGGTCCACTCCGAGACGCCTATGTAGAGCGCCTTGCCCTGGCGCACCACGTCGGCGAAGGCCTGGAACGTCTCCTCGAGCGGCGTCTCGTAGTCGAAGCGGTGTGCCTGATAGAGGTCGACATAGTCGGTGCCGAGGCGCTTCAGCGACCCGTTGATGGACTCGAAGATGTGCTTGCGGCTGAGGCCGGTGTCGTTCGGTCCCTGCGGGCCGGTCGGGAAGTAGACCTTGGTGAAGATCTCGAGGGATTCGCGACGCTGACCCGAGAGCGCCTTGCCGAGGACCTCTTCGGCGGCCGTGTTGGCGTAGACGTCGGCCGTGTCGAACGTGGTGATGCCGGCGTCGAGCGCGGCGTGGACCGTGGCGATGGCGGCGGAGTCGTCGACCTGCGAGCCGTGGGTGACCCAGTTGCCGTAGGTGATCTCGCTGACCTTGAGACCGCTGTTTCCGAGGTACCGGTAATTGACCATGAGAAAACGCTACCCGCCCCGGCGGATGCGTCGGAGCGGGCAGCGTCGGTTCGTCACACGACGGGTGCGGTCTCGTCCTCGATCGCGTCGTCCTCCGCGCCCTCGACGCGCTCGCCGGACTCCGCATCGACGGTCAGCGCGCGGGCCTCCTCGTCGAGATCGGACGCGGCCTGCTCGAACTGCGAGTTGTACAGGCGGAAGTACGCGCCCTTCGCGGCGATGAGCTCCTCGTGCGTGCCCTTCTCGACGATCCCGCCGTTCTCCATCACGAGGATGAGGTCGGCGTCGCGGATGGTCGACAGGCGGTGCGCGATCACGAACGACGTGCGTCCCTCACGGAGAGCGGCCATCGCGTGCTGCAGCAGCAGCTCTGTGCGGGTGTCGACCGAGCTCGTCGCCTCGTCGAGGATCAGCACCGAGGGCTGCGCCACGAACGCGCGCGCGATCGTGATGAGCTGCTTCTCCCCCGCCGAGATGTTCGACGCGTCCTCGTCGAGGAGCGTGTCGTACCCGTCGGGCAGCGAGTGCACGAACCGGTCGACGTACGTCGCCCGCGCGGCGGCGAGGATCTCGTCGTCGGTGGCGTCGGCGCGGCCGTAGCGGATGTTCTCGCGGATCGTGCCGGCGAACAGCCACGGGTCCTGCAGCACCATGCCCGTCTCGGCGCGGATGTCGCGGCGCGTGAGCTCGGCGATGTTCTGCCCGTTGAGCAGGATGCGGCCGCCGTCGAGCTCGTAGAAGCGCATCAGCAGGTTCACGAGCGTGGTCTTGCCGGCACCGGTCGGACCCACGATCGCGACCGTCTGGCCGGGCTCGACCCGGAACGATAGGTCGTGGATGAGCGGCCGGTCGGGCGAGTACGAGAACGCGACGTCCTGGAACTCGATCGTGCCGTCGCCCTCGACCAGCGCGGGCGCGTCTTCGGCGTCGGGCTCCTGCTCGGGCTCGTCCAGCAGCTCGAACACGCGCTCGGCCGAGGCAGTGCCCGACTGCACGACCGCGGCCATGCCGCCGAGCTCCGCGAGCGGCTGCGTGAACTGCTGCGAGTACTGGATGAACGCCTGCACGTCGCCGAGTCGCAGCTGGCCGCTGGCGACCATCAGCGCACCGAAGACCGCGATGCCCACGTAGGTGAGGTTCCCGATGAACATCATCGTCGGCATCATGATGTTCGACAGGAACTGCGCTTTGAACGAGGCCTGGTAGAGCTCCTCGTTCTCTTCGCGGAACGCCTCGCGCGACGCCTGCTCACGGCCGAAGACCTTGACCAGGGCGTGGCCCGAGAACGACTCCTCGACGCGCGCGTTGAGTCGGCCGACCTTACGCCATTGGATGCCGAACGCCTTCTGCGAGCGGGGCCCGATGACGCCGAACAGGATGCCCATGAGCGGGAAGCTCACCAGCACCACGAGCGTCAGCTGCCACGAGATGGTCAGCATCATGATGAGCACGCCGATCACCGTGAGCACGCTCGTCAGCGCCTGCGACAGCGACTGCTGCATCATCTGCGTGATGTTGTCGATGTCGTTCGTCACCCGCGAGATCAGCTCGCCGCGCTGCACGCGGTCGAAGTAGCGCAGCGGCAGGCGATTGATCTTGGCCTCGACCTGTTCGCGCAGGCGCCACATGACGCGCACCATGATCACGTTGATGACGTAGCCCTGCAGCCACATCAGCAGCGACGACGCGAAGTAGAGCCCGAGCACGATGAGCAGCACGCGGCTGAGCGCCATGAAGTCGACGCCGGCACCGGGGACGAAGCGCTCCATCGCCGAGACGATGTTGGCGAGGTCCTGCTGCCCCGTGGCCTCCAGCCCCGCGACGACCTGCTCCTTGGTCATGCCGGCCGGCGCCATCGACGACACCACGCCCTCGAAGAGGATGTTGGTCGCCTCGCCGAGCACCTTGGGCGACAGCACCGCGAGCACGACGCCGATCGAGCCGAGGATCGACACGAACACGAACGCCCAGGCGTTCGGGCGCAGCAGCCCGATCAGCCGGCGGAAGGCGGGCCAGAAGTGCGCGGCCTTGCCCGGGGCGACGGCGCCGCTCCAGTCGTCGGCCGCGATGCGCGCCTGCTCCCCGAGCTCGATCTCGGCCTTCTCCTCGGCGCTGAGCTCCGCGACGGCCTGGCGCCCGCGGCGGCGGGAGGTCTTCTCGGTGTTCTTCTCGTCGCTCATCGCGCGACCTCCGCTCCGAGCTGGGATTCGACGATCTCGCGGTATGTCTGGCTCGTCTCGAGCAGCTGCTCGTGGGTGCCGATGCCCACGATGCCGCCGTCGTCGAGGACGACGATGCGGTCGGCGTCCGTGATGGTCGAGACGCGCTGGGCCACGACGATCTTGGTGACGTCGGGCAGTTCCCGCCACAGCGCCTGCCTCAGGCGCGCATCGGTCGTCAGGTCGAGCGCCGAGAACGAGTCGTCGAACACCAGCACCCGCGGCTGGTGGACGATGGCCCGCGCGATCGCGAGCCGCTGGCGCTGCCCGCCCGACACGTTGGTGCCGCCCTGGGCGATGCGCGCATCGAGCCCTGCATCCATCTGGCTCACGAAGTCGCTCGCCTGGGCGATCTCGAGCGCGCGCCAGAGCTCGGCATCGGTCGCGTCCTCACGCCCGAACCGCAGGTTCGACGCGATCGTGCCCGAGAACAGGAACGGGCGCTGCGGCACCAGTCCGATGGTGCTCCACAGCGCATCGAGGTCGGCCCGGCGCACGTCGACGCCGCCGACCTCGACGACCCCGTCGGTGGCGTCGAACAGACGTGGGATGAGCGACACGAGCGTGGTCTTGCCGGCTCCCGTCGAGCCGACGATCGCGACCGTCTCACCGGGTTCGGCGCGGAAGCTGATGCGCGAGAGGATCGGGTGCTCGGCGCCCGGATAGGTGAATGCGACGTCGTGGAACTCGACGGTGCCCGGAGTCGGGAACACGCCGACCGCATCGGACGGACGCTCCAGCGACGAGTGGGTGTCCAGCACCTCGCCGACGCGCTCGGCCGACACGGCGGCGCGCGGGATCATCAGCGTCATGAAGCTCGCCATCAACACACCCGAGAGGATGATCATCGCGTACTGCATGAAGGCGAACAGGGTGCCGATCTGGATCTCACCGCTGTCGACCTGCATGCCGCCGAACCAGATCACGCCGATCACCGTGACGTTGAGGATCAGCATGACCGCGGGGAACAGCACCACGAACAGCGAACCGACCTTGCGGCCGACGACCATGATGTCGGTGTTGGCCTCGCGGAAGCGCTCCTCTTCGATGGGCTCGCGGACGAAGGCGCGGATGACGCGGATGCCGGTGAGCTGCTCGCGCATGACGCGGTTCACGCCGTCGAGCTTGCCCTGGTAGCTGCGGAACAGCGGCACCATGCGGGCGATCAGCAGGCCCGCGACGAGCAGGAGCACCGGCACGGCGACGGCCAGGATCCATGCGAGGCTCGCCGCCTGCTCGATCGCGAGCACGATGCCGCCGACCGCGAGCAGGGGCGCCGTGACGAGGAACGTCGCCCCCATCATCGCGAGCATCTGCACCTGCTGCACGTCGTTCGTGTTGCGGGTGATGAGCGAGCCGGCGCCGAAGCCGGTCACCTCACGCTCGGAGAAGCCCGAGACGCGCTCGAAGATGTCGTCGCGGATGTCACGGCCGAGACTCATCGCGGCGCGCGCCGCGAAGTAGGTCGCGATGATCGAGGCGACGATCTGCCCCAGCGAAACGGTCAGCATGACGATGCCGGTGCGCCAGATGTAGTCGGTGTCACCCTTCGAGACGCCGTTGTCGATGATGTCGGCGTTCAGGCTGGGCAGGTACAGCGAGGCCACGGCGGAGGCCGACTGGAACAGCAGCACGCCGAGCAGCAGCCAGCCGTATGGTTTGAGATATCGGACGAGGAGTTTTGCCAGCACGAGGGTTCTCCCGGACGCGGTGAAGCCATGGCAGGGCTCCGCCTCTGCGGATGTGAGGGTGCCGACCCACCTTCGCACGGGCCACCGACATCGCGGCAGTCCCGTTCACTGAGGGCGGAACGGGGGCGTGATCGCCTCCCAGCGGCGACCCGCCGGTCACTCTAACACGATATATCGCGACGCGCGAGACCGCTCCCACCACTGCGCCGCCGACAGCGGGGAAGACGGATGCCTCTGCCCGAGGCATCCGTCTCGTCCGCGGTGGAACCGGCTAGGCCTGCCCGCCCTGCGCGATGTCGGCCCGCTCGCGCCAGCTGCGCGCCGTGACGCGGTCGAGCGCCACCTGGCGGCGCAACCCGTCGGCCTTCTCGTAGAGCGAGGGCTCGCCGTAGCTCGTGAGCACCTTCACGAGCACCGGCAGCAGCTCGATCATGAAGAACAGCCCCGCGATCAGCCAGTGCGCCCACGCGAGGGTGGGCTCGCGCTGCGACAGCCGCTCGAGCCCACTGATCTGGCTCAGCAGGCCCACCGCACCGGAGTTGCCGCTCGCGATCTCCGCCGCACGGGCATCGTAGGCGGCGAGCGCCGCCTGGTACTGCTCGCGCGCGCCAGGCAGCTCGTCCTTCGCCTGCTGCTTGTTCGTCGCCTCCGATGCGCCGGCGTCCGCCGTACCGGCCGCCTGCGCTGCGGCGAGATCGGCCTGCGCAGCGGTCAGCTGCGAGTTCAGGTCGTCGTACGCCGCCTGCGCGGCCGCGAGCTGCGCCTCGGCGGCATCCGAGCTCGCACCCTCGCCCGCGACGCCGCTGCAGCCGGGAACCTCGCCCGCCCCTTGCCCGGTGAGCTCGCACTGGTAGATCGCACGCGCCTGGTCGATCACCTGCTGCTGCGCGCCGAGCTTGGCGGTGAGGTCGTCCACGGTCTGCTGCGCCGATGCCGTCGACGCCGACGTGGTGTCCGCGCCCGCTACGACGCCGCTGGCCGCCTGGCTCTCGAGCGCGGCGACGCGTTCGCTCGCGGCATCCAGCGCCTGCTTCTCGGGCCCGGCGGTGACGGCGTCCTGATCCGACTGCGCCTGCGTGATGTTCGTCGCGTTGACCTCGCGCGCGATGTCGTTGTGGAAGATCTGCAGCACGAGCGGCTCGGCCACGACGATGCCGATGACGGCGGCCATGATGACGCGCGGGATCGCGAGCGCGATCAGCCGTCCGATGCTCTGCGAGGAGCGCATCGTCGAGGTGAGGAAGCGGTCGAGGTTGAAGATGATGAGGGCCCACACGATCGCGAGCGGCAGCGCGCCCCACGCGACGATCCGCACGCCGGTGGTCAGCGCGAAGTACATCGAGGTCGCCGAGATCAGCGCGGTGCCGGCGATCACGAAGAACATCTGCACGAAGCGCGGCGTCTCGGTCGGCACCTCGTCGAGCACCGATCCGTCGGCACCGCCGAGGATCGCGAGCTTGCGCCATCCGGAGGTCCGCTCGCGACGCGGGCGCTTCGCACGCTTTTCACGGACGGGGGGCACGGATGCTGCGGCCTCCGGCTCCTCATGGACCACCGGCTCGTCCGCCACCCGCGCGTCGGCGACGGGCTCGTCCACGCGCGGCTCGTCGACAGCGCCCCACTCGCCGATCGTCGCCGGCTGCTCGGCCACGACCGGCTCGCTCACGGCGACCGGCTGCGTCGGGTTCATCGCCAGCGCGTCCTCGAGCAGATCGCGGGTCTCGGGGAACGGATCCTCAGGACCGTCGGCGTCCCGACGCTCGCGCACGGGTTCACCGGCGGCCTGCTGAGCGCGGACGTCGTCGAGGTACAGATCCTCCGTCTGTTCCTCGTCTGTCTCGAACTCGATCCGGCCGTCGGAGCCGAACCGGCCCGGCCGGTGTGCGGAGTAAGAAGACATCCGCACACCCTAGAGCGGGCAACCTGTGCACCAGGTGTATTAGAGGAGCGTGAGATCCCGGATGCCGCGGCGTTCCGACTCTGCGTTTCGACTCGCGGGCACGCTCGACGACCGGGGGATCAGTCCTCGAGCGGGGTGACGGCGGCGACCGCCTCGTCCTCCTCGGTGGCGACGAGCTGGCCGCAGGCGCCGTCGATCTCCTTGCCGCGGGTGTCGCGGAGGGTCGTCGGAATGCCGGCGTCGTTGAGGCGGCGCACGAACTCGTTCTGCACCGACACCTCGGACGCGGTCCAGATCGAGCCGGGCGTCGGGTTCAGCGGGATGGGGTTGACGTGCACCCAGCCGCGCCCGCGGGCGTTGAGCTTCTCGGCGAGGAGGTCGGCGCGCCAGCCGTGGTCGTTCATGTCCTTGATGAGGGCGTACTCGATCGAGACGCGGCGACCCGTCTTGTCGAAGTAGGCGCGGGCGGCGTCGAGGGCCTCGTCGACCTTCCACCGCGAGTTCACCGGGATGAGCTCGTCGCGGAGCTTGTCGTCGGGCGCGTGCAGGGACAGCGCGAAGGTGACCGGGATGTCCTCGGCGGCGAGCTTCGTGATCGCGGGCACGAGGCCGACGGTGGAGACCGTGATGCCGCGGGCGCTCATGCCGAGGCCGTGCTGCTTGTCTGTCATCACGCGCACCGCCTGCATCACGCGCGCGTAGTTGGCGAGCGGCTCTCCCATGCCCATGAAGACGATGTTCGAGACGCGCTCGGCCGAGTGGTCGTCCTTCTTCTTGCCGCCGAGGCCGCCGTCGGCGATGAGGCGGTTGGCGCGCACGACCTGCTCGACGATCTCGGCGGCCGACATGTTGCGCGTGAGGCCGGCCTGGCCGGTCGCGCAGAACGGGCAGTTCATGCCGCAGCCGGCCTGCGACGAGACGCACAGCGTGATGCGGCCGGGGTAGCGCATGAGCACCGACTCGACGAGTGCGCCGTCGTGCAGCTTCCAGAGGAACTTGATGGTGTCGCCGCGGTCGGTCTCGAGGCGGCGCACCTCGGTGAGGAGCGCCGGCAGCATGCCGTGCACGAACTCCTCGCGGCCGTCGGCCGGGAGGTCCGTCATGTCGGCGGGGTTATGGGTCCAGTGCTGGAAGTAGTGCTTCTCGAGCTGCTTCGCGCGGAAACCGGGGAGTCCGAGCTCCTTGACCTTCTCGACGCGCTGCTCGGGGGTGAAGTCCGCCATGTGCACGGGCGGCTTGCCGCGCTTGGGACTCGCGAACTGCAGGAGGGGCCGGCCCTCGGCATCCTTCTTCTGCGTCCAGCCTTCGGTCGCCGGACGCACCTGGCGGCGCTGTCCTGTGCTGCGCACGGCTGGGTCGGTGGCGCGGACGGGCGACTCGGTCATGCGTCCAGGGTACGCGGACACTCCTGGACGGATGCCGATCCGGGCCCCGGACTAGGCTCGCCCTGTGGTGCCCGCCCCCAACCTTCTCGCCTTCACGCTCGCCGCGCTCGTCCTGATCGTGATCCCGGGTCCGAGCGTGCTCTTCACGATCGGGCGCGCGCTCGCCCTGGGCCGCATCGGCGGGCTGCTCAGCGTGCTCGGCAACGCGCTCGGACTGCTGCCGATCATCGGTCTCGTCGCAGTCGGCGTCGGCGGCGTCGTCGCGCAGTCGGTCGTGCTGTTCACCGTCGTCAAGGTCGCCGGAGCGCTGTACCTCATGTACCTCGGCGTACAGGCGATCCGCCACCGTCGTCGCGCCGCCGCGGAGGCCAACGGCGGCGCGCTGCCGCGCTCGGCCTGGCGCCAGCTCGGCGAGGGGTTCGTCGTCGGCATCACGAACCCGAAGACGATCGCCTTCTTCGTGGCGGTGCTCCCCCAGTTCGTCGACCTGAACGCCGGAATGGTGCCGCTGCAGATGATCGAGCTCGGACTCGTGTTCTTCGTGATCGCGCTCATCTCCGACGGCATCTGGGCGCTCGTCGCGGCGGGCGCGCGCGAGTGGTTCGGGCGCTCCCCGAAGCGCATCTCGACCCTCTCTGCCACCGGCGGCGGGCTCATGATCGGCCTGGGCGGCATCCTCCTCTTCACCGGGAACAAGCACTGATGAACACGGATGCCGAGACCTCGGCCCTCTCCTCTCGCCGGCGCATCATCTTCCTCGACGTCGACGGCACTCTCCTCGAGCACGGCTCGCACGTGTGCCCCTCGACTGGTCCGGCCATCCGCGCGGTGCGCGAAGCCGGGCATCTCGTGTACCTGAGCACCGGGCGGTCGGCCTCCGACATCCATCCGGACGTCGCAGAGATCGGCTTCGACGGCGCGGTGACGAACTCCGGTGCGCTCGTCGTCTCGGACGGAGAGGTGGTCGTCGACCGCCCCCTGTCACCGGCCGCGACGGACCGCATGCTCACGGCGCTGCGAAGCCGCGGCATCCGCTACTTCCTGCAGACGCGCGATGCCGTCTACGCCTCGGACGGCATGGCAGAGCTGATGCGCGACTATGCGGCGGCGCTCGCGGCGCGTGAGGCGTCCGGCCAGGAGGTGCGGCCGGAGGACTCGCTGGTGGGGCTCGCCCAGCGCACCTTCCCGAGCGCCGACGAGGCCGACCTGACGCGCATCGACAAGGCCGTCTTCGTCAGCGACCACCCGGAAGGCCTCGAGGAGCTGCGCGCCGACCTCGGCGACGAGTTCCTCATCGTGCCGGGCAGCATGCCGCTGCCCGGCGGCTCGAACGGCGAGATCAGCGAGCGCGAGACCACGAAGGGGTCGGCCATCGAGCTGCTGCTCACTCATCTCGGCATGGACGCGGCCGATGCGATCGCGGTGGGCGACAGCCGGAACGACATCGAGATGTTCCAGGTGTGCGGCGTCTCGGTCGCGATGGGCAACGCGCAGCCGGAGCTCAAGGAGCTCGCCGACTTCGTCACGACCGACGTGCTCGACGACGGGATCGCGAACGCGTTCCGCCGCCTCGGCCTGATCTGACGCGGCCGCCTCATTCGCCGGGTCAGCTCTCGGCGGCGGGCGGCTCCGCGCCGAGGTTCACGAGGTTGCCGGCGGGGTCGCGCACCTGCGCGATGCGCTCGCCCCAGGGCATGTCGGCAGGCGCTTGGATCGGGTGGCCGCCGGCGGCCACCCAGGCCGAGAACGTGCGGTCGACGTCGTCGACGTAGAACCAGAGGCCGACCCGTTCGCCCGCACCGGGCGGCAGCGCGTCGTCGTCGCGGCCGATGCCGAGGGACACCCCGTCGATCTTCAGCGACACGTAGGCGTCGGCGCCGTGCTCGTCAGGGAACCGGTAGTCGACGACCCCGCCGAGCGCCCGCTCGTAGAACCGCACGAGCTCGGGGAGTTCGCGCGCCAGCAGGATGGGGAACAGGCTCCGCACCGCCATGCCCCCACCCTACGTCCGCGCGCCCGGACGAGGTAGTGACGCGGCGAGACAGGGGGATTTCGCCGAGACCGAGGACGACGTTCCCGGTTTCGCGGCGGATCCCCGGTCTCGGCGAGGCCGGGATTCGCGGGCGAGCTTCAGTCCAGGAAGATGTCGGGGAACAGCGCCTCGTCCGGCGTGCCGGGCACAGCGGCGTAGTCCGAGAAGTCGGTCACGCCCGCGGCCTCGAGCACGTCCTCGACGATGAGGGTCTGCCCGGTGTACTCGCGCGACGGCTTCGTGAAGATCTCGTGCGCGGCGTCGGCGTAGATCTCGGGCGTGCGGCTGACCTTCATCATGCGGTCGCCGCCGAGGGCGAACTGCACGGCCGCGGTCGCGATGGTGGTGCGTGGCCACAGCGTGTTCGCGGCGATGCCGGCGTCGGCGAACTCCGCCGCGATCCCCAGCGTCACCATCGTCATGCCGTACTTCGCGAGGGTGTACCCCGTGTGTCCGCCGAGCCACTTCGGCGAGAGGTTGAGCGGCGGCGAGAGCGAGAGGATGTGCGGGTTCGCCGCCTCCTTCAGGATCGGCACCGCCGCGCGCGAGAGCATGAACGTCCCGCGCACGTTGACGTCCTGCATGAGGTCGTACTTCTTGGCGTCGAGGTCGAGCGAGCGCGACAGATCGATGACCGACGCGTTGTTCACCACGATGTCGATGCCGCCGAACTCGCCCTGCGTCTTGAGCACGGCCTCGGTCACGTCGTCGTCGTTGCGCACGTCGCCGACGATCGGCAGCGCGTGGCCGCCGGCGGCGCGGATCGCTTCGGCCGCCGAGTGCACGGTCCCCTCGAGCTTGGGGTGCGGGGTGTCGGTCTTGGCCAGCAGTGCGATGTTGGCGCCGTCGCGCGCCGCGCGCAGCGCGATCGCGAGGCCGATGCCGCGGCTGCCGCCCGACATCAGGATCGTCTTGCCGGCGAGGGGCGCGGCATCCGTCGATTCGGTCACTGTATTCCTCCGGGTGGTTTCCAGTGATCGTCGCAACGTGATCACACCAGTTGGAGGTCATGTTGTCGTCACGTCGTGTTCCGAAGGGTCCTGGGCGGAGGCCGAAGTCGTTGGCGCGGAAGCGGTTCATGGAGCTGCTCGCGCAAGGGTGGCCGTTGGCCGCCGCGGCGCGCGAGGTCGGTGTCGTGCGCACCACGGCGTATATCTGGAGAGACGGCACGACGGTGCGGCGAAAGGATGGCACGGTGAAAGTCGTGCCGCCGCTCGAGCCGCTTGCGCTTCGCCCCATCTCGCCCCGCTTCCTGTCCGAGGAGGAACGCATCCGGATCGCCGACCTCGCGAGCAGGGGCGCCGGACCGACGGAGATCGCCAAGACGCTGGGCCGGTCGCCGTCGACGATCAGTAGGGAGCTGCGACGCAACGCACATGAGTCCGGCCAGTACCGACCGTTCCACGCGCACAGCATCGCCGCGACCCGTCGCCGGCGCCCGAAGCCGTTGAAGCTGTCGACCAATCCAGTGCTGCGCACGTACGTGAAGGCGAGATTGAAGGAGCGGTGGAGTCCGCAGCAGATCAGCCGCGCCCTGCGCGCCGCACACCCCGACGATGCCGGCATGCGGGTCGCGACGGAGAGCATCTATCTCGCGATCTACCGGCCCGGAACAGGGCTTCTCCGCAAACCCGACCCGTCACCGCTGCGGACAGGACGCGACCACCGCAGGGCGCACACCCGCCTGATCCGAGCCGGACGCCGGTTCGCGCAGCCGATGCTGTCGATCCACGACCGCGAGTTCGAACCGACAGACAGATCGGTGGCGGGCAACTGGGAGGGCGACCTCATCGTCGGCCCGCACCACCGCTCCGCGATCGGCACACTCGTAGAGCGGCAGACCCGCTACGTGAAGCTGCTGCACCTGAACGCGCCCACCTCATCCGAACTGCACGCAGCATTGGTGCGGGCCCTCCGCGCTCTCCCGCAGGGGCTGCGGCGGACGCTGACCTGGGATCAAGGCACCGAGATGGCCAAGCACCTCGACATCACCGCCGACACCGGCACGAAGATCTACTTCTGCGACGCCGCCAGCCCCTGGCAACGCGGCAGCAACGAAAACACAAACGGGTTGCTGCGCCAGTACTTCCCCAAGTCGACGAACCTCGCCGTCCACACGCCGCGGGACCTCGCCAGAGTCGAGGACGAGCTCAATCGCCGACCCCGAATGACGCTCGGCGACCGCGCACCCGCGGACCTCTTCGCCACCCTGCTAATGTCCGAGAATCAGCCCTCGTTGCGATGACCGCTGGAATGCAAGCCGGTGTTGGTGTCCCGTTTTCCGGCCCTCATGTCGCGATTTCCGCCGCTGCGGGCGCCGCGTTCGGCGAAAAGTGGGACATGGGGGCGGTCAGGCCGGGCGCGCGGACTTGGCGGATGCTGCGGCGAAGGCCGCGACGCGGGCCTTGGCCTCGTCGGTGTCGAAGCGCGCGCCGATCGAGCGGGCCTCGTCGTCGAGGTTCTCGGCGAACGGGCGCCCGGCGCCCGTGCGGACGAGGCGCTTGGCCTGCCCGAAAGCGCCGGTGGCGTTGTCGAGCCAGAACCGCGCCACCGCCTCGGCGCGCGCGGCGACGTCGGCTGTGGGCACGACTTCGGTCACCAGGCCCCAGTCGAGTGCTGTGGGGGCGTCGATCGTGAGGTCCTGCAGGAGCAGCTGCAGCGCGCGGCGCTGGCCGACCGCGGCGGGCAGCAGCGTCGAGACGCCGAGGTCGGGCGTGAGTCCGATGTTGGCGTACTTGCTGACGAACTTGGACTGCTCCGAGGCGACGATGTAGTCCGCGGTGAGCATGAGCCCCAGCCCGCCGCCCGCGACGGCGCCCTGAACGGCGGCGACGATGGGCTTGTCCGACTCCACGAACGTGCGGATGCCGTCGTGGATCGTGTGCGCGGCGCCGGTCACGTCCCCACCCGACGCCCCCGACGTCGCCATCTCGATCACGTCGCCGCCGGCGCAGAAGGCGGGGCCCGCAGCATCCAGGATGATGGCCCCCACGGACGAGTCGGAGGTGAGCTCGTGGGCGACGTCGCGCCAGCGTGTGCCCATCTCGAAGCCCATCGCGTTCAGGAACGCCGGCCGGTTGAACCGCACGCGCGCCAGGGCGCCGTCGCGGGTGACGAGGATCGAGTCGCTCACGTTTCTCCTTACTTCGGCGCCATGCGGATGGCGCCGTCGAGGCGGATGGTCTCGCCGTTGAGGTAGCCGTTGTCGACGATGGACATCACCAGGCGGGCGTACTCGTCGGGCTTGCCGAGGCGCCGCGGGTACGGCACCTGCTCGCCGAGGGAGTCCTGTGCGGCCTGCGGCAGGCCCATCAGCATGGGGGTCTCCATGATGCCCGGGGCGATCGTCACGACGCGGATGCCGTAGCGCGCGAGCTCGCGGGCGATCGGCAGGGTCATGGCGTGCACGCCGCCCTTCGACGCCGAATACGCGGGCTGCCCGATCTGGCCGTCGAAGGCGGCGACGCTCGCGGTGTTGACGATGACGCCCCTCTCGCCGGACGCACCGTCGCCGTCGGCGGTGGGCTCGGTCTTCGCGATGGCCGCCGAGGCCTGCGAGATGACGTTGTACGTGCCGATGAGGTTCACGCGGATGATCCGCTCGAAGCCCTCGAGCGGCGAGGGGTTGCCCTCACGATCGAGCACCTTGGCCGGCGGGGCGATGCCGGCGCAGTTCACGACGACGCGCAGGGGGCCGGATGCTGCGGCCGTCGCGACCGCGGCTGCCACCTGTTCGGGGCTCGTGACGTCCGCCGGCGCGAACGTTCCCCCGAGCTCTGCGGCCACCTCGGCGCCCGCCGAGTTCGGCAGGTCGACGATCGTGACGGTCGCGCCGGCGGCGGCGAGACGCCGGGCCGTCGCGAGGCCGAGTCCGCTCGCGCCACCGGTGACGAGTGCGGCGGTGCCCGTGAGGTCCATGGATTCTCCTTCGAAGTCCGGATTCGGCGGAACCGCGTATCAGCATACGCGGTACTCAGTCCCATCGCTCACCGGCCGGCGGCGCGACAGGACCAGGCTAACGGCGCTCGCCCGGGCCGTCACGGCCCGAACTGCGGACCGATGCGCGTGAGGGCCGAGATCCGGTCGATCAGCTCGGCGGGCCGTGCGAGGAGCATGCGCGCCTCGCCGCGGGCGGTCAGGTACTCCACCAGCCGCGTCGTCGCCTGCGCGTCGCCGCGGCGGTAGCCCGAGAGGTGGTGCTGCGTGGCGCGCCATTCCAGCCGCTCCCCCTCGAGCGTCGTGATCACGACGACGAAGGTGGGCGTCTCGGCCGCATCGCCGGCCTCCAGGCCGCCGGCCACGCCGCCGAGCAGCGCCGCCGCCATGTCGGTGACCGCAGGATACGGCCACCAGGACCCCGGCGGGTCCACCGTGACCGCGTGCGCCCGGGTCCACGGCACGAACTGCAACCGGGGCTCGCCGATGTGACGGGAGAGCCCTTCCGGCGAGAGCCGCACGCGCCGCGCCGCGGTGTCGCCGATCGCGACCGAGGGTTCCGCGCCCTCGAGCGCCGTCAGGGGTCCTCGCCGTCGGGTGGCGCGCGTGGTGGGCATGCCTCCCATCCCACCACGCCGGTGGCGCGCGGCGGGGCCGGCGGGTTGGATGGACGCATGGAGATCCGGCTCAAGCGCGTCTACGACGACCCGGCCCCTGACGACGGCTTCCGCGTCCTCGTCGACCGGCTGTGGCCGCGCGGACTCTCGAAGGAGCGGGCCGCACTCGACCTGTGGGCGAAGGAGGTCGCACCCTCGACCGAGCTGCGCACGGCGTTCCACCATGACGACATGGCGTGGCCCGACTTCGAGACGGCCTACCGGGCCGAACTCGACGGACCGACGGCCACCGCCGTCGCGTCGCTCCGGGAGGAGCTCGCCCCGCACCCCGTCGTGACGCTGCTGCACGCCGTCCACGACGACACGCACAACCACGCCCTCATCCTCCGCGAGGTCCTCGCGTCCTGACCCGTGCAGGATGGGATGGTGTCGATCCCCCTCGAAGACGTGGCCGTCCCCGAGCGCGTGCGGGAGCTGGCTCGCGGAGCTGACCTCACACCGGTCTGGCTCAACGAGCTCGGCGGCATGACGTTCCGCACCGACGACGGCCGCTATCTCAAGTACGGTCCGCGCAACAACGAGACGTCGTTCGACGGCGAGGCCGAGCGACTGCGGTGGGCGGCGGCCTACACCGCCGTGCCGCAGCTTCTCGAAGCCGGGGGCGACCAGAGCCACGAATGGCTGGTGACGGCGGCACTCCCGGGGCTGTCGGCGGTCGATCCGCGATGGATCACGGATGCCGCCACCGCCGTCCGCGCCGTCGGCCAGGGTCTGCGCGCCCTGCACGACGCGCTGCCGGTCGATGACTGCCCGTTCGACTGGCGCGTGCCCGCGCGGATCGCGAACGCGGCGGGACGCGGCATCCGTCTTCCCGCGGCGTTGCGCGACGCCCCGCCGATCGACCGGCTCGTCGTGTGCCACGGCGACGCCTGCTGCCCCAACACCCTGATCGGCGGCGACGGCCGGTGGAGCGGACACGTCGACCTCGGGGCGCTCGGCGTCGGCGACCGCTGGGCCGACATCGCCGTGGCGTCGATGTCGACGGCGTGGAACTATGGCGAGGGATGGGAGGACGCCCTCATCGAGGCGTACGGGATCGAACCCGATCGCGAGCGCCTGTCGTACTACCGGGAGCTCTGGAACGCGACATGACCGACATCACCGGCAACGTCTGCGACATCGACGGCAAGCCCAACCTCGTGATCCTGCGACGCTTCCGCGCGACGGCCGACGAGGTGTGGCGCGAGCTGACCGACTCCGCGCGGCTCGAGCGCTGGATCGGCCGCTGGGAGGGCGATCCCGCGAGCGGGCACGTCACGTTCTACATGACCGCGGAGGATCCGGATGCCGCGGGCGAGGAGTACACGATCCTCGAGTGCGACCGCCCCCGGCGCTTCGCCGGCGACACTTCGGCCGGGTCGGGTGCGTGGCACCTGTGGTTCGAGCTCGCCCCGGACGAGCACGGTGACACGGTGCTCACCTTCGGCCAGCGACTGGGCCCCGAGGACGAGGTCGGCTCGATCGGGCCGGGCTGGGAGTACTACCTCGATCGACTGGTGGCCGCGCAGGCGGGCGTCGAGGTCGCAACGGTCAAGTGGGACGACTACTTCCCCGCGCTGCAGCCCGGCTACGAGCGGCTGGTGGCCGGCGGCTGATGCCGGGTGCTGCGCCGCGGCCAGGCGTTTCGACTCGCAAGCTCGCTCAACGACCGGGACTCGAAGCACCGGTCATTGAGCGGGGGAGTTCTGGCGCCCGCAGACGGAACGTCGCCGCACCGACGGCGTCAGGACCACACGAACCGGAACGTGTCCGCGGCCACCGCGGCGCCGATCGCCAGGGCCATGATCGCGGTGCCGCCGAGCAGCGCCACGGCGTCGCGCGGGTGCAGTCGCGACGGCCGTGCCCACGTGCGCGGGACGCCTGAGCCGAAGCCCCGCGCCTCCATCGCCATCGCGAGCTTCGTGCCGCGGCGCACCGCGAACACGAGCAGCACGAACGCCATCGAGAAGAACCGGCGGATCGCACCGCTGTCGCCGACGCCGCGCGCGCGGCGCGCGAGGCTCATGCTGCGCCAGTCGTCGAGGAAGAGGCCGAGCGTGCGGGTGCCCGCGAGCACTCCGAGCACGAAGCGCGACGGCAGCTTCGCGACCTGCGCCAGCGCGTCGGCGAGCTCGGTGGGATCGGTGCGGCCGAAGAGCAGGATCGTCGGCAGCGCGAGGGCGAGCACGCGCAGGCACACCGCGACGGCCAGCGCGATGGAGTCGTCGCTGATCGTCGCGTACCAGAACGACCAGTAGACGGTGCCCCCGGGTTCCGCGTACAGCAGCATGCTGACACCCGCGACCGGCGCGAAGACCAGGATCGGCAGCATCCGTTTCAGCACCGTCATGGCCGCCAGGCCGGTCAGCGGGATGCAGGCGAGCTGGAGTGCGATCGCGACCAGGGCGCTGGTGGCGTCGATGGAGGCGAAGAGGGGCACCGACAGCAGCAGCGCGAGCACGATCTTGGTGACGGGGTTCACCCCGTCGAGCCAGGCGCGGGGAGGCGCCGGGACCTCGGCGGCGAGCGTGTCGACGGCGGTCACGATCGCACCCTCGCGTGCACGGGAGCGCCGAGCTCGATGCGGTGGCCGCCGAGGTGCCGCAGCACGTCCTCGTCGTGGGTGACGGCGACGACCGTCGTGCCCGCGGCGATCTCGGACTGGAGCAGCTGCACGAGCTCGATCCACCCGCGACGGTCCTGTCCGAAGGTCGGCTCGTCGAGCACGATGACCGGCGGCGCGTCGGCGAGCACGGTCGCCACCGACAGTCGGCGCTTCTGGCCACCCGACAGCGTGAACGGGTTCGCGGCGGCGAGGGGCGCGAGATGCAGCCGTTCGAGGAGCTCTCCGACGATCTCGTCGACGGCGGCCGGATCGACGCCCCGCGATCGCGGCCCGATCGCGAGCTCGTCGCGCACGGTCGAAACGAGGAACTGGTGCTCGGGCTCCTGGAACACGGTGCCGATGCGCGTGAGCAGCTCGCGCGACGTCCACTTCGAGGGGCGCCGCCCGGAGCGTCCTGCCAGCTCGGGGGCGGCCTCGACGCGCCCCGCCGCCTCGGGCAGCAGCCCCGCGAGCGTCAGCGCCAGCGTGGACTTGCCGGCGCCGTTGGGTCCGGTGATCACGGTCGCGGCCGCGCGCGGCACCGCGAGGTCCAGTCCGGCGCGAACGATGGTGCGACGGTCACGGGAGATCGAGAGTGCGGATGCTGCCACCGCCGCCCGCGCGTCGCCCCGCGCTGCGCCCGGCACGCGCAGGCCGACCGGGTGGCCCGGCACCCACACGCCGACGGCGGCGAGCGCGGCGCCGTGGCGCGCGAACACCTCGGCCGGCGAGCCGTCGGCGAGGAGCCCGCCGTCGGCGCCGACCACGATGACGCGGTCCATGAGGTCCGCCCACACGGCGGTCCGGTGCTCGATCACGACGAGGGTGGCGCCGGTCTCGCGCACCGCACGCTCGACGGCGTCGCGCACCTCGCGGACGCCGTCCGGATCGAGGTTGGCGGTGGGCTCGTCGAGCAGCAGCACGCCCGGCCGCATCGCCAGGACGCCGGCAAGGGCGAGTCGCTGCTTCTGCCCGCCCGAGAGCGCCTTCGTCGCGCGGGCGAGGGGCACGTCGAGCCCGACGGCGTCGAGCGCCTCGGCCACGCGGGAAGGGATCTCGGATGCCGGCACGCCGAGGTTCTCGCAGCCGAAGGCCACGTCGTCGCCCACCTTCGACAGCACGACGCCCGAGTCGGGGTCTTGCAGCACGAGCCCGACGCGGCCGCGGTGGGCCTCGGCACGCTCGCCGTCGATGAGGAGCGAGCCGGTCTCTTCGCCCTCGTCGGCGCCGCCGAGGAGGCCGGCCATCCCGGCGAGGAGCGTGGACTTGCCCGCGCCCGATGCGCCGAGCAGGAGCACGCGCTGGCCGGGCTCGATCGCGAACGAGACATCGCGGACGGCGGGAGCCCGCCGTCCGCCGTACCGCCAGCCCCAGCCCGCCGCCGTGATGCGAGCCGGGCGGGTCGCCGTCATGTCAGACCTCGCGGCGCGCTTCGCGTCCGACGGCGAAGCGGCTCAGCGCTCCGGTCGCCGCGAGCCCGCGCACGGCGAACCAGCCGACGACGCCCGCGAGCAGCGCCCCCGACACGACCAGCGACACCAGGTAGATGACGTTGAACTCGAGGGTCTTCAGGATGTTGGGCGAGCTGCCGTAGAAGAGCTCGAACACCCACGCGCCGACGGCCGCGCCCACACCGGCGAGCATCGCGACGGGGAGGGTGAAGCGGCGGTACAGGAAGATCGCGAAGATCAGCTCGGCGCCGAGACCCTGAACCAGTCCCGACAGCAGGGTCGATACGCCCCACACGTTGCCGATGAGCATCGACACGATCGCGGCGATCACCTCGACCAGGAGCGCCGCGCCGGGCTTGCGGATGACGAGGCCGCCGATGACGCCGCCGATGAGCCAGATGCCGACGGCGATGCCGCCGAGACCCGGCGTGAGGCCGTCCATCGCGATGAACCAGGCGTAGCCGACGGTGTTCCAGGCCCAGAAGACGAGGCCGATCGCGACACCGAGCACCGCGGCGACGACGATGTCGACGACCCGCCAGCGCAGGCTGCGCGGGCCCTGCGAACGGCCCGCAACGGGGGTGGATGCGGACGTGGACGCGTGCATTTGAGCTCCTCCCTGCGCCGGCATGATCCGGATCAGGTTCGACGGTCGAAGCGTGGGCCGCTTCCTCTCAGCCCGGCTCACCGGACTCCCGTGGTTGTGGCGCCAGTATACCGCCGGTTCAGCAGGTATTTTGGGTGGGTGACATCGGACGACACCCCTGCGCCCACGCGTCGCGCGCGACGCGTGCAGACCGGTGCCGTTCCGACGCCGGGTCCCGAGGATGTCTCCGACGGCGGCATCCTCACGATGCAGACGGGTGAGACGGATGCCGTGTCCCCGCCCACGAGCACGGCTCCGGCGGACGTGACCGCGGTCGCTCCGACGATCGCGACCGTGCCCGTCGCCGATGTGCCCTCGGTCGCGACGTGGAACCCGACGGATGCTGTCGACCCGTCCGGCTTCTCGCCCCCGGCCGTCACCACCGCCACGACGGCAGCCGGCGCCGCGAGCGGTCGCACGGCGCTCGCCTGGGTCGACGAGACCGTCGTCGAGCGCGGCGCGGCGCCTGCCGACCTGACCGCGGCGGCGACCCCGTACGTGACGGTCGACGCCGATCTCCTCGCCGACGCCCCGCGACGCTCGCCGTTGCGTGCCGCCGTCGTCGTGCCGACGCTGGCGATCGCGGCCGTCGTCGGCGCGTACGCGGGGACGACGCTGCTGTGGCCGCTGCACTCGGTCGCCCCGACGGTGACGGCGATCGAGGTGCAGCCGATCGCGGCGCCCGCCGCCGCGCCGGCGTGGCCCGCCGAGGGAAGCGCCGCGGAGGCCGTCGCCGGCATCCCGGGAACACTCGCCTCGACCGCCGACCCCGCCGCGATCGCCAGCATCACCAAGGTCGTGACCGCGCTCGTCGTGCTGGAGGAGATGCCGCTCGCGGTCGGCGAGCAGGGCCCGGAGTACCGCTTCACGTCGGCGGACCGCTCGCGCTACTGG
This sequence comes from Microbacterium sp. LWH7-1.2, assembly GCF_038397755.1. Lineage (NCBI taxonomy): Bacteria > Bacillati > Actinomycetota > Actinomycetes > Micrococcales > Microbacteriaceae > Microbacterium > Microbacterium sp. LWH7-1.2. Next base: position 3,386,982 of record NZ_CP151637.1, on the reverse strand, counting down.
CAGTACCGCTCGGGCGGCGAGTCCGCGCTCGACGTCCCGGTCGGGGGCTCGCTCACCGAGTACCAGATGCTCGAGGGCATGCTCATCGGCTCCGCGAACAACTACGCCGACCGCCTCGCCCAGGGCATCTGGCCCTCCGACGCGGTGTACGCCTCCGCCGCGAACGCGTGGCTCACCGCCCACGGCGTTTCGGGCGTCACGATCCGGGAGCCCACCGGCATGGACCCGCGCAATGCCGCGAGTCCCGAGGCCCTCGTGGCGCTCGCGCAGAAGGCCATGGCGCACCCCGTCATCGCCGAGATCGTCGCGAAGCAGTCCGTCGATCTTCCCGGCGCCGGGCAGGTCGAGAACACGAACGGTCTCCTCGCGGATCCGGGCGTCGTCGGCATCAAGACCGGAACGCTCGACGCCTGGAACCTGCTCTCGGCCAAGGACGTCACGATCGGCGACAAGACCGTGCGCCTGTACGCATCGGTGCTGGGTCAGCCGGACGACGAGGCACGCCTCGCCGCGTCCCGCGCGCTGTACGCGCAGATGGAGTCGGAACTGCAGCTCAAGCCCTCGGTGACGGCGAGCACCCTCGCCGGTCAGGTCGAGACGCTGTGGGGCGACAAGGTCGACATCGTCACGTCGGGCGACGCGTCGGTGATCCTGTGGAACGGCGGCAGCGGCACGGTCGCGACCACCTACCATCTGGGCGACAGCCGCGACGCCGGCGACGTCGTCGGATCGCTCAGCGTGACCGGGCCGCTCGACGCCACGACCGTCGACCTGACGCTCGCAGCGGAGATCACCGAGCCGTCGCCGTGGTGGCGCCTCACGCACCCGCTGGACCTCTTCGGCCTCAACGGCTGAGGCGCCGCCGGGCGCGCGTTCAGGCGGACGGGTGTCCGACGACGCCCTTGCGCAGCAGGGCGTTGCCGTACTTGCGGATCTCGCCCGTGCGGACGATCACGAACGCGGTCTTCGCGACCTCGTAGTACTCGAAGCGGTCGACGTAGCGCGGATCCTCGACGCCCGCCGCGGCGGCGAGCTCCCGCTGCACGTCGAGCACCTCGCCGTCGGCCGACGCCATCAGGTCGAGCGCGGGCGCGTCGTCGAGCGGCACGACACTCCGCACGGCCGCCAGCACGGCGGGGGTCGTCGTGCCGGGCAGGTCGACGACGCGCGCGCCGATCGCCCACGCCGGGAAGTGCGCGTCGGCGATCACCACCGCGTCGGAATGACCCATCCGATCCAGGTGGAGCAGCAGCTCCCCCGTCAGCAGCGGGTTGATGCCCTCGAGCATGAGGATCCCCTCGTCAGCGGATGAGGCCCGCGGCGGCCAGATCGTCCCACAGGGCAGCGGGGATGTCGACCGCCATGAGCTCGGCGTTCCGGCGCAGCTGCTCGGGGCGGCTGCTGCCGACGACGACCGAACGCACGGCGGCGTCGCGGAGCGGGAACTGCACGGCCGCCGCGGGCAGCGGCATGTCGTGCGCGCGGCACACGGCGAGGATCGCCTGCAGGCGCTCCCACAGCGGCTGCGGCATCCGTCCGTACTCGTAACGGTCGTCGCGCGACGGCTCCTCCTTGGCGAGCAAACCGGAGTTGAACACGGATGCTGCCACCACCCCGGTTCCGCGCTCGTGGCACGCGGGCAGCACGGCGTCGGCGGCCAGCTGCTCGAGCAGCGTGTAGCGGCCGGCGATCATGATGAGGTCGAGATCGGCGCTCTCGACGGCAGCGGCGAGCGCCTCGCTCACCATCGAGCCGATGCCGATCGCGTCGACGGCACCCTCGGCGCGCAGCAGCTCGAGCGCCGGGAACGCCTCGCGGAGCGCGAGGTCGAGGTCGTGCCGCTCGGGGTCGTGCAGGTAGAGCACATCGACGCGGTCGAGTCCGAGACGCTCGAGGGATTCCTCGAGGCTCGCGCGGACGCCGGCCTCGGAGAAGTCCCACTCGCGGCGCAGCGTCGTCGGCACGTGGAAGTCGGCGGCGAGATCGAGTCCGCCGTCATCGTCCGGGTTGGGGCGCAGCAGACGCCCGGCCTTCGTCGAGATCACGAACTCGTCGCGCGGCTTGGTCCTGAGGAACGCGCCGAGGCGCTGCTCCGACAGCCCGAGGCCGTAGTGCGGGGCGGTGTCGTAGTAGCGGATGCCGCTCTCCCACGCCGCGTCGAGGATCGCCCAGGCCTGGTCGTCGCTGAGCTCGCGGAACAGGTTGCCGACGTTCGCCGCGCCGTACCCGAGGCGGGTCAGGGCGGGGTTGTGGAGGGCGGCGCGCTCAGGCCGCAGCATGCGTCGTCCCGAACTCGTACTCGGCGCGGCTGGCCGTCTTCATCTCCATGCCGGTGCCGGGCGCGGTCGGCGCCACGTACACGCCGCTGCGCACCTCGGTCGGTACGACGAAGTGCTCGTGCAGGTGGTCGACATACTCGATCATGCGGCCCTCGCGGGTGCCGGTGACGGCCACGAAGTCGAACATCGACAGGTGCTGCACGGCCTCGCAGAGCCCGACGCCGCCCGCGTGGGGGCACACCGGCACGCCGAACCTGGCCGCCAGCAGGAGGTTCGCGATGTTCTCGTTGACCCCGCCGACGCGGGCCGCGTCGATCTGCATCACCGAGATGGCGCCGGCCTGCAGCAGCTGCTTGAAGATCACGCGGTTCTGGGCGTGCTCGCCCGTGGCGACCCGCACCGGCGCGACGCCGCGCGCGATCTCGGCGTGGCCGAGCACGTCGTCGGGGCTCGTGGGCTCTTCGATCCACGCGGGGTCGAACTCGGCAAGCGCGTTCACCCACTCGATCGCCTCCGAGACCTCCCACCGCTGGTTCGCGTCGATCGCGATCGGGAAGTCGGGGCCGCACACCTCGCGGGCGACGCGGAGCCGGCGGATGTCGTCGTCGAGGTCGGCGCCCACCTTGAGCTTGATCTGGCCGAAGCCGTCGGCGATCGCCTCGCGGCACAGGCGCGCGAGCTTCTCGTCGGAGTAGCCGAGCCAGCCGGGGCTGGTCGTGTACGCCGGGTAGCCGGTGGCGAGAAGGTCGCGCTCGCGCTCGGCGCGACCGGGCTCGGCGGCGCGGAGGATCTGCAGCGCTTCGTCGGGGGTGAGGGCGTTCGTGAGGTAGCGGAAGTCGACGAGGGCGACGAGCTCCTCGGGGCTCATCCGCGACAGCAGCTGCCACAGCGGAAGTCCGGCGCGCTTGGCCTTGATGTCCCACAGCGCGTTGACGACCGCCCCGATCGCCATGTGCATGACGCCCTTCTCGGGGCCGAGCCAGCGCAGCTGCGAGTCGCCGATGAGCTCCCGGTTGATCGCACCCATGTCGTCGAGGAGCGGCTCGATCTCGCGGCCGATGAGGTGTCCGGCGAGGGCATCGAGCGCAGCGACCTGCACGTCGTTTCCGCGCCCGATCGTGAACACGAAGGCGTGTCCCGAAACGCGGTCCGACGCGTCCGTCACGATACGGAGATAGGCGGCCGAGTAGTCGGGGTCGGGGTTCATCGCATCGGAGCCGTCGAGGCTCAGCGACGTGGGGAATCGGATGTCTGTCGTTTCGAAGGCGACGATGCGGCTCACGGGGGCGTCTCCAGCGTTTCGCGGTTCGGGGAGTCGAACCGCTCGAAGTGTAAACATCGGATGTCTATACTGTCAATCACGCCCGCGGGCCGCGGCGGCACCGAGGCCGCCCCCGCATCGAGAAATCCAGGAGAGCCATGAAGTTCGCGCGTCTCGGCGAGTCCGGCAGTGAAATCCCCGTCGTCGTCGACACAGACCGATACCTCGATCTGCGCCCGCTCACATCCGATGTCGACGGGGAATTCCTCGCCGACGACCCCGTCCGCCGGACGACGGACGCCATCGCCGAAGGGCTCCTCCCCGAGCTCGAGGGCGCGGCCGAGCTGCGCATCGGCGCCCCGATCGCCCGGCCCAGCGCCGTCATCTGCATCGGCCAGAACTATGCCGCGCACGCTCGGGAATCGGGTGCGGAACCGCCGACCGTTCCGATCCTGTTTCTCAAGACCCCGAACACCGTCGTCGGTCCGAACGACACCGTGACGATCCCGCGCGGGAGCGAGAAGACGGACTGGGAGGTCGAGCTCGGCGTCGTGATCGGCCGCCGCGCCGCTTACCTCGACAGCCCCGACGAAGCCGACGCGCACATCGCCGGCTATGTCGTCGCCAATGACGTGTCGGAGCGCACGTTCCAGATCGAGGTCTCGGGCGGACAGTGGTCGAAGGGCAAGATCGCGCAGGGCTTCAACCCGACCGGTCCGTGGCTGGTCACGGCCGACGAGGTCGACGCCCAGAGTCTCCGCCTGAAGAGCTTCGTCAACGGCGAGCCCCGTCAGGACTCGAACACGAGCGACATGATCTTCGACGTGCGCGCCATCGTGCACCACCTCTCGCAGTTCGTCACCCTCGAGCCGGGCGATCTCATCCTCACCGGCACGCCGCAGGGCGTGGCGTTCGGCGGGAAGTTCCCATACCTGAAGCCGGGCGACGTGGTCGACATCGAGATCGAGGGTCTCGGCGCGCAGCGCCAGGGGTTCGTGGCCTGGGAGGCGACCCGATGAGCGGCCGGGCGCTGGGCGGCCTCGTCGCCGTCGTGACGGGCGGGGCGTCGGGCATCGGTGCAGCGATCGCGACCGCACTCGCGGATGAGGGAGCCGAGGTCGCGGTGCTCGACCTCGATCCCTCGGGCGCCGACCCGCGCTTCGCCGCGTTCGCCGCGGACGTGTCGGACCGTGCCGCGGTCGACCGGGCCGTCGCCGCGGTGGGTGAGCGGTTCGGGCGCATCGACATCCTCGTCAACAACGCCGGAATCGGCGCGCAGGGCGACATCGCCGCGAACGACGACGACGAGTGGGCCCGCGTGTTCTCGATCAACGTCACGGGCATCGCGCGGGTCGCGTCGGCGGCGCTGCCGTGGCTGCGGCGCTCCCCGTCCGCCGCGATCTGCAACACGTCCTCGATCGCGGCTACGGCGGGACTGCCGCAGCGCGCGCTCTACAGCGCGTCGAAGGGCGCCGTGCTCTCGCTCACGCGCGCGATGGCGGCCGACCACCTGCGCGAAGGCATCCGCGTCAACGCTGTCAATCCGGGCACCGCCGACACCCCGTGGATCGGCCGTCTCCTCGCGAGCGCCCCCGATCCCGTCGCCGAGCGCGCCGCGCTCGAGGCGCGACAGCCGCACGGACGTCTCGTGTCGGCCGCCGAGGTCGCCGGCGCGGTGCTCTACCTCGTGAGCCCGTCGTCGGGCTCGACGACCGGCACCTACATCGAGGTCGACGGCGGGATGTCGCCGCTGCGCCTCCGTCCGGCCGGCTCCTGACCCGTCAGCCCAGGCGGTAGAACCGCTCGGCGTTCTCGGCGAGCACCGCTCTCCGGTGGTGCTCGCCGACGCGGTCGGCCAGCCACGAGGACACCGTGTCGAGCCATCGTCCGTAAGGACCCGAGACAGGCCAGTCGCTGCCGAACAGCAGGCGGTCGGGGCCGAAGGCGTCCAGCGCCACGTCGAGGAACGGCCTCACCTGGGCGTCGGTCCATTCGCCGGCCGACTCCGCCGGCAGGCCCGAGAGCTTGCACACGACGTTCGGGCGCTGCGCGAGGTCGCGCAGCGACTCCGCCCACGGCGTGCCGTCGGCGGGGTCCGCGTCATCCGGCGAACCCACCTCGGGCTTGCCCAGGTGGTCGAGCACGATGGCGAGGTCGGGCAGGGTGTCCGCGAGCGCCACCACGTCGGGCAGCTGCTCCCAGCGCACGCACGCGTCGAACGTGAGTCCGGCCGCGGCGACCGCCTCGGCCGAGCGGAGGAAGCCCGGCCGCAGGCAGAAGCCGTCGGGCTCGGACTGCAGCAGGCGCCGCACCCCGATGACGAGCGGCCGCTCGGCGAAGGCCGCGAGGTGCTCGTCGGTCGCGGCCGGGTTCTCGAGCCGCGCGCGGGCCACGATCCCCCGCACCGGCACGCGAGAAGTCAGTGACGCGACCCAGTCCGTCTCGGCGATCGCCTGCTCGGGCGCGCATTCCGCCTGCACGAACACGAAGCCGCAGTCCGCGTCGGGGGCGTCCTGCAAGGCGACGTCGAGCTCATCCGGACCGAAAGATCGGAGCAGAGCTCCTTCCAGCCACTCGTAGGTGAGGACCTCGGGGTCCCAGAGATGGAGGTGTCCGTCCACGACTCTCATGTCACCATCATGCCGTCGACGCGCGGTGGAGGCAGCATCCGTTTCGCCCTGACATCGGATGTCTATGATGGGCGCGTGGCCGTCACCGACGAAGCGATCGAGAAGATCAAGGACATGATCGTCCGCGGCGAGCTGACCCCCGGGTCGCGCCTGCCTCCCGAGAAGGACCTCGCCGAACGCCTGGGCCTCTCCCGCAACTCGATGCGCGAAGCCGTCAAGGCGCTCGAGGTCATGGGCGTGCTCGACGTGCGGCGCGGCGACGGCACATACGTCACGAGCCTCGAGCCGAAGCTGCTGCTCGAGGCGGTCTCGTTCGTCGTCGACCTGCACGATGACGACTCCCTGCTCGAGATCTTCGCGGTGCGCCGCATCCTCGAGTCCCACGCCACGGGGCTGGCGGCGCAGCGCGCGGATCACGACGACGTGGCCGGATTGGATGCCGCCATCAGCGGCGTCGCGATCGACACCGACATCGAGTCCCTCGTCGAGCACGACGTGCGCTTCCACAGCGCGATCGCACGGCTCGCGGGCAACGACTACCTCGCGAGCCTGCTCGAGAGCCTGACCAGCCAGACCGTGCGGGCCCGCGTGTGGCGCGGGCTCACCCAGGCCGGCGCCGTCGAGCGCACACTTCACGAGCACCGGGCGATCCTCGACGCGATCGCCGACCACGACATCGAGCTCGCGACCGCGGCCGCGCAGGTGCACATCTCGGGCATCGAGCGCTGGCTGCGCCAGGCCCGCGGCGACGCCTGAGCCCGGGTGACGGGGCGGTTCTGGATGCCCCTGGTCTGCTCAAGCGGCTCAGGGGAGCCGCTCGACGTCGAGGAGCAGCGCCTGCTGCGGGTTGAGCGTCGGCAGAGGCACGCCGGCCACGGCGAGCACGGCGCCGGGCAGCTCCGTGCCGCCGTACGTGGCCGCGAACATCCACGCCGGATCCGACACCTCCTGCCGGCTCGCCGCGCCGAGCTCGGGACGCACCCGCACGCGGTACCGTGCGCCGGCGTCGAGGCCGGGGAAGCGCACCCGCCCGCTCTGCCCGTCGGGCGAGGTGGCCAGGCGCGCCCACGTGTAGAGCGCCCGGCCGCCGTCCGGCGCCACGATGCCGGTGAGCATCGCCGCCTCGTCCGCGAGGTCGGCGTTGACGATGTCGCCGGTGTGGATGAGACCGCGCAGCTCGCGGTAGAGCCCGGCCCACGCTGTGATGGTGCGGAGGTCGTCGGGGGTCGCCGTGGTGAGGTCGGTCTCGATGCCGGCGTGCGCCGTGAGGGAGATCGCGAGCCGGAACGACAGATCCGTCTCGCGCGATGTCGTGTGCGAGCGCCGGGCACCGAGGTGCGAGCCGATCAGCTCCGGTGGCACGAGCAGTCGCGTCCATCGCTCGATGCGCGCGCGCTCGACGGGATCGTTGCAGTCCGACGCCCACACGCGGTCGGCGCGCTCTAGGATCCCGAGGTCCACGCGTCCCCCGCCGCCCGAGCACGTCTCGATCTCGAGGCGAGGGTGCCGGTCCCGCAGCTCGTCGAGCATGCGGTACAGCGCGAGCGTCTGGTCGTGCACGAGGGGGCGGTCACCGCCGTCGCGAAGGGCCACGGGCTCGACGAGGTCGCGGTTGTGGTCCCACTTCACGTAGTCGATGTCGTGCGCCGCGACGAGCGCACTGACGCGCTCGAGGACGAGCTCGAAGGCCTCGGGATTCGCGAGGTCCAGCACCTGCTGGTTGCGGGCGGTCGGGCCTGCGCCCTCACGGGGCGCGAGCACCCAGTCGGGGTGCTCCCGGGCGAGATCGGAGTCGGGGCTGATCATCTCGGGCTCGAACCAGAGCCCGAACTGCATACCGCGCCCGCGCACGGCGTCGACGAACGGCCCGAGGCCGTCGGGCCAGACGTCTTCGTCGACCAGCCAGTCGCCGAGACCTGCGTCGGCGTCGCGCCGCCCTCGGAACCAGCCGTCGTCGAGAACGATGCGCTCGACGCCGACTTCGGCCGCGCGATCCGCGATCTCGATCAGCCGTTCGAGGTCGTGGTCGAAGTACACCGCCTCCCACGTGTTGAGCACGAGCGGCCGCGGCCCGGCGGGGTGGTGCGCGCGGGCGCGGAGCCGGCGGTGCAACCGCGCGGCGACTCCGTCGAGGCCGCGATCCGACCACGTGAAGAGCACCGTCGGCGCGCTGTAGCGCTCTCCCGGCTGCAGCATGACCTCGCCCGAGCGGAGCAGTTCCCCGGCGCCGAGCACGCGCGAAAATGCGCCAGCACCCTCGGGCAGTCGCTCGGCCAGGTACTCGCCGTCGCCGCTCCACGCGAGGTGCACGCCCCACAGCTCGCCGTGCGAGAAGCCGAAGGCAGGCGTACCCGCCGCGAGCAGGAAGGGCGAGTCGTGGCCCGGCTTTCCGCGGCGAGCGCGGCGGGCGTGCGTGCCGAAGGCGAACGGCAGGCGCTGGGGCGAGCGCTCCCGGCACCACTTGCCGGTGAAGTCGAGCAGCTCGCCCGCGCGCTCCGGCACGGGCATCAGCGCGCGCAGGCCGTCGATGACGTAGATGGATGCTGCTTCCGACGGGTTCTCTACCGACATGTCCACCGACACCACGCCGGCGGAATCCATCCGGTACTCCAGGTGCGCCCGCGTCGCGGCGATCGCGTCGCCGAGGGCGATGGAGATCCGGCCTCCCCCGTCCGGGGACTCCTCGACCTCGCCGCCGACGACGTGCGGCCGAGGCGTGGACGCGGTGCCGGCGCGGCTGCCGGTCTGCGCCGGCGTACCCGCCCACCCGTCCTGTTCGGTCGGCCACGCCGAGAACGCCCGGGGGACGTCCGGCGAGCTGCAGAGGACGGCCGGGATCGAGGTCTCGCGCAGCGCCTCGGCGAGATCCGCGTCGACGAGACCGAGGTCGGCGCCCCAGTGCAGGACTCGGGGCACGACACCCCCCAGATCGACGACGAGCGACACGCCCGCTGCCCGGAGCGTGTGGACGCTGCCCTCGCCGTTGCTCATCCGCAACTCCTTCGACTGGTTTCTTGACATCGGTAATTAATCATGTTCACCTTGGCGTCGCAACACAGAACGCGAGGAGCCCATGGACCACGACACCGCCGCGCGCATGACGCTCATCCGCTCGGCGTCCGAGGCCGGCTCGAAGGTGTTCGCGACGATCCTGACGCGCAGCCCGATCAGCCGCATCGACATCGCGCGGCACACCGGACTGTCGCAGGCCGCCGTGACCAAGGCGGTGTCGCCCCTCGTAGCCGCGGGGCTCGTCGACGCCCCCCCGGTCACCCAGCGTGACGGTCTGCCCGGACGCCCCGCCGCCCCGGTCTCGATCGTGCCCGACGCGATGGTGATGCTCGGGATCAAGATCAACCCCGACGAGATCATCGCCGTGGCGACCGACCTCGCCACCAACGTCCTGGTCAGAGCCCAGCGTGCCCTCGCCACACATGATCCGGAGGCGGTCGCCGACGCCGTCGTCGACGTCATCATCGCGCTCGAGCAGGACCTGGGCGACAAGGCCGAGTCGATCGCCGGCGTCGGCCTGGCCATTTCCGGCGACATCGACACGTCGAGCGCAGTCGTGCGCGCGTCGGCGATCATGGGCTGGACCGACGTGGCGTTCGGCGCCGCGCTCCAGGACCGGCTCGCGTGGCCCGTCACCCTCGAGAACGACGTGAACGCCCTTACGATCGGCGAGCACTGGTTCGGCGTCGGGCTCGGCACCGCCTCCTTCGCCATCGTCACCATCGGACTCGGCATCGGCAGCGGCCTGCATCTCAACGGCCAGGTCATCTCCGGCGCCTACGGCGTCTCCGGCGAGATCGGGCACCTCCCGCTGGCCGCGCCTGAGCACGTGTGCTCGTGCGGACGCCGCGGCTGTGTCGAGGCGGTCGCCGCCACCCCCGCGATCGCTGCCGCAGTCTCGGCCGCCCACGGTCGCGAGATCGGCATCGACGAGGCGGTGCGCCTCGCACACGCGAGCGACCCGGCGGCCGAGGCCGCCTTCCGTGAGGCCGCGCGCATCATCGGCACCGCCATCGCCACCCTCGTGAACCTCGCCGGCCCCGAGGTCGTCATCATCGGCGGCGAGGGCGTGTCGAACTTCGACCTCTTCGAAGAGACGCTGCGGAGCGCGTTCGACGCCCACGCGTTCGGCGCCGCCGCCCGATGCCCCATCGTGACGCGGCCGCACACCTTCGAGGACTGGGCGCGCGGCGCGGCCGCGGCCGCGATCCAGTCGCTCGTCCGCTGACGCCGCGCCGCAGCATCCGTTCGTCCCCGTGAGCCCCGGATCTACGCGAAGCGCACGGTCTGCTGCAGGCGCGTGCGGTAGTCGAAGACCTCATTGCCGCCGACGTCGCGCGCGCCGGTGATGCCCCGGCGCAGCACCGTGGCCAACGCGCTGCGCGAGACGACGGCGACCCGCACGCCGCGCACGCGACCGATCTCGTCGATGGGGGTGAGCACGTCCTCGTCGGGGAGCACGACGATCGCGCCGCTGAAGCGCACGCCGGCGGCACGTGAGATCACCCGCATGCGCGCGAGCAGCTCGGCGAGCGGGGCGCCGGGCACGCCGTCGCCCACGAACTCGCCGCGGCGGATCCGCACCGGGCCGCCGAAGTCCTCCGACAGCACGCCGTACAGGCCGCTCGGGCCGAGCACGATGTGGTCGATCTTCGCGTCGGGGTCGGCGTCCCGCCCTGCCGCAGCCACGTCGTGCCACACCGTGTATCCCATGCCGAGGTCGGCCACGATCCGGGCGGTCGCCTCCTCGGCGAGCGCGTCGGCGAGCAGGCGCCTGAGCGCCACCGGCGCCGAGCGCACGAGCGCGGGGTCGTACGGGTCCTCGAGGGTGACGCCGCGGCCCGCCCACTCCCGGATCAGCGTGAGGTAGCGCTCGCGGCGCCAGCCGCCGGGGTGTCCGTAGGACCGGGCGCGCGGACGGGTGTCGGTGCGCGCTGCGGGCGGCCGCCAGCCCGACCACTCGGGGGCGGCCGCCTCACCGAAGCCGTGACCTCGGTCGTATGCCGCGCGCGCGTCCGGCGTGCCGACGAGCTCCCATGCCCGCTGCACCTGGATGAACACGGCCGCATCGCCGCCGGTGTCGGGGTGCGTCTGCCTGAGGCGCAGGCGGTACGCCTTGCGGAGGGTCTCCTCGTCGACCTCGGGGTCGACCGCGAGCACCTCGTACGCCGACGCCGAGAGCGGACTGTCGAACACGTGCCCTCCCCCGGGACTGCGATGACGGATGCTGCGCGCCGCTGTCTGCGGCGGGACTCAGGTTACGTCACGCCGGCGCGTCCGGGCTCAGCGGTGCTCGTTGCGGCGCGCGTAGGCGGCGGCGCTGCGGCTCGAGAGGGCGAGGAGGAGCAGGATGTCGATGCTCAGCGACAGGAAGGTCCCTGCGATCTCGATCTCCTGCCCCTGCGCCCACCACGCCGTGAACGAGGTGCTGATCGACAGCACCGCGATGAGCATGACGACCACGCGCGCCCAGTTGACGCCCCGGTACACGAAGAACGCCAGTGCGAGATCGATGAGGAGGACCGTCGCCCCGGTGCCGATCACCAGCCACAGCGCGGCCTGCTTCCCCCCCGGCGTGGGGTCGAACCCTTCGAGCACGGAGTCGGGGTCGGACAGGATGGCGTCCCACCCTGTCGCGATGCTGATGAGCACGACGACGCCGGCGATCACCCTCAGCGCGATGAGCAGGACGCCCGCCACGGTCGAGATCGGGCGCTTCATCTCCGGGTCGAAGCGCGGCGGCTTGAGCAGTCGCCCGGCCGGTTCGTACGCAGGCCGCTTGTGCGGCGCGGGCATCTCGGCGCTCATGCCGGCACCTCCCCCGCACTCTCGACGCGCGGCTCGACGGCGCGCACGTCCACGATGGGGAGGTCCCCGTCGGTGCGGATGCTGTCGCCGCCGCCGTTGCGGGCGTGATAGCCGGTAGCGAAGTCGGCGATGACGTCCACGGTGACGCGGGGGTCGGCACCGCAGATCGAGGAGACGATGTGGTCGCGCTCGACGTCGGTGTCGGCGTCGATGCGGTGGGTGACCTGCAGCGTGAACAGCGACAGCCCGACGCTGGTGTCGAAGGTGCCGGCGGCGAGCCAGTCGACGCGGCGGCCTCCGGGCAGCAGCCAGTCGTCGGGGCAGCGCCAGAACCGCACGTGGTGGCGCTGGGCCGGGTTGCCGTCGACCTCCTGCTGGTAGGCGAAGTCCTGCTGGCGCCCGAAGAGGAAGAGCGGACTCACCGGCGCCTCGTCGTAGCTGCGCCGGCTGAGCGTCGACGTGATGATGCGCCACGACGAGCCGAGCGTCACCGGATCCGCCTGCGTCCAGCCTGCCGCCTCGAGAGAGGCCCGGATCTGCTCGCCGCCGCCCTGGAACGCGAGGTTCACCGGGTCGCCGAGCAGCCCGTCACTCGTGCGGGTGCGCCCGATGAAGTAGTCCGGCACGTAGATCGTGGTGAGGATGCGGTGCAGCCGCGGCAGCACGAGGTACGCGAGCAGCACCCAGAACGCGAGGAAGAACGGGATGCCCCACCACCCGACGTGGAACGTCTCGGTGAGGCTGAGGTAGGCGAGCCACAGCGCCGCGAGTCCGGCGAAGACGAAGAAGAACCAGTCGATCGCGACGCCGATCGAGTAGCTCCTCCGGTGCCGGGTGCTCACGATCCTCCTCGTCGCCGATGCTCGTCGCCGATGCGGGCGTCAGTCCCAGAGGGGGACGTCGGGTCGGTGGGCGAGCGCGGTCTCGGCGAGGTCGTCGGGCAGGTCGGCGAGCGTCGCCGGCTGCCACCGCGGCGTGCGGTCCTTGTCGATGACCTGCGCCCTGATACCCTCCGGCAGGTCGGGCTGAGAGGTCGCGAACCACATCACCAGGCCGTACTCCTGGTCGAGGGCTTCGCGCAGCCCGGGAAGCTCCCGGGCGCGGCGGATCGCGGCGAGCGTCACGGCGAGACCGGTCGGCGACAGTTCGCCGAGCAGGTCGGCGGTGGCGGATGCCGCGGGCTCGGGGCGCGCCCGCAGGCGCTCGACGATCTCGGCGACGGTGTCGGCTGCGAACGCGTCGTCGATCCACTCCCGGGCCCGGATCAGCTTCGACGGGGCGGGGGTCTCGTCGAACAGCAGGACGAGCTCGGTCGGGCTGGATGGGTCGGCCCGCGTCTCGAGCGCGTCGCGCACCGCGTCGAGGTTCTCGTGCGGCACGTAGTGGTCGGCGAATCCGGCGTAGATCGCGTCCGCGGCATCCATCACCGCGCCCGTGAGCCCCAGATACTCGCCGAGGCGGCCCGGTGCGTGGGCGAGCAGCCATGTGCCGCCGACGTCGGGGGTGAAGCCGATGCGGGTCTCGGGCATCGCCAGCTGCGAGCGCTCGGTCACGATTCGGATCGCGGCGTGACCGGCGACGCCGATCCCGCCGCCCATCGTGATGCCGTCCGCGAACGCGACGAACGGCTTCGGGTACTCGGCGATCCGCGCGTTGATCGCGTACTCGGCACGGAAGAACACCGCAGCGTCGTCGGCGTGGCCGCTCGTGACCTGCTCGGCGAGCCCGCGCACATCGCCGCCGGCGCACAGTCCACGCTCGCCGGCGCCGTCCAGCAGCACCATGTCGACCTCGGTGTCGTGCTGCCACGCGTCCAGCGCCGCGTGAAGCTGCTCGACCATCTCGAGGTTGAGGGCGTTGATCGCGCGAGGCCGGTTGAGGGTGAGGCGTCCGAGGCCGCCGCTCGTGCTCACGAGGACGGTGGGCTCGGCGGCGGTCTCAGCGAGGTCGGTCACGAGCGCAACGTTACCGGCCGCGCCAACTTCTCCCACGCTGAGACCGGATTTCCGCCAGGATGGGACGCAGTTCTGCATGAGTCCGCAATGGCGCGGCCCCGTAGATTGCCCCCGGGGAGTCGCCTACGACCAACGAGAGGGTTCGGCATGCCCGAAGGCCAGTCGCTGGAGTTCTCAGGTGTCACCAAGCGCTTCGGCGCCGTCACGGCGGTCGCAGGCCTCACGGCTCGGGTCGAACCGGGAATGGTCACCGGATTCCTCGGCCCGAACGGCGCCGGCAAGACCACCACGCTCCGCGTGCTCCTCGGCCTCGAGAAGCCCACCGAAGGTCACGCCACGATCGGCGGCAGGCGCTACGCCGAGCTCGACCAGCCGCTGCAGACCGTGGGCGCAGTGCTCGAGGCATCCAGCTTCCATCCCGGCCGCACTGCCGCCGCGCACCTCACGATCTACGCCCAGGCCGCCGGCATCGCCAAGTCACGGGTGGGCGAAGTGCTGGACCTCGTCGGATTGACGGATGCTGCGAACCGCAAGGTCGGCGGATACTCGCTGGGCATGCGCCAGCGCCTCGGCCTCGCGTACGCGCTGCTCGGCGACCCGGGCGTGCTCGTGCTCGACGAGCCGGCGAACGGCCTGGATCCCGAGGGCATCCGCTGGATGCGCGGGTTCCTCCGGCAGCTCGCCGGCGAGGGCCGCACCGTGCTCGTCTCGTCGCACCTGCTCGCCGAGGTGCAGCAGACCGTCGACGCGCTGCTGATCATCTCGCGCGGACGCCTGGTGTTCCAGGGCGGGGTCGACGAGCTCACCGACCCGCGCGAGTACGCCACCGTCGTCGACTCCCCCGACCGGCCGGCGCTGAGCGCGGCGCTGAAAGCCGCCGGGGTGGCGTTCGAGGTGCTGCGCTCGGGACTCACCGTGCGCGGCGTCGACCCGACCGCGGTCGGCGCGGCGGCCGCCGCGGGCGGTGTCGCGCTGTCGTCGCTGCACCGTCGCGGCCCGGCGCTGGAAGAGGTCTTCCTCGACCTGGTGAACGGCACGCGGGTGCACCCGAGCGCGGCCGGACATGCGGGGAGCACGGATGCCGCGCCCCCGGCGGCGCCCGTCGCGGCGACGCCGCCCGACTCCGAGGAGGCCGCCGAGTCGGCGCTCACGGCGGCCGAGCTCGACGCCGAGGCGACCGCGGCCCCCGGGGCGGCGTCCGCGCTGGCCGCCGCCGCCGGCGCGGCCTGGGCGGCCGAGCGCGACGAGCCAGACCCTTCCCCTCGCACGTTGAGCGAGCTTGCGAGTCGAAACGCAGAGTCGAAACGCCCCGAGCACGAGGCAGACACCGAGCCTGATGTTCCCCCGGTTCCCGGCCCCGTCGCGTACGCGGTGGCGAGCACCGGCGTCATCGACATCGTGCCGTCGGCTCCCCCCGAGGACGCCGATCCCGATGTCGAGGCCATCGGCCAGATCGACCAAGAGCTGTCGGCAGAGTCTGAGCCCGCACCGGAACCGGCGCCACAACCCGAGCCCCGGCCCGAAGTCGAACCTGCGACCGAGGCCGAGGCTGTACCCGAACCTGCATCCGAACCCGAGGCCGAGGCCGAACCCGAACCGGAACCTTCATCCTCTCCGGAGCCCGGCCCCGCCGACCCGTGGGCTCCCGAAGACGCGAATCCCGATGTCGACGCCATCGGCGAGATCGACGACGAGCTCTCGACCCTCGAGCCGCCCGACGCCGACGACGACCGCCCGTGGGAGCACTACGTCAAGACCGACTCCGACATCGAGGCCGACGCCTTCTTCGCAGCCTTCGACCACACCGCCTCGAGCGGGCAATCCGAGCCCGAGCCCGAGCCCCAGGGTGAACCCGAACCCGAACCCGAACCCGGACCCGACGCCGAGCTCGAGCCCGAAGCCTGGGTGCCGCCCGAAGCCGAGGCCTTCGAGGACGCCGTCACGCGCACCCCGCCCGCGGCCGACGCCGAAGCCCCGCACGAGCCGGGGGACGAGGCATCCGTCGCCCCCTCCGACGCCGACCCGGCGGCAGATGCCGTCACCGCACCCGCCGACGAGGAAGGCGGTGACCGATGAGCCTCACCGCCGCGACCCGCGCCGAGAGCACGAAGCTGTTCTCGACGAGCATCTGGTGGATCCTCGCGATCGTCCTGTTCGCCTACGTCGCGTTTACGGCAGCGGCGCTCGGCTTCGTCTACGCGGCGGCCGCGACGGGGTCGCTCCCCGGCAACGCGCCGCCGCTGCCCGAGGAGGGCCTCGCCGCGACGCTGTACAGCACGGCGACCACCGTCGGCTACGTCTTCCCGCTGCTGGTGGGCACGCTCATGGTGACCGCGGAGTTCCGCCACAAGACCCTGACGCCCACGTTCCTCGCGACGCCCCGCCGCGGCCGCGTGCTCGTCGCGAAGCTCGCCGTGGCGGTGCTGATCGGCGTCGTGCTCGGGGTCATCGGCATCGTCGCCGCGGTCGGCACCTCGGCGGCGTTCCTCGCCGGGTTCGGGCTCGCGACGGACATCACCTCGCCCGACACGTGGGCGATGCTCGGACGGATGCTGCTCGCCTACGTCCTCTGGACGCTCATCGGCGTCGGCGTCGGCGCCCTCGTGCGCAATCAGGTGGGTGCGATCGTCGGCGTGCTCGTGTTCACGCAGTTCATCGAGCCGATCGGACGCACCGCGGCCGCGTTCGTGGAGGGACTGTCGGACGTGACGCGCTTCCTGCCGGGAGCCGCAAGCGATGCGCTCGTCGGTGCGAGCGTCTACGCGGCGACCATCCCGCAGGGCTCGGCGGACCCGCTCGAGTGGTGGGTGGGCGGACTCGTGCTGCTCGGCTACGCCGTCGTCTTCGTCGTGCTCGGCCACCTGGTGAGCTGGCGGCGCGACGTCAGCTGAGGCTTCCGGTCGTCGAGCGAGCCTGCGAGTCGAAACGTGAACGATCAGACCGCGGGTGCGGGTGCGGGCGTCTTGCGCCCCCGCGGCTTGCGCTCGGGAACGACCGGGATGGTGCCGGTCTCGGCGGCGATGTCGACGACGTCCGTCGGCTCGGCGGCCAGCTCGACGCGCAGCGCCTGCACGAGGGCGAGGCCGTGGCGCGTGGTGAGGATGACGCGCTGGTACTCGGGGTGGCCCTCGAGGTCGATCACGACGCTCGGACGGCGGCGGCGGATGATCGCGAAATCATCCCCGCCCGCGGAGCGCCAGGTGCCGGCCGCGATGATGCCGCGCACGTGGGTGCCGGGGCTCGGGATGCCGCGCAGCCACGTCCACGCGTCGTCGGTGAGCTGCACCTTGGTGATGGTCGAGCGTTCGATGACGACATTCCCCTTGCGGAATGACAGGGCGCGCTCGGACACCGACAGCACCACTTCGAGCTGCGTCGAGTCGAGCAGCAGCGTCACCATGTGCCCAGTCTGCCAGCGCAGGCGCACGGAACCGGACTCATTTGCTTACGGGAGGGCAACGATCCTTCGGCCCCGGTACCCGTAGGCGGTGCAAGACTGGGTCGGTGACCGTCGTGTTCCCCTCCGTCACCGCGTCGCCCCGGACCGCCTCCCCTTCAGCCGTCGACGCCGCGCTCGCGCGCGCCGCGGCCGGCGAGCGGCTCGACGCGACCGACGCCGAGACACTGCTCGCCGCGACCGGCGAGCACTTGGAGCGCCTGCTCGAGATCGCCGGCGATCTGCGCGACGCCGGGCTCGCAGCATCCGGTCGGCCCGGAGTGATCACGTACTCGCGCAAGGTGTTCGTGCCGCTCACGACGCTGTGCCGCGACCGCTGCCACTACTGCGTGTTCGTCGACACCCCCGGGCAGCTCCTCAAGAAGCACAAGCCCGCGTTCATGTCGGCCGAGCAGGTGCTCGCCGTCGTTCGGCAGGGGCTGGCGTCAGGCTGCAAGGAGGTGCTGCTGACCCTCGGCGACCGCCCCGAGGAGCGGTGGCCCGAGGCCCGCGCGTGGCTCGACGAGCACGGGTTCGCATCGACGATCGAGTACGTCGCGCACATCGCGCGCCGGGTGACCGCCGAAACCGGTCTGCTCGCACACGCGAACCCCGGCGTCATGACCGTGGACGAGCTGCGGATGCTGCGCCCCACCGCGCCGTCGATGGGCATGATGCTCGAGACGACCTCGCGTCGGCTGTTCGAGGAGCCCGGGCAGGTGCACTTCGGGTCGCCCGACAAGGACCCGACGGTGCGGCTCGAGGTCATCGAGGCCGCGGGGCGTGAGCGGGTGCCCTTCACCACCGGGATCCTCGTCGGCATCGGCGAGACCGCGCGCGACCGCGCCGAGTCGCTCGTCGCGATCCGCGAGGCTCACGAACGGCATCAGGTGGACGGGCAGGGCCACGTGCAGGAGGTGATCGTGCAGAACTTCCGCGCGAAGCCCCGCACCGCGATGCAGGGCGCGCCCGACGCGGATCTGCTCGAGTACGTCGCCGCCGTCGCGGTGGCCCGGCTGGTGATGGGTCCTCGGATGCGGATCCAGGTGCCGCCCAACCTGTCGGACGCCACGGAGTTCGGCCTGCTGGTGCGCGCCGGCGCCGACGACTGGGGCGGGGTCTCGCCCCTCACCGCCGACCACGTGAATCCCGAGCGCCCGTGGCCGCACCTCGACGACCTCGCGCGCATGACGGCGGAGCTGGGATTCGAGCTGCGCGAGCGCCTGACCGCGCAGCCCGAGTTCGTGCTGGCCGCCCAGACGTGGATCGACCCCGCCCTGCGCCCGGCGGTGGCTGCGCTCGCGGACCCGGAAACCGGGCTCGCTGCTCTCGCCGCCAATGATTCAGGAGACACGCCGGTCGACGGCGTCCCTGGCGACCACCCGGACCCGGATCTCCTGAGTTCTCTACCGGAGCGCACCGTGAAGCGGCTCGCGGAGACCGCGGCGGCCGACCCGCTCGCCCTCGACGACGCCGAGTGGGTCGCGCTCCTCGAAGCCACCGGCGATGAGCTGGACGTGCTCGCCGCGACCGCCGACGACGTACGGCGCTACACGGTGGGCGAAGCGGTCACCCTCGTGGTGAACCGCAATCTCACCTCCACCGGCCTCCGCGCGAGCGCGACCGCCGACCCCGCGACCTTCACGCTCGACGACGTCGGCGCGATCGCGGCCGACGCATGGGACCTCGGCGCCACCGAGCTCTGCGTGCAGGGGCTCCTCGCCGCGTCGGAAGACCCGGCGGGCTACCTCGACATCGCGCGCCGGGCGAAGGCGGCGGCGCCGGGCATGCATCTCCACGCGTACCGCCCTCAGGATGTGCGCGACCTCGCCGAACGCTCCGGCCTGACGCTCGATGAGGCTCTCGCCGCGATGCGCGGCGCCGGCGTCGACACCGTGCCCGGCACCGGCGTCAAGGTGCTGAGCGAACGCGTGCGCGGGCTCGTCGCGCCGACGGACCTCGAGATCGACGGCTGGGTCGAAGGCATCACGGCCGCTCACCGTGCCGGCTTCCGCTCGACGAGCGTGATCTTCTACGGTCACGTCGAGACCGCCGCCGAGCGCATCGCGCACCTGCGGCAGCTGCGCGCGATCCAGGACGACACCCGCGGCTTCACCGAGTTCGTGCCGATCCCGCTGCCCGGGCCCGCCGGCGGTGTCGCGCTCGTTCCCGGCCGCGCGCCGCTCGACGAGCACCGCGCCATGGTCGCCGTCTCGCGGCTGCTGCTGTCGGGCAGCATCCCGCACATCCAGATCCCGTGGACGCGCGTCGGGCGCGAGGCATCCGTCGTCCTGCTGCAGTCCGGCGGCGACGACCTCGGCGGCACTCTGCTCGACGGCCGGGTGAAGCCCGAGGCCGGCATCGAGCACGGCCTCGAGCTGCCCGTGAGGGATGCCTCGGCCATGGTGTCGCGCCTGTTCCGGCCGTTCCGCCTCCGCACGACCACGTACGGTCAGGTGGGTCCGCGGTGACCCGCGTCGAGGTCGCCGTCGTCGGTGCCGGATTCGCCGGCATCGGCGTGGCGTCGGCGCTGCGCCGGGCGGGCCGCGACGACTTCGTCGTGCTGGAGCGTGGGAGCTCCGTCGGCGGCACGTGGCGCGACAACACGTATCCGGGCATCGCGTGCGACGTGCCCTCGCACTTGTACGGCTTCGCTGCCCACCCGAATCCGGCGTGGTCGGGCACGTACGCGAAGGGCGCGGAGATCCAGGCCTACCTCGAGCGGGTCGTCGACGCCGAGGGCCTGCGCGACCGCCTGCGCCTGGGCACCCCGATGAGATCGGCCGAGTGGGATGCCGCGCACGCGGTGTGGCGCATCACGACACCCGACGGACTCGTCGTGGCCGACGCTCTCGTGCTCGCGTGCGGACGCCTCACGGAGCCGGCCATCCCCCGGGTGCCCGGACTCGAGCAGTTCCCTGGACCGCTGTTCCACTCGGCGCGGTGGGACCACTCGACCGATCTCGCCGGCGCACGCGTGGGCGTCGTGGGCACCGGGGCCAGCGCCGTACAGATCGTGCCGGAGCTCGCGCGCACCGCGGCGCACGTCACGCTCTTCCAGCGCACTCCCGCGTGGATCGTGCCGCGCGGCGGCGACGCCTACTCCGACGCCGACCGCGCGCGGTTCGCCGCGACGCCGCAGGCGCTGGAGGCCCTCCGTGCCGAGCTCTACGCCGAGGGCGAGGCGCGCTTCGCGTCGCGTTCGGGCGATTCCGCTGCGGCCGCCGAGGCCGAAGCCGTCGCGCTCGCGCACCTCCGCCGGCAGGTCGCCGACCCCGCGCTGCGCGCCGCACTCACCCCCGACTACGCCTTCGGCTGCAAGCGCGTGCTGCTGTCGGACGACTTCTACCCCGCCGTCGCGTCCGACGCCGTCTCGCTCGTGTCCTCCGCGCTGGCGGAGGTGGAGGGGTCGGCGCTCGTCGCCTCCGACGGCACCCGCCACGAGGTCGACGCGCTGGTCCTCGCGACCGGGTTCGCCTCGACCCGCCAGCCCTACGCCGAGCTCGTCACCGGCGAGGACGGCGTGGCGCTTGCCGAGCACTGGTCGGGCGGCATGACGGCGTTCGCCTCGACCGTCGTCTCCGGCTTCCCGAATCTCTTCGTGCTGAACGGCCCGAACGCGTCTCTCGGCCACTCGTCGTCCGTGCTCATGATCGAGGAGCAGGCGGGCTACGTCACCCGTGCCCTCGAGGCCCGCGCCGGCCGCGTGCTGCGTGTCGACCCCGAAGCCGAGCGCGCCTACACCGACGAGATCGCTCGGGCCGCGGCATCCACCCGCTGGATGACGGGCGGATGCCGCAACTGGTACGTCGACGAACGCTCGGGCCGGCTCGCCCTGCTGTGGCCCGGCACGGTGGACGCCTTCCGCGAGCGACTCGGCCGGGCCGACGGCTCCGAGTTCCTCCCCGAACCCGCTCTCGAAGGGAGCACCCTATGACCGTCCCCCTGCGCTTCGGCTACAAGGCGTCCGCCGAGCAGTTCGGTCCCGCCGAGCTGCTCGACTATGCGATCCAGGCCGAGGAGGCCGGGTTCGACTCGGTGTTCATCTCGGACCACCTGCAGCCGTGGCTGCACGACGGCGGGCACGCCCCGGCATCCGTCCCCTGGCTCGGCGCGCTCGGCGCCAAGACCTCGCGGGTGCTGATCGGAACCTCGGTGCTGACGCCGACCTTCCGCTACAACCCCACGGTCGTCGCCCAGGACTTCGCGACGCTCGGCGTGATGTACCCGGGCCGGGTCATCCTCGGCGTCGGAACGGGCGAGGCGCTCAACGAGGCGAACCTCGGCATCACGTGGCCCGAGCCGCCGGAGCGGTTCCAGCGCCTGAAAGAAGCGATCGGGCTCATCCGCCGGCTGTGGTCGGAGGATCGCGTCAACTTCGACGGCACGTACTACACGGCCCGCAACATCACGATCTACGACAAGCTCCCCGAGCCCGTCCCGATCTACATCGGCGCCGCCGGTCCCGCCGCGACGCGCCTCGCCGGCCGCATCGCCGACGGCTTCATCACGACATCGGGCAAGAAGCGGGAGCTCTACACCGAGACCCTGTTGCCCGCGCTGCACGAAGGGCTCGAGAAGGCCGGCCGCCCGGCCGACGCGATCGACACACTGATGGAGATCAAGGTCTCGCTCGACGAGACCATCGACGCCGCGCGCGAGAAGACCCGGTTCTGGGCACCGCTCGCCCTCACCCCCGAGGAGAAGATGGGCGTCGACGACCCCATCGAGATGCAGCGGCTCGGCGAGGCACTGCCGATCGAGCGCGCGGCGTCGCGGTTCATCGTCTCGGACGATCCCGACGAGCACGTCGAGCGCATCGGCTGGTACATCGGCCTCGGCTTCCGCCACCTCGTCTTCCACGACCCGGGCCACGACCAGGGCGCCTTCCTGCGGATGTACGGCGAAGAGATCCTGCCGCGCTTGCGCGCGAAGTACGCGTGACCCCGCTGTTCGGCCGACGCGGCCGTAGCTCCTCCGCTTCCGCGGCGCCGCCGCCCCGCTGGGTGGTCGTGGTGCCGGTCAAGCCCTCCGCGCGCGCGAAGTCGCGCCTGGAGGTCGCCGGCGTCGGCCGCTCCGACCTCGCCCGCGCCATCGCCCTCGACACGCTGGCGGCGGCGAGCGCGTGCGAGCTCGTCGCGCAGGTCGTGGTGGTGACCGACGACGCCGCCCTCGCGCGCGAAGCGGCGATGATCCCGGCGCTGCGGTTCGTCCCCGAGGGCGACGCGCAGGGGCTCGACGCCGCGGTGGCGGCGGGCGTCGCGGCGATCGATCCGAACGGACGGATGCCGCGCGCCGCGCTCCTGGGCGACCTTCCGGCGCTGCGACCCGCCGACCTCGCCGACGCGCTGCGGGCCGCGGCATCCGTCCCCCGCGGCGTCGTTCCCGACGCGGAAGGCACGGGCTCGACGCTGGTCACGGCGGGGCCGGGGACCGCCTGGGAGTCGTCGTTCGGCGACGGCTCGTTCGCGCGGCACGTCGCCCTCGGATGCACGGCGATCGGGATTACGGATGCCTCGACCCTCCGTCGCGACGTCGACACCGCCGACCAGCTCGACACCGCTCGCGCGCTGGGCCTGGGCCCGCGCACGGCGGCCCTCGTCACCTCCGCTCACGGATAGCCTGGGCCGATGAGCGACTACCAGGTGCTGGAGATGGGCGGGCTCGAGGAGTGGCGGGCGCACTACGGCGGGTTCACGCCGGAGAGGTCGCGTGATGGCCGCCGTGTCGTGGACCACGACATGACCATGCAGTACATCGGCCTGACCGCGAACGCGTTCGAGCCGGGTGAGCAGGCCGGTTACTGGCACTCCCACGCACGCGTCGAGGAGCTGTACGTGTTCCTCGCCGGCCAGGGGCAGATGGGCCTCGACGACGACATCGTCGACGTCGGCCCCGGCACGGTCGTTCGCGTCGGAGAGGGGGTCTGGCGCACGTGGCGCGCGAGCCCCGACAGTCCCGGGCAGCTGCGGTGGCTGTGCATCCGTGCCGGCGGCGAGGAGCTCCCCCACCTTCCCGACGACAGCACGCGCGACAACGACCGCCCCTCGCCCTGGGCGTGAGGGTCCGCGTCAGACGATCAGCAGGTACACCGCGCCGACGATCGTGAAGACGATCACGAGCTTCTCGAACACCGACTGCGGCATGCGGTCGGCGAGCCAGCGGCCCAGGAACGCGGAGGCCACGACAAGCGGCACGAGCACGAGGTCGATCAGCAGTCCGGGCACGGTGATGATGCCGATGCCGACCGAGAACGGCACCTTGAATAGGTTGACGATCGCGAAGAACCAGGCCGCCGTGCCGAGGAACGCCTTCACCTCGAAGCGGGCCGCGAGGAAGTACATCGACATCACGGGTCCCGCCGCGTTCGCGACCATCGTGGTGAAGCCGCCGAGCGAGCCGTAGGTCGCTGCGGCGACGGGGTGGGGTCGGGCGGCCTCGACGCTCGAGGTGAAGCGTCGTCGGAGCAGCGTGATGGCGATGACCGCGAGCAGGATCACGCCGATCGATTTCTTCACCCACACGTCGTCGGCGAACCACAGGAACACCACGCCGACCAGTACGCCCACCACGACCGCGGGTGCGAGTCTGAGCAGGGTGCGCCAGTCCGCGTGCCGGCGATACATGGTGACGGCGAACAGGTCGGCGACGATGAGCAGGAGCAGCAGCACGCCCGTCGACTGCTTCGCCGGCAGCACGGCCGCGAAGATGGCCACGGCGATCGTGCCCGCGCCCGGCACCGCGGTCTTCGAGAGTCCGACGACGACCGCGCCGACGGCGAGCAGGGCCCACGCCCACCACGCGAGTTCGGGCACTTTCAGACCCCTGCGGCCGTGAGCGCCGCCTCGCCGAGGGCACTCTGGCGCGCGGCATCCGTCATCCAGAGCGGACGGACGAGGGGACGGATGCCGAGCCCGGCGACCTCGTCAGCGGCAGCCTCGTCCTCTTCGGCGAGGAGCCACGCGTCGAGCAGCCCACCGGTCTCGCGGGCACCGTACAGACCTGCGACCGCCGTCGCGGAGGTCTCGACGCCGATCGCGGTGAGGCACACGTCGGCCATGCCGCGCACCACCTTGCCGCCGATGATCGGCGAGACCCCCACCACGGGTGCCGCCGTCGCGCTGAGCGCCTCGTGCACGCCCGGCACGGCGAGGATCGGGCCGATGGACACGACCGGGTTCGAGGGTGCCAGCAGCACGACGTCGGCGTCGGCGATCGCCTCGACGACGCCGGGCGCGGGGGCTGCCGCCTCGATGCCGGGGTTCTCGAAGCGCGCCGGGGCGAGGGTCGCGCGGTGGCGGGTCCACCACTCCTGGAAGTGCAGGCGCGTGCCGTCGTCGAGCACCACGATGGTGTCGACCTCGGTGTCGGTCATCGGGAGCAGCCGCGCGCCGAGATCCCAGCGGTGCGACATGCGCTCGAGCACGTCGGTGGGCGTGAGGCCGTCGCGCAGCCAGCCGGTGCGGGCGAGGTGCGTGCCGAGATCGAGGTCGCCGAGGGTGAACCAGGGCCAGCCGGCGCCCCACTCCTGCAGCTCGTGGTTGACGCGCTCGCTGTCGCCCTGGCGGCCCCAGCCGCGCTCGGCGTCGTTGACGCCCGCGAGGGCGTAGGTGATCGAGTCGACGTCGGGTTGCAGCCGCACGCCCGACAGCCAGAGGTCGTCGCCGGTGTTGACGACGACGGTGAGGGATGCGGCGGTGTCGTCGACGCCGCGGGCGCGCAGCGCGCCGCGGACACCGAGGACGAAGCGGGAGCCCCCGACTCCGCCCGCGAGCACGACGATGCGGGGCGTGCCGGTCACAGGCGGGTCAGTTCCGCGTATCGATGCCGCCGAGACGCGGGATCATGCCGGTCTTGGGGGCGAACTCGTCGGCCGCGTGCGGGAGGGAGAACTTGCCGACCGCGTCGATCAGGGCATCGACGGTCTGCGCGTCGGCCACGACGTCGACGTCGAGGCCCGCGCGGCGCGCGTCCTTCGCGGTGCGGGGACCGATCGCGGCGATGAGCGTGGTCTCGGGGATCTCGGGGAACTGCTCGTGCACCTGGTGCGCCACCGAGCCGCTCGTCACAAGGATGGCGTTGATGCGGCCCGACTGGACGTCCTCGGCGATGCGCTCGGTGACCGGCACGCCGACGGTGCGGTAGGCGACCACGCTGCGCACGCGATGCCCCGCCTCGGTGAGCATGCGGGTGAGGACCGGCTTCGCGATCTCGCTGCGGAGGGCGAGGATGTCGCGCGGCTCGGGCTCGAGGGCGATGAGCTGCTCGGCCATGCCGGCCGCGGAGTTGTCGCGCTCGGGCACGAGATCGACCCGATAGCCGACGGCCAGAAGCGCCGCCGCCGTCGTCTCCCCCACGGCCGCGATCTTCGTCGCCGCCGGGACGACTGCGCGGTACGCGTAGAGGACATCGACCGTGGTCGCGCTCGTGACCGTGAGCCACTCGAACCTTCCCGCGGCGAGGTCGGCGAGAGCCTGGTCGAGGGAGGCCTGGTCGTTCGTGGGGGCGAAGTTGATGAGCGGGGCGATCACGGGGATCGCGCCCTGGCGGCGGAGAGTCGCCGCGACGCCGTCGCCCCAGGGACCGCCGCGGGGCACGAGAACGCGCCAGCCGGCCAGTGGTTTGACGGACTGCTGCTGTGCTGCGGCGGTGTTCATAGGGGGTCGACTCTCGATGATGCTCAGTCGGCCGCCCAAGAAGCTCGAGACAGCCGATGCGCGATTCGAATCGGGTTCGCGCTATCGGCAGCTAACGCACCATTGCACTGCCTTGCTTCCCGAGCATACCCCCGATCGCGGATGCCGTGACCTCGGCGAGGCGGGGCGCTGGGGATGCCGGATCAGCGGGTATAGAGGCGCACGAAGCCCCAGACCGCCGCGCCGACCGCCGCGGCGCCCGCGATGACGGCCACGGCCGTGAGGGCGGGATTGCGGCGATTGAACGCCCGGGCCCGTTCGATGTTCACGTCGAGCGCCCGCTCGACCCGGCGCGGGACGTTCGCCTTCGCCTCGATGGCGGCGAGCGCAGCCTTCAGCTCGGTCCTCGCCTGCTCCACGGGATCGGTGATCCCCAAGGGCACGGCGGTGCGGGGCAGCGCGACCGAGTTCTTCGACAGCGGAACGGGCGCGTCAGAGCTCATCGCGCACCTCCTTGACGTCCAGGGCGATCGATTGGACCGGGTTGCGACGCTCGCCGATCCGGCGGAAGTAGAGGACGCCGATGATCGCGAAGACCGCGGTGACGATCAGCATCGCGAAGAACACCACGAGCGCCGACAGCCACACCGGCCACCACGACGACAGCCCCGCGATGACGAACGTGCCGAAGACGGGCACCGACCAGAACAGCACGAACAGCGCGGCGAAGACCCAGAGAGCTCCCCATCCGCCGTCCTTCGCGGTCTTGGCGAGCCAGGCCTTCGCGGCGTCGATCTCCGCGATGACGAGGTTGCGGATCAGCTCCGGGATCTCACCGAGCAGAGTGAGCAGGCTGTCGTCCGCGCGGTCACGGAAGCCGCGGGGGGTGGTCATCACGTCAGGCCCCGCCGCGACCGTTCTCGGAGGCGTCGTCCACGGCTTCGTCGACGGCGTCCTTCACGGCCTGCGCCGAGGTCTGCGCCGCCTTTCCCACGTCGTCGGCCGAGTCTTTGCCGACCTTGAGCGCCGCGTCGAGCTTCTGCCCGGGGGTGCCCTTCGAGCCGGCGGCCTGCGTGACCTTCACGGCGGACTCCCACAGCGTCGACGGCAGCGCCATCGCCTGGGACTTCGCGAAGTCCTTCACCTTGCCGACCTGCGTCTGCACCGGCTCGGTGTTCCACACCTTGAGCCACTGCGTCTTGATCTGCTCGTAGCGCTCATGACCCGCGCGCGAACCGAGCACATACCCGATCGCGAGTCCGATGACGAGTCCAGCCTTGCCCTTCATGAGGTCTCCTCACGCTCGGTGTGACCTGACGACCTTCCCAGGGTAGCCCTGTATGCCGATTCCGGCATCCACTCTTGACAGGGCCCGCAACGGGAGGGTTCACTCCGCCGCCGCGGCACCCCACAGCGCGCGGTGACGCAGTCGATCCGCCTCTTCCTGCGCGTCGGCGACGACCTGCGCGAGGCCGCTCCCCGACAGCCACGCACCGACCGCGGCGAGGCCGGGCGCGCGGGCGGTCGCGGCGCGGGCGGCGTCGGTGCGCTCGCGCCGGCCGAGGGCCGACGCCGGCGGCACGAGGGTGTACGCGTCGCGACGCGCGCCGCCGATCCGGTCCTCGTCGAGCTCCACACCGAGGAGGACGGATGCCTCGGCCACGGCCATCGCCGCCGCATCGGCGTCGGACAGCCCCTCGGTCGCGGGCGCGATCCCGGGGGCGCCGAAAGCGACGCGCAGCACATGGCGCCCGGCGCCCGCCTCCCGCGCGAGCCACTCCCACCGCGCGGTCTCGTGGACGAGCCCCGTGGCGCGCAGCGCGCCGGGGACGGCGTGGACATGGGCGCCGCGCGGCGCCGTATCGAGCTCGGGGGCGTCTACCACGATCGTCACGACCTCTCGGGCGATGCCCACGGCGGCGACATCTGCGAACGCGGGGTTGTCGAGGGCGGGCGCCAGGAGAGTGCGCGCCGCGGTCTCGTCGGTCGCGACGATCACCGCGTCGGCGTGCAGCCGGTCCGGTGCGACGGCTGCGCCCTCGGGAGCGATCGTCGCGAGCTCCACCGTCCACCTTCCGTCGCCGCGGACCAGACCCGTCGCCAGCGCTCCGGTGTGGACGGCCACCTCGCGCTCGGCGAGCCTGTCGGCGAGCGCGGCCGTGAGCTGCGGCATCCCACCGGCCAATCCCTCGATCGAGGAACCGGGGGCGTCGACGCGCACGTCGGCGACGGCGCCGCCCAGCCACCCTGTGCGGGTGAGCGCGTTGCTGAGTCCGGGTGCCGCGATCTCGACGTCGACGTCGACGGGGTCCAGGCCGAAGCGGTCGATGGTCAGCGGTGCCACCAGGCGATCCAGGACTCTGTCGCCCATCCGGCCGTGCACGAGACGGCCGAGACTGCGCTGGGCGCCGATCGTGAGCGGCGGGCGCAGGCGGTCGAGGTAGGCGCGCCATGTGCCGCCCCAGCCGATGACCCGGCGGACGCTCTCGTCCCACGGATTGGCCGGGATGCCGAGCACCTGCTCGGCGGGCAGCGGCGCCGCAGCGCCCTTCGGCAGGCCCGCGATCCACTCGCGGTCATCGCGCGGGCGCACGATCGCAGCATCCGGCAGCACCTCCTCGACGAGCTTGCGCACCGCGCCGCCCTTCGTGGACCAACAGGTGACGCCCGTCTCGAGCTCGAGTCCCGCGATGCGGGCGGACCCGATGGTGCCGCCGAGACGATCGGATGCCTCCACCAGCGTCACCGCCATGCCGACCTTGGCGCACTCCCAGGCCGCGACGAGTCCGGCGATGCCGCCGCCGATCACGACCACCCGCGTCTGGCGGGCGTGGTCGACGAGTTCCTGGAGCGGTTCGGCGTCGGTCACGGCATCCATCCTCCCATCCGCGAACTGTGCCGGCCGGGGCGGCCGGTGGGAGACTGGCGGCATGACGCTCCACATCACGGGCGACGACGACGCCGATCGCCTGCTGACCGACGACCCGCTCGCACTGCTCATCGGCATGCTCCTCGACCAGCAGGTGGCCATGGAGACGGCCTTCGCAGGGCCGCTCAAGATCTCGGAGCGGGCGGGGACGCTGGATGCCGCGGCCATCGCGAGCTTCGATCCGGAGGCGTTCACCGAGCTCTTCAAGGCCACGCCCGCGGTGCATCGGTTCCCGGGTTCGATGGCGGCCCGTGTGCAGGCGCTGTGCGCGGCGGTCGAGCAGGACTGGGGCGGTGACGCCTCCGCGATCTGGACGCGCGACGAGCCCGACGGGGCGACCGTGCTGAAGCGCCTGAAGTCGCTGCCGGGATTCGGCGAACAGAAGGCGAAGATCTTCCTCGCGCTTCTGGGCAAGCAGTACGGCTTCACCGGCGCCGGCTGGCGCGAGGCGGCAGGCTCGTATGGCGACGAGGGCTCGTTCCGCAGCGTCGCCGACATCGTCTCGCCCGAGTCGCTGACCAAGGTGCGCGAGCACAAGCGCGCGATGAAGGCCGCGGCCAAGGGCTGACGCGGAGCGGCGCGATGAAGAAGACCGGAGGGGACGTCGACGAGTTCGTCGCCGGCGTGCGGCCGGCGAAGCGGCAGCGCGATGCCGCCGCGATGATCGACCTCCTGCGCGATGTCACCGGCCGCGAGCCCGAGCTGTGGGGCACGATCATCGGCTTCGGGTCGTGCCACTACCGCTCTGCGGCCGGCACCGAGGGCGACGCCCCGATCGCGGCGTTCTCCCCGCGACGCGAGTCCACCACGGTGTACACGCTGCGCACCGCTGCGCACGGCGAGCGCCTCGCGCGGCTCGGACCGCACGAGACGGGCGTGAGCTGCCTGTACCTCAAGGACCTGGACCAGGTCGATGCCGGGGTGCTCCGCGAGATCGTCGCCGAGGACTACCGCCGCGTGCTGGCCGGCGAGACCGGCGACATGACGTACACCATTACGGGCTGACGCCCGGTCGCCCTTCCGGGCCGTCCGGGTCGTGAGTCCTAAGGTTGACCACGTGCGGCTGAGGTTCTTCGGAGGACTCGAGGCGGAGGCGGATGGCGCTCTGCTCGCGATCCGCGGGCGCGGTCAGGAGGCGCTGCTGTTCCGTCTCGCGCTCGACGCCGGAACGACGGTCGCGTATCGCTCGCTCGCCGAGGACGTCTGGCCCGACGACCTGCCCGAAGACCCGCGCGCCTCACTGCAGTCCCTGGCCTCGCGTCTGCGCCGGGGGCTGCCCGCCGGCACGCTCGAGGCAGTGCCGGGCGGGTATCGGCTGACGATCGCCCGCGACGACGTCGACCTCGCGAAGTTCCAGGACCTGGTCGCCCGCGCCCGGCGCGCGGCCGATCACGCGGCGGCCACCGCCGATGCGCGCACGGCGCTGGACCTCTGGCGCGGCGACCCCTGGACTCCCGGCGAGGGGTTCGACTGGGTCGTGCGCGACCTCCTCGAGGACCGCGCTCACGCCGAACGCATCCTCGCGGCGGCCGAGTCGGATGCCGAGGGAGCGGATGCTGCCGCCCCGGCCTCATCTCGTGACGCCGGCGGTGTGGTCGCCGCGGGTGCCGAAGCCTCCGTGCCGGCAGCCCTCACTCCCCTGATCGGGCGGCAGCGCGAGCTGCAGCTCATCCACGACCAGCTCCGCGAAGAGCGGCTGGTGACCCTGATCGGTCCGGGCGGCGCGGGCAAGACGACTCTCGCGTTCGAGACCGCGCGGCGCACGCCCGGGGCCATCGTCGTCGAGCTCGCACCTGCGGCGCCGGGCGAGGTGTGGGCGGCCGTCGCAGGAGCCGTGGGGCGCAGCATCCGTGTCGGTGAACTCGTCTCGACCAGCGCGCGCGACCGCGTCGCGGAGGCCCTCGCCGGCAGGACCCTGCTGGTTGTGTTCGACAACTGCGAGCATGTCTCGGCGGAGGCCGCGGACGTCGCCCTCGATGTGCTGCGCAGTGCTCCGGGATCGCGGATCCTCGCGACCAGCCGCGAACCGCTGGGGCTCGCGGGCGAGGCGTTCGTCGATCTCGGCCCGCTTCCCGACGTCGATGCGCGCGAGCTCTTCGCTCGGCGCGTGCGCGCGGCGCGAGGCACTCCGCCCGGCGTCGAGGAGGAAGCCGCCGTCGAGCGCATCGTGACGCGGTTGGACGGTCTTCCGCTCGCGCTGGAGCTCGCCGCGGCGAAGTCGCGGACGCTGACGATCGCCGAGATCGACAGCGGTCTCGACGACCGCTTCGCGCTCCTCGCGACCGGCCCGAAGGCGATCGAAGCGAGGCACCAGACGCTGCGCGCGCTCATCGACTGGAGCTGGGAGACGCTGACCGACGCGGAGCGCACCGCCCTGCGCGCCGCCGCCGTCTTCCCCGACGGCGTGGACGTGCGCGAAGTGGCGGCGATCGGAGACGCGTTCGACGTGGGTGCGGGGGCGTTCGACGCGCTCGTCGACAAGTCGCTGCTGCGGCGATCGGACCGGCGGCTTCGGATGCTCGAGACGGTGCGCGAGTACGGCCTCGACCGCCTGCGAAGCGAGGGCCGCGAGGCCGAGTTCCGGGCGGTGCAGGCGCGGGCGATGGCACGGCTGGCGGCGCGAGAGGATGCGCGGCTGCGCGGCCCGGAGGTGCGCGCCGCGCTCGCGTGGTTCGACGCGGACGAGGAGAACCTGAGCGCCGCGCTGCGCACCTGCGCCGACCAGCCCGGTATGGACGACGTCGGGGTGCAGCTCGTGCGCGCGTGCTTCTGGGCGTGGTTGATGCGCGAGCGCTTCGAGGATCTCCAGTCCGGCGTGATGCGGTTCGGCGAGGCGGCCGGGAGTCTGGACTCGGAGGCGGCCGTGGTGGTTCGTGCGATCGCCTTGCTCGGCGCGGCCTTGGCCCGGGACCGGGAGGACGGCGACGCCCCAGCGCGGCGGGAGCCGGCAGACGGCCCGGTCGAGGTGGGCGGGACTCCGTCCGGCGAGGTCGGCGAGGCCGGCGCCCCCGCAGCCGGCAGCGCCGACACGCGCCCGAGCGAGACGGCAGCCGCGGCGGTGGCGCGCTTCGAACGGGAGGTGCCCGCCGTGATCGAGGCTGCCGCCGTGCATCGCAGCGAACTCTCCGCCGCCCTGGAGCCGCTGCTGACGGCGATCCTCCTGGCGGTGCAGCACCATCGGCCCGGCACACCATGGTGGCGCGGTGTCGCGATCGGCGACGAGGGCCTCGAGGACGCTCCGGCGTGGACGCTCGCCTTCATCAGCATGCTGCGCTCGGCGATCGCGCAGAACGGCGGCGACAACGAGACACTCGGCGTCGAGAGCGAGAAGGCCGTCTCGATGTTCCGGGAGCTCGGCGACGTCTGGGGCACCGCGTTCGCGAGCCAGATGCGGTCGGAGTGGTTGCAGTTGGCGGGTCGACTGGACGAGGCCCTCGCGGTCGCCGACGCCTCGTCGGCGGGCCTGTCGGGCCTGACGTCGGTCACCGACCTCGTGCAGCAGCGCTCGCAGAGCATCGGGCTCCTGCTGCGGCTCGGGCGCATCGACGACGCGCGCGAGCGGCTGCGGGAGTCGCAGGAGCTCGCGCGCGCGAAGGATTCGCAGCGCGGTCTGGCCCAGACCGAGATGGACGCCGCGGCCATCGAGATCGCCGTCGGCGACGGGGCGGCGGCGCTGCACCACCTCAATGCCGTCGCCGCCGAGCTCGTGCCCTCCTTCCCCGACCAGCTGATCGCGTGGTCGGGCTCGCGCCGCGCGCAGGCCCTCCTCCTGCAAGGGCGCGACGACGAGGCGCGCGACGTGCTCGCGGAGGCATTGCCTGCGGCCGCACGCAGTGGCGACCACCCGATCGTCGCGGATGTGGCCGTGTCGATCGGCGGGTGGCTGGCCGCAGCCGGGCGGGATGCCGACGCCCGCCGCGCGCTCGTCGCCGCCGCGCGGTTGAGGGGCGGCGTCGACGCATCGGACCCGTTCCTGCGCGTGATGCGCGAGCGACTCGCGAACGATGTGCTCGTGCCCGGCAGGGCGACCCCCGTCGCCCCGCTTGATCGCGACGGCGACGACGACCCCGCCGTCCTTGCGTCGCTCCTCGGTTGATAGCCGTTTCCCGGTCGATCCCCGTGGGCTGACCCGTCGATCGGCACCGTCGGAGTCTTCATCAGAAGGGGGCTTCGCCGTCGGAGGGCGCGGCGAGGAGTCGGGTGTAGGCGGTGGAGGGGACGAATTGCACGCCGGCGACCGGTTTGTCGGGGTAGCGGCGTCGGGTGGGGCTGATCCATTCGAGGACGCCGTCGCCGAGTTGTCGGACCCGCCATGCGGTGGCGTGTTTGAGGGTGTGGTGTCGGCGGCAGAGGTGGGCGAGGTTGTCGTCGGCGGTTTCGCCGCCGAGGGCGCGGTCGATGGTGTGGTCGATGTCGGATCGTCTGGGTCGGTGGGGACAGCCGGGGAACCGGCAGTGTTGGTCGCGGGCGCGGAGGAAGCGTTTGAGTGCGGCGGTGGGCCGGTATCGGTCGACGGCCATGGGCAGTCCGTTGTGCGGGTGGTACATGACGCGGTCCCAGCCGGGCGCGCCGGCGGCGAGGGCGCGGGCGGTGTCGTGGTCGATCGGACCGTAGCCGGCGAGCAGGGCGGGTTCGTTGCTGCGGCCGGCGGCGGTCAGCACCGGGATGGTGATGTGCACTTCGGCGCGGATCGAAGCCAGCGTGTCGCCGCCGCCGTGCCCGGTGGGTGCGCCGGTGAGGATCAGGTCGGCGAAGATGTCGGCACGCAGCTCGTCCAGGGAGCGGGTATCGCCCTGCGGGCCGGTGGTCAGCTGCGCAGCGTGTCGAATCGCCGGCTCGGCCGGGTTGCCGTCGAATGTGCGCCTCCTGTCATCGACATGATCCGGCCCGCCCGCGTCGGTGGTGTCCTTCGGCGTGCTCGCGCCCGCGGCCTCGCTCGCGTCGGGCAGTGTCGCCGTGGCCGCGGCCGTCGCACTCGCCGCCAGTGCCTCCGCTGCCCGCGGCTGCGCGGCCGCCTCAACTGCGGCCGCTTCGGCAGCGTGTTCGGTTTCGGCCATCTGGGTGAGGCGGTCGCAGATCGCGTGGGCGAGCACCGCGGGCAGATCGGCGAGCAGTCGAGCCATGCCGTCGTCGAGGTCGACGACTCGGATCCGGCGCCCCCCGACCGCGCGGCGCCGCAGTTCCTCGGCCAGGTCGGGGTCGATGCGGCCGGCGACCACCCGGGCGATCGCGCGCAGCCGGTGCGGGGTCTCGAGCTCGGACGCCTCCAGCACGATGCGCTCGTACTGCTCCCGCATCACGGTGTCGGCGATCACTGCCCCGGCGTCGACGATCGCCGACGCGTGGGCCAGGTCGATGCGGCCCTGCGCCAATGCGTCGAACGTGGCGGCGAACGAGTCCCGCAACGTGCTGGCCGCCGACATCCGGGCCTGCACGGTGCGGTCGCTGAGCCGCATCGCAGCACCCAGCTCCGCCGAGATCTCCCGCAGCGGCAGATCATGCGGACCCTTGCGCCCCTTGTCTCGCCGCGCCTGCTCCCGGACGCGGACGATGTCGACGGCATCGGTGAGCAGCCGCGCCTCCGTCGCCTGCAACCGGGCGATCTGCGCCCGCGTGGTCTGCACCTCTGCGACCACCCGCTCCAGCGCACCCCAGGTCGCGTCGCCGGTGTCGACTGGCTGGCCCATGATGCTCCCGCTGCACAGCACCCCGAACGGGTGCGACGGAAGACCGAACGAAGTGGGCACGAGCTCGATCTCTTACCCGAAGCCTAGAACCACCCTCCGACATACGCCGCGGCCGCCCCAAGACGAGCAGCCGGATCGTCAGCCGCACGCCAGCGATCTCAGGGCCGGGGCAGCTTGCGCCGCCCCGGCCTCTCGAAGACCCCGGCCCGTTTTCACGGCCGCGGGACGCGGCATCCGTTCATGCCTTCCGCATGTACGCACGCACCGTGAGCGGCGCGAAGACGGCCACGATGACGGCCGCGCCGAGCAGTGCGGTGAAGACGTCTGCCGTCACCGTTCCCTCGTTGACAAGGCCACGCACCGCGGTCACGAGGTGCGAGACGGGGTTGGCCCCGACGAACCACTGCAGCCACTCGGGCATGGTCTCGGCCGGCACGAATGCGTTCGAGAGGAATGTCAGCGGGAAGAGGATGAGCATCGAGATGCCCTGCACGCTCGACGCGGTGCGGGCGATCACGCCGAAGAAGGCGAAGATCCAGCTCATCGCCCACGAGCACGCGATGACGAGCAGACCCGCCGCCACGACCCCGGCGAGCCCGCCGCCCGGGCGGAAGCCCATGATGAAACCCATCGTGAACGTGAGCGTCGTGGCGATCGTGTAGCGCAGGGTGTCGGCCAGCAGCGCGCCCGACAACGGCGCGATGCGCGCGATCGGCAACGAGCGGAAGCGGTCGAACACGCCCTTGTCCATGTCTTCGCGCAGCTGGACGCCCGTGACGACCGAGGTCGTGATCACCGTCTGCACGAGGATGCCCGGGATGATGATCGGCAGATAGTTCTGCACGTCGCCGGCGATCGCGCCGCCGAAGATGTACGTGAACATCAGGGTGAAGATGATGGGCTGCACGGTCACGTCGATCAGCTGCTCGGGCGTGCGCCGGATCTTCAGAATGCCGCGCCACGCCATGGTGAGCGTGTTGCGGGCGGTCAGCCCGAGCGTCGAGCGATTCGAGAGGTCGCGGTCAGCGACCGGGGTGATGCGTGTCGCGATGGCGGTCATGCGCGCACTCCTTCCAATTCGTCGGCCGTGGCGTGGGCGGCCTCGTCTTCTTCCGGCACGCCCTTGCCGGTGAGGGTGAGGAACACCTCGTCGAGCGTCGGCTGCTGCACGCTGAGCTCGTCGAGGTGCAGCTCCGACTCGCGGAATGCCACCAGCAGGTCGGCGACGCGGTCGGGGTCGCTCATGGGAACGGTGAGGCGCGCGGCCTCCGGCGACACGATGGCCGTCACGCCGAGCACGCGCGAGATCGCGCGCTGCGCCTCGGCGATGTCGGATCCGGCGCGCAGCCTCAGCAGCAGCGAGGCCTGACCGACCGATGCCTTGAGCTCGAGCGCCGTACCCTCCGCGACGACGGTGCCGCGGTCGATCACGGCGATCCGGTCGGCGAGCTGGTCGGCCTCGTCGAGGTACTGGGTGGTGAGAAGCACCGTGGACCCCGTGGCGACCAGACGACGGATGGTGTCCCACATCTGCCCGCGGGTGCGGGGGTCCAGACCCGTGGTCGGCTCGTCGAGGAAGATGAGCGGAGGCTGCGCGATGAGGGATGCGGCGAGGTCGAGGCGGCGGCGCATGCCGCCGGAGAATTTCGCCAGGGGCCGGGTGGCGGCCTCGGTGAGCGAGAACTCCTCGAGAAGCTCCGCGGCCTTGCGCTTCGCGTCGATGCGCGACAGGCCGAGCAGGCGACCGAAGATGACGAGGTTCTCGGTGGCCGAGAGGGTCTCGTCGACCGACGCGAACTGGCCGGTCAGACCGATGAGCTGGCGCACGATGTGCGGCTCGCGCACGACGTCGTAGCCGAAGATCTCGGCCTTGCCTGCGTCGGGGCGCAGGAGCGTCGCCAGCATGCTGATGGTGGTGGTCTTGCCGGCACCGTTGGGGCCGAGCACACCGTAGACGGTGCCGGCCTCGACGGTCAGATCGACGCCGTCGACCGCGCGGTTGGCGCCGAAGCTCTTCACGAGCCCTTCGGCACGGACCGCGGGGATGCGGGATGCGGAACTGGTGATGGTCATGGGATTCGCCTTTCGACGTCATCCAGAGTGCGCCGCGCGTGCTGTCACCGCCCTGTCGTGCGGGCGTCGCGGCTGTCACAGCGCTGTCATGGCGCTGTCGTGGCGAAGATGGGGAGACGGATGCTGCGACAGCACGCCCGCGGAGCGCGTTTTTCCACATCCGGCCAGAGAACTGGACACCGGGTCCCAACCGCTGGCTAGGGTGGGAGGATCCGCACGGCCCGCCCCTCGCCTGGAGACAGATCATGCTGCCGTTCCTCATCGTCGGAGGCGTCGGCCTCGCCGTCCTGCTGATCTCGCTGATCGTCGGCGACATCTTCGATCACTTCGACATCGGCGACGGCGCCATCTCGGGCACCGCGCTGGGCATCGCGGCCGTCGTGTTCGGGGCATCCGGCGCACTCACCACCACGAACGGACTCGACACCGTGTGGGCTTACGTCCTCGCCGCCGTGCTGGCGGTCCTCGCGTACGTCATCGCCGTCGTCTTCGTGAAGCGGCTCACCAAGAGCTCGGACGGCGTGCCCGCCTCGGCGCTCGGCCTGTCTGGCGTCACGCGCTCCACGGTCTCCCCGGCGGGCGGCGAGGTGAGCCTCGACGGACCCCACGAGGTCGAGCGACGCCTCGCATACTCAGACGACACCATCGCCGAGGGCGCGCGTATCCGCGTCATCGAGCACTCCGGCACCCGCGTCAAGGTCGTCGCGGAGTAGAACCCACCGCGTTCCGGGCCGGGAGCCCCGGGTCGCGGCATCCCACGAGAAAGGTCGTCCATGACGAACGAACTCATCCAAGTGATCGCCGCCGTCGCGCTCGTCGTCGCGGTGCTCGGGCTCATCACGTTCATCGCGCGGCGCATCCGCCGCGTTCCCCCGAACGAGGCGCTCGTCATCGTCGGCCGCGGGGCCGGACGCCCGGCGCCCGGCGAGACGGGCAGCGGCCAGCGCGTCGTGATCGGCGGCCGCACCTTCGTGTGGCCGATCCTGCAGCAAGGCTTCTCGATCTCGCTCGAGCAGCGCCAGATCGGGATCACCGTCGAGGGCGTCGACAAGAACCGCATCAAGATCGCGATCAAGGCGTCGATCAACTTCAAGGTCTCGGGCACGGAGGACGGCGTGCGGCGCGCGGCCCAGCGCTTCCTGTCGCAGCAGGACCTCCTGACCGAGATCATCAAGGAGTCGCTCGAGGGGTCGCTGCGCTCGATCGTGGGCGACATGACGATCGAGCAGATCATCTCGGACCGTAAGAGCCTCTCCGATCGCGTCGTCGCCGAGACCAAGGCCGACCTCGTCGAGCAGGGCCTGCAGGTCGACCTGCTCAACATCAGCGACATCTCGACGCCGGGCAGCGACTACCTCGCGAACCTCGGCCGCGCCGAGGCCGCGCGCGCCCGACAGGTCGCCGAGATCAGCGAGGCCGAAGCGTCGCGAGCCAGCGAGTTCGCGCGCATCGAGGCCTCCGAGCAGATCGCCGAGCGCCAGAAGGCCCTCGCCCTCAAGCAGGCCACGATCAAGGCCGAGACCGACCGCGCGAACGCCGAGGCGCAGGCGTCCGGTCAGCTGGCCACCGCCGAGCAGGACAAGCTCGTCGCCGTGCAGGAGCGCGAAGCCCTCACCGAGCAGGCGCTCGTGACGCAGGAGCGCCTCGACATCGAGATCCGCAAGCCCGCCGAGGCGCAGGCCTACGCCGAGGTGCAGCGCGCGAACGCGCAGCGCGACGCCGCGAATGCCGCCACCGAGGCCGACGCGTACAAGCGCACCAAGATCGCCGAGGCGAACAAGGTCGCCGCCGTGCAGGACGCCGAGGCCGCCGCGACGGCCGTTCGTGTGTCGGGCGAGGCCGAGCGCGACAAGCAGGTCGCCCTGGCGGCGGGTATCAAGGCCGAGGGTGAGGCCCGGGCGGCCGCGACCCAGGCCGAAGGTCTCGCCGAGGCCACGTCGATCGACGCGAAAGCGCTCGCGCTGCAGAAGTACGGCGAGGCCGCCCTCGCGCAGGAGATCATCTCGCGCCTGCCCGACATCGTGCGGGCGGCGGCCGAGCCGATCGCCTCGATCGACAAGCTCACCGTCGTCTCGACCGACGGCGCATCCGAGATGACGAAGACGGTCGGACGCGTGCTCGGCGAGGGCACCGAGGTCGTGAAGGGCCTCACCGGGCTCGACCTCAACACCATCCTGCAGGCCTTCGCGCTCAAGACCGCCGGGGCGGATGCCGTGGCCGCCGCCGACGGCGCAGGCACGGCGGCGAAGAACGCCGCGAAGGACGCCGCCGCCGCGATCGGCGGCTGACCCTCCCTTGTGAAGCGCCCGGCCCTGGAAGGGGCCGGGCGTTTCGCCGTACCTCCGCACGGCAGAGCCACTGCGCCGACCGTTTGCAGGACCGATCACCCGTACACGCCCGACAGCGCGCGGAAACCGCTCCCTGACGAGATCGGTCCTGCAAACGGTTCGGGACGGAGTGTGCGGTGAGGGAAGGATGCCGGCTGCCCGGCCATTACCCCAGGACGCGGCCGCTCACGGCGAGCGTGAGCCGTCGCGGCATCACCCGCGCTGCCCACGCGCTGAAGGCGTTGGCGCGGCCGGAGACGACGCTCGGCGGCACGTCGCCGCGATCGAGCCGGCGCAGGGTCAGCTCGACCACCTGCGCCGGCGTCTGGAAGCGCCCGACGGCGGCGTCGGCGCCGGTGATGTCGAAGAACTCGGTGCGGGTCGCACCCGGGCTCACCGCGATCACGCCCAGCCCCGAGCCCTTCGTCTCGTACGCGAGTGCCTCGGTGAAGCTCAGCACGAACGCCTTCGTCGCGCCGTACACCGCCATGTTGGGGCACGGCTGGTACGCGCCCGTGCTCGCGATGCCCACGAGCGCACCTCGCCCGTCGGCGATCATCTCGGGAAGCACCTCGCGGGTGATCGCGACGAGCGCCGCGACGTTGACCTGCACCATCTCGCCGATGCGCGACGCGTCGGCCTCGGCGAACGCACCTTTCATGCCGAAGCCGGCGTTGTTGACCAGCGTCTGCACGCGGATGCCCCGCTCGTCGAGTTCCCGCCGAAGCGCGGCCGCGGCATCCGGCCGCGTCAGGTCGAGGGCGACCGGCGTCGCCTGCACCCCGTGGTCACGGGTGAGCCGGTCCGCCAGATCGCGGAGCCGGTCCTCGCGGCGGGCGACGAGCACGACGTCGGCGCCGCGCGCGGCGAGCTGCGTCGCGTACTCGACGCCGAGTCCGGCGCTGGCGCCGGTGATGAGCGCGGTCGTGCCGCGGTAGTCTCTGGTCATGGCAGCCAATGTAGACACTGACAGCATTGTTGTCAATGCCAACATCGCGCTAGGGTGGGACCGTGACGGAGCGCACCTACCACCACGGCAATCTGCGGTCCGCTCTCCTGCAGCGCGCGTGGGACGTCGTCGACGAGGAGGGGGCCGCCGACGCCCTTTCGCTGCGCCAGCTCGCGCGCGACGTCGGCGTCAGCCACGGAGCATCCGCCCGCCACTTCCGCGACAAGGCGGCGCTGCTCGACGCTCTCGCCGCCCTGGGGTTCGCGCGCATGAACGCGGCGCTGACGGATGCCTCGACCCGGCCCGGACCCTTCTCCGAACGATTCGCGGCAGCCGGTCGGGCGTACGTCGGCTTCGCGGTGTCGCATCCGGCGGTGCTGGCCGTCATGTACTCCGCCAAGCATCACCCGCAGGCATCGGAAGAGCTCCGGACGCTCAGCCACATCGGCATGACGGGGCTGGTCTCCCTCGTCGCGGAGGGGCAGGAAGCCGGGGACGTCCGCGCCGGCCCGCCGGAACTGCACGCACTCGTCGCCTTCGCATCGGTGCACGGCGTCGCGACGCTCGCGACCGACGACCTGCTGAACGGCGTGCCGTGGGAGACCGCGGCCGACGCGGTCATCGACTTCGTGCGCAGCGGCCTCATGCCGTAGACCCGCAGTGCCGGGATTCAGGCAGACCGAAGCGACGGATGCCCCGACCCGGCCGGGTCGAGGCATCCGTTCTCCTGCGGTTCAGGCGCCCTTCAGGCGCTCCGCGAGGTAGTCGTGCAGGCCCTCGAGCGGGACGCGTTCCTGGCCCATGGTGTCGCGGTCGCGCACGGTGACGGCACGGTCGTCGAGCGAGTCGAAATCGAC
This sequence comes from Microbacterium sp. LWH7-1.2, assembly GCF_038397755.1. Taxonomy (NCBI): domain Bacteria; kingdom Bacillati; phylum Actinomycetota; class Actinomycetes; order Micrococcales; family Microbacteriaceae; genus Microbacterium; species Microbacterium sp. LWH7-1.2. Next base: position 3,346,143 of record NZ_CP151637.1, on the reverse strand, counting down.
CGTGCCGCAGAAGGGCGTTCCGATCTCGTCCTGGCGGCGGTAGCGGCGGCCGATGGCGCCGGCATCGTCGAAGTCGATGTTCCAGTCACCGCGGAGCTGCTCCGCGACCTCGCGGGCGATCGGCGAGAGCTGCTCGTTGCGCGACAGCGGGAGCACCGCGACCTTGACCGGGGCAAGACGCGGGTCCAGCTTGAGCACGGTGCGGGTGTCGGTGCCGCCCTTCGCGTTCGGCGCCTCCTCCTCGTGGTACGCGTCGACGAGGAAGGCCATCATGGCCCGGGTGAGGCCGAAGGAGGGCTCGATGACGTACGGGATGTACTTCTCGCCCGACGCCTGGTCGAAGTAGGTCAGCGATTGGCCCGACGCCTCGGAGTGCGAGCCGAGGTCGTAGTCGGTGCGGTTGGCGACACCCATGAGCTCGCCCCACTCCTTGCCGGCGAAGCCGAAGCGGTACTCGAGGTCGATCGTGCCGTCGGAGTAGTGGGCGCGGTCCTCTTCGGGCACGTCGAACCGGCGCATGTTGTCGGGGTCGATGCCGAGGCCGACGAACCAGTCCCAGCACTCGTCGACCCAGTGCTCGAACCACTCCTGAGCCTCGGCCGGCGGCACGAAGTACTCGATCTCCATCTGCTCGAACTCACGCGTGCGGAAGATGAAGTTGCCGGGCGTGATCTCGTTGCGGAACGCCTTGCCGACCTGGCCGATGCCGAACGGGGGCTTCTTGCGGCTCGCGGTGAGCACGTTCGAGAAGTTCACGAAGATGCCCTGCGCCGTCTCGGGTCGCAGGAAGTACAGGCCCGACTCGTCGTCCACGACGCCGAGGTAGGTCTTGACCAGGCCCGAGAACGCCTTGGGCTCGGTGTACTGGCCCTTCGTGCCGCAGTTGGGGCAGGGGACGTCGGCGAGACCGTTCTCGGCCTTGCGCCCCTTGCGTGCCTCGAAGTCCTCGACGAGGTTGTCGGCGCGGAAGCGCTTGTGGCAGTGGAGGCACTCCACGAGCGGGTCCGTGAAGGTCGCGACGTGGCCGGACGCCTCCCACACGCGCTTGGGCAGGATGATCGACGAATCCAGGCCCACCATGTCGCCGCGGCCGCGGACGAACGTCTGCCACCACTGGCGGCGGATGTTCTCCTTGAGCTCCGTGCCGAGGGGGCCGTAGTCCCACGCCGACCGGGATCCGCCGTAGATCTCACCCGCCTGGAACACGAACCCGCGATGACGGGCGAGGGCGATGACTTTGTCGAGGCGAGACTGCTCGGCCACGGTGGCTCCAATGGTCGGGAGGGGATGCACGAGGGTGCGAGAAGCCGCTGACCGCGGCATCCGTCGATTCTAGTCGTCGTGCGGCGAGGGGCCGGCCTGGCCGTCAGCGCTCTTGAATGCGCGGTCCCACTCCTGCAGCTCCTTGCGGCGGCCGATGAGGCCGTCGAGCGAGACCTGGAAGTGGAGGCCGCGGCGGGCGTTCACCTGCTTGATGTTCTCGACGAGCTCCGTCGAGAACGACGTCAGGGCGGTGCGCACCTCGCGGACGCGGTCGACGGGGTCGTCCCACAGGTCGGGGTGCTGCAGGATGTCGAGCAGATAGTCGCGATCGAGCGCCGCGGTGAGCTTGCGCAGCGTCTCGCCGTACTCGACGGCGGCCGTGGCCCGCTGGCCCTCGTCGCCCTTGCGGTCGAGGCGGTCGAAGAGCTCGGTGGTGTTGTTCGCGACGGTCGCGATCTCGCCGGCCACCTTGGTGGCGTCGCGATTGCCGGATCCCCCGGCCGCCGCGTACTCGCCGCTCAGCACCCGCAGCCTTCCCACGAGCGGGCGCACGGTGTCGGGAAGCGGCGCGTGGTGGCCCGCCGTGCCGCGGCCGCGCCGCCGCCGCAGAACCGCCCACAGCGCGCCGCCGGCCGCGACGAGCGCGACGAGCCCCAGCGCACCGCCGACGACGAGGCCGCCGTCCACCCCGCCGCCCTGGGCCGCATCAACGGGCGTCGCGGCGACCACGCCCTCGACCGTCTGGAGGATCGCGCCCTCCAGCGAGTCGGCCGAGTGCTCCGCCTCGTTCGCGATGCGCAGGGCCTCGCCGGTCGGCTGGACGACCCGGGAGCCGGCGGACAGATCGTCGCCGACCGCGACGATGATCGTCTGGTAGCCGGGCAGCCCGGCCAGCTCCCGCACGATATCCATGCCCGTCGCCTCGAGCGCCGCGTTGTCGGAGAACACCGCGACCGCGATCGACTCGTCGGTCACCTCCTGCTCCAACGTCTGCCGCAGGGCGTCCGCCCCCTGCACCTCGTTCGAGACGTAGACGTTGCTGGTCGCGAGCGCCTCCTCCGCCTCGTCGACGTAGACGCCGGAGCCGTCGGCGGCGAAGGTCTGCAGCATCCGTCCGCCGTTCAGAAGTTGTTGATGACGGACGCGAACACGAGGTCGATCTTCGCGGCGTCGGACGCGTCGAACCACTGACCACCGGTGGCCTCGGCGATGCGCTGCAGTGCGCCGGTGTCGGCGCCCTCGCCGTACGCGATCGGGAAGATGCGGACAGGGGCGTCGTCGCCGCCCTCCTTCGAGGACGCGCCGATCTTCGCGACGAGCGAGTCGAGCGACATCTCGGAGTCGGTGTCCTGGCCGTCCGACAGGAGCACGATCGCGTTGATGCGGCCGGGCTGCGCGCGCGCCACCATCTCGTCGTAGGCCGCGGCGATCGCGTCGTACAGCGGCGTGCCGTCGCGGTGGGCGAAACGCAGGTCGTCGAGCGACGAGTCGACGGACTCGCGATCGGACGCCAGCGGCTCGACGTCGCGCAGCACGACGGTGTTCTGCCCCGCCTCGGACTCGACGCCGGTCGTGAAGGCCCAGACCCCGACTTCGTCCGACGAGCGGAAGTGGCCCAGAGTCGCCTGCGCACCCTCGATCGCGCCGTCGAGCTTCGAGCGGCCGTCCCCGATCGCCTCATCCATCGAGCCGGAGATGTCGATCACCTCGAGCACCGACGAGGGCTTGCGGATCTGCGTCCACTGGTCGATCGCGGCCGAGACCACGTCGACCGCGGGCTTCGGCAGCGTGACCGCGGGGCCGGCGGCATCGACCCCGTACTCGCCCGTGAAGAGGTCGCCCAGCGGCGCCGAGGCATCCAGCGGACGGAAGCCGTACTCGGGCAGGATCTTCTGCGCGGCGTCCGTCTGCAGGAAGGCGGCGAAGGCGGCACCGGCCTCGGCCTGCTCGGGCGTCACCCAGTCGGCGCCGAGGACGGTGATCGGGTTGTCGGACCACATCGAGCCGCCCGAGGGATACACCGCGACGAGCTTCTCTTTGGGCGGGGTCAGCGTCTCGCCCGGCTGCACCGTGTGCGAGTCGGGGTTGCCCTGGTTGTAGTTGAGCAGCGAGGTCTCCTCCAGCGCGACCGCAGAGACGTAGCCCGAGCCGCCGGCGCCGTTCTGCGTCTCGTCGTAAAGCCGCGTCAGCACCTTGCCGGTGGTGTCGCCGTAGTGGATGACGCACTCCTCGAACACGCGCGAGAACTCCGCGGCGGCCGCGACGTCGCCGGCGGTGAGATCAGCGGTCTTGCCGGATGCCTCGTACGACTGCATCAGGATCGCCGAGAGCCCGGTCGTCGACGTGTTGGGGTTCGTCTTCGAGATCTTGAACGAGCCCCACAGCGGCTTGCCGACGCTCGCCCAGCCCTCCGGATCCTGGCAGAGCGCCTCGAAGTCGGCGATGCCGATCGGCGACGTCGGATAGCCGAGCGCCTTCGCCATCGTCTCGGGAACGCCGAAGACGACCGGCGTGTGGGTGAACGATTCGGGCTCGCCGACGAGGGAAGCGGATGCTGCGGCCGCGACCCGATCGGTCCAGACCGTCGACGCGGGCGACCACATCGTCGGCCAGCGGCGCGTGTCGTCGTCGGGCCAGTCGCCGCCCGCCGTGAGGAAGCGGGTCGCGTCGCCCGACGAGACGTTGATCGGGTGCACCGTCGCACACTCGGCGAGCTCAGCGTGCTGGGACGACTCCTTGAAGGCGTCGGCCAGCGCGTCGAGCATGTTGACCTTCTCGGACGAGGTCGCGACGACGACGCTCGTGCAGCCGTCGTCGGCGAAGTCGCCGTCGCCCAGTCCCTCGGTCACGGGGTCGGCTCCGAAGCATCCGGTCAGCGCGATCGCCGAGGCGATCAGCACCGCCGCACCGGCGTAGAGACGCGGTCGAGTCCGGGCGAGGGACGAGCGGTCGGCGGACGAACGCCGGGTTCGTGCGGGCATGGCAGAAGCCTAAGGCTCAGCGGTCGGCGCGCACAGACGCCGGGAACCTTCCCCGGCGCGGGATCAGGCGGAACGCAGGGCGTCGCGCCCCACGTCGACGATCGAACTGTGGCCCGACAGCCCCAGCGTGATGTCGAGCTCGGCGAGCACGTTGCGCACCACCTCGCGCACGCCGGTCTCGCCGGCGATGCGCAGGCCGTAGGAGTAGGGGCGCCCGAGCGCGACCGCGGTCGCGCCGAGCGCGAGCGCGATGAACACGTCGGAGCCCTGCCGCACGCCGGAATCGAACACGATCGGCACGCGCCCGGCGACGCGCTCGGCGATCGTGGGCAGCATCTCGAGGGTCGGCACGGACTGGTCGATCTGGCGTCCGCCGTGGTTCGAGATCCAGATGCCGTCGGCGCCGGCGTCGAGGGCGCGGATCGCGTCGTCGGGATGGACGATGCCCTTCAGGATGATCGGCAGCGACGTCCACTGCCGCGCCTTCGCGAGGTCGTCCCAGGTGAGCGTGGGAGTCGAGAACACGTCGAGGAACGTCTCCACCGCCGCGCGCGGCAGCGGTGAGCGCAGGTTCTCGCGCACGCTGCTCGTGCCCGTGAGCACCGCGCCCTTGCGCGCGATGCGGACCCCGGCGGCCACGGCTTTCGGGGTGACCTTGACGGGCGGTGCAGCGTCGGCAGCAGCATCCGTCCCCCGCGACCGCTCGCGCACCAGCTGCTGGAAGACGGGGTCGCTCGTGTACTGCGCGATACCCATGGCGCGGGTGAACGGCAGGTAGGCGAGGTCGAGATCGCGCGTGCGCCAGCCGAGCAGGTGCGTGTCGAGCGTCACGACGACGGCTTCGCACCCGGATGCCTCGGCGCGCCGCAGCAGGGAGGCGTTCAGCTCGTCGGAGGCCGACCAGTAGAGCTGGAACAGCCGTGATCCGTCGGGACCCGCCGCGGCGACCTCCTCCATCGGGAAGGACGCCTGGTTCGACAGCGTGTACGGAACGCCGAGGGAGGCCGCGGCCCGCGCCACCGCGAGGTCGGCGTCGGCGTGGGCAATCTCCATGACCCCGAGCGGGGCGAGCAGGAGCGGGGTCGGCCGCCGCGCGCCGAGGAAGTCGATCGACAGGTCGCGCCACGACACGTCCCGCAGCGGCCGCGGCCACACCTGCCACCGGCCGAAGGCGGCGCGGTTCGCGGCGACGGTGCGCTCGGCGCCCGCTCCCCCGGCGATGTAGGCGAACGCCTCGGCGCTCAGCGCCTTGCGCGCCGCGGTTTCGAGGGCGTCGGTGTCGACGGGCACACGAGGCCGGGTGCCGCTGATGCCGGCGCGGTAGATGTCGGACTGCGTCCGGCGCGAGATGCCGCGCGACGCCGCGACGGGGTCTTCGGGAGCGGCGCTACTGTGAGCCATGGCGCCAGCCTAACCAGGGTGCTCCGCGGGCTCTGCGCGGATACACGAAGGTGCGGATGCCACGAATCGCGGCATCCGTCGATGTCAAAGATCGAGCAGCCGGTCCAGGTTCACCGCCGCGTTGATGAGCGACAGGTGACTGAAGGCCTGGGGGAAGTTGCCGAGCTGCTCGCCGGTCAGCCCGATCTCTTCGGCGTAGAGGCCGAGGTGATTGGCGTAGGTGAGCATCTTCTCGAAGGTGAGCTGCGCCTCCTCCGTGCGGCCGGTGCGCGCGAGCGCGTCGACGTACCAGAACGAGCAGAGCGTGAAGGTGCCCTCCGAGCCGCGCAGCCCGTCGGGCGATGCGGCCGGGTTGTAGCGGTAGACGAGGCTGTCCGACACCAGCTCCTGCTCCATCGCCCGCAGCGTCGAGAGCCACATCGGGTCGCGTGACGAGATGACGCCCATGACGGGCATCAGGAGGTTCGCGGCGTCGAGCACGGCGCTCCCGTCGTACTGCACGAACGCTCCGCGTTCCGCATCCCACGACGTCGTCATGAGCCGGCGGTAGATCTCGTCGCGCTGGTCCCGCCAGCGGACGATGTCGGCCGGCCGGCCTCCCGATTCGGCGAGACGGATGCCGCGGTCCAGGGCCGTCCAGCACATGAAGCGGCCGAACGTGAACTTCTGGCGGCCGCCCCGCGTCTCCCAGACCCCTTCCTCGGGAGTGTCCCAGTGGTCGCAGACCCAGTCGAGCATGCGGCCCACCTCGGTCCAGCCGACATGGGTGAGCTGGAAGCCCTGGTCGACCGCGCGATGGATCGAATCCATCGCCTCTCCATAGATGTCCAGCTGCAGCTGGTCAGCTGCGCCGTTGCCGATGCGCACGGGCGCGGAGTCGCGATAGCCGCTCCAGCCCGGCAGGGTCGACTCGTCGAGGTCGGACGACCCGTCGACGCGGTACATGATCTTCAGGGGCCCCGACTCGTTGCCGGCGCTCTCCTGCACGCGGGCGAGGAGCCACTGCCCGAACGCCTCGGCCTCTTCGACGTAGCCGAGCCCCAGCAGGGCATGCACCGAGAACGAGGCATCGCGGATCCACGTGTAGCGGTAGTCCCAGTTGCGCTCTCCGCCGACCTGCTCGGGGAGACCGGCCGTCGGCGCCGCGACCATCGCTCCCGAGGGGGCGTAGGTCAGGAGCTTGAGCGTGATCGCGGAGCGGTTCACCATCTCGCGCCAGCGTCCGCGGTACGTCGACCGTGCCACCCAGTCGCGCCAGTACCGCTGGGTGTCGAGGAGCATCGCCTCGAGATCCTCGACCGGGACGCGGGTGGGCGCCGCGCCGCCGGTCTCGAGCAGCACGCCGGTGCGCTCACCCGCGTGGAGCATGCCACGCACTCGCAGCCCGCCCTCGACGAGCTCGATCGTTCCGGCCTGCCCGTCTCCGCGGCGCACGACGTCGCCGATCCGGTGCACGGTCAGGGACTGCCCGCCGCCCGTGAACACGACGCCGTCGCCGGGCGCCGGTGCAATGCCGGTCTGCGTGGCCGTACCGTACTCGAACGCCGGCCGGATGTCGCCGACGAACGCCATCGAGCCGCGGACCACGCGGATCAGCCGCGCGATCCGGTGACGGTCCGTCGGCTCATGCCCGGCGATCGGCATGAAGTCGATGACCTCGCCGACGCCCGCCTCGGTCATGTAGCGCGTGAGGAGGATCGCGGTGTCGGGCAGGTACAGCTGGCGCGTGACGTATTCGTCGGTGTCGGGTCGCACGCGGCAGTGCCCGCCCCGCTCGGCGTCCAGCAGCGAGCCGAAGATGCTGGGCGAGTCGAAGCGCGGGGCGCAGAACCAGTCGATCGTGCCCTCGGTGTCGATGAGCGCGGCGGTCTGCAGGTCGCCGATCACTCCGTGGTTCGAGATGTCGGGTAATCGCCCATCGGCCTGCTTCCTCGGTCGACCTCGCGCCGTGCCGCGGCTCTTCTGATCCCGCCCGGGTCAGCTCAGGAACCTGATGGTGAGCGGGTACGTGTACCACTCGCCACGATTCGCCTTCACCGCCGCGACGATGCAGAGGACGATGTTCAGGATGTATGCGGCGATGAGGATGAAGATGCCGATCAAGACGATGCTCAGCACCGCCCCCACGACATAGGCGATGACCAGCGTGAGCTGGAAGTTCAGCGCCGTCGCGGTGTGGGCACGGACGAAGGGGCCACGATCCTTCAGCACGAGGTAGCCGACGAGCGGCGCGAGGAAGCCGAAGAACAGCCCTCCGAGGTGCACAAGGGTCGCCCACAGCTTTTCATCGGCGGGTGCCATCGGCTGCGGCTGGGCTGCGGCGCCGTACGGGTACTGCGGTGGAGGGGTCGTCATGGCGTCAGCCTAGTGGCGCCGCCGCGGAGGTGAGAGGGGGTTCTCCCCCGTGTTCCCGCGGGTCAGCCGCCGAAGCCGCACCAGGCGGCGACCCACGTCAGGATGCGGCCTCGCATCTCCTCGCCGACGAACAGCTCGACTTCGCCGGACTCGCCCTCCAGCTCGACGACCAGATCGAAGATCGTGCCGCGCTTGTCCTCCTGGACGGCGTGCGGGTCGCACCGAAGCGGCACGATCGGGATCTGCACCACGATCGGCTCGGCGTCGCCCTCGGCGACCTCGATGCCGAGCGGGCGGACCTCCTCGGAGGCTGCCCCGGCGAAGTCGATGAGGTTCGTGCGTCCGATGCCCGCGATCGTCACCGCCCCGTCACCCGTCGGACTGACCGTGAGCTCCAGCGCCGCAGGCGCGCCGGGGGCGGATGGCTCGAAGCCGGTGAAGGTGAGGGAGGCGGCATCCGTCACCCGCTCGAGCAGGCACTCGCGGGCATGCAGCTCGGCGATGAAGCCGAGGGGGTCGGGAGCGGATGCCGCCACCTCGGTTGCCGCGGAGTCCCGGGTCACCTCGAGCACGATGTGGGCCTCGCCGTCGTCGGGCGCCGTGCAGTCGACGGGCGGCAGCTGCACGCGGATGTCGACGCTGCCCCCGGGCGACACGGTGCTGACCCGGTCGGCGATCACCCGCACCGCGGCGCCGTCGAACCGGTCGTCCTCGACGCGGACCGCCCCCACGGTGAGGGGCGCGTCCCCCTCGTTCACCAGATGCACCTGAGCCTGCCGACCCGCCACATCGGAACGCAGCTGCTGGAGCTCGACGGCGACCCCGGCCGGCAGCGTGGCGACGGGCTCGGGGACCTCGGGGGCGGCCGACGCGCAGCCGGTCAAGGCCAGCAGCGCCAGGCTCGCCCCGAGCGCCCTGCCGCGTCCGGCGCAGGCCGCGCGGGAGACCGTTCGCAGGACCGACTGACGCTTCGACCTCGCGCATGCGGCGGGTCGCCGCATCCAGCCACCGTCGATCCTGAGAACGGTCCGCGCTCGGGAAGGGACGGGCATGGGCGGGCGCGGGCTCAGCGGGTCAGCGTCTCGCGGACGACGGTGAAGTCCTCGAGCGCGACCGGGTCGATGTCGACACCGAGGCCGTGGCCGATCGGCACGCGCACGTGGCCGTCTTCGAGCACCGCCGGCTCGGTCACGATGTCGCGGGTGTAGAAGCGAGCCGACGCCGACACGTCGCCCGGCAGCGTGAAGCCGGGCAGTGCCGCGAGGGCCGCGTTCGCCGCGCGGCCGATGCCCGTCTCGAGCATGCCGCCGCACCACACCGGCACGCCGGCCGCGAGGCACCGGTCGTGGATCTTGACCGCCTCGACGTACCCGCCGACCCGGCCCGCCTTGATGTTGATGACGGATGCCGAGCCCAGCGCGAGCGCGTCGGCCGCCGCCTTGTCGGACACGATGGACTCGTCGAGGCAGACGGGGGTGCGGAGTCGCCGAGCCAGCGTCGCGTGGTCGACGAGATCGTCCTCCTGCAGCGGCTGCTCGATGAGGAGCAGGTCGAAGCGGTCGAGCTCGGCCAGGGTGTCGGCATCCGCCATCGTGAAGGCGGAGTTCGCGTCCACCTGCAGCGGGATCGCACCGAAGGCGTCGCGCACCGCCGCCGTGTCGCCGACGTCGCGACCGGGCTTGATCTTGATCTTGATGCGCACGTAGCCCTCGTCGAGGTAACCGCGCACGGTCTCGACGAGAGCCGCGGGGTCGCGCTGGATGCCGACCGACACCCCGCTCGGCACGCGGTCGCGCACCGCCCCCGCGTACTCGCCGAAGCTGCGGCCCTCCGCACGGAGGGCGGCGTCGAGCACGGCGAGCTCGAGTCCGGCCTTGGCCATGCGATGGCCCTTGAAGGGCTCGAGCACGCCCGCGACCTCCTCGGGGGCGAGCCGCTCCCGGTCGAGGAGGGCGGGCGCGAGGAAGCGCAACGCGACATCCCATGCGCCCTGCGTGTACTCGCTCGAGTAGAGCGGATCGGCCTGCGTCACGATCTCGCCCCAGCCCTCACCGTCGGCGGTGAGCGCCCGCACCACGATGACCTCACGCACCGTCTCGGTGCCGAACGACGTCGTGAACGGGGCGACGAGCGGCAGGTGCAGCACTCGCAGCTCGAATCCTTCGAGGGTGACGGATGCCGACGGCCGGGCGATGGGCATGCGCTCAGCGTACGCCCGGCCGGCGACGGAGCGAGGCGGTCAGTGCGCGAAGCGAGCCGTCGCGGCGTCGCGGAGCACCGGGACGTACGTCGACCGGGCGACCCGCGGCCGTCGGCTTCGTGGTTCGATGGGCGCCGCGTGGTGCGCCGTTGCCCGCATCGCGTCGCCCAGGGCGACGATCAGGGTCTCGATGTGCTCGCGCATGATTCCTCCTCGTTCCCCTGAGAAGAGCCCGCGGTGCCGCCGGTGATACCTGCGCCGTGCGGCGGCCGACGTCAGGCGGGGAGCTCGGCGAAGGCGCGCACCGGGAACGTGCCGAATCCCTCGACCGCCGGCGGGGCGGCGGTGAACCGGGCGCCGCGCGGCGGCAGGGATCCGAGGTTCGTCAGGTGCTCCACGACGTGCACGCCCGCCCCGAGCAGCAGCGAGTGCGCCGGCCGCTCGCCGCCGGACTCGGTGTCATCGATGTTCACCGAGTCGATGCCGACGAGCACCACGCCGGCGTCGATGAGCCACTGCGCGGCCTCGCCCGTCAGGAACGGCGCGCCGACGCCGTACTCGGGCTGCCCGAACCAGCGGTCCCACCCGGTGTGCAGCAGGACGGCCGCGCCGCGCACGTCGCGATCGGCGAGCGTGGCGGAACGGATGCCTCGGCGCGAGGTGTCCCACGCGTCCTCGAGGTGGAACACCTCGGCGCGTAGGCCCACGAGCGACGAGAGGTCGAGGCCCGCCAGGTCACTGCCGTCGGCGTACCGGTGGAACGGCGAGTCGAGGTAGGTGCCGGTGTTCCCGATCATGTGGATGACGTCCATCGCGAACTCCGTGCCCGGGGCGTACCGGGCGCGGGAGTCCTCGCGGGTGAGGTGCGGCGTGATGGTCGGCGCGGGAAGGCCGGGGTACGTCACGAGCCCGGCGCGGATGGGGTGGCTGAGATCGACCACGCGCGTCGCGCCGGTCGCCGAGGACGCGGCATCCACTCCCCTGCTGCCACGGTGCGGCTCCTCGACGATGCGGAGACCCCGCAGCTCCACCTCGTCGACGAGCGCCAGCCCGAGGTGGGTGATCAACAGGCGGGCGACCTCGTCCTCCGTCGCGTCGGCGGCGGGAAGGTCGAGGCGGAAGCCCGTGCCGGCGAGGCCGCCGCCGTTGGCGAAGCGGATGTCGAAGTCGAAGTGGGCGCGGTACTCGGGCATGCGGTCAGCGTAGGGGCGCAGCATCCGTCGCCTGCGGGATGATCCGCACAATGGCAGGTGATCCGTGCGACTCGGCAGGAATGCTGCGCGGGCGCTTAGGCGGTCGGCCGGGGAATGGCAACCCCGTCGGCCGTTCGCGGCCCCGTCCGTAGCGTCGGGGCATGGACACCTTCGACTTCACCCCGAGACGCGCGATCGTGACCGCCGCGGACTCTGGCATCGGACAGGCGACCGCCCTCGCCCTCGCCGATGCAGGCCTCGACGTCGGCATCACCTGGCACAGCGACGAGGGGGGCGCGCAGCAGACCGCCGACGCCGTCCGCGAGCGTGGACGCAACGCCGAGGTGACGCGCTTCGACGCCACCGCGCTCGACGAGGTCGGCGGCGTCGTCGACGACCTCGCCGAGCGTCTCGGCGGCCTCGACGTGTTCGTCAACAACGCCGGCGGCGGAGCCGGCGGGCCGTTCCTCGACGTGTCGATCGAGGACTGGCGCGGGATCATCGCGCTGAACCTGGACGGCGCCTTCGCCGGGCTCCAGGCGGCGGCCCGCCACATGGTCAGCGCGGGCCGGGGCGGGCGGCTCATCGCGATCACGAGCGTGCACGAGACGCAGCCGCGCGTCGGGTCTGCGGCCTACGTCGCCGCCAAGCACGGGCTCGGCGGTCTCGTCGAGACGATGGCGCAGGAGCTCGGCGAGCACGCGATCACGGTGAACGCGGTCGCCCCCGGCGAGATCGCGACTCCCCTGACGAACCAGGAATCCGAAGACGCGGAGCGCACGCATCGGCCGGGCATACCGCTCGGACGCCCCGGCAAGCCCGAGGAGATCGCGGCCGTCGTCGCCTTCCTCGCCTCGCCGGCCGCCAGCTACGTCACCGGCGCGAGCTGGAGCGTCGACGGCGGCATGCTGCTGATGGGCCCGCAGGCGGGCTCGCACCTGAAGAGCGACGAGTGGCGGAAGGGATGAGGATGGACCGCGAGAACGAGACCGACAGCACCGGCATGACCGACGAGGAGAAGCGGCGCGATCAGCTGACCTCGGCGCCGAACTCCGTGGAGTCCGACGCGGAACCGCGCATCGATGTCACACATCGTGACGGGGTCACCCGCATCGACATCCGCGACGACGCCGACGTGCGGCCGGGCGATCCCACCCGCGACCCGGAGGAGTAGGTCAGGGGCGGACCAGCAGGTACCCGCGCGCGTCGTCGAAGCCGCCGACGACGAGGCCGTCGGCGAGGTGCCCGACGAGCTGCTCGCGCACGCGCGCGCGCCAGACCGCAGCATCCACCGGCGTCTCACTGCGGAGGGTCTCGATATCGTGCGGGATCTCGACCGACGCGACCACCCGCGCGTCGTCGGGGGTGGGCGCCGGCGGCGCGGCGAGCGCCCACGACACCATGATGCGGTCGGTTTCATCCCCGCGGTTGACGCCGTCGTCCATGGGCCCGTAGTGGTTGACGAGGTACTCGGTGACCCGGGTGCCGAGCACGCGCAGATTGAAGTGGGCGTTGCGGGCGACGAGGGGGTCGAAGGTCCACGTGATGTGGCCCACGCCTCGGGCGAGCGCCCACTCCTGCTGATGCCGTTTCAGGACCCGGCCGAGTCCCTGCGACTGGTGGTCGGAGAGCACGCCGGTGATGTGGCTGTGCATCGAGCGTGCCGCGGGCTCCGCGAAGAACGCGACGGATGCTCCGACCATGCGGTCCTCGTCGTACAGGCCGACCGCGTAGTTGCCGGCGTGGGCGAGCGCACGCAGCAGGTTCGGCGGCATCCCGCCCCGGTCCCCGCCCCATACCTCGGAGAGCACGGCCGAGGCGCGGTGGACCTCCTCGACGGTGTCGAGGAAGCGGATGTCGATGCCGGGCGGCGTCGCGGTCTCGGCCATGTGCTCACGGTACTCCGCCGGCCACGTCCCTTTCACCGCGATCACGCATGGTCGGGGACGCGGGACGCGCGGAGCCGGGTGCGTGCAGCCCCGATAGCCTGAACCGATGGGTACGGGTGGCGAGGACGCGAGACGAAGACTCACCCGGATGCCTCGCCGGGCGCCATCGTCGCGGTGCTGGCGATCGCGGGTCTCGCGTCGTCGTTCATGTTCACGCTGGTCGTGCCGATCCAGTCGAAGCTGCCGGAGCTGCTGAACGCCAGCCGCGACGACACCGCGTGGGTCGTCACATCGACCCTCCTGGCGGCCGCCGTGATGACGCCGATCGCCGGACGCCTCGGCGACATGTACGGCAAGCGGCGCATCGTGCTCGTGCTGCTCGCCCTGCTGGTCGCGGGATCGGTGATCGCCGCGGCATCCACCGGCATCATCGGCGTGATCGTGGGACGGACGCTGCAGGGTGCCGTGACCGGCGTGATCCCGCTCGGCATCTCGATCCTCCGCGACGTGCTGCACGAGGACAGGGTCGACTCGGCCATCGCCCTCATCAGCGCGACACTCGGCGTGGGCGGGGCGCTCGGGCTGCCCGTCAGCGCGTTCATCACCGAGCGCAGCGACTGGCACGTGCTGTTCTGGGCGTCGGCGGCACTCGGCGCGGTCGTGTTCGCGCTCGTGCTGTGGATCGTGCCGGTGAGCGCCCTGCGCACAGGCGGGAAGTTCGACTACGTCGGAACCCTCGGACTCGCGGTCGGCCTCGTCGGCGTGCTGCTCGCGGTGTCGCGCGGCAACGAGTGGGGCTGGACCTCCCCCGCCGTGCTCGCCTGCGGCCTCGGCGGCGTCGCCGTGCTGCTGTTGTGGGGCTGGTACGAGCTGCGCATCGCCGATCCGCTCCTCGACCTCCGCGTCGCGGCGCGCCGGCCGGTGCTGCTCACCAACCTCGCGTCGATCGCGTTCGGCTTCTCGCTGTTCGCGTCGAACGTGATCTACCCCCAGATGCTCGAGCTGCCGATCGCGGCCGGCGGATTCGGTCTGTCGCTCGTGGCAGCGAGCCTCATCGTGATGCCGGCAGGCCTCGTGATGATGGTGCTCTCGCCGTTCTCTGGCCGGCTCGCGCGCACGGTCGGACCCCAGCTGCTCCTCGTGGTGGGTGCCGTGGCGCTCGTCGTCACCTACGGCTTCACGCTCCTGTTCGCGAGCGAGGTGTGGCAGATCCTCGTGGCGAACATCGGCATCGGGTTCGGCATCGGTTTCGGCTACGCCGCGATGCCGATGCTCATCATGCGCTCGGTGCCGCAGTCCGAGACCGGCGCGTCGAACGGCCTCAACGCGCTGTTCCGCTCGCTCGGCACGAGCACCGCCGCGGCCGTCGTCGGCGCGGTCCTGGCGACCTTCGCGGTCGAGATCGACGGGGTGCCCGTTCCCGAGCCGGCGGCGTTCCACATCTCGTTCCTCCTCGGGGGAGGCGCCGCCCTCGTCGCGCTGCTCGTCGCCCTCTTCATCCCGCGCCATCACGCACCCGAGGAGCGGCATCCGTCCCTCCCGGAGTGAACGACCGCTGCAGGCTCGCCGAGTCCGGAACGAGGCGCTCGGGCGTGCGCGCCGGGGTCTATCGCGCCCGCACAGCCCATCGCTAGCCTGACCTCTACCGGGGCGACGGGAGCGAGCGCATGGACGGGCGTGATCAGGGCTTTCAGGGGGAGGATCCGACGCGGGGCGAGCGCAAGCCCGAACAGGTCCCGGTCGGGCCCCCCGACGGCGCAACCGCCGCGGCCGACGCGACGCGCACCGGGACGGTCGCCGCAGCGAGCGGGACGGATGCCGCGGGCACCACCGCCCCGAGTGACGGCGCCGACCACGACACCCGGTTCTTCGGTCAGCCGTGGGCCCTCGCACACATCTTCGGCGTGGAGATGTGGGAGCGGTTCAGCTTCTACGGCATGCAGGGCATCCTGCTCATCTACATGTACTACTCCGTCGCGGACGGCGGCCTCGGGATCCCGGAGGCCACCGCGACCGGCATCGTCGGCGCCTACGGCGGCACCGTATACCTCTCGACCATCCTCGGCGCGTGGGTGGCGGACCGCCTCCTCGGCTCGGAGCGCGTTCTCTTCTACAGCGCCTGGGTCATCATGGCCGGGCATATCGCGTTGGCCCTGCTGCCGAGCGTGTGGGGACTCGGCGTCGGCCTCATCCTCGTCGCCGTCGGTTCGGGTGGGCTGAAGGCCAACGCGACCGCCGTCGTCGGCACGCTGTACTCCGCGAAGGATCCCCGGCGCGACGCCGGCTTCTCGCTGTTCTACCTCGGCATCAACCTCGGCGCGTTCCTCGGGCCGATCGTCACCGGGTTCCTCCAGAGCAACGTGGGCTTCCACTGGGGTTTCGGCGCGGCCGCGATCGGCATGGCGATCGGCCTCACGCAGTACTCCTTCGGCCGCAAGCAGCTGCCTGCCTCGTCACGCGTCGTCGCGAACCCGCTCCCCGCGAACCGCCGCGGCATGATGATCGGCATCGGCATCGCCGGACTGCTCTTCATCGTCGTGCTGGTGCTCACCGGTGTGATCCGCGCCGACAATCTCGCGGGCATCGTCATCCTCGTGACGCTCGGCGCGGCGATCGCCTACTTCTCCGTGATCATCTCCTCGCGCGCGATCACCGGCGACGACCGCTCCCGCGTCATCGGGTTCATTCCGCTGTTCATCGTGAACGTCGGCTTCTGGTCGCTGTACCAGCAGCAGTTCACCGTGCTGACGATCTACTCCGACAAGCAGCTGGACCGCACGATCTTCGGCTGGGAGATGCCGGTGTCGTGGGTGAACTCGATCAACCCGATCTTCGTCATCATCCTCTCCGGCGTGTTCGCGGCGATCTGGACCAAGCTCGGCGACCGCGCCCCGTCGGCGCCGGTGAAGTTCTCGCTCGGCGCGATGATCATGGGCGTCGCGTTCCTGCTGTTCCTCCCCTGGGCGAACGGTGCACCGAACTCGACGCCGCTGATGGCCATCGTGATGATCCTGTTCGTCTTCACGATCGCCGAGCTGTTCATCTCGCCCCCTGGGCTCTCCGTGACGACGAAGCTCGCGCCCGAGCGGTTCCACACCCAGATGGTGGCGCTCTACTTCCTCTCGATCGCCCTCGGCACCGCGATCGCCGGCTGGCTCGCCCAGTTCTACAACCCCGAGGACGAAGTGCCGTACTTCACGATCCTCGGCGGCATCGCGATCGTCCTCGGCCTGGCGTTGCTCGCCTCGGTCAAGCCCGTGCTGAGGATGATGCGCGGAGTGCGCTGAGTCGGCGCTTCGCCGACGCCGATGCGCGGCATCAGCGGATGCCGGTTCCCGCACGCGGGGCGGCGGGCTAGCGTCGCGTCATGAACAGGTATCCGGGGCTCGAGGGACGCACGATCGTCGTCACCGGGGCGGGCGGCGGCCAGGGCGCGGCCGAGGCGCGCGTGCTGGCGCAGGCGGGAGCACGCGTCATCGCCACGGATGTGACGGATGCTGCGGCAACACCGATCGCGGGCGTTGAGTACCGGCGACTCGACGTGTCGAACGAAAACGACTGGGCCGCGCTCACGGCTCACCTCGCGGAGCAGCTCGGCGGCGAGGCGCTCCGTGGCCTCGTGAACAACGCCGGCATCACTCACCGCGCGCGGCTGGGCGCGGTCGAGCGCGCGGACTGGGACCGGGTGCTCGCGGTCAATCTCACCGGCCCGATGCTCGGCATCCAGGCGCTCGCGCCGCTGATGGGCTCCGGCTCGTCGATCGTGAACATCGGCTCCTCGGCGGCGCTCAACGCGCACTACCCCGTCGCCTACACGACGTCGAAGTGGGGGCTTCGCGGTCTCACCCATGTGGCCGCGACCGAACTGGGGCCACGCGGCATCCGTGTCAACGTCGTGCACCCCGGCTTCATCGAGACGCCGATGACCGCGAACGCGCCCGAGGCGATGCGCGCCGCGCAGCTCGCCCTCACACCGCTGGAGCGACTCGGTCGGGCCGACGAGGTCGCCGAGGCCGTCGCGTTCCTGCTGTCGGACGCGGCGTCGTACCTCTCCGGCGCCGAGATCCCGGTCGATGGCGGCGCGACGTCATCGGCCGGCGCCAAGTTCATGGCCGACCGCATCGCCGGCATCTGACCCGGCCCGCGCGTGGGGCTCGTCGAGAGCATGCGTTCTCGCCGAGAGCGCACGTTCTGCGCGCGCGCATCGTGTCATCTCGGCGAGAGCACACGATGTCGGCGACGCCCTCGGGCGTTACCGGGCAACCTCCTCCACCCGCGCCGCAGTCAGCTGCTCGACGAGCCTGCGGGCCCCGCGCACCGCGATCGCGACGCTCATGAGCGTCGGGTTCATCGTGTTGGCTGTGGGGATGAGGGCGTTCCCGCCGACGACGAGGTTGTCGAAGCCCCACACCCGCGAGTAGGGGTCGGCGACCGACGTGCCGTCGTCGGCCGGGCCCATCCGCATCGTGCCCATGTAGTGCAGGCTCGAGCCGTTGGGCAGCAGACGCGGCTCCGCGACGAACGCGCCGAGCGCGGCGCCGGCTCGGCGCACGCGCGTGGTCGCCTCGTCGAGCTCCGGCTGCTCGGCATCCGTCAGCGCGTACTCGATCGTCATGTTCGGGAAGCCGCGGTAGTCGAGCTCGCTGTCGTCGAAGGTGACGCCGTCCTCGACGCGGGGGTGCTTGCGCACGCCGTAGCCCATGTTCACGTAGCCCCAGCGGTTGCCGGCGGCGGGGTGCGAGGGGTCGAGCTGGAACGGCGGGTTCTCGGCGTACATCACCTGGAGCGAGTACGGGTGATCGGGCTCCGAGAACGGGATGCGGTTGACGGCAGCCACCGGGTCGGCCGCGTTCTGGGCGCGGCGCGCGAGCTCGGCCTCGAACTCGTCGTCCGAGATCAGCGCGCTCATGCGCTCCTCGTCGAGGGCGACCGTCGTGATCACGACGTGGTGCTCGGTGAGGTAGCGCCCGAGGGCGGGGGGACGGATGCCGCTGGCCCAGAGCAGCTGCGGGGAGCGGAACGCGTCGGCGGCCACGACGACGACGTCTGCCGGAAAGAACGAGACCTCTTTCGTGCGCAGGTCCTCGATCGTGACGCCGGTGGCCCGCCCGCCGTCGTGCTCGACCCGTCGCACGAGCGTGAGGTCGCGCAGCTCGAACCGCGCCGACTCCGGGGTGCCCTCCTCGATGAGGGGGCCGAGGACCGTGTTCGCACCCGCCCACACCATGGAGCCGTCGGGCTGCGGATCGCCGGCGACCGGCAGGGTGCCCACGCCGTAGCCGGCGGGCAGCTCGGCGCCGAACTCGTCGTTCAGGAGGGACCGGATCGCCGTGCCGATGGCCGAGTCGGCGAACGCCGCGCTCTGCGCGTGCAGCAGACCCTCCGCGGTCGAGATGAGGTCCTCCCACTCGGCGTCGTCGATGAAGTCGACCTTCTCGCTGAAGCCCGGGCGCGGGATCGCGCAGGTCCAGTGCGCGCCCTGGCCGCCGACGTTCGTGGCGGCGGCCGCCGCGGGGAAGGTCGGGGCGTGCGCGGATCCCGGGCCGCCGAAGTCGAGCAGATGCGTCCCCTGCCGGGCGGTGAACATGCCCTCGACGACGGCCCCCGCGGGGATGCCGAGACTCTCGCGGAACGCGCCCGACTGGGGGCCCTGCGACATCTCACGGGCGCGCGCCTTCTCCTCGGGGTCCGCGATGTTGCGGACGCTCTCGCCGGGAACAGCGGTGAGCTGCGGCCCGGCCTCGAACATCACGACGCGGGCGTCGGGGCTCGACTCGAGGATGAGGCGGGCGTAGGCGGAACCGATCGGCCCTGAGCCGACGACGGCGACGGTGGGGGTGTGCGACATGGGAGTACCTCTTCTGGTCACGCGGTGAGGGGTTCGGAGCTGTGTGCCGGCGCAGGCTCGGACTCGTCCGAGAGCCGGCCGGCCGGAAGGAGCACCGCGGCGACGACGCCGGCGGCGTAGGTGACGGCGAGCGCCAGGAACACGGGGGCGAAGACGCCGCTGTAGATCTCGGCGACGTGGGACTGCACGGCGGCGGATGCCTCGTGCACGAACTGGGGGGTCAGCGCCGCGGCATCGAGCGACGACGGCAGGAGCGCCGCGACGCCGAAGCCGATCACACCGCCGATGATCGCGGTCGCGACGGTCGAGCCGACCTGCCGCACGAGGTTGACGGTGGCCGTCATGCTGCCGGTGTCGCGGCGCGGTGCGGCGGACTGCACGACCGCGATGACGAGGCTCATGAAGGCGCCGGTGCCGACACCGACGACGGCCATGACGATCATCGGCACCCACAGCGGCAGCCCCGCCGGCAGCACCGACATCGCGAGCAGCCCGGCCGCGCTCAGCGCCGTGCCGACGATGCAGTACACGCGGTAGTGGCCGGTGCGACTGACGAGCCACCCGGTCGCGAGGTTGGACACCAGCATCCCGAACACCGTCGCGATCGGAACGAGACCCGACACCGTCGCACTCGTGCGATACGCCATCTGGAAGTACGTCGGCAGGTACGCCGTGATCGAGAACAGGCCGATGCCGATGATGGCCGACAGCGCCGTGCCGGCGGCGATCGTGCGGTTCGCGAAGAGCCGCAGCGGCACCAGCGGTTCGACGGCCCGCAGCTCGATCAGGAAGAACGCGGCGAACGCCATGCCCGCCACGACGAAGGAGACGGCGGATGCTGCGGCCAGCGCCGGATCGCCGATCCACGTCACCGCCAGCACGAGCGCGACCATCGCGATCGCGAACGAGACGGATCCGCCGATGTCGAAGCGCCGCCGGCCGAAGCCCGCGAGCCGAGGGACGGCGACAAGCGCGAGGAGGAGTGCGGCGACGCCGAACGGGATGTTGATCCAGAACACCCACGGCCAGCCCCAGTAGTCCATGATGAGGCCGCCGAGGACGGGGCCGATGAGGATCGCGACCGGAAACGCGGCGCCGATGATCGCCATATAGCGGGGGCGCTCGCGCGGGGTGGTCACGCGGGCGACGATGGTCTGCGACATCAGATGAAGGCCCGCCGAGCTCATGCCCTGCACGACGCGCGCCCCGATGAGCTGCGGCATGTCCTGTGCGAAGCCGCAGGCGAGCGACGCCACGAGGAACAGCACGAGCGACACCAGGAACACGCCGCGCGGGCCCGCCGCGTCGCCCAGCCTGCCGAGGATCGGCAGCAGCACGGTGCTCGCCAGGGTGTAGCCGACGACCACCCAGCCCATCTGCGCCAGGGCTCCCAGCTCGCCGGCGACCGTAGCCAGCGACGTGGCGACGATCGTGTGGTCGAGGGCTCCCAGGATCGCGACGGTGAGGAGGGAGACGATCAGGAGGCGGAGCCTCCACGGTGACATGCTCATACGCGTTCAGGCCCGTACGACCGGGCGATCGACGCGACGGGGTGTGCCCCTGCGCGGCTTCGCCTCAGGGAACGGGCCCTGGAGGCCCCGACGTCACTGTCGATTCTAGCCATCGTTTAGCCCAAAATCAACATAAGTAGATTCCGCGAAGGCGAGGAGGTCGGCCGCAGAGAGGACGGATGCCGCGAATCCGCCCTCTGCACGGCAGATCTCCTCACATTCGGCGGCGGGCGCGCGGGCGCGACCGAGCGGGCGGCAGCTCCGGCGCCACGACCCGCGGGCCCACGGTCCCGACGAGCTCGCCGATCCCCTCGACGGTCATGCGCACCTCGTCGCCCTCACGG
This sequence comes from Microbacterium sp. LWH7-1.2, assembly GCF_038397755.1. Classification (NCBI taxonomy): domain Bacteria; kingdom Bacillati; phylum Actinomycetota; class Actinomycetes; order Micrococcales; family Microbacteriaceae; genus Microbacterium; species Microbacterium sp. LWH7-1.2. The sequence goes on along the minus strand of NZ_CP151637.1, from coordinate 3,325,158 downwards.
AGGGCCGGAAGGCTCGAGCCTCGGCCCCACAGCTCGCCGAGGCATCCGCCGTTTCCGACCGTCCCGCTGCCCAGCACGTCCCCCGGCACGACCCGGGAATTGCGCGAGGCGTACGCGACGAGCTCGGGGAACGGCCATCCCATGTTCGAGACGAGGTCCTCGCCGACGAGCCTGCCGTTGATGCGCACTTCGGCGCGGATCGCGAGGAAGCCGTCGGCATCGACGTACTGCTCGAGTTCGTCGGCCGTCACGATCCAGGGACCGAGGCTGGTGCCGAAGTCCTTCCCCTTCGCGGGGCCGAGGCGCACCTTCATCTCGCGGCCCTGCAGGTCGCGCGCCGACCAGTCGTTCATGATCGTGTAGCCGAAGATGCGGGACGCCGCATCCGCCGCCGTGAGGTTCGCCTCGCCGACCCCCGGCGCGTTGCCGACGACGACGGCGACCTCGAGCTCGAAGTCGAGCCGCTCAGTGACCGGGGGCGCGACCGGCTCGCCCGGACCCAGGATCGTGTGGGGGTTGGTGAAGTAGAAGGTCGGCGCCTGGTACCACTCCGGGGCGACGAAGCTCTTGCCCTCCACGCCCGCGCTGACGCCCTCGACGTGCTCCTCGAACGCCACGAAATCGCGGACGGATGCCGGGACCACCGGCGCGAGCAGACGCACGTCGCTCAGCGCCGTGCCCGACTCGTCGCGGACGCGGCCGAACGCCGCGTGCGCGGCATCCGACCCGCCGGCGAGGATGTCGGCGACCGTCTGCCCGTCGGGAAAGGCGACGACGCGATCGTCGATGACGAACCCCTCGCCGATGACACTCCCCATCGCCCAGCGCGCGATCCTCATGCCCGCACCCGCGTCTCGAGGAGCGCGGCCGCATTGCCCGCGAGGATGCGGTCGCTGAGCTCGACGGGAAGACCGGCGCCTCTGACGAGGGCGACGGGGTCGTCCAGGCCCATGTCGAACGGGAAGTCGCTGCCGAGCACGACCTGCGACGCGCCGGCGACCTCGACGAGGTGCCGGATGGCGACCGGGTCGTGCACCACGGTGTCGAACCACAGCCTGCGCAGATAGGTCGACGGGGCGTGCTCGCACCGGTGGGCCTCGGGGCGCACGTGCCACGCGCGGTCGGAGCGGCCGATCGCGAACGGCAGGTATCCGCCCCCGTGCGCCGCGACGATCTTCAGGTCGGGATGCCGGTCGAGTACGCCCGAGAAGATGATGTGCGACAGGGCGACGGCGTTCTCGGTCGGCTGCCCCACCGTGTTGGAGAGGTAGAACCGGTCCAGCCGCTCATCGAGGCTGCATCCGAACGGATGCAGGAAGACGACGGCGCCCAGCTCGGCGGCACGCGCCCAGAAGGGCTCGAGCCGCTCGTCCGAGAGCTCGACGTCACCCGCGAAGGACGAGATCTCCACGCCCGCGAGGCCCCGGCCGAGGATCGCGTCGTCGAGGTACTCCACGATCCGCTCCGGGTACTGCAACGGCACGACGCCGAGGCCGGTGAGACGGTCGGGCGCCTGCGCGACGTGCGCGGCGATGAGGCGGTTGGTCTCCATCGCGACCCACACGGCCAGCCCCTCCGGAGCCCACGGGTAGAAGTGGTTCGGCGAGACGCTCACCCACTGCCGATCGACACCCTGCTCGTCCATCGCCGCCAGGCGCGCTCCGACGTCGGTCAGCTTAGGGATGCGGGCGCCGACCATGGCGCCCGACGCCTGCAGGCTCTCGACGCCGTTGCGCCGGCGCTCGAGATCCGCCGCCTCGGCGACGAGCTCGGGAACGCGCCGCTCGACCTCGGCGTGGAGGGCCGGCAGCAGGAGGTGCGCGTGGACGTCCGTGGTCATGCCGGCTGCGCCGTCATCTGTGCGAGCCCGAACATGAGACCGCCGGCATCCGCATCGCGCACGCCGTCGAGCTGCCACTGACCGAGCTGGACGGATGCCTCGACGACCGCCTTCGCGCGCGGCAGGCGTCGCGTGTGGAAGTCGTCCCAGAGCTGCTGATCGAGGGCGTCGCGCTGGACCAGCAGCTCGGTGAGCACGAGAGCATCCTCGAGGCCCTGCGCCGCGCCCTGCGCGATCGTCGGGGGGCACGAGTGCGCGGCATCGCCGATGATGACGACCCGGCCGCGGTTCCACGGCTCCTCCACCAGGTGCTTCGTGAACCACGTGTAGTTCGCGTGGGCCCCCGCCTCCAGGTCGGCGCGGATCGCATTCCACGGCCCGTCGTAGGCGCGGGACTCCTCCCGCATGATGCGGCTGGCCTCCTCGTCGGACACCCCGAAGCGGTCCTGCGCCTTCTCGACGAGGAACGCGTACATGCTGTCGTCGCCGGTCGGCGTGTACCCGGCGATGTACATGGGCCCGCCGTAGTAGAGCTCGGTGCTCGTCACCTCCGCGGGCCGGGAGACGAAAGCACGCCAGATGCCCATTCCGGTCGGCTCAGGCTTGGTGTCGATGCCGACCATCTCGCGGACGGTGGAGTTGAGGCCGTCAGCGCCGATGAGCAGGTCGTAGGTGCCGACGAAGGCTCCGTCGACGAAGACCTCGACCGCGTCGTCGGTCTGCTCGATCCCGGTGATCCTCGCCCCGAAGCGGACGTCGGCCCCGGCCTTCTCGGCGTGGTCGAGCAGGATGCGGGCGAGATCGGGGCGCGGGATGCCCATGCTCGACGGATAGTCGGGACCCCCGGTCTTGAGGTCGGGCAGCTGCGCGACGATCGGGGCACCGGGTCCGGGCGCGCGGAGGTTCAGGCCCTCGAAGGCGTAGCCGGCGGCGCGGATGTCGTCCCATGCGCCGAGCGCGTCGAACACCCGCAGGGCGTTGCCCTGCAGCGAGATGCCGGAGCCGAGCGCGCTGACTTCGGGCTTGGCCTCGAAGACGTCCACCTCGACGCCCGCCTTCGCGAGCTGGATGGCGGCGGCGAGTCCGGCGACGCCGCTTCCGGCGATGGCGACCTTGCGAACTGCGGTCATGTCAGAACCTCCCTGTTCTGGATCGTGCGTATGTCGTGACTAGAGGATGGCGACGGGGTTGATCGGCGACCCGACGGCTCCCGTGATGGGCAGCGGGGCGGCCGAGAGCAGGAAGTCGTACCGTCCCCGGCGCGCGCAGGTGTCGGCGAGGGCCTCCAGGTTCCACATCTCGCCGATCGTGAGCCCCAGGTTGGGGATCACGACCTGGTGCAGCGGCTGGAACGCCGGCACGTCGAATTCGTTGGGGCGCACCTCGAAGCCCCACGTGTCGGTGGCGATGGCGGCGATCTCGGTGCGGTGCAGCCACCCGGCAGTCGTCAGCGAGAGGCCGGGTGCGGGTCCGCCGGCGTACTCGCCCCAGCCGTCGCGACGCGTGCGGGCGTACTGGCCGGTGCGCACGAGCACGATGTCGCCGCGGCCGACCCGGCTCGTCTCGCCCTGCGCGGCGATGGTCGCCTCGAGGTCGGCGGCGGTGATCGCATGCCCGTCGTCGAGCTCGCCCGTCTCGGGCGACAGGTGGCGGCCGACGTCGAGCAGGACGCCACGCGAGACGATGACGGATGCCGCGTGCTCGATGCCCGTGACGAGGTCGCCGTCGCTGGTGACGACGTCGCCGGCGCGCCGGCCGTTCCACGCGTTGCCGTGATCGAAGATGTGGCCGAGCCCGTCCCACTGCGTGGAGCACTGCAGGGGCATGGCGATGACGTCGTCGGCGCCGCCGATGCCGTGCGGGAAGCCCTGGTTGCCGCGCTCGGCGTCGGTGCCGGTGTCGGTCATGGTGTGCACCGGGTTGGTGCGGCGGCGCCAGCCCTTCTGCGGACCGTCGGTGTCGAACGCCTGGGCGAGGGAGATCACCTCGCCGGCCTGCACGAGCGCCGCGGCCTGGACGCGCTTGGCGGCGTCGATGAAGTTGAGGGTGCCGAGCACGTCGCCCTCGCCCCAGCGCCCCCAGTTGCGGAACGCCTCGGCGCGCGCGGCGATCTCGGCCTCGGGGTCGTGCCGGTCGAGGTCGGCGGGGTTCTCGCTCGGGCCGGTCATCGTCGGTTCTCCGTCCTCAGGTCGACCATGTCCCGATTTCGCTCACGTGAAGGGCCTCCAGCCGAATGGAATCGGGACACGAGGGCGGGAAAGTGGGACATCATCAGACGGCCGGGCCTTCCGCGAGGCAGCGGACGACCTGGGTGCCGAGGCCCTCGATCGTGCCGGTCATGACGTCGCCGTCGCGCAGGTAGCGCTTCCAGTGCTGGCCGTTGCCGGCGGGGCTCCCGGTGAGCAGGAGGTCGCCCGGCAGGAGCGGAAGGGTCTGGGATGCCGCGGCGACGAGCGTCTTGACATCGAAGACCAGCTCGGCAGTCGTGGCATCCTGCATCACGTCGCCGTTGAGCTCCAGCTTCACCGAGAGGTCGCTCGCATCGACGGCGGTCGACGGCACGAGGAACGGCCCGGTGGGGAGGAACCCCGGAGCGTTCTTGGAGCGGTACCAGTCGGCGCCGATGTCGCCGACGTCGGGCGGGAAGACCCGGTCGCGCGTCGTGATGTCGTTGACGATGGTGTAGCCGGCGACATGGTCGAGCGCGTGCTCGGCGTCGACGCGGAAGGCCTCGCGGCCGATCACGACGGCGAGCTCGAGTTCCCAGTCATGCGTCTCGCTGTAATCCGGCAGCACGAGCGGCACGTCGTCACCGACGACGCACTGCGGCAGGCCCAGGAAGATGAAGGGGCGCCCGCTCGCGGCACGCGCGTCCATGATGCTCTCCGCTTTGGCCCGCACCTCGTCGGGCGACCACCCCGCCTCGCCGCCCCTGGTGAGGCCGGCCATGATCAGCTGCACGACGTGCGTGCGGTAGTTGGCGCCCGCCTGCAGCACCTGCCGCGGCTCGACCGGAGCCGTCAGCACGACGTCGGCGAGCGGCATCCACCCCTCGTCGTCGACCTCGGCGAGGCGACGCAGGCGGTCCCAGTCGGGCTGTGCAAGGAAGGCATTGAGATCGGCGGCGCCGAGGTCGTCGCCCGAGACCGCGCGGATGCGGTCGCCGGCCACGAGTCCCAGGCGCACGGAACCGCCGTCGCGGTAGCGCGCGAGGGCGAGGGGGGCGGTCATTCCTGCTGTCGACGTCATCGTCATCGTGTCTCCGTGTCCGTGGTCGGAACGTGGTGCGAGGGTGGGAGGCCGGCCCGGCATCCCACCCTCGAGCCTGTCAGCCCTGGCCGTGCTTGGCGTAGGGGTTGAAGAGCGCCTCCTTGATCTCCTCCGGCACGCCCTCCTCCGTCGCCGACGGCCCGTCGGCGGGCGGGAAGGACTCCGTCATCGACATCGGCATCACGCTGTTGCGGTAGAAGTTGTTCGATCCCTGCGACGGCTTCCATGTGTTCGCCTCCCAGTCGGGCACGTAGTTGCGGTAGCCGCCGGTGTTGAGCTCGATGCGCAGCGACGAGGGCTCGCGGTAGTAGAGGAAGTTCTGCTCGCCGATGCCGTGGATCGACGGACCGTACTCGATCGGGTAGCCGTTCTCCCCGAGCACGTCGGCCGCGATGAGCAGCTCCTCGCGGGTGTCGACCCAGAACGCGTAGTGGTTCACGCGGCCGGCGCGGGTGGAGCCGTCGAGGACGACGCCGAGGTCGTGCGACTTCTCGTTCGTGGTCAGCACCGAGAAGACCGAGATGGGCGCCTCGTCGAGCACCGTGCGGGCCATGAAGCGGAAGCCCAGGACGTCGACGTACCACTTGACGAAGCCGTCGACGTCGCTCGTGGCGATCGTGACGTGGTCGAGCTGGCGCGGTGCGCCCGCGACCTTGCTGCGGCGGGACGGGCGGTCGGGGTAGATCGACGCGGCGTCGCCCTCGGTGTCGTGGTGGCGCGTGACGTCCCAGTGGAGCGTCAGCGTGTGGCCCCACGGGCCGGTGAAGCGGTACGCGCGGCCGATCTTGTGGACGTCGACCCACTCGCCCTCGACACCGGCCGCCTCGACGCGCTTGGCGGCCTCCTCGAGCGCTTCGGGGCTCGAGGTGCGCCACGCGGCGGTGACGAGGCCCGGCTCGTCACCGGGCACGACGACGACGCTGTAGGCGTAGTAGTCGCCCCAGCAGCGGAGGTACACGGCGCCGTCGACGCGGTCGACGACCGTCAGGCCGACCTGATTGACGTAGAAGTCGACGGATGCCTCGACATCCGGCGACGAGATCTCCACGTAGGAGAGGTGGGACAGGAGTTTGATCATCATCGACCCTTTCGGATGAGCTTGCGGGTGATCCCGCATTCCACTTTCGTCGGAGTCGGGCATATCTGGGAACGGCATATCGCCGATCCTCCAGATCAACCCCGTTTATGCATCAGCCCCGCCGTGGAGAACCGCCGCGAGCGCTTCGTCGTGGGCGAAATCCTCCAGGTCGTTCGGGACCTCCCCGCCGGTCAGCGCGGCCGTCGCACGTCGCAGCGCCACGCGCTCCGGCGCCTCGAACAGGCGCGGCAGGACGCGGTGTCCGGTGGCGTCGCCGACCACGATCCGCAGCTGTTGCTCGTCGCCGTCGAACTCGACCAGGGTCTCGCCGAGCCCGGTCGCGCGGACGCGTCCGAGCGGCGGGGACCCGGGGCTGGTCGCCGCGAGCAGGGAGACCGCGACGCCGCCGGGTGCCTGTAGGAGGGCGAGTGCCCCGCCCCCCGGCGACATGCCCTCCGACGACGGTGAGGTCGCGCGCACAGCGCCGCCGACGAGAACGCGCGTCCAGGCGACGGCGTCGCGGAGCGTATCGCGCAACGCTCGGGTCGGCGCATGGCACTCCACGACCACGGTCGCGAACGGCGGGGCACCGTCGATCGCTGCGTGGGCGGCGAGAAGGGCATCTGCCCGCGCGAGCGGACGATCGAGCACGATCGGGATGCCGAGTTCCGCGAGCCGTGCGAGATCCTCTCGCCGGGCGGCCCCTGGGCGCCTGACGACCACAGCCTCGGCCCCGGCTCGGACGATCTGCTCGACGGCATCCGTCCACCGCTCTCCGCCGACCGCGGCCACCGCACCGGACGGGTCACTCGTGAGTCGGACGGATCGGGGCAGCTCGGCCGCGGCGACCCGGTACGGCTGCAGCGACGTGAACAGCGCGACAGTCACGCCGGAACCCCCGCGAACGACGCAGCCTCGTCTGCGAGTCCGACGGTGTACCGCACATCGTCGAGGAGCTCCTCGTACTCGACGGGCAGGCCGCTGTCGATGAGCTCGGCGAGCGCACGCCATTCCGCGACGTAGCCGTCGTCGGGATCGCGGTCGTAAGTGGTGTCGCGACCGTCGGCGGTCTGCACGCGGACCCCGGCGCTCCCGGCGTGCACGAAGGCCGGCGGGAAGGCCACGTCGAGCCGGTCGCGCGTCGTGGTGACCGTCACGCGCCACAGTGCGTCGACGCCCCCTGGCAGCATCACGGTCGTGAACTGGACCGGGATGCCGCTCGCGACGAAACCGACGGCGAATCCGATCGGCGCGAGCGCGCGGGCGAACGAGACGCCCTCGAAGCGCGGCGCCAGGTCTCGGACGAGAGGAAGGTCGTGGATCGCGAGGCCGGTGAGGAGTGCGCGGACGACGCCTGCCGCGACCTCGGGTCGAGCGAGATCCGGCGCGATGCGCATCGCGAAGGGCTCGGACATCTCGGTCACGACGTCGTGGTAGCGCCCGTTCGGCGGGAGGGCGAGCGTGACCGAGATCGAGACGACGGGCCCTCCCGTGGCCGCGAGGTGATGGCGGGCGCGTCCCCAGGCGGGGTCGTAGTAGTGATGGGTGCCGACGATGAGGGCGACTCCTGCCGCGCGGCACGCGTCGAAGACCTGCTCGGCGTCGGCGACGTTCGTGGCCACGGGCTTCTCGCAGAAGATCGCTCGCTTTCCGGCTGCGATCGCGGCGAGGATCTCGGGAGCATGGTGCTCGGGCGGGGTGCAGATGGCCACCACGTCGACATCGGGGTCGGCGAGAAGCTGCTCCGTGCCCGTGGACCAGCGAGCGCCCGTGCGGGCGGCGAGCGCGGCCGCGCGGCCGCTTCCCGCGTCGGATACATGCACCACGGCGAACAGATCGCCCAGGCGGGCGAGTGTCGGCAGGTGCAGTGCGGCAAGGCCGGGGCCTGCCCCGATCACGCCGACGCGATGGGTCATGGTGTCCTCCACTTTCGCTTGAACTGTACCTAAGTCGGGTGGCGTTTGACTATAGCGGGGTTCGAATCCGCGGGAGTGGTGCACAGTTATGCAAGAATCGACCATGGCCAGGGACTCCACGTTGCGCTTCGGCGCACAGACCGACGAGATGACGAGCCTTCTGCGGATCGTCAACATGGTGCGCACCGGCGAGGCGTCGACCCGCCCCGAGATCGGCCGTGTCACGGGCCTCGGCCGCGGTGTCGTGACCCAGCGGGTCGATCATGCGATCGAGATGGGCTACCTCGCAGACGGCGACTTCGGCCCCTCGTCGGGAGGCCGCGCACCGCGCACACTGCGGTTCCGCGGGGAGGCTGGGCGCATCGTCGTGTGCGCACTCGGCGCGCTTCACATCCACGTCGGGGTGACGCACTTGGACGGCGACGTCCTCGACGAGGCGCACGAGGCATGGGACATCTCCCGCGGGCCCGCAGAGACGCTCGACAAGGCATTGAGCATGATCGACGACGTGCTGTCGCGCACGCCCGACGTCCCCGTGTGGGGCATCGGCGTCGGAGTTCCGGGTCCCGTCGACTTCGACAGCGGCCGCCCGGTCGCGCCGCCCATCATGCCGGGCTGGAACGGCTTCGACGTGCGCCGCCGATTCGAGCAGCGCTACGACGTCCCTGTCTGGGTCGACAACGACGTGAACCTCCTCACCTTCGGCGAGCGGGCGAGGCGCGGCGACGACACCCTCGACCTCATCTACTGCAAGATCGGCTCGGGCATCGGAGCGGGTCTGCTCTCGCACGGCCACATCCACCGCGGCGTCAACGGCGCCGCCGGAGACATCGGTCACGTGCGGGTGCGGGACTCCGAGGTTCTCTGCCGCTGCGGCAAGATCGGCTGCCTCGAAGCGGTCGCCGGAGGGTGGGCGCTGATCCGCGATGCGCTCGCCGAGATAGCGGGCGGTGCGACGGGCGCGCTCGCCACCGCGGTCGGCGCCGGCGAAGAACTCACTCCCGAGCGGATCTCGAGCGCCGCGGAGGACGGGGACGCCCTCTCCATCCGCCTCGTGCAGCGCTCGGCCCGAGTCGTCGGCGAGTCCATCGCGGCGCTCGTCAACATGTTCAACCCCTCGGTCATCGTGATCGGCGGCGCCATGGCCGGCGCAGGCGAACTGCTGCTGGCAGAGGTCCGCCAGCGCGTCTACGAACTGTCGATCCCCCTCGCGACGCGTGATCTCACGATCGCCACGTCGATCAACGACCGGCGAGAACCGCTGCGCGGCGGCGCCGAGATGGTGCGGGAGCAGCTGTTCGATGTCACGTTCCCCCGGTGGTTCAGCGTGGGCCGGCCCACGATCGCCGCGATCCACGGCACGCCGGAGTCAGTGGCCTGACCGGCACCGAACCCGAGTCGGCAGTGCTTGTCAACTTCTTACGAAAAGCGACAAAAGCGTGTAGCTTCCTGTCTGAAGCCGGAGTTTCCCGGCCTGGACACGAGGAAGCGGGCCCACGATGACGCTGCCGATGCTGCTGGACGACGCGCTCGTCATGACCGAGACGGGTTTCGTCCTCCGCGTGAGCCTTCCGTGGATCCGGTCGATGCCGCTCGCAGCGGTGAGCGACCTCTCGGTCTCGGTCGACGGCGAGCCCGTCACCGTCCACGCTGCCGTGGACGGGCGCGAAGCGGCTCCAGCCGAGCTGTGGCGGGAAGACGGCTGGTGGTTCATCCAGGATCGTCTGGAGCTGCGGGGCACCCACGCCCTGTCGCCGGGCGAACATGACGTCGCCCTCTCGTTCGTCCTGGCAGTGCCGTACCTGCAGGTCGGCCCGGCCGGACCCCTGACTCTGCCGTTCCGAGTCCAGCGCGCTCTGCGAGCGACGGCGCCCGGCGTCGGCGACGCCCCTCGGATCGAGGCGACGACCTCCGGGGCGACGGATGCCTCGCAGGCGGGATTCGTCGAGCACGGTCTGCCCGACGGATGGACCCTGTCTGCAAGCGCCTTCAACTGGACGCCCGAGGTGATCCGCGGCGAGTGCACGGCGGAGGACATCGCCGTCGCCGTCGTGGCGGACGGCGTGAGCCGCACCCTGGAGATCGAGGCCGGACAGGTGTGGCGGACCTTCCCGCAGCCGGCCGACGTCGAGGTCGATCGGCTGCGCGAGCGACTCGCCGACGTCGGCGGTGAGGTGACGATCGTCGGCGCCAGCCTGGACGACTGGGTGCTGCCCGCCCGCCGGCGCACCGCGGCCGAGCGGCTGGCCTTCCTCGTGCCCCAGCTGCGGGCCGCCTCCCGGCTGGGGGCTCGGGGCGTGCGCGTGCCGTTCGGCCAGGCCGGGCCGGAGCTGCTGCGCCTCGTCCAGCCGGTACTGGCGGAACTCGGCGTCGTGCTGTTCGAGGAGATCCAGGGCCAGCAGAGCCCCGACTCCCCCGCCGTGGCCGCGAACCTCGCCCTGCTGAAGGAGCTGGACGACCCGCGCATCCGCGTGCTGATCGACATCAGCATGCTCATGCCGTCGCTCCCGCCGAGCTACCTCGAGGAGCTCCGCCGGGGCGGGGTCGACGAGGCTCTCGCCTTCCGGCTGGAGACCGAGTGGCAGGCCCCGGAGACGCACGACGCCGTGCTCGCCGCGCTGCGCAGCGGGCGAGTACCGCCGGCCGTGCGCACCCTCTTCATGAATCTCCTCGTGCGCTTCGGCCGATCTGAGATCGCGGACCTGGAGCCGCTGCTTCCGCTCACCGCCGCCGTGCACCTCAAGTTCTGGGACCTCGACGATGCGAACGGTCGAGTCTCACGACCCATCAGCGACATCGGCGCCGCGCTGCGGCGCACCGGGTTCACCGGGACGCTGACGAGCGAGTGGGGTGGCCATGAGTGGCTGGACGCCGACCCGACGACCACGACCCGGGCGCACCTGGACCTCGCCCGGCGCGCGCTGGCGGGGGCATCCGTCCCCGCCGGGTGAGCGTGGGAGCCGTCCCGCTCAGCTGCCGGTGGGCGTCCAGGCGCTGCCGTTGTCCGAACTCCGCTCGACCGCCTCCAGGACGCGCTGAACGTGGAGGCCGTCCTCGAACGACGGCTCGGGCTGCGTGCCCGAGGCGATCGCCGTCACGAGGTCGGCGACCTGGTGGCTGAAACCGTGCTCGTAGCCGAGCATGTGCCCCGTCGGCCACCACGGCGCGAGGTAGGGGTGGTCGTGCTCGGTCACGAGGATCCGGCGGAAACCCTGTTCGGTGTCGGGAAGGGTCGCGTCATAGAACCCCAGTTCGTTCATGCTCTCGAGGTCGAACGAGATCGCCCCGAGGGAGCCGGCGACCTCGATGCGCAGAGCGTTCTTGCGGCCGGTGCGGAAGCGGGTCGCCTCGAACGAGGCGAGAGCGCCGGAGGACAGGCGGCCGGTGAAGAGCGCGAGGTCATCCACCGTGACGGCGCCACGCTCCTGCAGCGCGGTGCCGGAGAGACCGACACCTTCGCCGAGCAGCGGACGCTCGCTCACGATCGTCTCGAGGATGCCGGAGACGGTCTCGACGCGCTGGCCCGTGATGTACTCGGTCAGATCGAGCGCGTGGGCGCCGATGTCGCCGAGGGCACCGGAGCCCGCGCGCTCCTTCTGCATCCGCCAGGTGAGCGGCGCCTCGGCGTCCATCAGCCAGTCCTGCAGGTACTCCGCGCGCACCTGGCGGACGTCGCCGATGCGGCCAGCGGCGACGAGGTCGCGCGCGAACGTGGCGGCGGGCACCCGCCGGTAGGTGAAGCCCACCATCGAGCGGACACCGCGGGCGGCTGCCCGCGCGGCGGCATCCGTCATCGCCTCGGCCTCGGCCACCGTGTTGGCCAGAGGTTTCTCGCAGAGCACGTGCTTCCCGGCTTCCAGCGCGGCGATCGCGATCTCGGCGTGCGTGTCGCCCGGCGTGACGATGTCGACGAGGTCGATGTCGTCACGGTTGATGACCTCGCGCCAGTCGGTGGCGCTTTCGCGCCAGCCCCACTTGTCGGCAGCGGCCGCCACCGCAGATGCATCCCGCCCCACGACGACGTCCATCGACGGCGTGAGTGGCAGGTCGAAGAAGCGCGGCGCGACGCGCCAGCCTTGCGAGTGGGCGGCACCCATGAAGCCGTACCCGATCATGGCGACGCGCAGCGGCGGGTTGGCGCCGGCGGGCTCGTGGTTGGTCAACGCGATGTCCTCTCTCGGAACCGGGCGCGGGCGCCCGCCGCGTTCGGCAGGCGCCCGCGAGGCGATGGATTATTCGAACGACAGGTCGATGTACTGGTCGACGTTGTCCTTCGTCACGACGGGGGCGTCGAGCACCACCCGGTTGGGGATGCTCGGCGTGATGAGGTCGCCCATCGTCTTGCTCTGGGCGATGAGGCGGGCGAGCGCGACGCCATCGGCGGCCTGCGTCGACGGGTAGATGACCGTCGCCTTGAGCACCGTGTCGTCGGCCTCGATCGCCTCCATCGCGCTGCGGCTGCCCGCACCGCCCATCATGAAGAACTCGTCGCGACCGGCCGAGTCGATCGCCGCCAGAACGCCGACGCCCTGGTCGTCGTCGTGGTTCCAGATGGCGTCGATCTTCGGGTTGGCGGAGAGCAGCTGGGATGCCGCGGCCTCACCGCCGGCGACGGTGAAGTCGGCCGCGACCCGGGCGGACACTTCCAGGCCGCAGTCCTCGAGTGCGTCCGCGAATCCCTCCGACCGGTCCTGCGTCAGCGGCAGCGAGTCGATGCCGGCGATCTCGGCGACGATGGCGTCGGGGTTGTCGCCGAGCTGCTCGCAGATGTACGTGCCGGCGCTCACCCCCATGCCGTAGTTGTCGCCCAGAATCGTCGTGCGCGCAGCGAACGGGCTGGAGAACTCGCGGTCGACGTTGATGACCGGGATGCCGGCCTCCATTGCGGCGATGGCGGCCTCGGTGAGGGCTGCGCCGTCGGTCGGCAGCAGCACGATCGCGTCGACGCCGTCGTTCACGAAGGTCTCGACTGCGGCGATCTGCGCGATCGGGTCGTTCGTGCCCTCTGCGACGCGGAGGTCCACGTCGTCGAAGCTCTCGGCCGCGGCCTGCGCGCCGGAGTTGATGGCGCCGAGCCAGCCGTGGTCGGCCGCGGGGCCCGAGAAGCCGATGACGACCGTGTCGCCCGACTCGGCGTTCTCCTCCGTCGTCGTGCCCTGATCGACGACGTTCTCCTCGTCCGCCCCGGTGCCGGTGCAGCCCGCGAGAAGTCCGGCCGCTGCGACGACGGCGGTACCGGTCAGCAGAAGCCGTGTGCGCACCTTCAGATGTGAGCGCATTCTTTCCTCCTTGAAATGTGATGCAGTGCGGCAGCGCACGGGGCGAGCTCCGAAGCAACGGCGCACGGCGTCCACGCTGACGGGCTCACGGTAGCAGGCGGACTGAAATTGCGACAGCTTTTGCATTAGTTGCGGCAAAAGCGCTTTTACGAAACTTTCGCTCGCGCGCTGAGGATAACCACGACCGTCTCCCCGGCAACCGTGGCTTGGTGGGCCATCGACGCGATACTGCGCGCATGTTATGTTCGTGCCGTGATCAAAGACGACCATGGATCGGCATTACTCGTCGTCGAGGGTGTGACCAAATCGTTCGCGGGAGTACGGGCACTGCGGGGTGTCGACCTCGATGTGCGCGCCGGCGAGGTGCACTGCATCCTCGGGCAGAACGGTGCCGGAAAGTCGACGCTCATCAAGACGCTCGCCGGCGTTCACCGTCCCGACGAGGGTGTGATCTCCTGGCTCGGCGACCAGGTCGAGATCCCGAACCCTGAAGCCGCGATCGAGCTGGGCATCGCGACGATGTACCAGGAGCTGGACGTCGTCGACGGCCTGACGATCGCCGAGAACATCTTCCTGGGCCACGAGCTCTCACGCGGCGGCTTCACCAAGCGCTCGGAGGCGGCCCGGCAGACGCGCGAGCTCCTGCGCAGGCTCGGCCACGACAAGCTGTCGCCGCACGCCGAGGTCGGAACGCTCAGCGCTGCCAACAAGCAGATCGTGAGCATGGCGCGCGCCCTCTCGCACGACATCAAGCTGATCATCATGGACGAGCCCTCCGCCGTGCTCGACACCGAGGAGGTGAAGAATCTCTTCCACGTCGTCAGGGAGCTGACCGCGTCGGGCATCGCTGTCGTGTACATCACGCATCGCCTGGAAGAGATCCGCCAGATCGGCGACCGCATCACGGTCCTGAAGGACGGCAGGTCGATGGCCAGCGGCATCCCCGTCTCGGGCACGCCGACCGCGGAGCTCATCAAGCTCATGACCGGTCGTGAAGTCGCGAACGTCTTCCCACCCTCCGCCCCGGTCCCGGCCGGCGCCCCGGTCGTGCTGGAGGTGCAGGACCTGGCGCTGTCCGGCGTCTTCGAGGACGTGTCGTTCTCGGTTCGCGCCGGTGAGGTCGTGGGGCTCGCGGGTCTCGTCGGATCGGGACGCTCCGAGATCCTCGAGACCATCTACGGAGCACGTCGCTCGACGAACGGCACAGTGAAGGTCGCCGGCGCCGAGCTCCGGCGCGGATCGGTCGTCGCGGCGGTGAATGCGGGAATCGGACTCTCGCCGGAAGAGCGCAAGAGCCAGGGGCTCGTGCTCGACGAGCCGGTCTACTTCAACGTCACGCTGGCATCGATGAGGCGGTTCGCGAAGGCGGGATTCCTCGACGAGCGCGGCGCACGGACTGCGGCCCGCGCGCAGATCGAGTCGCTCGAGCTGCGTCCCGCCGATCCCGACCGTCCCACGATCACGCTCTCAGGCGGAAACCAGCAGAAGATCCTGCTCGCGCGCTGGCTCGTGCACGGCACCGAGGTGCTGCTGCTCGACGAACCGACGCGGGGCGTCGACGTCGGCGCGCGCGCCGAGATCTACGCTCTCATCCGCGAGCTCGCCGCAGCGGGGAACGCCATCGTGGTGGTCTCGAGCGAGATCGAGGAGGTGCTCGGTCTCGCCGACACCGTGCTCGTCGTCGCCGACGGCCGCATCCTCGACACCCGCCCCGCCTCCCAGATCGACGAGCACGGTGTGCTCGACCTCGTCATGAAAGGAACCGCCGCGTGAGCGAGCAGACCACCGGGACTGCAGGAGTCCCCACCGCCAGCGAGGCGCCGCCGCCCGCGGGCGAACCGGAGACCACCCAGAGATCCGGCTTCCGACGCGTGCTCTCGGGGTCGGTCGGGCGCAACCTCGGTCTCGTCGTGGCACTGCTCCTCCTCGTGATCGTGGGGGCGATCACCGCGCCCGACACCTTCTTGAGCGTGAGCAACACGCTCACGATCCTGCGCCAGGCGTCGATCCTCGGCGTCGTGGCCATCGGCATGACCCTCGTCATCACCGCGGGCGGCATCGACCTGTCGGTCGGCTCGGTCCTCGGTCTCGCCTCGGTCGTCGCGACGCTGGCCGCCATCCAAGACCTCGCCGATCAGATCCACTGGGTCCTCATGATCGTGATCGCACTGCTCGTCGGCGTCGCGGCCGGGCTGATCAACGGCATCGTGATCGCGTACGGCAAGGTCGTCGCCTTCATGGCGACACTGGCCATGCTGATCGCGGCCCGCGGACTGGCCGAGGTCCTGGCGGAGCGTCGCACGCTCCAGGTGAAGGACCGCGACTTCATCCAGTTCTTGAACCTCGACATCATCGGGGTCGACATCCTCATCTGGATCTTCGCGATCGTCGCGGCGATCGGCTGGGTCGTGCTCAACCGCACCACCTTCGGCCGCCGCACCGTGGCGATCGGCGGCAACCGCGAGGCCGCTCGCCTGGCGGGCATCAACGTCAAGCGTCACACCATGTGGCTCTATGCGATCTCGGGGCTGTGCGCCGGCATCGCCGCGATCATGTACCTCGGCCGCACGACAGCCGGCACCTCCACGCACGGCACGCTTCTCGAGCTCGACGCGATCGCAGCCGTCGTCGTCGGCGGCACGCTGCTCGTCGGCGGCCGAGGAACCATCACGGGCACCGTGTTCGGCGTCCTCATCTTCACGACGCTGACGAACGTGTTCGTGCAGAACAACCTGAACTCGTCGATCCAGGCCGTCGTCAAGGGCGTCATCATCGTCATCGCGGTGCTGCTGCAGCAGCGCTTCGCCAGGCCCACGGGTCGCGCGACGTGAGCGCGCCGGCCGTCGCGGGGGCGTGGCATCCGTCGGCTCCGCGCCCGCGGTCGGGCGACCTCCCTGCAATTGATTGACTGAGTCGTGGTCACTCTCTCCCCCGAATCGGCGGCGGCTGCCGGAACCGGCGCGATGGAGCTGTTCCAGCTGCTGCGGGACGGCGTTCCGCGCACGCGGGCGCAGCTGGCGAAATCGACCGGCCTCGCCCGGTCGACCATCGCCGCCCGCGTCGAGGAGCTCATGCGGATGGGGCTCATCATGCCGGTGGCGGATGCCGCGTCCACCGGCGGGCGGCCTCCCTCGCAGTTCGCGCTCAATCCGAGCGCGCGCGTCGTGCTCGCCGTCGACATCGGCGCGTCGCACGCCACCGTCGCCGTCATGGACCTCACGGGTGCGATCCTGGCGACCCGCACCGAGTCCCTCGCCGTCGCGGAGGGGCCGGAGCGGGTGCTCACATGGGTGATCGATGCGGCGGGCACGATCCTCGAGGAGGCCGGCCGGGACATCCGCTCGCTGGTGGCGATTGGCATCGGGGTGCCCGGTCCCGTGGAGCACTCGACCGGGCAGCCGGTGAACCCGCCGATCATGCCGGGCTGGAACCGGTTCGACGTGCCCGGGTGGGTGCAGCAGCACCTGCAGGTGCCCGTCCTGGTCGACAACGACGTCAACATCATGGCGCTCGGCGAGCGTGCGACCGCGTGGCCGACGACGGCGCACCTCATGTTCGTCAAGGTCGCGACGGGGATCGGCGCCGGTGTCATCTCGGGCGGTGAGCTGCAGCGGGGCGCTCAGGGCGTCGCGGGCGACATCGGGCACGTACGGGTGGCGCGCGCCTCGTCGGTCGCGTGCCACTGCGGCAATCAGGGATGCCTCGAGGCCATAGCGTCCGGGCCCGCCATCGCCCGCGCACTGCGCGCCCAGGGTGTGGCAGCGGAGAACGGTGACGACGTCGTGGCGCTGGTGCAGCGCGGGAATCTCGACGCGATCCAGGCGGTGCGCCAGGCCGGCCGCGACATCGGCGAGGTGCTGACGGCGTGCGTGAGCCTCATGAACCCCTCGGTCATCGCGATGGGCGGCTCGATGTCACGCGTCGGGGAGCATCTCATCGCGGGCGTCCGCGAGGTCGTCTACACGCGGTCGATGCCGCTCGCGACCGAGCACCTCGCCATCGTGCCGTCGGCGGCCGCCGAGAACGCGGGCGTCATCGGGGCGGGGATGCTGGCTATCGAGCACGCGCTCTCGCCGGAGGCCTTCCACTCGCTCGCCGGCTGAACGTCCGGCGCGCCACGCCGCGTCAGCGGGGCTCGAGTCCCGCGGCGCGGTAGATCTCGTCGACGACACGCATCGTGCCCACCCCGCGCCGAACGTCGAGGATGCTGGGAGAGCCGTCCGCCAGCACGGCGACGAGGTGCTCCAGCTGACGCGCGTAGCTGTTGTCGCCTTCGGCGGCCTTCTCCTCCAGAAGGAGCCCATCGCCCGCGCTGACGCGCAGCGTCGCTCCCCACTGCGGCACGATGACGCTCGTGGCCGCCAGGCGGGCTTCCGATCCCTCGATCCGCAACGACATTGCACCCTGGTCGTCGCCGATGAAGGATCCGCGCACGTGCACGGGAGCACCTGACGACAGCCGCAGGACGGCATCGGTCTGAAGGTCGATCCGCGGGTCGTCGTCGGAGAGCACCGCCGTGGCCGACTCGACGGCGGGCTCGCCCCACGCCGCTCGGATGAGGTCGACCGCGTAGCATCCGACGTCCATGACGGCACCCCCGCCGAGGTCGCCGTCGAGACGGATGTTGCCCGGCTTCACGACGAAGTGCGGGATGCTGAAGTCGACGTCCACGCGCTCGATGTCGCCGAGCACACCCGACGCGATGACGTCGAGAAGACGCCGCGTGAAGCTGTGCAGTCGATAGTGGAAGCCGACGAACGCCCGCCGGCCGGTTGCGGCAGCGGCGTCGGCGATGGCTGATGCGGTCGTGCCGTTCACCGACAGCGGCTTCTCGCAGAGGACATGCTTTCCCGCCTCCAGCGCACGGATCCCCCACTCGGCGTGGGTGATCGGCGGGAGGGCGAGGTACACGAGGTCGATGTCGGGATCCGACAGGATCGTCTCGTAGTCACCGTGCTTCGGCAGGTCCCACCGCTCCGCGAAGGCTCGAGCCCGCTCCGGGTCTCTCGCGCCGATGGCGACGACGCGAACGCCCTCCACCTCGTGGGCAGGCTCCACCATCGCGCGTTCGGCGATGCCACCGGCACCCAGGATGCCGATCCGCAGTTCCGACACCATCGTTCAGCCCTCGTGGTTGTCGTACGGCCAGGGCAGGAACCGGCGCTCGCCGCGGCGGTCGGGGCCCTCGAGCGTCACCTCGCCGGTCGCAGCCCACTCGACGCCGCGCGGGAACATGCGGATGAACTCGATGCGCCGGAACGTGTCGATGTCATGGCCGATCGTGATCGTGAAGGATCGGCCCGCGCCGTACTCGTTGATCCAGGCGATCGGCTGATCGGTGTCCATCCCGGGCAGCGCCGCGATGCCCTCTTCGGGGATGGCGACCGGATAGTGCGACATCGGCCACACGGGCGCCTTCTCGTACGACTCCAGGTCGTCGTACGTCGTGAGCAGCACCCGCGCCCCGTCGAGGATCTCTACACCCGTGAGGATGTCGTCGCCGGTGACGGTCCACCGGGCGCTGATGCCCTCGGTGATGGGATGGCGCGGCTCGACGGTGTCGAGCTGCGCCTCGCCCCACGGCCGCGGGCGCAGCCCGCCCGCGACGGTGAGCCGCGAGCCGCGCATCACGTTGTACTCGTCGGGGTACCCCCAGTCGTCCTCCTGCGCGGCGGAGCCGTGGAACCACACGATCCCCTTGCCGTCGTCGTGCACGAACTTCAGGATCGCGGCATCCGTCTCCGCTCCGAACCCGACCGCCTTCTCGAAGAAGCCGTCCCGACCCTCGAACACCACGATCAGCACGTCGTACTTGTCGATGATGTCGGCGCCGAGCCCGCGCGGGTCTTCGACGACCCGCACCTTGAAGCGCCCGGTGTCTTCGAGAAGCGTCGTGATCCACTGGTTGTGCAGGCGGAAGCTGCGGTGCTCGTTGTCGTGCTCCCGGGTCATGTGCCCGGACAGGATCAGCACGTTCAGCACATCGGTCATGGTCGAGTTCCTCTCGTATCCGGGCACGCCGAACACCGGCCCCATCGGGCCGGTCTCCCGCAGTCCCGCGTCAGTCGGTCTTGGTCGAGAAGGCGGCGTCGAACGCGGCGGCGGGAGGCGTGATCGCGTTGAGCTTGCGCACGAACTCGATCGCCTCGGGCGCGCCGTCGAGGCGGTCCATGCCGGCGTCCTCCCACTCGATCGAGGTGGGTCCGTCGTAGCCGATCGCGTTGAGCGCGCGGAACAGCGGCTCCCACGGCACGGCACCGTGCCCGGTCGAGACGAACGTCCAGCCGCGACGCGGGTTCGCCCAGGGCAGGTGCGATCCGAGCACGCCGTTGCGTCCGTCGAGATTGGTGATCGACTCCTTCACGTGCACGTGGAAGATGTGGTCCGCGAAGTCCAGGACGAACGCCACGGGGTCCAGCTGCTGCCACATGAAGTGGGACGGGTCGAAGTTCAGGCCGAAGCTCTCGCGGTGCCCGATTGCCTCCAGCGTGGCCTTGGCGGTCCAGTAGTCGTACGCGATCTCGCTCGGGTGCACCTCGAGCCCGAACCGCACGCCGACCTCCTCGAAGACGTCGAGGATCGGGTGCCACCGGTCGGCGAAGTCCTGGTACCCGGCGGCGATCCATTCGTCGGACGCCGGCGGGAACATCGCGACCGCCTTCCAGATGGACGAGCCTGTGAAGCCGTTCACCGTCTTGACGCCCAGCTTCGCGGCGAACCGGGCCGTGTTCTTCATGTCCTCGGCGGCCCGCTGTCGCACGCCCTCGGGCTCGCCGTCTCCCCACACCCGCGCGGGAAGGATGTCCTTGTGCCGCCCATCGATCGGGTCGTCGCACACGGCCTGGCCGGTGAGGTGGTTCGAGATGGCCCACACCTTCAGGCCGTTGCGCTCGAGGATGTCCTTGCGGGACTGCACGTACTCGTCGTCGTCCCACCGGGACACGTCGATATGGTCGCCCCAGCAGGCGATCTCGAGGCCGTCGAAGCCCCAGTCGCCGGCGAGTCGCGCGACCTCCTCGAACGGCAGATCGGCCCACTGGCCCGTGAAGAGGGTGATCGGACGAGGCATCGAAGCTCCCTTGCTTTGTTGTTGCTATAAACCTATCCCGCAATCGCCGCGGGGGAACGGGTCATCGGCCGGTGGTGTCGGCGGAGACCCGCGCGCCGACGCGCACCCAGGACGACTCGTTCGCCGAGCTCTCCTCGACGGCGGCGAGCACGCGCTGCACCGACAGCCCCTCGGCGAACGAGGGGTGCGGGTCGGCACCCTCGGCGATCGCCGTGACAAGGTCGACGACCTGGTGGCTGAAGCCGTGCTCGTAGCCGAGCATGTGGCCGGCGGGCCACCACGCGGAGACGTAGGGATGCTGCGGCTCGGTCACGAGGATGCGCGTGAAGCCCTGTGTGGCTTCGGGGGCGGTGCGGTCGTAGAACCACAGCGTGTTGAGGTCTTCGAGGTCGAACCGCAGCGCGCCCTTGTCTCCCGACACCTCGATCGACAGATCGTTCTTGCGCCCGGTGGCGAAGCGCGTCGCCTCGAAGGAGACGAGCGCGCCGGTCGAGAGGCGCCCGGTGAAGATCGCGATGTCATCGACGGTGACCTCGCCGTAGCCCTCGCCTGCGACGCCCGACAAGCCGGAACCCGACCCCTGCAGCGGACGCTGCTTCACGATCGTCTCGACGACGCCGGACACCGCGGACACGTCGAGACCGGTCACGAACTGCGTCATGTCGATGATGTGCGCGCCGATGTCACCCAGCGCTCCCGATCCGGCGTGCTCCTTCTGCAGCCGCCAGGCAAGGGGCATGTCCGGGTCGACGAGCCAGTCCTGCCGGTACGCCGCGCGCACCTGGGCGATCTTCCCGACCGCGCCCTGTGCGATGAGATCGCGCAGGAACGTCACTGCGGGCACACGGCGATACGTGAAGCCGACCATCGAGCGCACGCCGCGAGCGGCCGCGCGGGACGCGGCATCCGCCATCGCCTCCGCTTCTTCGACGGTGTTGGCCAGCGGCTTCTCGCACAACACGTGCTTGCCCGCTTCGAGCGCCGCGATGGCGATCTCCGCGTGCGAGTCACCCGGCGTGACGATGTCGACGATGTCGATGTCGTCACGGGCGATGACCTCGCGCCAGTCGGTCGCCGACTCCGCCCAGCCCCACCGGGCCGCGGCATCCGCCACCGCCTCGGCGTTGCGGCCCACGACGACGGCCATCTCCACGTCGTCGGGCAGACCGAACATGCGAGGAGCCTGACGCCAGCCGACCGAGTGGGCAGCTCCCATGAAGCCGTAGCCGATCATGGCGACACGAAGGGTCATGCGAGGACGACCTCGCGCTCGACGGGGACGCGGTTGGTGACGTAGCGGCCAGGGCCGCCGTCGACGCCCGGCATGATCTGCATGTAGAGCAGACGCATCGTGAGGACGACCTCGACGGTCAGCTTCTCACCGGGCTCGGGTGCGCGACCCAGATCGATGACGACCTCGGGCTTGTCCGCGACGAACCACAGCGTCTCGGACTGCTCGGGCAGTTCCTCGATGCGGTAGCTCTTGCCCTGCAGCTCGAAGCGCAGCGAGTCCTTCGGGATCTCGACGCCGTTGACGGATGCCGCGACGTCGTCGACCGCCGAGAGCCAGAGGCTCCGGTACCAGGGGAGCTGCACCGCGACGGCGATGCCGCTGTCGGTGCGGCGGACGTCCTTCTCGGAGAAGAGGGAGTTGTGGGTTGCCATGGCTGATCCTCAGGCGTAGGTGTCGGTGAAAGTCTCGTGCGGCACCGGCGGGGCGGGCTCGAGCTTCTGCACCGTCTGCGGGCTGTACGGGTGGTTGGTCGAGGAGACCGGCTCATCGGCCGGCGGCATGAAGACGGGCTTGCCGTCGTCGCCGAAGTACATGAGGTCGAGGTCGAACGCGCCCTGGTTCTTCAGGCCGAAGCTCACCCAGTTCTCCTCGAACGGGGCACGGGCCAGCTCGTAGCAGCGGAACTTCCAGAACTTCCACTCGCCGTCCTGCTTGAGGAAATCGATGGCGTACTTGCACCACACCCAGTGAGCCCAGACCTTCTTGCCGAGCACCTCCGCGGGCGAGTACATGTCGGGAAACGCCTCGGCCACCTTCGGGTCGGTGAGGCCGGACTCGGTGCCCGCCATGAGCCACACGCCCTTGGCGGTCTTGCCGTCCTGGGCGACCTCGATGACCGGCGTCGTCGTGGCGTGCAGGATGAGCTTGCCCTCGGGGTGCGGGCGGTCGCGGTGGTAGCGCGTCACACTCTCCCACGTCGTGTACTGACCGGCGTTGGTGTAGCGCGCGCGGATGCCCTCCGTGCCCTCCTTCACCCACAACGGGATGATCTGCTCGTCCTCGAAGGCGTTGTGCAGGTACATGTAGCGGTTGAACAGGTTGTCGACCTGGCCGCGGTCCTCGGCGCGCTGCGCAAGAGCGCGCGCGGCGGCGACCTCTTCACGGAGGGAGGCGAGCTCCGCCTGCAGCTCGGCGATCGAGGCGGGAGCGATGGCGGTGTCAGACATCGGCGGTCTCCCTCGACTGCTCGGCCACCGTCTCTTCGATGGCCTTGCGCATGAGCGCGTGCTGCTTCTTCACGAGGTCGATCGGGTCAGCCTCGCCGAGGTCCTGGAAGGCATGACCCTCCCACTCGCTGGACAGGTATCCCTGGTAGCCCCCGACGACGAACTGCTTGACGATGCGCGGGATGTCCATGGCCGGCTCCTGGCCGGACTCGTCGATGTCGTAGAACTTCGCGTGCACGTGGAAGATCTGCGGCATGATGTCGAGCCACTCCTCCGCCGGCACGAGCCCGTGCATGTTGAAGGCGAGGCGCGTGAACGGGCCGAAGGTCAACGGGTCGACGCCTTCGCTCACGAGGTAGTCCTCGAACTTCTGGTTGCGCACGTGCATCGGAGTCGGCTCGTGCCAGATCTCGTCCATGACCGGGAAGTGCTTCTCGTCCATCCCCATCTGGGAGAGCGTGCTCAGGAGCGTCGGCGACAGGCTGTGCATCGTCGAGGAGAAGTCGGCCGTGAACCCGAGACGCTCGCTCTGAAGTTCGTCGTACATCTCGCGCATCTGCAGCACCTGCGGGTTGTTCGGCCCGGACGGTGCGTGGATCTCGTAGCCCAGATACTGGTCGTACCTCTCCGCGAGAGGCAGGAGGCTGCGCAGCAGCTCCTTGCCGTGAGAGCGGATCACGACGCGCTTGAACCCCAGCGTGTGCGCCGTCTTGAGCTGGCGCGCGAGGAAGTCGTGCTCCTCGTCGGGGGTCATGTCGCGGTCCTTGCGGCGCCCCATGTCGAGGTTGGTGCCGACCGCGCTCGCCTCGAGGCCGTATTTCTCGAGCGAGTCGAACCACAGCTTCACGAACTCCTGGTCGACGTCGGGGTAGGTGCGCAGCAGCTGCGCGATGTTGAACTCGACGCCGGGGCCGATTCCCTCCTCGGCGACGGCGGCGATGAGCGTCTCGGGCGTGTAGAGGCCCGCGGCGAACTCGCTCGTCATCGAGTAGAGGGTGGTCCCGAGCTTGATCCCGGTGCCGGCGATGCCGTCGGTCATGCGGATGCTCCTTGCGTGGTGGGAAGCCAGGCCGCGAGCTGCGCCCGCGCCTCGGCGAGGTCGGTGGTCATGTGCGAGCCCGCCTGGGCGGCAGCGGAGCGCTGCACGGCCTGCTCGTCGCGGATGATGTCGAACGGGCTCTGCCAGTAGTTCCAGTGCCACCCTTCGTACTCGCTCGAGATCGCGCCGTTGTAGCCGTTCTCGACGAGCAGGCGGATGAGGTCACGCACCGGGACCGAGGGCTCCTCGTGCCGGTCGTCGATGCCGAAGAACTTCCCGTGCACATGCTTGATCCACGGGAAGATCTCGAGCCAATCGTCCACGCGCGCGGGACCGAACAGGCCGGTCGCATTGATGCCCATGTCGATCCCGAGGTCGGGGCGACCGTGCTGGGCGGCGAGCCCGATGAAGCGACCGAAGCGCTGACCGTGGTCGGCCTGGTCGGCCGGCGGACCCTGCTGGGAGAACTCGTCCCACAGTCCGGTGACGGCCGCGAGCAGCTCCTCCGAGGCGCCGCGGCGACGGTAGGCCTCGATGAGCGAGGGCGCGAAGCCCGACACGGTCGCACCCCAGTCCATGGTGAAACCGAGGAACGGCGAGCCGACCTTCTCGTAGCGGTCGCGGAGGGCGAGGATGCGCGGGTGCGACGCGTACTGGTCGGCGTGCACCTCGAGGGCGAGCGTGACGCCGTAATCCTCGGCGATCGGCGCGAGCGCCTCCATCGAGTCGGGCGTGATCGAGATCTGCACGCGCGCGATGGGGAAGCCCAGCTTGGCCGCCGCTGCGATCTGCCGGCGCATGTACTCCAGCAGCTCGTCCTGCGTGAGCAGGCGATCGCGGTGGATGCCGATGTCGGCGTTGACAGCGAGCGAGGTCGTCACGAGCCCCGTCTCGGCGATGAGATCGCGGAACCAGCCGGCGTAGTGGTCGTCGATCTCGGGGAAGCCGCGGAAGCTCGAGAACCCGATGATCTCGAGGCCCGGGCCATAGCCCTCGTCGGCGACCTTGCGGATCAGACCTTCGAGATCGTACTCGCGGCCGTGGAAGGCGCGCGTGAAGCTGTAGAGCGTGACGCCCTGGATGGGCGAGCCGAGCGTGGTCATGCGGCCACCGCCTTTCGTGCGGTCATGGTCTTCGCGTCGCGCTCCTCGATGTGGAGCACCTCGTCGGCGCCGATGACGATGTAGGGGATGTAGAGCACAAGGCCGACCTCGACCTTGTGCTCGGCCCCGTCGGTGAGCGCGAGGTCGCCCGACAGGACGGCGGAGTCGGTCGGGAACCACCACTCCTCTGTGTTGGGCACGAGCTCCTCGAACGTGAAGGTGCGCCCGTTCATCTCCCAGCGGAGCGACTCGGTCGGTGCGGCGACGCCGTCCACGGTGAGCGTGGCGCCGGCGATGCACGAAGCCGGCAGCGCGCGGTACCAGGGCAGCCGAACCTCGACAGCGGCGCGCGCGCCGTCGGTCGTGAGCGTTCCCTGCTCGATGATGCGATCGGGGATCACAGAGTCCTCCTTGACACTTAAATCTTCTTTCTACACTCTAATGTCTAAATCAGACATAAGCAATGGACAATGTATTAGATCGGGCGCTCGGCGAGCTCGCGTGCGATCGCCCGCGCGCCGCGAACAGCGAGCGCGACCGACGTGATCGTCGGGTTGCACGCCGTCGGGGTGGGGATGACGCCGTTCCCCGCGACGAAGAGTCCGGGGACGTCCCACACCTCGCTGTCGGGACCGCAGACGCTGCGGCCGTCGTCCGTCTCGCCCATCCGGGTGGTGCCCTGGTAGTGCAGGGACGCACCGAGCGGCATGGTGAACGGCCGGTCGCCGATCGGCTCGCCGATCGCCTTCGCCAGCTCGACGATCTCGGCGCGGGCGCGTTCGAGGACGTCGTGATCGCGCTCGGTCAGCGTGTAGTGCAGGCGCATCGCCGGCATCCCGTACGAATCCCTGTCCGTGTCTGAGAACTCGACCCGGTCGTCCCACTGCAGGTCCTTCGCGCAGAACAGCCCGAGGCCGACGATGGAGCCGGGGATGACGGGGTCGTCGTCCGCGAGCGGCACCGGCGAGGCATCCAGCTGCATGATCTGGCCGTGGAACGGCATGGCGTCCGTGAAAGGGACCCAGCTGACGCCGCTCTGCTCGCTGAGGGCGCCGGATGCTGCGACCTGGTCGTCAGCGGGCGGTTCGACGTCGCGGAGGCGCGCGGCGTAGACCACCTGCGCCTGGTCGTTGAGCATGCGTCCGAGCGCCGCGGGTCGGACGCCAGAGGCCCACAGCACCTGCGGCGTGCGCAGCGCGTCGGCGGCGACCACGACGAAGCGCGCCCGGATCTCGTGGACCTCGCCCGTCCGGAGGTCGCGTACGGCGACACCGGTCGCGCGGCCGCCCTCGACGATCACCCGCGTCACGAGCGATTCGTCGAAGAGCGAGAAGTTCGGGTTCTCCCGGGTGACATCGCCCAGCACGACATCGGATCCCGACCACACCAGCCGGCCGTCCTCGCGCCGATGCACCGCCAGCGGCATCCGCTGCACGCGGGTCTCGTCGACACGCCCCTCGTCCACCGCGGCGGCGAGCCGATCGCGCACGAGCGCCGTGAACGGCGCCGAGTCGAAGGCATCCGTCGTCACGCCCAAGAGGCGATCGCCCTCGTCGAGCAGCTCGTCGAGGTCGGGGAGGAAGGCGATCCTCTCGCTCCCGCCCGGGCGCGGGCACGCCCCCGTCCAGTGCGCCGCCATGCCGCCGACATTGCTCGAGAAGGCGGCGACCGGCAGGCCGTCCTCGCCGTCGATCTGGTAGCCGTCGGCGAGCAGAAAGGTGCCTGGTCGTGCGCGACGCATGCCTGAGGTCACCGCACCCGGATTGTTCACGGTCGCCTCGCCCGCGCCGGGGCCCTCCGACGCTCGCTGCGCCCGGGCGCGGAGTTCGGCGTCCTCGATGTTCTTCACGTGGGCGCCGGGCGGGTCAGACACCGTCGGGCCGACCTCGAGCATCGCGATCGACGCCTCGGGCGCCCGCTCGCTGAGGATGCGCGCGTACGTCGCACCCGCAGGTCCGCTGCCGACGATGGCGACATCGACGGACTCCGGGTACCTGCTCATGCGGATGTCGCCACGTCGCGGATGAGGGCGACGGATGCCTCGGACTCCTGCGTCGGGTAGTACTCGAGGCCGATCGGCCCGTCGTAGCCGGCGGAGCGGAGGATGCCGAGGCGCTCGGCCCAGTCCAGCGAGCCGCTGCCCGGCTCGCCGCGACCGGGCGCGTCGGCCAGCTGGACGTACTTGACGATGTCGCCGGCGTTCGCGAGCTCGGCGGCCATGTCCTCACCCTCGACGGCGGAGTGGTAGATGTCGTAGAGCACGCCGAAGGAGGGCGAGTCCACGCCGCGGGCCACGTAGACGGCCTCGGCCGTCCGGTCCAGAAGGGATCCCGGGTGGTCGACGCGAACGTTGACCGGCTCGAGCACGAGGGTGATTCCCGAGCCGTCGATCTGCGCAACCGCCTTCTGGTAGATCTCGATGAGCTTGTCGAGCTGCACCTGGCGCTTCCAGCCGCCGAAACCGGTGCCGCTGCCCACGACGATCCGGGGGCAGCCGAGGTCCTGCGCGATCCCGACGCCCTCATCGAGCTTCCGATAGAACTCCGAGTGGTCCCACGGCGGGATCATGAACTGCGTCCGCGGTTCCGCGAGCTGCGCGGTGAGCTGCGTGCCGGTCTCTTCGAGAGCGGCCTTCAGTGCGGGGAGGTCCTTCGGCGTCGCGGGCGCATCGACGCCGGTCGGCCCCCACATCTCGACGGCCGTGAAGCCGGCGGCGGCGACCGCCCGCACGCGGTCGTGGTAATCGCCCGCCTCGGTGAAGAGGAGCTCGATATTGGGTGCGAGTTGGTACATGACGTCTCCGGTCGGTGTGTCGGATGAGTGGGCGACGTGCGGATGCTTCTCAGCCGTCCGCTCGACGATCCGGCCGCCCCCGAATCGGTGCCGCGACGTCAGCCCTTCAGGCCTCCGCCGAAGCCCTGGATGAACTTCTTCTGCGCGAACATGTAGAACAGCAGGATCGGGATCATCGAGATGATCACGACGGCGAAGATCTTGTTCCACGCCGAGACGAGTCCGCCGACGTACGTGTACATCGCGACGGGAAGCGTCTGCGTCGTGGATCCGCCGAGGAAGATCAGCGAGTTGAAGAAGTCGTTCCAGACGATGAGGCCCGCGAGGATCGCGACCGTGCCGGTGGCCGGCGCCATGAGCGGGAGCACGACCCGGAAGAAGGCCTGGGTCGGCGACGCGCCGTCGATCACGGCGGCCTCCTCGTACTCGGTGGTGAGCCCCCGGAAGAAGCTCGCGTAGAGGAAGACCGAGAGCGGCAGAAGGATGCCGATCCACAGCAGGATCATGCCGATCGCGTTGCCGGTGAGCCCCACCGAGCGCGCGCCGATGTACAGCGGCACGGTTCCGAGCTGGGCCGGAAGGATGATGGCGATGAGCACCAGATAGAAGGTGAGGTTCGTCCACGCCCGCGTCCGCCGCGTGATCACGTACGCGGCGACCGATCCGAAGAGGACGAGGCCTGCGATGGCACCGCCGGTGATGATGACGCTGTTGAGGATGCTCATCGGGATGCTGTTGCGGCCGCCGGTGGTGAGGACCTCGACGAAGGCGCTGAAGTCCAGCGACGACGGCGGCGCCATCGCGCTCGTCGTGAGCGCCTCCTGGTCGGTCTTGAACGCGGTGGCGATGAGGAAGTAGAAGGGCAGCAGCCCGAGCAGGGTCACGACCCAGATGGCGACCTCGCGGACCGCGGTGAGCTTGGTGTAGCGGAACATGTCAGGCGGCCCTTCCGACGGCGTCGCGGTCGCGGGTGGCGTACTGCTGGAGGATGGCGAAGACGAGGATGATGAGCGTCAGCACGAGCGCGAGCGCCGAGCCGAAGCCGAACTGGCCGAGCGAGAAGGCCTGCTTGTAGACCTGCGTCGCGAGCGTCTCGGTGGCGCCGGCCGGTCCGCCGCCGGTCAAGGCGAAGATCTGGTCGAAGATGCGCAGGCCCTGGATGATGCCGAGCGTCGTGGCGATGGCGATGGAGGGACGGATGGCCGGCACCGTGACGTGCAGGAATCTCTGCCAGATGTTGGCACCGTCGAGGGCCGCCGCCTCCTCGATCTCCACGGGGACCGACGCGAGGCCCGCCAGGTAGATGACCATGACGAAGCCGGTCTGCTGCCAGACGACGGTGAGGAGGATCGCCCAGATGGACCAGGTCGGGTCGGCCAGCCACACCTTCTGCCATGACTCCAGGCCGATCGCCCCGAGGAACCCGTTGAGCGGGCCGTTGAACTGGAAGATGAACTTCCACACGTAGGCGACGGCCAGCGGGCTCAGCACGACGGGGAGGAAGAGGAGCGTGCGCAGGATGTACCGCGTCTTGAGGGTGCGGTTGATCGCGAGGGCGAACCCGAGACCCAGGATGTTCGTGAGGATGACCGAGCCGAACGCGAGGAACAGCGTGTTGACCACGGCGCCGACCATCAGCGGGTCGTTGAAGATCCGGACGAAGTTGTCCAGCCCGATGAACTCCCAGTCGCCCAGCCCCGTCCAGTTCGTGAAGGCGAAGAAGCCGCCGGTGAGGGTGGCGGCGTAGTGCACGGCGATCACCAAAATGATCGCCGGCAGCGCCCACCACCAATGCCCGTAGCTGATCAGCGGCTTGCGGCCACGTGGGCGCGGAGTGCGGCGTGCATCGGGAGGCACCGTGAGGGTGCGAGTGGCATCGCGCTCGAT
This sequence comes from Microbacterium sp. LWH7-1.2, assembly GCF_038397755.1. Lineage (NCBI taxonomy): Bacteria > Bacillati > Actinomycetota > Actinomycetes > Micrococcales > Microbacteriaceae > Microbacterium > Microbacterium sp. LWH7-1.2. The sequence goes on along the minus strand of NZ_CP151637.1, from coordinate 3,295,424 downwards.
CGTCACTGTCATCTGCTCTCTGACCTCGTCGTCACGCGCCCCGGCTTCGGCGGCGCTGATGCCACTTTCACACACTTGCGTCGAAAGCACACATTGGTTTTAGCGATATCGGATATAAGTGGCGCGGGCCCGGGATCGCCGGGCCGGGCGGAGAGGATGAGCACCATGCCGCAGCCAGCGCCGACGTCGCCCGCTCTCTCCGATCTGTGGGCGAAGTTCGTCGACCCGCCCGACGCCGCGCGCCCGCGGGCGTGGTGGCACTGGATGGACGGCAACATCGATCCGGTCGGGATCGTCCGCGATCTCACGTGGCTTCACGGCGTCGGCGTGCGCGGCGTCCAGCTCTTCGACGGGGGCATGGGCGTGCCCCTGGTCGTGCCGGCCCCGGTCCGTCCCGGATCCGCGGCATGGCGCGAGGCGATCGAGACGGCCGTTCGGACGGCCGGCGAGCTCGGTCTCGAGCTCGCGGTGGCGACGTCGGCCGGCTGGAGCGCGACAGGCGGCCCCTGGGTCGAGCCGCGGGACGCCATGAAGAAGATCGTGTGGTCCGAGACGGTGATCGACGGCGAGGGCCGTCGCACCATCGACCTGCCGGCGCTGCCCGCCGTGGCCGGTCTCTTCCAGGACGCCGCCAGGTGGGGCGCGGCCGCCGGCGAGCCCTGGGCGACCGGGTGGCGCGTCATCGCCTTCCCCGCCGAGGCCACGCACGACGCGCTGCGACCGACCCGTATCCGCGCGTCTGCCGCGGTGGCCGATTCCGCCAGCCTCACCGACGGTTCCTTCGACACCGCGGTCTCACTGCCCAGGGACCCGGACGCGTGGTCGTCCGCCTGGATCGAAGCGGAGTTCGACGAGCCGGTCACCGTCGGGGCGGTGACGGTGGGCCTCCCGGGCCCCCGCGGCTTCGGCGCCGCGCCACCGCCGGACGCCGTGCTGGAGGCCGGCGACGACGACGGGGACTACCGGACGATCGCGACACTCAACGCGACGACGGTGCCGGCGCGCACGGCCGCGTTCGCCCCCGTGACGGCCCGCCGCTTCCGCCTCGTCCTGTCGGGGGCGAGCGCGGCGGAGGCGCTTCCACCGGTCGCCGACGGCGTGCGCGTGCCGCCGGTGCTCCGCCGGAGCGACGCGTTCGTCGTCTCCGAGTTCGCGCTGTTCGCGGGCGGGCGGATCCACCACGCGGAGGTCAAGGCGGGCTTCGGAGTCGTCCCCGACTACTACGCCGTGGACACCCCCGAAGAGGGGGACGCGGCCGCCATTCGTCCTTCCGAGGTGCACGACCTCACAGCCCTCGTGGTGGGCGACCGGCTGGAATGGGATGCCCCGCCCGGACGATGGCGCGTCCTCCGACTGGGCGCCTCCCTCACCGGGCAGACGAACGGCCCCGCCCTCGCCGACTCGACCGGGCTCGAGGTGGACAAGCTCGATGGCGGCCGCGTCGCGGCGTTCCTCTCGCATCACCTCGCGCGGTTCGGGGCCGAGACCTTCGATGCCCTTCTCAGCGACAGCATCGAAGCCGGCAGCCAGAACTGGACGGACGACATCGGCGAGCGCTTCCGCGAGCTCCGCGGTTACGATCCCCTCCCCTGGCTGCCGGCGCTCGCGGGCTATCTGGTCGGCGGGGCGGAGGCATCCGATCGCTTCCTCTACGACTACCGGCGCACGCTCAGCGAACTCCTCGCCACGGAGTACTACGGCACGCTCGCGGCGGAAGCGCATCGGCGCGGGATGACCTACTACGCCGAGGCGCTCGAGGACGGGCGCCCTCAGCTCGGGGACGATCTCGCGATGCGGTCGCACGCCGACGTGCCCATGGGCGCCATGTGGACGTTCGACCCCGAGTCGGGTCCGCACCCCACGTATGTGGCCGACCTCAAGGGGGCGGCATCCGTCGCCCACGTCCACGGCAAGGGCTGGACCGGCGCCGAGGCGTTCACGAGCTTCGACCGGCCGTGGGCGTCGTCGCCCCGCAGTCTGAAGCACGTCGCCGATCTGCAGCTCGCGCTCGGAGTCACGCGCTTCTGCATCCACACGTCCCCTCATCAGCCGCTCGCCGCTGCCCCGCCCGGCGTGGCGCTCGCGCCGTTCCTCGGTCAGGCGTTCACCGTCAACGAGACCTGGGCGGGGATGGCGGGTCCGTGGATCGACTACCTCGCACGCTGCTCCGCCCTGCTCTCGGCCGGCGAGCCCGCCGTCGACATCGCCGTCTTCGTCGGCGAGGAGGCGCCGGTCACCGGCCTGTTCGACCACGCCGTGGACACCTCCGTCCCGGCGGGGTTCGACTTCGACTACGTCGGGCCCGACGCGCTCGCGCTCCTGCGGGTCGAAGACGGCGATCTGCGCTCGATGGGCGCACGCTACCGGCTGCTGTTCCTCGGCGGATCCAGCCGGCGCCTGACGGTGGCGACGCTGCGTCGCCTCGAACTGCTCGCGGATCGGGGCGCGACCATCGTGGGGCTCCCCCCACAGGGGTCGCCGTCGCTCGCCGATGACGACGGCGAGTTCGGCCGTCTGAGAGACCGGATCTGGAATGCCGCACGCGACCGCGGGCGCGTGATCACCACGTCGGATCTCGCCCACGCCCTGCACGTGCTCAGCCTGCGCTCGGACTTCGAGATCGAGGGCCCGCCGATCCGGACCATCGCGCGCAGGGTGGACGGGCGGCGGATCACGTTCCTGGCCAACCCGGCCGCCGAGGACGTGCGCGTGCGCATCTCCGTGCCCGAGGCTGTCGGCCCGCTCAGCCTGTGGGACCCGGTGGCCCTGCGCGCCGACCCGCTGTCCGGCAGCCGCGGTGAGGACGGCCGCATTCTCCTCGACGTCGAGCTGCCCGCTTCCGGGTCGGTGTTCGTGGTGCCCTCAGGGCGGGAACCACACGCGGCCGCGGCATCCGTCGAGATCCTCTCCGTCGGCGAGGAATGGTCGCTCGCGCTCCCGGCCCGGGCGGATGTCGCGCTCCCCGCCGGCCCCGCGCTGTGGACCGAGCTCGACAACGTTGCACGGAGCTTCTCGGGGACAGCCGTCTACCGAGCCGGGTTCACCCTCAGCTCCCGGCCCCTGGGGGATCGCGTCTGGCTCGACCTCGGTCGCGTCCGCGACATCGCGCGGGTGCTCGTCAACGGCGTCGACTGCGGCATCGCCTGGACCGCGCCCTTCCGCGTCGAGGTGACATACGCTGTCCGAGGTGGTGACAACACGATCGAGGTCGAAGTGGCCACGCCGTGGCGCAACCGGCTCATCGCGGAGGCCGGCCGCCTCTCCGGCGAGATCTTCGCTCCGATGACCGGGGTGTTCGAACCGTCGGCGGAACCGTTGCCGGCGGGTCTCGCGGGGCCCGTCGAGCTGCACATCGAGAAGCACGGCTGACCGGGCCGAATCTGCGGATCAGCCGGGCTATTGCCTCACATAAACGATACTAATGTCGGAAACTGGCGAATGTGTGTCAGAGTGATTTCGCGGCCAGCGGCCGAGCCAGCAACCCGAAGCTGGCGACAACGAAGTCACGAAAGGGTCGAAATGCCACAGCACACAGCTTCCCGGCTCCGGTGGCCGCTCCTTGCGGCCCCGATCGCAGGAGTCCTCATCCTCGCCGGCTGTTCCGGCGGCGGCGCCGATGACGGCGGCAACAGCAACGGCGACGGGGGCGACACCGCCGCCGGCTTCTCGCTCATGGTCGCTCAAGCGAACGACCAGGACGATTACTGGGGCGAGACCGCTGCGAAGTACACCGAGCAGACCGGCGTCGAGATCGAGGTCATCCCGTACCCCTCCGACGCGTACAACACGCAGGTCACGACGCAGCTGCAGGCCGGCAATGCGGCCGACATGATGATCCTCGCTCCTGGCACCGGCCAGCCGATCTCCGTGGTGAATCTCGCCGAGGCCGGCTTCCTCGAGCCGCTGAACGAGACCTCCGCCGCCACGATCCCGGCTGGAACCGAGGCCGAATACACCTACGACGGGAGCATCTACGCGCAGCCCGCTGCTCTCGTGCCCGTCGGCTTCATCTACAACGGCCCCGGCGGCGAAGAGGCCGGGATCGACGAGTACCCGGGCACGTACGAGGAGCTCCTCGAGGCCTGCACCACGGCGCGCGATGGGGGCAAGACCTTCACGGTGCTCGCGGGCGGCGTGCCGTTCAACACGGGTCTCTTCTCGATGCTGGTCTCGGCGACCCGCGTGTACGCCGAGACGCCGGACTGGAACGAGCAGCGTGCCGCCGGCGACGTCACCTTCACCGACAGCGGCTGGCGCGACGTTCTCGAGGACGTCATCGAGATGAACGAGGGCGGATGCTTCCAGGACGGCGTCGCCGGTGGCACGTTCGACTCCATCACCCAGGGCATCGGGTCGCAGTCGTCGCTCACCGCCGCGGTCCCCGGCTCCGCGGCGTCCTCCATCGCGGCGGGAACGGGTCTCGACCTGACGGTGCAGGCATTCCCGCCCGCCGACGGCGGCGAGCCCTACACCCTCGCTTCGGCGAACTACGCCTGGGCTGTCAACGCGGCATCCGAGGACGACGTCAAGGCGTCGGCGCAGGAGTTCCTCGACTGGCTGGCGACTCCGGAAGAGGCGCAGGCCTTCGCCGACCTATCGGGCTTCGTTTCGATCTCGGGTGCCACCGCAGACAACCTGCTGCCCATCTACGAGCCGATCGGCGACCTGCTCGAGAACGGCGACTACGCGGGGCTGCCCAACGCCACGTGGCCGAACCCGAAGGTCTACGAGTCGCTCGGCGTCGGCGTCCAGGGACTGCTGACCGGTCAGAAGACCGTCGACCAGGTGCTCGAGGAGATGGACGCCGCCTGGGACAGCTGAGCACGCGCTGACTGATGGGGGGACATGCCGCCCGGGGCTTCGGCCTCGGGCGGCATCGTCGTCACACACCCCGCCCTGGCTCTCGGGCCGCCCGGCTCGGGTGGCGCAACACGCGGAATGGCCCGCGCGACCCCGCGTGTCTCGGCCCCCGAATGCGAGTCGCCGAACCGAGAGGTCGCGCCGGGTCGCCCCCTCGGGTGGCGCAACACGCGGAATGGCCCGCGCGACCCCGCGTGTCGCGGCCCCCGAATGCGAGTCGCCGAAGGTCCCCCGGGCAGCAAGCCTGTTCAAGGAGTGAGAAGGAGAAGCGATGGACCGCACGGCCCGTCCAACGCGCTGCAGCGCGGAGCGGTGCAGAACACCCGCCCGAGCTCTCAGAGCACCGTGTAGCGGAAGTCGCGGAACCGCGCAGATCCGGCGCCCGCGGCGTAGAGCGCCGGCCGCAGGCTGAGCAGGTCGCCCACAGTGTTCGCGTGGTAACCCGAGGCTTCGTAGCGCACATGGTGCCGGGTCCATTCGTCGCCGGGCTCGCGGTACCACCCCGTGACGATGTGCTCGTCGTTGCGCAGTCTCAGCTGCAGACGGCGGACGGCCGGCGCCGGCTCGCGCCAGTGCGTGCGGATGCCGCCCGAGAAGCTCAGCATGCGCTCGCCGTCGATCCCCATGCCGCAGAAGAGACGGTTGTTGAAAAAGAGGAGCAACCCGGCTTCGACGTCGCCGTCGAGTTCGACGTCGACCTCGACCTCATACGAATGCTCGCCGGTGAGGATCGCGAGAGGGGAGGCATCCGCCGGCGACGACCCCTTGCCGGCGAGCACGAGCCCGTCATCGAGGCTCAGGCGCGCGACCTCGTCATGCTCGGGAGCGTGGAAAGCCCACCGCTCGCCGAGCCGCAGCTCGGAGAAGTCGTCGGCGAAGGACGACGCCGGATGCTGCTCCGCCGCGCCCGCGGGAGCCTCGAGCTCCCCGCCCGGATCGTCGACGGAGACCTCGGGCCAGCCATCGGAGCTCCAGCGGATGGGCTCGAGCAGGATCTGCCGTCCCAGCGAGCGGTAGCCGTTCTCGTACCCGTGCGACACCATCCACCAGTCGTCGTCGAGCACGGACCCACCCTGCCCTGGCACGAGCGTCGCGTGGCCGCGCGACCACCACTTCTGCGTGGCATCCGTCGTTCGCGCGACGGGATTGCGCGGGTGGTTCTCCCACGGTCCGTGCACCGATCGCGACCGCGCGACGATCACCATGTGACCGGTGGGCGGGCCGCCCGTGCCACCGACGGCGCTCACGAGATAGAACCACTCCCCGCGCCGAAAGAGCTTCGGCCCTTCGAGGGCGTACGCCTCGGTCACCCACTCGTCCGGGTAGCGCCAGCCGTCGTAGACCTTCTCCAGCTCGCCCACGGTCGAAAGTCCGTCGTCGCTGAGCGCGGTGCGACGGATGCCGCTGACGAACAGGTAGCGCCGACCGTCCTCGCCCACGACGTGGCCAGGGTCGATCGCCCGCCGGATGCCGAGATCGATCGGCTCCGACCATGGCCCCTTCATCGAGTCGGCATGGATCACGAAGATCGACGGTTCGGTGAGGTCGGACCATGCGGTGGGGATGAACGGGATGTAGATGAAGAACCGCCCGTCGTGCTCGGCGATGTCGACCGCGAACGTGTTGCCGACCGGCTCGGGCAACGCCGCCGTCACGTACGTCCAGTTCACGAGGTCGCTCGAGCGGTAGAGCAGCAGCCCCGGCGCCGCCTCGAACGACGAGTACGTCATCCAGTACTCGTCGCCGACCTTGATGATCGCGGGGTCGGGCCGGTCGCCGGCCAGGACCGGGTTCGTGTAGGTGGTCATGATGTCGCCACCCCTCCGCCGATCCACTTCGTGATCGCCGCGATCGTGGGGAGCGCGGTCGGGTCCGAAGGTTCGTTGATGTGGCCGTGGTCGGCGCCCCGCTCGAGGTGGAGCGCGCTCGGGATGCCGGCATCCCCCAACTGGGTCGCGAACGCCTCCCCCGACGGACGCAACTGGTCACGCTCGCAGACCACGATCATCGTCGAGGGAAAGCCCTCGACCGGTCCCAGCGCCGCGAAAGCATGAGGGTCGCGAAGGCCGTCCCGGGATCCGGCGAAGTTGAGCGCCAAGTGACCATGCTCGGACTCGGGGTCGACCTCGGCCGACGCCTCAGGACCGTTGGGGTGCACCACGGGATACACCAGGATGAGCCCTGCCGGGACGCCGGCACCGGCATCCCGCAGCCGCGCAACCACACCCGCAGTGAGGTTGCCGCCCGCGCTCGCCCCGCCGAGGAGCACCGAGCCGGCCGGCACCCCGAACAGCTCCTCGGTGTGCGCGACGGCGTACCGCCACCCCGCGAGCACGTCGTCGGACGGCTCGGGGAAGTGCACGTCGCCGAGGCACTTGACGTAGTCGAGCGCCAGCACGGGAATGCCCTGCGCGGCGAGCTCGAGAGCCAGCCAGTTCGACTCCGGCATGTCGAGGTGTCCGCCGATGAAGGCGCCGCCGTGCACCCACACCAGGGCACGACCGCACGCCTCGGCGGAGGCATCCCGATACAGGCGCGCCGGCACCGGCCGAACGCCACCGTCGATCTTCAGGTCGCGCGCCTCGACGTTCCCGAGCCGGGGGAAGCGGCGCTTCAGGGATGACGTGTCGATGTCGGGACGCGGGTCGGACGGCTCGCCGTTCTCGCGGAACAGGCGCAGCACCTCGGGAAGCGGCAGCGTGCGGAAGTCGACCTCGGTGTCAGACACGGGCGCCTGCGACCGCGTGCATCGAGCGGCGGATGAGATCGTGCTGCTGGCGCACGAGCAGCAGGGGGTCGACCTCGCCGAGCTCGGCGAACGCGTGGCCTTCCCACTCGCTCGACCAGTAACCGCGGTAGCCGCCCTCGACGAAGACGCGCACCAGCTCGGGGTAGTCGATGGCGGGCTCCTGACCGTTCTGGTCGATGTCGTAGAACTTCGCGTGCACGTGCAGGATCTGCGGCACGATGTCGGCCCACTCGCGGGGGTCCACGTGGCCGTGCATGTTGAAAGCCAGGTGGGCGAACGAGCCGAGCCGACCCGGATCGAAGTCTCGGCCCTTCAGGTACCCGATGAACTCCTGCTGCCGCTGCTGCATGGTGGCGTCGGTCGACCAGATGCGCTGAAGCTCAGCCAGCGCGTCGTCATCCAGGCCCGCGCGCCGCACGGCGCGCAGCAGCGTCGGCGACATGCTGTGCATCGTCGACGAGAAGTCGGCGACGAAGCCGAGCAGCGGCGAGTCCAGCTCGGCGTAGGTGTCGCGCACCTTCATGATCGGCTCGGCATTCGGCCCCATCGGGGCGTGGATCTCGTACGCCAGCTGCAGCTCCAGGCGCTCCGCCACCGGCAGCAGCCGGCGCAGCAGCTGCGGCTTCGCGGACTGGATGCGCACCAGCGGGAACCCGAGTTTCTTCGCGCCCTGGAACATCAGCTCGCTGAACTCGAACTCCTCGTCGGGGGTCATGTCGCGATCGCGCCGGCGCCCCATGTCGAGGTTCGCCCCGAAGGAGCTGGCGTCGAACCCGTGCTTGTCGAACGCGGCGCGCCACTGCGCGACGAACTCGTCCGACACCACGGGATAGGTCGGCAGCACCTGCGACGCGACGATCTCGATGCCCGGACCGATGCCCAGCTCGGCCACGCGATCGAGCAGCCCGTCGAAGTCGTACCAGCCGGCGCGGAACTCCGCACTCGCCGAGTACAGCGTGAGGCCGAGCTTGAAGGGGTCGTCGTCCGACGCCGGCGGCGGGGGCGCGATGTCGGTCGCTGTCGCCGGGGGCGCAGCATCCGTCTCCGTCACCGTCAGCGTGAGCGACTGGCGCACGATGTTCGGCACGTACATGCCCGGCCCGCCGTCCTGGCCGGGTGCGATCTGCATGTAGGGCAGGCGCAGCTCGCCGAAGATCTCGACCTCGTGCTGCTCGCCCAGAGCGAAGGGCTGGTCGCGGCGGACGATGAGAAGCGGATGCTGCTGCAGGAACCACAGCGTCTCGCTCTGCTGCGGCAGCTCGGCGATGGCGTAGCGGGTCCCTCCGAGCTCGAACGCGAGGTCGTCGGCCGGGATCTCGACGCCGTCGAGGGTGACGCGCAGCGTCGAGACGGACGAGAGCCACAGGCTCCGGTACCAGGGGAGGGTGAGCTTCAGCGCCAGACCCTCGGGGTGCGGGCGCAGGCTGTCGTCGGCGATGAGTCCGTTGGGCATTGCTGTCTCGTTTCGGGGTCAGAGGCGGGAGGCGATCGAGCGGATGAGCGAGTGCTGGCGGCGCACCTGCTCGATCGAGCGCCACGGGATGCGCTCGCCCTCGTACTCGCTCGACAAGTAGCCGGTGTAGCCGGCACCCTTGAGGGCGCGCAGCACCGGCTCCCAGGGGATCTGCTGGTCTTCGAGGTTCTCGTCGATGTCGTGGAACTTGGCCTGGATGAAGACGACGTGCTCCGCGATGTCGGCGATGTCGGCCGGGTCGACGGCGATCCCGTCCATGAACGCCGGCCGGCGGCCGGGCAGCTCACCGGGCTTCAGCGGGATCGGGCGGTCCTGGAAAATGCCCGTGTCGAGCAGCAGGCCGAAGTGCTTCGTGCCCGTGCGCCGGATGAGCTCGATGTAGTCGTCGACGACCTCGTGCTTGATCGGCGTCGGCGCGTGGATCTCGGGGCAGATCACGACGTCGAGCTCGGCGGCGAGGTCGAGCGACCGCTCGACGGACTCGGTCCAGATGGGATGCGGGATGAGGTCGCTCGTGACCACGCCGATCTTCGGTCGCACGAATCGGAACCCGAGGAGCTTCGCGAGACGCAGGTCGCGCTGCAGCATCGCCGCGCCCTCGGCTGCCGTGAGGTCGCGGGCGTTCAGGCCGCTCGAGTGCAGGCGGGTGTCGATCCACGAGCCGTAGTTCGTCGGCTCGAGCGCGTACTTGTCGAGCAGCGCGAACCAGCGGTCGATCCACTCGGTCGGGGGCTCGGGGTACCGCTCGATGTGTCCTTCGCCGAGGATCTCGACACCGGTCGCGCCGACGTCGGCCACCGCGGCGAGCGCGGTCTCGAGGTCCATCACGGTGCCGTAGTCGGTCATGAAGCTGTAGAGGCTGACACCGTATTTGAAGGGGCCGCCTTCCTCGGACGAGGTGAGGGTGATGTGCCGCGAGACGTCGTACATCGAGGGCTGATGCTCCTGAGGGATGTACGACGTGCGCAGCCGCAGCTGGATCGACACCTCGTGCGTGCCCTCCGGCAGCCCGCCCGGATGCGGCACGGTGACGATCGCCGCCTCTTCGAGCGGCCAGCGCACGCCCTCGGAGTCCCAGAGCTCCTGCAGCGAGTACGTGCGGCCGGCGAAGGTCCATCGGGGCACATCCGCGGGGACGTCGACGAGGTCGCCGACACGCACCGCGACGCCATCGATGAGGGATGCCGCCATCCCGCGGTACGACGGCATGCGCAGGCGCAACTGGAAGCCGGTGATCTCGCCCCCTTCGCGCACGTTGCGGAAGCCGACGGACTGGATGAGATCTCTCTCGAGAAGCATCGATGCTCGCTCTCTGGGTCGGGACCGCGTTCGCGGGCCGGGTGTCCTCCTGAGGATATCAAGGTTAGGCATTATTTAGACATAAGTAAGTGTGATGTGCGCATAATCGCCTCACCATCGGCGCATCGTTGCGAGCGATGTCACCTCCACCCCGCATAGATTGCACGGATACACTGGGCGCAGGCATCTCGAACCCCGGAGGAGCACATCGTCGTGTCCGATCAACCGCTCCTCTCCCGGCTCGACCTGAACCTCTTGGTCGCCCTGGACGCGCTGCTGACCGAGCGCAGCGTGACGCGTGCGGCCGAGCGCCTGCACCTGAGCCAGCCGGCGCTCAGCGCCTCGCTCGCCCGACTGCGCACGCACTTCAACGACCAGATCCTCGCCCGCCGCGGCAACACCTACGAGCTCACCCCACTCGCACTCCGCCTCACCGAGCACACGACGACGGCTCTCGAAGCCGCCCGCCGGGTGTTCGAAAGTCAGGCGACGTGGAGCCCGAGGGACTCGACGCGCGAGTTCTCGATCTACGGGTCCGACTACGGGTTCGCGACGATCGGCAGCGAGGTGTCACGCCTCGCGGCGGAAGCCGCGCCCGGTGTGCGCTTCCGCTTCATGCTGCACAACCCGGCGATCGTGGACGACGCGCTCAACCGGCTGCGCTCAGCCGACGGCATGGTGATCCCGCACGGCTACCTGGTGGACCTTCCCTATGCGGACCTGTGGCGGGACGGCTGGGTGGTCGTGGCCTCGGCGTCGAACGAGCTGGTCGGCGACGAGCTGACGATGGACGTGCTCGGCGCGCTGCCGTGGGTCTTCACCTACCAATCGCGCACGGCGTTCACCTCGGCGGCCCGCCAGCTGCAGCAGCTCGGGATCGAGCCCCACGTCGAGGCCGTCGTCGAGAGCTTCCTTGCGCTGCCGCACTTCATCGCAGGCACCGATCGCCTCGGCCTGATCCAGGCGGGACTGGCCCACGTCGCCGAATCTGTGGCGGGAGTGCGCACGCTGAAGGCGCCCTTCGACGCCACACCCGTCGTGAACGCGCTGTGGTGGCATCCCGTGCACGGCCGCGACCCCGAGCACGCGTGGATGCGCGGCATCTTCGAGCAGGCCGCAGCATCCGTGTCGAATCGTCCGTCGTCTCAGGTGAGCGGGCCGGCCTGACACGTGGCCCGGGCGGCGCCGGCCTCACGCGCCTCGTGGCGTCGCGAGTCCGGCGCCCAGCGCGGTGAGGCCCGCCGCCAGCAGCACGACCGCCGCCGAGACCGCCATGTTCGCCGTCGGCCCGTAGGTTGCGGTGAGCTGGCCGCCGGCCCATGAACCGCCCGCGATCCCGACGTTGAAGAGGACCACGATGGACGCGCTCGCGAGGTCGCGGAGGCGATCGGATGCTGCGCGCATGAGCGCCGTCTGGATCAGCGGGAACATCGCGCCGGTGCCGGCGCCCCAGAGCGCCAAAGCGATCACGACGACGAACGGGGCGCGCGGCAGGAGCGCGAGGGCGGCGAAGGCGCCGACGAACACCAGCAGCGTCGCGGTCAGGGCCGTCCGCGGGAACCGGTCGGCGAGCATGCCTGCCACCGCGACTCCCACCGTGCCGGCGGCGCCGAACACGAAGAGCAGGACGCTGGCCCAGCCGTCCGCGATGCCCGCAGATTCGGCGAGGTACGGCCGGATGTAGACGAAGGCGAGGAACTGCGCGAGGCCGATCAGCAGCCCCGCGATGCCGAACGCGATCAGTGGCGGCAGCGACCGGTCGTGGCGCAGCGGCTCGCGCCGGCCCGCAGCCACCGGCTCGACCTTGGACCGCGGCAGCCGGCGGTACACGACGGCGGCGAGCAGCAGCATCCCGGCCCCCATCACCGCGAACGAGACGCGCCAGCTCGTCAGCTGCGCGAGAGCCGTCGCGACCGGGAGGCCGAGCACCGTGGCCGCCGTGCCCCCGCCGGTGACGAGGGCGAGTCCGCGGCCCAACTGCCCACCCGACAGCAGCGACGACGCGTACACGATGACGATCGCCCAGAACACCCCGTGTGCGACCGCGGCGACCGCCCGCGTCGCGAACGCGAATTCGTACGTGGGCGCCAAGGCCGTGGCGACGTTGGCCGCCGCGAGGACTGCGAGCGAGACCGCGACGACGACGCGGCGGTCGATGCGGCGCGTCGCCCGCGTGAGCGGAATGCTCGTGGCGATCACCACGATCGCCCAGACGGAGACCAGCAGCCCGACGCGCAGGGGATCGACCCCGAGGTCGCGGGCCATCTCGGGCATGAGGCCAGCCGGCAGCGACTCGGCGGTGACGGTGACGAAGACACCCGACGAGAGCAGCAGGAGGGGGCCGAGCGGGAAGCGCGAGACGGAGGTGTCGGGCAGTGCGACGGAGGCGGTGGACGAGGTCATGCAGCGAGGCTAAACTTTGACACCAATGTCAATGTCAAGCTTTCGCCTGACTCGAATCGACGCGAAGGGCACAGCGGCATGAAGATCGGCGAACTGTCGCAGCGCACCGGCATCCCCGCACGGATGCTGCGCTACTACGAGGACCAGGGACTGCTGGCGTCCGAGCGTTCGGCGAACGGCTACCGCGCGTACGATGAGGCCGACGTCGAGCGGGCCACGCGGGCGCGTGGCCTGGTCCAGGCGGGGCTGTCGACGCGCCTCGCGAAGGTCGTGCTCGACGTCGAGCGGCAGTGCGCGATGGCACAGCCGACGTGCTCGCGCGAGCTCGCCGAGATGCTCGCGACCGAGCTCATCGCCCTCGACGACCGCCTGGCGTGCCTCACGAAGAGCCGCGACGCGGTCGCTCGCTACCTCGACCTCACCCGCAACGGCGACCTGGTCGGCGCGGCCCAGGTTCGCGAGCCGGCTACGGCTCGAGCGTGAGCGAGGCGGCGATCGGCACGATCTCCTCGCGCAGTGCCATGATCTCGCGCACGTGCTCCTGCAGCCGCTCGTCTTCCGCGAGCTCCGGCGTCCACTGCGGGACCGGCTGAGCGACGCCGTCGGCGCCGGGGACGACGAAGACGCTGAGGCACTGCGTGGTCAGCGTGCGGTCGTCGGGGGTGCGCGGATCAGCGGTCCACACGCGCGTGCTGACGTGCATGCTGTGTCGGCTCGTGTAGACGATGCGCGCGTCCACGTCCACGAGGTGCCCGATCACGACCGGCGCGAGGAAGTGGATGCCGCCCGAGTAGACGCCGATCGCGGCGCTGGCATCCTCGCCGTCCATCGCCCACGCCGCCGCGACCGCGTAACCGGCCTCGTCGATCCAGCGCATGACCGTGCCGCCGTGTGCCTTGCCGCCGAAGTTCACGACGCCGGGCGGCGCCAGGAACTTCAGCATCGCGCGCGGGGCGGTAGAGCCATCCGTATAGTCCTCCGCCAGCATGAGGCGCTTGATCTCGGCGCGCGACTCGATGCGCTCCAGCGCCCCCTCGGCGAGCTTGTGGTCGGAGCGGGTCACGGGGTGCCACGCCGGTACCTCGGTGGGGCGTCCGTCGGCGCCCTTCGCGACGAAGACGAGGATGCACGTCGTCGCCGGCGTGTAGAGGCGCTCGCTGACCCCGGTCGAGGACACGGTGACCACCACGTGCATGCTGGTTCGGCCGGTGTAGACGATGCGGGCCTGCACTTCTATGAGGCTCCCTGGAGCGATCGGCCGCCGATGGCGCACGTTCCCGACGTACGCGGTGACGCAGTACGCCCCGGCCCAGCCGACGGCGCACGCGTAGCCGGCCTTGTCGATCCACTCCATGACGCTGCCGGCGGCGACCGAGTGTCCGCCGGCGGCGGTGTCGGCGGGGACCGCCATGAACCGCAGCGTGATGCGGTCGTCGCGCGCCGCGGCTCTGCCCTGCGAAGCGGTGCTCATGCCGTCAGGGTACGGGGCGCAGCATCCGTCCGCCCCTGCATGTCGCGCGGGCCGGCCTCAAGAAGCGGCGTTCCTTCGCACAGGGCAGAATCGAACAATGGCCGCCTCTCCGCACCTGAATCCCGACCATGCCTGCCTCATCGTCCACGGCAGCGACCAGCCGGGAATCGTGGCGGCCGTGTCGGCGATGATCACGCGCATCGGCGGCAACATCGTCGCGTTCGACCAGTACTCCGACAACCCTGAAGGCGGTGCGTACTTCCAGCGGGTCGTCTTCCACCGGCCGGGCTTCGCGGCCGACCGCCCGCGCATCGAAGACGAGATCGCCGGGACGCTCGCCGGCTTCGACCTGGAGTGGTCGCTGACCGACCAGTCGGTGCCCAAGCGCATGGCGATCCTGTCGTCGAAGCAGGACCACTGCCTGCTCGACCTCCTGTGGCGCCATCGCCGGGGCGATCTGCCCGTGACGGTGCCGATGGTGATCTCGAACCACACCGCCTCCGCCGAGGACGTGCGGTCGTTCGGCGTCCCGTTCTTCCACGTGCCGGGCGTCGCCGGTCCCGACAAGTCGGCGTCCGAGGCGAAGATCCTCGAGCTGCTGCGCGGGAACGTGGATTTCGTGGTGCTGGCCCGCTACATGCAGATCCTCTCCGGCGACTTCCTCGCCGAGCTCGGGGTGCCGGTGATCAACATCCACCACTCGTTCCTGCCCGCCTTCATCGGCGCCGAGCCGTACAAGAAGGCCAAGCAGCGCGGCGTCAAGCTCATCGGCGCGACGTCGCACTACGTCACCGACGACCTCGACGAGGGCCCGATCATCGAGCAGGACACCGTCCGGGTGACGCACGCCGACTCGGCTTCGGAGCTCGCCCGCCGCGGCGCCGACGTCGAGCGCCAGGTGCTCTCCCGCGCGGTGCTGTGGCACGCCGAGGACCGCGTCATCCGCCACGGCAACCACACGATCGTGTTTTGACGCGCGCAGCCGTAGGCCCCGCGGTCGCACGTCAAGGATTCAGGACGAACGCCGCACATCGAGCCGCGCAGGCTCGCGGCGACGCGGTTTCTCCTGAATCTTCGAGGGCCGGGGGTCAGACCAGCCGCAGCTCGGCGTCGATCGCGGCGGCCGTCTGCTGCAGCGCGGGCAGGTGGCGCTCGAGCACGTGCTCGACAGTGTCGCGCGTGGCGCTGGTCGAGACGTTGACCGCGGCGACGACGTCGCCCCGGCGATCGCGCAGCGGCACGGCCACCGACCGCAGGCCCGGCTCCAGTTCGCCGTCGACGAGGGACCAGCCCTCTGCGCGCACGCGGTCGAGTTCCGCACGCAGCTGCGCCGCGTCTGTCACAGTGCGCTCGGTGAGGGACGGGAGGACGGATGCTGCGAGCAGTTCGTCGAGCGCGGCAGCCGGCAGGCCCGCCAGCAGCACGCGGCCCATCGACGTGGCGAAGGCTGGGAAGCGGGTGCCGATCGTGATCCGCACGCTCATGATGCGCCGGGTCGGAACGCGCGCGATGTAGACGATGTCGCCGTCGTCGAGCACCGCGGCCGAGACGCTCTCGTCGACCTCGCGCGACAGCCGCTCGAGGTGGGGCTGCACGATCTCGGGGATCGACAGCGCCGACAGGTAGCTGAAGCCCAGTTCGAGCACGCGCGGGGTCAGCGCGAACGTCCGGCCGACGCCCGACCCCGCCGACCCGCGGACGTAGCCCAGGTCCTCGAGGGTGCGCAGGAAGCGACCCGCGGCGGCACGCGGGATGGCGGCGCGGCGGGCGACCTCGCTGAGGGTCAGGTCGGGGTGCTCTGCGTCGAATGCCCGGATCACCGCAAGCCCGCGCACCAGGGACTGGATGGTGTCTTTGCCCGGGGCTGCGGCGCTGTCTTTGCCTGGGTCTGCGGCGCTGTCATTGATGCGGCCCGCGTCGTCGGTCACCGGCTCACCCTATCCGCCCCGCCGCCGACCGTCCGCCGGCGTGTCGCGCAATTGCTGCAGTGCCACGCAGGGGCCCCGGTTCAGCGCTCGAGCACGACGGCGAGGCCCTGGCCCACGCCGATGCAGATGGCCGCGACCGCGACGCCGCCGCCCCGGCGGGCGAGCTCGTGCGCGGCGTGGCCGATGATGCGGCCGCCCGACGCCCCGAGCGGGTGGCCGATCGCGAGTGCCCCGCCGTGGATGTTGAGCTTCTCGGGGTCGAGGTCGGGCCAGCCCGCCAGGCAGGCCAGCGACTGGGATGCGAAGGCCTCGTTGAGCTCCACGAAGTCCACGTCGGCCCAGCTGCGCCCGGCGCGCGCGAGCGCCTTGTTCGCGGCGTCGATCGGCGCGATCGGGAACTGGTCGGGGTCGACGCCGTGCGCGGCTCGACCGGTGATGCGGGCGAGCGGCTCGGTCGGCAGCACGCCCTCGCGACCGAGCAGCACCGCCGAGGCGCCGTCGTTGATGGGCGACGAGTTCCCCGCCGTGACGCTGCCCTCGCCGTCGGCGGCGAACAGCGCCTTGAGCCCCGCCAGCTTCTCCACCGACGTGTCGTCGCGGATGCCCTCGTCGCGGGAGAGCTCGGCGCCCGGCACCTGCACCGTCTCGGCGTCGTACACGCCCTCCGCCCACGCCTGGGCGGCGAGCCGGTGCGAGCGCACTGCGAACTCGTCCTGCGCGTCGCGTGAGATGCCCCACTCACGGGCGATGAGCTCGGCGGACTCGCCGTTCGAGATCGTCCAGTGCTTCGGCAGCTTCGGGTTGGTCATCCGCCACCCGATCGACGTGTTCCACAGCGTCTGGTTGCCGACGCTCGGCCACGGCCGCGGCGACTTCTCGACGACGAAGGGCGCGCGGCTCATCGACTCGACGCCGCCCGCCAGAACGACATCGACGTCGCCCGCGTCGATCGCGCGCGAGCCCTGGATGACCGCCTCGACGGACGAGGCGCACAGCCGGTTGACCGTGACGCCGGTCACCGACGTCGGGAAGCCGGCGAGCAGAGCGCCCATGCGCGCGACATTGCGATTGTCTTCGCCTGCCTGGTTCGCGTCGCCGAAGATCACGTCGTCGACGCGGCCGGGTTCGAGGCCGGTCCGCTCGATCGTCGCCTTCATCACCACGGCCGCCAGGTCGTCGGGGCGGACGCCCGCGAGCGCCCCGCCGGCGCGGCCGAAGGGCGTGCGGACGGCGTCGTACACGTAGGTGGTCATGTCACTCACCTTCCCGGATGCCGCGGGCCGCAGCATCCGTCAATTCCAGGCCCGTCAGCTCGGCGAGGAGCTCGACGGTGTTGTCGCCGAAGGCCTCGCGCACCGCGAAGCCCTCGGGTGTGACGTCGAAGACAGCGTGGTCGGTGTAGACCCGCGTGACGCAGCCGACGCCGGTGAGCGGGTAGGTGCACGCCTCGACGAGCTTCGACTCGCCGGTCTTGGTCAGGAGGTCGGTCATGACGTAGACGTTCTTCGCGCCGATGGCGAGGTCCATCGCGCCGCCGACCGCGGGGATGGCGCCGGGAGCGCCCGTCGACCAGTTCGCGAGGTCGCCGCCCTGCGACACCTGGAACGCGCCGAGCACGCAGACATCGAGGTGTCCACCGCGCATCATGCCGAACGAGTCGGCGTGGTGGAAGTACGCGGCGCCCGCGAGAGCGGTGACCGGCTGCTTGCCGGCGTTGATGAGATCGGGATCGATCTCGCCCTCGGCGGGCGACGGCCCCATGCCCAGCATGCCGTTCTCGGTGTGCAGGATGATCTCCTGGTCCTCGGGCAGGTAGTCGGCCACCAGCGTCGGCGCTCCGATGCCGAGATTGACGTACGAGCCCTCGGGGATGTCCGCCGCGATGCGCGCGGCGAGCTGCTCACGCGTGATGCGGGTGGCGATGGTCGTGTCGGTCACTGGTCGACCTCCGTCCCGGATGCTGCGGCGCCGGCGATCGGGCGCCCTTCGATGTCCACGCCGCCGGTGAACCCGCCCTGGTCGAGCCACGCGCGCTCCCCCACCGCGACGACGCGGTCGACGAAGATGCCGGGGGTCACGACGGCCTCCGGATCGAGCGCGCCGAGCGGGACGAGCTCGTCGACCTGCACGATCGTCGTGGTCGCGGCCGCTGCCATAATCGGGCCGAAGTTGCGGGCGGTCTGGCGGTAGACGAGGTTGCCCCACCGGTCGGCGCGGTACGCGCTCACCAGGGCGTAGTCCGCCTTGATCGGGTACTCCAGCGCGTAGACGCGGCCGTCGATCTCGCGGATCTCCTTGCCCTCCGCCAGCTGTGTGCCGACGCCCGTGGGTGAGAAGAACGCGCCGATGCCCGCCCCCGCCGCGCGGATGCGCTCGGCCAGGTTGCCCTGCGGCACGAGCTCGAGCTCGATCTCGCCGGCGCGGTAGAGGCCGTCGAACACCCAGGAGTCATGCTGGCGGGGGAACGAGCAGAGGATCTTGCGCACCCGCTTCTTCGCGAGGAGTGCGGCGAGCCCCACGTCGCCGTTGCCCGCGTTGTTGTTGATGATCGTGAGATCGGTCGCACCTTGCGCGATGAGGGCGTCGATGAGCTCGACGGGCTGCCCGGCCCGCCCGAAGCCGCCGATCATGATGGTCGCCCCGTCGCGGATGCCGGCCACAGCCTCCTCGACCGAGCCCACGGTCTTGTCGATCATGTACTCGCCTCCTTGCTGTTCGCTGTGCGAACACATGTACGCTCTGCGATCTATTGTACTCCCGGCTCAGAGGCGCCGGTACCCCCGCCCCGCCGGCGCCCGGCCTGCGAGAGCGCCTGGGGGGCCGCAGCATCCGTCGCCCTCTCGGTTTCGGGGCGCATCACGCGCGTTCGGGGCGCACGCCGCCCGCCCCGAACCCACGCCGCGCGCCCCGAACCGATGCCGCGCGCCCCGAACCAGTGCCAGGGCCGGCTACTGGACCTCGGCGAACACGTCCTTCGCGATGCGGAACGCGGTGTTGGCGGCCGGGACTCCGCAGTACAGCCCGGCCTGCAGGATCACTTCCTTGATCTCGTCGACCGTGAGCCCGTTGCGCAGGGCCGCGCGCAGGTGCATCGCGAGCTCCTCGTGGTGTCCGAGCGCGATGAGCGCCGTGAGGACTGCCACCGACCGTGACCGGCGGTCGAGCCCCGGGCGCGACCAGATGTCGCCCCACGCGACGCGGGTGATGAAGTCCTGGAAGTCGGCGGTCAGTTCGGTCGTGCCGGCGATCGCGCGGTCGACGTGCGCATCCGACAGCACCTCGCGACGCACGACCATGCCCTGGTCGTAGCGCTCGGCGTCGGTGAGGCCTTCACCCTCTGGCCGGCTCACGCGGCACGCTCCGCGGCGACCGTGCCGAAGAAGTCGAGCAGCAGCGCGGCGGTCGCCGCCGGGGAATCCGCGGGCGCCAGGTGCGAGGCATCCGGGATCCCGATCGCCTCGCCGCGCTGCACACCCGCGGCGATCTCGCGAGCGGATGCCTCGGGTGTGACCGCGTCGTGATCGCCCCACACCGCGAGCACCGGGGTGGCGATCTCGCCCAGCCGGTCGCGCACGTCGAAGGCGGCGAGCGCGTCGCAGCAGCGGGCGTAACTCTCGTCGTCGGTGTTCTGCAGCACGTGCAGGAGCCGCCCGGTGAGATCGGGATCGCGCTCGATCGAGCCCGGCGCGAACCAGCGCTGCGCGGACCCGATGATGAGGCTCGACGTGCTCTGCGCCCGCACCTGCGCGGCCCGCTCGTGCCAGCCCTCAGGCGTGCCGATCCTCGCGCCCGAGCACAGGATCGCCGCGGCGCCGATCCGGTCGCCGTGGCGCAGCAGCAGCTCGAGCCCGACGGCGCCCCCGAGTGAGACCCCGGCGTAGAGGAACGGTCCGTCGATCGCAGCGGCGACGGCGTCGGCGAGCTCGGCGATCGTGAACCCCTCGGTCGACGCTGGCGCGGCGCCGTGACCGGGCAGGTCCCACAGGGCGACGCGGTAGTGCTCGGCGAGCGCCGGGATCACACGGTCCCACAGGAGCGTCGAGGTGCCCAGCGACGGGCCGAGCACGAGCAGCGGCGCGCCCGTCGTCCCCGAGGTCGTCGAGGGGCCGGCGGGGCCGGTGAGGGAGATGGCGGGGACGGTCACGCGTCGTCCTCCTCTGCGGTGGGTGCGGCAGCCTCGTCGACGAGACGGCCGGAGAGTCCGGTGTAGCGGGCGGGGTCGAGCAGGTCGGCGACGAGTGCCTCGGGGGTCACCCCGCGCTCCGCGGCGGCGGCGGCGACGTCGGGCGACGCGGCGAGAAGTGCGGCCAGATCGCCGCCCGCGGCGGCTGCGGTCACGAGGTCCGCCACGCCTGCCGCTGCCCGCACCGGCCCGAGCACGATCGAGAGGCGCTCCGAGACGATGAGCCCTCCGGTGGCCGCGAGGTTGCGGGCGACCGCATCCGTGTCGACGTGCAGGTCGGCGACGAGCGTCGCGGCGTGGGCTGTCGCGCCGAGCGCGAGCCGCAGCAGTTCGCGCAGCGTCGGCCATTCCGCGTGCCACGCGCCGTCAGGGCGCTCGTCGGCGGCGAGGGCCGATGCGAGATGCAGCGTGGCGCCGAGCTGGGGCGCGCGCAGCGCAGCCGAGCGGATGAGGACGGATGCTGCGGGGTTGCGCTTCTGCGGCATCGCCGACGACCCGCCGCCGGCGCCCTCGGCGAGCTCGCCGATCTCGGTGCGGCTGAGGGTTGCGACGTCGGTGGCGATCTTGCCGACGGCGTCGATCGCCTGCACGAGCGCGTCGCCCAGTTCGGTGATCGGCCAGCGGCTGGTGTGCCACGGGGCATCGGGCGCGGCGAGCCCGAGTTCGTGGGCGAAGGCGGCGGGAAGGGCGGCCGCGGCATCGGCTCCGCCGATCTCGGCGAACGACGCGAGTGTTCCGGCGGCACCGCCGAGCTGGGCCGGCAGCCGGTGCTGCACGTCTTCGACGCGCTCCTTGGCACGTTCGACACCCCGCAGCCACCCGGCAGCCCGCAGTCCGACGGTCGTCGGCACCGCGTGCTGGGTCAGCGTGCGCGCCGCAGTGACCTCGTCGCGACGCGAACGGGCCAGGGAGCGCAGCGAGACCCCGGTGTGCACGAGAGCCGCGACGACGCGGCTCGTGGCCGCGCGTGCGACCACCATCGCGGCGGTGTCGACGATGTCCTGGCTCGTCGCACCGCGGTGCACCCACACGCGCGCGTCGATTCCGACCCGCTCCTTGAGGCGCCCCACGAGCGGGATCACCGGGTTGCCGCCCGCCACCGCAGCGGCGGCCAGCGTCGCGGCGTCGACCCCGTGGTCGCGGCATCCACGCAGCGCGCCCTGCCAGCCGAACTCCGTCTCGATCTCGTCGACCGCCTCGTCGGGCGCGAGACCGGTCTCGCGGAAGGCCCGCGCCAGCGCGACCTCCGCGGTCACAAGGGCGTCGAGGTACGCGGCATCCGTCACCGTCTCGTCGTGACCGACGGTCACCGGCGAGAGCAGGCCCGCATCGAGTGCGGGCCGGTCACGGTCAGAAGGCAAGGAACACGGTCTCCTTCTCGCCCTGCAGGTGGATGTCGTGGTGCAGGTTGCCGTCCGGCAGGCGCGTCGCGATGAGCGTAGCGCGCTCGTCCTCGTCGAGCGAGGACAGGAGTGCGTCGGCGGCGAGGAGGTCCTCGTGCTCGGGCAGGTAGATGCGCGTCACGAGCTTGTCGGGAAGACCGCGAGCGAAGACGATCACCGAGTAGAACGGTGCGCCCCCGTCGACCGGACCGGGGTTGCGGGTCCAGAACTCGTAGCGACCGACGTCGGTGGTCGCCGCACGGCCGAAGCCCGTGAACGAGTGGTCGTCGCGGCGGAACGCACCGTGCGCGCGAGGGACCTCGCCGTTCTCGTCGGCGCTCCAGATCTCGATCACCGAGTCGGGAATCGGGTTGCCGGCGCCGTCGAACACGGTGCCGCCGAGCACGACCGACCCCGGGCTGTGCGGGAAGACGACCTGGTGCTTCTTGTCGAAGTCCAGGCCGAAGGCGAAGAACGGGCCGACGGTCTGCCCACCGGTGGGCTCGTGGGTCGCAGGACCCAGATCGCGCTTGGTGCGGGTTGCGCCGGCCATCAGTGCTCTCCTTCTTCGGGCTCGAACCAGGTCGCATCGGGGCCGTCCACGACGATGTCGAAGCGGTAGCCCATCGAGAACTCCGGCACCGACAGGTCGTGGTCGTACAGGCCGATCAGGCGGTCGCGGTCTTTCTGGCGCCAGATGGTGTTGTAGATCGGGTCGAGCGGGAACAGCGGGTCGCCCGGGAAGTACATCTGCGTCACGAGGCGCTGAGTGAAGCCCGAGCCGAAGATCGAGAAGTGGATGTGGGCGGGGCGCCACGCGTTCACGTGGTTCTTCCACGGGTAGGCGCCCGGCTTGATCGTCGTGAACTTGTAGTACCCGTTGTCGTCGGTGACGGTGCGTCCGGCGCCGGTGAAGTTCGGGTCGAGGGGGGCGGGATGCTGATCCCGCTGGTGGATGTAGCGGCCTGCGGCATTCGCCTGCCAGATCTCGACGAGCTGGTTCGCCAGCGGTCGCCCCCACGAGTCGAGGAGGCGGCCCTCGACCGTCATGCGCTCGCCCTGGGGCTCGCCGATGTGCTGCAGCGTCAGGTCGGACTCGATCGCGGCGACATCACGCTGCCCGAACGCCGGCGACCACAGCTCGATCGTCTCGGGATCGACCAGCTTGGGGTTCTTGGTCGGGTGGCGCAGCAGGCTCGACCGGTACGGCGGGAAGTCGTGGAGGCTGATGTTGAGCTTCTCGCCGGCGGCCTCGCGCCGCGCGGTGGCGGCGTGGTAGTCGACGATCTCCTGGGTGATCTCGTTCTGCGTCAGCTGGTCGGGCGATGCCAGCAGCGACTCGGGCGCCGCCACGGTCTGCTCGAGCACCACCGACGACGAGAACGCCTCCTCGCCCCGGGAATCGGGCTGGGTCGCGGTCATAGAGGTCTCCTTCGACGACTCGGGTCGTCCCAGGGTCGCACTCCGGAGCGGCCACGGCGCCGTGGATTCCCACTCAGCGGGAATCCGGGGAGGCGTGAGGCCGCAGCATCAGTGTCCATCCCCGGGTTTGGGGCGCAGAGCGTGCGTTCGGGGCGCGGAGCGTGCGTTCGGGGCGCGGAGCGTGCGTTCGGGGCGCGCGACGTGCGCCCTAACGCACAGTATGCGCCCCAAACCGTCGGGAGGCCGGGGTCACGCACCGCGGAGGTCGTGGTGGAGGTCCTTCGCGGTCTGCACCACCAGCGGGCCGAGCCGCCGCTCGTCGGCGCGCCCGAGGTGCACGACGAGTCCGAGCGCCACCGGCGGCAGGCCCTCGACGCGCGGCAGTGCCGCAGCGACCGAGACGTTGCCGAGGGTCATCTCCTCACGCGTCGTCGCATAGCCGAGCGCCCGGGTGCGCGCGATGTCGGCGCGGAGCTCGGGCTCGGTCGCGATCGAGTTCACGGTCTCGCGCTCGAGCGGCGCCTGGAAGTACTGCCGCAGCCACCCCTCGTCGCGCGTCGCGAGCAGCGCCTTGCCCACGCCGGTCGTGTGCAGGGGGCCGCGACCGCCCATGCGGCTCAAGGTCGGGATGGACTGGCGGCCGGTGAGGCGACCGACGTAGAGGGCGGTCGAGGTCTCGGGGGTCGCACCGTCGAGCACCGCGAGGTGCACGTTCTCGCCGGTCGCCTCGTACAGCCGCACCATGTGCGGCAGCGCCGTCTCGCGCAGGCGCAGCGACAGCGGCGAGAGCTCGCCGAGCTCCCACAGCCGCGGCCCGATCGCGTACGTGTGGCCGGGTCCGCGGGTGAGCAGGCCCTCCGCGACGAGCGTCGCGAGCAGGCGGTGCAGTGTCGATGACGCGAGTCCCGTGCGGGCCGCGAGCTTCGTCGCGGTGACCGCCGGCTCGTCGTCGGTGAAGCACCCGAGCACGCGCAGCGTGCGCTCGAGCACACCCTCGCCCTCCGCCATGGATCCTCCCCGAGCGACGTTACCCGGCCCGGATGGCAGAGTGGGCGCATGGCCAACTCGCCCTCCGGCGACTCGATGACCGACCGCATCGTGCGCGTGCTCGAGACCTTCACCGCGGAGCGCTCGATGCAGTCTGCCGCCGAGATCGGCCGTCGTGCGGGGCTGCCGTCGTCGACCGCGCACCGCATCGTCGACGAGCTCGTCGACGCGGGCCTGCTCGAACGCGACGAGGACCGCCGCGTGCACCTCGGCATGCGGCTGTGGGAGCTGGCCCTGCGGGGCTCGACGGCGCTGCGCCTCCGCCAGGCCGCGCTCCCCCACATGGAGCGGGTGCAGGCGCGCATCCGGGAGCACACGCAGCTCGCCGTGCTCGAGCAGGACGAGGCCCTCTTCCTGGAGCGCCTCTCCCACCCCGACGCCGGCGCCAACATCACCCGCATCGCCGGCCGCCTGCCGCTGCATGCCTCGTCGTCGGGCCTCGTCCTGCTCGCGCATGCCCCATCCACCCTGCGCGAGCGGGTGCTCGCCGGTCCGCTGCGCGCCCTCGCCCCCGAGACGGTGACGGATGCCGCGCGCCTGCGCCGCCTCATCGCCGACGTGCGCCGCGCCGGCGTGGTCGTGGCGCCCGGCTCCATCGAGGCCGTGTCGACCGGCGTGGCGGTGCCGATCCGCGACGCGGGCGAGGTCGTCGCCGCGCTGTCGGTCGTGCTCCCGCGCGAGACCGATCCGGCAGCCGCGATCGAGGCCCTGCGCGACGCCGCGGCGGGCATCGAGTCCGCACTTCGCGCCGACCGCCGCTGATCTCTCCCACCGCTTCCCCGATCCTCAATCGAGGACGCCGAGGCTGTCCCGATGAACGGGAATCCATCACCACGGCGGCATGGCCGGGGGGACACTGGGCCGAGGCATCCGTTCCCGAACGTCGAAGGAGACGTCCATGTCCACGATCCGCACCCGCGTCGCCATCATCGGCGCCGGCCCGGCCGGTCTGCTGCTGTCGCACCTCCTGGGGATCGCCGGCATCGAGTCGGTCGTCATCGACCAGCGCTCGCGCGAGGAGATCGAGACCACGATCCGCGCCGGAATCCTCGAGCAGGGCACCGTCGAGGTGCTCGACTCGTCCGGGGCCTCGAGCCGCGTGCGCACGGTCGGCAATCGCCATGACGGCATCGAGCTGCGGTTCGCCGGCCACGGGCACCGCATCGACTTCGCCGATCTCGTCGGCCGCGGCGTGTGGCTCTACCCGCAGCACGAGGCCCTCAAGGACCTCATCGCCGTGCGCCTCGACAAGGGCCAGGATCTCCGCTTCGGCGTGACTGCCCTGCGCGTCGAGGACGCGGCATCCGACCTCCCTCGCGTGATCGCGACCGACGCCGACGGCGCCCCGCTCGAGATCGAGGCCGAGTTCGTCGTCGGCGCCGACGGATCGCGCAGCGTCGCACGCGAGGCGGTGACCGGGTCGTCCACCGGCGGCTACTTCCGCGAGTACCCGTTCGCGTGGTTCGGCATCCTGTGCGAGGCGCCCCCGAGCGCCGACGAGCTCATCTACAGCAACTCCCCCGACGGGTTCGCGCTCATCAGCCAGCGCAGCGCGACGGTGCAGCGCATGTACTTCCAGTGCGACCCCGACGCCGACCCGAACGCCCTCAGCGAGGAGCAGCTGTGGGAGGAGCTGCAGAAGCGGGTGCCCGGCACAACCCTCAAGGAGGGCCGGATCTTCCAGCGCGACGTGCTGCGCTTCCGCAGCTTCGTCGCCCACGAGCTGCTGCACGGCCGTGTCGCGCTCATCGGCGACGCCGCGCACACCGTGCCCCCGACCGGCGCGAAGGGCATGAACCTCGCCGTCGCCGACGTGCTCGTGCTCGAGCGGGCGCTGCGCGCCCTGCTGCTCGAGAACGACGACCGGCTCATCGAGGCCTTCCCCGAGAAGGCGCTGCACCGCATCTGGAAGGCCCAGCACTTCTCGTGGTGGATGACCAGCATGCTCCACGTCGCGCCCGACGCGTCGGACTTCGATCGCCTCCGCCAGCTCGGCGAGCTGCGGTCGGTCGTCGAGTCCGAAGCCGGCCGACGATACCTCGCGGAGGCGTACACCGGCTGGCCCCTCGAGGGCCTCGCCTGACGCGGCGGTGCGTGAGGTCCGTTCGGGGCGCAGTGCGTGCAGACGGGGCGCACGCCGCGCGCCCCGAACGCACACGCCGCGCCCCGAACCCCGACGACCGGGCATTGCCGCTCAACGGGAGTGGGCGGATGCCGCGGCCTGGGCCTCGGCTATAGTCCGATGCCTATGGCCTCATCGTCGCGGACCGCGCGAGCCGAGCCGTCGCGCACGGCGTCGGCCCTGATGCTGCTCGCGGCCGTGTGCCTGGTCGCGATGAACATGCGGCCGGCGATCACGGGACTCGGGCCCCTCCTCGACCAGATCGGCGCCGACACCGGCATGTCGGTCTCGGCGCTGGGTCTGCTCGCGGCGGTGCCGCTCGTCGCATGGGCGCTCTTCTCGCCGCTCGCGCACGACCTCAGCCGCCGGTTCGGGCAGCCGCGAGTGCTGCTGTGGTCGCTGCTGGTGCTGCTGGTCGGCACGCTCGTGCGCTCGATCCCGGGCCCGGTGGCGAGCCTCTGGATCGGCACGGCGGTCATCGGCATCGGGATCGCCATCATCAACGTGCTCATGCCCGCCGTGGTCAAGCGTGAGTTCTCCGGCCACGTGCCCGCCGTGACAGCGGCGTACACGGCGCTGCTCGCCGGTCTCGGCGCGGTCTCATCGGGCGTGGTCGTGCCGATCTCGCACATCGAGCTCGGCGGCGATCCGGCCGGCTGGCGCTTCGCGCTGCTCGTCACCGGCGCCGCGCTCCTGCCGTTCGCGATCGTCGCCTGGTGGTGGGCGCACCGCGGGGTCGCCCGTGCGCACGACCGGTCGAAGGCGCCGCGCGGACGCACCGGCATCTGGCGCGACCCGATCGCGTGGCTGGTCGCCGCCTACATGGGGCTGCAGGCATCGATGTTCTACATGTTCGTGACCTGGCTCGCCCCGCTGTCGATGTCGATCGGGCGCTCGGAGGTCGTCGCCGGCATCGACGTCATGGTGTACCAGCTGTTCTCGCTCGCCGGCTGCCTGCTGCTGCCGCTCGCGCTGCGAGGCGGGCTCGAACGGTGGGCGCCTGCGCTCATCCCCTCGCTCGCGATCGTCGGCGTCGTGGGCCTCATGATCGCGCCCGATGGCGTCCTGGCATGGGGGTCGCTCATCGGGCTCACCGGCGGGGCGACCCTCGCCATGTCGCTCACACTCATGGCCCAGCGCGCTCGCGACCATGACACGTCCGCGGCGTTGTCGGGAATGTCGCAGTCGGTCGGCTACGTCATCGCGGCGCTGGGACCGATCGCCTTCGGCGGTCTGCACAGCCTCACCGGCGGCTGGGCGGCGTCGCTCGCCCTGGTGCTCGCCGTCCTCGTGGCCCTGACACTGGTCGGCGTGTTCGCCGGCCGCGACCGCTACGTCCTCGAACGTCGATGACGACGGGGACGGATGCCGCGCCGCGGCGTCAGTCGGACGGGAAGGCGAGCGTTCGCAGCAGGGTGGCCAGGGTCGCCCGCTCGGACTCCGACAGGTCGCCGTGGACGCGCTCCTCCGCGGCGCGCGCGGCCTCGCCGGCGGCCACGACCAGTGCCCGTCCGGCTTCTGTCGCCACGACGACGTTCGCGCGCCGGTCGGCCGGATCGGGCTGACGCTCAACGAGCCTGCGGGCCTGCAGGTCGTCGACGAGGCTCACCACCTGGCTCGGGTCGAGCCGGAGGAACTCGGCGAGCTCGCGCTGCGAGGGCCGGGCATCGCCCGAGGTCAGCACCAGCACCGAGTACGACCGCGCCTTGAGCCCGTGCTCGGACAGCGCCGCGTTGCCCGCGGCCAGCGCGATGGCGTTGGCGCGCGCCAGCAGAAAGCTCAGGTCGTCCGTGAGCGCCGACGCGCGGAGGCCTCGCGAGGCGGCGACGTCTGCGGCTTTCGGCATGGCCACGATGCTAGCTCAATTCCATGACGATCTGAATGATTGACTTTTTCAACGATCCGGACTTCAATGGTGCTCGGGCACGGTTGCGGCGAGCCGCCGGCCTCGGAACGAAGGAGTCTCACCCATGCCTCACGACGCACCGCTCGACGGCAAGGTCGCCATCGTCACCGGCTCGGGCCGCGGCCTCGGCCTCGCCTACGCCCAGGAGCTCGCCCGCCAGGGCGCCGCCGTCGTGATCAACGACGTCGACGAGCCCACCGCCGCCGACGCCGTCGCCACGATCGAGGCCGAAGGCGGCCGCGCGGTCGCAATGGTCGCACCGGTCGGCCCCACCGAGACCGCGCGGCAGCTGGTGCGCACCGCGGTCGATACGTTCGGACGGCTCGACATCCTCGTCACCAACGCCGGCGTGCTGCGCGACACGGTGCTGTGGAAGATGAGCGACGACGACTTCGACACCGTCATCAACGTGCACCTGCGCGGCACCTTCACCTGCGTGCGCGAGGCGGCGACCTGGATGCGCGAGAACGAGGTGCCCGGCCGCATCATCTGCATCGGCTCCCCCACCGGTCAGCGCGGCAACTTCGGCCAGACGAACTACGCCGCCGCGAAGGCCGGCATCGTCGGCATGGTGCGCACCTGGGCGCTCGAGCTCAAGCGCGCCGGCATCACCGCCAACGCGGTCATCCCGGTCGCCGCGACCGCCATGACCGCCACCGTGCCCTATTTCGCCGCCGCCGTCGAGGCCGACGCCGCCGGCGAGCCGATGCCCGCGTTCTTCCGCCACGACCTCGGGTTCGGCACATCGGACGACGTCGCGGGGCTCATCGCGTATCTCGCGTCGGATGCTGCGGCCGCCGTCACCGGTCAGGCCATCGGCATCGGCGGCGACAGGCTGCAGCTGTGGTCGCACCCCGAAGCCGTCGCGACCGCCTACAGCGATGGCGGCTGGTCGTACGACGACCTCGCGTCCGGCTTCGCCGAGGCGGCGGGACCCCTGCAGTCCGTCGGCGAGAAGTTCCCGCCGCTCCCCGAAGAGCTGCAGCGCCCGTGACCCGCTACGAACCCGCGATCGACCTCGACGCGATCACCGCGATCGACGTGCACGTGCACATCGAGGTCGACCGCCACGGACACTCGTCGCTTCCCGACGACCTCCGCGACGCTGCGGCGAAGTACTTCACCACCGACGCACCCCACCCCGACCTCGACGCGGTCGCCGCGTACTACCGCGAGCGGCGGATGGCGGCCGTGGTCTTCACGGTCGACGCCGAGACGAACTTCGGGCACTCGCCGCTCTCGAGCGCCGAGATCGCCGAGGGCGCTGCACGAAACAACGACGTGCTCATCCCCTTCGGCTCGGTCGACCCGCTCAAGGCGACCGCTGTCGATGACGCACGCCGCCTCATCGAGGACCACGGCGTGCGCGGCTTCAAGTTCCACCCGACCGTGCAGGGGTTCGACCCCTCCGACCCGGCGTACGCACCGCTCTACGAGACCCTGCAGGACGCCGGCGTCGTCGCCCTCTTCCACACCGGGCAGACCGGCATCGGCGCGGGTCTGCCGGGCGGGCGCGGCCTGCTGCTGGGCCTGTCGAACCCCATGCTGCTCGACCCCGTCGCGGCCCGATTCCCCGAGCTGCAGATCATCATGGCCCACCCGTCGGTGCCCTGGCAGGACGAGGCGCTCTCGGTCGCCACCCACAAGCACAACACGTGGATCGACCTTTCGGGCTGGAGCCCGAAGTACTTCCCCGAATCTCTCGTGCGCGCCGCGAACTCCTACCTCACGCGCCGCGTGCTCTTCGGCTCGGACTTCCCGCTGCTCACCCCCGACCGCTGGATGCGCGATGCCGAGACCGTCGGCTCGTTCAAGCCCGAGGCGATGCCCGGCATCCTGAAGGACAACGCGGTGCGCCTGCTGGGACTGGGCGGCTGACATGCCCACCCTCGAGGCGGATGCGACGTTCGGGTTCGACCCGTACGCGATCGCGGAGGCGCATCTGAGCCCCGCCGCGCGAGCGGCGCTCGGGCGTCTTCAGCAGACGCTGGAGCGCAGCATCCGCCCCCTCCTCGCCGAGGCGTGGGAGACAGCGACCATGCCGGCCGAGGTCCTCGAGGCGCTCATCCCGCTCGACCTCATGCAGCCGGCGGGGGTGGATGCCGCGGAGGCGGCGTCGAGCGTGTACTCCGGGTTCCGCAACTACGTGCTGGCGCGCACCGACGTGTCGGTGGCGACGCTCTACAACGCGCAGTCCGGGCTGTTCCGCACCGCGATCGCCCTCGGCGGGTCGCCCGAGCAGGCGGCAGAGCTCGACCCGCGCGTGCGCAGCTTCGAGCTGAAGGGCGTGTTCGCGCTCACCGAGCCCGAGCACGGGTCCGACATCGCCGGAGGTCTCGCCACCACCGCGCGCCGCGAGGGCGACGCGTGGGTGATCGACGGCCGCAAGAAGTGGATCGGCGGGGCTGCGGCATCCGATGTGCTCGTCGTCTTCGCCCGCGACGTGGACGACCACGCGGTCAAGGCGTTCCTCGTGCCCACCGACGCGACCGGCGTGCGACTCGAGGCGATCGGCGGCAAGGTCGCGCTTCGTCCCATGCAGAACGCGGTGATCACGCTCGAGGGCGTGCGGGTGACCGAGGCGCAGCGCCTCCGGAACGTGAACGGCTGGCGCGACGTGGCGCGGATCCTGCGGGCGATGCGGTCCGATGTGGCCTGGATCGCCGCCGGCCTGCAGGCCGGCGCGCTGGACGCCGCCGTGCGCTACGTGCGGGAGCGGCACCAGTTCGAGCGACCCATCGGCGGCTTCCAGCTCGTGCAGGAGAAGCTCGCGCGCATGCTCGGCAACACCGTCGCCTCCCTCGCGCTCGTGGTGCAGCTGTCCGCCCGGCAGGACCAGGGCGAGTACGCCGACGAGAACTCCGCCCTGGCCAAGCTGCAGACCGCACGCCTCGCGCGCGAGACCGTCGCGCTCGGCCGCGAGGTGCTCGGCGGCAACGGCATCCTGCTCGAGCACGACGTCGCCCGGTTCTTCACCGACGCCGAAGCCGTGTACTCGTACGAGGGCACGCACGAGATCAACGCCCTCATCGTCGGCCGCGCCCTGACGGGCGCGTCCGCGTTCACTTGACCGCTGGTCGCTGAGCCCCGTCGAAGCGCCGACCCATCGAAGGAGAACCCATGACCACCACCGTCGACTACGCCGACGTCGCAGGCCTCGCCGGCACCGACCTCGGCTGGACCGAGTGGCTCGAGGTCACACAGGAGCGCGTGAACCTCTTCGCCGACGCCACCGACGACCACCAGTGGATCCACGTCGACCCCGCGCGGGCGGCCGAGGGGCCGTTCGGCGGTGCGATCGCGCATGGCTTCCTGTCTCTGTCGCTGACCGTGAAGTTCTGGTCGGAGCTGTTCGACGTCACGGGAGTGACCACGCGGGTCAACTACGGCCTCGACAAGGTGCGCTTCGTGTCGCCGGTAAAGGTCGGCGCCCGGGTGCGCGGCGGCGCGGTGATCGCCGAGGTCACCGAGATCGCCGGCGGCTACCAGTTCGCCGTCGACCAGACCATCGAGATCGAGGGCGGCGGCAAGCCGGCCGTGGTCGCGCGCGGCCTGTACCGGTTCTACGCCTGACCCACCGGGTCCGAGCACACACCACCTCCTCGAGGGAGAGGACTCCGCAACGATGCACAGGGGAATCGGGTTCTGGCTCGCCAAACGGCGCCTGAAGGACCCCGGCAAGACGGCCGTCGTCTTCGGCGACGGCGAGCTCACGTACCGCGAGCTGGCGGACGCCGCCGACCGGGTGGCCGCCGTGCTGTGGCACCGCGGCATCCGCCACGGCGACGCCGTCGCCTACATCGGCGAGAACAGCCCGCAGTTCCTGCAGGTGATGTTCGGGGCCGCACAGCTGGGAGCGGTGTTCGTGCCGGTGAACACCCGGCTCGCGGCGCCCGAGATGCAGCACGTGCTCGTCGACTCCGGCGCGCGCGCCGTGGTGCTCGATGCCGAGTTCCTCCCGCGCGCGATGCCGGGCGTGGAGGCCGGCCGCATCGCCCACGTCATCGCAACGGGCGAGGGCCTTCCCGAGCATCCCGGGCTGGCGCGGCTCGTCGCGGACGCACCCGGTGGGCACACCGTCGCCGATGTCACGCTCGACGACCCGGCCGCCATCATCTACACGTCCGGAACGACCGGCAAGCCGAAGGGGGCGGTGCTCAGCCACGGCAACCTCACATGGGTCGCCCTCAACTGCATCGTCGACTACGACGTGGTCTCGACCGACGTGTCGCTGATGATCTCGCCGCTCTTCCACGTCGCCTCACTCGGCATGGGCGCGCTGCCGGTGCTCCTCAAGGGAGCGACCCTCGTGCTCGAGAAGGGCTTCGAGCCGGGCCGCGCGCTCTCGCTCATCCAGGAGCGCAGGATCACGATGCTGAGCGGCGTTCCCACGACGTACCAGATGATGGCAGACCATCCCGCCTGGGCGACGACCGATCTCTCGACCCTGGAGAAGCTCACATGCGGCGGATCGGCCGTGCCGACGCGGATCCTCAACGCCTACGAGGAGCGCGGACTGTCGTTCTCACAGGGCTACGGAATGACCGAGACCTCCCCCGGTGCGACGTCGCTCTCACCCGCGATGACCCGCGAGAAGCAGGGCAGCGTCGGGCTGCCGCACTTCTTCACCGAGGTGCGGATCACCGACGAGCACGGCGAGGTGGTGCCGCGCGGCACCGTCGGCGAGATCGAGGTGGCCGGACCCAACGTCTTCCTCGGCTACCACGATCAGCCCGAGGCCACCGCGGCGACGTTCACTGACGACGGCTGGTTCCGCTCCGGCGACCTCGGCTACCTCGACGCCGACGGCTACCTCTACATCGCCGACCGTCTCAAGGACATGATCATCTCGGGCGGCGAGAACATCTACCCGGCCGAGGTCGAGAATCTCATCGCCGACATCGAGGGCATCTCGGGCGTCGCGGTGGTCGGCGTGCCCGACGAGCGCTGGGGCGAGGTCCCCTGGGCCGTCGTCACGCTCCGTGAGGGCGCCGAGGTCGACACGGAGTTCGTTCGCGCCCACCTCGACGGCCTGCTCGCACGCTACAAGCTGCCCAAGAACGTCGTCGTCGTCGAGGACCTGCCCCGCACGGCCTCCGGGAAGGTCCGCAAGGCCGACCTCCGCGCCCGCTTCCGGGAGAGCGGATAACGCGGCCGTGCTCGAGGCGCTGGTGCGCGGTGAGGACGTGGATCCCGCCGACGTCGCCTCCCGCGTCACCTGAGCCGCGAAGCGTCCACGGGATTCAGTCGACGAGTCCGGCGAAGTCGCGCACCGCAGGGAACGCGAACTCCCGATGCCGCCGTGTGAAGAGCTCGAACGAGCGGTCGGCGGGCCAGTCCTCGCCCATGTACTGCCGGGGCAGGCGCGGGTCGGCGCGCAGCAGGGCGAGCCAGTCGGCGACGAGCAGCGTGCGGGCCGTGACGGCCGGGAGCTCGGATGCCGCGTCCTCCCGCTCCCAGTGCTCGATGAACTCGGCGTGGGCGGCCCGGATGCCCTCGATGTCCCAGGCGACGCGCACGGTCTCGGCCATGGGGAACCCGTCGAGCTCCGACGCCGAGAAGGCGTTCACGGAACCCGGCGGCAGGTCGGGGATGATCGCGCCGAGCGCCGCGGCGAGATCCACGGCTCCGGGCGCGATCCACAGTCCGTCGCGCAGCACGGCGAAGCCCGCCCACGTGAGGGCCGCCCGCAGACGGTGACGCAGGTCGCGCTGGTGCTCCGGCACGCTGAAGGTCACCAGAGTCCAGCCGTCGCCCTGCGGTTCGAAGGGGTCAGGGCCGTTGACGCGGACAGCCGCCTCCCGCAGCACCTCGCTGCCGTGCGCGGTGAGCTCGAACCCGATCTCGCGACCCAGGCGGCGGCGCTCCAGCATGCCGCTGGACACCATGCGGTCGAGATTCACCCGCACCGCCGACGCCGCGACGCCGGCGACTTCGAGAGCGCCGATCAGAACGCTTGCGCGCAGCGGCTCGAAGTAGCGGTCGCACACGAACTCGCCGAAGAACGCCAGCAGCAGTTGACGCGGTTTGCGCGTGAGGACCGACGCGTCGGCGGGGGTGACGACGCTCACGCGGCCCCCGGACGGACGGCCTCACCGCGCTTGGCGCGCTGGATCTGCTCGTAGACGTGTGTACGCAGCTCGGCGAAGCGGGGCAGCGCCCGCGTCGTGATCTGATCGCGCTCGGGGGCGAGGTCGATCGCGAGGTCCTCCTGCACCCACGTCGGAGACTTCGACAGCACGATGACGCGCTCGCCGAGGTAGACCGACTCGTCGATGTCGTGCGTCACGAACAGGATCGACATGCCGCGCTCGCGGTGCAGAGTCCGCACGAGGTCTTCGAGGTCGGCACGCGTCTGCGCGTCGACGGCGGCGAACGGCTCGTCCATGATGAGCACCTCCGGCTGGTACGCGACCGCGCGGGCGATAGCGACGCGCTGCTGCATTCCTCCCGAGAGCTGCCACGGGTAGCTTCCCGCCGCATGGTCGAGTCCGACCGCCGTCAGGGCGTCGTCGATCAGCCTGTCGCGGTCGGCACGCGAGAGCTTCTTGTGCTTGAGCGGCAGCTCGACGTTGCCGCGCACGGTCAGCCACGGGTACAGGCTGCGGCCGTACTCCTGGAACACGAGCGCCATCTTCGGCGGCGGGCCGGTGACGCGCTTGCCGTCGAGCTCGACCATTCCCGACGTCGGCTTGAGCAGACCGGCGATGCACTTCAGCAGCGTCGTCTTGCCGCACCCCGAGGGGCCGACGATGCACACCAGCTCGCCGGAATTCATCCGGAATCCGATGTCGCCGATCGCCTCGACGTTCCCGGTCGATGATTCGTACACCTTGCGCAGGTTCTCGACGTTGAGAAGCGTCTGTGCAGTTCGAAGCGATTCAGGCACGCTCCACCTCCTTGATTCCGTGGTACCAGCGCAGCACTCGTCGCTCGACGAAGCCGAAGATCGCTGCGAGAAGAATGCCGATGAGTCCCAGCAGCAGGATGCCGCTCCACATTTCGGCGATGAGGTAGTTCCGCTGGAAGAAGACGATCTGATAGCCCAGGCCAGAGGACGAGTACGCCAGCTCCGAGATCACCATGAGGATCAAGGCGATGGAAAGGGACTGCCGAACGCCCGCCATGATGCGCGGGCTGGCGGCAGGGAGCACCAGGTAGCGCAGCCGCTCCCCCGAGGTCAGCGCGAACGACCGCGCCGTCTCCGTCATCACCGAATCGGTGGCGCGCACCCCCTCGATCGTGTTCAGCAGGATCGGCCACACCGAGCCCACGACGATCACGACGATCTTCATCGCGTCGGTGGGGCCCATCAGCACCACCACGATGGGCAGGAGCACCGGCGGCGGAACCGCGCGGAAGAACTCCAGCATGGGCTCGAGCAGTTCGCGGAGCCATCGGTTGAGACCGATTACCGTGCCGCCGACGATGCCGACGACGATCGAGATGATGATGCCGATGGCCAGGCGGCCGAGGCTCGGCAGCACATCGGTCACGAACGCGGGGCCGACCCAGGTGTCGATGAAGGCGTCGAGGATCTCCAGCGGCGCGGGGAAGAATTTCGCCGGCGCAAGGGTCGCCCAGATGCCCCAGATGATCAGCAGGATGAAGGGCAGGCCGATGGCGTAGAGCGTGTTCTCGCCGATCTTGACCCACACGCGCGATGCTCGGCGCGGCGTCACGACGGTGCTCGTATAGAGGGTCACAGCACTTCCTCCCCTCGCACCGACTGGTGCCACGCGAGCGAGCGCCGCTCGATCGCGCGGAAGACGAGGTTGATGATGAGCCCGAGCACGCCCGTGACGATGACGAGGGCGTACACGGCCGGCCAATCGCCCGCCGACTGCGCGAAGACGATCTCGCGACCGAGGCCGGGATTGCCGATGAACATCTCGGCGGTGATCGCGAGGATCAGCGCGACCGCGGCCGCGAGGCGGAGGCCCGTCATGAGGTACGGCAGCGCGGTAGGGAAGACCAGGTTGACGATGCGCGATCCTCGCGACAGCCCGAAGCTGCGCGCCGTGTCGCGGGCGACCGTGTCCACGTCGGCGACGCCGTAGAGAACCTGGATGAACACCTGCCAGAAGCTGGCGTAGACGATGATGACGAGCGCGGATTCGATGCGCAGGCCGAACAGGAGGATCGCGAGCGGGATGAGCGCGACCGAGGGGATCGGGCGCAGGAACTCCACCGTCGTGTGGGTCGCCCGGCGGAGGAAGGGAACGAGTCCGATGACGGTGCCGAGCACGACCGCCAGCACGGTGGCGATCACCAGGCCGATGCCCCAAGCGGTCATGGTGCGTCCGACATTGCGCCAGAACTCCAGGTCGCGCATCTGCTGACCGAGCTCCGCGAGCGTCGTGGTCGCGGCCGGGAAGTAGCGCGGGTCGACGATGCCCAGCGTGGGCAGCAGCTGCCAGGTCAGGAGGAATCCGAGGATGCCGGCGACGCCGAGCGCGAACTTGCGCAGCGTGCGCGACCGGCGGACGCTGCGCGGGGGCGGCGGCGCGGCGACGATCAGGGGAGCGTCAACGGTGGCCATCGGGGGTCCGATCTGGTGGAGGCGAGGGGACGAAAGGGCGCGGGAGGTGACGGATGCCTCGGGCCGAGGCATCCGTCCCCTCACTCATGCGGTTACTGCTGCTGGAGCAGGCGGTCGTAGTCGGGCTCGGCTTCGATGTAGGCGAACTCGACGGCGAGAGCGCCGAGGTCCTCGATGCCGGCGCCGGCGAGGTCCCACGTGAAGGTGGGGAGCGTGATGCCCGCCGCGGCCTCCTCCGGGATGTCGAGGTTGGTCGCGATCGCGGCGCGTACGGCATCCTCGTTGCCGGCCGCCCAGTCCAGCGCCTCGGCCATCGCCTCGGAGTACGCCGTCACCAGGTCGGGGTCCTCGTCCATGAGCGTCTGCGTCGTGATGTTCGTGAGCACCGAGAGCCCCGGGATCGTCGCCTGGTACGGCTGCACGACCGACACCCCGCCGTCCCCGACGATCATCGCGCGGAACGGGTCGGGTGCCCACGCGGCGTCCATGGTGCCCGCCTCGAGCTGAGCCGGGACGTCGGGGAACGCGACCTCGACGAACTCGATCGTCGAGGGGTCCCCGCCGTCGTCCTGCACGGCCTTGCGGATCGTGAGGTCGCCGGCGGCGCCGATGGTGTTCACCGACACCTTCTTGCCGGCGAGGTCGGCGGGCCGCATGATGCCCGAGTCGCCGAGCGCGACCACCGCGTTCACGTCGGTCTCGTCTGGGAGGCTGTTGGCGTAGTTCCCGACGATCACGACGCCGAGGTCCTGCTGGTCGGCGCGGATGGGCCCGAACGGCTGGCCGATCGCGAACTGGATGTCGCCGCTGAGGAGCGCGGGAATGGCGTTCGCGCCGCCCTGGGAGGGCACGACCTCGATCTCGAGACCGTGCTCCTCGAAAATGCCTTCGTCGATCGCCGCCCACAGGGCGCCGGTCTCGGCGATGGGCAGCGCGGCCACACGGACTTTCGTCAGCTCGCCCGCGTCCCCGGCGTCACCGGTGGACGTGGCGGTGGACGCGGGATCGGCGCCGGAATCGGTGCAGCCGCTCAGGGCGAGCGCGGCGACGGCGAGAACGCCGAGGGTGACAAGACTCTTCTTCATTGACGGGCCTCTCGTGACGGTGCGGGTCCGCCGGCGGCCGGGTTTCGTCCGACGAAGAGCCGGAGTCCTCACCTCGGCGTGCCGGACATAAGTCATCGTCCGCCAGATGCGGGTGATTGTCAACCGTTTCGTGACGCCCGTCACGCTTCACTTGAACTAACGGCCGCCAGCATCCGTTCAACGGAACCGAGGCGAGCACCGCCGGGCGCCGTCCCGGAGGATTGCCGGGCATCGTCACCCAGTTGACTATTGCCATTACCTATGTCCATAGGTAATCTGACATCACTCCCCGCGGTGCGAAGGCGCCCGCGCCGAGGAAAGGACCTCGATCAGTGGCACACCAGAATCCCGTCTCGCCGAAGGCCGCCGCTCTCGTCGACGGCTTCTCGCTCGAGATGACCGGCAAGGACATCGCCGGCCTCGAAGAGGCTCGGGACATGATCCCGCAGGGGACGAAGATCAACGTGACATTCCTCGGCAACGAGGACCTCGAGATGCGGGTGGCTGCGGCCAAGGCGGTGAAGGAGTTGGGTTTCGTCCCGGTCCCCCACCTCTCGGCGCGCCGGCTGCGATCGCAGGACGAGCTCGAGGAGTTCCTCGGCCGGCTGCAGGAGGTCGGCGCGACCGAGCACGTGTTCGCGGTCGGCGGCGACCCCGCCGAGCCCGAAGGCCCCTACCCCGACTCCCTCACCGTCATCCGCTCGGGCGTGCTGCAGAGGTTCGGCGTGCGAGAGGTCTCGATCGCCGGCTACCCCGAGGGGCACCCCGACATCCCGGACGACGTGCTGTGGCGCCACCTCGACGAGAAGGCGCTCGCACTCGCACAGGAGGGACTGGATGCCGTGGTCCTGACCCAGTTCGCCTTCGACACCGAACCCGTCATGACGTGGATCGACCAGGTGCGCGAGCGCGGCATCGACGCGCAGATCCGGATCGGCACCCCCGGACCCGCCGGCATCAAGCGACTGCTGGGCTTCGCCCGCCGCTTCGGCATCGGCGCCAACGCCATGATCGTGAAGAAGTACGGCTTCTCGCTCACGAACCTCATGGGCACCGCCGGACCCGACCGCTTCGTGTCGGACCTCGCCACGCTGCTGGCCGACGACCCGAAGTCGGGCGACGTGAAGCTGCACTTCTACACGTTCGGCGGCCTTCTCGCCACATCGCAGTGGGCGCGGGAGTTCGTCGCGGCGCAGTCCTCGGGGGCTCGTCGATGACGACCCACCTCGAGGTGCGGCGGGATCACGCCTGCCTCATCGTGCACGGGCCCGATCGGTCGGGCATCGTCGCCGCGGTGACGGCGTTGGTCGCCCGCAACCAGGGCAACATCGTGACCCTCGATCAGTACTCCGACAACCCGGAGGGCGGCGAGTTCTTCCAGCGCGTGGTGTTCCACCGCCCCGACCTGCAGGCGGCACTCCCCGAGATCGAGGCCGACCTCGACGAGACGCTCGACCCGCTCGGCCTCCAGTGGCGGATGACCGACCAGTCCATCCCCAAGCGCATGGCGATTCTCGCCTCAACGAGCGACCACTGCCTGCTCGAACTGCTGTGGCGGCACCGCCGCGGCGAGCTGCCGGTCACCATCCCGATGGTCATCTCCAACCACACCAACACCGCCGAGGACGTCCGCAGCTTCGGCATCCCGTTCTTCCACGTGCCCTCGCAGGGTCCCGACAAGTCCGCCGCCGAGGCGAGGATCGTCGAGCTGCTCAGGGGCAACGTCGACTTCGTCGTGCTGGCGCGCTACATGCAGATCCTCTCCGACTCGTTCCTCGACGATGTGGGGGTGCCGGTGATCAACATCCACCACTCCTTCCTGCCCGCCTTCATCGGCGCGGCCCCGTACCGCAAAGCGAAGGAGCGGGGCGTCAAGCTCATCGGCGCGACGAGCCACTACGTCACCCAAGACCTCGACGAAGGACCCATCATCGAGCAGGACGTCGCCCGGGTCACGCACGCCATGACGGCCGCCGACCTGCAGGCTCGCGGAGCGTACGTCGAACGCGCGGTGCTCTCCCGCGCCGTGCAGTGGCACGCCGAAGACCGCGTCATCCGTCACGGCAACCACACCATCGTCTTCACCTGAACGACGACGGATGCCGCGGGGCCGCGGCATCCGTCTCCGACCCAACACCCAGAACAGAGAGGTTCATCATGGCGAAGAATCTGCAGGAGCTGCTCGACGCGCAGAACGCCGTCGAGATGCTGCGCAACTCGCAGATCGGCTCGTACATCTACCCGGTGGTCCCCGCGGACTTCCAGAACTGGATCAAGGAGCAGAGGGCGTGGCGCGACACCGCCGTGCTCTACGACCAGTCGCACCACATGGACAACGTGTTCTTGAAGGGCTCGGACGCGATCAAGCTGATCTCCGACACGGCGATCAACTCCGTCGCGACCTTCCCGGTGAACCGCGCCAAGCAGTACGTGCCGACGACCGCGTCGGGCCACGTCATCGGCGACGGCATCCTCTTCCACGAGGCGGAGGACGAGTATGTCTACGTCGGCCGCGCGCCCGCCTCGAACTGGCTGATGTACCACGGTGAGACCGGCGGCTACTCGAACCTCGACGTCACCGTCGACCGCCGTTCGCCCTCGCGCCCCTACGGCGATGCGGTGAGCCGCCGCTACTACCGGTTCCAGATCCAGGGTCCGGCAGCGTGGCAGGTCATCGAGAAGCTCAACGGCGGGCCGCTCGAGCAGCTGAAGTTCTTCAGCATGTCCGAGATGCAGATCGGCGGCGCCAACGTCCGCACGCTCCGTCACGGCATGGCGGGCGCCCCCGGCCTCGAGATATGGGGCCCGTACGAGGACCACCACCGCGTGCGCGACATCATCGTCGAGGCCGGCCAGGAGTTCGGGCTCGTGCCGGTCGGCTCCCGCGCGTACCCGTCGAACACCCTCGAGTCCGGCTGGATCCCGTCGCCGCTGCCGGCGATCTACTCCGGCGAGGAGGAACGCGGCTACCGCGAGTGGCTCGGCGTCGACAGCTACGAGGCGACCGGCACGCTGGCAGGGTCCTTCGTGTCGGACGACATCTCGGACTACTACCTGACCCCGTGGGAGCTCGGGTACGGCTCGTTCGTGAAGTTCGACCACGACTTCATCGGCCGCGACGCCCTCGAGAAGATCGATCCCGCGACGCAGCGCCGCAAGGTCACCCTCGCGTGGGACGCCGAGGACGTCACGAAGATCTTCTCGTCGCTCTTGGACACCGAGAACGAGAGCTACAAGTTCTTCGACCTGCCGCTGGCGAACTACGGGTCGGCGAACTACGACTCGGTGACGGACGCCGACGGCAACGTCGTGGGCTTCTCGATGTTCACCGGGTACAGCGCGAACGAGAAGCGCGCCCTGTCGCTGGCGACCGTGAACCCTGACGTGCCCGAGGGCGCCGAGGTGACGGTCGTGTGGGGCGAGCCGAACGGCGGCACCACCAAGGCCTCGGTGGAGCCGCACCGGCAGCTCGAGGTGCGCGCGGTCGTCTCGCCCGTGCC
The DNA here is from genome assembly GCF_038397755.1 of Microbacterium sp. LWH7-1.2. Taxonomy (NCBI): domain Bacteria; kingdom Bacillati; phylum Actinomycetota; class Actinomycetes; order Micrococcales; family Microbacteriaceae; genus Microbacterium; species Microbacterium sp. LWH7-1.2. Next base: position 3,254,051 of record NZ_CP151637.1, on the reverse strand, counting down.
GTACTCGACGGTCGCCCGTCAGACCTACCACGGCGGCTGGCGCACCCAGTACCAGCCGGCCTGACCGGGGCGCGCCCTCCGGTCGCCGAGCGAGCGAGTCGAAACGCGCCTGACCTTCGCGAAGGCTCAGGCGCGTTTCGCGTCCCTTCGCCCGCTCGATGACGGGGATGGTCCCGCTGCCCCGCTACCCTCGGGCGAGGAAGGAGAGCACCTGATGAGCCTGCGCTACGCACTGCTGGCGATCCTGCGGGTCGGCCCGCTCTCGGGCTACGACCTGCAGAAGCAATTCCACCAGTCCGTCGGACACGTGTGGCACGCGCCCGACTCCCAGATCTACCCCGAGCTGCGCAAGATGGAGGAGCTCGGCCTGATCGAGGGCGAGGAGCAGACGCGCGGCGAGCGCGGCACGCGGCGGATGTACCACGTGACGGATGCCGGCAACCAGGCCTTCCTCGACTGGATGGCCGCTCCCCTGGACTATCAGCGCGTGCGCGACCCGGCGCACCTGCGGGCCGCCTACCTCGAGACGGCGACCCCCGAGGTCGCCCGCACCTTCCTCGAGCGGCACATCGCCCAGTGGGAAGGCGAGCTGGCGCAGTGGGAGGGCGAGCTCGAGCGCATCGACGCCGTCGCCAACCCCATGCTGGTCCGCCGGCTCGCGGTGACACCCGACACCGAGCGCGAGCGCACCATCGCCTACAAGCGCTTCGCCTACGAGGGCCTCGTCGAGCGCGCCCAGGGCGAGATCGCGTGGGCTCGCCGGGGGCTGACGCTGGTGGACCGCCTGGGGTCCTGACCCGGCGCTCCCCCGGTCGGAGCGGATCCTCTCGTTCGGGGCGTACCGAGCACGTTCGGGGCGCGTACCGCACGCCCCGAACGCGCGCCGCACGCCCCGAACGGCGAAGCTGCCCGGGGCCGAACGCCGCATCCCCCTGGCCGACGCGTCGGCCAGGGGGATGCGGATGCGAGGGTCAGGGCTGGCCCGGCGCCTTCTTCACCTTCTCCGTCTCGGCGGAGAGCAGCGTCTGCGAGACGCGGTCGTCCGCCGACACCGTCACTCTCACACGGAGCTGCGCTCCGACGAGGTCGGCCGTGGGGCCGAACGACGCCTGGGTGGCGCCGTCGATCGGCACGCCGTCCGCGATCCACTGGTAGGCGATCGCCGCGCCCGCCGGCGCGTCGACCTGGGCGGTCACCACCTCGCCGACGCGCGGGGTGCCCGCGACCTCGGGCGCGGCGGCGGTCACGGCCTCGGTCGTCCCGAAGTCGAGCCAGGTGCCCTCGAGCGGTGTGTACCCCTGCGGGCGCTGGCCCCAGTCGCAGACGCCCGACGGGAACGTCGCGAGCAGTCGTGCCCACTGCGCATCGTCCATCGCGGGATAGTCGGTGCGCACCGGCTGCGTCAGCGCGCACTTCAATCCGTCCGCGATGAGCGGCATGCCCGCCTCCGCCCGCGGCTGCGAGTGGTAGGGGTACAGCGTGTTGCATGCCGTCGAGGGGTCGTCGTAATCGAGCGGCTCGGCGATGAAGGCCATCTGCGCGTCGAAGCAGCCGTCGACGAGGTCGGCCGGCCGTGCTGCCACGGTGCGCGCGCGGTCGCCCGGCCCGCCCGCCGCCTCGATCGCGTCGAGCCAGTCCTCCAGCTTGTCGAGCGCCGCGACCCGCATCTGGTTGGTGTTGGCGCCGATGTTCGCGCCCGTCCAGTTGACGTGCGTTCCGGCGTCGCCGTACGCCGCGAGCATGCGCTCGCGGATGATCGCCGACCGGTAGCGCTCATGGAAGTCGCCCGTGGGGTCGGTGTAGTTGCGGATCTCGATCACCGGCGTCCACGCCAGACCGCCCGTCATCATGTTGATGCGCCCGGTCGCGTACGCCCGTTCGATCGCTTCGACGCTCGCCTCCGAGCGCGCCGCGGTGCGATTGCCGTCCACGCCCATGCCGCCGACCTGCTCGTTGAGCGAGACGAACTGCTCGATTGTGATCGCTCCGCTCTCGAGGGCGTTCCAGCCGTACTGCACGCCGACGTTGTCGGGCTCCACGCGCAGACCGCGGCCCTCGGCATCCGTCCCGTAGACGTTCTTCACCATGTCGGCGATCGTGCAGCGCAGACCCTCGGGGTTGCTCGGCGACCAGCGGTCGGCGACGGGGATCGCCGGGTTGCAACCGCGGTTGGGGTCGTCGACGCCGTCGAAGAAGGTGAAGCCGAAGCACGTTCCCGGTACGGCGTGCCCCGTCACCGCGACCTTCTGCGCGTCGGTCCAGCCGGCACCGGCGGGCGAGTTCCAGTAGTTGAGGAGGCCTCGGCAGTCGTGGCCGCCGATCGTGGTCGACCGCTCGTCGGGGTATCCGATCTCACCCAGGACGCCGTCGAGGATGCCCGGGTAGTTGTTGGCGAGGAGCAGCTGCTGCATGGTGCCCGCCGATCCGCCCGACCCGATCGTGTAATCGATGGGTCCGAGCTGCTCGACGATGTGCTCCTTGACCATCATCGCGGTCTCTGCGCTCGTGACGTCGTTGCAGTTCTGCGCGTAGACATTGAACGTCGCTGACGCGACGGCGTAGCCGCGGCTCAGAAAGAGGTCGTTCTGCACGCCGCCGGTGCTGCTGCCCTGCCAGTAGCCGACGCCGCACGCGCCGCCGAAGGTGTAGGCGAGCTTGCCGTTCCAGCCCGGGGTGGCCGCCCACGGTGTGGGCTCGGCGGTTCCGGGGACGTGGAGCACCGCGGTCTCGTAGACCGCGCGGTTGATGGTGCCGCGCTCGATGCGCACGATGAACGGGACCGTGACGCCGTCCACGGTGGTGGTGGCGAGGCCTGCCGGGGTGGATCCGTCGGTCGGATAGTCGGCGAACTGCCCGGCAGTGGTGCGGTAGCGGTAGCTGACCGAGGGAGCCGCGACGTGGCAGTCCTCGTCGACCGCACCCAGGTTCCACGGTGCACCGGCCGCCGTGCAGTACATCGGATGCTGCGGCCCCGAGAACACCGGACCGGTGATGGGGTGGTTCTCGACCTCGAGCGCGGCCTGCACCTGACCGTTCTTCTTGGTGACCTGGATTTCGCTGACGCCCAGCGGCAGTGCGTCGACCAGCCCGATCAGGCGCCCGTCGACCGGGTGGAACGCTTCGGTCACATCGACACCGGCCGACACGATGCGGAAGTCGTCGCGGGCGCCGGCGATCGAGACCAGGGCGTCGCCGCCGGAGACGCTGTCTGCGCGTCCCGACTCGATCTCGATCGTGACCGGCTGCGCAGCGCTGACCGCGGTCGGCAGCGACAGGCCGGCGAGGATCAGTCCCGCCGAGGCGAGCACCCCTGATGCGAGCGGCCCGGTTCTGGATCTCTTCATTGCACCCTCCGTCGACGTCGTCGTCATGGCGCAGCATCGTCGCTGCCGCCTACGCGACAGAGTAGAACTCGCAGTGACGCTCGTCAACGAAAGATTAAGTGTCGTAGTCCTCCACCATCCGGCGTCGCGTGACCCGTTGCGCGAGGTCGGCGTCGATCTCGCCGACGAGCGTGCGGATGCGGCTCTCTGCGGCGTCCCCGAGCTCGTTGTAGCGCGACGCCCACGCACGACGCGTGGCCGCACGGGGCCAATCGCCGGGCACCAGTTCGGCGGGCATGCCCGTGTCGAGCAGGCGGAACGTCTGCCAGCCCAGCATGAGCCGCATGCGCTCGACGAAGGCCGCCACGGGCCCATCCGGCTGCCCTGGCTTCATGCCGGCGGCGAATCGCCGATACTCCGCGGCGATGTCGTCGAGGTTCCAGGCCGACTGCGCACCACCCGCGATCGTCGTCTGGAGGGTGGCACGCATCGCCGTGACGTCGCTGACGCCGAGGTCCCGAAGCTCGGACATCGCCGCCGCGGCGCGATCCCGCGGCGACACCCACACGCCGTCGTACAGCGGCGCGAACCCGAGCCAGCGCAGCCGGGACCGCGCGAGATGCCGCGACGATCGCTCGGATTCAGGGATCGAGAAGGCGAGCACCGTCCACAACCCGTCCCACGCCGGTTCGACGAGACCGAACGATTCGAGCCAGGCGCCCTCCTCCTCGACGATGTCCAGAGCCCGCGGCGTGAGGCTGTGGGTCGTCCGCCGGCCCGCCCGCTCGACGCCCAGCAGCCCGCCCCGCACCATGCGCCCCAGCGTCGCCCGCGCGGCGGCCTCCTTGAGCCCGAGGTCGGTGAGCGCGGTCACGAGCGCGCCGGTCGGAAGAGCATCGTCGACGCCCCACCAGTAGTCGCCGAAGACGGTGAGGACCTGTCGGACCGGCGACACCCTGCGGAACTCGGGCGCGTCGGCGGCGTCCTCGGCGAGAGTCATGCGTGACATCATCCCATCGGCGCACCGACGGGATGATGTCGCTCCGCGTCAGTGGGCCATCGAGGCGAGCACCTCCGGGTCGAGGGTGGCGATGGAGCGGGTGTCCTGGAAGGCGCGGACGCCCTCGATCCCCTGCTCCCGGCCGAAGCCGGACTGCTTCATGCCACCGAACGGCGCGCGCAGGTCGAGCCTGGTCGCGCCGTGGTCGTTGACCCACACGTAGCCGCACACCAGCTGCGAGCCGACGCGCTGCGCCGCCTCGGGCGAGCCGGTCCACACCGAGCCGCAGAGCCCGCCCCACGTGTCGTTGGCGAGACGCACGGCCTCGGCCTCGTCGTCGAACCGGATCACCGGGATGACCGGTCCGAACTGCTCCTGCGTGACGACGCGCAGCTGCGGGTCGGGGTCGACGACGATCGCCGGCCGCACGAAGTTGCCGCCCTCGAGCTCGCCACCGGGAAGCTCGCCGAACTCGCGGACGTCGGCGCCGGCATCCTTCGCCTCCTGGATGATCTCGTCGACGAACGCCTTCTGCGCCGGCTGATGCAGCGGCCCCATCGTCGTGCCCTCGTCGAGGCCGTAGCCCAGCCGGGCCGCTTCGAGTCGGGCCGACAGCCCCGCAATGAGCTCGTCGGCGCGCGAGCGGTGCACGAAGACGCGCTTCGCGTTCATGCAGATCTGCCCCGTCGTGTCGTAGATCGCCGCGTACAGGCGGTCCAGGTGCGCGTCATCGAGGATCGCGTCCTCGAGGAAGACCGCCGCGTCGTTGCCGCCGAGCTCCAGGGTGACGCGGGTGAGCGTCTTCGAAGCCATCTCCATGATCCGCTTGCCGCCGTTGACGCTGCCCGTGAAGCAGACCTTGGCGATGTCGGGGCTCTGGATGAGCCCCGCCATGTCCTGGTCGCGGCCCGTCACGACGTTGAGCACGCCGGGCGGCAGCTTCTCGGCCACGCGCTGCACGACGCGGGTCGTGGCCAGCGGCGTCGAGGGCGGCGGCTTCACGATCGCGGTGTTGCCCGCCAGCAGTGCGTGCGGCAGGGAGGCACCGAGGATCGCGATCGGCCAGTTGAACGGCACGATCACGGTCACGACACCCAGCGGCTGGTACGTCACGTCGGTCGACACCGGGATCGCGCCGGGAACCGGCGGCAGGGTCTTGGACGCATCGACCTCGTCGGCGAGCATCAGCGCGAGGTTCCAGCGGATCTCGAACACGAGAGCGTCGATCCACGCCTCCATGCGGATCTTGCCGTTCTCCTGCGACAGGACCGCCGCGTCCTCGTCGCGGTCGTCGGCGATCCCGGCGATCGCGTCGGCCATGGCGGCAGCACGCTCCTGAGGCGTGAGCGCCGCCCACGCCGGGAAGGCCTTCTTCGCCGCGGCCACGGCATCCTTCACATCCGACTCCGTCGCGGCGGCCGCCTCACCCACGATCGCACCCGGCTTCGCCGGGTCGGGGATCGTCAGCACGTCGTCGGTGAACCGCTCCTCACCCCCGATGTAAAGCCCCGTCCGGACCGAAGTCCCCATCGCCGCCTCGCCCATGAACGTCCACCTCTCCGTGTTGTCCAACGTGGATCCGCCTCGGGTCGGCGCGGATCGACACCACTCCCAGCGTGCCTCCCCCATGGGCATGAATCAAGATTGTCGACGATTTTCGCGCGAGTTTCGTATGAGATCTTCGCGATGACCGCTCTCCCGCGAGATAGTGTCAGTGCACGGACGAAGGCGCTGAAGGGGGTTGGCCGAGATGACGGATGCTGCCGTGCTGAGCGACGACGAGATCGCCGAGCGCCCCGACCTGACGCAGGTGATCCGCGAGGCGATCCTCGACGCCCAGTTCGCACCCCACCAGCGCCTCATCGAGGCCGATCTGAGCGAGCGGTACGGGGCCTCGCGGGCGTCCGTGCGCACCGCCCTGCTGAACCTCGCCGGCGAAGGGCTCGTGGAGCGCCTCCCCAACCGCGGCGCGCGGGTGCGCGCGATCACGGTCGACGAGGCGATCGAGATCGTCGAGGTGCGCATCGGGCTCGAGACCCTCTGCGCCCGCAAGGCCGCCGAGAATCTCACGCCCGCCGATGCCGACGAGCTGCGGGCGCTGCGCACCGAGATCGCGGCGGCGATCGGGTCGGGAGACCTCATGGCGTACTCGCGCCTCAACCAGGAGCTCGATCGCCGCATCCGCGACCTCAGCCACCACGCCACCGCGACGCAGCTACTGGAGCGCCTGCGTGCGCAGTCCGCCCGCCACCAGTTCCGGCTCGCGTTCCACCCGGGCCGCGCCGCGACGTCGGCGCCCGAGCACATCGCGATCATCGACGCCATCCTGGCGAAGGACCCCGACGCCGCCGAGGCAGCGACTCGCGCCCACCTCTCGGGCATCGTCGAGGTCCTGCACGGCATGGAGTGAGCCTTCACCCAGATCAAAGAAGAGAGGGCGGACGGATGCCTCCGCCCGCCCCTCCTCGTGTCCTCAGGTCACTGATCCCATGACTCGGCGGGGGCGTAGCCCTTGCCGTTGTACTTCTGCACCTGCACGGTCGAGACGGCGGGTTGACCGTCCTCGGTCGTGTCGACGGTGGAGCCCTCGAGCATCAGCGGAGCGGTGAAGCCCGAGACGTCGCGCAGCGCCTCCATGAAGTTCTCGCGCGTGGGCTCGGTCATGTTGCCGAACACCTCCTCCAGCGTCGCGCCGATCTGGTACGACCACACGCAGTGCGGGAACGCGGGCACGTCCGGGTAGTTCGCGTACTCCTTGAGCTGCTCGAGGAACGCGGCGCCCTCCTCGCTCTCCGCGAAGGTCGGGGCGGCCGCGGACTGCGCGAACGCCACCGTGTACACGCCGGGGAACGCCGCCGCGCCACCGGGCTCGAGGATCGCGCTCGGGCTCGACGTGTTCGACGGCAGGAACCACGAGGGCAGCCAGCCGAGCTCCTGCGTCTTCTGCAGCGACGAGATCACGAGCGGCGTGATCGACATCGCGTTGAAGAAGACGTCGGCGCCCGAGCCGGCGAGCTCGGTGAGCTGCGCGTCGACCGAGGTGTCGGTGGCCTCGTACGTGAGCTCCTTGACGACCTCGATGTTGTCGGCACCCTCGATCGCGGCCTTGAAGCCCTCGACGTAGCCTTCGCCGTAGTCGTCGTTCTGCGACAGGATCGCGACCGTGTGCTCTTCGGCCGACCCGGCCAGCAGCTCGCCGAACGCCTGGCCCTCGTTCTGGTAGATCGGGACGAACCCGAGCTGCCACGGGCTCTCCTCCTGGCTGCTGAAGATGGGGTCGCCCGTCTGGATCAGCACCTGCGGCACCTCGTCGGCGATGGCCGCCTCGCGCCAGGCACGGTTGGTCGGCGTGCCGAGTCCGGAGGTCATCGCGAACACGCTGCTCTTCAGCTGGTCGTAGTTCGCCTTGGCCTTCTGCGGGTCGTACTCGTCGTCGAGCGCCTCGATCTCGACCGTGCGGGTGTTGCCGTCGCCGAATTCCACCCCGCCTTCAGCGTTCTTGGCGCCGAAGTACGCGGTGATGCCGGCGACCGTGCACGTGCCGGGCCCGGCGGTCGGTCCCGAGAGCGGGGTCGTGATGCCGAGCGTGATCGACGAGTCGGTGATGCCCGGGCTCGCCTCGGCGGAGCCGCCGTCCTCGGTGCTGTTCGGTGTGCCGCCGCCGCGCGAGCAGCCGGCGGCGAGCACGGCGATGACGCCGATCCCGGCGACGACCGAGGCGACGCGCATCTTCCTGCGTTTCGTGCTCATGGTCCTGCCTCTCTGTGTTTTCTGTGGCTGCGTTCGGGAAGGTCATGGCTTCGACGGGGGCGGCGAGCCGGGCGGCGCGCCCAGGGCGTCGCCGACCGTCGAGGATCCGGAGACGGATGCTGCAGCATCCGTCCGCGCGCCTGCTCCGGTGGCGCCGGGGCCGCGGGGAGAGTCGGCGCCCCGGCGGCGGCGACGCCACAGCCTCGGCAGCGACACCAGGCCGCCGGGAAGGACGAAGAGCACGATCAGGAGGATGGCGCCCTGCAGCATCGCGGTGATGTTCGGGTCGATGATGTTCGTGATCTGCGGCACCAGCACGTACCAGATGCCGCCGAGGATCGAGCCGACGATGCTGCCGGCGCCGCCGATCACCATGGAGGCCAGGAGCTCGATCGAGTGGCCGAAGCTCATCGTCTCTGGCGACGTGTACTGGACGACGACCATGTAGAGGAAGCCGCTGACGCCGCCGATGAGCGAGGCGATCGTGAACGCGAGCACCTTGTACCGGTACGGCGAGATCCCCATCGACCCCGCCACGGCCTCGTTGCCCTTCACGATCGCGAAGGCCCGGCCGTACTTCCCGCGCACGAGGTTGCGTGTGAGGAGGAACGTGATGCCGCCGATGAGGAAGACGATGTAGAGCTGCCACTGGTCGTCGTAGAGCCCGGTCCACTCCGGTGCGTCCGAGAACCGGGCCGAGGTGCCCTGCGATCCCCCGGTGAAGTCCGACAGGCGCTTGGCCAGCGGCACCCCTATGAGCGGCAGCGCGATCGTCACCATCGCGATCGCGAGGCCGCCGAGCCGTGCGGCGGCGAGCGCCACGATGAGGCCGAGCACTGCGGGCAGCGCGCACGCGAAGAGGAAGACGAGCAGGATGTTCCAGTCGGCGTTGACGCCGAACGCGGTGGCGTAGGCGCCGACCCCGACGAAGAAGATCTGGCCGAGCGAGATCTGCCCTGTGTACCCCATCACGACGTTGAGGCCGAGCACCGCCACCGCGAAGACGCCGATGCGGGCGATGGTCTGGTTGGCGAACTCGGGGAGGATCAGCGGCACGACGATCATCAGCACGACGATGAGACCGAGCGCCGCCCACCGCACCCACCCCCGGTCGAGGAAGGGGGTCCGGTTCGAGAACTCCGCGGTCGAAGGCATCAGACGCGCACCACCGCTTTCCGGCCGAACAGGCCCTGTGGCCGCACGAGGAGCACCACGAAGATGAGGATGAAGGGCACGGCGATCTTGAGGTCGTGCCCGATGAAGGGGATGTAGACGGCCGCGAGGTTCTCCAGCACGCCGATCAGCCACGCCGCCACGACGACGCCGATCGGGCTGGAGAGGCCACCGAGGATGCAGGCGGCGAGCGCGTACACGAGGGCGGAGTCCATCATCCCGGGCGTGAGGGTCAGCTGCGGGGCGACCAGCACGCCCGCCACCGCGCCGAGCACGGCGGCGAGGCCCCAGCCCACCATGAGGTTGCGGCCCACGTTGATGCCCGAGAACGCGGCCGAGGCAGGGTTGATCGCGACGGCCCGCAGCGCGAGGCCCAGCTTCGTGCCGAGGAAGAGCGCCTGCATGAGCCCCATGATCACGACGATCACGATGATCGTGCCGAGCGAGCGGACGCTGATGACGGCACCGGCGACCTTGATCGTCTCGAGGGGGAAGAGCGAAGGGAAGAGCCGGTTGTTGTACGTCCAGATCCAGGCGCAGAGACCCGTGATGAGCGTCAGCAGACCGATCGTGACGACGACCGCGGTATCGGGGTCGCCCCGCTCGAAGCGGCGGATGAGGTAACGCTCGATCAGCGCGCCGAGGAAGAACGAGACGACGACGGCGGCGAGGATCGCGAGGATGAGCGGGACGCCGAACCCGTTGAGCGACCACGCGATGTAGGCCGAGAGCACGGCCATGCCGCCCTGCGCGAAGTTGATGAGCCCGGTCGCCTGGTTCACGAGCACGATGGCGAGCGCGAGGGCCGCGTAGATCGACCCCGTCGACAGGCCGTCGATCACGAGCTGGATGAAGGTACCCGGGTTCACGTCAGCCTCCCAGGTACGCGCGGCGGATCTCGTCCATGCCCTTGAGCTCCGCGGTCGAGCCGGTGAGGACGTTGCGCCCCGTCTCGAGCACGGTCGCGCTGTCGACGAGGGTGAAGGCGAGGTTGGCGTTCTGCTCGACCACGACCATCGCGATGCCGGATTCGGTGCGCAGCCGGCCGATCGCCTGGTACACCGTCTTCGCCGTGCCGGGAGCAAGGCCGAGTGATGCCTCATCCAGCAGCAGCAGCCGGGGCCGGGCCATGATCCCGCGGGCGATGGCGAGCATCTGCTGCTCACCGCCCGACAGCGCCGACCCGGTGGAGCGGATGCGGTCCTGCAGCTGCGGGAAGAGGTCGAGGCAGTAGTCGATGTCGGTGCGGATGGCCTTGGCGTCCTTGCGGTGGTACGCGCCCACCCGCAGGTTCTCGCGCACCGTCAGGTCGGCGAGGGTGCCGCGCCCCTCGGGCACGTGCGCGATGCCGAGCGCAGCGACCTGGTCGGGGCGGAGTCCCCGCAGGTCCTTGCCGTCGAAGCGGATCGTGCCGGTGGACCGCACGGTGCCCGACACGGCGCGGAGCGTGGTCGTCTTGCCGGCGCCGTTGGCGCCGAGGATGCCGACGGCGCCGCCCTCGGGCACGGCGAGCGAGACACCCTCGAGCACCTGCACGCGCCCGTAGAACGCGCGGATGTCGGCGACCTCAAGCAGCGTCATCGACCGCGTCCTTCCCGAGGTACGCCTCGATGACCCGGGAATCGGCCTGCGCCTCGGCCGCCGAGCCCTCCATGAGCTTGCGCCCGTGGTCGAGCACGACGACGCGATCGGTGAGGGCCGAGATGAGCCCCATGTTGTGCTCGACGATCACGACGGTGATGTCATCGTCGCGCACCCGCCGCACGGTCTCGATCAGCTGCTCGACCTCGGCGTGCGGCAGGCCCGCCGCCGGCTCGTCGAGCAGCAGGAGGCGGGGCTTCATGAGCAGGGCCCGGCAGATCTCCACGCCCTTGTGCAGTCCGTGCGAGAGCTCGTCGGCGCGGGTCTTCGCCGCCCACCCGAGGCCGTGGGCCTCGAGGAGCTCGAGAGCCTCCGCGCGCAGCGCCTTCTCGGATCGCCCCGTGCGCGGCAGCCGCAGCGACCATTCCCATGGGCCGCCGGGCAGCCGGCTGTGCCCGCCGAGCAGCACGTTCTCGAGCACCGTTTCCCGCAGCTGGAGCGCGGGATGCTGGAACGTGCGCGCCACGCCCTTCCGCGCGAGAGAGGCGGGGGCCGAGCCGAGCACCTCGTCGTCGTCGATCGTGATCGAGCCGGCGCTCGGTCGGTAGTGCCCGCTGACGCAGTTGAACAGCGACGTCTTGCCGGCGCCGTTCGGTCCGACGAGGCCGAAGATCTGCCCCGCCTCGACGGTGAAGGTCACGTCTTCGAGGACCTTGACGCCACCGAAGTGAAGGCTGACGTCCCGGACTGCGAGCCGAGCACCCATGCTCCACCTTTCGCGTCGTCGCGGTCGATCAGGGGACTCGAGTCCTCCCCCTGCTCCGAAAGCTACGGATCTGCGGCCGGATTGTCAACGATTTTGGTGTGAAGTTCCCCGACCGTGATGTTGCGACTCGATGCTGGCCCGCGGCCGCCGGGGGCGCAGCATCCGTTTCCGCCCAATGGAAATGGTTCGACCAGGCGGGCCGCGGCGCTCCTACGCTGACCGCAGCTTCCCCAACCACGAAGGAGGGTCGACGATGATCACCACGACGACGACCGACACGACGGCCGAGTCCCTCGCTCAGGCGATCGACCGGGCCGGCAGCCCCGTCGAGCTGCTGCGCAACCAGAACTGGCCGGCGTTCACGTTCCCCGTGGCGCCGGAATTCACCAACTGGCGCGACGAGCAGCGCGCGTGGAACACGTCCGTGGCGCTCATGGACCAGTCGCACCACATGACGCAGCTGTTCCTCGACGGCGACGATCTGATCCCGCTCCTGAGCTCGATCTCGCCGAACACGTTCACGACCTTCCGCCCGGGCGTCGCGAAGCAGCTGATCTCGGTGAACCAGGACGGCTACCTCATCGGCGACGGCATCCTGTTCTACAACGCCGAGGGTCCCGAGGGCCTCGTGCTGATCGGGCACCACATCCTCATCGACTGGGTGCGCTTCAACATCGAGAAGGCGCAGTCGGACGGAAAGGACGTGCGCTACCGGCTCGAGGCGAACTCGCACATGCGGCAGGGCCCGCCCACGTTCTACCGCTACGAGCTGCAGGGACCGCACGCCGACCTCGTCATGGAGAAGGTGTTCGGCGGGCCGGCGCCCGAGATCAAGTTCTTCCACATCGGCGACGTGGAGATCGCGGGACGCCCGGTCAAAGCGCTGCGCCACGGCATGGCCGGACAGCCCGGCTTCGAGTTCTACGGGCCGTGGGAGGACAACGAGGTCGTGCTCAACGCGCTCATGGAGGCCGGCGACGAGCACGGCATCCGCCGCGTCGGCGCCAAGGCGTACTCGTCGTCGCCGCTCGAGTCGGGCTGGGTGCCGACACCGTTCCCCGCCGTCTTCGACGACGACTTCGCCGAGTACCGCGAGTGGCTCCCCGCCGCGCGCATCGGCTCGGTGGGTGGATCGCTGTACTCGACCGACATCCACGACTACTACATGACGCCGTTCGACATCGGCCTCGGCCGCTCGGTGCGCTTCGACCACGACTTCCACGGGCGCGAGGCGCTCGAGAGGCACGCCGAGAACCCGCGGCGCCGCAAGGTCACGCTGATCTGGAACGCCGACGACGTCGCGGCCGTCGTGCGCTCGCAGCTCGAGCCGGGGACGCCCGCGAAGTACCTCGACTTCCCGAAGGCGCGGTACGGGCTCTACCAGATGGACGAGATCCGGAAGGACGGCGAGCGCGTCGGGATCTCGACGGATGCCGGGTACGTGGCGTACGACCAGCTCTACATGTCGCTGGCGACCCTGGACGCCGGCATCCGTGACGGGGACGAGGTCGAGGTCGTGTGGGGTGAGGACCCCATCTCGAAGAAGGACTCCGTGGAGGCGGCGCACCGGCAGGTGCGCATCCGCGCGACCGTCGCGCCGGCGCCGTACCACGACTTCGCCCGGACGGTGTACCGCCAGAACACATGAGCCGCGCTCATGGCTGGGAAGCCCGGCTTCCGCTGAGCGGAACCACGACGCCGGAGCGGGGTTAGCATGGCGGCGTCGAGGAGGATGTCGTGGCACGAGGATCTGCGGGCGAGTCGGTGCTTCACCGGCACCTGCGCGTGCTCGAGAGCTTCGATGCGTGGCATCCGTTCCTGACGCTCAGCGAGATCGCCGACGCCGCCGATGTGCCGCGCTCGACGGCGCACCGCCTGATCGCCGAGCTCGAGCGCGAGGGCCTGCTCGAGCGCCTCCCGGATCGCACGTACCGCCTCGGCGTGCGGCTGTGGGAGTTCGCCAGCCGCACGCCCGGCGCGGTGGGGCTGCGCGAGATCGCGCGACCGTGGCTCGGGGCGGTGCACGAGCGGGTGCGCCAGCACACCCAGCTCGGGGTGCTGAGCGGGCGCGACGTGCTCTTCATCGACCGGATGTCGACCCGCGAAGCCGTCGTGAACGCGACGCTCATCGGCGGCCGCATCCCGCTGTACGCCTCGTCGAGCGGGTTGGTGCTGCTGGCTCATGCGGATGCGGCGCTCGTGAGCGAGGTCGTCGCGCACGGGCTGCGGACCTACACCAATCGGACCATCCACACGGGGGCGGAGCTTCGTGACGAGCTGCGACGCGTGCGCGAGGAGGGGTATGCCGTGACCGAGGGGGCGATCCATCCCGAATCGCGCGGCATCGCCGTGCCCGTGATGGGCCCGGGTGGGACCGTGTACGCCGCGATCGGCGTGGTGGTGCCGAATGACGGCGTCTCACCTCACGGCTACGTCGAGCTGCTGCGCCGTGCGGCCGCCGGCATCGCGCACGACCTCGCGGTCGCGTACCGGCCCGACGTCGACGAGCGCACCCACGGCATCCGCTCGCTCGTGAGCGGTTCACGCCGGTCGATCGAGTACCTCGAGAGCCTCGACACCGACCCGCACGATGCCGGCTCCCTTCCCTCCTCCGGTCCCCGCGCCGTGCTCTAGGGTTTCGGCCATGACGACGATCGCGATCCTCGGACTCGGCGAGGCCGGCCGCCGTTACGCGCGGGGCCTCGCCGATGCCGGTGCCGACGTCCGCGGGTTCGACCCCGCCCACGAGCTGGGCGATCCCGACGTGCCGCAGTTCTCTTCCCTCGCCGACGCGCTCGCCGGGGCCGACGTCGCCCTGAGCCTTGTGACAGGCCACGCCGCAGCATCCGTCGCCCGTGACGCACTTCCGCACGTCGGGAAGGGCGCGGTCTACGCCGACCTCAACACCGCGGCGCCCGAGCTCAAGCAGCGCATCGCGCGCCTCGCCGCCGACCGCGGACTCGCGATGGCGGATGTCGCGGTGCTGGCGCCCGTGATGCGCGCGGGGCACCGCACGCCGCTGCTCGCGAGCGGGCCCGGAGCACGCGAGTTCGCCGCGCTCGTCGGCCCGTTCGAGGTGCCGGTCGAGGTCGTCGAGGGCGACGCCGGCGAGGCGGCGCGGTTACGGCTGCTGCGGAGCGTGTTCATGAAGGGTCTCGCGGCGCTCGTGCTCGAAGGACTCGGCGCGGCGCGGGCCGCGGGCGCCGAGGACTGGCTGCACGCTCAGATGTCCGAGGAACTCGGTCCCGAGGGCGCCGCGCTCATCGATCGCCTGGTCGAGGGCTCGACGACCCACGCCGTCCGCCGTGAGCACGAGGTGCGCGCCGCTCTCTCGGCGCTCGAGTCCTCCGGGCAGCCCGCCGACATGACCCGCGCGACGCTCGCCTGGTTCGAGCGCCTCGTCGCCGACCGCCACCACCCCGCCCCCTGAGCCCGCTTCAGGGGCCGCAACACGCGGAATCGACGCGCGCACCCCGCGTGTCGCGGCCCCCGAAACCCCGCCGGCTCGGACCCCGCCGGCCCCGCAAGCGGCGCCCTCACGTGCCGCAACACGCGGAATCGACGCACGCACCCCGCGTGGCGCGGCCCCCGAACGGATGCGCCTGCGTTTACGCCGTGCCGGCGGTGCGCCAGCCGCCGTGGTACTCCTGGCGTGCGGTCTCGGCGTAGGGCACGGGGCTCACCACCGCGCGCACCTCGATCTGCTCGTGCGGCTCGACCGTCGTCTTGCCGGAGCCGCCGTCGGGCTCGCCCCACACGACGCGCACCTCGGCGCCGATCGGCACGTCGCGGTCGACGGTGGCGAGCGACAGCCCACGCTTCTCGTTCGCCGTCACGCCGGTGAACAGCGACAGGCCGACGGTGCTGCCAGCAGCGTCGATCACAGCGTCGTAGTTGGAGGAGCCGTAGTTCGCGTTCGGCAGGTCGAAGAACTGGTAGCCGGGGCCCTCGCGGTCGATCACGCTCGTCAGGATGCGGCCGAGGTCCTCGTCGTTCCACGCGAGCGTGACCTTCTTGCGCTGCGTCTCGGGGTCGACCTGCTCGAGCGCCTCGCGGCCGATGAAGTCGTGGTCGAACTTCACGAAGGAGCCGTAGCCGAGGTCCCACGGGTTCAGGTAGTAGTCCTCGATGTCGTCCGACACGAACGAGCCGGCGAGGGCGTTGATCGCCTCGTAACTGTCGGCCGGGAGCCACTCGCGGTAGCGGCGCTCGATGTCGCCGCCGGTGTAGATCGCCGGCAGCGGCGACGGGATCCACCCCGACTCGAGCGTGTTCGACGAGTATGCCCGCGACCCGCAGGGCTCGATCCCGAACTCGCGCCCGGCCTCGAGCACGGCGTCGCGGACCCGGCCATGCTGCGCGTACGGCCCCCAGATCTCCAGGCCCGGAGCACCGGCCATGCCGTGGCGGAGCGTGCGCACCTGCTGTCCCGCGATCTCGAGTTCGCCCATGTGGAAGAAGCGCACCTGCTCGACCTCGCGGCCGGCGAGCTTCTCGATGATGGGCCAGGCGTTCGGGCCCTGGATCTGGAAGCGGTAGAACTCGCGCGTGACCGCCTGGCCGTACGGGCGCGAGGGCGAACGGTCGTCGTAGCGGGTCTCGATGTCGTAGTCGCCGGTCTCGGCATGGAACTGCAGCCAGTTCGCGCCCGGCGCGCGCCCGACGTAGACGTACTCGTCCTCGGCGAGATGGAACAGGATGCCGTCGCCGATGACCCCGCCGGTGGACGACGTGGGCACGAACTGCTTGGCGGTGTCGACCGGGAAGTTCGCGAAGGAGTTGATGCCGGTGTCGGACAGCAGTTTCAGCGCGTCGGGACCGGTCATGAAGAAGTTGACCATGTGGTGGGTCTGGTCGTAGAGCACGGCGGTCTCGCGCCAGGCCTTCTGCTCACGCCGCCAGTTCGTGAACTCCGCCGGTACGACCGGGTAGATGTACGTGCCCAGCTGCGAGTTGCGCAGCATGTCGACGACGTTCCCCTTCTGATCCAGCAGCTCCTGCAGATTGCTCGCCATGCCTGTCTCGACTTCCTCGTCCAGTGGTTCGTGCCGGGTGACCTGAGCGCGATGCGCCCGATACCTACATCGAAAGGTATTTAGTCGCCACGATTGTAGACAATTTGTTGACCATTCCGCCATAGGTGTGGTTCGCTGGCCCCATGACAGAGACGTCCGACACGCTCCTCGTCGTGAGCGCCCACGCCGGCGACTTCGTGTGGCGGGCGGGCGGCGCGATCGCCGCCGCCGCCCTGCGCGGTGAGCGCGCGGTGGTCGCGTGCCTGTCATACGGCGAGCGCGGCGAGTCGGCGAGCCAGTGGCTCGATGGAAAGTCGCTGGACGAGATCAAGGGCATCCGGCGCGACGAGGCCGAGGCCGCGGCATCCGCTCTCGGCGCTGAGATCGAGTTCCTCGACCTCGGCGACTACCCGCTCCTCGAGTCGCGTGAGGCCGTGTCGCGGCTGGTCGACCTGTACCGGCGGGTGCAGCCCACGGTCGTGCTCACCCACACCCTGCGCGACCCCTACAACGGCGATCACCCGGCGGCGGCGCGCATGGCGCTCGAGGCTCGCGTGCTCGCGCAGGCGATCGGCGTCGCGAACTCGGACGGCAACTACCCCACGAAGGACGACATCATCGGGGCCCCGCCGGTGTTCTTCTTCGAGCCGCACCAGCCCGAGCAGTGCGACTTCACCCCCGACGTGCTCCTCGACATCACCGAGGCGTTCGGACGCAAGCGCGCGGCGATGGAATGCCTGCCCGCCCAGAAGCACATGTGGTCGTACTACACCGACCTCGCGGTCCGCCGCGGCGTGCAGCTCAAGCGCAACGCCGGCCCGAACCTGGGCCTTCACCACGAGACAATGGGCGAGGCCTACATGCGGCACTTCCCCCAGGTCACCGCGGTGCTCTCGTGAGCGGGGTGGGTCCGTGATCACGCCCGTCATCGTCACCGACATCGCGCGGACGGATGCTGCGACCGCCCGTGCGCTCGGAGCCCACGGCGTCGCGACGGTGCACGAGGCGATGGGTCGCACGGGACTCGTGGGTCCCGGCATCCGTCCCATCCAGGACGACGTGCGCGTCGCCGGAACCGCGGTCACGGTGCTGAGCCACCCCGGCGACAACCTCATGATCCACGCGGCCGTCGAGCAGTGCCGCGAGGGCGACGTGCTCGTGGTGACCACGACATCGCCGTCGCTCGACGGCGCGTTCGGCGAGCTGTTCGCCACCGCGCTGCAGGCGCGCGGAGTGCGCGGGCTCGTCACGACGACGGGAGTCCGCGATGTCGCGGAGCTGCGCGCGATGGGCTTCCCGGTGTGGTCGGCGGCGGTGTTCGCTCAGGGCACCGTCAAGGCGACGCCCGGGTCGGTGAACGTGCCGGTCACGGTCGGAGCGGTCACGGTGCGCCCCGGCGACGTGATCGTCGCGGACGACGACGGTGTGCTGTGCGTCCCCCGTCGGGAGGCGGCTGACGCCCTCGCCGCCGCCGACGCGCGCATCGCGAAAGAGGAGGCCGACCGCTTCGCGTACCGGGGCGGTGAGCTGAGCCTCGACCGCAAGGGGCTTCGACCCCTGCTCGCCGAGCTCGGCATCGAGTACGTCACACAGGCCGAGTACGAGGCGCGCGATCATGGGCGCGACTGACCCGGTAGAGGGCGGCATCCGCTGCATGCTCATGCGGGGCGGCACGTCGAAGGGCGCCTACTTCCTCGCGTCGGACCTGCCGGATGACCCGGCCGAACGCGACGACCTGCTGCTGCGGATCATGGGCTCACCCGATCCCCGCCAGATCGACGGCATCGGCGGCGCGCACCCGCTCACGAGCAAGGTGGCGATCGTCTCGCCGTCGGGCGCCGAGGGCGTCGACGTCGACTACCTGTTTCTGCAGATCGGGGTCGACACGGCGACGGTGAGCGACGCGCAGACCTGCGGCAACCTGCTCGCCGGCATCGGGCCGTTCGCCCTCGAACGGGGCGTCGTCCCTGCGACCGGCTCACGCACCACGGTGCGCATCCGGCTCCTCAACACGGGGGATGCCGCGACCGCCGTCTTCACGACGGCAGACGGCCGCCCCGACTACGACGGCGATGCCGCCATCGACGGCGTCCCGGGCACGGCATCCGCCATCGAGCTGGAGGTCGGGGGCGGCCCCGACAAGGCGCTGCTGCCGACCGGGAACCCCGCCGACGACCTCGACGGCGTCACCGCGACACTCATCGACAACGGGATGCCGGTCGTGCTGCTGCGGGCGGATCAGCTCGGCGTCGACGGCACGGAGTCGGCCACAGCACTCGAGGCCGACGCCGGCCTTGCCACGCGCATCGAGCGTCTCCGGCTCGCCGCCGGCCCCCTCATGGGGCTCGGCGACGTGTCGGCGCAGACGGTGCCGAAGATGATCCTCCTCTCGCCGCCGCGCGCGGGCGGCGCGATCTCGACCCGCGCGTTCATCCCGGCGCGCGTGCACACGGCGATCGGCGTGCTGATGGCAGCATCCGTCGCCGCCGCCCTCCGGATCCCCGGCGCCGTCGGCTCCGATATGGCCGGCCCGCTCGGCGCTGAGGACACCGCCATCGAGCACCCGAGCGGCACCTTCCCCTCCCGCGTGCACGTCACGCAAGACGACGCCGGGGCCTGGCGCGCGACCTCGTTCTCGCTGCGCACGGCCCGCAAGCTCTTCGACGGCACGGTCTTTCCCCGGCCGCGCCGATGAACCCCGTCAGAGAGGACGCACCATGACCGCCGACACGTCGTTCGACGTCGCCCACCTCGCCCACGTCGAGCTGCTGACGCCGACTCCGACCCAGAGCCGCTGGTTCTTCGAGGACCTGCTCGCGATGCGCGTGGTCGCCGAGGACGGCGACTCGGTGTACCTGCGCACGTGGGACGAGTACCAGCTGTACACGATCAAGCTGACGGCATCGGATGCTGCGGGCGTGGGTCGCACGTCATTCCGGGCCTCATCGCCGCAGGCGCTGGAGCGGCGGGTCGCGGCGATCGAGGCGACCGGGCTCGGCGTCGGGTGGACCGATGGCGACGTCGGCTGCGGGCCCACCTACGAGTTCGCCGACCCCGACGGGCACGCGATGGGGATCTTCTACGAAGCCGAGCGGTACGAGGCCGGCGACGACGACCGGCCGGCCCTGAAGAACCAGGCCTCCCGCTTCCCGGGCCGGGGGGTCAACGCGCGTCGGCTCGACCACATCAACTACCTCGCCAAGGACGTCGAGGCGAACGGCGCGTTCCTGCGGGACGCGCTGGGGATGCGGGAGTCGGAGCGCATCCGACTCGACAGCGGCAAGTTCGCCGCGTGGTGGTTCCACTTCTCGCTGAAGTCGTACGACGTGGTCTACTCCGACGACTGGACCAAGCACGGCAACCGCCTTCACCACATCGCGTTCGCCCCCGACACGCGCGAGGACATCCTCAAGGCCGCCGACATCTTCCTCGAGAACGGCATCCACATCGAGTCCGGCCCCCACAAGCACGCGATCAACCAGACGTTCTTCCTCTACGTCTGGGAGCCCGGGGGAAACCGCATCGAGTTCGCCAACGCCGGCGCCCGACTCCTGCTGGACCCCGATCAGCCCGTCGTGGAATGGACGGAGGCCGAGCGCCGCAAGGGCCAGGCCTGGGGCATGAAGACGATCGAGACCTTCCACACCCACGGCACCCCGGTGGTCGACGCGCCCGGCCACTGAGCCCGGCCCGGTCCAGCACCGGGAGGGCCCCGCTCAGCCGTTCGGTGAGGGAGGGTCGACCTCCGGGACCAGGAGCGTCGCGAAGCTGACGCGCCGACGATCGCCGCCGCGATCGGACAGATAGGGGCCGAGAAGCTCCGACAGCGCCGACTGGATCGCGGCGAGGTCCGCCGCGCCGACGTACAGCGGGACGCGCCCGAATCCGACGAAATCGCGCAGTCCCGAGTCGTCGCCGTCGAGGAACCGATCGAAATCCGCCGCGACCGACCCGAGGAACGCGAGCATCGCCGAGCGCAGCTGCGCGTCGCTCATCGCGCGCAGCTCGCCGTGGTCCACGTGAGCCATCCGGTTTCCGAGGGCCAGCGTGCGTTCCACTGCGCCGCGGACCCGTCGCTCCTCGACGATCGTGAGGATGTCGGCATCCACGAGGGTGGCGACGTGCCGGTACAGCGTCGCCTGCGTCACGTCGGGCAGCAACGCGCGCAGCTGCGCCGTCGTCAGGCTCCTCCCGCCGAACTGCTGGACGATCCGCAGGCGCACGGGATGCAGGACGACGTCGGCGATCGAGGAGTCGTTCACGTCGGGCTCCGATCCATTATTCTCATCGTGATAATGTTCCACTTGCTAGGAACGATCCTATCGAGAACGAGGAGAGCAATATGCGGACCACAGGGTGCGAGCGATGAGGCAGGAAACGACAGGGGCCGCCCCCCGGTCGACACCAGGGCACGGCGAGGCAGGCCGGGCTTCGACGGTCATCGAGGTGGCCGGGCTGAGCAAGCGGTTCGGGCCGGTGAACGCCGTGGACGACGTCAGCTTCGCTGTCGCGGCGGGCCGGGTGACGGGCTTTCTCGGTGCGAACGGCGCCGGCAAATCGACGACGCTGCGCATGCTGCTGGGACTGATCCGTCCCGATCGGGGCACAGCACTGATCCGGGGCCGGAAGTATGCCGACCTCGCCTCTCCCCTCCGTACCGTCGGCGCCGTGCTGGACATCGCGTGCGCTCACCCCTTGATGACGGCTCGTGCGCACCTGCGCACGTACGCCGCGCTGGCGGGGCTCGCCGATCAGCGGGTCGACGCGGTGCTGTCCCTGGTGCAGGGCGAGAGCTTCGCCGACCGGCGGATCGGCACCTTCTCAACGGGCATGCGGCAGCGGCTCTCGCTCGCGACGGCGCTGCTCGGCGATCCCGGGATCCTCGTGCTCGACGAGCCGTCCAACGGCCTCGATCCCGTCGGCATCGCGTGGCTGCGCGGCTTCCTCGGGCAGTTCGCGGCCGCCGGCGGAGCCGTGCTGATCTCGAGTCACCAGCTCAACGATCTCCAGCACGCCGTCGACGACGTGGTGCTCATCGACCGCGGCCGCATCTCCTTCACCGGCACCCTCGAGGACCTGCTCACGGCCGGCACCTCGCTCGAGGAAGCCTTTCTCCACCTGACCCAGGAAGGCGCACACCTGTGAACGCGATGCACGGCGAGCTCGTCCGCCTCTTCTCCACCCGGCTCCCGCTCTGGACCCTCCTCGCCGCTGTCGGCTGCGGGGGCGGCATCACGGGCCTCCTCGCCCTGATCGGACCCGAGAACTCGAGCACGCCGATGCCCGGCATCGACACCGCGGAGGGCGCGGGCCTGGTCGTCGGCCTCGGCGTCCTGCTGCTGTTCGTTCCGGCGCTCATCGGCACCATCGCGATCACCGGGGAGTACCGCCACCGCACCATCGGCACCACCTTCCTGGCGGTGCCGCGGCGCGGTCGCGTCCTGCTCGCCAAGCTCGCGATCTACTCGCTGCTCGGCCTGGTCTACGGCATCGTCGCCTCGGTCGCCTCGGGCTCGGCGCTCGTCGCCGCCGCCGCGCTGCGCGGGGTGGACGTCGGACTCACGGGTGAGCAGCTCGCCATCACCCTGGCGCAGCTCGCGGTGGCTTCGGCGGTCTACATGGTGCTCGGCGTCGCGATCGGGGCATTGGCGCGCCATCAGCTCCTGGCGATCGGGATCGTGCTGGGGTACTTCTACTTCCTGGAGAACGTGCTCATGCTGGTCCCCGGGGTGAACGCCCTGTACCCGTTCCTCCCCGGCGGCGCCACGGCCTCGCTCACCCGCTTCACCTTCCTGACCGACACCATCGGCGAGCAGACGATGCTCGCGTCGGCGCCGCTGACCTCACCCGCGGCAGGGGCCGCGATCCTCGTCGCGTATGCCCTCGTGGCGACGGGGATCGCCATCATCGCGCCACTCCGTCGAGATCTGACGTGAGCCCCGGGCTCGGCGGTTCTGGCCGGGGGCGCGGGGGCCCAGCGGGCTCAGCGCCAGACGTCGGCGGCGATGTCGACGACCTCGCGCACCTTGGCCCACTGCTCGTCCTCGGTGAGGACGTTGCCCTCCTCGGTCGAGGCGAAGCCGCACTGCGGGCTGAGGGCGAGCTGCTCGAGCGGGGCGAACGCCGCAGCCTCGTCGATGCGGTGCTTCACGGCATCCACATCCTCCAGCTCACCGCTCTTCGACGTGATGAGCCCGAGCACGACCGTCTTGTCACGGCCGTTCCCCTCACTGCCTCGGGGCAGGAACCGCAGCGGCTCGAAGCCGCCGGCGCGCTCGCTGTCGTACTCGAGGAAGTAGCCGTCGTAGGCGGTGTTGCCGAGCAGCTGCTCGGCGACCGGCTCGTAGCCGCCCGACGAGATCCACGTCGAGCGGAAGTTGCCGCGGCAGACGTGGGTGGTGATCGTGAGGTCGTCGGGCTTGCCGTCGAGGATGCGGTTCAGAATGCCGGCGTAGCGCTCGGCGATGCCGTCGGTGTGGATGCCGCGCTCGCGCGCCTTCTCGAGCTCGACCTCGGAGCAGAGGTACGCCCAGGCGGTGTCGTCGAACTGCAGGTAGCGCGCACCGGCGTCGTAGAACGCGGCGACGGCGTCACGGTACGCCTGCACGAGGTCGTCGACGATGTCCTCGCGGCCGTCGTACCCCGACCCGGACAGATGGCCGGGCTCGAGGCGGAAGTCGAGCACGGTCGGGGCGGGGATGCTGAACTTGGGCACCGCACCGGTGGTGCGCTCGAGCAGGCTCTTGAGCGAGCGGAAGTGGTCCAGGAACGGGTGCGTGTCGCTGAAGCCGATCTTGCCCGAGATCTCGATGCCGCGCGGCTTGGTCTGCACGCCCTGGAACTGGATGCCGTGGTCGAGCTCGACGATCTCGACGCCGTCGAGCAGGCCGAAGAAGTCGAAGTGCCACCACGAGCGGCGGAACTCGCCGTCGGTTGCGAGCTTCAGGCCCGCATCGGCCTCGCGCACGACGAGTTCGGCGATCGCGGTCTCCTCCGCGACGCGCAGCGCATCGGCATCGATGTCTCCCGCGGCGAAACGGCGGCGCGCCCCTGCGAGCTCGGCGGGACGGAGGAAGCTGCCGACGATGTCGGCGCGGAACGGCGGTGTTGACACCCTTGCGAGGCTAGTCGATCCCTCCCGCCATAGGTACTCGCCCGTCACTCGGCGTCATCGCCCGCCCCGCCGGCTCAGAACACGTACTCCATGAGGTCCGTGCCCAGGATGCGGAAAGCCTCGTGTGCGCGCAGGCGGTGCGAGATCGACAGGTCGTCGAAGCACACGATGAGCGCGTACGACACCCCGGCGCGCGGGCCGGCGAGCACCCCCGCTTCGACACGGATGCCGGCATCCCGGCCGGTCTTGTTGATGAAGAGCAGGCCGTGCTCGTCGTTCTCGTGGGAGAACGGGTCGAGACCGGTGGCGGATGCCACGAGCGACAGGTCGTGGTTCAGGCTCAGCCACTCCGCCACCTGAGCGCTCACGCCCGGGGAGACGACCTGCGAGTTCACCAGTGCCGCGAACACCTCGGCGAGCTCACGCGCGGAGCCGAGCGCGAAGTGCGGCGCGTCGTCCGGCCCGCGCTCGTCGCGGAAGCGGTCGAGCAGCGCCGAGCGGGCGAGCCCCAGCTCCTCGATGCGGGCGCGCACCGCCGGCAGGCCCACGCGCCACAGCAGCGCATTGGCCGCCAGCGCGTCGCCGGTCGAGGCGGTGAGCACGGCGAGGTCGACGAGAGGAAGGGCCGGCGCCTTGAGGTGCTGCCACACTCCCCCGACGCCGACCGGCTCGATGTGCGCGCGGTCGATGATCTCGAGCGGCTCGAGACGCCCCGACTCGAACGCCGCCGCCACCTCGATGAGCAGCGGCACGACGCCGAGCCCGGCGACCGGCAGGGTCACGAAGTCGTCGCCCGACAGGACGGATGTGCCGCGGTCGAGGTCGGTGATGCGCACCGAGATCTTGGCTCCCGATGCGGCGAGATCGTCGAGCGCCTTCAGCGTCGACGTGAACGATCGACGACCGGCGGCCGCCCTCTTCGGCAGCCGCCGACCGGTGCTCCGTCGCGCCCCCCGCTGCGACTCGGCATCCTTTCTGGGCTCCATGCCCACGGAGTTTCCCTCCCCTTGACGTTGTTGCGGGGTGATCGAGCCGCACGCGGCCCGGACGTCACCAGATAGTGACGCGCTGGTCCTCGTCGAGCCAGAGCGCATCCGCTTCGGTCACACCGAACGCCTCGTAGAACGCGTCGATGTTGCGGACGATCTGGTTGCACCGGAACTCGTTGGGGGAGTGCGGGTCGATCGTCAGGAGGCGGATCGTCTCCGCATCCCGTCCCTTCTGCTGCCAGATCTGTCCCCAGCTGAGCAGCAGTCGCTGGATGCCCGTGAAGCCGTCGAGCTCGGGCGCGCCCGTGCCGTCGAGCGACAGCGCGTAGGCCTTGATCGCAATGCCGAGACCGCCCAGGTCGCCGATGTTCTCGCCGATGGTGAGCGCGCCGTTGACGTGGTTGTCGTCGGCCAGCCCCTGCGGCACGAGGGCGTCGTACTGGGCGATGAGGTTCTTGGTGCGCTCCTCGAAGGCGGCGCGGTCGTCGTCGGTCCACCAGTCACGCAGGGATCCGTCGCCGTCGAAGCGGCTGCCCTGGTCGTCGAAGCCGTGGCCGATCTCGTGGCCGATGACCGCGCCGATGCCGCCGTAGTTGGCCGCGGCGTCGCGCTCGACGTCGAAGAACGGGTACTGCAGGATCGCCGCCGGGAACACGATCTCGTTCATCAGCGGGTTGTAGTACGCGTTGACCGTCTGCGGCGTCATGAACCACTCGTCGCGGTCGATCGGCTGACCGACCTTCGCGAGCTGGCGGTCGTGCTCCCACACGTGCGCACGGCGGACGTTGCCGACGAGGTCATCGCTCGCGATCTCGAGGGTGGAGTAGTCCTTCCACTTGACCGGGTACCCGATCTTCGGGGTGAACGCGTCGAGCTTCGCGAGCGCGCGCTCCCGGGTCTCGGGGCTCATCCACTCGAGCTCGGCGATCGACTGCCGGTAGGCCTCGATGAGGTTGGCGACGAGCTCGTCCATCGCCTCCTTGGCGGCGGGCGGGAAGTGACGCTCGACGTAGACGCGGCCGATGGCCTCGCCCATAGCGGCCTCGGTGAGGCTGACGCCGCGCTTCCAGCGCTCGCGGTTGACCGGGACGCCGGTCAGCTGCGTGCCGTAGAACCCGAAGTTCTCGGCGACGAACTCCTCCGACAGGAACGGCGCCGCAGAGTGCACGACAGCGAACCGCAGCCACGCCTTCCAGTCCTCGAGGCGATCCTCGACGAGCAGGGCGCCGAGACCCTCGAAGAAGCTCGGCTGGTAGACGTTGATCTCCGCGAACGCGTCGGCGTGGCCCGGCGCCGCGCCCTCGCGCCACGGCGTCAGGTCGACGCCGACGAGCTCCTGCACCTCGTCCCACGTCTTGAGGTTGTACGTCTTCACCGCGTCACGGCTCGAGACGTTGTCCCAGTGGTGGGTGGCGAGCTCCGTCTCGATCGCGACGATCCGGTCGGCGGATGCCTCGGCCTCGGCCACACCCGCGAGTTCGAGGATGCGCTGCACATGGGCGCGGAACGCGATGCGCGTCTCCTGGAAATTGTCGAGGCGGTAGTAGCTCTCGTCCGGCAGCGACAGGCCGCCCTGGATGAAGAAGGGCACGTAGCGTTCCGGGTTGCCCGGGTCGGGCTCGAAGTAGAGGTGGATCAGCGCGGCGACGCCGTCGCGCTCGAACTCGCCGATCGTGCGGAGGAACCCGGGGATGTCGGCGATCGCCTCGACCCGCTCCAGCGACTCGGCGAGCGGCGCGGCGCCCTGCGCCTCGATGCGCTCGGTGTCCATGAAGCTCGTGTAGAGGTCGCCGATCTTGCGGGCCTCGGTGCCCGGCTCGGCCTGCTGCGACTCCTCGACGATCGCGTGCACGTCCTTCTCGGCCTGCTCCGCGATGAGGTGGAACGACCCCCACCGCGCCTTGTCCTCCGGGATCTCGGTCCGTTCGAGCCAGCTGCCGTTGACGTGGCGGAACAGGTCGTCCTGGGGGCGGATCTCGGCGCTGAGCTCATCGAGCGCGAGACCGGAGCGGGGGGCATCGGTCATGCGTTCCAGGGTAGCCGCCCGCAGCCTGGACAACTCTCGGGAGAGGCGGGATCGCCGCCCGTGACGACATTGTGATGAAGCATCCTCGATCCTCAGTCGAGGTCCGTTGCCGAAATGCGACGCGGCGGTGAGGATCGGCCCGCATCTCGGCTCTCGTCCTCTTTGAGGAGCGACGGATGCCGCGCCAGAGCGTCGGCGCGGCCTCCTAGGCTCGAGGGGTGACGACCGACACCCTGAACCGCGACATCCTGCGGCTTGCGGTGCCGGCACTGGGCGCCCTGATCGCCGAGCCGCTCTTCCTCATCGTCGACTCGGCGCTCGTCGGGCACCTCGGCGTCGAGCCGCTCGCCGGACTCGGCATCGCTTCGGCGGTGCTGCAGACGATCGTCGGGCTCATGGTGTTCCTGGCGTACTCGACGACGCCCGCGGTCGCGCGCCGGTTCGGGGCGGGCGACCCGTCTCGTGCGGTGTCGGTGGGCATCGACGGCATGTGGCTCGCGCTCGGCATCGGTGCCGTGCTCGCGCTGGTCGGCTACGTCGCGACCCCGCTCCTCGTCGGCCTGTTCGGCGCGACGCCCGACGTCGCGCAGCAGGCCGAGATCTATCTCGGCATCTCGATGTGGGGCCTGCCTGCGATGCTCGTGGTGTTCGCCGCCACCGGGCTCCTGCGCGGCATGCAGGACACCGTGACGCCCCTGTGGATCGCCGGCCTCGGCTTCGCCGCCAACGCCCTGCTCAACTGGCTGTTCATCTACGGCTTCGGGTGGGGCATCGCCGGCTCGGCGATCGGCACCGTCGTTGCGCAGTGGGGCATGGTCGCCGCTTACGCGGTCGTGATCGGACGCCTCGCGCGGCGGCACGAGGCATCCGTCCGTCCCCAGCGCGAGGGCGTGCAGGGCTCGGCACGGTCCGGCGGGTGGCTGTTCCTGCGCACGGTCTCACTGCGGTTCGCGCTCCTCGCGACGGTCGCCGTCGCGACCGGGCTCGGCACGGTCGAGCTCGCCGGCTGGCAGGTCGCCTTCACCATCTTCTCGACCGCGGCATTCGCGCTCGACGCGCTCGCGATCGCCGCCCAGGCCCTCATCGGCAAGGGCCTCGGCGCCGAGGACTCGCCCCTCGTGCGCCGCGTGCTCGGCCGCACCGTCGCGTGGGGCGCCTGGTTCGGAGTGATCACCGGCGCGATCATCGGGGCGCTGTCCGGGGTGATCGGGCTGGCGTTCACCGGCGACGCCGGCATCGCGGTGCTCGTGCAGCCCGCCCTCATCGTGCTGGCGATCGCCCAACCCGTGTGCGGTGTCGTGTTCGTGCTCGACGGCGTGCTCATCGGCGCGGGCGATGCGAAGTACCTCGCGATCGTCGGGGTGCTGAATCTCGTGCCCTTCGTCCCCGCGCTGCTCGTGGTCGCCTGGCTCCACCCCGTGGGCGCCGCCGGGCTCGCGTGGCTGGCCGTCGCGTTCTTCGGCGTCTACATGCTCGCCCGGCTCGCCACCCTCGGGTGGCGCGTGCGCGGCTCGGCCTGGCTCACCGCCGGCGCGTGACCCGCGTTTCGACTCGCAAGATCGCTCAGCGACCGGGCGCGGCCCAGCGGCGGCACCACTCGTACATCACGACGGCGGCTGCGGCGCTCGCATTGATCGAGCGGGTCGAGCCGTACTGCTCGATCTGGATCGTTCCGGATGCTGCGGCCAGCGCCTCCGGCGACAGCCCCGGTCCCTCCTGACCGAACAGCAGCACGCAGGCCTCGGGCAGATCGGCGGCGGGCAGCGCCAGCGAGCCCTCGACGTTGTCGATCGCGATGACGGGCAGGGACGCGGCATCCGCCCACGCGGTGAAGGCCTCGACGGTCTCGTGATGGCGCACGTGCTGGTAGCGGTCGGTCACCATGGCGCCGCGGCGATTCCAGCGGCGCTTGCCGATGATGTGCACCTCGGATGCGAGGAACGCGTTGGCGCTGCGCACGATCGAGCCGATGTTCATGTCGTGCTGCCAGTTCTCGATCGCGACGTGGAACGCGTGGCGGCGCGTGTCGAGGTCGGCGACGATGGCGTCCATCGTCCAGTACCGGTAGGCGTCGACCACATTGCGCGCGTCGCCGTGCGCGAGGAGCTCGCGGTCGTAGCGCGCGTCGTCGGGCCAGGCATCGGGACCCCCGGGCCACGGCCCCACGCCGACCGGCAGCGTCGGCTCGGCGGGTTCGCCGTGCTCGGCGGGTTCGCCGTGCTCGGCGGCGGTCGAGTCGGGCGTCGTCACCGGCCCAGGCTATCCCGGGCTCGCGACCGCCCCCGCGTCCGGGTGTCAGGGCTCGGGCGACCGGTGCCACTGGCCCCGCCGCGTCTCCGCGAGCGAGGAGCGCCATGTGCTGCGGCGCGGCCGCGGCTGCGTGCGGAGGCGCACTCCGGCCACGAGCTCCTGGATGAATGCGACCAGCTTCGTCGTCATGCTTCGCCTGCTTTCGGGTGATTCGGCGTATGACACAGGGGTACTCGCGAGCCGACAGCGGCGGTCGGGGGTTGACATCGCTCGCCGTGCGTGCGCCGATCCGCTCTTTTCGGTACGCCGAAAACAGGCTAGGTTTTCGGTATGCCGAAAACTGCCGAGGATCTCAGCACGCCGACGCCGCTCGCGAGTCGGCGCCTGTCGATGCCCCGCCTCGCGTGGCTGATCGGCCCGGCGCTCGTCGCGGGGGTCGCGTATCTCGATCCCGGCAACGTCGCGAGCAACATGACCGCCGGCGCGCGGTACGGGTACCTGCTCGTGTGGGTCGTGGTGATCGGCAACGTCATGGCGTGGCTCATCCAGTACCTGTCGGCCAAGCTCGGCATCGTCACCGGCCAGAGCCTCCCCGAGACCCTGGGCCACCGCATCCGCAACCGCTGGGGGCGGCGCGCGTACTGGCTGCAGGCCGAGCTCGTCGCGATGGCGACCGACATCGCCGAGGTGATCGGCGGGGCGGTCGCGCTCAACCTGCTGTTCGGCGTGCCGCTCGTGTGGGGCGGCGTGATCACCGGGACCGTGTCGATCGCGCTCCTGCTCATCCAGTCGCGACGGGGTCCGCGCACGTTCGAGTTCGTGGTCATCGGCCTGCTCGCCATCATCGCGATCGGGTTCTCGTTCGGCGTCTTCGTCGCGCCGCCCGACGGCGCGAGCGTGGTCGCGGGCCTGGTGCCGCGCTTCGAGGGCACCGACTCGGTGCTGCTGGCGGCGTCGATCCTCGGCGCGACGATCATGCCCCACGCCATCTATGCGCACAGCGCCCTGGCGCGCGACCGCTTCGCCCCGCCACCGGCGACGGCCGCCGTCGCGCTCGGCGGCGATCGACTGGTGCCGCGCGGCTCCCGCGCTGCGGATGCCCCGATCGGGGCTCCGGCAGACCCGACGCTGGCCGAGCTGCGCGGCATCCCCACTCGTCGCCTCCTGCGCGCGACCAAGTGGGACGTCACCATCGCGATGCTGATCGCGGGCACCGTGAACCTCTGCATCCTGCTGCTCGCGGCGGCGAATCTGGCGGGGGTGCCGGGCACCGACTCCCTCGAGGGCGCGTACGCCGCGCTGTACGCGGGCCTCGGCCCGCTGGTCGCGACCCTGTTCGCCGTGGGCCTCCTGGCGAGCGGCCTCGCCAGCACGTCGGTCGGCGCCTACGCCGGGGCCGAGATCATGCACGGCCTGCTGCACATCCGCGTGCCGCTCCTCGCCCGCCGCCTCGTCACGCTGATCCCGGCGCTCGCGATCCTCGCGGTCGGATTCGATCCGACGGTCGCGCTGGTGCTGAGCCAGGTCGTGCTGTCCTTCGGCATCCCGTTCGCGCTCATCCCGCTGATCGCGCTCACCGCGAACCGCGAGGTGCTCGGCGGCTACCGCAACCGCGTGTGGACGACGATCGCGGGGATCGCAGCATCCGTGTTCCTCATCGCGCTCAACGGAATGCTGCTCTATCTCGTGCTGACGGGGGCGTGAGGACCGCCCGGTACCCTGAAAACGTGGCCTCCCCTGCGATCGACGACTACCTGAAGACGATCTACCACCACACCGAGTGGCAGGACGATCGCATCACGCCGTCGCAGCTGGCCGGCGAGCTCGGCCTCGCGCCGTCGAGCGTCACCGAGATGGTGCAGAAGCTCGCCGCGCAGGGTCTCGTGACGCATCGCCCCTACGGTCCCATCGCGCTCTCCGAGGAGGGCGAGCGCCGCGCGGCGGCGATCATCCGCCGGCACCGGCTCATCGAGACCTGGCTCGTGGGCGAGTTCGGCTACGCATGGGACGAGGTGCACGACGAGGCCGAGGTGCTCGAGCACGCGATCAGCGACCGGCTGCTCGAGGGCATCGACGAGCGGCTCGGACGCCCGCGTTTCGACCCGCACGGCGATGCGATCCCGGATGCCGCGGGCCATGTCCACCGCGAGCCGTTCGTGCTGCTCGCCCACGCGCCCACCGGGCATGTCGGACGGGTGCTGCGCGTGAGCGACCGCGACCCCGAGCTGCTCAGGGCTGTCGAGTCGGCCGGCGTCTCCGTCGGCGCGACCGTGACGGTGACGGATGCTGCCGCCCTCCGTATCGACGGCTCCGAGGTGTCACTGCCCCACGCGGCCGCTGCGGCCGTCTGGCTCACCGCCTGATCCGCTCCCCGGCCCTCTCACGCGGCTTCCTTTTCCTCCAGTCGCCAAGTCGCCACAACACGCCGGTTGGAGGACCCGCCGCACGGCGTGTCCTGGCGACTCGGGAAGAGGCGGAGGCCCCGACACGGGGCTAGAAGAAGATCACGCCGGCGGCGTAGCTGACGCCCATCGTGCCGAGGCCGACGGCGAGGCTCCGGATGAGCATGCGCAGCGCCGAGAGGCGGCCGACGCCCGCCGCCACCAGCGAGGTGAGGGCGAGTGACACGACGACGGCGACGATGATCGCCCACGTCTCGATCGCGACAGGGGCGTAGTACGTGATGAGCACCGGGATCGCGGCACCCATCATGAATGCGATCGCGGTCTCGAGGCCGGCCCACCACGGCGCCGACCGGTGGGTGATCTCCTCGAGCCCGTGCTCGGCATCGAGCTGAGCGGCGAGCGCGTCCCGCGCCGTGAGCTGCTGGGCCACTTCGAGCGCGAGCTGCGACGAGAGCCCGCGGGACTCCCAGTGCGCCGCGAGCGTCGCCAGCTCCCCTGCGGGATCGCGCTGGAGGTCTTCCTCCTCCTGCGCCGCGATCTCGAGCTCGGACTCGCGCTCCGCCGCGACTTCGGCCCACTTCGCGCCGCCGGCGCTCAGCCCGCCGGCGATCATCGCGGCAACAGCCGTGAACAGCAGCAGCCGGTCTCCGGCACCGGCGCCCGCGAAGCCCTGCAGCAGGCCCGCGGTCGCGATGATCCCGTCGTTCGCGTCGATCGCCCACGAGGTCTCGCGCACGCGCGCGACGAAGCGCGACCACAGCGACGGGGCGACCTCGGCCATGCGACCTCCCGCGGTCAGTCTGACAGCCGGGGTGGCGGCATCCGCGTCCCGACACAGGATCGGAGGTTCGCGGCGGCCGGGCCGGGGAACGGATGCTGCGCGCCGGCGTGCCGCGCAGAACCGCCGACCCTGTGCGGGTCAGGTCAGCGGCGCGCGGCCATCTCGAACGGCCAGCGCACGCCTGTGGTGGTCTCGGCGACGTCCCACAGGCGGGCGGCGACCACCGGATCGCGCGTGATCTTCGAGGCGGTCTGCTTGCGGGGCTCTCCGCGCGAGCCGGTGCGCGGACCCCAGAACTCGCCGCCTTCCACGTCGGGGTCGGTGAGGGCTCGCACGAGCGGCCACGCGCCGTGCTCCTTCGACTGGGCCATCGCCGCCTGGAGGTTGTCGCGGAAGCGCTTGGCGCGCGAGGGCTCGTTGACACCGACGATGCCGGGCGTGCGACCCCCGGTCGAATAGCCGGGGTGGGCGACGACGCTCGCGACCGGGATGCCGGCCGCGCGCAGGCGCCGGTCGGCCTCGAAGCCCAGCGCCGACGTCGCGACCTTCGACTGCACGTACGCGCGCCAGGCCGTGTATCCGTCGACGAGCTGCGGGTCGACGGGGTCGTAGGGCGTGAGCGAGGTCGACATGCTGCCCACCCACACCATGCGTCCGTGGGCTTCGGCGAGCGCGGGGAGGAGTTCGCCGGCGAGCGCGTAATGGCCGAGGGCGTTGGTGGCGAAGACGACCTCGTGCCCGTCGATCGTGGTCTCGCGCTCCTTCGGCGCGTGGACGATGCCGGCGTTGAGCAGCACGCCGTCGAGGCCGCCCTTGCCCCGCACGCTCGCCGCGGCGGAGCGCACCGACGCGAGGTTGGAGGTGTCGAGGATGAGGGGCTCGGTCGCGTCGGGTGCCGCATCCGGAACCCGCCGGCGGATCGCCGCGCGCGCGGCCGACAGCCGGTTCGGATGGCGCGCCGACATCAGCACGTGCGCGCCGGCGCGCACGAGCTGCTCCGAGGCGAAGTAGCCGAGGCCGGCATTGGATCCGGTCACGAGGTACACGCGTCCGGAAAGGTCCGGGAGGGTCCGGGGGTCCCACGTCACGGGAACGACCCTACGCCTGCCCGGCACCTAGTCTGGACGCATGCGGACCCGCGCGGACATCGAATGCTGGCTCACCGACATGGACGGCGTGCTGGTCCACGAGAACACCCCCATCCCCGGGGCCTCCGACCTGCTCCAGCAGTGGCGGGATCAGGGCGTGCCGTTCCTGGTGCTCACCAACAACTCGATCTTCACGCCCCGCGATCTGTCGGCCCGGCTGCGGGCGTCCGGCCTCCTCGTGCCGGAGGAGTCGATCTGGACCTCCGCCCTCGCCACCGCCGACTTCCTCGAGTCGCAGATGCCCGGCGGCTCGGCCTTCGTCATCGGCGAAGCGGGGCTGACGACAGCCCTCCACGAGGCGGGCTTCATCATGACCGAGACCGATCCCGACTACGTCGTCGTCGGTGAGACCCGCAACTACTCCTTCGAGGCGATCACGAAGGCGATCCGCTTCATCAACGCCGGCGCGCGCTTCATCGCGACCAACCCCGACGCCACCGGCCCCTCGACCGAGGGTGTGCTGCCCGCCACGGGCGCGATCTCGGCGCTGATCACGAAGGCGACCGGCATGGAGCCCTACGTCGTGGGCAAGCCGAACCCGATGATGTTCCGCTCGGCGATGAACCGCCTCGGCGCGCACTCCGAGAACACCGGCATGATCGGCGACCGCATGGACACCGACGTCGTCGCCGGCATCGAGGCGGGCCTGCACACGGTGCTCGTGCTCACCGGCATCAGCGACGCCGCCGAGATCGCCCGCTACCCGTTCCGCCCCGACGAGGTGCTGAACTCGGTGGCCGCCCTCCTCGACCACGAGCCTGTCGAATCCGAGGATCCCGAGCTCCTGTAGGCCCGTTTCGCACCTGGGATTTCGGCGACTCGCCAGAACCGGTGCGGTTCTCGGCCATTCTCGGCGACTCGCCAAACCCGCGCGGTTCTCCGTCATCTTGGCGACTCGCCAGAACCGGTGCGGGTCTCGACCATTCTTGGCGACTCGCCAAAACCCGCGCGGTTCTCCGTCATTCTCGGCGACTCGCCAGAACCGGTGCGGTTCTCGGCCATTCTTGGCGACTCGCCAAAACCCGCGCGGTTCTCCGTCATTCTCGGCGACTCGCCAGAACCGGTGCGGGTCTCGACCATTCTTGGCGACTCGCCAGGAACCCGCGCGGCGGCGCACGCCGGTCGAATCCGGCGATTCGCCACAGACCGGGCGCGCAAGACGCCGGATATGGCGATTCGCCGGAAACCGGCGCGTCCGCGCCGGGAGCAGCTGCGCTGCTCACGACATCGGGAGGTCGGATGCCTCGGGCCGAGGCATCCGTCTCCCGCAAGGTGCGGCGGGCTTCCGCAGCGCCCGCCGAACCCGGTCAGACCGCGACCGTGGCGCGCACGTCGAGGTCGGCGGTGTCGAGCCGGGCGCGGACGTCGGCGTCGAGGACGAGCTCGGAGGCGGCGAGCGCCTCTTCGAGCTGTGCGACGCTCGAGATGCCGACGACGGGGATCACCGGCACCTCCGCGCCCAGCAGCCAGGCGAGCGCGACCTGGTTCGGGGTCGCGCCGATCTCGGTGGCGACGTCGTGGAGCGCGCGCACGCGCTCGCGGTTCGAGGCGTGACGCATCGGCGCCCACATCGGCTTGTCGTCGCGGGTGAAGGCTCCCTGGTGCAGCGGCGAGTACGCCGTGATGGTGAGCGGCGGCCGGCCGTCCGCGCCCGCGGCCGCGGCAGCGCCTGAGGCCAAGGATTCGACATAATCGAGGAGTTCCACCGACACGTCGTTCGTGCGCCCGACGCCCGGGCTCGGGTACACGTAGCTGTACCCCTGCTGCACGACGCCGTAGGGGTCGACGCCCTGGCGCAGCGCCTCGTCGCGCGCCTCGATCAGACGCCACAGCGCGACGTTCGAGATGCCCGAGATGCCGACGAGCCCCTCGCGCTGGAGCTGCCCGAAGGCGGCGACGGTCTCGGCGATGGGCGTCTCGCGGTCGTCGACGTGCCCGTACAGCACGTCGAGGCGGTCGACGCCGAGGTGCTGCAGGCTGAGGCGCGCCTCGCGGGCGACGACCTCGGCCGACAGTCCCTGGAAGTTCGTCGGCTCGACGTTCTGCAGCGGCAGCGAGGGATCCTTCTTCGCCGCGCCGAGCTTGGTCGCCAGGCGCACGTCGCCGAGGCCGCCGCGGCGGCGGATCCACTGCCCCAGCACGTCCTCGCTGTCGCGGCCGTTCCCGCCGACCCACGCGTTGTAGTTGTTCGCGGTGTCGACGAAGGTGCCGCCGGCGTCGGCGAAGCGGTCGAGGATCTCGAGCGATGTGGTGGTGTCGGTGCGGGTGCCGAAGAACATGGTGCCGAGGCACAGGGTCGAGACCTCGAACGAGGTCGTGCCGTTGGAGATGGTGCGGTACTGCATGAGGTGCCCTTTCCGTGGTTGGTGATCCCATCGTGGATCGCCAGCGGTCTGGGAGTACGATCCGATTCCATGGCAGAAACCCAGACCAATCCGGTGGCGTGGGAGACACTGCTCGACCTCGCCGCGTACGACGGCCCCCGTCACGTGCGGCTGGAGCAGGCGGTGAGGGATGCTGTCGCCGCGGGTCGCCTGCCCTCCGGCGCCGCACTCCCCCCGAGCCGACTCCTCGCGGCGTCGCTGGGCGTCTCGCGGTGGGTGGTCACGGAGGTGTACGGGCGTCTCACGGCCGAAGGCATCCTCGATGCCCGGACCGGCTCGGCGACGCGGGTCGCAGCATCCGTCCGCGCCACAGCTGCCCGGCCCGATCCGCAACCCGTCGCCCCGCTCCGGCGTCCCCGGTACGACCTCGCCCCCGGCGTGCCGGACCTGCGGAACGCGCCGCGCGCCCTCTGGCTGCGCGCGATGACCGAGGCGTTGACCCAGAGCCCGGACGCCGAGCTGTTCCGCCTCGACGGGGATGTGCCGGCCGCCCGCGACGCACTCTCGGCGTATCTGTCGCGGTCGCGCTTCGCACGGGCCGACGCGGAGTCGGTCCTCGTCACGCACGGCGCCGCCGACGGCATGCGCCGTGTGGCGCGGGCGCTCCGCACCCTCGGGCACACCGCGCTCCTCGTCGAGGACCCGTCCTGGCAGCGCATGCGTCAGGTCGCCGCGGCGGAGGGTCTCACGTCGGTGCCCGTCGCGGTGGACGACGACGGGGTCGATGTCGCGGCGCTGGTCGAGGCCTCCGTCCGCACCGGCGCGCGCGCCGCCCTCGTGACGCCCGCGCACCAGTTCCCCACGGGAGTTCCGCTGTCGGCCGAGCGGCGCGAGCGGCTCATCGCGTGGACCCGTGCGTGCGACGGCGTCGTGATCGAGGACGACTACGACGCCGAGTTCCGCTACGACCGGCGCCCGATCGGGGCGCTGCAGGCGATGGCGCCGGACCGCGTGGTGCTCGCTGGCAGCCTCAGCAAGACCGCGACTCCCGCGCTCAGCATCGGCTGGCTCGTGCTGCCGCCATGGCTGCGCGAGGGGGTGCGCGCGGCGGGAGGGGCGGCGCCGTCGACGCTCGACCAGCTGGCCCTCTCGCGGTTCCTGACATCGGGCGGGCTCGACCGCCACCTGCGCGGCGCCCGCAGCCGCTACCGCCGGCGGCGCGAGGCGCTGCTTGCGGCGCTCGCGCACGAGCTGCCGGAGTGCCGCGTGGCGGGCATCGCGGCGGGGCTCCATGTCGTGCTCGGCCTGCCACGCGGCGTGCGCGCGGCAGATGTCGTGCGCGCAGCGGAGCCCCGCGACCTGGGCCTCACCGACATCCGCCGCTACCGCGTATCGCCCGACGCGCCGGCGCCCGAGCGTCTCGTGCTCGGCTACGGCGACCTCGCCGATCCCCTCGTCGACGAGGCCGTGCGGGTGCTGGCCGACTCCGTGCGCGAGGTCGGCGGCTCCCGGTAGGGTCGCGATCATGGGAGCGCTCGACGACGGCGAGATGGTGGAAGTGACGGATGCCGCGGCCTGGCGCTCGTGGCTCGACGCGAACCACCGCACCTCGAAGGGGGCGTGGCTCGTGCGGGCGCGACCGGGTTCGGGGCTCGAGGTCATCGGCTACGAGGACGCCATCCTGC
The DNA here is from genome assembly GCF_038397755.1 of Microbacterium sp. LWH7-1.2. NCBI lineage: Bacteria > Bacillati > Actinomycetota > Actinomycetes > Micrococcales > Microbacteriaceae > Microbacterium > Microbacterium sp. LWH7-1.2. The sequence continues at coordinate 3,216,721 of NZ_CP151637.1, read as the reverse complement.
AGGCGCTGTGCTTCGGGTGGATCGACGGTCCGGTGCGTTCGTTCGACGACGAGCGCGGCGGCCTGTGGTTCGCGCCGCGGCGCGCGACGAGCGGCTGGGCGGCGACGAACAAAGCACGGCTCATCCAGCTCGAGGAGGCAGGCCTGATCACCGAGGCCGGTTATCGCGCCGTCGAGGTCGCCAAGGCGAACGGCGCGTGGACCGTGCTCGACAACGCCGAGGCGCTGCGCGAGCCCGACGACCTCGCGGCGGCGCTCGACGCCGTACCCGCGGCGCGCGCCGCGTGGGACGCGTTCCCGCCGTCGAGCCGCAAGCTCGGCATCACGAACGTCGACATGGCACGGCGCCCCGACACGCGGGCCGCGCGGGTCGCGAAGATCGTGGCGGATGCCGCGGAAGGGAAGCGCCCGTGATCTCCGAGACCGAGCAGACGTTGCTCCTGCTCACCGCCGCGCTGATCACGCTGGGCACACTCACCGTCATCATCTGGCAGTGGTGGCGCCGCCGCGGCAAGCGCGACTGAGCGCGGGCGCCCGACGCGCCAGCTCAGCGGGCGACCACGGCCTCGGCGTCGACATGCCCGAGCTTCTCGGGGTTGGCGATCGAGTACACCCGGGTGATGCGCCCGTCCACGACGGTGAGACTCACGACGCCGACGAGCACGCCGTCGAGCTCCATGCGCACCCCCGGCTGGCCGTTGACCCACGTCGACGACGCCACGAGGGTGCCCTCGACCTTCGCCATGCCGCCGACGAGGTACCGCGCGAGCCGATCCGCGCCGACGATCGGCCGGCGGGCCGCACCGCGGACCTTGCCGCCGCCGTCGGCGACCGACACGACGTCGGGCGCGAGCACGTCCATGAGCCCCTGCAGGTCGCCGCTGTTGAGCGCCACGACCAGGCGCTCCACGACCTCCTCGTGCTCGGTGGGCCCGACCGTGACGCGGGGCCTGCGGGCGGCGACGTGGTCCCTCGCGCGGTGCGCGATCTGCCGCACCGCCGCAGGAGTCTTGCCCACGGCGTCCGCGATCTCGTCGTACGGCACGTCGAACACCTCGCGCAGCACGAACACGGCGCGCTCCGCGGGCCCGAGCGTCTCGAGCACCGTGAGCATCGCGATCGAGAGGTTCTCGGCGAGCTCGACGTCGTCTGCCACGTCCGGGCTTGTGAGGAGCGGCTCGGGAAGCCATTCGCCGACGTACTCCTCGCGGCGCCGCGAGACCGTGCGCAGGTGGTTGAGCGCCTGGCGCGTCACGATGCGCACGAGGTAGGCGCGCGGCTCCTGCACGGTGTCGCGGTCGACCGCCGCCCACCGCAGCCACGACTCCTGCAGCACATCCTCGGCGTCGGCTGCCGAGCCCAGCATCTCGTACGCGACGGTGAACAGCAGGCTCCGGTGCGTGACGAACGGGTCGTCGACGGCGGCGGTGCTCATGGCCGGGAGCCTACGCGGAAGCGCCGACGGCCGGACGCTCGGCGAGCGGAGGCAGGCCGCAGGCGTCCGCGAAGTGCTCGGAACGGATGCCGAGCGCGATGTTCATCCGCGCCGACATGTTCATGAACGCGACGCGGGCCGCGAGCTCGACGAGTCCCGCGGGGCCGAGATCCTGGAGCAGCGCGTCGGACAGCTCATCCGTGACGGCCGGCGGCGTCTGGCTCGCGGCTTCCGCGTACTCCATCACGCGGCGCTCGCGTGGCGTGAACAGGCGCGATTCGCGCCACCGCGGCACCTCGCGCACCTTCGCCGCATCGACGTCGCGATTGCGCGACATGAAGTAGTTGAAGTCGAGACAGAAGCTGCAGCCGATGGTCGCCGCCGACGCCATGGCAGCGAAGGTCGCGAGGCTCGGGTCGAGCTCGTGCCAGCCCTCGACCTTCTGGCCGATGCCCATCGCGTCCTTCATGACCCGCCGATGGTGCCACAGCACACCGAGGGAGTCGGGGACGCGGCCGATCATCCTGCGCGCGGCGAACTTGATGATCGCGCCCTGGGGGCCGGTGACGTCTGCGGTGGGGATGCGGGTGTCGCTGGTCATGTCTACCTCCGTGTCGAACGAGTCCTTCGACATGGAGACACCGGCCGCCGCCGGCGTGTGACATCGGCCGCGAAAATCGCCGCGAATGCTGCAGACTCCTGCGACTGCGGCGTCGCGCGACGCCGCGGGTGCAGAAGAGTGCGGCAGTCGAGCCCGCCGCCTGCCGGGGTGCTCTACTGGGCGTCGAGGCCGAGGTCGTCGAGGTCGATGGCGGCGAGCCACTGCAGCCCCTCGGCCTCGACCGCGGCCTGCGCACCGGTCTTGCGGTCGACGATCACGGCGACGGCGACGGGCTCGGCACCTTCGCGGCGCAGCGCCTCGACGGCCTTCAGCGCCGACTGACCCGTGGTCGAGGTGTCTTCGACGACGACGACGCGTTTGCCCGCGACGTCCGCCCCCTCCACCTGGCGGCCGCGGCCGTGGTCCTTCGGCTCCTTGCGCACGACGAAGGCGTCGAGAGGCTTGTGGGTGCGCGCGGACTCGTGCATCACGGCGTTCGCGATGGGGTCGGCACCGAGGGTGAGCCCGCCGACGGCGACGATGCCGTCCACGTCACGGATGAGGTCGAGCATGATGCGGCCGATCGAGGGCGCCGCACGGTGGTCGAGCGTGAGCTTGCGCATGTCGACGTAGTACGTCGCCTTCTTGCCGCTCGAGAGGGTGAAGTCCCCGTGGAACACCGCCTCGTCCTGGATCAGAGCGATCAGGTATTGGCGGTCGGCTTCGAGCTCGGGCGTGGAGGCGGCGGTCATGCCCTCGATTTTACGGATGCTGCGCCCTCGCGCCCGTCCGGGTCTCATCGCCGGCTGATCCCGGCTCGCGATCACTCGCCGACCGGGCGTCCGTTCAGCATCGCGGCGTCGCGGGTGGCGGCACGCGACGCGACCGCATCGCGCCGTTCGTCCTGCCCGGTGGCGCCCGGAGGCAGCAGCGCCGCCACGGCACGCGCGACCGCGGGATCGTCGGCCGCGCCCGCCAGCGCCTCGGTGCGGCCGAGCGCGAGGTTCGCCGCCGCGGCGGTGCCGGCATCCGACGAATCGGCCAACCGTTCCAGCTTCGGCGAGGCCGCGCCGATCACCCCGGCGCCCAGCAGGCTCTGCAGCACATCCCGATCGCCGAGCCCGGCGGCGAGCGCCGCGTCGTCGGCCGCCGTGCGCACCAGCGCGACCGGCCTCGACTCCAGGGTCACTCCGGGCCGCGCCGTAAAGCGGGCGACGAGTTCGTACCGCCCCGGCACCGGGAACAGCGGCACGCTCCCCGCTGCCAGCAGCGGCACGGAGGCCACGAGGCGCTCCCCCGCCGTCAGCTCGACCGAGCGCGGTGCCGAGTCGACCGGCCACGGCCATGCCGCCCGCACGGGCGGGCCGCCGGCGGGCGTGACGAGGATCTCGAGGTCCCCCTCGACGATGTTCAGCCGCGCGCTCACCGGCCCGGCTGCGCCGCCGACAGCGACCAGCTCCACCTCGGCGAACGCGATGCGGTCGAGCGGAACGGATGCCGCGACCCGCCGGAGCCGCAGCTCCAGCCCGTCGCTGCCCTGGGCCTCAGTCGTCACTCCTTGATCCTTGCTCTCGTCTGCCGCCCTGTCACCCCAGCCTGGAGTTCCTATTCGGGGCCACAACACGCGGGCTCAGCGAAACCACCCCGCGTGTTGCGACCCCTGAGCCCGCGCCGCCACTTCCGCCCCCCGTTGAGGGGCCGCAACACGCGGGATCAGCCCTGCCACCCCGCGTGTTGCGACCCCTGAGCACGCGCCGCCACTTCCGCCCCCCCGTTGGGGGGCCGCAACACGCGGGATCAGCCCAGCCACCCCGCGTGTTGCGACCCCTGGACTTTGAGCGTCCACCGCGGCCGGCCCTGCAGGACCGGCCCGGCCGCCCCCGCCGGGTCAGCGCGCCTGCGGGCGAACGAAGTCCTCGACGATGCGCTCCGCCGCCGAGACGTCCTTCCCCGCCGCCGAGACGTCCTTCCCCGCCGCCGACCGCGCGCCACCCTTCGTTCGGGCCCTGAGCGCAGCCACCGTGTCGGCGACGACCGGCGCGTTCTTCTCGGTCGGGCTCGCGATCGTCACGGCGAGCGCAGCCACGCGCTCGGCCGAACGGCCCGCCAGCGCCAGTTCGAGGAAGTGCGCCGCCTCGTCCGGCGCCGCGTCCCGCACGCCGCGGGCGCGGACGTCGGTGAACGACCGCGCCAGCGAGTTCGCGAGCACCAGTGCCCCGGCGGCGCCCGTGTCGGTGTCGCTGTGCTGCTCGGCCAAGTCGGTCAGCACAGCTCGGGCCGCAGCATCCGTCGCGAAATCGCCCAGGGCGATCGCGCGCCCGACACCCGGCGTGAGCGTCTTGGCGCTGATGTCGACCTCGGCCTCGGAGGCGGGACCGCGCACGTCGACCGTCACCGGCGCCGACCGCACGGTCGTCACCGGATCGACCTCGAGCTGCGCGGCGACCGTGTGGCGGCCCGGCTCGGTGAAGGTCACACCCTGGTTCGTGAAGAACACCTGCACGTGTCCCCGGATCGACTCGCCCGGCTGCAGCACGGTCGTCGGTCGCGGACCGCAGCCGATCGCGACGTCGACGAGGTGCTCGAGCGACCGGTCGGGCGACGTGTGCAGGAACACGAGGTCGCCCTCCGAGAGGTTGATGAGCGTCGTGACCGTACGGGGCTGGTCCGACACATTCGTGAGCACGACCTCGGCGGTGACGTACTCGCCGACGAACGCCTGTGCGGGCATCGCGACGGTCAGCTCGAGCGCGTCGTCGCCGGCGTCCCCTGCGAGGCCTGCGACGTCGACCGGCGCCGGGAGCCCCGCCGACAGGTTGCCGTGGCCCCAGCCGAAGTTCTTCCAGCCGGGTCGCACCTGCGGATCGGGCGAGTGGATGAGCGACGTGCGGTCGTGTTCTGAGAACACGAAGCCCGCGTTGCCGGGGTAGGGGTTCGCCGTGGTCGCGAACCCCATGACGTCGCCCGTCTGGTTCATGATCTCGATGCCGATGCCCGGGTTGTGGACGTCGTGCTTCGGGTGCCACAGGTTGAACGCGTGGCCGGCCTCGTGCACGAGGGTCCGCAGGAACGCCGCCGGCACCTCGTCGAGCGGGCGGTTGCGCGCCGCCGCCGCGATTAACGAGTCGTCTCCCAGCTCGACGTCGGCGAAGCCGGCGGCGCCCTCGCGCGGCACGGTGTCGTCGTCGAACATGATCCCGAACAGCCCGCCCTGCGACGAGCCGATGAACAGCCACAGTCGCCACTGCTCGCCGCTCACCACCTGACGATGGCCGGTCATGAGCGTGGCGAGCTCGGCGTTGGTGAGGTCGGCGTCGTTCGGCACGGTGATCTCGTCCGTCACGACGGTGACATCCCATCCGGCCGTCGCGTAGACCGAGCGCACGGTGGCCGCCGCCCCGGAGCCGATGGTGGCGGATGCCGGGAACACGCGGTTGACCATGGCGTCGACCTCGATCCGGCAGCCCCGATACATCGGCGACGTCTTGGTCGCGGTGACGTTCGTGACGGTGCCCCCGATCGACAGTGTGCCGGTCATGCGCTGAGCCGGAGCCAGGATGCTGGACGCTGTCGTCACGACGAGAGGCCGCCGGCAGCGGAGTACCAGCGTGCCGGTGTCGGTCGACACGAACTCCTGGGTCGTGCGGTTCCACAGGTGCCGCACGATCTGGACGGTGAGCGTGCCGTCGGCGTACGTCGCGCCGTTGGAGCGGAAGTACCAGGAGTACTGGGATGCCGGGAAGGTCGGATACCAGCGCGGGGTGAAGGCCGGGAACTCGGAGAGCACGGGCGGCTCGTCCTCGCCCCCGGGTTTGCGCTCGGCGGAGTCGGGACCCGCGTCGCCGCCGAAGGGTGTCGGATCCGGTCGGGGGACCGGTCCCTGCCCGCCGAACGGCTCGGGCCCCGGCCCCGGGCCGGGGAACGGGCGCTGCACCTCGAACTCGGGGATGACCACGGGCGGAAACACCCGTCGCGAGTACATGTCACCCGAGACGCGCAGCGACGACGTGCCGACCTCGATGCGCATCGCGCCGCGCACCTCGGGGCCGAACACCGTGCGCCGCTGGAGCTCGAGCAGCCAGGATCCGTCGAGCGCGCCGATCGGGCACGCCCGGGTCAGCACCTCCGGACGGATGATCGGGTCGGGGAGGATGACCTCGCCGTCAGCCCCGAACTCGAGAGGTGCGCTGTCATGCGCGGCGGAGGCCGCGTGGCCGCAGCCGCAGTCGTGGTCCATGGTGGGTCTCGCTTTCCCGACCGCGGACGCGGCCGCTGACAGAAAGGAGCGTCCTCCTCGCAGCACTGATACGCCAGGGGTCGGGGGCACCCGACCGCGCCGTTGGACGTCGGCCGCCCAGCCTAGGCTTGATCCCATGCGCCTGGCCACCTGGAACGTCAACTCGATCCGTGCGCGGGTCGACCGCATCGTCGAGTTCGCGGTGCGCGAGCACATCGACGTGCTCGCGATGCAGGAGATCAAGTGCAAGACCGACCAGTTCCCTTTCGACAGGTTCGAAGAGGCGGGCTATCACGTCGAGGCGTACGGCTTCTCGCAGTGGAACGGCGTCGCGATCGCCAGCCGCGAGCCGCTCACGAACGTGCGCACCGCCTTTCCGGGCATGCCCGGCTTCGAGAAGGGGCACAACGGCCCCGACGCGCCGCAAGAGGCACGGGCCATGGGCGCCACGATCGGCGGGGTCGAGGTGTGGAGCCTCTACGTTCCGAACGGCCGCTCGCTCGGCGACCCGCACTACTACTACAAGCTCGACTGGCTGTCGGCGCTCCAGCAGTACACGACCGACTCCCTCGCCGCGAACCCCGACCTCGCACTCGCGCTGGTGGGCGACTTCAACATCGCGCCGACGGATGCCGACAACGGCGACCCCGCCGTCGTCCCCGGTTTCTCGACGCACGTGTCACCGCCCGAACGTGAGGCGTTCGCCGCGTTCGAAGCCGCCGGCCTGCACGACGTCGTGCGGCCGCTGCTCCCCACCGGCTTCACGTACTGGGACTACAAGCGCCTGAAGTTCCCCCGCAACGAGGGCATGCGCATCGACTTCATCCTCGGCTCGCACGCGCTCGCCGACGCGGTGACCGGCGCGACCATCCACCGCGACGAGCGCAAGGGCGAGCTTCCGAGCGACCACGTGCCGGTCGTCGTCGACCTCGACCTGGAGGGTCCTGACGACGACGATCGTCCGATGATCTTCTGAGACCCTGAGGCGCTCCGGGCGGTCGCCGCAGGAAGCGCCGATGCCTCGACCTCAGTCCTCGGGCCCCACCTCGCCGGTCTGCGGTTCGCCGGGTGCGGGACCGTACCGCAGCTGCAGCACGCCCAACGGGCCGGTGAGGGCCGGTTCGAGCAGGGTGACGTTCGCGGGGTGCGCGCCCTCCGGGAACACCTTCTTGCCCTGCCCGAGCACGACGGGGTACACCCACAGCGTCAGCACGTCGAACAGCTGCTCCTTCAGCAGCGTCTGCACGAAGTCGATGCTGCCGATGACGTGGATGTTCTCGTGCTTCTCGCGCAGCGCCTCCACTTCGCGGGTGAGGTCCATGCCGAGCTGCGACGACCCCTCCCAGTCGAGCGTGGGCAGGCCGCGCGAGGCGACGTACTTCGGCGCGCTGTTCAGGGCGTCCGCGATCATCCCTGACTGGTGCGGCCAGTACCCGGCGAAGATGTCGTAGGTCCGTCGCCCGAGCAGCAGCGCGTCGAGCTCCGAGATGCCCTTCCCGATCGAGGCGCCGATCGCCTCGTCGGGGAACGGCGCCTGCCAGCCTCCGTACGGGAACCCGTTCGACGGGTCCTCCTGGGGGCCGCCGGGCGCCTGCGCGACGCCGTCGAGGGTGGTGAACAGGTCGATGTAGATGCGACCGGTCATGGCCGCCTCCTTCCAGGGCGGGCCGGCTCAGGCGACGAGCACGACCCCGGGGTCGATGGGGATGTGGAACGTCTGGGCGAATCGCTCGAGCAGGGTGCCGTCGCCTGCGACGACCGCGAGCACGTCCCGGTCGATCGCGTCGGCGGGCGTGAGCTCGCCGGAGATGAGACGACGGATGCCGGGGCCTGCGGCGAAGGTCAGGTCGGGCTCTCCGGTGGTCGAGGCCTGTGTCCCGAGCCGCGGGTCGACGGGCCGGCCGGCCGGCTGCAGCTGCGCGATCCGCAGCCCCGACGCGTCGACCTGCACGCGCAGCACGACATCGGCCACGTGCAGCTCGTAGTCGGCAGGCGGCAGTGTGGCCGCAGCATCCGTCTGGAATGCCGTCCGGAGCGCCATCGTGAGCGAGTCCGCCGTGACGACGTCCTCGGGCTGGGGCTCACCCATCTCCTGGAACCCCCACCGGCCGAGGGCCAGCACGACCGGCTCGAGTTCGCGCCCGTACGGGGTCAGCTCGTACACGAGTCCGCAATGCAACAAAGGGACGCGGCGCACGACACCGCCCTCCTGCAGCTCCTTGAGCCGCGTGGAGAGGATGTTGGTCGGGATCTTGGGCAGCCCCTGCTTGAGGTCGGTGTAGCGGCGGGGGCCGACGAGCAGATCGCGGACGATGAGCAGCGCCCACCGCTCCCCGATCAGCTCGACGGCCGTCGTGACCCCGCAGTACTGCCCGTAGCTGCGGGACGCCACTTACGCCCGCGCCTGCTCCGCCATGTAGGCCTCGGGTCCCTTGGCGGCAGCCTCGGGGTCCATCCACATGAACTGGATGCCGTTGCCGTCCGGGTCGATGAGGTCGCGGCCGTACATGAAGCCGAAGTCCTGCGGCTCGCCCGGCGCGGTGCCGCCGTGGGCGACACCGGCCTCGACGATCCGGTCGACGTCCTCGCGGGTCTCGCGGCTGATCGACAGCAGCACCTGCGCGTGCGTCCTGGGGTCGGCGAACTCCTTGTCGGTGAACGTCGCGAAGTACTCCCTGGTGAGGACCATGAAGAAGATGTCGTCGCTCCACACGACGCACGCGGCGTTGTCGTCGGTGAACAGCGGGTTCAGCTCGCAGCCGAGGGCGGTGTAGTACGCCTTCGAGCGCTCGAGGTCGTTCGTCGGGATGTTGACGAAGATGTGCGTCATTGCCGTGCTCCTCTGGTCCGTGGGCCGGCGTCTGCGCCGGTGCGACAATGGTTGCAAAAAGCAAGTGAGCTTGTCAATAGCAAGTAGATGAACGGATGCTGCGCCCCACGGCTTCGCGTCGGGTACGCGGCATCCTGGTTCTCCGTCTTGCGGGGGATGCTGCCGCGCTCGCGCTTGCGTAGCGTGGAGGGATGTCCGACCTGCCCTCCGCGCGCCCGGCGGGGCGCCCGTCGCCGACTGCGGGCGAGCTGCGCAACGACGTCTGGCTCGCGGGCGCCCTCTTCGTCGCGGCGGTGATCAGCACCGCCCTCGGCTCGGTCGCCGGGGTCTATGGCGCCGACGTCACCGCCGACATGCAATGGGCGCTGCTCTACAGCCTCGGCCTCACCGCCCCGCTCGCGGTGCGCCGGCGCTTCCCCGCCGTGGTCGTCCTGGCGATCGCCCTCGTGTTCTTCGTGGGTGTGACCTTCCGCATCCCCGACCTGTACGTCTCGAACATCGCCATGTTCATCGCGATGTACACCGTCGGCGCGTGGGTCGACGACCGTCGACGGGCGCTGTGGGTGCGCGTCGGCGTGATCGTCGCGATGTTCGTGTGGCTGCTCGTCACGATGTTCCAGGAGGCGATCGACCCATCGGACGACAGCCTGTCGAAGGCCGGCCTCTTCTCGCCGTTCGCGGCGATGGTGCTCATCCAGCTGCTCGTCAACGCCGGCTTCTTCGGGGGCGCGTACTACATGGGCGACCGCGCGTATGCCGCCGCGATGTCGCGCGCCGCCCTCGAGGAGCGCACGCACGAGCTCGAGCGCGAGCGCGAGGTCACCGCCGCGCAGGCCGTGGCCCTCGACCGCGTGCGGATCGCCCGCGAGCTGCACGACGTCGTGGCGCACCACGTCTCGGCGATGGGGGTTCAGGCCGGAGCCGCACGCGCCGTGCTGGAACGCGATCCGGATGCTGCGCGCAGCGCGCTCCTCGGAGTCGAGACGTCTGCCCGCTCCGCTCTCGTCGAGCTGCGGCAGCTCCTCGAGACCCTCCGCACCTCCGGTGGCGACGCCGAGGGCGGATCGACGGTGCACCTCTCGGCGCTCACCGAACTCGTCGCCCACGCGAACGACAACGGACTGCCCACGACGCTCACCGTCGTCGGCGACGCCGTGGACATCCCCGAGCTCGTCCAGGTGAACGTGTACCGCGTCGCCCAGGAGGCACTGACGAACGCACGCCGCCACGGTGGACCGGATGCCACCGCCGACGTCCGCCTGCGCTATGCGCCCGAGGCCCTCGAACTCGAGGTCGTCAACACCGGGCGCGCAGTCGCCGCGCCGATGCGGCCCGGCCTCGGCCTCGTCGGCATGCGCGAACGCGCCGCCGCTTCCGGCGGCGAGCTCGAGGCGACCCCGCGCACCCGCGGCGGCTTCCTCGTGCGACTGCGCGTGCCGCTGGCGGTGCCGGCCGAGGCGGTCCGCGCATGATCCGGGTGCTCCTGGTGGACGACCACGCCGTCATGCGCGCGGGCTTCCGCATGATCCTCGAGTCGGCGGGTGACATCACCGTGGTGGGCGAGGCCTCGACCGGCGTGGAGGCGGTGGTCGCAGCATCCGATCTGGCTCCCGACGTGATCTGCATGGACGTGCAGATGCCCGACATGGACGGCCTCGAAGCGACCCGGCGCATCGTCGGCGACCCGGAGGTCGAGTCGGCCGTGGTGGTCGTGACCACCTTCGATCGCGACGACTACCTGTTCGACGCGCTCGCGGCCGGCGCGAGCGGGTTCCTCCTGAAGAACGCCGGCCCCGAGGAGCTCATCGCGGCCGTGCGCGTCGCGGCGGCCGGCGATGCGCTGCTCGCCCCCGAGGTGACGCGCCGCGTGATCGCCCGGTTCGCCGCCCCGCCCGCCGCCGTGCCTGCCGCTGTGCCCGCCGCCGTACCCGCCGCTGTGCCCGCCGCCATGCCCGCCGCCGTACCCGCCGCTGTGCCCGCCGCCCCGCCCGCCGCTGTGCCCGCCGCTGTGCCCGCATCCCCCGAGGTCCGCTCGACCCCCTCCCTCGACCGCGAGAGTACAGCTGGTGGACGAGATGCTGGGGCGTTCCCTACCTCTCGGCGACCAGCTGTACTCTCGCGGGACGAAGCGGCGGTCGAGCTCACCGAGCGCGAGGGCGAGGTGCTGCGGCTCGTGGCGCAGGCGATGAGCAACGCCGAGATCGCCCGGCGCCTGTACATCGGCGAGGCCACCGTGAAGACGCACGTCTCCAACGTGCTGCAGAAGCTCGGCGCCCGCGACCGCGTCGCGGCCGTCGTCTACGCCCACCGCCACGGTCTCACCTGACCTGTTCGCTCGCTCTGCAGCCTCCACTTCTTCGCGACTCGCCAGAACTCAGCCGAAATGCAGCCGTTCATGGCGATTCGCCAGAAGGCAGGGCCGCCAGAAGGCAGGGCCGCCAGAAGGCAGGGCCGCCAGAAGGCAGGGCCGCCAGAAGGCAGGGCCGCCAGAAGGCAGGGCCGCCAGAAGGCAGGGCCGCCAGAAGGCAGGGCCGCCAGAAGGCAGGGCCGCCGGAGGGCGGGGCCGCCGGAGGGCGGCGACGCCCGCGCGCATTCTGGCGAGTCGCCAAAGAGCGCGCCCGAACACGCTCGGTTCTGGCGACTCGCCAAGACGCGGGGCGGGCAACGCCATGGGGGAACGACGGATGCCCCGGCCCGAGCGCCGCGAGGGGCGCCAGGTCCGGGGCATCCGGGGTGCGGGAAGAAGGCCGGCGGGCCGAACCGGGGTGGATCAGGCGGCGACGGGGACCGCGGCGTAGCGGTCGACCAGGGCGCCGAAGGCCTGGAGGTAGCCGACGAGGAAGTCGGCGGTCTGCTCGTCGGTGACCTCGCCGGACTCGGTGAACAGGCCCGGCGTGGTCTGCACGTAGCCCTCGGGCTGGCCGAGCGTCGGAGCGTTGTAGTGGCTGAGGATCGCCTTGAGATGCTGCTGCGCCGCCGCGGTCGCGATGCCGCCGCCCGAAGTGCCGATGACCGCGGTGGGCTTGCCGTCGAAGGAGCCCTGGCCCCACGGGCGGGCCGACCAGTCGAGCGCGTTCTTCAGCACGCCGGGGATCGAGCGGCTGTACTCGGGAGTGATGATGATGACGCCGTCCACGTCGGCGATGGCCTGCTTGAAGTCGCGCGCGACCTGGGGGAAGTCGGCGTCGAAGTCCGGCGAGTAGAAGGGGAGGTCCTTGATCGGGATCTCGACGAGCGTGGTGCCCTCCGGGGCGAGACGCTCGAGCGCCTTCGCCAGGCGACGGTTGATGGAGGTCGACGAGATGCTGCCGACGATGTAGCCGATGGTCCGCTCGGACATGTGGGGTTCTCCTTGAAAGCAAAGGCGTCCCCGGTGGGGACCACCGTGGACGTTCCACATCCATGCAAGCACGTGAACCTCCTATGTATTCCGGCGCATGAAAGATCTCTCATCCCCCGCACGGCGGAGGAACGCCGATCCACCCCCAGGGGGAGGACACCGCGGTCCCGCATCCGTAGGTTCGATCGCAGGGGAATCGAGAGGAGACAGGGATGCTGCAGCTTCGCGGTATCGGCAAGAGCTACGGAGGACGCCGCGTGCTCGACGACGTGTCGTTCGACGTGCGGCCCGGCCGGCTGACGGGCTTCGTCGGCGGCAACGGCGCGGGCAAGACGACGACCATGCGGATCGTGCTGGGGGTGCTCGCCGGGGACGCCGGCACGGTGACGCTCGACGGCGCCGAGGTCACGGCATCCGACCGCCGTCGTTTCGGCTACATGCCCGAGGAGCGCGGGCTGTACCCCAAGATGAAGGTGCACGAGCACATCACCTACCTCGCGCGCCTGCACGGCTTCTCGAAGACGGATGCTGCCACCCGCGCCCGCGCGCTGCTCGAGCAGCTCGGGCTCGGTGAGCGCCTGAACGACAACGTCGAGACGCTCTCGCTCGGCAACCAGCAGCGCGCGCAGATCGCCGCCGCGCTCGTGCACGACCCGCAGGTGCTGATCCTCGACGAGCCCTTCTCGGGCTTGGACCCCCTCGCGGTCGACGTCGTGGCCGGTGTGCTGCAGCAGCGCGCAGCCGCAGGGGCCGCGGTGCTCTTCTCGTCGCACCAGCTCGACGTCGTCGAGCGCCTGTGCGACGACCTCGTCATCATCGCCGGCGGCACGATCCGCGCGGCCGGCGCCCGCGACACGCTCCGCGCCCAGCACTCGACCCGACGCTTCGAGCTCGTCTCGGCCGGCGATGCCGGGTGGCTGCGCGGCGAGCCCGGCGTCGAGGTGCTCGACTTCGACGGCGGCTACGCCGTGTTCGACGTCGACAGCGACGAGACGGCGCAGCGGGTGCTGCGCCGGGCGGTCGCACACGGGGATGTCGCGAGCTTCGCGCCGCAGCATCCGTCCCTCGCCCAGATCTTCAAGGAGGTCATCCAGTGAGCAGCACCGACACCCGTCGCGGCGCGAGCTCGCTCGGCGCGGGCCAGGCCATCTGGCTGGTCGCCGAGCGCGAGATCGGCTCGAAGCTGCGCAGCAAGGCGTTCGTCGTCTCGACGGCGATCCTGTTCATCGGCGCGCTGGCCATCGTCATCTGGGGTGGACTCCAGGCCGCCAACACCACCGGCACACCGGTGGCGGTGACCGCCGACGCGCAGCAGTACGTCGCCCAGGCAGAGGGTCTCGACATCACCGACGTCGCCGACCGCGCCGCCGCCGAGGCGCTCGTGAAGGACGGCGAGGTGGACGCCGCGGTCGTCGCCGACACCTCGTCGCCGCTCGGGTTCGCGATCGTCGCCGAGTCGTCCGCCCCGACGTCGCTCATGCTCCAGCTCGCACAGGTGCCGCCGGTGGAGCTGCTCGCCCCCGAAGAGGGCAACGCGGCGCTCGGCTACATCGCCGCGGTCGGCTTCGGCGTCGTGTTCCTGCTCGCCGCCTCGCTCTTCGGCGGCACGATCGCGCAGAGCGTCGTGGAAGAGAAGCAGACGCGCGTGGTCGAGCTGCTGATCTCGGCGATCCCGGTGCGATCGCTGCTGGCCGGCAAGGTCATCGGCAACACGGTGCTCGCGATGGGGCAGATCCTGATCCTCGCCGCGATCGCGATCATCGGCCTCACCGTGACCGATCAGACCGCGCTGCTGCAGGGGCTGGGCGCCCCCATCGCCTGGTTCGCGATCTTCTTCCTGTTCGGCTTCATCCTGCTGGCGTCGCTCTTCGCCGCCGCCGCGTCGATGGTCTCGCGCCAGGAGGACATCGGCTCGACCACGATGCCGCTCACGATGCTCGTGATGGCGCCGTACTTCCTCGTCATCTTCTTCAACGACAACCCGGTGGTGCTGGCGGTCATGTCGTACGTGCCGTTCTCGGCGCCGGTGGGCATGCCGATGCGGATCTTCCTCGGCGAGGCGCAGTGGTGGGAGCCGCTGCTGTCGATCGCGATCCTCATCGCGACGTGTGTCGCCGCGATCCTCGTCGCCGCCCGCATCTACGAGAACTCGCTGCTGCGCATGGGCGGGCGCGTGAAGCTCTCCGAGGCCCTCGCCGGCTGACCCGCCGGCTCCGCAGGAGGGGAACGGATGCCGCGGCCCGGGGTCGCGGCATCCGTCCTGTGTCGCCGGCTACCGTCAACCTCCGGGCCGCAGCTGCAGCGGCTGGTCGATCATGCTCGTGTTGGTGAATCCCCCGCCGTAGCCGTACGCGCTGGCGATCGCGTTGAAAGTCGCGTTCCCTGGGCCGAAACCGATGCCGGTTGACGACTCGAACGCGAACGTCCACGCGGTCGAGGCCGGTCCGCACTCGATCAGGCTGGATCCGCGCCCTTCGGCCAGGCGGTGCCCCCGGCGCTGCATCACCGTCACCTCGACGAAGGACGTCGCGGCATGGTCGCAGGTGACCGTTCCCTGCAGGGTCACGACGCCGCCGCGGGAGACGACACCGGAGTCGACCGTCACGGCGACGTCGGTGACAGGCGGTTCCGCTTCCTGCGCAGTGAACACCAGGGTCCCGCCGGGCCCGACCTGGCCGGCTTCACCACCACAGCAGGTGCCGGCCGCGATGAAATACGTGGCGCCGGCCTCGACCAGCCGAACGATCTCGGTCGGGAATCCGTAGGTGCCGACGTTGCACTCCAGCAGAACAGGATCGGACGCCTCACCGGTGTAGATCGCCAGCGTCGCCTCATAATCGCTGCCCACCGTGCTGAATCCGACGAGGCCGTCGGACGATGGGGTCCAGCGGTACCAGACGGTCGCTACGCCGCACTCGGCGTGGTCGGTCGACGGATCATAGGTGGCCTCACGAGTGTCGACGGTGTCGGTGTACGGCAGCTCGGACACAACCGTGGCGCCGTTGATGTCGTCGTTGCCGGGCGCCGCGGCCCAGGCCGGGCTTGCGCCCGCCAACGCGGCTACCGTGGCCAAGGCCATTCCCGCGGCCAGTGTCCGCAGGCGCGTGAAAGTGGACATCGCGGTCCCTCCCAGTGATCGAGTTGGTCGGACGCGAACGTGACGGACACCCCTGGCCTGGAGGCGGGGATCACGAGGGAGACACCACGCCTGTCGGGTCGGGTGCTGTACGGCCAAGGCGTCTGTGCTCATTTTCCTCTTTTCGCCGATTGTGGGAAGAGGGGACGACGGAGGTCGGTCGGCCTTTGCACAGGAGCGCTCCGCCCGCCAGTCCCTGCCCTGGCCCTGACGACCGTCGATAACGTGGCGTCATGTCGGCGGATACCACGCTCCTGATCCTGGGCGCCTCGGGCGACCTCACCTCGCGGCTGCTGCTGCCGGCGCTCGGGCAGCTGCTCACCCTCGAGGCGGAGCGCAAGGTGCGGCTGTGCGGCGCGGGCATCGACGACTGGGACGACGCGCACTGGCGGCAGACCGTCCGCTCCTCGTTCGAGGACGCCGGGTTCGCCGGGGCCTTCGACGCCGTGGCCGACACGACGTACCAGCGTGCCGACATCACCGATCCCGGCGATCTGACCCGGCTGCTCGCCACTCACGACGGCCGGCTCGCGCTGTACTTCGCGGTGCCGCCGGCGGTGACCAAGGCCTCGTGCGAGGCGCTCGTCGACGTCGACATCCCCCGAGGAACGGTGCTCGCGCTCGAGAAGCCGTTCGGCGTCGACCAGGCGACCGCCCGCGAGCTCAACACCACGCTCGCGCGGCTCGTGCCCGAGGCCCAGATCTTCCGCATCGACCACTTCCTGGGCCGATCGACCACGCTGAACCTGCTCGGCGTGCGCTTCGCGAACCGGGTCTTCGCGCCGGTCTGGCGAGCGCAGGACATCGAGTCGGTCGTCATCCGCTACGACGAGACGCTCGGGCTCGAGGGCCGCGCGGGCTACTACGACAAAGCCGGTGCCCTGGCCGACATGATCCAGAGCCATCTGCTGCAGGTCATGGCGATCCTCGCCATGGAGCCGCCCGCCACCCTGCACGAGCGTGACTTCCGCGACGCCACCTCCGCGGTGCTGCGCGCCACCCACGTCTGGGGTGACGACCCGGCGAAGGCCTCACGACGGGCCCGCTACACGGCCGGCGCGATCGGCGAGCGACGGCTGCCCTCTTACGTCGACGAGCCCGGCGTCGACCCCTCGCGCCAGACCGAGACGCTCGCCGAGCTGGTCTGCGAGATCCGCAACGACCGCTGGGCGGGCGTGCCCTTCCGCCTGCGGTCTGGCAAGGCACTACCCGAGAAGAAGGGCGAGATCGTCGTGACGTTCCGCCGCGTCAACCATGTGCCCGACGGCCTGACGGGCCCCGCGCCCGGTTCGGTGCTGCGCTTCTCGCTCGGTCCCGACCACATGGATCTCGAGCTCAATGTCAACGGCGGCGACGACCCGTTCGAGCTCGAGCGCGCGACGATCGGCGCTGATCTCGGCGAGGGCGCACTGAAGGCCTACGGCGAGGTGCTCTCGGGCATCCTCGATGCCGACGCGACCCTCGCGGTGCGCGGTGACGCCGCCGAGGAGTCCTGGCGCATCGTCGACCCCGTGCTGGCCGCGTGGCGCGTCGGCGACGTACCCCTGGAGGAGTATCCGGCGGGCTCGCTCGGCCCCGAGCGGTGGCCCGCGCTGCCGTGATCCGGCGCTACTGCTCCCCCATCATCTGCGGCTCCATCCGGCCGACCGAGATCACGTTGCCTGCAGGGTCTTTGAACCACGCGATGTCGGGGCCGCCCTCGAATCCGCGCGAGATCCCCTTCTCGTCGGTGCCGTAGTCGGGGTCGGTGTAGATCTTCGTGACCACGCCCCTCGAGTTGAGGTCGTCGACTGCGGCATCGACGTCTTCCACGCTGAAGTTGAGGATCGTGAACACGGCCGGTTCGTGGTCCTCCTTCGGATAGACGAAGACGGCGCCGCCGCCGGGCAGGGCGATGGTGAATCCTCCGCCCATCTCTTCGTAGACCGTGACGTCGAGCCCCAGAGTGTCACGGTAGAAGGCCACGGCTGCGCCGACGTCGGGGACGGCGAAGCTTGAAAACGGCCGATCGGGTGTGAACATGACAGCCTCCCAGTGGTTGTGCCGCCGCCAACGATCCTCTTGCCCGCAGGGCGTGTCCAGAGGGGCCGTGCCGCGGCTTCGCAGCGCCGGAACCGCGGCGTAGACTCCCGGCATCCGCACGAACCGTGATGAGGCAGTGACCGTCAACGGGCGGGTCGCCCCGCTCGTGGGCGCGGTCGCGCACGCCACCGCGCTGGACTGGCTGCGCGGTCTGGGGCTGACCGGCGCGAAGGAAGGCTGCGCCGAGGGCGAGTGCGGCGCATGCGCCGTGCTGGTCGCCACGGCGGGACCCGAGGGAACCGCTGTGTGGACCCCCGTCAACGCCTGCCTCCTGCCGGCGCACGCGCTCGCCGGGCAGGAGG
Source organism: Microbacterium sp. LWH7-1.2 (assembly GCF_038397755.1). Taxonomy (NCBI): domain Bacteria; kingdom Bacillati; phylum Actinomycetota; class Actinomycetes; order Micrococcales; family Microbacteriaceae; genus Microbacterium; species Microbacterium sp. LWH7-1.2. The sequence continues at coordinate 3,198,759 of NZ_CP151637.1, read as the reverse complement.
TGGTGACCTCCGAGGGGCTGGGCTCGCCCGACGACCTGCATCCGGTGCAGCAGCAGCTCGCGGCCGCGGGCGGCTCGCAGTGCGGCTACTGCACGCCCGGATTCGCGTGCGCGATGGCCGCGGAGTTCTACCGACCCGACCGCGCTGCCGGCACGGCGGGGGCCGAGCACGGGGCGAACGGGTTCGACCTGCATGCGATCGGCGGAAACCTGTGCCGCTGCACGGGCTACCGGCCCATCCGCGACGCGGCCTTCGGGCTCGGGATGCCGCGGCCCGATGATCCGCTCCGGAAGCGGCTGAGCGAGCCGGCGCCGCCGGCGGTCGCCACCGACGTGCGAGCGGGCGACGGGCGCTTCGTGCGACCGGAGACGCTCGACGAGGCACTGCAGCTCCTGCGCGACGAACCGGACGCGCTCGCGGTGGCGGGCAGCACGGACTGGGGCGTGGACGTCAACCTGCGCGCGGCCCGCGCACCGCTCGTGGTCGCGATCGACCGCCTGCCCGAGCTGCGCGGAGTCGACGTCAGCGGCGACGGTGTCGAGATCGGCGCGGCGGTGCCGCTGTCGGAGATCGAGCGCACCGTCGGCCCGCAGGTGCCGCTGCTCGCGCAGCTGCTCCCCCAATTCGCGTCCCGCCTGATCCGCAACCGCGCGACCCTCGGCGGCAACCTCGGCACGGCCTCCCCCATCGGCGACGCCGCACCGGCGCTGCTCGCGCTCGGCGCGAGCCTCGTGCTCGTCTCGGCCGACGGCGGCGAGCGCGAGGTCGACCTCGCCGACTACTTCACGGGATACCGCACCTCGGTCCGGCGCCGGGACGAGCTCATCCGCATGATCCGGATCCCCGTCCCCGACGACGACGCGGGGCCGGCAGCGAACCGGCGCGAACGCCCGCCCCACAACGCCCTGCACGACCAATCCGCCCCGTTCGGCCTCGAACGCCGCGGACGCGGCAGGCTGACCGCGTTCCACAAGATCGCGAAGCGGCGGTTCGACGACATCTCCTCGGTGGCGGTCGCCTTCGCCCTCGACCTCGACGGCGGCTCCGTCACGAGAGCGCGGATCGGCCTCGGGGGCGTCGCCGCCACGCCGCTGCGCGCGTACGCGACCGAGCACGCCCTCGAGGGACGCCCGTGGAACTCCGCGACCGTGGCGGCAGCATCCGTCGTCCTGCAACGCGAGGGGACGCCGCTCGACGACCATCGCGCGAGCGCCGCGTACCGCGGACGCATGCTCGGCACGGCGCTGCCGGCGCTCTTCGCGGCGTGGGCCGAAGACGTGGAGGCGACGGCATGAGCGCGCTCGCCGATCGTCCCGAGAACCCGGTCGTCGGCCGCCCGGCGGTGCACGAGAGTGCGGCGCTGCACGTCACGGGCGCGGCCGTGTACACCGACGACGTCGCCGCCCGCGCCCACGGCGTGCTGACGGCGTGGCCGGTGCCGTCCACCTGCGCGCACGCGCGGGTCGCGGTCGATGTCGCGCCCGCCTACGACGTGCCCGGGGTCGTCCGGGTGCTGACCGCCGACGACGTGCCGGGCGTCAACGACGCGGGCGTCAAGCACGACGAGCCGCTCTTCCCGACCGAGGCGATGTTCTTCGGCCATGCGCTGGTGTGGGTGCTGGGAGAGACGACGGATGCTGCGCGCCGAGGCGCCGCCGCCGTCAGGGTGTCGTACGAACCGCTGCCGTCGCTCATCACCGTGCAGGAGGCGATCGACGCCGGTTCCTTCCAGGGCGTGCCGCGCACGATCTCGCGGGGGGACGCGGCATCCGCTCTCGAATCGTCCGCGTTCGTGTTCGAGGGCGAGAGCGTGGTCGGCGGGCAGGAGCACTTCTCGCTCGAGACCCACGCCTCGTTCGCGGTGCGCGACCCCGACGGGCGCTACTTCGTGGAGTGCTCGACGCAGCACCCGTCCGAGACGCAGGAGATCGTCGCGCACGTGCTCGGCGTGTCGTCGAGCGAGGTCACCGTCGAGTGCCTCCGCATGGGAGGCGGCTTCGGCGGCAAGGAGATGCAGCCGCACGGGTACGCTGCGATCGCGGCGCTGGGGGCGAAGCTCACCGGACGCCCCGTGCGCCTGCGGCTGAACCGCACGCAGGACATCACGATGTCGGGCAAGCGCCACCCGTTCCACCTGGCATGGCGGGCCGGGTTCGACGCCGACGGCTACCTGCAGGCGCTCGACGCGACGCTCACGGCCGACGGCGGCTGGAGCCTCGACCTCTCCGAGCCGGTGCTCGGGCGCGCGCTCTGCCACGTCGACAACGCGTACTGGATCCCCCACGTGCGCGTGCACGGCCGCGTCGCGCAGACGCACAAGCCGTCGAACACGGCCTTCCGCGGGTTCGGCGGCCCGCAGGGGGCGTTCCTCATCGAGGACATCCTGGGGCGCGCAGCCCCGGTGCTCGGGATCGATCCGCTCGATCTCCGCGAGAAGAACTTCTACCGCCCCGGCCAGCGCACCCACTACGGGCAGCTCGTGAAAGACGCCGAGCGGCTTCCGGCGATCTGGAACCGCCTGCGCCGCGAGTCCGATCTGGACGCCCGGCTGCGGGAGATCTCGCGGTTCAACGACACACACCCCGACCGCAAGCGCGGGCTCGCGATGACCCCGGTGAAGTTCGGCATCTCGTTCACCTTCACGTCGTTCAACCAGGCCGGCGCGCTCGTGCTCGTCTACAAGGACGGCTCCGTGCTCATCAACCACGGCGGCACCGAGATGGGCCAGGGTCTGCACACGAAGATGCTGCAGGTCGCGGCGACCGCGCTCGGCGTGCCGCTGGAGGCGGTGCGCGTCGCGCCCACGCGCACCGACAAGGTGCCGAACACGTCGGCCACCGCCGCGTCGTCCAGCGCCGACCTCAACGGCGGCGCCGTGAAGCTCGCGTGCGAGGAGATCCGTGGGCGGCTCGCCGCGGTCGCCGGGCGCCTGCTCGGCGTCGACGCGCGCGACGTGCGCTTCTCGAGCGGGTATGTCGAGGCGTTGGGCGGAGGGGAACGGATGCTGTTCGCCGACGTCGTCGCGGCCGCCTACCTGCAGCGCGTGCAGCTGTTCGCCGCCGGGTACTACCGCACCGAGGGTCTGCACTGGGATGCGGACCGCCAGCAGGGGTCGCCCTTCAAGTACTTCGCCTACGGCTCGGCGGCCGCCGAGGTCGAGGTGGACGGCTTCACGGGCGCGTACCGCCTCCGCCGCGTCGACATCGTCCACGACGTCGGCGACTCGCTGTCGCCGCTGCTCGACATCGGCCAGATCGAGGGCGGCTTCGTGCAGGGCACCGGATGGCTGACGCTCGAGGAGCTGCGCTGGGACACCGGCGAGGGGGCGACCCGCGGGCGCCTGCAGACGCCGTCGGCGAGCACCTACAAGCTGCCGAGCTTCTCCGAGATGCCCGAGGAGTTCCACGTCGCGCTGTTCGAGGACGCCCGCGAGGACGGCGCCGTGTACGGGTCCAAGGCTGTGGGCGAGCCGCCCCTGCTGCTCGCGTTCAGCGTGCGCGAGGCGCTGCGGCAGGCGGTGGGCGCGTTCGGTCCCGCCGGGCGCAGCGTCGAGCTCGCCTCGCCCGCGACCCCGGAGGCGGTGTTCTGGGCGGTCGAGGCCGCGCGCGGCTCGCGAGTCGCGGGCGCAGCATCCGTCTCTCCTGACGGCACGGATGCTGCGGCACCGGCCAGAGCCGGTGACTCGGGGTCTGCGGAGCCCGACCTGCTCACGGCGGGCCGCTGAGGCCCGCCCATGGACTGGCTCGACGCGGTGCGAAGGCTGCGCGACGCCCGCATGCCCGCGGTGATCGTGACGCTCGCGATGGTGCGCGGCCACGCCCCGCGCAACGGCGGCGCGAAGATGGTCGTCTCGCCGGGCGAGGTCTTCGAGACGATCGGCGGCGGCAACCTCGAGGCGACCGCCGTCGCGCACGCGCGGGCGATGCTCGTCTCCGGGACCGCCGAGCCGGAGCTGCTCACGCTCACCCTGAGCGACAAGGAGACCACGGAGTACGGTGTGCAGTGCTGCGGAGGAGAGGTCACGCTCATGCTGGAGCCGGTGCGGGTGGTGCCGTCGGTCGCGGTGTTCGGGATGGGGCATGTGGGGCTCGAGGTCGCGCGGATCCTCGCGCGCCAGCACCTCGACTTGCATCTCGTCGACTCCCGAGAGGCGATGCTCGCGCCGACGCGGCTGGGGATCGGCGGCGTGCCGGGACCGCTCGCCGACGCGGTCGCGCGGGTGCACGTGCACCACGCCCCCGTGCCCGAGGCCGTGCTGGGCTCGGTGCCGGCGGGCACGCACGTGCTCGTCATGACCCACGACCACGCGGAGGACCTCGCGATCGTCGACCAGGCCCTGCGCACGGACGGCGTCGCCTCGATCGGTCTCATCGGCTCGCGTTCGAAGTGGGCGCGCTTCCGGGCGCGTCTGAACGACGCAGGCCACGACGACGCCGCGCTGGCCCGCGTCACGACGCCCATCGGGCTGGCCGAGATCCCCGGCAAGCAGCCCGCGACCATCGCGGTCAGCGTGTCTGCCCGGCTGCTGCAGCTCATCGAGGAAGCAGCGCCCGTCGCCACCCCCTGAGTCCCCTCCCGCTCCCCCCGCCCGCTCCCCGCGCGCCGGGCAGCTCGTCGAGTCGCCTGGGAAGGGCCTCGCGGGAGAAAGTCCGGGGGGTCAGTACTCGATGCGGGTCGAGGTCTGGCCCCACTCGGTGAACGGCGCGATGCGGTCCTCGGGCACGAGCTCGATGGACTCCACCGGCATGATGTCGCGGTGCTCGGGGTGGCCGTCGAAGTAGCGGTAGAAGACGGCGTCGTCGAATCCGGCGGCGGCCGCATCGTCGCGGTTCGCGGCGAAGTAGACGCGTTCGATGCGGGCCCAGAGCGCGGTGCCGAGGCACATCGGGCACGGCTCGCAGCTCGTGTAGAGCGTGGCGCCGGTGAGGTCGAAGGTGCCCAGTCCCTGACACGCCCGCCGGATGGCGACGACCTCGGCGTGCGCGGACGGGTCGAGATCGGCGGTGACGCGATTGACGCCCTCGAAGACCTGCCCGTCCGCCGAGACCACGACGGCACCGAACGGACCGCCCGCGTTGCGGACGTTCTCGGTCGCGATCTCGAGCGCCCGGGCGAGGTGGCGGGCGGGCGTCGCGTCGGTGGAGGACATCAGGCCTCCACCCTACGAGTGCGCCGCGCCGCGCGCACCACCTCCGGGCGCAGCATCCGTCACCGCTCGACGAGCACTCCGTCGGCGTCGGCCCACACGTGCCTGCCGGGGACGAATACGACGCCGGCGATGACCACCGGCTCGTCGACCTCCCCCACGCCCGCCTTGGCGCTCTTGCGCGGGTTCGAGCCGAGCGCCTTGACGCCGAGGTCGAGGCCGCCGATCGCGACCCGATCCCGGATCGCTCCGTGCACGATGAGCCCGGCCCACCCGTTCTCGACCGCGGACGCCGCGATGAGGTCGCCCACCAGCGCCGACTCGAGCGATCCACCGCCGTCGATCACGAGCACGGCGCCGTCGCCGGGGGTCGCGAGCAGCGCCTTCACGAGCGCGTTGTCGCGGTGGCACCGGACCGTGCGGATCGGTCCATCGAACGCGACGCGCCCGCCGAAGTCGTGCAGCTGCAGCGCGAGCGAGTCGAGCTCGTCGCCGCGTTCGTCGTAGAGGTCGGCCGTCGCGGTCGTCATGGCCTCACGCTATGACGGATGCTGCGGGCCGCGGCATCCGTCATCCGGAGAAGTTCGCGCGCCCTTCTGCGAATCGCAAGAACGGACGTCAGGCGGGGGCGGGCGGGTTCTCGTCGGGGTGGAGCGTGCTGAAGAACGAGTACGTCTCGCCGCCCGGGTCGGGACCGCGCTCCTTGAACTCGTTGACCAGCTCGTAGAGGCGCTGCTGGAACTCGAGCTTGTGCTCGGGGGTGAGCTTGAGGCCGAGCCACGTCGCGTCGAGGTCTTCGGGGTCGACGCCCTCGATCTGCTGCAGGAACGTCTCGATCAGCACGGGCGAGCCGCCGGGCATCGAGGTTCGCCACGAGAGACCGGTGGCGCGGTACGGCACCTCGCGCGCGCCCTGGGATCCGGTGCGCTCCGGCTCGGCGGCGAGATACCCGGTCTGCACGAGGGTGCGGACGTGGTGCAGCATCGTGCCCGGATTCACGCCGAGAAGCTGAGCGAGCTCCTTGTTCGTGCGGGACTCGAACGCGCACAGCCGCAGCACCCGCAGACGAAGCGGCGAACTGAGGGCGCGCATCCGCGCCTCCGCCCCGGGATCCCCCCGGCGAAGTTCGATCCGCTCTTCGGATTCGGCCGCCACGGGGCCAGCGTACTCGACTGATTGACAGACCTCAATCAGTGGCGCACACTGATTGACATGTCTCAATCAGACGAGCCTAGGGCGACCGAGGACCTCGACGACGCCGTGCTTGCGGAAGCGCGGGCCGAGGCATCCGTCCCGACCTCGCGCGCGAGCGCCGACGAGGCGGTCCTGGCGGATCGGGATGCCGTCGACCCCGCACGCCCCGCGCCGGCGCCGAGGGGCTCGCTCTGGCGGGATCGGAACTTCCTGACGTTGTGGAGCGGTCAAGCGCTCAGCCAGTTCGGCGCGCAGATCACCGAGCTCGCCATCCCGGTGCTCGCGGTGCTGATGCTCGACGCGACGGAATGGGAGGTCGGGCTCCTCAACGCGGCGCAGGTCGCGGCCTTCCTCGTGGTGGGCCTTCCCGCCGGAGCGTGGATCGACCGTATGCGCAAGCGCCGCGTGATGATCTGGGCGGATGCGGTGCGGGCGGTGGCGCTCGCGACGCTCCCCGTGCTCGCACTGCTCGGCGTGCTCGAGATCTGGCACATGATCGTCGTCGCCCTCATCATGGGCGTCGCGACCGTGTTCTTCGACGTGTCGTATCAGAGCATCATCCCGTCGCTCGTGCGCACCGATCAGATCGGCGAGGCGAACGGCAAGCTGCAGTCGACCTACGAGCTCGCCAACATCGCCGGCCCCGGCGTCGGCGGCTGGCTCATCGGCGTGCTCACGGCGCCGTTCGCGATCTTCGCCACGGTCGGCACCTATGTCGCCTCGTTCATCGCCCTGCTCTTCACACGCGACCACGAGAAGCCGCGCCCGGCCGAGGATCGCAAGCCGCTCGTCCACGAGATCGGCGAGGGCCTGCGCTGGGTGTTCGGCAACCCGCTGCTGCGCCGCATCGTCGGCACGACGGGCACGGCGAACTTCTTCGGGACCATCGCGCAGACGCTCGTGCCGATCTTCGTGCTGCGCGAGTTGGGCCTGAGCCCGCAGATGTTCGGCATCGTGTTCTCGTTGTCGGCCGTCGGCGGCCTCGTCGGCGCCATGGTGACACCGCGGATCATCGCGCTGGTCGGCGAGGCCCGGGCCATCCCGATCAGCGCGATCGCCTTCAGCGTCGCGCCGTTCTTCCTCCCCGCGATCTCCCTCGTGCCGGCGCTGGCCTTTCCGCTGCTGGTGATTCAGGGATTCATCATGAGCTTCACGATCCTGCTGTACAACATCACGCAGGTGACCTTCCGTCAGCGCATCACGCCGCCGCGCCTCCTCGGTCGGATGAACGCATCGATCCGCTTCGTGGTGTGGGGGGTCATGCCGATCGGGGCACTCCTGGCGGGCGCCCTCGGAACGTGGATCGGCACCGTTCCGACCCTGTGGATCGCCGCGACCGGCGAGCTCCTGGCGTGCCTGTTCGTGGTCATCGGACCCTTCTGGCGCATGCGGGAGCTCCCCGACGCGCACGCCGAGCACGCCGACGCGGAGGCGACGGGCTGAGGACCAGGATGCTTCGGCCCGCCGCGCAGGGTGCGGGTCGAAGCATCCGTCCCCGGTCGCCCCGCGATACCCGACACCTCGGATTCCGGCAAGGTCGTGCTCTTCGGGGTGCGAGCATGCTTAGGTTGCTCCATGACGGCCCGCATCGTCTCGATCGGCACAGCTGTTCCGCCCACGCGCATCGCGCAGGAGGTCGCGCGCGACATCTTCGCGGCGCAGGAGGGGGCTGACCGTCTCGCCCGGCGACAGATCCACGCGGTGTTCGACGGGTCGGCGATCGCACAGCGACACACGGTGCTGACGGAGTTCGCGGCCGGGCCGCCCTCGGCACCCTCCACCGCCGCCTTCGTCGACGCCGAGGGGCGGCTGCTCTCCCCCACGACCGGGCCGCGCAACGAGCGCTACATCGCGGCGGCACCCGAACTCACCGCCGCCGCCGCGCGCGCCGCACTGACCGACGGGGGAATCGATCCCTCCGCGGTGACCCACGTGGTGACCGTCTCCTGCACGGGGCTGTTCGCACCGGGTCCGGATTACCGCCTCGTGCGCGATCTCGGGCTGCGCCCGACCGTCGAGCGGTGCCACCTCGGCTTCATCGGGTGCGCCGCGGCGCTGCCCGCGCTGCGCGTCGCCGCGGCACTCGCTGCGTCGAGACCGGACGCCGTCGTGCTCGTCGTGTGCACCGAACTCTGCACACTGCACCTGCGTTCCTCCAACGATCCGCAGCAGATCGTCGCAGCATCCGTCTTCGCCGACGGCGCCGCGGCCGCGATCGTCACCGCCGATCCGTCCGCCGGGCGCCCCGGCGGACTCGACCTCGACAGGTTCGGCACCGCCCTCACCGACGAGGGCGAGACCGACATGGTCTGGACGATCGGCGACAACGGGTTCGAGATGATCCTCTCGGCCGAGGTGCCGCGCATCATCGGCCGGGAGATCCAGGGCGCGGTCGGCCGCTTCCTGGGCGACGACGCCGCCCCCGAGGTCTGGGCGGTGCATCCCGGCGGGCGCAGCGTGCTCGACCGCGTCGAGGCCGGTCTCGACCTCCCGCCCGACGCCCTCGCGGCATCGCGCGCGGTGCTGCGCGACTTCGGGAACATGTCGAGCGCGACGATCCTCTTCATCCTCGCGTCGCTGCTGCGCGACGACGACGTCCGCGACGGCGCGCGCGTCGCCGGCCTCGCCTTCGGTCCGGGGCTCACCGTCGAGTCGGCGCTCATGACCCGTCGCCGCCCGGCGGTCGCGAACGCCGACGACGTCGACCTCGCCCTGGCGGCCTCCGCGTGAGGGCGGCGGTGCCGGCATGAGCCTCGCCGTCCGCGACGACCGGCTCGCCGAGCTCATGGACGATCCGGACTGCGATCCGGACGCGCTCCGTGCCACGCTGCGGCGGTTCGGCACGGTCAACCGCCTCGTATCGGGCTGGGGCGTCGTGTACCGCACGCGGCTGCGCCCGCACCTGACCTCGCTCGGACGACCGGCGCACGTCCTCGACATCGGGGCCGGAGGCGGAGACCTCGTCGCCCGCCTCGCCGCGGCCGCCCGGCGCGACGGGCTCGAGGTGACGTGGACCGGCATCGACCCCGACCCGCGGGCCCTCGAGGTCGCCCTGGCGCGCCCGCCGATCGGCGGGGCGAGCTTCCGGGAGGCGGATGCCGCCACCCTCGTCCGCGAAGGACGCACGTACGACGCAGTGCTGTCGAACCACGTGCTCCACCACCTCGGCGACGAGCTTCCCGCGTTCGCCGACGAGTCGCGCGCCCTCTCCCGCGGCATCGTGCTGCACAGCGACATCGCGCGTTCGCGGCTGGCCTACGGGCTCTACGCCGTGGGCATCACGCCCTTTCAGCGCGGCACGTTCCTGCGCACCGACGGCCTCCGATCGATCCGCCGCAGCTACACCCGCTCCGAGCTCGCGGCAGCGCTCGAGGCCGGTCGCCCAGGCGCGTGGACGGTGCAGACGCCGGTGCCCTTCCGCATCCTCGCCGTGGGGCGCGGTCGTGCGTGACGTCACCGTCGTCGGCGCCGGGCCGGTCGGGATGCTGCTCGCCGGCGAGCTCGCCCGCCACGGAGTCGACGTCGAGCTCCTGGAGCGGCGACCCGCTGTCGGCGACGGCACCAGGGCCATCGGCATCCACTCCCCCGTCCTGGCCGCTCTCGAACCATCTGGCCTCACGGACCGTCTGCTCGCCGGGGCGGTGCGCGTGCGACGGGGCGAAGCCCGGTCGCGAGGCCGTGTGCTCGGAACCGTGCACTTCGACGTGCTGTCGGCCCGCTTCCCGTTCGTGGCGACGCTTCCGCAGACGACCACCGAGTCCGTGCTCGGCGCCGCAGCGCCGCCGCCGCTGCGCGGCGCCTACGTGCTCGCGGTCATCCCGCGCCGGGATTCGGTCGTGGTGCGGGCGGGTCTGCTCGGCCGTCCGATCGAGTCCGAGAGCCGCATCGTCGTCGTCGCGGGCGGCGGCGCAGCACGCGACCTCGTCTATCGCTCCGGCGCCGTGCCGGCGCGCGACTATCGCGACCGATATCTGATGACGGATGCCGCCACCGCCTCCGACGACGAACTCGCGGTGATCCACCTCGATCCCGACGGCGTGCTGGAGTCCTTCCCGCTGCCCGGCGGCCGCCGCCGGTTCGTCGCCTGGGACGCACCGGGCTCCGACGACGAGCCGGACGCACGCGCGCGGCGGCTGCGCAACGCGCTCGCGCGCCGCGGGGAGGAGGCGGCGGCCGAGGCGGTGTCGACGGCGACGTCGTTCGGCGTGCGGCGCATCGTGGCGCCCCGGCTTCGGAACGGCCGCGTGTTGGCGATCGGAGACACCGCTCACGAGGTCAGTCCCATCGGCGGGCAGGGCATGAACCTCGGCCTTCTCGACGCGGTGACGCTGGCGCCGCTCCTGGCCTCCTGGGTGCGCACCGGCACGGCGCCCGACCTCGGGCTGCTGCGGTGGGAAGCACGTCGTGTGCAGTCGGCGCGACGCGCGGCCGCGCTCGCGAGCGTGAACACCTCGCTCGGCAGGCCGAGCGGCCGCGGCGATGTGCTGCGGCGCACGGCGGTGCGCGGGATGCTCACCGGCCCGTCGGCCCGGCTCTTCGCCCGCGCGTACTCGATGGGCTTCGACGTCGACGCCTGACCCGGCGTTGTCCGGGGTTTGGGGCGCCTGGCGTCCCCCTGGGGCGCACGGCCCCAGCACCGCGTGCGGCCCCGGAACCACGCGCGGCCAGAAACCACGATCGCGGCGAGAAACCGTGAACCCCGCGGTTTCTCAGCGGGATGATGGTTTCTCGCCACTCTGCACCGACGGCTCAGGCGACGAAAGCGCTGCCCGACGCCACGAGCTGAGCCGCGAGGAGCAGCGCGGCCAGCATGACCAGCCGGAACAGCGCACGCGTCGGCGGTCTCGCGATCGCGCGCCACGCGGTCACCGCCGCCACGGCGACCACCGCGCCGAAGAAGATCCACGACACCGGTGACGCCGCCGCGAGGTCTCCTCCCGCGGCGCCGAGCAGCACCGCGACCGCACCGCCCACGACGGCGAAGGCGGCGACGATCGCCGACACCCGCGGGCCCAGCCGATGCGGAAGCCCGCGGACGCCGGTGCGGGCGTCGTCGTCGAGGTCGGGAAGCACGTTCGTGAGGTGCACGGCGGCGCCGAGCGAGGCGCCGGCGATCCATGCCCACCACGCGGCGAACGCGGGATCGGGCGCTGACAGCGTCGCGAGCGACGGGAAGATCCCGAAGCTCACGAGGAAGGGCGCGATCGACCACGGCGTCGACTTCAGACCCGCGTTGTAGGACCATGCCGAGCCGAGCGTCAGGGCGTGGGCCGCCAGCATCCGCCATCCCAACGGCGCCGAGAGCAGCAGAGCCAGCGCCAGCAGACCGAGGGCGGCATCCCAGGCGACCCGCACCGGCACCTCACCGCGGGCGATCGGCTTGTCTGTTCGCCCCACCGCACGATCGCGCGCCGCGTCGAGCGCGTCGTTCGAGATCCCGACCGACAGCTGCCCGGCGAAGACCGACAGCGTCAGCAGAGCGAGCCGCCACGCCTCGAGCCCGGTCGCCACGCCGAGCGCGAGCGCCAGCGCGGTCACGACGAGCGTCGGCCCCGGATGCGAGGAGCCCCACAGGGCCCGGACGGTGCGCACGGGTCGATGCTCTCACGGCCCGCCCTGCGACGCGCGAGGACATCGCGGAAATGTTCCCGGATCCATGTCGTTGCATGGATTTGGGCCGACGGGGTCCCGGCAGATATCGCTCGACCCCAGAGGAGCACCATGTCCACTCTCACCGCCCGCACCGCCGAGACCGACGCGCCGATCATCGACGTGCTCGCCGAGCGCTGGAGCACTCGCATCTTCGACCGCGAGTCCGTCATCGACGAGGCCGCCCTGGCGAGCGCGCTCGAGGCCGCCCGCTGGACGCCGACCGCCGCCAACACGCAGGCGTGGCGCGTCATCGTCGCCCGCCGCGGTTCGGCCGCGCACGCGACCGTGCTCGGCTCGCTCGCCGGCTTCAACAGCGCGTGGGCGGGCGACGCCGCCGCCCTGGTCGTGTTCGTCGCCGAGACCACGCGCGACGGCGAGCCCATGCGCTGGGCGCAGTACGACACCGGCCAGGTCGCCGCGCACTTCACCGTGCAGGCGCACGCCGACGGCCTGTCGACCCATCAGATGGGCGGCTTCGACCCCGAGGCGATCTCCGCCGGCTTCGACCTCAGCGCCGACTTCACCCCCGTCACCGTCATGGCGATCGGCGAGCTCGGCGACATCCGCCTCGCCTCGGAAGAGCTGCAGTCCCGCGAGAACGCCCCGCGCGTGCGCCGCCCCGCCGCCGACTCGGTGCTCGTGAACGACTGAGCCACCCCGATCACACGAAACGGATGCCTCGACCGCCACGCGCGGTCGAGGCATCCGTCCCCTCCCGCTCGATGCGCGGAAAGACGGGGCGGTCACGCTGACACGCCGGTGACGGATGCTGGGCGCCGGCGTGTCGCACGACGGACCCGTGTTTCGGTGACCCTGGGCTCGCGGACAGGGGCGACAGCGGCGCAATCCGGGCACCACTGGGGCGTCAGTCGTCCAGGAGTTCGGCCTCGATCACGTCGTCGTCCTCGGCCAGGGGCTCGGGCGCGGACGGGCCGTCGCTGGTCAGCACGAGCTGCGAGCCGTCGGCGGCGACATCCGCGCGGACGACGTCGCCGTCGCGCACGCCGCCCGAGAGCAGCGCCATCGCGAGGCGGTCCTGGATCTCGGACTGGATGAGCCGGCGCAGCGGCCGCGCCCCGAAGACCGGGTCGTAGCCGCGCTCGGCGAGCCAGGCGCGGGCGTCGGGCGTGACGGCGAGCGTCAGGCGGCGGTCCTTGAGGCGGCGCTGCAGCGCGTCCACGGCGAGCTCGACGATCTGCGCGAGGTCGTCCTCGGTGAGCGCGGCGAACATCACGATGTCGTCGAGCCGGTTGAGGAACTCGGGCTTGAAGGCCTGGCGCACGATCGCCATGACGGCGTCGCGCTTCTGCTCGGTCGTGAGGGTCGGGTCGATGAGGATCGGCGAGCCCAGGTTCGACGTGAGGATCAGGATCACGTTCGTGAAGTCGACCGTGCGACCCTGACCGTCGGTGAGGCGGCCGTCGTCCATGACCTGCAGCAGCACGTCGAACACCTCGGGGTGCGCCTTCTCGACCTCGTCGAGCAGGACGACCGAGTACGGGCGACGCCGCACCGCCTCGGTGAGCTGGCCGCCCTGCTCGTACCCGATGTAGCCGGGAGGGGCGCCGACCAGGCGCGAGACGGTGTGCTTCTCGCCGTACTCGGACATGTCGATGCGAACCATGGCGTGCTCGTCGTCGAAGAGGAACTCGGCGAGCGCCTTGGCGAGCTCGGTCTTGCCGACGCCGGTCGGGCCGAGGAAGAGGAACGAGCCCGTCGGCCGACCGGGGTCGCTGATGCCGGCACGCGACCGGCGAACCGCGTCCGATACCGCCTTCACGGCGTCCTTCTGCCCGATCAGGCGCTTGCCGAGCTCGGACTCGAGGTGCAGCAGCTTCTCGGTCTCGCCCTGCAGCAGCCGGCCGACGGGAATGCCGGTCCACGCCGCGATGACGGCGGCGATGTCCTCGTCGGTGACCTGCTCGTTGACCATGCGCTCCTCGGTCGACGCGGCCTCGGCCTGCTCCGCCTGCGCGATCTCGACCTCGAGCCGCTTGATGGTCTCGTACTCGAGCTTGGAGGCGCGCGTGTAGTCGGCCTCGCGCAGGGCACGGTCGCGATCGATGATCGCCTGGTCGAGCTGTTTCTTGAGCTCGCCGACGCGGTTGAGGCCCGCGCGCTCGCGCTGCCAGCGCTGCTCGAGCACCGACAGCTCCGCCTCCGCGGTGGTCATGTGCTCGCGGAGCGTGGCGAGACGCTCCTTCGACGCGGAGTCCTTCTCCTTCTTGAGGGCGAGCTCCTCCAGCCGCATGCGATCGATCTGGCGCCGCAGCTGGTCGATCTCGAGCGGGCTCGAGTCGATCTCCATCTTCAGCCGACTCATCGCCTCGTCGATCAGGTCGATGGCCTTGTCGGGGAGCTGGCGACTCGGGATGTAACGGTGGGAAAGGGATGCCGCGGCCACCAGCGCGCCGTCGTTGATGGTCACACCGTGGTGGGCCTCGTACCGGCCCTTGAGTCCGCGGAGGATCGCGACGGTGTCCTCGACGCTGGGCTCGCCGACGTAGACCTGCTGGAAGCGGCGCTCGAGCGCAGCATCCTTCTCGATGAACTCGCGGTACTCGTTCAGCGTGGTCGCGCCGATGAGTCGAAGCTCGCCGCGGGCGAGCATGGGCTTGAGCATGTTGGATGCTGCGACCGACCCCTCGCCGCCGCCCGCGCCCATGAGCACGTGGAGCTCGTCGATGAACGTGATGATGCGCCCGTCGGACTCGGTGATCTCCTTGAGCACGCTCTTGAGCCGCTCCTCGAACTGGCCGCGGTACATCGCGCCGGCGACGAGCGCCGAGATGTCGAGGGTGACGAGCTCTTTGTTCTTGAGCGACTCGGCGACGTCTCCCGCGACGATCCGCTGAGCAAGCCCTTCGACGACGGCGGTCTTGCCGACGCCGGGCTCGCCGATGAGGACGGGGTTGTTCTTGGTGCGGCGGGTCAGCACCTGGCTGACGCGCCGGATCTCGCTGTCGCGCCCGATCACGGGGTCGAGCTTGCCCTGTCGGGCACGGTCGGTGAGGTTGATCCCGAACTGCTCGAGGGCGCTCTGCGCGTCCTCCTGCCCGGGCTGTTGCGTGGCGTTCATCTGTCTCCTGAAATCTGTGGACCTCAACTCTTCGTCAAAGTTGAGTCGTCATGGCTCAAGTTTACCAGCGAGCCGCTCAACGAGCAATGCGGCACTAGCCCGTGATCTCCGCGCGGGCGTCGGCGTAGGCGCGGCGCAGTCCCTCGCCCACCCATTCCGTGCCGCGGTAGACGTTGTCGACGCCGATGTCGGCGGTGAGCCCGCCGGCGTCGAGCTGCGAGATGACGCGGTCCTCGGTCGCGACGACCTTCAGCGTCGAGTCGGCGTCGCGCAACTGGGCTGCGAACCGGCGCAGCACCTCGACGTGCGAGAGCCCGATCTCGTCGGTGCCCCGCAGGCGCACGATGACGACTGAGCCACTCGATTGGCGGCTCACGTCGGGCAGCTGCCGCTCGAACACCGGCGCGCTGGCGAAGAAGAGGCTGCCGTAGGGCTGCAGCACGAGCACCTCCCCCGGCGGGACGACGGCCGGCGGGTCGCTCTCGCGCATGCGGCCGTCGTCCGCGAGGTGCACCGCCCGCACGCGCACGCTGTTGGACTGCTCGGCGACGTACAGGATGACGCCGAGGCCGACGCCGACGAGCACCGCGAACTGCAGCGGGATGATCAGTGTCAGCCCGAAGGTGACCGCCATGATCGTCGTCGGGAGGGGCCCGGATCTCATGACCGAGTACACGCGACTGGGCTTGATGGCACGCCATCCCACGACGATGAGCAGGCCCGCGAGCGCCGGCATCGCCACGAAGGCGACGACGTCCGCCAGGAGGAACACGACGACCGCCATGACGGCCCCGGCGACGAAGAGCGAGAGCCGGGTCTTCGCCCCCGCCTGCACGATGAGCGAGGATCCCGACATCGACCCGCCGACCGGCATGCCCTGGAAGACGCCCGACACGACGTTGCCGAGCCCCTGCCCCATGAAGTCGCGGTTCGCGTCCGCGCGCCTGCCGTCGGCGGTCGGGATCCCGGCCGACACCGCCGCACCCTGCACGAGGCCGATGAACGTCAGCGACAGCGCGGGGATGACGAGCGTCGGCACGTCGGCGATGCTGGGCAGCACCGGCGCGGGCAGGCCGCGCGGCACGTCCACGATGTCGCGCAGCAGCAGGACGGAGTTCGGCACCCAGAGGTTCAGCAGCACCGCGCACGCCGAGCCCCCGACGACGGCGATGACGAGGCCCATGCTGCCCACCCGGGTCGGCAGGAGCACCACGATGACGAGGATCGCGATCGCGCCGACCACGAGCGACGGGATGTTCCACTGCCCGACGTGCACGAGGACGTCGATGGTCTTGAGCAGCCGATTCGCCCCCTGCGCCTGGTACCCGGTGAAGTTCGACAGCTGGCCCAGGATGATGTTGACGCCGATCGCCGTGACGAACCCCGTCATGACGGCGGTCGGCACGAAGCTGATGAGCCGGCCGCCCTTCAGCAGGCCGGCGATGACCATGATGATGCCGGTCAGGATGGCGAGCGTGAAGAGTCCGCGGTCGGGATCGGGGAGCGTGTCGAGCCCCGCGTCCGAGACGACGAGCGCCATCGCGCTCGTCGCCTGCACGGCCATGAACGCGCTGCTGGTGAGCACGGCCGCGCCGACCATGCCGAAGAGGTAGCCGTAGAGGCCGGCGAGCGGGTTCACCCCGGCGAGGAGACCGGCCGCGAGACCGTCCGGCACCGCCTCGACACCGAGGATCACGCCCGCGACGGCGTCTGTGCGCAGCGTCTTACGGGAGAACCACGATCTCGGATCGAACCCCACGGTCACACGCTAGCGAAGGCCGGGATGCGGTCGGCTGCTTCCTTTCCCGACCCGCGGAGTCATTCCGCGTAATTCACACGACCTGCATGAGACGACCTCTTCCCAGGATTCTCCCAGGATGGCTAATGTGGCGCCTAGCGGGACTCAGGCCCGCTCGGGTGGGGGATGCCGCCCGACATCGAACGGCCCTCGGGCCGACATGAAGGGACCCTCGCCATGACCAACACCGACGTGAACACCTCCGGATGGGCAGGATGGGGCGTCTTCGCTGCCGTCGTGCTCATCGTCGGCGGCACCATCGACGCTTTCCACGGCCTCCAGGCCCTCATCGGCCCCGACACCGCGTACTTCCTCGGGCAGGAGGCGCTCTTCTCGATCGACGTGCAGGGCTGGGGCTGGTGGCACCTGATCGCCGGCGCGCTGCTCATCCTCGTCGGCATCTTCCTGCTCCTGGGCGCCACCTGGGCCCGCATCACCGCGATCGTGCTCGTCGCGATCAACGCGATCGGCCAGATCACGCTCATCTCGGTTCAGCCGTGGCTGTCGCTGGCGCTCCTCGCCGTCGACATCCTCGTGATCTACGCGCTCACCGTGCACGGCCGCGAGATCGACGCCAAGAAGGCCTGACCCGCTGTAGGGGTCGCCCGAACCGCGACCCCTACGCCACGGATTCGAGGACGGATGCCTCGGCCCCCACTTCGACGGAGGCCGAGGCATCCGTCATCTCATCGAGGTTGCAGGCGAAGCGCGAGCGATAGGCCGTCGGCGTGGTGCCGAGCACGCGCGCGAAGTTCTGGCGCAGCACCGCCGCCGAACCGAACCCGCTCTCGTAGGCGATGCGGTCGAGGCCGAGGTCGGTCTTCTCGAGCAGGCGCTGGGCGTGGATGATCCGCTGACGCGCGAGCCAGGCGGCGGGCGTCGCGCCGTAGTCGGCCTTGAAGCGGCGGGCGAACGTGCGCGGCGACATGTGCGCCTTCGTCGCGAGCTGGTCGACGGTGAGGTCCAGGCGCAGGTTGTCGAGCATCCAGTCGGTGACCGGCGCGAGCGAGAGCGACGTCGTGGCGGGCAGCGGGTTCGCGATGAACTGGGCTTGGCCGCCGTCGCGCTGCGGGGGCACGACCATACGGCGGGCGATGATGTTGGTGAGCTCGGCGCCGAGCTCCTGACGCAGCAGGTGCAGGCAGGCGTCGAGCCCGGCCGCGGTGCCGGCGCTCGTGATGATGCGGCCGTCCTGCACGTAGAGCACGTCGGGGTCGACGTCGATCGACGGGTACATGTCCTTCATCTTCTGCGCGTACATCCAGTGCGTCGTCGCGCGGCGGCCGTCGAGCACACCCGAGGCGGCGACGACGAACGAGCCGCTGCACACGCTCAGCACCCACGCGTCGCGGGCGACCGCGTCGCGGATCACGTCGAGCACCCGTTCGTCGATGCTTCCCCAGTACTGGTGGGGAACCGGCGACACGACGACGAGATCGGCCTCGTAGGCGAAGGACAGGTCCGCGTCGACGTTGATCGAGAAGCCCATCTTGGACTGCACGACGCCGGGGTCGGGCGTGACCACCCGGAAGTCGAAGTTGGGGATGCCGTCGTCGGACCGGTCGAGGCCGAACGCCTCGCACGCGACTCCGAATTCGAACGGCGCGAAGCCGTCCGTGACGATGCAGGCCACCGTTTTCATGCGAACCTCCGCGACTGGCAGTTTTCCTACGATGTGTGGCTATTCTGCCACTCGTGGCAGTTCCCCCGCAAGCGTAGCGTTTCTGCCATGTTCATGGTGATTCTTCTCGCAGCCCTGTCCGCGGTGGCGTTCGCATCGACGATCGCCGCCCTCCACTCCGACGGTTACCGCCGGATTCCCACCGACCGCACCCGCCTCCCCTGACGGCGCCGGCCACCCCAGCCCCTCCCTCAACTGAGGATCAGAGCCGGGATGAGCAGCGGATCCCGCGATTCGCTCCTCATCCCGGCTCTCGTCCTCGAATGAGGCTCGAAGCACGCGACGCCGCGGTGAGTCAGCGCGGCCCACGCGACGCCGCGGTGAGTCAGGAAGTGACGCGGTCGTAGACCTCGACCATCGCCGCGGTGCGCGACGACTGCCGGAAGCGCTCGCGGATGGTGGGGTCGGGCACGCCGGCCGTTCCGGCGGAGATATCGGATGCTGCGGCCCGCAGCGCGTCCGCCAGCGCGGCGACCGACGGATCCGGGGTGACGCCGTCGCCCACCGCCCAGAATCCGGTGCCCAGCTCGGCCGCGAGGTCGGGATCGCTGACCACCGACGGGGTGCCGAGCGATGCCGCCTCGAAGATCGTCATGCCCTGCGTCTCGAAGCCGATCGAGGTCTGCACGACGGCGTCCGCGGCAGCGATGCGCCGCAGAGTCCGGGCGTACGGCATCCGTCCCGCGAAGATGACGGTCGCGCGCGGCTTGAGCTTCTCGACGAGACGTCGGGCGGCGCGCAGCTGCCCGCCGCCGCCGATGACCTCGACCTCCGCCTCGATCCCCGACAGGGCGAGCGCCTCGAGGAAGGGCATCAGCCGCTTCTCGGGGCTCATCCGCCCGAGCCACACGAACCGCGGCCGACGCTCCAGAACCGACGCGGGGTCGGGCGGGACATCGGTGAGACCCGCGAGCACCTCGTCGAGCACGTCGTCGTCGATGCCGTTCCAGATGACGTCGACCACCCGCTCCACCGGCGCACCGGCCCCGGGCAGGACACGGTTCGCCTGGAGCCGGCGCGCGAAATGCGTCGACGGGGCGGTGATGGCGGCGGCGCGGGCGCCGAACCGGCGCAGGTACGCCCAGCCGTCGTGGCCGCGCTCCGACTCACCGTCGCGCCGCCCGAGCGCGCGGCGCTGCCACGCGTTGAGCACCCGCAGCACGGTCTGGGGGAAGGGCGTGGTCGCCTCGATCCCGACGTCGAGCCGGTTGTGCATCGTGTGCACGATCGGGATGCCGTGCCGCGCGGCGTACCGCACGCCGATGAACGCGCCCCAGAAGTCGCCCTGGATGTGCACCACGTCGACCGGCGGGCGGCTTCGCATCGCAGCATCCAACCACCGATCGGTGCGCCGGCCCGGCCACGTCATCGAGTACTCGCGGTCCGCCGTGATGGGGATCGACGGCAGGTCCACGTAGGCCGAGTCCTGCGCCGCCGCCCGCGCCCGCTGGCCGTGCATCGCGGGCGCGACCATCGTGACGGTGTGACCGGCCTTCTCGAGGAAGCGGCGCTGCAGCCGCATCGAGACCTGCGCCCCGCCCAGCGACTGGGCGTGCTGGTCGCCGAACATCACGACGTGCACGGCGGCCTACTCGGGCAGGGGCTCGTCGCGGTACAGCGCCTCGAACGTGTCGAGGGTGCGCTTCATGTCGTGCACCTTCACGCCCTCGAGCGAAGCATGCTGCATGCGTGCACGATCCTCGGGCGACTGCGTCAGCACCGTCGTGAGCTTGGCGGCGAGGTCGTCGACGTCGCCGGGGCGGAAGAGGTAGCCGTTCTCTCCGTCGTGCACCAGGTGCGGGAGGGCCACCGCGTCGGCGGCGACGATCGGCAGGCCCGACGCCATCGCCTCCATGGTTGCGATGGACTGCAGCTCGGCGATCGAGGCGATCACGAACAGGCTCGCGTGGGTGAGGAGCGACCGCAGCTCCTCGTCGGTGGTGTGGCCGTGGAAGTGCACGCGGTCGCCGAGGCCGAGCTCGCCGACGAGCTGCTCGAGGTTGCGGCGCTGGTCGCCCGAGCCGACGATGTCGAAGCGCACGTCGAGCGCGGGGTCGAGCATGGCGATCGCGCGCAGCACGACATCGATCTGCTTCTCGGTCGTGAGCCGGCCGACGAACACCAGCCGGTGCGCGTCGCGGGGCGTGAGGTCGGCGGTGTAGTTCGAGGCGTCGATGCCGCAGCTGACGGGGATGACGTCCTGGATGTCGATCGTGCGCTCGAGGAACTCGGCCGCCCTGCGGGTCGGCGTCGTGACGGCGCGCGTCATCTTGAACGTGCGCTCCGCGTCCTCCCACGCGAGCTTGACCGCGTACCGCGTCCACGACGGCGGGAGCACCGTGAAGTCGAGCACGTTCTCGGCCATGACGTGGTTCGTGGCGACGACGGGGATGCCGCGCTTGCGCGCCTCGCGCGTGAGGCCGCGGCCGATCACGATGTGGGACTGGATGTGCACCACGTCGGGCTGCACCTCGTCGAGCACGCGGCGGGCGTAGTACTTCGACCGGAACGGCATGACGAACGTGAGCCAGTCGTGGGGATACCAGCGCCACGACGGCAGCCGGTGCATCGTCATCGACTGGCCCTCGACGACCTCGGTGAACGTGCCGTGCTCGCGGTGCGTCTTGCTGGGCGCCATCACGTGCACCTCGTGACCGCGCTCCACCATGCCGGCGGCGAGGCGCTCCGCGAAGCGGGCGGCGCCGTTCACGTGCGGGAGGAACGTGTCGGCGCCGTAGAGGATCTTCAGCGCGCGAGGACTCGCGGCGTCGGCGGGGGTGTCGTCGGGCGTCGCAGGATCGGTCACGGGTTGGGGGCCTGTCTGTGCGGCGGGGACGCGCGGCAGCGGCTGGTCGCCACGCGCCCTCCACCCTACCCGAGGCGTTTCCGGGTCTCCCCAGGAACGCGCCCGTCGCGGCACGTACCCTGGTCGCATGCCCCGACTTCAGGCCGACGCCGACCCGAACCTGTGGGTGCCCGTGACCGAGTCACTCGGCTTCCGCGGGCGCCGTCACCGGAAGACGGCGATACGGATGCTGCTCAACCAGGCCGGCGGAATGATGATCGGCCCTGCGGGCGCGGCGCAGCTCGAGTCGCCCACGACCGGTGGGCAGCCGCGCTCCGGGTCGGGCTTCGCCGCCTGGGCGATGAGCCAGGCGGCGCCGTTCCTGATCCGCAAGGCCGCCGGCCGCGTTCTCGTATGGGTGTGGAAGGCCGACGCCGAGCTCGTCGTGGTGATGGCGCAGGTGCAGCAGGCCACGAACGACCTCCGCGCCGCGCGCGCCATGATGCCGATGGAGTACGACGACACCGAGAGCTTCCGCAACCCCTACCTCGGCGTCGGTGAGAAGCTCGAGATGGCGCTGCCGTCCGACCAGCGCACCCCGCCGTTCGCCACCTACACGTGGGACACCGGCACGCACTTCGTCACGGTCACCGCGGTCTGCTCCGACCGCGAGCGCTTCGGCACCGTGATCGGCAGCGTCGACGACCTCGCGCGCACCCTCCGGATCGTGGACGACCTCACGGTCGGCGAGTCGCCCGAGGTGCTCCGTATCGAGCCGAAGGACTGAGAGACTCCCGGTCGTGACCGAGCCGAAGCATCCGTCGTCCCATCGCCCGTTGCGGATCGGCGTGCAGCTCGCGCCGCAGCACGGGTCGTACACGGCTTATCGTGACGCGGTGCTGCGGGCGGAGGATCTCGGCGTCGACGCGATCTTCAACTGGGACCACTTCTTCCCGCTCACCGAGCCGTTCGAGGCCGAGCACTTCGAGGCGTGGACGGTGCTGGCCGCGCTGGCCGAGCAGACCGAGCGGGTCGAATTCGGACCCCTGGTCAACTGCAGCTCGTACCGCAACCCCGACCTGCAGGCCGACATGGCCCGCACCGTCGACCACATCAGCGCCCGCGCCACCGGCACGGGCCGGCTCATCTTCGGCACCGGATCGGGCTGGGCGCAGCACGACTACGACGAGTACGGCTACGAGTTCGGCACCGTGGGCTCCCGCCTCGACGATCTCGCCGACGACCTCCCGCGCGTGCGCGCCCGGTGGGACCGTCTGAATCCGGCGCCGACGCGGAGGATCCCGATCCTCATCGGCGGCCAGGGGGAGCGCAAGACGCTGCGGCTCGTCGCCCAGCACGCCGACATCTGGCACACCTTCACGCGTCTCGACGACCTCGACCGCAAGATCGGCGTGCTGCACGAATGGTGCGCGCGCGAGGGTCGCGACCCGGCCGACATCGAGCTGTCGACCGGGTACACCGTTCGCGGATTCGGCCCGCTGCTCGAAGGGGCGGATGCTGCGGCCCGCCTGTACGATCTCGGCTTCCGGCTGATCGTGCCGGCGATCGACGGCCCCGACTACGACCTCGCGCCGGTGAAGGCGCTGCTGGAGTGGCGCGAGCGGATCGACGGCGTCTGAGCGCGGCGGCTTCCGACCCCTCGCCCGACATCGCCCGGACCCTCCTCCACGGACTCGGAGATCTGCCCGACCTCGGACCCGACGCCCCGGATCCATCCGAGATCCAGACGATCTCCGAGTTTCAGGGGGCGGGCTACGGTGGAGCGGTGACTTCGGCGACCCACGACCAGGTGCTCCTCGAGGGCGGCGTGTTCCGCATGGGGTCCGCCGAGTTCTACCCGGACGAGCAGCCCGTGCACGAGCGCGAGGTCGCGCCATTCCGCATCGACCGGTACGCCGTCACCAACGCGCAGTACGCCGCGTTCGTCGCCGACACCGGGTACGTCACGGTCGCCGAGCGCGAGCTCGACCCCGCCGCATTCGAGGGCGCCGACCCTGCCGACCTCGTCCCGGGCGCGATGGTGTTCACCCCGACGCCGGGCCCCGTCGACCTGCGCGACTGGCGCAACTGGTGGCGGTGGCAGCCGGGCGCGTTCTGGCGCAGGCCGTTCGGGCCCGGGTCCTCGATCGACGAGCGGCTGCAGCATCCGGTCGTCCACGTCGCCTTCGAGGACGCGACCGCGTACGCGGAATGGGCGGGACTGCGACTGCCCACCGAGGCCGAGCACGAGTACGCCGCGCGCGGCGGGCTCGAAGGCAAGCGGTTCGCCTGGGGCGACGAGCCGTACCCCGGCGGCGTCGCGCAGGCGAACTCGTGGCTCGGTCGGTTCCCCTACGACAACGAGGGCGTCGGCGATGCCGCGCCGGTGGGCTCGTACGAACCCAACGACTACGGCCTGTACGACATGACCGGCAACGTGTGGGAGTGGACGACCGACTACTACACCCCGCGCCACCTGCGCCTGTCGGACAAGCCCGTCGACGCCGGCACGCGCGCGAACCTGCTCGCCGCGGCGAGCGCGCAGGACGGCTTCCCGTCGATCCCGCGCCGCGTGCTCAAGGGCGGCTCGCACCTTTGCTCGCCGGACTACTGCCTGCGCTTCCGCCCCGCGGCGCGCTCGCCCCAGGCGGAGGACACCGGCATGTCGCACATCGGCTTCCGCTGCGCGAGCGACGCCTGACGCGTTTCGCCTTTCGATCCGGCGCAGGACACCCCTCTGCCGCCGCGACGCGCCGCGCGATCACGCGCTCTGAACGACGCGCCTGAGCGCATCGCGATGCCACACTTACCCCGTGGACTCCGGTTTCTTCGCCAACCTGACCTGGTCGCTCGCAGCGCTGGTGCACGCCGCGATCGTCATCACCGCGCTCATCGTCATCCCCCGCGGGCGCAAGCCCACCGCGGCGATGGCGTGGATCCTGCTCATCGTCGTCCTGCCGGGCGTCGGTGTGGTGCTCTACCTCGTCATCGGCAACTTCCGCCTGCCGGCGAAGAGACGTGCCGAGCAGGCGCGCATCGACGAGATCATCCGCGGCAGGGTCGCCGACAACGCGTTGGATGAGACGGATGCCTCGTGGCCGCGGTGGTTCCAGCGCGTGGTGCAGCAGAACCAGACGCTGACGGCGCTTCCCGCGTCGACGGGCAACGAGGCGACGCTGCTGCCCCACTACCAGGAGTCGATCGACGCGATGACCGCCGAGCTCGACACCGCGAAGGACTTCGTGCACATCGAGTTCTTCATCGTCGGGTGGGACGACACCACCCGCGGATTCTTCGCCGCGATGGAGCGAGCCGTCGCGCGCGGGGTGACGGTGCGCCTCCTGGCCGACTACGTCGCGACCAAGAAGGTGTCCGACAGCAAGAAGATGGTGGCCGAGCTCGACCGCATCGGCGTGAAATGGGCGTGGATGCTCCCGGTGGAGCCCTTCAAGGGTAGGTACCAGCGCCCCGACCTGCGCAACCACCGCAAGATCGTCGTGGTCGACGGCCGCGTCGGCTTCATGGGCTCGCAGAACCTGATCGCCCGGCACTACGACTCGCCCAAGAACATCAAGCGCGGCCTCAAGTGGCAGGAGCTCATGACGCGGCTGACCGGGCCGGTCGTGGCATCCGTGAACACCGTCTTCCTGTCGGACTGGCTCATCGAGACCGGCGAGGACCTGTCGCAGACCGCCCAGGTGCCGGCCGCGCGGCTGCCGGTGTCGACGGCGCCCGACGCCCTCCAGTGCCAGGTGGTGCCGTCGGGGCCGGGCTACGACACCGAGAACAACCTGCGCCTGTTCCTGTCGCTCATCTACGGCGCGACCGAGAAGGTCATCCTGACGAGCCCGTACTTCGTGCCCGACGAGGCGATGGTCTACGCCATCACGAGTGCGTGCCAGCGCGGCCTCGAGGTGCAGCTGTTCGTGTCCGAGATCGGCGACCAGTTCATGGTGTGGCACGCCCAGCGGTCGTACTACCAGGTGCTGCTCGAGGCCGGCGTGCGGATCTTCCTCTACCCCGCGCCGTTCATCCTGCACTCGAAGCACTTCTCGATCGACGACGACATCGCCGTGATCGGGTCGAGCAACATGGACATCCGCTCGTTCAGCCTCAACAGCGAGGTCTCGCTCCTCGTCCGCGGCGAGTCCTTCGTCGCCGGCATGCGCGAGGTCGAGCAGGCCTACCGCGACGCGGGCCGCGAGCTCACCCTCGAGGAGTGGCGCCGCGAGCCCGCCAAGGCGACCTTCCTCGACGGCCTGATGCGCCTTACGTCTGCGCTGAACTGACGTGTCGGGTGACGGATGCCTCGGCCCGAGGCATCCGTCCCCCACAGAGGGAACCCGCTAGACCTTGAGGTTCTGCCTCGGCACGACCACCTCGCGGATGATCAGCAGGATCGACGCCATCACGGGCAGGGCGACCAGGACGCCGACGATGCCGGCGAGCGCGCCACCGGCCAGGGCGCCGATGAGCACCAGGGCGGCGGGGATCTCGATCGCCTTGTTCATGACGCGCGGGCTGACGACGTACGACTCGATCTGGATGTAGACGAGGTACGCGATGAAGAAGATCAGCGCCTGCGTCGGGCTCGTGAACAGCGCGATGATCGACGCGAAGATCCAGAAGATCACCGAGCCGAACAGCGGGATGAGTGTCACGACGAAGGCGATCACGGCCATGAGAGCGGGGAAGGGCAGGCCGATCACGATGTGCAGGACGAAGACCACGGCCGCGTTGATCGACGACAGGATGACCGAGCCGATGAGGGCGCTGCCGACGGAGTCGGTGATGCGCTCGGTGAGGTCCGCGAGGCGCACGCGGCTGTGGGCCGGCGCGAGGTCGTAGAAAGCGCGCTTCGCGGCCGTGAGCGACGCGAGGAAGTACAGCGTCAGCGCGATGACGACGAAGCTCGCGGAGATCGCGGCGACGAAGCCGACGCCGACGGCGAGCACGCCGCCGCCGAGGGCAGCGAGGGTGGAGGGCGCTGAGATCCACGTGGCGATCTGCTCGAGGGCGCCGAGGACCGCGATCTGCGCGTCGGGGGCGAGCCGGGAGAACCACTCCGACTGCGGGATGTTCTCGACGAGCTCGGGGATGGCCTGCACGAGCTGCACGATCTGGGCGATGACGGGTGGCAGCACGAAGACGAAGAACGCGACCATCACCAGCGCGAAGCCCGCGAAGACGATCGCGATGCCGGCGCCGCGCTTGACCTTGTGGCGCTCGAGCATGCGCACGATCGGGTCGAGCCCGACCGCGAGGAACATCGCCAGCACGATGTACACCAGGATCGTCGAGATCGACCCGATGGCCGATCCGAGCACCAGCGCACCGAGCACGCCGATCGTCACGAGGAACCCCGTCGCGAGCGGATGATCGAGCCCGGCCAGCACCTTGGAGAGGCGCCGCGGCGGCTCCGGTGCCACGCCGGCGACTTCCTCGGCGGGCGAAGGCGGCGAGGCGGGCGCGAGGGGGTCGGTCATGCCCTAATAATGGGGCCTTTGAACGCCCGGAGAACAGTCCGACGCGGCTCAAATTTCCTTCGTTCTCGGGCGCTATTAGGTAGTACGGTTCTGCCAGGGGATGAGAGTCGACCCCTGCAGTCAAATGATTCCGACGGCTCGTCCCGTCGAGAAAGCTGGTGTGACATGGGTGGCGGCTTCTGGGATTTCATCCTCTGGATGTTCTGGATCTTCGTCTTCGTCGCGTACCTGATGGTGATCTTCTCGATCATCGGCGACCTGTTCCGTGACGACTCGGTCAACGGCTGGGTGAAGGCGATCTGGATCATCTTCCTGATCTTCGTGCCGTTCCTCACGGCGCTGATCTACCTGATCGCCCGGGGCAACGGCATGCAGAAGCGCTCCATCGCGCAGGCGCAGGAGCTGCGCGCCGCGCAGGACGCCTATATCCGTCAGACCGCGGGCACCGGCGGCTCGAGCGCCGCCGATGACATCGCGAAGGCCAAGTCGCTGCTCGACTCGGGCGCGATCTCGCAGGCCGAGTTCGACGCCCTCAAGGCCAAGGCGCTGGCAGCCTAAGCCGGCCCCGGAACAGGAGAAGACATGACGACCTTCGACTACGGCCCGATCGAGTTCTACGCGATCGGCTTCGAGGGCGACCGCCCGGGTCCGGCGGTGCTCCAGGCGATCGACGATCTCGTCGCCTCCGGCACGGTGAACGTGCTCGACCTCGTGTTCGCCCGTCGCTCGCCCGAGGGAGAGATCGAGGTGCTCGAGCTCTCCGACACCGTCGACGACGGCGCTCCCGCACTGGACCTCGCGGGCCTCGCGGGCCAGGACGACATCCTGTACCTCGCCGAGAACCTCGAGCCGGGCTCGTCGGCCGCGATCCTCGTGGTCGAGCTGCTGTGGGCGAAGTCGTTCGCCGCGGCGCTGTACGACGCCGGCGGCGCCGTGATCGCACGCGAGGGCATCCCGGCACCGATCGTCAACGCGTTCCTCGCCGAGAACGCGGACTGAAGGAGGAAAGACACATGCCACTCGGAAGAATGGGCCGCCCCGGCCTGATCGGCATGGCCGCCCGCACCGCTGTCGTCGCCGGCACGGCGACGGCCGTCTCCGGCAGCGTCGCGCGCCACCAGCAGCAGAAGTACTACGACCAGTCGCAGCAGCAGGCCTACGAGGCCCAGGCCCAGCAGGCGGCCATGGACCAGGCTGCGGCCCAGGCCGTCGCCAACGCCCAGGCCGCGCAGGCGCCCGCGCCGGCTGCCGCGCCCGCGCAGGACGACATGATGGCCAAGCTCACGCAGCTCGCGCAGCTGCACGCTCAGGGCATCCTGTCGGACGAGGAGTTCGCGGCCGCGAAGGCCAAGCTGCTCTCCTGACGCACACCGTCGAGAAGGCCGCGTCCCTCGGGGACGCGGCCTTCTTGCGTGAGACGGGAGACGGATGCTGCGGCCCGCGGTCCGCCGCGATGCCGCCGATCAGCCGCCCGGACGATCGTCGCCGCCGTCGCCGAAGCCGCTCGGGTGCCGCTCTGGGCCGATGGCGCCGGGCGAGCCGGGGTCGTCGTCGGTGTCGGGCGTGACGTGGCCGGGCGCCCCGGCATCTCGCGGCGCATCGTTCGTGCCCGGAGCCCGGTGCGCCGCGCTGGCGGAGCCTGCCGGCAGAGCCAGCGCGTCGATCCTCTCGATCAGTGCACGCAGCTGGGCGCGCGTCGCGGGCTCCTCGTCGTCGTGGTCGCGGGCGGCGCGCTCGAGCACCCACGAGGCGAGGGTCGCGGTGATGACGCCGGCCAGGGCGACGCCGCCGAACATGAGCCCCACGCCGACCCACCTGCCGGCACCGGTGACGGGCGTGTAGTCGCCGTAGCCGGTCGTCGTGACGGTCACGCACGACCACCAGATCGCGATGTCGAAGGTCGTGATCGAGGCGTTCGGTGCGTGCCGTTCGGCTTCGAGCACCGCGAGCGACGCGATGTAGATCAGGATGAGCGACGCGCCGACGCCGTAGACGAGGATCTGGGTCCGCAGCACACCGCCCGCGGTCGTCTTCATGCCGGGAATGTGCGTCAGGAACCGCAGCAGCCGAACGAGGCGGAGCACCGGAACGAGCGCGAAGGCGAGCGCCGGCAGATGCTTGCGGAACCACAGCCGCCTGTGGTCGGCGAGCCTGAGTCGCACGAGGTAATCGGCGATGAACATGGCCCAGGTGACGAAGACGATGATCGAGGCGATGGTCCAGGCGAGGCCCTGCAGATCGCCGATCACTCGCCACGAGTACGCGACGAGGTACGCGAGGCTCGCGATGATCAGCGGAGTCTGGGTCCGCTTGTGCCAGGTGTGCTCGTCCACAGCCGAATCATGGCGCATCCGCGACACGGGGCGCGGCGGGACGCGCCCCACTGCGCGGATCGCTCCTGTGCGTCCTCGCGGCGGGCGCCTGGCTGCCGCTATCGTGTGGCCATGCCCGGCCCCACCGCCGCCTCGCCCGCTCCGGCCGCACCGCCGGGTCCGCAGCTCACCGTCCGACGGCTGATCCTGCTCTCGATCCCCGCGATCCTCATCGGAGTCCTCTCCGCGCTCTCGCTGAGGGCCGTCGACCTCCTCGCCGATCAGCTCGACGACGGGCTGTGGACGAATCTTCCGAAGTCACTGGGCATCGCGTCCGACTCCCCGTGGTGGATCTTCGCGGTCGTCACCTTCACCGGCATCGCCGTCGGGCTGGTGGTGTGGCTCGTGCCCGGTCACGCCGGCCCGGACTCGGCGACGACCGAGCTCGCCGCCACGCCCCTCAAGCTGTCGGTGCTGCCTGGCCTCGCCGCGGTCATCATCCTCAGCCTTGCGGGCGGCGTCAGCCTCGGCCCTGAGAACCCCATCATCGCGATCAACGTGTCGCTCGCGGTCGCCATCCTCGCCCGCATCTCCCAGGCGGTGCCGCCCGCCCTCATCGGCGCGCTGGCGATCTCGGCGACGATCGGCGCGCTGTTCGGCACGCCGGTCGCCGCCGCACTCGTCTTCACCGGCATGGTCGGCGAGTTCAAGATGGGCGGGTCGTTGTGGGACAAACTCTTCCTGCCCCTCGTGGCAGCCGGGGCGGGCTCCGTCACGACCTTCCTCCTCGGAGGGGGTTTCGGCACCCAGTCGCCGTTCGACCCGTACGGCGCGCCGCAGCCCTTCGATCTGCTCATGGGGTCGCTCCTCGCAGTCGTGGCGGCGGCATTCGGGCTCGTCGGCATCTACCTCTTCCCGCTCGTGCACCGCGCCTTCCATGCGCTGCGGCATCCGCTGCTCTTCACCGCGCTGGGAGGAGTGGTGCTGGGTCTGCTCGGCGCGATCGGCGGCCCGATCACGCTGTTCAAGGGGCTCGACCAGAGCGCGGAGCTGCTCGCCGACCCGAGCGCCTACCCGCCAGGTCAGCTCACCGTCATCCTGCTCGTGAAGATGGCGGCGCTCGTCGTCGCCGCGTCGGCGGGATTCCGCGGCGGCCGCATCTTCCCCGCGGTCTTCCTCGGGGTGGCCGCCGGCCTTCTGGGCGGCGCGCTGCTGCCCGGCCTGCCGCTGTCGCTCGCAGTCGCATGCGGCGTGCTCGGCGTCGTGCTGGCGATCGCCCGCGACGGCTGGGTGGCCCTCTTCGTCGCGGTCGCGATCGTGGACGATGTGACGGTGCTGCCGATGCTGTGCATCATCGTGCTGCCCGCATGGCTCGTCGTCACGCGGGCGCGCGAGATGCTCATCACGCCCGATGACCTCGCGCGCGAGCGGCCCGGCGCGCGTCTTCCGTGGGACCGGGTGACGTCAGCCCGCTGACGTCTGCCGCGAGTCCTGCTGCAGTGCCGCCGCGTTGCGGATGAACAGGACGATCCACGTGAACACGAGGATGCCGGCAACGAGCTCGACGGCCGTCAGCGTGTAGTAGCCGATGAAGAACAACACGGCGAGCAGCAGCGTGACCGCGAGGAAGAGCCAGCCGAGCACGACGAAGGCCCGCGAGATCCCGGTGATCCACTTCGGAAGCGCGATCACGAGCACGCCGAACGCGGCGACCATGCCGGATGCGACGCCGGTGTGCAGCGCGAAGAACCTGTCGACCGGGAAGAGCCCCACCATGCCGAGGAACACGCCGAGCACGACGAGGGTCACGCGCACGCGGCCGATCCCCTTGGGGTTCGCGGTCGGGATGCCGCGCGTCGAGTAGCGGGCGAGTGTGGTGACGAGGAAGCCCGCGACGATGATCGTGATGTTGAACGCGAAGGCGGACACGTTCGACGACATGCCGAGGGCGCTCAGGTTGTCCTTCCACCAGTCCGGGTCGCTCGCCGTGAGCATGCTCGCGAGGACGCCGAACACCAGGAAGACCGCGAGCACCATCGCCAGCAGCTGCAGATCCATGTGCGTGGCCGAGTAGAAGGCGATGTAGCCGCTCATCGCGGCGGTGGCGCCTGCCAGGAGGAGCACGGGCAGCGCGAAGACCGTCGCGCCGATGAACGCCTGCTCGAGGATCACGGCGAGCAGCGTCCAGCCGAGCAGCGCGATCACGCCGTGCGCGAAGGCGAGGGCCGCGACGTCGATGTAGTCCAGCAGGTTCAGGCGGCGGCCGCCCTCGTGGCGGTGCACGACGAACCGGCCGGCGATCACGGCCAGGAATGCGACGACGCCCGAGGCGATCGCGGCGAACTGTCCGACCGAGCCGGGCCCCGAGATCGGTGCGGCCTGGAATTGGAACGCGATCAGCGATATCAGGGCGACGACGACGAAGCAGATCGCACCGACGCCGAGCGCGAGCGCCTCGAGCGAGCGCTCGCTCGAGGCGTCGAACATGCCCGCGGAGTTGCGAGGCGAGGGCTGCTCGG
Source organism: Microbacterium sp. LWH7-1.2 (assembly GCF_038397755.1). Classification (NCBI taxonomy): domain Bacteria; kingdom Bacillati; phylum Actinomycetota; class Actinomycetes; order Micrococcales; family Microbacteriaceae; genus Microbacterium; species Microbacterium sp. LWH7-1.2. The sequence goes on along the minus strand of NZ_CP151637.1, from coordinate 3,167,107 downwards.
GGATCGGCCGATCGAGCGAGGTCTGGGTCATCGGGGCTCCGGGAGGACTCGGGTGGTACGGGCGAGGGCTGGATCAGGAGTCGGCGAGCGATTCGCGGGCGACGGACGCCGGCGTGGCCGCGCGGTCCCCCGACAGCCACCGCAGCCATAGTGAGCCGGGGTCGCCCTCGAGCACCAGCGTCCGGACGAACAATGTCAGCGGGATCGAGAGGATCGCGCCGAGCGGGCCGATCACGAAGGTCCAGAACACCACCGAGAAGAAGCTCAGGGTGAGGCTCAGGTCGACCGCATCGCTCACGAACTTGGGCTGCACGAGCACCTGGAGCACGACGTTCACGACGCAGTAGATCGCGATGACGGCGAGGAACAGCGGCCAGCCGCCGACGACGAACGCGAGCACCGCGGGCGGGATGAGGCCCAGCACGAATCCGATGTTCGGGATGAAGTTCGTCACGAACGCGAGCACCGCCCACACGATGGGTGCGGGCACGCCCAGGGCCCAGAGCGCCAGGCCGTCGATGATCGCGACGATCGCGCCGAACGACGCGTTCACGACGTAGTAGCGACGAACCCCCGTGTTGAGGCGCCCGATGCGGGCGAGGGCCGGGCGGCGCGCGGCGCCGAAGACCCGCTCCGCTTCGCGGTACCGTGCCGCGTCGGCTGCCGTGAAGATGATGTAGGAGACGACGAAGAAGAGGGCGGTGACCACCCCGATCACCGTGCCGCCGATGCTCCCCACGAGCCGCAGCAGCGCCTGCGGGTCGAGGACCGAGGCCGCAGCATCCGTCGCCTCCTGATCCAGCCCCACGGACTGGAGCCACGCGAGGAAGTCGTCGAGGCTGCCGCGCAGCTGGTCGAGGTAGTCCGACACGAGGCCCGCGAACTGCACCCCGGCGACCCACAGCAGCACGCCCATGACCGCGAGGATCAGGTAGGCGAGGAGTATGACGGCCGTGGTGCCGGTCCACCGGGGCCAGCCGCGGCGCTCCAGCGGACGCCGTACGGGCTCGCAGATCACGACGAGGACGATGGCGAGGGCGAGCGGGCCGATCAGGCTGCGCGCGAAGTACACGCCCGCGAGCACCACCACGGTCGCGGCGAGCACCAGCAGCACGCGCAGGCTCGGCGAGATCGCAGGGGGCGGAGCGGGCTGCGCGGCGCGGGTCACGGCGTCAGGGTACCGCCCTTCCGGGGCGGCGCCGCACAGTGCCACACTGGGCCCATGTCTACGCTCGACGCCTCGCCCATCGGCCGCACGTGGGCTCCGCTGCCGTCCTACGCCGACCACGTCGCCGAGGGCCGCGCCGCGCGCGAGCGCAATCCCCGCGAATCGCTCGCCGAACTGCCGACGAACGACCGCGATCCCATGGGGATCCTCGACGCGCAGGATGAGGACCGCGTCCCCGAACTCGTGCCGCTGCGCACCGAGCGCATGGCCGCGAGCGCGTTCGCGTTCTACCGCGGCACGGCCGCCCTGATGGCCGCCGACCTGTCCCGCTCGCCGTCGAGCGGTGTCAGCGTCGGGTCGTGCGGTGACGCGCACGTGTCGAACTTCGGGCTGTACGCGTCGCCGCAGCGGACTCTCGTGTTCGATCTCAACGACTTCGACGAGTCCGCGTGGGCGCCATGGGAGTGGGACGTCAAGCGACTCGTCACCAGCATCGTCATCGCGGGGCAGTCGACCGGGCGCGCGGACTCGGTGGTGCGCGAGGCGTCGCTGGATGCGGTGCGCGTCTACGCCCGTGCGATCGGCACGGGCGCCAAGCGCAGCCCGCTGAAGCGCTACTACGACCGGTTCGACGCCATGGCCGCCGAGCGAGCCGTGGACGACGACACCCGCGCCGCCATCGACTCCGCGGTCAAGGGGGCCGAGAAGCGCACCGGTGCCCGCGCGGCGAAGAAGATGACGCAGGTCGATGCCGCAGGCCGGGTCGTCTTCATCGAGGCGCCGCCGACCATGACCCACGTCGACGCCCAATCGGAGGAGCGGGTGCTCGGCGTCTTCGACCAGTACGTGCAGTCGGCCAACATCGACATCCGCGCGCTGCTGCAGAAGTACCGCATGTCGGACATCGCCCTCCGCGTGGTGGGCGTCGGCAGCGTCGGGACGCGGTGCTTCGTGATCTCGATGCAGGACGGCGACGAGGGCGTGCTGCTGCTCCAGGGCAAGGAGGCGGGAAAGAGCGTGCTGATCGAATACGGCAAGGCCGAGCAGCCGGAGGTCGTCACCCGCTTCATCGACCAGTACGGTGACGGCGCCCGCGTGGTCGGCATGCAGCGGATCCTGCAATCCGTGTCGGACCCCTTCCTCGGCTACGTGCGCCGCACGACCTACGGCGCGCAGCGCGACTTCTACGTCCGCCAGTTCCGCGACAAGAAGGGCGGGTTCGACATGGACGAGCTCGACGACGCGGCCTTCCTCTGGTACGCCGACGCGTGCGCGGCGACGCTGGCCCGGGCGCACGGGCAGTCTCCGCTGTCGTCGTCGGTCGCCGGCTACGTCGGCGGCGGCCGCGTGGCGGGTGAGGCGATCCTCGAGTGGGCGTACGCGTACGCCGACCTCTCGCGCGCCGACTGGGAGCTGTTCCGCACGCACCGCGGAGTCGCCGCCGCGAGCTGAGCACGTGGCGGGCTGGGGCTCTTGCAGGGCACCTTCCTTGTGCAGAAGACGATGGACGGCGTCGATCCGGATGAGCTCCTCGTCGACTCGTTCACGATCGACTACGTGGCGCATCTGCCGAGCCGCGACGTGGTGGCGGGAAGGTTCGAGCTGCCGGCCGACGGTGAGACCGCCGGCCCCGTCGATGACGAGGGCGATCCGATCTCGTTCCCGATCGGCACGGTCGTCAACCTCATCGAGGAGGAGCCGGCCCCGTCTGCGCTGCCCGAGGGCTACGAGTGGGGAGCGACCACGTGGAGCCCGGCGAGCTTCGTCGAGATCGGCCTCGATGAGACGCCTCCCGTGCTCGAGGTGACGAACTCCGTGGTCGCCATGACCCGCTGGGCCGTCACGAAGGCGGTCGCCGGGAACGGCGCGTCGTCCGTCCCCGCGGGAGCGACGTTCCCCGCCGACTGGTGGCTCGACGGCGCTGCTCAGCCTCGCATCGAGCTCGAGCCGAACGTCACGATCACCTCGCCGTACTTCCCGGTCGGGACGATCATCGAGGCGCGCGAAGCGGACCTGCCGTCGATCCCCGGAGTCGACTGGGGCACGCCCACGTGGACCGTCGACGGCGAGGCGCTCGTCCCCGACCAGGACGGCAAGGTGACGCTGCCGATGTCGCAGGTGCGCACTCCGCGGACGGCGGAGCTGACCCTGACCAACACCGCGACCACGAGGCCGCTCCCGGCAACGGGTGGCGGCGGACTGTCGCCCCTCGTTCCGCTGGGGGCCGTCGGTCTGATCGCCCTGGGCGGGCTGCTGGTCGCGCGACGCGCGCGACGCGTCTGACGCACCACGGCAGCGCACGCGAAGGGAGGGGCGGCATCCGTCCCCTCGTGGAACTGCCTCCCGCCTCGGCGGACCCTTCGGCCGCCGCCGAAATGTTTCCGCTCCACGATTGATGCATGAACAACCATCACGCATACTCCGCAGAGCTTCGCTGGTCGGGCAGCACCGGCGACGGATACCGCACCTACGGCCGCTCGCACGCGGTGGACCTCGGTGCCGCCGGGGCGCTGACGCTCAGCGCCGATTCCGCCTTCCGCGGTGACGCGGCGCTGCCCAATCCGGAGCAGTTGCTGCTCGCGGCCACGAGCTCGTGTCAGCTGCTGTCGTTCCTCGCGGTCGCCGCGCTCGCTCACGTCGACGTCGTGAGCTACACCGACCGCGCCCAGGCGATCATGCACGCCGATGCCTCCCCGATGCGGATCACCGAGATCACCCTGCACGTGAGCGTGGTCGCACGTGGCACCGATGACCGGACAGTCCGCGAGCTGATCGCGAAGGCCCACGAGGAGTGCTACATCGCGCACACGTTGGCCACTCCCGTCACCGTCCTTCCAGACGTCGAGGTCGTGTCGTGAACGACATCTCGGTGCCGGCCCCGGACGGCGCGGCGTCGCTCGCGCGCATCGGTGCGATTCTGGGAGGGGCAGGGATCTCGCTCGAAGGAGGCGGCATGTGGTCGGGCGTTGCGCATTACCTCGTGGCCGACGGTGACGCCGCCGCTCGCGAACTCCAATCCGCCGGCGTCGACGGCGTCGAGGTGCGCCCGGCGGTCGTCGTCCCGCTGGACGCCGACGTGCCGGGCGCACTGGGGTGGATCATGAACCGGCTCGCGGTGGGAGGCATCCGCCTGTCGGCGCAGTACAGCGACCACGACAACCGCAAAGTGCTGGTCGTCGACGACCCGCGCGCGGCACGGGCAGCACTCGCATGACCGATCGGGTCCGTCTTCCGCTCGACGAGCTCGGTCGTGTGCTGGGCGAGCCGGCACGGCTGCGCATCCTGCACGACCTGCTCGGTGGCACCCCGCTGCCTGCAGGAGCCCTCGCGACCCGACTCGGCCTCGCGGCCTCGACGGTGAGCGCGCACCTCGCGAAACTCCAGGATGCCGGACTGATCCGCGTCGAGCAGCGCGGGCGTGCGCGGCTCGCGAGCATCGCCGACCCCGCGGTCGCCGAGGCGGTCGAGGCGCTGCTGCGACTCTCCGGCGAGGCGAAGGTGAACTCGCTCACGGGGTTCGATCGACGTGCCGCGATGCGTGAGGCGCGCTCGTGCTACGACCACCTCGCCGGACGCGCGGGCGTGTTCATCGCCGAGCTCGCAGTGGCGCGTGGATGGGTCAGCGATGAGGCCGGGGCGTGGATGCTGCCGCACCCGGAGGACGTGACCGCGATCGGTGGCGGACTCGGACTGGACCTGCCCTGGCAGCGATCATCGCGCCCGGCCGTCCGCCCCTGCGCCGACTGGACCGAACGGATGCCGCACCTCGCCGGACGCCTCGGCGCGAGCATCCTCGACGCGATGATCTCGGATGGCTGGGTGCGCCGCCGCCGCGACGACCGAGCGTTGACGATCACTCCTCGCGGCCGGGAGCGGCTGACGTCCCTCGGCCACTCCGGACCATGAGTCAGCCCTCCGGAGTCTGCCCGGGCGGCTCGCTCTGCTGCTCGATCGGCGCGCGCGGACGCCACACGACGACCTCGGTCGCGCGGCGGACCCGCGTGCCGTGCCGAAGCGTCACGACCGACCCGGTGGAGCCGGCCGCGAACACGCGCGCCCCCGGCCGCTTCTCGAGCTCGGCACGCATACGGTCCTCGAGGTCGCGGACGCGGCCGTGGAGTTCCTGCACGCGGTTCTCGAGCTCGAGGATGCGCACGATCGCGGGCAGGCCGATGCCGTCCGACGACATGCGAGCGACTTCGCGGAGCTGCTCGACGTGCCGCAGCGAGTAACGGCGGGAACCGCCCTGGGTACGGGCGGGCACGACCAGCCCGAGCCGGTCGTACTGGCGAAGCGTCTGCGGGTGCATGCCCGACAGCTCGGCGGCGACGGCGATCGCGAAGATCGGGGCATCCTCGTCGATGTCGTCCTCGGTCATTCTCGTCACCTCCTCATCGCTCACGAGAACAGGAGATCTCGCCAGCACAGGACGCTTCGCCGCGGAATCGTCCTGTTCTCGCCAGATCTCCTGTTCTCGGCCAGCATCTCAGCCCTGCGCCTTGGCCATCAGGTCGGCGCGCGGGTTCTCCTTCGACTCGAGGCTCTGGAAGCGCTCGAGCGCCTCGCGCGCGGCCTCGTCGAGGTGCGACGGCACGGCCACCTGCACCTCGGCGAGGAGGTCGCCGGTGCCCTTCGCCGTCTCGACGCCGCGCCCCTTGACGCGAAGCACGCGGCCGGACGGCGTGCCCGGGGCGACACGCAGCCGCACCGGATCCCCGCCGAGCGTCGGCACCTCGATGGTGGCGCCGAGCGCGGCCTCGGTGAACGTCACCGGCACGGTGACGCGCAGGTTGAGTCCGTCCCGCGTGAACACGGGGTGCGGTCGCACGGCGACCTGCACGACGATGTCGCCGTTCTCGCCGCCGTCCGGCGAGTGACGCCCGCGGCCGCGCAGCCGGATCTTCTGTCCGTCCGCGACGCCCGCGGGGATCTTCACCTTGAACGGCTTGCCGTCCTCGCCCTGCAGCGTGATGGTCTCGCCCTTGGTCGCCGTGACGAAGTCGATGGTCGTGCGCGCCGTGACGTCGGCACCGCGGGTCGGGCCGCCGAAGCCGCGGTAGCCGCCGCTCGGCTGCCCGAACCGCCCGGAGCCGAAGCCGGTGCCGCCCTGCTGCTGGTTGAACATCGCGAAGATGTCGTCGAAGTCCTCGGCGCTCTGATAGCGGGCGCCGCGGCCCTGGTTGAACATCGAGAAGACGTCCTCGAACCCCCCGGCTCCGCCCTGGCCGCCGGCGGTGAAGCGGGCGCCCGACCCCATCGCGCGGATCTGGTCGTACTCCTTGCGCTGCTCCGCGTCGGAGAGCACCGAATACGCCTCGCTGACCTCCTTGAACTTCGCCTCGGCGGCCGCGTCACCCTGGTTGGAGTCGGGGTGATACTTTCGCGCGAGCTTGCGATACGTCTTCTTGAGGTCAGCCTCGCTGACGTCCTTGGAGACGCCGAGCACCGAATAGAAGTCCTTGTCGAACCAGTCCTGACTGGCCATGGAGCCTCCTTCGGGTTATTCGGCGGGAACGGCGACGACGACCTTGGCCGGACGCAGCTCCACCGAGCCGAGACGGTAGCCGATCTCGACGACCTCGACGATCGTCTGCTCGGTCGCGCCCGGCGTCGGCACCTGGAAGATCGCCTCGTGCTGCTGCGGGTCGAACGTCTCGCCGGCCGCGCCGTAGGTGGTGAGCCCGATGCGCTCGGCGACGCCGCGGAGCTTGTCCGCGATCGCGGCGAACGCCGACCCCTCCTCGAGGTCGCCGTGCTTCTCCGCACGGTCGAGGTCGTCGAGCACCGGCAGGATGCCCTTCGCGACCGCGCCCTGCGCGCGCTCGATCTCGAGCTCGCGCTGGTCCTCGGTGCGGCGGCGGTAGTTGGCGTACTCGGCCTGCAGTCTCTTGAGATCGTTCAGCAGCTGCGACTCGAGGTCGGCGAGCACGGCGTCCTCGGCCGCCGCGTCCGCGTTCTGCGCGGCGCCGAGGATGTCGTCGACCGTGAGCTCGTCGTCCTGCCCGTCCTGCGGCGCGGGGCCGGAGGCGTTCGCCTCCGACCCCTCGCCCTCAGGCCGGACCTCTTCGCCGTCTCCCGGTTCTTCGACCGGTTCGCGGTTGTGGTCCTTGTTCGCCATGGTTACTTCTTCTCGTCCTCTTCGTCCACGACCTCGGCGTCGACGACGTCCTCATCGGAGTCCGTCGGAGCCTGGCCGTCGCCCGCTGCGCCGGCGGCGGCATCCGGAGCCGACGGCGAAGCCTGGCTCGAGGCGTAGATCGCCTCGCCGAGCTTGCCCTGGCTCTGGTTGAGCTTGTCGAACGCGGTCTTCACGGCGTCGTCGTCCTCGCCCGCCAGTGCGGTCTTGAGTGCGTCGACGTCGCCCTGGACCTCGGTCTTGACGTCCTCGGGGAGTTTGTCCTCGTTCTCCTTGATGAGCTTCTCGATCGAGTACGACAGCGTCTCGGCCTGGTTGCGCACCTCGGCGGCCTCGCGACGCTTCTTGTCGTCGGCGGCGTGCTCCTCGGCCTCGCGCACCATGCGCTCGATGTCGTCCTTCGGCAGGGACGAGCCGCCGGTGATCGTCATCGACTGCTCCTTGCCGGTGCCCTTGTCCTTCGCGGACACGTGGACGATGCCGTTCGCGTCGATGTCGAAGGTGACCTCGATCTGCGGGATGCCGCGCGGCGCCGGCGCGATGCCGGTCAGCTCGAACGTGCCCAGCGGCTTGTTGTCGCGGGTGAACTCGCGCTCGCCCTGGAAGACCTGGATCGCGACCGACGGCTGGTTGTCGTCGGCGGTCGTGAAGGTCTCCGAACGCTTGGTCGGGATGGCGGTGTTGCGCTCGATGAGCTTCGTCATGATGCCGCCCTTGGTCTCGATGCCGAGGCTCAGGGGGGTCACGTCGATGAGGAGGACGTCCTTGCGCTCGCCCTTGAGGACACCGGCCTGGAGGGCCGCACCGACGGCGACGACCTCGTCCGGGTTCACGCCCTTGTTGGGCTCCTGGCCGCCGGTCTCGCGCTTGACGAGCTCGGACACCGCGGGCATGCGGGTCGAGCCGCCGACGAGCACGACGTGGTCGATGTCGCCGACCTTGATGCCGGCCTCGCGGATGACGTCCTCGAAGGGCTTCTTGGTGCGGTCGAGGAGGTCCTTGGTGAGGTCCTCGAACTTCGCGCGCGTGATCGTCTCCGACAGCGACACGGGGCCCGAGTCGGTCAGCGACAGGTACGGCAGGTTCACCGACGTGCTCGTCGACGAGGAGAGCTCCTTCTTCGCCTGCTCGGCGGCCTCCTTGAGGCGCTGCAGCGCGATCTTGTCGCCCGAGACGTCGACACCGGTGGTGTCCTTGAACTGCTTGATCAGGTAGTCGACGACGCGCTGGTCCCAGTCGTCGCCGCCGAGGCGGTTGTCACCGGCGGTCGCGCGCACCTGGATGGTCGAGAAGTCGTCGTCCTTGCCCACCTCGAGGAGGGAGACGTCGAAGGTACCGCCACCGAGGTCGAAGACGAGGATGAGCTCGTCCTCCTTGCCCTTGTCGAGGCCGTAGGCCAGAGCCGCCGCGGTGGGCTCGTTGATGATGCGCAGCACGTTGAGGCCAGAGATCTCGCCGGCCTCCTTGGTGGCCTGGCGCTCGGCGTCGTTGAAGTATGCGGGCACCGTGATGACGGCATCCGTCACCGTGTCGCCCAGGTACTGCTCGGCGTCGCGCTTGAGCTTCTGCAGGATGCGCGCGGAGATCTCCTGCGGCGTCCAGTGCTTGCCGTCGACGTCGAAGCCCCAGTCGGTGCCCATGTGGCGCTTGACCGACGAGACGGTGCGGTCGACGTTGGTGACGGCCTGGCGCTTGGCGGTCTCGCCGACGAGCACCTCGCCGTCCTTGGTGTACGCGACGACCGACGGGGTCGTGCGGAAGCCCTCGGCGTTCGCGATGACCTTGGGCTCGCCGCCCTCGAGGACGCTCACGACCGAGTTGGTCGTACCGAGGTCGATTCCAACAGCACGTGCCATGTGTTTCTCTCCTTCATATGGGCGCAGACGGATGCTGCCACCCGGGGTTACAGGGAAGTCTTCTCGCGACCCACCATGAGGTTGAGTCGCGATGGCTCAACCATACGCCCGGGACGGAGCATCCGTCAAATCAAAGTTGATATGGAACGGCTCAACTTTCATACCGTCGTCCTGGAGCAGTCGGGCACACGGATGCTGCGGCATCAGGCCGCGCTCACCCCTCGTGGTCGACGGCCGGCCTGCACCTGCCCCGCCCACCCTTCGAACCACTTCGTGTCGGGCAGTCGCGCCAGCAGAGGGCCGGCGATCATCGTGATCAGCACGTATGCGGTGGCGAAGACGGCGAGCGACCTGTCGACTCCGGCGCCGACGGCGAGCCCGGCGATCACGATCGAGAACTCCCCGCGGGGCGTGAGCGCGAATCCCGCACGCCATCGGCCGGCCTCTGCGATGCCCGCGGCACGAGCCGCCAGGTATCCGGTGAGGACCTTCGTCGCCATCGTCACGATCGCGAGTGCCGCGGCGGGGAGGAGAAACCTGACGATGTCGGCCGGATCGGTCGACAAGCCGAAGAACAGGAAGAACACCGACGCGAAGAGGTCGCGCAGCGGCGCCAGCAGTCGATGCGCGTGCGCCGCGACGGGTCCCGAGATCGCGATGCCCACGAGGAACGCGCCGACTGCGGCCGACACGTTGGCCTGTGCGGCGAGGCCCGCCACGATGAGCGTGAACCCGAGCACAGACAGCAGGAGCACTTCCGCGTTGCGGGACCAGACGAGGCGAGAGACGAGTTGTCCGTGCCGCAGCGCGATGTAGAGGATGAGCATGACCGCCGCAAGAGAGACGACGACCGTCACGAGGGCCGCGCCGGCGTCGAGACCGATGAGGACCGCCATGAGGATCGGCAGGTAGAACGCCATCGCCAGGTCCTCTATCACCAGGATCGACAGCACGACGGGCGTCTCCCGGTTCGCCAGACGCCCCAGATCGTGCAGCATCCTCGCGATCACGCCCGACGACGAGATCCACGTGATCCCTGCCATCGCGAGCGCGGCCACCGGCCCCCAGCCGAGGATGAGCGCGACCAGGGCCCCCGGGATCGCGCCCAGCAGCGCGTCGAGCGCGCCGGCACGCCGAGAGCGGCGAAGGTTGCCGAAGAGCTCATCAGCCGTGTACGTCAGCCCCAGCATCAGCAGCAGGAGGATCACGCCGATCTCAGCGCCCACCTCGATGAACTCCTCCCCCGAGCTGAACGGGAGCAGTCCTCCTTCCCCGAAGGCGAGTCCGGCCAGGAGGATCAGGGGGATCGACGAGATTCCGAGCCGTCCCGCGAGCCGGCCGAGCAGGGCGATCCCGAGGAGGAGCGCGCCGATCTCGATGAGAACGAGCGCCCCGTGGTCCATGTCACACTCCGTCGATGATCCGCGCGAGATGGTCCAGGCCCTCGGGGGTGCCCACCGCCACGACCGTGTCGCCCACGATCAAGGGATCGAGGGGCCCGGGTGCCGGCATCACCGCGCCGCCGCGGACGATCGCCACGATCGAGCATCGCGTCAACGTCCGCGCCCTCGTATCGCCGAGGGGACGGCCGGCGAACGGGCTGTCGGCACGCAGAGTGATGTTGGCCGTCGACAGGCCGTCGATCTGCTCCCGCAGGCCCGCCAGCTGGGTGAGGATCACGGAGCCCCCGAGCACCTCGGACAGGGCGGTGGCCTCTTCGTCGGTCAGCGCGAGCGTCTGCGCGGCACGGTCTGGATCACGCGCGTCCGCGACGGCGAGCTCGCGACCGCCGTCACGGAAGGTGATGACCGAGAGCCGGCGACCGGCGCTCGTCTCGAGGTCGTGCCGCACGCCGATCCCCGCGAGCTCTGCACGCTCCACATGCACGGACATGCCCTCATGATGGCACCGCACGCGAGGTCACGGTGAGGAATCTCCCGCCGCAGCCGCAACGGTCACGTCACACCGGCAGTGCCGTGGGCAGCGGGGTCACCCGCCCAGGACCCCCTCCGCCGCCTCGTTCGGCTTGGGATCGGGCAGACGCCGCATCCGGAACCCGTTGAGGACGCCGAGCACCGCCGCGAGGATCGGGATGAGCAGCGCGACCTGCAGCGCGATGTGGCGGGCCTCGGTGTTGATGCGCACCACCTCGGCCGACGCCTCCGGCGGCTCGTCGGCGAGGAGCTGCTCGAGCCCCGTGTTCGACATGAGCTCGGCGTCCTCCTCGAGCACCGTGGCCACCTGCTCCTGCTGCTCGGACGTGAGCACCGTGCTCGAGTACGCGAGCGAGGTGAACGAGGCCGCCAGGGTCGCGAGCATGATGGCGCCGGCGAACGCGAGGCCGAACGACAGGCCGAACGAGCCCGCAGCGGAATTGACGCCCGCGGCCTCGCTGACCCGCTCGTCGGAGATCGGCGACAGCGTGTAGTTGTTGAGCTGGGAGACCAGGAGCCCGAGACCCGACCCCGCGATGATGAGCGGGATCGTCAGGTACCACCCGTTGTCGGCGATGGGGACCAGCGGCACGATCGCGATGAGGCCGACGGCGGCGAGCGAGAAGCCCAGGAGGATGAGGTTCGCGGGGCGCCCCTTGGCCCGGCGGCCTGCCCAGATGGCGACCGCGAACATGCTGAGCGACAGCGGCGCGATCGACAGACCTGCCTGCAGGGCGTTGTACTCCAGCACCATCTGCAGATAGAGCGGGAGCACGATCATCGTGCCGCCGAGGGCGATCTGCTGCAGCAGCTGCCCGCTCACGCCGGTGCGGAAGGGCTTCGACGAGAACAGCGCCGGATCGAGGAGGACGGGCTTGCCGTGCTTCTTGCGCGAGTTGAGCCACCACGCCAGGCCGCCGAGCGCGACGGCGCCGAGGCCGATGATGATGCCGACGTAGCCGCCGCCCTCCTGCCACACCAGGATGCCGAGGACGACGCCGCCCATGCCGATGACCGACAGCGCCGCGCCCACGAGGTCGATGGAGCGGTCGCCCGTGTACGTGACGTCCTTCACGAGGCCGGCGCCGAGCAGCACGATCGCGATGATGACCGCCTCGAGGCCGAAGGCGACGCGATACGACCAGAAGGTGGTGATGAAGCCGCCGAGGAGGGGCCCGACGGCAGCCGCGATCGCGGCCGAGGCGCCCACCAGCGCGTAGACGCGCTTCTGGTGGCCGCCGGAGAAGTTGCCGTGGATGAGCGACTGCATGGAGGGGAGGAGAAGGGATGCTCCGATCCCGCCGATCACCGCCCAGAAGATGATGACGGCGGTCAGGCTCTGCGCGAACGTCATCGCCACCGCGCCGACCGCGTAGCCGCAGAGGCCCAGGATGTACGCGAGCTTGCGCCCGATGAGGTCGCCGGTCTTGCCGCCGATCAGGATGAATGCTGCAGAGACCAGGGCTTCGAGGGCAATCGCGCCCTGCACCCCGCTGGCGGTCGTGCCGAGTTCCTTCACCACCGCCGAGATCGAGACGTTCATGATCGACGTGTCGACCACGAGAACGAACATCGCCATCGCGAGAAGGAACGCGAGACGCCCGTTGAAGGTCGTCCCGGGCGAGGTTTCCCCTGTCATGAACGAAGCAAACCACCGCGGCGCCTCCGAGCGCTACGTTGATTCCGCACCAGTTCACCGAAGGGTCATAGTGTGACCGACATGAGCTCCCCCGCCCCCGGCTCCGACGAGCCCGGCACGCCGTCGACGCCCGCCTCTCCGGCGGAGTCCGGCCCCTCGTCCGAGCACGTGCTGTCGACCGCCGCCCTCAACACCGACGGCCTCGACGACACACCCGTGCCCGGGCGCCGCGTGTTCGCCTGGGCGCTGTGGGACTGGGCGACGCAGCCCTTCAACTCGGTCATCCTCACGTTCGTCTTCGTCTCGCTGTATCTCGTGTCGGACGCTTTCCTGCCGGCCGACATCGCGGCGCAGAACGCTGACGGCGGCGTGGTGTGCTCGAGCGCGGCCGACTCGGGCACGGCGTACTGCGGCGCGCTCGCCGATCTGTCGGAGTGGTACGGCTGGGTCACCTTCGCGGCCGGCATCCTGATCCTCCTGCTCGCGCCCGTGCTGGGTCAGCGCGCCGACGCGGCGGGCACCAAGAAGCGCTGGGTGGTCGGCGCGACCGCGGTGCTCGCGCTCCTCCAGTTCGCACTCTTCTTCGTGTACTCCGAGCCGCAGTTCTTCTGGCTCGGGGCGATCCTGGTCGCGCTCGGATCCGTCTCATCCGAGATCGCAGGCGTCAACTACAACGCGATGCTCGTGCAGGTCTCGACGCCGAAGACGATCGGCCGCGTCAGCGGGCTCGGCTGGGGAATGGGCTACATCGGCGGCATCCTCGCGCTCGCCCTCGTCGTCGTGCTCAACACGTTCGACTGGTTCGGCCTCGATGTGTCGGACGGCCTCGCCTACCGCCTCATCGCCGTCGGTGCGGCGGTGTGGACCGTGCTGTTCGCCCTGCCGTTCGTCTTCCTGGTGCCGGAGTCCCCGGCCGATCCCGGCCGCAGGAAGGTCGGGTTCTTCGAGGGGTACGCCGTGCTCGTGCACGACATCGTCGCGCTCTTCCGCGAGCACCGGCCGACCTTCTGGTTCCTCATCGCGAGCGCCGTCTACCGCGACGGCCTCGCGGGCGTCTTCGCATTCGGCGGAGTGCTCGCCGCGGTCTCGTTCGGGTTCAGCGCGACCGAGGTCATCGCGTTCGGCATCGCCCTGAACCTCGTCGCCGGTGTCTCCACGATCATCGCGGGCCGCCTCGACGACCGCTTCGGGGCGCGCGCGGTCATCATCACGGCGCTCACGATCCTCATCGTCAGCGCGCTGTTCGTCTTCTTCCTGCGCGAGGGTGGCAAGCCGGTGTTCTGGGTCGGCGGCATCATCCTGTCGGCAGCCGTCGGCCCGGCGCAGGCGTCGAGCCGATCGCTGCTCGCGCGCGTCACGCCGACCGGGATGCAGGGCGAGGTCTTCGGTCTCTACGCGACCACCGGACGCGTCATGAGCTTCCTGTCGCCGCTGCTGTGGGCGCTGTTCATCGGCTGGTTCGGCGCGACGCACTACGGCATCCTCGGCATCGTGATCGTGCTGCTCGTCGGACTCCTGCTCCTGCTTCCCGTGAAGCTGCGGCCCAAAGACATCACTCGCTGACCGCAGCGGATCGATCCCGCCGGTCGCAACACCCGTCGCATCGGATACCCTCACTTTCGGGCACCATGCGCACGGGGGGTCGTCGCGCACGCGTGCCTCACCTCGCCGAACCCGAGAGGCACCGTGACGACCCCGCCGATCCCGCGCCTGCGCGCCGAGCGCGCCGAGCACCTGCGCGCCGCGCGTCACCGCCGCGCGGTCGGCTACTGGTGGGTGCTGATCGCGTGGCTGCTGTCGATCTGGATCGGCACGTCGGTCGTGCCCCACGACTGGCTGCACGCGCCGGCGCTCTTCGGCCATCTGGCCTCCGTGATCGTGGGACTCGGGGCCGCCGTGCTGCTCGAGATGAGCGGACTGCTCTGGATGCTGCGCCGCACGTCTCTCGACGACCTCCGCCGCACCGAGCCCCCGGTGACGGCATTGGCATGGCTGGGCATCGCGGGCCTGCTCGCGACGGGCGCGTTCCTCCAGCCCGATCTCTCGCAGCCGCTCACCGCGATCAAGATGATCGCCGTGCTGGTCGCGGCGATGAACGGCGTGGCCATGACGAGACTGACCGACCAACTCGACCGATTGCCCGGCCGGGCACGGTTCTCGGCGCTCCCCGGCAGGCTGCGGCTCTGGTGCATCTGGAGCGCCGTCGTGTCGCAGACCGCCTGGTGGACCGCGGTCCTGATCGGCATGTTGAGCACCGCTTCACGGTGATCTCACGGCGTCCTCGCCCTCGCCTCGCAACATCACTCGGGTTAGGCTCTAGCCACACCGGACTTGGGACCGGTGCCCCCCGCCCGGCCTAACAGCCGTACCCGCTTTGAGGATCACCCCCCATGCGCGATGGAACGCGCGGCAACGAAGACGCCCCTGGCCCCCGCCGGGGCCAGACCTCCGAGCCGAAGACCGCACCCGAGACATCGGCGTCTTCGCCGACCCCCGCCCCGACCTTCTCGACCGCCACCGCGGCGTCGAAGCCGAGGAAGCCGTCCGCGATCGACGAGCGCCGCGAGCGCCGTCGCAAGCGCCGCCGTCAGGCGATCATCGCGACGACGATCGTCGGCATCGTGGTGCTGGTCGGCTCGATCGGCACCGTGTCGTACGCCATCATCTCGAACCTCGCCGGCACCGAGCAGCCGGCCGCCGGCCCCGCTCCCGAGGCGCCCGCCGTCGCCGAGCCGATGGTCTTCCCCGAGGACGAGCCCGCCGCCACCGCCGGCGCGGAGCCCTGCACGACCGTGCAGGTGCTGTCCTCGTTCGAGAACGCCGAAATGGTCGAAGGGCTCGCCGCCGCTTACAACAGCCAGCCGCGCAACGTCGCGGGCTCGTGCGTGACGGTCACCACGAGCCGCGAGAAGTCGGGCGTCGCCGCGGCCGTCGTGGCGACCGGCTTCCCGAACCTCGCCGACGACCAGAAGCCCACCGTGTGGCTGCCCGACTCGTCGACGTGGGTCGACGTGGCGCAGGCCGATGGCGCGACCAGCCTCCGCGCCGAGGGCACGAGCGTCGCGCTCTCCGACATCGTGCTGGCCATGCCCGAGGACCTGGCTGCGGCGATCGGGTGGGATGCCGAATCGCCGACGTGGGCCGAGATCTTCGAGTCCGCGGGCGACCCCGACCTCTGGAGCGGCCTCGGGCACCCCGAGTGGGGGGCGTTCAAGCTGGGCAAGACGAGCCCGCTCGTCGCGACGAGCGGTGAGGCCGCGATGTTCGCGTCCTACGGCACCGCCGCCGGCTCGATGACGGACTTCACCGCCCCCCAGGTGAAGGACCCCGCCGTGCAGGCGCAGGTGCACGAGAACGAGACGGCGACGAGCCATTACATGGCCACGCCCGAGCACTTCCTCTGGCACGCACGCCAGGCCGAGGCATCCGGTTCCGCCGCCGACTTCCTCTCGGCGGTCATCGTCGACGAGAAGTCGGTGTGGGATTACAACCGCGGCATCACGAGCCGCGACGGGATCACCCGCACGCAGGCCGATCCGCCGGCCGAGCAGCTCGTGCCGATCTACCCCGCCGACGGCTACTACACGGCCGACAACCCCGTCATGCGTCTCACCGGTGGGTGGATCGACCCGGTCGAGTCGGAGGCGGCGGCCGACTTCATCCGGTTCACGCAGACCGCGCAGGGCCAGGCGGCCGTGCGCACCGCGGGCTACCGCGACCTCAACCGTGACCTCGACGAGGGCGTCCAGCAGGTCGGGCAGCTGGACGGTGAGCAGGGCGGCATGCTCGCCTTCCCCGGTGCCGACGTCGTGACCGCGGTGCAGGCGTCGTTCCCCGACGTCCGCAAGCGGGCGAACGTGCTGTTCCTCCTCGACGTGTCGGGATCGATGGACGAGCCCATCTCGGCGAGCGACACGAAGCTCACCCAGGCCCGCAAGGCGATCGAGGCCGCCCTCGGCCACTTCACGAACGGCGACGACGTCGGCCTCGCCGCCTTCGCACAGGCGCCCGACGGCGCGATGGTCCCGGGTCTCGTGTCGCCGGTCTCCGACATCGGCTCGGCGCGCGACGGCTTCCTCGGCGCGCTCGGCGGGATCACCTCGATGGGCGACACCCCGCTCTACCAGGCGGTCGACACGTTCGCGGCGCAGCAGTCGGCATCGTGGTCGAGCGACCACATCAACGCGATCGTGCTGCTCTCGGACGGCGAGAACGACACCCCGAACGCCCCGACCATCGGCGCCGACCAGATGCTCGCGAACCTGAAGGACATGCACCACGCGACGCCGGTGCTCATCTTCACGCTCGCCTACGGCGCCGACGCCGACGTGGCGACGCTGCAGTCCATCTCGAGCGCGACGGGCGCGCACTACTACGACGCGACCGACCCGTCGAAGCTCGAGGCCGTGCTCGGCGATCTCGTCACCAGCTTCTGACCTAGGCCCGTATCGCGGCCGGGACACCGGTCGTCGAGCGAGCTTGCGAGTCGAAACGTGCCGGACCAGCGCGTAGCAGTGGGCCCCGCGACTACGACGCGTTGGGCCAGGAATCAGCGAGCTTGGTCAGCAGGCGCGCGAGCTCGGCGCGCTCCTCGTCGGTGAAGGCGGCGAGAGCCGAGTCGATCGCCTCGCGGCGTTCGCCACGGAATCCGCGCACCAGTCGGGTGCCGGTGTCCGTCAATGCGACGCGCGTGCGGCGGGCGTCGTCGGGGTCCGCCTCGCGCCGCACCAGATCCATCGCGACGGCCTGCTGGACGAGTCGCGACGCGCGAGGCTGATCGACGCCCACGGCGTCGGCGATCTCCCCCACCGAGAGCGGGTGGGATGCTGCGGCCAGCGCCTCGAGGAGCCTCATGCGTGCCGGGCCGCCGAAGCGCCCGCCCCCGGCCCAGGGTGGTGCCCCGCGACCCCATGGACCGCCGCGACCGGGGAACCCGTGGGTCGTGCCGTCTGCGTGGACGTGCTCCGCGCCGTCGCCGCCGTGACCGTGGGGGCCGGCGTGGCCGTGTGCGTGAGGGCCCGCCGAGTGCGGGCCCGGGCCTTCCATCCATGGCGGGCGAGGGCCCCGTCGTCCGCGCAGGCGGGCGAGGGCGGCGGCGATCGCCTCGGACGGGTCGTCGGGAGTGGACGGCATTCCTCCAATGTACATGCCACTTGACATGCATCTCTGATACATGTCACACTGCATGTACATGCACTTCGACATGTATCACCCGGCGGCCCTCCGAGCCGTCCTCGAAAGGACTTTCCCATGAACGACATCAACGACAACGAAGAGAACGACACCACCCGCCCCGCCGACGAGCGGCCGCTCGGCTACTGGCTGCGCGCGGTCGACGGTCTGTTGACGCGCCAGTTCGCGTCGGCGCTCGAGGCCGAGGGCATCACGCGACGCGACTGGATGCTGCTGAACGTGCTGTCGGGCGACATCGACGCCCCCGAGTTCCGTGAGCGTCTCGCTCGCAAGGGCAAGCGTCTGCGCGGCCTCGAGGAGCGCGGCTGGGCCGAGGAGCAGGGCGACGGAACGTGGACCCTGACCGACCTCGGCCGCTCCGAGAAGGAGCGCATCGGCGCGATCGTGGGCGGCATCCGCACCCGTGTGGTCGCCGCCGTCGGCGACGACGAGGCCTATGCGGCGCTGACCGGCTCCCTCGAGGCGATCGCCCGCGAGCTCGGCTGGGACGAGAACACCACCGGCCCCGAGCGCGGCTTCGGCGGCTTCGGGCGGCCCGGCTTCGGTCCGCGCTCCCGTCCCGGTTTCGGGGCATTCGGCCCCGGCTTCGGCCCCGGCTTCGGCGGGCGTCCGCGTCCGTTCGACCCCGACGTGCACGACGGCTACGGCCGCAACCGTCACCGCGGCTTCGGTCCCGGGCGCCCCGGCCACCCCGCCGAGCGCTTCGACGAGCCGATGCGCGGCTACGGAGATGACGGATGCCACGGCCACCACCCGCACGCCGGCCACGGCCACCACGACCATGAGGCCCACGGCCACCCGCACGCCGGCCCCGGTCACCACGGCGGTCACCACCCGCACGCCGGCCACGGCCACCACGACCACGAGGCCCACGGCCACCCGCACGGCGAGCACGGTCACCGCGGCGGTCACCACGGCCACGGTCGCGGCGACCACGGCGGACGCCGCACCCAGCAGGCGTACGAGCGCGGCTTCGACGCCGGCTTCGCACGCGGCCGGGAGTCCGGCGCGGCCTGAGCCGCAGCATCCGTGATCTCGACACCCGCCGAGAAACCATATTCGCGGCGAGACACCATGCCCGGCATGGTGTCTCGCCGCGTTCGTGATTTCTCGGCACGGACGCCGTCACACGCGCGACACAAGCCGGGGGCACAATGGGCGCGTGACCACCGCGCCCGCGCTCCTCGCCATCTCGCACGGAACGTCGTCGCCCGCGGGGCAGGCGGCCGTCGCGTCGCTGGTGGATGCCGTCGCACGACGCCTCCCCGACGTCACGGTGCGGCTCGGGCACGTGGACGTGCAGCAGCCCGATGTCGCAGCATCCCTCGACGCGATCCCGGAGGGGGCGCCCGTCGTGATCGTGCCCCTGCTGCTCTCAGCGGGGTATCACGTGCGGGTCGACCTCATCGAGCAGTCCGCGGGGCGGGACGGCGTCGTGATCGCCCCGGCGCTCGGTCCGGACCCGCGCCTGGTGGACGCACTGATCGCGCGTCTGGAACCCCTCGGTCCGGACGACGCCCTCGTGCTCGCGGTGGCGGGCTCCACTGACGACCGCGCGAACGAGGACTGCCGCGAGATCGGACGGATGCTGAGCGCCAGACTCGACCGGGAGGTCACGGTCGGCTTCCTCGCGGCGGCAGACCCGCGCGTCGACGTCGCAGTCGCCCAGGCCGGCGAGCACGCCGGGCGCGTCGTCGTGGCCGACTACCTTCTCGCCCCGGGCTACTTCCACGACCTCGCCGTGCGGCTCGCCGCAGGCGCCCCCGTCGCGCCGCCTCTGCTCGGCGCCGATGAGCCGCCGGCATCCCTCGTCGACATCGTGGTCGATCGCTACAACGAAGCCGCAAGGTAGTCGGATCGAGTCCACAAAGGCCGCACTCGCAACTGTGTGACGCCCCATTACGTCGGTTAACGCCTCTTGACGCTCGGATAGGTCTCACGCGCGACCGCTTCTAGATTCGCGGAATGGACTCGATAGGGTCCCGCCCGGGGGACGCCCCGGGAATCACCCCGGAGGCCACCGTGACCATCAGCGACACCGAAGCGCGCGAAGCCGCAGAGCGCCCGCGCGCGGCCGTGCGCCCGCCGCGCGCGTCGTCGAAGCCGAACGGCCAGTGGAAGGTCGACGGCACCACCCCGCTCAACGGCAACGAGGAGTGGAAGCAGGTCGACAACGGTCTGAGTGTCCGCGACCGCATCGAGAACGTCTACTCGCAGGGTGGCTTCGCCTCGATCGACCCGACCGACCTGCACGGGCGGTTCCGCGTCTGGGGCCTCTACACGCAGCGCAAGCCCGGCATCGACGGCGGCCGCACCGCGACCCTCACGCCCGAGGAACTCGAGGACGAGTACTTCATGATGCGCGTGCGCATCGACGGCGGCCAGCTCACCACCGAGCAGCTGCGCGTCATCGCCGGCATCTCCACCGACTTCGCACGCGACACCGCCGACCTCACCGACCGCCAGAACGTGCAGCTGCACTGGGTGCGCGTCGAGGACGTGCCCGAGATCTGGCGCCGCCTCGAGGCCGTCGGCCTCGGCACGACCGAGGCGTGCGGCGACGTGCCCCGCGTCATCCTCGGCTCCCCCGTCGCGGGCATCTCGGCCGACGAGCTGATCGACCCGACGCCGCAGATCGACGAGATCTCGTCGCGCTTCATCGGCGACGAGACGCTTGCGAACCTGCCGCGCAAGTTCAAGTCCGCGATCACCGGCCACCCGAGCCAGGACGTCGTGCACGAGATCAACGACGTCGCCTTCGTCGCGGTCGAGCACCCCGAGCTCGGCATCGGCTACGACCTGTGGGTCGGCGGCGGCCTCTCGACCACCCCGCGCCTTGCGGAGCGCCTCGGCGTCTTCGTCTCGCCGGAGCGGGTCGCGGATGCCTGGCACGGCGTCGCGCAGATCTTCCGCGACTACGGCTACCGGCGCCTGCGCAACAAGGCGCGCCTGAAGTTCCTGCTCGCTGAGTGGGGCGCCGAGAAGTTCCGCCAGGTGCTGCAGGACGAGTACCTCGGCTACGCCCTGCCCGACGGTCCCGCCGCCCCGAAGCCGCTCACGCAGGGCGACCACGTCGGCGTGCACAGGCAGAAGGACGGTCGCTTCTACATCGGGGCGACGCCGATCGTCGGCCGCGTCTCGGGCCTGACGCTCGCGAGGCTCGCCGACCTGCTCGAAGCCCACGGCTCGACGCGGCTGCGCACCACGCCGCATCAGAAGCTCGTGTTCCTCGACATCGCCGAGGAGAACGTCGAGTCGTTCATCGCGGGCCTCGACGAACTGGGCCTGTCGGCGCGTCCGAGCCTCATCCGCCGCGGCACGATCGCCTGCACCGGCATCGAGTTCTGCAAGCTCGCGATTGTCGAGACCAAGGCCTACGCGACGGCGGCGGTGCTCGACCTCGAGAAGCGTCTCGAGCAGTTCGAGCTGCCGCATCCGATCTCGCTCCACGTCAACGGCTGCCCCAACTCGTGCGCCCGCATCCAGACCGCCGACATCGGCCTCAAGGGCCAGCTGGTCACGATCGACGGCGAGCAGGTTCCCGGCTACCAGGTGCACCTCGGCGGTGGGCTGGTCAGCGCCGACCGCGACGACGCCGGCCTCGGCCGCACCGTTCGCGGCCTCAAGGTCGCCGCCGACGGCATCGCCGACTACACCGAGCGCGTCGTCAAGCGCTTCCTCGCCGACCGCGACGTGGCCGCCGACGAGACGTTCGCCCAGTGGGCCCACCGCGCCGAAGAGGAGGCCCTCCAGTGACCGTCTCGCTCGCCCCCCGCGTGGCCGTCAAGCGCTCGCACGAAGAGCTCGCCGCCCTCGCCGAACAGGGCAACCTCGAGCTCGGCAGCCTGACCGACCACGAGGCATCCGCCGCCGAGGTGGTCGCGTGGGTCGCACGGAATTTCGGAACGGATGCCGCGGCCGTCGCCTGCTCGATGGCCGACGCCGCTCTCCCCCACCTCGTGGCCGAGCAGCTGCCCGGCGTCGACGTGCTCTTCCTCGACACCGGGTACCACTTCACGGAGACGTACGCGACGCGCGACGAGGTGCAGCGCGCGCTCGACGTGCGGATCGTCGACATCACGCCCGACCAGACCGTCGCGGAGCAGGACGCCGAGTTCGGCGCGAAGCTCTTCGAGCGCGACCCCAGCCTGTGCTGCGCGCGTCGCAAGGTCGCGCCCCTGCAGGGCGCCCTCGGCGGCTACGAGGTGTGGTTCACGGGTGTGCGCCGCGACGAGGCGCCGACCCGCACGAACACGCCCCTCGTGACGTGGGACGAGCGCAACGGCTTGGTGAAGGTGAACCCGGTCGCCGCGTGGAGCTTCGACGACGTGCTCGAGTACGCCGCCGCGCACAAGGCGCCGGTGAACCTGCTCGTCGGGTTCGGCTACCCCTCGATCGGCTGCGAGCCGTGCACGAAGCCGGTCGCGCCCGGCGAAGACCCCCGATCCGGCCGCTGGGCCGGCTCCTCGAAGACCGAATGCGGGCTCCACGAATGACCCTCTCGAACACTCAGGACGTTTCGACTCGCTCGTTCCCTGCTCGCTCGACGACCGGGCAGAGTGCGCTGTCCACGCTCGACCTGCTCGAGGCCGAGGCGATCCACGTCATCCGCGAGGTCGTCGCCGAGTTCGAGCGGCCCGTGCTGCTGTTCTCCGGCGGCAAGGACTCCGTCGTGGTGCTGCACCTCGCGACCAAGGCGTTCGCGCCGGGCAAGGTGCCCTTCCCGGTGCTTCACGTCGACACCGGCCACAACTTCCCCGAGGTCCTCGCCTTCCGCGACGAGACCGTCGAGCGCCTCGGCATCCGTCTGGAAGTCGCCCGCGTGCAGGACTACATCGACGACGGCCGCCTGCAGGAACGCGCCGACGGCACCCGCAACCCGCTGCAGACGCTGCCGCTGCTCGACGCGATCGCCGCCGGCCGCCACGACGCCGTCTTCGGCGGCGCACGTCGCGACGAGGACAAGGCCCGGGCGAAGGAGCGCATCATCTCGCTGCGCGACGAGTTCGGCCAGTGGGACCCGCGCAACCAGCGTCCCGAGCTCTGGAGTCTCTACAACGGCCGCCACACGCCGGGTCAGCACGTGCGCGCCTTCCCGATCTCGAACTGGACCGAGCTCGACGTCTGGCGCTACATCGAGCGCGAGGGCATCGCGCTGCCGCCGCTGTACTTCGCACACGAGCGCGACGTGTACGCCCGCGACGGCATGTGGCGTCCCGTCGGCCCGTTCTCGCCCCCGCGCGAGAACGAGACCGTCGAGCGCCGCACGGTGCGCTACCGCACGGTCGGCGACATGAGCTGCACCGGAGCGGTGGAGTCGGATGCCGCGGACCTCGCCGCGATCGTCGCCGAGGTGGGCATCTCCACGATCACCGAACGCGGCGCCACCCGCGCCGACGACCGCCTCAGCGAGGCGGCCATGGAGGACCGCAAGAAGGACGGGTACTTCTGATGACCGCGACTCTCACCGCCCAGCCGACGCTGTTCCGGTTCGCTACGGCGGGCTCGGTCGACGACGGCAAGTCGACGCTCGTCGGCCGCCTGCTGCACGACTCCAAGGCGATCCTCGCCGACCAGCTCGAGCAGGTCGCGCGCACGTCGGCCGACCGCGGCTTCGCGCACGGTTCCTTCGACTTCGCACTCCTGACCGACGGTCTGCGCGCCGAGCGCGAGCAGGGCATCACGATCGACGTCGCCTACCGCTACTTCTCGACGGGCGCGCGGTCGTTCATCCTCGCCGACTGCCCCGGGCACGTGCAGTACACGCGGAATATGGTCACCGGCGCGACGACCGCCGACGCCGTGATCGTGCTCGTCGACGGCCGCAAGGGCGTGCTCGAGCAGACGAAGCGCCACCTCGCCGTCGTGGCGCTGCTGCGCGTTCCGCACGTCATCGTCGCCGTCAACAAGATCGACCTCGTCGGCTTCTCGAAGGAGACGTTCGCCGACGTCGCGGCACAGGCGGAGGCCGTGGCGGCCGAGCTCGGCATCGAGGACCTGCACGTCATCCCGGTGTCGGCACTCGAGGGCGACAACATCGTCGACCGCTCGGAGCGCACGCCGTGGTACGAGGGACCGGCGCTGCTCGAGCTGCTCGAGACCCTTCCCGCCGCCGATGACGCCGAGCGCGAGGTCGAGCCGCTGCGCCTGCCGGTGCAGCTCGTGCTGCGTCCGCAGGGCGGCCTCGCCCCCGGCATCGACCCGGCCGAAGCCGAGCGCCTGCGCGACTACCGCGCCGTCGCCGGCCGCATCTCGAGCGGCGTCGTGCGAATCGGCGACCGGGTCGAGATCTTCCCGGGGGGCTCGACCACCACGGTCACCGGCATCCGCGCCGCGGGTGCCGAGGTCGAGGAAGCGACGGCTCCACAGTCCGTCTCGCTCGAGTTCGACCGCGACATCGACACCGCGCGCGGAGCCCTCGTGGGCGCAGCGGGCACGCTGCCCGCGGGGCGTCGCGAGTTCGATGCCGAGCTCTTCCAGCTCGACGCGCGGACGCTGACGCCCGGCATCCGTGTGCTCGTCAAGCACGGCACCGCGACGGTGCAGGCCATCGTCGCGCAGATCGAGTCGCGCTATGACCTCGACGCGCTCACGCACGAGCCGGCGCAGACGCTCGAGACCAACGACATCGGCCGCGTGCGGGTGCGGCTGGCGGCAGACCTGCCGCTCGAGCCGTACGCGACCAGCCGCCACGGGGGCTCGTTCCTCGTGATCCATCCGTCCGACGGCGCGACTCTCGCCGCCGGCATCGTGCGCGACTGAACCCGTCCGCATCTCATCCCACACAGGCGACACCGAACCTTAAGGAGGCGACACCGTGAACAAGATCCGCACCGCGACAGCACTCACAACCCTGGGACTCGTGGCAGCGATGATGGCCGGCTGCGCCTCCGCCGCGGCGGATTCGAGCGAGTCGTCAGCCGGGGGCGAAAGCCCGTCGGTGGGCGAGGTGCGGCTGGGGTACTTCGCGAACGTCACCCACGCGCCGGCGCTGGTGGGGCTGGAGGAGGGTCTCTTCGCCGACGCGCTCGGTGATGACGTCGAGGTCACGACGCAGGTGTTCAACGCCGGCCCGGCCGCGATCGAGGCGCTGTCGGCGGGGGCGATCGACGCGACCTATATCGGCCCGAACCCGTCGATCAACACGTTCATCCAGTCCGGCGGCCAGTCCGCCCGGATCGTCGCGGGCGCGGCGACCGGTGGGGCGGCGCTGGTGGTGCGCGACGGCATCGACGAGGCGGCGGACCTGGCGGGCACCACGATCGCGACGCCGCAGCTGGGTAACACGCAGGACGTCGCGGCGCGGGTGTGGCTGGCCGACCAGGGGTTCCAGACCGACACGTCCGGGGGTGGGGATGTGCAGCTCACGCCGACCGAGAACGCGCAGACGCTGACGCTGTTCCAGGACGGGCAGCTGGACGGTGCGTGGCTGCCCGAGCCGTGGGTGTCGCGGCTGATCGTGGACGCCGGCGCGCATGTGCTGCAGGACGAGGCCGAGCTGTGGGAGGACGGGCAGTTCCCCACCACCGTGCTGCTGGTGCGCGCCGAGTTCCTCGACGAGCACCCCGACGTGGTCGCCGACCTGCTGAAAGGTCACGAGGCCGCGGTGCAGTGGATCGCCGACAACCCCGACCAGGCGCCGGCCGTGATCAACGGCGCGATCGAGAAGGAGACCGGCAAGCCGCTCGCGGACGCCGTCATCACCCGCGCGCTGGAGCACGTGAGCTTCTCGGTCGACCCGCACGCCGACACCTTCGAGACCCTGGTGGAGAACGGCATCCAGGCCGGCACCCAGAAGGACGGCTCCATCGACGGCCTGTTCGACCTGCGCCTGCTCAACAAGCAGCTCGAAGCCGAAGGCCAAGAACCCGTCTCCGCCGCCGGACTCGGCGAGGACTGACCATGAGCACCGCACCCGGCCCAAAGGCAGCTTCCGCGATCGCTTCCGCGGGCACGTCCAAACCGCTCGTCCCGAGCTTCGACAGCGTCACGCCGGTCCCCGTGGCCGCTCCTGCCACCCCACCCGCCGTGCGCATCGACGGCGTCTCCAAGCGCTTCGGCACCGGCCCGGTCGTCCTCGACGATGTCTCACTCGACATCGCGCCAGGTGAGTTCGTCTGCCTGCTGGGGGCGTCCGGCTGCGGCAAGTCGACACTGCTGAACCTCGTCGCGGGACTCGACAAGCCCAGCGCGGGCCGCATCCAAACCCCCGCCGAGGGCTCTGCCGTGATGTTCCAGGAGTCGGCGCTCATGCCGTGGCTCACGGCCCGCAAGAACGTCGAGCTCGCGCTGCGCCTGCGCGGCGTCCCCCGCGGCGAACGCCGCGAGAAGGCGCTCGCCCTCCTCGACACCGTGAACCTGGCGGATGCCGCCGAGAAGCGCCCGCACGAGCTCTCGGGCGGCATGCGCCAGCGCGTGGCACTGGCCCGCGCCCTCGCGCAAGACCGGCCGGTGCTGCTGATGGACGAGCCGTTCGCCGCGCTCGACGCGATCACGCGCGACCTGCTCCACGAAGAGCTCGAGCGCGTCTGGCGCGCGACCGGCCGCACGATCGTGTTCGTCACCCACAACGTGCGCGAGGCCGCGCGCCTCGGCCAGCGCGTCGTTCTCATGGGCAGCCGGCCCGGCCGCATCGTCCAGGAGTGGAAGATCGCGAAGACGACCGGCCGGCGCATCGAGTCGCCCGAGGTCGCCGCCCTCTCGGTGGAGATCACCGAGCAGCTGCGCAAGGAGATCCGCCGCAATGCCGCTTGAGACCCCCGCCGCCCTGCGGCAGGCCGCCGACAGCGCCGCCGTACCCTTCGCCGACGACCTTCGGTCGCTCGAGGCCGGCCTGGACCGGCTGCAGACCGACGCAGCCGCGGGCACGGGCCGCTGGCGCCGCATCGCGCAGAGCGTCGTGCCGCCGATCGTGTTCCTCGTCCTGCTGATCGTCGCCTGGCAGCTGTACGTCGTGATCGCCGAGCCGCGCCCCGACAAGGTTCCGAGCCCCCTGGACGTGTGGAACGCGCTGGGCCTGGCCTGGGAAACCGGCCGCCTGCAGGAGGCCGTCGCCACCAGCCTCGAGCGCGGTGTCGTCGGCTTCCTCATCGCGATCGTGGTCGGCACGCCGATCGGCCTGCTGCTCGCCGAGGTCCGCCCGATCCGCCGGGCCGTCGGACCGATCATCTCGGGCCTGCAGGTGCTGCCGTCGGTCGCCTGGGTGCCCGCCGCCATCATCTGGTTCGGCCTGTCGGACGCGACCGTCTACTTCGTCATCCTGATGGGCGCCATCCCGTCGATCGTGAACGGCCTCATCGCCGGCATCGACCAGGTGCCGCCGCAGCTGCGGCGCGTCGGCACCGTACTCGGCGCCTCGCGCTGGCAGCTGGCCACGTCGGTCATCCTGCCGGCCGCGCTCCCCGGCTACCTCGCCGGGCTCAAGCAGGGCTGGGCCTTCTCGTGGCGCTCGCTCATGGCCGCCGAGATCATCGCGACGGGCGGCTCGATCGGCTTCGGGCTGGGCTCGATGCTCGACCAGTCGCGCGAGCTCGCCGACATGGCCGGCGTGCTCGCCACGATCATCCTCATCCTCGCCATCGGCATCCTCATCGAGCTCGTCTTCTTCGGACCGCTGGAGCGACGGATGCTGAAGCGCCGCGGCCTGCTCATCACCGGGGGTGCGCGATGACCGGCAAGGTGTGGCTCGTCGGCGCGGGACCGGGTGACGCCGGGCTCCTCACCGTCAAGGGCCTGCGCGCCCTCGAGGCGGCCGACGTCATCGTCGCCGACCGCCTCGGTGCGCGCGCGGTGCTCGAGGGGCTCGCTGCCGACGGCGTCGAGCTGCGGGCCGAGGTCGTCGACGTGGGCAAGCGGCCGGGTCACCACGCCGTGCCGCAGGACGCCATCAACGCGCTGCTCGTCCACCTCGGCCAAGAGGGCAAGACCGTCGTCCGACTCAAGGGCGGCGACCCCTACGTCTTCGGCCGCGGCGGCGAGGAGCTGCAGGCCTGCCAGGAGGCGGGCGTCGCCGTAGAGGTCGTGCCCGGCATCACCAGCGCCATCTCGGTGCCAGCGATCGCCGGCATCCCGCTCACCCATCGTGGTGTCGCGACGGCCTTCACCGTCGCCACCGCCCACGACCAGATCGAAGCCCTCGGCGGCGGGCGCGACCACACCGTCGTGCTGCTCATGGGGATCGGCACGCTCGCGAACTCCACGATCACGCTGGCCCGCGGCGAGCGCGGCGCGGACTGCCCCGTCGCCGTCGTCGAGGACGGATACGGACCCCGCCAGCGGGTCACGGTCGGCACGCTCTCGACCATCGCGCACCAGGCCGCGGAACGAGGCATCCGTTCCCCCGCCGTCGTGGTCGTCGGCGATGTGGTGCGGCTCAGCCCGTACGCGCCCGCCGAGCTGGCAACCCTCGATCTCACCCGTTTCGACCCGTTCACCCCGCCGCGCCGGCGCGCCTGACGGCCGCCGCGCGTCCTCTCCGCCTGACCCGAAAGACACCACTGTGACCTCTTCGAGCCTCCAGAACCTCCGCGTCGCGATCGTCGGCGCCGGTCCCGCCGGCATCTACGCGGGCAACATCCTCACGAACTCCGTGGTCGAGGCGGGCGGTACCGTCGCCATCGACCTGTTCGAGTCGCTGCCCGCGCCCTACGGCCTGATCCGGTACGGCGTCGCCCCCGACCACCCCCGCATCAAGGGCATCGTCAACTCCCTGCACGAGATGCTCGATGCCGGCACCACGCGCTTCATCGGCAACGTCGAGGTCGGCCGCGACATCTCGATCGACGAGCTTCAGGAGCGCTACGACGCCGTGATCCTCGCCACCGGCGCGATCCGCGACGCCGCACTCGACATCCCCGGCATCGACCTGCCCGGGTCGTACGGCGCCGCCGACTTCGTCGCGTGGTTCGACGGCCACCCGGACGTCCCCACCGAGTGGACGCTCGACCAGCCCGAGGTCGCCGTCATCGGCAACGGCAACGTCGCCCTCGACGTCGCCCGCATCCTGGCCAAGCACGCGGTGGACCTCCGCTCGACCGAGATCGCCGACAACGTGCTCGCGGGCCTCGAGGCGTCGGCCGTCACCGACGTGCACGTCTTCGGCCGCCGCGGCCCCGCCGACATCAAGTTCACGCCGATCGAGCTGCGCGAGCTCGGCGAGGTGCCGAACGTCGACATCGTCGTGAGCGACGAGGACTTCGCCTACCTCGAGGGCTTCACGCCCGCGAACAACCAGCTCAAGGTCATGCTCCGCATCCTCGAGAGCTGGCGCACGCGCGAGTCGACCGGCGCGAGCCGCCGCCTGCACCTGCACTTCTACCACTCGCCTGTCGAGGTGCTCGGCGACGGCAAGGTCGAGGGCCTCCGCTTCGAGCGCACGGAGCCGATCGAGGACGGCCGAGTGCGCGGCACCGGCGAGTTCCGCGAGTACCCGGTGCAGCAGGTATACCGGGCAGTCGGCTACTACGGCACGCCGGTCATCGACGCGCCGTTCGACGAGAAGGCAGGCGTCGTCTCGAACGTCGAAGGACGGGTGAAGGATGCTGCGGTGACGGGTGACTCGGAGGCGCCGGTGATCGCCGGCCTCTACGCCACCGGCTGGATCAAGCGCGGGCCGGTCGGCCTCATCGGCCACACGAAGTCCGACGCGATGGAGACCATCGCGCACCTCGTCTCGGACGTCGAGGCCGGACGCCTGTCGGCTCCGACCGTCGACGGCGATGTGCTCGACGTGCTGGAGGAGCGCGACGTCGCCTTCACGACGTGGGACGGCTGGCTCGCCCTCGACGCGCACGAGCGTTCGCTCGGCGCCGAGCACCTCCACACGCGTGAGCGCGTCAAGGTCGTGCCGCGCGACGAGCAGGTCGCCATCTCGCGGGGAGCGCTCGTCCAGTGACGTACGTGATCGCTCTGCCGTGCGTCGATGTGAAGGACCGCGCGTGCATCGACGAGTGCCCGGTGGACTGCATCTACGAGGGTGAGCGGTCGCTGTACATCCACCCCGACGAGTGCGTCGACTGCGGCGCTTGCGAGCCGGTGTGCCCGGTCGAGGCGATCTACTACGAAGACGACCTGCCCGAGGAATGGCAGGACTACTACACCGCGAACGTCGAGTTCTTCGACGACATCGGGTCGCCCGGCGGTGCGGCCAAGACCGGCGTCATCGCGAAGGACCACCCGGTCATCGCGGCGCTTCCTCCCCAAGGAGACGGCCATGACTGATCCCACGTCCGCCGCACCCACGACCGAGGTCGATGTCGTCATCATCGGCGGCGGCCCCGCAGGGCTGTCGGCGGCGCTCAACCTCGGGCGTTCCCGCGCGTCGGTCGTCCTCGTCGACGCCGGCCGGCCCCGCAACGCCGCGACC
Organism: Microbacterium sp. LWH7-1.2; assembly: GCF_038397755.1. Taxonomy (NCBI): domain Bacteria; kingdom Bacillati; phylum Actinomycetota; class Actinomycetes; order Micrococcales; family Microbacteriaceae; genus Microbacterium; species Microbacterium sp. LWH7-1.2. Next base: position 3,136,817 of record NZ_CP151637.1, on the reverse strand, counting down.
CTGCGCTCGCACGGCTTCCTCACGCGGGACGGCGTCCCGCCGCTCGAGCTGCGCAAGCTCGCGCGGGCCGAGCTCCGCGCCTATCCCGACGTGCAGGTGTTCGATCGCACCGTCGTGACGGCGCTGCAGGAGCGCGACTGCGGCGAGGGGCTCCGCTTCCTCGCCGCACTGCAGGGCCGTGGGAACGGCATCCCACCCGCCGTCGCCGCGCGCTCGGTGCTCGTCGCGACGGGCCTGCGCGAGACGCTCCCCACCATCCCGAGCCTGCGGGCCTTCTATGGCATGACCCTCTTCAGCTGCGCCGCATGCGACGCGTGGGAGCTCCAGGACCGGCGGCTCGCCCTCATCGGCGAGACCCGCGACCTCGCCGCCCGCGCCCGGCTCATCGCCCGCTGGACCGACAGGCTCACCGTCTTCACCAACGGGACGGATGCGGTGGACACGGTCGAAGAGGCCGAGCTCGCAGCATCCGGGATCGTCGTCGAACGACGGGTCATCGAAGACCTCGAAGGCGACCGCGGCACGGTGTCGGCGGTGCGCCTCGCCGACGGCGCGCGCGTCGAGATCGACGGCGGGTTCGTGCGGCCGCAGTGGCACCCGGCGCTGGACTTCGTCGGCGGCATCGACCTCGAGCGCGACGGGTTCGGCAACCTGGTGACCGATCGCTCGGGACGCACGTCGGCGCCGGGCGTGTATGCCGCGGGGGATGCTGCGTCGCCCGGCCCCCAGCAGCTCATCGTCGCCGCGGGCCAGGGCGCACGGGCGGCCGCCGTGATGGTGCACGATCTCGTCGGGGTGCGCACCGCCCACTGAGATCGGCTCGCGGGGCGCGCCGCACGATGTTCACCGATCGGACACCTGCCCGTTCGGGTTCCCGACGCCGGGATCGGCGAGGATGTCGCCGATGTCCGACGACCTCGCCGACGACCCGGCTGACGAGCTGAAGGCGCTGCGGCTGCGCGCCTACGGACCGGATGCCGACATCGACGCCGACCCGGAGGCGCTGCGCCGACTGCGCGACCTCGAAGCGCGAGCGATCGATGCGCCGGCGCCGGAGACCCCGCTCCCCTGCGACGCGGGTCCCCCCGGGGAGGGGCAGGTCGAGCCTGTTGCGGAAGCCGCCGCGAGGGCGTCCTGGTGGGAGCGCCATCTCGTGCTCCTCTGGGGCGGATCGCTGCTGACCGCGGCTCTTCTCGGCGCGGCGGTGGCCTCGATGCCGCTGTCGCCTGGTCGCGAGGAGGTCGCGACCCTCGGCCAGGACGACGACGGACCGTGGCCCGAGCAGATGTGGGGAGCGCGGCCGCCGGACGGCGTGACGTTCGAGGAGTATCTCGGCCTGACCGCGATCGTGTCGGCACGCGACTTCGGCAACGGCACCAACAGCACCTGCCTGTGGGTGTACGACTCCGGCTCGGTCAACTTCGGCCTGTCGGCCGGGTCGTGCACGGCCGGCTCGGCTCCCGCCTCCACGACGATCGCCGTCACTTCGCAGGCGCCGCCGGCCGTGCTCGAGGAGTTCCCCGAGGGCACCACCCTGGAGTTCGTCCGCGACGGCGACCGCGTGGTCGTCTACGCGCAGGGGCCGTAGCAGCTGGGCTCACTCGGCCGTGAGGTCGCCCGCCAGCGCCTCGCGGCCGGGCGCCAGCATGTCGTGCACCTGCCCGCCGTGGGTGCGGGCAGGTGAGACCGTGTCAGGCCAGTCCCCGATCTGCTGCTCGGCCCAGTCCGCCCACGAGATGATGTGCTCGTAGTGGCCGATCATGAACGTGTTGGCCAGCGCGAACAGGTGCTTTCGCTCAGGGAAGGTGCCGCCGGTCGCGCTGATGAAGGCGGCGTACCGCGCGAACATCTCGCGGTGCGCGAGCGCCTGCTCCCGCGTGCGGGCGAGGGTCGCACGCAGGTCCTCGAGCGAGCCCTGGTCGGACAGGAGCACCCGCACCATCCCCTCGAACTCGAGGGCCGGCGGGCGCACCGGGGTGCTCAGCCACGCGGCGAGCGCCTCACGCCCTTCGGGCGTGATGGAGTACATCGTGCGGGCGCGCTTGCCGGTGTGCTCCTGGCGGGTGTCGACGAGTCCGGCCTTGTGGAGCCGGTTGAGGACGGCGTAACGGCCGCGGTCGGCGGACGGCCAGAGCTCCGAGACGCCGCGCCCCAGCTGCTCGGCGAGCTGGTACGCCGACCAATCGCGCCCGGCCAGCAGGCCCAGCGTGAGGTACCCCGTGGTCGACACTTCGCGTTCGGGCACGACAAGCTCCTTCCCGGCCGGCTTTGGGGCCGCCGACGCGGAACGTAAAGGGTATCCCGCGGACGCTGGAACGACCCTATACTGCAGATTGCAGTAAACATCGGCGAGGCATCCGGCGTGGGGACGCGGACGGTCGCCGTCGGCGGGACTCACGTGGGGACGCAGGCCCGCCCTGCGGCGGGCGGTCCGGGGGGACCGCCCGCCGCACATCTCTGCGACACTGGCACCAGGGGGGCGCGACGATGCGCCGCCGGGGGATGGTTCCATGTCCACGCCGACCGACTCTTCGCGCGACGAACTCGCCGCGCTGCGCGAGCGCGCCTATGGGCTGAACGCCGACATCCACGACGATCCGGCAGCACTGGCGCGGCTGAGCGAGCTCGAGGAGCAGGCGGCTGCTGCGAACATCGCCGCGCTCTCCGCGCGGACGGGCATGTCGACCAACGGCGGATCTCCCCGGAGGTCGGCCGTCGACGACGAGGAGGACGCGGAACCCGCCGCGCTCACGCTGCCCGCAGCGGAGGAGACGGATGCTGCGGCAGCCCGCGACCCGACCACCCCGGGTGGCGACGGACCCGGCTCACCCGCCCCGGCGGCTCTCGGCACTCTTGACGCGGACACGGGCACCGGCGGGACGGATGCTGCGGACTCACGCAGCGACGCGGGTGACGATGTCGTCGATCCCGACGCCGAGGGCGCCGAGGCGGCGCCCGCCCGCCCGTGGTGGCGGCGCATCCCGGTGCTCTGGGCCGCCTCGGTCGTCGCCGCCGTGCTGGTCGGGGTCGCGCTCACGCTGCTCGTGCAGAGCATGGAGGCCGGCAAGGTCGGCGTGCTCCAGGTGGATCCGGAGGCGGAGTGGCCCGAGGACGTGTGGGCGGGTGAGACCGAGGACTCCGTCGCCTTCGAGACCTTCTACGGGCTCACGGTGCTGTCGCAGCCGCAGGTGACGGGCGACGGCACGCAGCCGCCGGTGCCGTGCCTCATCGTCTTCAGCGGAGTGGGTGACAACCCCTCATACCTCGGCGGTTCGTGCGGCGCGGGTTCGTTCCCCGCGGAAGCGGTCTTCATCGTCGGCCGGCAGGCTCCGTCGGAGCTGCGCAACCGCTTCCCCGTCGGAACAGCGATGCAGTTCGTGCTCGACGGCGAGCAGGTGCACATCTACGCGCGCGAGCCCGGCATCGTCGAGCCCTGAGTCGGTCAGGCGCCGCGGCTCCCGGCATCCGTGGCGCCCACGTCGCTGCGGTGGAAGTTCTGGAACGAACGGGATGCTGTAGGCCCGCGCTGCCCCTGATACCTGTTGCCGTACGGGCCCGAGCCGTACGGGCTCTCGGCCGGCGAGGTGAGGCGGAAGTAGCAGACCTGGCCGATCTTCATGCCGGGCCAGAGCTTGATCGGAAGCGTCGCGACGTTCGAGAGCTCGAGCGTGACGTGGCCCGAGAAGCCGGGGTCGATGAAGCCGGCCGTCGAGTGCGTCAGCAGCCCCAGACGGCCGAGCGAGGACTTGCCCTCGAGGCGCGCGGCGATGTCGTCGGGAAGCGTGATCTGCTCGAATGTGGAGCCGAGCGCGAACTCGCCCGGGTGGAGGATGAACGGCTCTTCAGGATCGACCTCGATGAGGCGCGTGAGCTCCGGCTGGTCCTCCGCGGGATCGATGAACGGATACTTGTGGTTGTCGAAGAGCCGGAAGTACCGGTCGAGCCGCACGTCGACGCTCGACGGCTGCACCATCGCGGGATCCCACGGGTCGAGCGCGAGGCGCCCCGCGTCGATCTCGAGCCGGATGTCGCGGTCACTCAGCAGCACGGAGCCAGCCTATCCGGACCGTGCTGTCATGCTCGCCGGGCGCTTCAACAGGCGTGCGAACGAGATACCGCGTCCATGGCTGTGGTTCGCTGGCAGGGCTTCTGCTTCCCGAGCAACGGTTGCGGTTCCGCTGCCTTCCGTGAGCGTCGATTTTCCGCGGACTGCCGCCGTGGGCTCTTTCACAGCGCGTGCGGTGACACCGGCTGCATGTGTACACCTTTGTGTACACCGTTGCTATCGTGGCGGCCATGCCCAAGTCCCGCGAGCACGGCCAGGGCGCCCTGTACTGGGTGGAATCCCGGAGGATGTGGCGCGCGGTGCTCGACGTCGGGTTCGACGACGTCACCGGGAAACGGCTGCAGAAGGCGCGGATGTCCAGGAGCAAGGACCAGGCGGTCAAGAAGCTCGACCAGATGATCCGGGAACGCGACTCCCTCGGCAGGGTGCTGGGCAGCACTACCAGGGTCGCCGACCTCGCCGACGCATGGCTGACGGATGTCGCGGACCGGGCCAAGCCGAAGACGCTCACGAACTACCGGTCCAACGTGCGGGCCAAGATCCTCCCCTCCCTCGGCCGGAGGGTGGTCGCTGAGCTCACCCCCGCGGATGTGCGGCGCATGCATGCCGCGATCCGCGCTTCGGGTGCCGGGTACTCCAGTGTCGCCAGCGCGCATCGCACGCTGGTCACGATGCTCGAGTATGCGAAGTCCGAGCGAGTGGTGAGCGGCGAGAACGTGGCGATGCTCGCCGCACCCCGGCGGGGACGGGTGGGGAAGGCGAATGACTCGTTCTCCCGCGCCCAAGCCGAAGCGCTGCTCCAAATCGAGGATGCCCGGACCACGCTCGGTCTTCTCACCGGCCTGCGCAGCGGCGAAGCGATGGCGTTGCGGTGGGAAGACATCGACTTCGAGCGGGGTGTCGCCGAGTTGTCCTGGTCGCTCACCGAAGCCTCGTTCCGGCACGGCTGCGGCGGCACATGTGGAACGATCCGCGCCGGGAACTGCCCGCAACGGATCCTCGAGATGTCCGACTCATGGGAGGCCATCCCGTTGGAAGGCCGACTCGTGCTGGTCCGCCCCAAGAACGACACACCCAGGCAGATCCCCCTCGCTCCCGCTGTGGTGGCGCAGCTGCGGAAGCTTCACGACACCGACGACGGGCCGAACCCGTACGGGCTGGTCTGGCACCGCCCGAACGGGTCGCCTCAGACCAACACCGACGACAACGATCACCTCCGCACCGTGCTCGAACGGGCAGGGATCGACGAACCCGCCGCGACCACCCACTGGCTCCGACACACCTACGCGACCCACTCCGAGCGTGCGGGCATCCCTGGGTCGCCGCACAGCGCACACTGAGGCCGGCAGCGATGAGGGAGGTGGACCCTACGCGCAGTCGCGCGGTTCGTTGGACAGGGGTATCAGCATCAGTTGTTCCTCGGGGGTGCAACGGAGGCGCGATCGATGACGTGCGTCTCCAGTAGGGCTCGATGGCTCTCCGGTGCTTCGTCGAGCGCCAGTCGCACTGCCAGTGCGCCCATCTCCTCGTAGGGCACGCGAACGGTGGTGAGTGCGGGGTTCAGATCACGCGCCGAGGGGATGTCGTCGAACCCAGTGACGGAGATGTCTTCCGGGCACCGCAGTCCTCGTTCCCGCAAGGCCTCGAGCACGCCGGCGGCCATCTGGTCGGTACCGCAGACGATGGCAGTGAAGGGCGGCAACCCTCCGGCGGGAACAAGCTCATCGAGGACGTCCAGCACAGCCGCCTTCGAGGGTTCGCGGTCGAAGCTCTCCGACTCGCGCACGAGAAGCTCGGCGTCCGGCTGAACATCGAAAGCACTCCGGAAAGCGTCCAGACGCTCCCGTGCAGTGTCCGACGCGAACGGCCCCGGAAGAAGAAGTGCCCGTCGGTGACCGGCAGCGGCTAGGCGGCCCGCCACCCGGTTCGCGCCTCCATGGTTGTCGTAGCGGATCGAGATGATGCTTTCGGCATGCCCCGGCAGAGTCCGGTTGCCTGCCAACACCAGCCGGCTCCCCTCGCGAGCGAGCAGATCGGCATACTGCTCCATCCGAGCCCGGTGTTCGGTGCTCTGCCAATAGCCGCCTGGGAGGATGATCGCTGACGCCTGCTGACGGCGCATTGCCTCGACCAACTCGAGTTCCCGCTCCGCATCTCCCCCGGTAACGCCAATCAGGCAGATCCGATCGAGCATCCGCGCTTCGCGCTCGACGCCCTGCGCGAGGGCCGCGAACGACGGGCCGGTGATGCTCCCTAGGAGCACCGCGACCGGGCTCGGTGCAGCGCCACGCAACCGCCGGGCGTTCGGATTCGCCGCGTAGTTCAGGGCATCGACGGAGGCGAGAACCCGTTCGCGCGTGGCAGCGGCGACGGGATAGTTGCCCGCCAGCACCCGCGAGACCGTCGCGATCGAAACCTGGGCGTCGCGGGCAACGTCATGAATCGTGGCCGCCATCACTGCCCCCTTCACCGGGTTCTGAAGCATGACCGTCTCATCATGGACAATCGCTTGGTAAAGCTTTACCCTAGCGGACAGAAAAGCTTTACTGCTGACATCGGGACGAACCGAGTCGAACCCCGGACGGACCCCACCGGCCGGTCGATCTCTTGATGAGGAGAAGATCAATGAAGGTACGAACGACAGCGCTCCTTGCTGTGGGCGCGATCGGTGCGATCGCGCTCGCTGGTTGCGGAACCCCCGCTGACGAGCCGGCCGCTGAGCCCACCTCGGAGCAGATCGAGGTCGGAACCGAGTGGACCGGCGACCCGGTCACCGTCACGATCTGGCACGACAACGCCGCCCTGCAGCCGGCCGTGGACGCGTTCAACGCCGCCCACTCGGAGGAGGGCATCGAGATCGAGTTCGTGGAGACGACCGATCTGAACACGGCCGTCCGCAACGCCTACGCGGCAGGCAACGGACCCGACCTGTTCATCACGCAGACCGCGGACCTGGCGTCGTTCATCGCCGACGGAATCGCCACGGATCTGACCCCGTACTACGAGAGCATCGAGCCGGACTACTCGGACGTGGTCAACGAAGCCGTCACGACGGGCGAGCGTCAATGGGCGGTCCCGGCGGCTGACATCCCGACCTTCATGCTCTACAACTCGAAGGTCTTCGAGGACCGCGGTCTGGAGTACCCCGAGACCTATGAGGAGTACCTCGAGGCCGGCAAAACGCTGGCCGCCGAGGGGATCAACATCTTCAATGTCGCCGGAGAGGATCCGACGACGTTCATCTACCTCGCGTGGGAAGCGGGAGCGCGCTGGTACGAGCTCGACGGCGACACGTGGCAGGTGAACGTCGACAGCGACGGAACCCAGCGCGCTGCCGAGTACTTCGACGAGGCGTTCTCGAACGACCTGTTCTCCAAGATCTCCTACGCGGAGTACGCAGCGATGATGCAGTCCTACGACGAGGGCAAGATCGCGTCCCGCCAACTGTCCACCTGGCAGACCAAGGGCATGCAAGCGAACCTCAAACAGACCCTGGGCACGTGGGAGCCTGTGCCCAACCTCCACTGGGAAGGCCGTGACGAGGCGAACGCCGCCTTCACGCGCGTGTTCGCCGTCAACTCCAAGACCGAGAACACCGACGCCGCCGTGTTCGCCGCGCACGCACTCTCCACGGAGCAGGCGTCGGTGGAGGCCCTCGCGAGCCCCGCGACCGGCCTGTCGTACTTCCCGGCCGTGACCGATCCGCAGTCGTACGTGGCCGCAACAGAGCCGATCGCACTGATCGGCGACCACGCCTCCGAGTGGGAGCCCGTCGTCCTCAACGCCGTCGACACCCAGCTCGGTGACTGGACGTACGGACCGAACTGGGCCGGTGCGTTCACCGAGCTGCAGGACCTGTGGGGCAAGGCGGTCGCCGGTGAGATGAAGACCGTCGACATCGCGCCCGCTCTGCAGGAATGGATCGTCGACGACCTCACGCAGCAGGGAATCTCGGTCACCGAGGACTGACACTGATGATCGACACGAAGGTGCGCGCGGCGCACCAGCATGAAGCGAGCCACACCGCCCGCACTCCCTCGGGAGAACCGCGACCGGCAATGGCCACCGAACGCAAGCGGCGTGTCAACGTCACCGGGCTGAAGGGCGCCGTGTTCACCGCACCCTTCTTCATCGGCTTCGCGTTCGTGTTCGTCATCCCGTTCGTCTACGCCGTGGTGGAGAGCCTGTTCGCGCAGAAGCGCTCCGGCGCGGGTCTGGGCGGGGCCGTGCGCACCTTCGTGGGATTCGAGAACTACCTCCTCGGCTTCGCCGACGAATCGTTCTGGGCCAGCATCCTGCGGGTGGCGATCTTCGGGCTCGTGCAGATCCCGATCATGCTCGGCCTCAGCCTCGTGGTCGCGCTGCTGCTCGATCTGGTCACGGGACGCAGCACAAAGTCCTTCCGCCTCGGCCTGCTGGTGCCCTACATGGTCCCCGCCATCACGGCCACCCTGGTGTGGCTGTATCTCTACTCGCCGCGACTGGGTCCGATCACCGAAGTCGCCGCCTGGGTGGGACTCGAGGTCAACATGTTCTCCCCCCAACTGCTGTGGGTGGCGCTCGGGAACCTCCTCACCTGGGCGGGCATGGGTTACAACATGCTCATCATCTATGGCTCGCTGCGCTCGGTTCCCCGGGACCTGTTCGAAGCGGCTCGGCTTGATGGAGCGGGTGAGTTCCGCATCGCATGGTCCATCAAGATCCCCTACGTCCGGGGCGCCCTGGTCCTCACCGGCATGCTGTCCATCATCCACATGCTCCAGATCTTCGCGGAGCCCCTGGTGTTCCGGGTCACCTCGCCTGAGACGGTCACCGCCGACTTCACCCCGATCATGATGATCTACAACCTCGCGTTCCAGCAGAGCAACTACAACTACGCCGCCGCACTGTCGGTCATCCTCGCCATCGTCGTCGGCGTGGCATCCGTAACGTTCTACCGCCTGACGAACCGGGAGGCCGCAGTATGAGCGCCACCACCACCCTCCCCTCCGTCCGACCCCGCACGAAGGGCCGGGCCGGCGGAGAGGACCGCTCGCTGCCACGTGCCACACGCCTGATCGTCGTCGGCGGACTGGTCATCTTCCTGATCTACTCGGTCGCCCCTGTCTGGTGGCTGATCGTGAACTCGACGAAGAACTCCAGAGACCTTCTCCTCTCCAACGGACTGTGGTTCGCAGAGTTCAACCTGATGGCGAACCTGCAGCAGATCTTCGAGTACCAGGACGGCATCTTCCTGCGGTGGACTGCGAACTCGCTGCTGTTCGCCGTCGTCGGTGCCGGCATCGGCACGCTGATCGCCCTGATGGCCGGCTACGGCCTCGCCCGGTTCCATTTCCGCGGCCGGGGCGCCGCTCTCGCCCTCGTGGTGGGGTCGTTTCTGATCCCCTACTCGATGCTGACGCTTCCGCTGTACCTGCTGTTCGCCAGCATCGGGCTGACGAACACCCTGTGGGCGGTGCTGATCCCCACCTTCATCAGCCCGTTCAGCGTGTACCTCGCCAAGGTCTACATCGATTCCAGCATCCCTCCCGAGCTTCTTGAGGCTGCCCGGTTGGACGGAGCCGGTGAGGCCCGGATCTTCTTCAGCATCGTGGTGCGCATGCTCCCGACCGCTGGTGCGACGATCTTCCTTCTGGCATTCGTGTCCTCGTGGAACGGGTTCTTCCTGCCGCTCACGATGCTGCAGTCCCCCGAGAACTGGACCATGACGCTGGGCCTCTACAACTGGCTGCGTCAAAGCCAGGTCAGCAATGCCAGCACCATCGACTTCACCAGCATCGTGATCACCGGGTCGCTGCTGTCGGTGATCCCCCTCGCCACTGTGATGCTCCTGCTGCAGCGCTTCTGGCGCACCGGCGTGTCGCTCGGGGCGCTCAAATGAGGCCGCCGCACGCAGCTTTCGCGATGCGACCGGCCGCCCTCGCTGACGATCTCTTCAGCCACGAGCGGGAGCGACTGGCTGAGCTCGTCGCGCTCAAGGACGGGGTACTGACCGAGTTCGACAGCCCCGAGTCGCTGGCCGTGCTCGAAAAGACAGAGATCCTGTTGGCGGGGTGGGGCTCCCCGCAGCTGTCGCCTCAGCTGCTGGATCGGATGCCGCATCTGCAGGCGGTGCTGTTCGCCGGCGGCTCCGCTGCGCAGATCCTTCCTCCCGACGAGGCCCGCCGCCGCAACATCGTCTGCGCGGACGCCGGGGAAGCGAACGCTCAGGCCGTGGCCGAGTACGCCTTCGCGATGATCCTGCTCGTCAACAAGCGCGCACGCTTCGCCGAGCAACTGTACCGTCGTCGCCGCACCCACATCGACCGGGAAGCGGAGCTGCGCGATACCGGCAACTACGGAGCGACGGTCGGATTGGTCGGCGCCTCACGCATCGGCCGCCGGGTCGCGAGCCTGCTCGTGCACACCGACATGAAGGTGCTCGTCTACGACCCGTACGCCACGGACGCGGACATCGCCGAACTCGGCGCGCAGAAGGTGGAGCTCGACGAGCTGATGACCGCGTCCGATGTGGTGTCCATCCATGCGCCGGAGACCACCGAAACCCACCACATGATCGGCGCCCGGGAGCTCGATCGGCTGCGCGACGGCGGGGTGGTGGTCAACACCGCTCGCGGCGCCCTCATCGACCATGACGCGCTGCTGCCGCACCTGCGTCGCGGCAGATTGGAGGCGGTGCTCGATGTCACCAGCCCCGAACCGCTCCCTGCTGATCACGAACTGTGGGACCTTGAGAACGTCATTCTCACCCCGCATATCGCCGGAGCAACGGGCAACGAGCTACGTCGGATGGGTACGTCGATCGTCGACGAGGTCACCCGCGTCGTTTCGACGGTGCAGTTCCACACGACGACCCGCCACGCCAGCACCTCCATCGGCGCCGCCACCCAGAGGCAGTCCGCATGACCGGGCCCCGCACCGTGACGAGTCCTGTCGTTCCATCAACTGGATCGTCCGCGTGAAGGCGCTCCTGGGGCTATCCGCCAGCAGTTTGTCCCACTGCTCCGCCTGCGCGCGCCGGAGCGGAGCGTAACGTCCGAGGCCGGTCGGCGCGGGCCACAGCGAAAACCGCCAGGCCACCGAGGACTGGTCCACGGTCCCGAGGCCATGCCGCCGTGCGAGGATGACCGCATGCGCTTCATGCTGCTCCAGAACTACGCACCGACCGGGTCGGGGGCGCCGCCGATCTCGGAGTGGCAGCCCGGCGACATCCACGCGCACATCGCGTTCCAGCGGGAGGTCAGCGATCGCCTGTCCGAGCTCGGCGAGCTGATCGACGCGGTGGGCCTCGCCGGTCCGGAGGCCGCACGCTTCGTGACCTCGGACGGAAGCGGACCACCCGTCGTGACCGATGGCCCGTACGCCGAGGCGAAGGAGCTCCTCGCCGGGTATCGTCTCGTCGACGTCGACTCGTGGGAGCGCGCCATCGAGATCGCGGCACTGGTCTCCGCTGCACCGGGGCCCGGCGGCGTGCCGATCCAGGAGCACATCGAGGTACGCCAGGTGATGGGCGCCCCCTCCACCGACGACCTTTGACCGAGGCGCGCACCGATCCGCGGATCGAACGGCTGCTGCGCGAGCAGGGGCCGCGGGCGCTGGCCATCGTCGCGGCTCATCACGGCGACTTCGACGGGGCTGAGGACGCCGTTCAGGAGGCGCTCCTCGCCGCCGCGCAGCAGTGGCCGGCAGGCATCCCCGACGATCCGCGCGCCTGGCTCGTCACTGTCGCCTCGCGGCGCCTCGTCGATGCGTACCGCTCGGCCGCCGCGCGCCGTCGTCGTGAACGGGAGACGTGGGAGGACCGTGCCGCGCCGGCCGCGGATGAGGTCGGCCACGGCGACTCCGACGACTCGCTCACCCTCGTGCTGCTGTGCTGCCATCCCGCGCTCACGCCGGGGGCGGCCATCCCGCTCACCCTGCGTGCGGTGGGCGGGCTCAGCACGCGCGAGATCGCGGCGGCCTTCCTCGTGCCGGAACCGACGATGGCGCAGCGGATCAGCCGAGCCAAGGCGACGCTGCGGGCGGCCGGCGGACGATTCGAGCCCCCACCCGACGACGCCCGCCATGAGCGCATGCGCTCGGCGCTGCACGTGCTGTACCTGATGTTCAACGAGGGCTACCTCGCGAGCGAGGGCGACGAGCTGGTGCGTCCGGACCTCGCCCGCGAGGCGATCCGGCTGACACGGATGCTGCAGTCGTCGCTTCCCGACCAGCCCGAGGTCGCAGGGCTGCTCGCTCTCATGCTGCTCACCGAGGCCCGCCGGCCGGCGCGTGTCGACGCGGCAGGCCGGCTCGTGCCGCTGTCGGAGCAGGATCGCCGGCGGTGGACGCCCGCGCTCATCGCTGAGGGCGTCGTGCTGCTCACCGACGCGATGCGCCGCGGCGACGTCGGCGAGTACCAGCTGCAGGCGGCGGTCGCGGCGGTGCACGATCAGGCCGCGACGTACGCCGCCACCGACTGGCGGCGCATCGCCGGGCTCTACCGCGCGCTCGCGCGGCTGAGCGACAACCCCATGATCGGGCTGAACAGCGCGGTCGCGATCGCGATGACCGACGGCATCCCGGCGGGGCTGGCGGCGACGGATGCCGCAGCCGCCGTCCTCGGCGACCATCACCGCGTGCACGCCGTGCGGGCGCACCTCCACGAGCTCGGCGGCGACGCGGAGCTCGCCACGGCGGAGTTCCTCGCGGCGGCGGCACGCACCGCCAATGAGGCGGAACGCCGCTACCTGCAGGATACGGCATCCCGTCTCGCGTCAGGGGTTCCGAAGAATTCCGGAATCGATTCGCCCACGGATGTCGAGAACGGCGGATCGGCTCCGACTCCCTGATGAAACCGCCGCACACCTGACGCGATCCGCGCAGGGGCGGCCAGACGGAAGGAACCGAAATGCCTCGCATCACCCCCAACCTCTGGTTCGACGGACAGGCCCTCGACGCTGCCGAGTACTACGTGTCTGTCTTCCCGAACTCGCGCATCACCGACGTGAGCCGCATGGGTCCCGACGGGCTCGTTCTCACCGCCGCCTTCGAACTGGACGGCCAGCCGCACCTCGCGCTCAACGGCGGTCCGGAATTCCACTTCACCGAGGCGGTCTCGTTCGTGATCGACTGCGCCGATCAGGCGGAGGTCGACCGCTACTGGGACGAACTCACCTCGGGTGGCGGCGAGGAGGGCCGGTGCGGCTGGCTCACCGACCGCTTCGGCCTGTCGTGGCAGGTCGTGCCGCGTGCCCTCGTCGACCTGCTCAGCGACTCCGACCCGCAGCGCGCGATGCGCGCGGGCACGGCGCTGCAGGGAATGCGGCGCATCGATGTGGCGGCGCTCCGCGCGGCGGCGGACGCCGGCTGATCGGCGGGGCGAGGGAGGGCGGATGCCGCACCTCCCTCGCCCGCGGGGAGCTTCGACGAGCGTCAGACGCGCCGGGTGCGCCGGGTCGCGAGCACGGCCCCGAAGGCGATCGCCCGACTGCTCCGAGCGGGACCAGCGTTCATCGTGACCAGGAGCTGCTGTCCTCGTCCCCGTTGTCGTTGGACAACTGCGGGGTGCCCGGCGCCGCGGTGGCGTGGCCTCACTTCTTCAGCCTGAGCGCCGCCTCGGCCTTCGCCGCCCCGCCACCGCGCGACGTGGCGATTGCGGCGATGACGTAGGAACCGGCCGGCACCTTCGACACGTTCAGTGTGCTCGACCAGGCGCCGCTGGCATCGACGGCGGCCTCGCCGGTCAACGCGACGGCGCCCTTGGCGTTACGGATCTCCACCGTGATCTTTGCGCCGGCCGCGCCCCATCCGGTATTGCCGGCGTCGGCTGTCCCCGACACCCTCAGCGGCGCCGCCCGGCTGACCGTTCCACCCCCGGAGGTGATCGCGACGGTGGGGGCGGTGGCGGCGACCACCGTGACCATCACCGTCGCCGACGCCGTCCCTGAGTGGTACGTGATCGGATACGCGCCGGGCGTGGTCACATCGACCGTTCCCGACACCGCGATCTGAGTCAGATCCGTCACCTCATCGCCGGCCTGATCGGTCGCAGCCTCCAGGTTGTCGACCGGGTTCCATGAGTCCGCTGTGGTGATCGACGAGTCGTGCGCCGTCACGGAGGCCTTGTCGATCGTGTCTGCGTCGCCGTAAGAGAACAGCAGCGCGTTCACCGGTGTGGTGTTGGTGCTCAGCGTCTCCGGCTGCGTTCCCAGGCGCAACGCCACGGTGGCATCCCGCGGGGCGTCCACCGACCCCTCGACGGTCGCTTCGACCAGTCGTCCGCCATGCACCAGGTAGTACCGGCCCAGGCCGGTCGTGCGCAGCTGGAACTTCTCCGCGTCGCCGGCGACCAGGCTGGCTGCCGTGATGACGTTCTTCCCGTCGACCACCGTCGCCGCAACTCCCAGGAAACGCCCGGTGGACACCTCCTGGATCGAGTACGTCTCGTCCGGGTTCGTGACAAGGCGGAAGTACGGGGCGTCCTCCTGCATCGCACCGAGCGCCATCGTTCCATCGGGCTGCACCGCGAAGTAGGACTCGAGCGTCTCCGTCGTGTACCCGGCCGGCAGAACCCCGCCGTCCTGAAGCGCTCTGTCGCTTTGCAGCACAGTGCCCCACTTTGCGACTTCCGGCCAGGTCCGCTGGTACCACGGTGCCAGCATCGTCCGCAGCTGGAAGTACGGGGTCGGCTCCGCGGTCGGCTCACCGTCGTACATGGTCAAGGTGTCGAAATTGAGGTTGTCGAAGTGCACGAGACCCTGCGGCCGCATGGCCTTCGCCGCTCGCGCCAGCCACGTCACGTCGACCCCGTCGACCTTGGAGTAGTGTGCCAGCGCCGCCTCATAGACCGGACGCAGCTGCCCGCGCAGGATGGACTGCTCGTCCATCTCGTCCCAGTACGCGTTCGCGTCGGTGCGTCCGAAGACGTTCTCCACCGGCTCGGCGCGCAGCGTGCCCTCACCATGGAACAGGTTGTACTCCGCCACCCAGTTGAACGCACGAGCCAGCTTGTTGTCGTCCAGCGACCACAGGTCCACGCCCTGGTTCCCGGCGATCGTGCTGACGTCCGCCATCAGGCCGATGCCCAGCTGCGCGTGTGCCTGGTCGCGGGCGGACTCTTGGATCTGACCCCAGTCGGTGACGTAGTTCTCCAGAGATCCATTGATGTAGGGGCTCTGATACATCGAAGTAGCCTCATCGAAGATCGCGGCGTCGTCAGTGATCACCCCGATCGCCTCGACGGCGACGATCGCCGCCCCATCCCAGTTGCCGTTGGCGATCATGGGTGCGCCGGCGTCTTGGATCACCGGATACACCACGTTGCGCATCAGCTTCTGGAACGAGGCGAAGTCCTCATCGGCATAACCGGTGTAGCCGCCGTCGTAGTACCGCACGATCTCGGCGGCGTTGATGAGCTTCAGCGTGGACAGACCGGCGCCGAGGATCTGGTCGCGGCCGTCGATCTGAGTCAGCGTCGACGACCAGGCGTTGAGGATCTCGACCACCTTGTCGGCGTGACGGGCATCCCCGGTGATCACCCATTGCAGCGCGTGGAAGTACGCTGCCGCGCTCGAGTATTCGTAGTCCTTGATGTTGCCGGATCCGGCCGGAGTGCCTCGGCCCACGCCGGCGCGCGCCACCACCTGAAAGTCCAGCGACGCCAGCGAGTTGGGAACGGTGTTCTTCATCCGCAGGTAGTCGGAGTACCAAGGCTCGGCCTTCGCAGCGATCCGGTCCCGCATAGCGGTCAGCTGCTCCGTGGTGAGCGAGACGCCGGGATGGCTGAACACTCGAACGCGCACGTCGTCCGTCAGCACGTCCGAGCCGTCGTCGTAACTTACGGTGATCGTATGCTCACCGGCGGCCAGGCCGTCGACGGTGGCAGTCAGGACGCCGTCGCTGACGGTGACGCCCGTGCCGCCGTCGACCCGGTAATGCGCAGCATCCTGGTCACCGGCCACCGGCATCCAGGTGAGCCGTGCCGACGTGCCCGCGACCGACTGGTGTACCTCGAGGAGTTCGGTGTCCACCGACTCGAACCCGTACCAGTGTGTCTGTCGGTCCCCGGGAGTGATCACCATCGCCGTGTCGGTCATGCGTGTCGGCGAGGTCGCACCTTCGGCGCCGTCGCGCAGCGAGTTCAGGTGGCTGAGAATCATGTACTGGCCCGTGTCGGGTGTGCCGGTGAGCGAGAACCGCTCGTTCCACGCGACCACTGGCGCTGTCGCCGACACCACGTAGTTCGACTCCGCCTTGTTGTAGTACGGCTGGTCGCCTGCCGTGCCGTAGTTCTGGATGGTCAGGAACTTGTCGTTGGTCAAGCTCCGGATGGCGTAGGTGGTCTGCTGCCCGCCGCCGGTGCCCGCATACTCAGATGCGGTGTAGTCGTAGCCGTAGACCGCGAACAACCCCGCCTCGTCGGCGACGCTGGTCAGCCCGATGGCGCCGGTCGCGTCGTTGACGGTGAGGTAGCGGCCATCGCCGGCCGCGATCCGGACCACGTCCTGGGCGGTGTGCGCGTTCGTCCGGTAGTCCGCGAATCGCTGCGCAACGGGATAATCCACCGCGACCACGTCGGTGGTGTGAGAGACCTCGACCCACGGCACCGTCAGCGGGTTCGTCGCGCGCGTGGAGTAGATGTCGGTGCCCGCGACGTTCAGGTCATCGACCTTTTCGGTGGTGATGTGGATGGTCAGCGCCTCGGCAGCGTCGGCCTTCGCATCCTTCACCAACTCGGTCACATCCAAAGGCACGTTGGTGTTGCCCTGCGCAACCGAGGCCCGTGCGACCGGGGAACCGGGAACGTCGAGGGGACGGGTGTTCCAGGTGACCGATGTCTCGCTCCACCGCGTGGTCGTCGCTGCGCCGCCGTTGCTGAGGAACTCGCCGGCCCGCACCGCCGTCACGTCGGCTGCGTTGTTGTACTTGGTGAGGTTCAGAACCACCGCGGACAGATCCGCCTCGTCGATCGCCGAGACATCCAGCCGGAAGTAGGCGTGCCCGCCCTTTCCGATGACCAGATTCGCCGTCGTCCCGTAGTTCGCGGTCGGAGTCGTCGTGCGCACCCAGGCGTCGTCCTGAATGACGTTCTCGGCGATCCCGTACACGACGTCGTTCCGAACGACGACCGTCTCAGCGGTGCCGAAACTTGTGCCGGGGCTTTGCTGACGTACCGAAGCGGTGTCCGCAACGACACCATCGACAGTCGCCGCATGGCCGGCACCTGCGGATGCGGCGACCATCCCAAGCACGAGACAGATCGCCGTGAACGTCGCCGCCAGAAGATGGAGTGTCCGTCTCCCTGCCGCCGACCGCGCCGCGAATCCTTCGACCTCCGCGGGTGGCATCCATGCACCTTCACCGTGCGACATCCGCGCTCCTTTGCGTTGGGGACCGGCGACCGGACCGCGCAAGCCATCGAGCACGGCACCGGGTTGCACCAAGCTTATGAAGCAGAAGGGAGCGGTAGCAAGCGCTTTCCCCCATGTGCCCGCGATCCCGGGCACATGGGCCGGCGCCGTCGGCCTGTCGCGGGGGCGCATGCGCTTGTGAGGGGCATGCCCGTCGGCGTCTCGAGAACCGGCTGGCGTTCAGACCACGGGGTCGGCGAGCACCTCGGCCAGGATGCGCGGGGGCTCGTCCTCGTCCCGGTTCCGCCGGCACCTCTAGCGCCTCCAGCGCATCGATCGACGAGCTCATGCGAGACCACGGATCGCGGACCTCAGCTCTGCCGAGAGGGCCGCATCATCCCCGTCTGGCTGGCGCAAGCGGTTGTGAAGCGCGGCCTGCGCAAGTCCAACGGGTAAGGTGGAGTCGTGGCACCCGCTAGACGGGCGCCCACGCTCATGTGCACACCGATGTGTACACCCAGCCTTGACGGGGATTCTCGATCCCAGTAATTTCAAGGCACTGGGGCTGTAGTTCAATGGCAGAACTTCTGCTTCCCAAGCAGACAGCGCGGGTTCGATTCCCGTCAGCCCCTCCATGACTCCCGCAATCGCCGCGCACGAATACTCCCCCTGGGATTTCTGGAGCGAGGCGAGTCCGTCCGAACGCGAGGCGCAACTGGTCCTCCAGCAGACCGTCGTCGCCGGCCGCCGCGATCATGAGCTGGGCGAGCAGTGCTTCCTCTCCGAGCTCGCCTCGATCGACAACGACTCACTGCGCCTCGGCGACCGCACGTACGTCGCAGCGGGCGCCTACCTCACGGGCGACCTCCGCGCGGGCGCCGACTGCAGCATCAACCCGTACACGGTGATCCGCGGCCGCGTCACGATGGGCGACGGCGTGCGCATCGGCGCGCACACGTCGATCCTGGGTTTCAACCCCTCGATGGAGTCGGGCACGCCCGTCTTCCGTCAGCCACTCACCTCCCAGGGCATCGAGATCGGCGACGACGTCTGGATCGGCTCGCACGTCGTGATCCTCGACGGCGTCCGCGTCGGATCGCACTCGGTGCTGGCCGCCAGCGCCGTCGTCACGAAGGACGTGCCCGCCGGCGCCGTCGTCGGCGGCAACCCCGCGCGCTTCATCCGCTGGCGCGTGGAGCCCGATGACACCGGCATCCACCCGGATGCGGCGGCGGATGCTGCCGCCCGGGGCACCGAGGACCGACCGGAGTCGCCCGAGCCACGCGAGCCCGTCGAGACACCGCCTGCTGTGCTCGCCGCGCTGGCGACGCAGGCGGTCGAGCGCGAGGCGCAGCCCGCGCGCACGCCGGAGCCCGACTCTGCGCCGACCCCGGAGCACGGGTTCACAACGGCAGCGAGGCCAGGCCTCGGGTCCGCCCCCACCGTTGTCGGCGACACCGTGACCGCTCCCCCACCGACGGCCGAGCCCGCTCCCACCCCGGTGGCCGGGCCCGCGACCGACGACACGGCCGGACTGGCCGAGCGCGTCGCCGAGCTGGCCGCACGTGCGAGGGACGAGGCATCCGTCGTCCTGGAGCGCGCGTGGAACGACGACCTGGGGCTCTTCGCAGACCGCCCCGGCGCCGCCCCCAGCGTTCGGGCGCAGGCCGACGCGATCGAGATCGCGGACATGCTGCTCGGCACGGCGCCGCCGCAGTCGTCGGTCGACACGCAGATCCGCCGGCTACGGGGGTGGCAGGATTCCGCGACCGGCGCGGTCGCTCCCCTCGATGCGGACGGGCGCCAGCAGGCGGGCCTCGGGTTCTCTCACGAGGACGTCGCGTACCACGTGCTGAGCACCGGCTACGCGCTCGATCTGCTCGGGTCCGCATTTCCTGCTCCTCTCACCTGGGTCACGGCAGCGACGCCGGATCGCGTCGTCGAATTCTGCGAGAGTCTGCCGTGGGCCACCGACGCATGGGGCGCCGGGCACCACATCGACGGCTTCGGCACGGCGATTCTGTGGACGAAGCGGGCGGGGCATCCGATTCCGGCGGGTGTGGAGGAGGCGCTGTTCGGCTGGCTGCTCCTCAACTCCGACCCGCAGACGGGCATGTGGGGGTCGGCCACGCCCGACCGTGGGCTGCTCCCTGTCGTGAACGGTTTCTACCGGGCATCGCGCGGCACGTTCGCGCAGTTCGGCGTGCCGCTCCCGCACCCCGAGCGCGTGATCGACACGGTGCTGCGGCATACCCGCGACCCGCGCTGGTTCGCTCCCGGCGCGCGGAACGCGTGCAACGTGCTCGACGTGGCGCACCCGCTGTGGCTCACGCGCGGGACCGGCTACCGCGACCACGAGGTGCGAAGACTCGCCGCTCGGCTGCTGGCGGACGCGCCGGCGACCTGGGAGCCGGGTGCGGGCTTCGCATTCCGCGAGCCGACTGCTGCGACGCGCGGGCTCACCGAGACCGAGCCGGGCCTCCAGGGCACCGAGATGTGGCTCGCGATCCTGTGGTACCTCGCCGACCTCGCGGGCATCTCGGACGCCCTCGGCTACCGGCCGCGCGGCGTGCACCGGCCGGAGCCGAGCACACTCGAGGGCATTCGCAGGCTCCGGCGAACTCCAGACCCGTCCTCCGGGGACTGCTCGCGACCAGAGCCCGGAACACTGCGATAATCGACCCGCCGGGTGCACCCGCCCCGTCTTGGGCGAGGACGCCTGGAGCCGTGATGATCAGAGAACCGCGAAGCGCGTTCGTCGGTCGCCACCGCGAGCTGACGGCCTTGCAGTCGCTGCTCGACGCCTCGTCGCTGGTCACCCTCACGGGCGTCGGCGGTGCCGGCAAGACGCGGCTCGCGGTGCGCGCGGCGAACCAGTTCGCCGAGCGCCACGGCATCGACTGCTGGTTCGTCCCGCTCGAGTCCGTGCAGGATCCGCTGCGTGTGCCCCTCGCGGTCGTGCGCGCCCTTAAGCTCGCCGATCAGTCTTCGCGCGATCCGCTCGAGGTCGTTGTCTCCGCCCTTCGCGACACCTCCGCCATCGTGGTGTTCGACAACTGCGAGCAGCTCATCGATGCGGCTGCCTCGTTCACCGACGAACTGCTGCTCGCACTCCCGCAGCTCACCGTACTCGCCACAAGCCGCCGACCTCTCGAGCTCGACGGCGAACTGGTGTACCCGGTGCCACCGCTGTCGGTAGAGGCGGCGCCGAAGGGGCCGTCCGAGGCGGTGTCGCTCCTCGTTGCCCGCGCGAAGGCCGCCGACGTCGCGTTCGAGCTCGGGGAAGCGGACGCCGAGGCCGCCGTCGAGCTGTGCCGATCCCTCGACGGGCTGCCGCTCGCGATCGAGCTCGCGGCGACGCGCCTTCGCACGCTCTCGATCGCTGAGCTCGCGAACGGCCTGTCCTCCCGCTTCACGCTGCTCCGCGGTCGCTCCCGCAGTGCCGTCGGGCGCCAGCGCACCCTCCGGGCAGTCGTCGACTGGAGCTACGATCTCTGCTCGCCCGAGGAGCGCGAGCTCTGGTGTGCCCTCGCAGTCTTCTCCGGTCCCTTCGACCTCGCGGCCGCCGCAGCGGTCGGCGGCTACACGATCGACGACATCGTCGACCCCCTCGACGAACTTGTCGCGCAGTCCGTCGTCGAGGCGGATCGCGAGACCGGGCGATTCCGCATGCTCGAGACGATCCGCGGTTACGGGCGCGAGCGCGCCGAGGAGGATGGCCGCTCGCCCACGTTTGCCCGGCGCCACCTCGACCACTTCGCCGCCGTCGCGGCGAGGTCACGGGTGGGCTGGTACGGACCCGGACAGGCTGCCGTGCTCGCTAGGCTGCGTGCCGACCGCGCTGAACTGCAGTCCGCTCTCACCATGGCCGTGGCGATCGACACCGACACCGCCCTCGCGCTGTTCTCCGACTTGCGCTACCACTGGGCGGTCGGCGGGTTCCTTCCCGAGGGACGCGGCTGGGCGACACGAGTGCTCGCGCTGCCGGGAGGCTCTGCCACCCACCGCGTCCCGGCGCTCGTCAACGCCGCCTGGCTGTGCCTGCTGCAAGGAGACCTCGACGAGGCGAAGACGCGACTCGACGAGGCGGACGGCCCGCTGCCGGACGCCGCGTTCACGGCGGATCGCGCAGCCACGATCCGCGTGGAGATCCACCGCTGGCGCGGCACGCACGCGATGTTCTCGGGCCGGCCGCTGGATGCCGCCGGCGAGTTCGAAGCATCGATCCGCGTTGCGGAGGAGTGCGGACACCCCGAGCACGCCCTCCTTGCGCAGTTCCAGCTCACCACGGCACTGAGTCACCTTCGCGAGCCCGACGCCGCTCGAGCGGGGCGGGACGCGCTCGCCTACGCCGAGTCGGTGGGCGAGACGTGGATGCGGTCACACGCGCTGTGGTCGCTCGGCCTCGCCGCGTTCGTCGAACGTGATCTGGATGCAGCGGAGCGATTCGCACGCGAGGGCATTCTGACGGAACGCGGTTTCGACGATCCCGTCGGCGAGTGCCTCATGCTCGAGGTGCTCAGCTGGGTCGACGCAGAGCGCGGCCTCGCGGACCGGGCCGCGATCGTGCTCGGCGCGACCGAGGCCCGCTGGCGTCTGATCGGGTCGGCGATCACCGTCATGGGGCCGCAGCTCTCGGCTCATCATGACCGGTGCATCGCTGAACTGCGCCGACAGCTCGGCGTCCAGCGGTACGACAAGCTCCTCGGTGCCGGCGGAGGTCTCGATCCCGGCGAGGTGGTCGCGTTCGCACTCGAGTCGAAGACGTCGGTTGCGGGCGGACTCAGCGCCCGGGAGACGCAAGTCGCGATGCGCATCCATCGCGGGATGAGCAACCGCGACATAGCCGGGGAACTCGTGCTCTCGGTGCGCACCGTCGACACGCATGTGCAGCGCATCCTCGGCAAGCTCGGCTTCTCGTCGCGCGCGCAGATCGCAGCCTGGTACGAGGCGACGTACGCCTCCGCCCCGCAGGTTACGTAGTCCTACGGATACCGCCGCCCCTGCGCGCGGCGCACTCTGGGGAGCACGACACCGACGTCGCCCCAGCAGATGCGCACCGTCGGGCATCGCGACCGCGAGCCCACGCGCAGTCCCGAAAGGTATGGAATCTCCGATGACAGCACAGCTCCGACCCCGGATCATCCTCGTCCACGGCGCTTGGGTCGGCTCGTGGGAGTTCGAGCCGCTCGTGCAGATCCTGCGCGAGCGCGGCTGGGAGGTGGACGCGCTCGACCTTCCGTCGACGGGGAGCACCGAGAGCATGGTTCAGGATGCCGCCGCCATCACCGCCGCGATCGACCGCGCCGACGGACCCGTCGTGCTCGTCGGGCACTCCTACGGCGGCGTGCCGGTGACCGAGGCGGGCGACCATCCCGCCGTCGAACGCATCGTATACATCGCGGCGTTCGCGCTGGACGCGGGCGAGAGCGTCATCACCTCGATGGGCGGCGCCCTCCCCGGCGTGTGGGGCATCTCCGACGACCAGCTGACACTGGGCCGCGACCGGGACGAGCGCGTGGAGATGATCGCCGCCGACATGCCGCCGGGCGTTCCGCGCGAGGCATCCGAGCAGCTCGCCGACCTCTTCAGGCCGCAGTCGCTCGCCTCCTTCAGCGACCCGCTCTCGCGGGTCGCGTGGCGGGCGAAGCCGACGACCTACGTGCTCACCGAGAACGACGCGGTCGTGGCGCCCGCCTTCCAAGACGCGCTCGCCGTGCGCACCGGCGGAGCGATCGTCCGCGTCGCCCACGGCCACGCGCCGTTCCAGGAAGATCCCGCGGGCTTCGCCGACCTGCTCGAGCGGGTCGCGACCACGTCGTCGGTCCCCGTCTGAACCTCGGGCTGCCTGAACCTCGCCCCCCGCAGCTGCACCCGCACGCATTCACCACTCAGAGAAGAGCACCACCATGACCATCACCGATACCGCACCCACGGCATCCGCATCCCCCACTGCCTTCCCGCCCGGGCGGCTGTTCATCGGCGGAAAGTGGCGGGATGCCCTGGACGGCGGTCGCATGGACGTGATCGCACCTGCGACCGGGACGAAGATCACCGACGTCGCGAAGGCGACGACCACCGACGTCGATGACGCCGTCGCCGCCGCGCGCGCCGCCTTCGACTCGGGCGTGTGGTCGGGGCTGTCCAGCCGCGAACGGGCGCGCATCCTGCAGCGGGCGTACACCCTCATGCGCAAGCGCGCCGAAGAGCTCGTCCAGGCCGAGAGCACCGATGTCGGCAAGCCGATCACGTTCGCGCGTATCGTCGACGTCAACAACGCGGCCGAGCTGTACGAGTACTACGCGAGCCTCGGGCACCACCTCGACGGCTCGGTCCGCGAGACGACCGGCAACACGCACGTCTACGTCAAGAAGGAGCCGATCGGCGTCGTCGCGGCGATCACGCCGTTCAACTTCCCGCTAATTCTGTCGAGCTCGAAGATCGCTCCCGCCCTCATCGCCGGCAACACCATCGTGCACAAGCCCGCGAGCGACACTCCGCTGAGCGCACTGCTGATGGCGCAGATCCTCCAGGAGGCGGGCGTACCGGACGGCGTCTTCAACGTCGTCACCGGCTCGGGCGCGGCGATCGGCGATCACCTGGTCACGCATCCGTGCGTCGACAAGATCGCGTTCACCGGCTCGACCGAGATCGGCGCCCACGCGGCACAGCTCGCGGGCAGCACTCTGAAGTCGTTCACCGCAGAACTGGGCGGCAACGCCGCCAACATCCTCTTCGCCGACGCCGACCTGAACACCGCGATGCAGACCGTCATCGCCGCGTTCGTCTTCAACGCCGGACAGTTCTGCATGGCGGGGCCTCGGCTCCTCGTCGAGCGTCCGATCTACGACATCGTGCTCGGTGTCCTCGCCGACGCCGTGCCTCACGTGCCCTTCGGTGACATCACGAAGCCCGAGACGGTGATCGGTCCGCTCGCGAGCGCGACCCAGCTCGAGAAGGTCGCCGCGATGGTCGACCGGGCGAGGGATGCCGGAGCCCGCGTGGTCACCGGAGGCGAGAGGGTCTCCGAACTCGACGGGTTCTACTACCGCCCGACGGTGCTCGCCGACCTCGATGCCGACGCCGAAGCCGTGTCCGAAGAAGTGTTCGGCCCGGTCCTCACGGTGCAGCCCTTCGACACCGAGGAGGAGGCCATCCAGCTCGCAAACTCCACCCGCTACGGGCTGGCCAGCGGAATCCAGACCTCGGATCTTGCGAAAGCGCACCGGGTCGCCGCGCGGCTCGAGGCGGGCATCACCTGGGTGAACGGCTGGGCGCTGCTCGATCCCGCTACTCCCTTCGGCGGTGTCAAAGCCTCGGGCTGGGGCCGGGAGGGAGGCCCCGAGGCGATGGCCTCGTACCAGCGCTCGCACTCGATCGTGATCAACCTCGAGCAGGGGTCCGCCCAGTGACCGCGGGACGCGCCGCCGTCCTCGAGGCGGGCGAGCTCGTCATCAGCGACGTGGAGTTTCCCGAACCCGGGCACGGAGAGGTGCTCGTCAAGCTCGTCGCCTCGGGCCTGTGTCACACCGATCTCGGGGTGATCGCCGGTGGGATCCCGTTCCCCGCCCCCGGGATCATCGGTCACGAGGGCGCCGGCATCGTCGACCGCATAGGCGAGGGCGTGACGGGTCTCGCGCCCGGCGACCAGGTGCTGCTCAGCTTCACCTCGTGTGGCGCGTGCGCCGGGTGCGACTCAGGCCACCCGGCCTATTGCGAGACGTGGCTGCCGCGGAATCTGCTCGGGATGCTGCGCCCCGAGGGCTCCGGAGACATCATGCGCGAGGGCACTCCCGTCGCGAGCCGCTTCTTCGGCCAATCGTCGTTCGCCCAGTACGCGATCGCCGACGAACGCTCGGTCGTCCGGGTCGACGCGGGTGCGGATCTCGCGGTGCTCGCACCGCTCGGCTGCGGGGTGCTCACCGGCTTCGGGTCGATGTGGAACGTGCTCGATCCCGGCGAGAGCGACATCGTCGCCGTCTACGGCGCAGGCGCGGTCGGGCTCTCGGCGGTGATGGCGGCCGCACAGCGTCACCCGGCCCAGCTGATCGCGATCGATCTCGTCGACGAGCGACTGCGGCTCGCCGTGGAGTTCGGCGCGACCGCGACGATAGACGCCGGCACCGAAGACGTCGCCGCGCGCCTCGCCGGACTTACCGGCGGCCGCGGCGTCAGCCTGAGCTTCGACACGACGGGCAGCCCGAAGGTCGCGCGAGGGGCGCTCGACGCAGCCTCGGTGCGCGGCACGGTGCTCGTGTGCGGGGCCCCGCCACCCGGCACTGAGATCCCCGTCGATATCCAGGGGATCCTCCCGGGCAAGATCCTGCGCGGGGTCACGATGGGCGACTCCGATCCGGCGACGCTCATCCCGCAGCTGATCGCGCTGCACGCCGATGGCAAGCTGCCGCTCGAGAGACTCGAGAAGCGCTACTCGCTCGACGACATCGCCCGCGCGGCCGACGATATGCACCACGGCGTCACCGTCAAGCCCGTCATCGTGTTCTGAGCACGATCGTTGCGGGCCATCGTCGCCCTCAACACGAGCTTCTGACGGGCGATGCGGCGCGGCATCCGTCGTCGTGCGAGTCGATGTCCGGGGCACGCTCTGCCGTACTGTGAGCGGATGGCGTTCGATCCGCGTGACGTTTCGGCATTCGTGGCCTTCGTGCGCGGCGAAGCGCAGGGTGTCGTCGCGACCGTGTCGCCATCGGGAGCGCCCGAGGCGGCGCTCGTCGGGATCGCCGCGCTCGACGACGGCACGCTCGTGTTCGACACGCTGGTGGGCTCGCGCAAGGCGGAGAACCTGCGCCACGACCACCGCATCGCGGTCGTCATCGGGACGGACGGCTCCGTGTCAGCGCAGATCGACGGCTTCGGGACGATCGTGCACGGCACCCTGCGCGAGGAGTACGGCAGCGCCTACAATGCGCAGTTCCCCGGCTCGCGCGCACTCGACCCGGACTTCGCGGTCGTCGTGGTCCGCCCCGCGTGGGTGCGGGTCTACGACGCGTCGAAAAGCCCCGCGAACGTCACCGAAGCCCGCTGGTGACCCTGCCGGCGGCGACCGCCGGATGCAGGTGCTCGGACGACAGCGCCACGACCGCCTGACGGGCGCCGGCGGCGAGGCATCCGTCCACATCCTCACCCGAGAGCGAGGCGGCGAGGAAGCCCGCGAAGAACGCGTCGCCGGAACCGTTCGTGTCGACGACGTCGACCGGGACGGCCTCGACCGTCGCGCGCTCCCCCGACGCGGCGAGTGCGACGGCGCCCCGCGCACCGAGGGTGCAGACGGCGAGGCGCGGTCCGCGGTCGAGACAGCTCTGCATGAGCGACCACGGATCGTCGGTCGCGTCGTCGTTCATGAAGACGACATCGGCGGCGCGGAGGAACGGCTCGTGGAACTCCGCCGAGCCGTCGTAGTCGTGGAGGTCGGTCCCGATCGGGGCACCCGCCGCACCGGTGAGCCGGCGCCGCACGATCGCAACCCCGACCTCGCTGAGGTCGACGACCGCGATGTCCGCGTCGGCGAGGGCGCCCTCGACACGGTCGAGCGTGCCGACGGATGCCGCCGACGGCGTCGCGAGGTAGAGACTCACGCGCTCCCCGGCCGCGGTCATCAGGTTGGCGTGGCGCTCGGTACGCTCCGACGGATACGCCTCGACCCGCACGCCCGCCGCGGCGAGCGCCGCCGACACACGGCGGCCGTCGTCGTCGGCACCCAGCAGCGCGTGAAGCGTCACGTCGACGCCAAGGTCGGCCAGGTGCAGCCCCTTGCCGGCCGACGTCCCACCGAGCGTACGCAGGTCGCCGAGCGCGAACTGCATGTGCGGTACCGGCTCGGGAAGACGGTCGAGCAGGATGAGGTGGTTCCACGAGGCGGGTCCGCACACGGCGACCCGGGCGTCAGA
Organism: Microbacterium sp. LWH7-1.2; assembly: GCF_038397755.1. Taxonomy (NCBI): domain Bacteria; kingdom Bacillati; phylum Actinomycetota; class Actinomycetes; order Micrococcales; family Microbacteriaceae; genus Microbacterium; species Microbacterium sp. LWH7-1.2. Next base: position 3,109,512 of record NZ_CP151637.1, on the reverse strand, counting down.
CGCGAGGGGCATCGGCCCAGTCAACCAGCGACACCCCCGCGTGACGACGATTCACCCGTGCCTCTTCGGCGCGAGAGTTCGCCCCGCTGCTCTGACCTTGAACGCCTCGAGAGTCGCGAGCGCCCTTCCCCCTCGACCGCCTCCAGGGCAACCGAGAACGCAGGTGCCGGCCCACTGCCCCGGGTGCGCGCGGAAGTAGTGCAGCGCCCCGGCGAGCACCCGGAACGGCTCCCCGTCGAAGAGGAGGTCCGTCTCACCGATCGCGAACCGCTGCGCGCCTGTCACGTGCTGCAGGTCCGCGCGGCCGTTCGCGACAGGTGAGCGGTCTGCGCCGAGGGTCATCGGGCGGAGCCCGTGCGGGCGTGGAGCAGCGCGGCGAGGCGCTCGAGTTGGGACGCATCCTCCAGAGCGGAGCCGACGGCGGCGACGCGCACACCCGCGTCGAGGAACTCGTCGACGTTCGACGCGTCAGGTCCACCGGTCGCGACGAACCTCATCTGCGGGAACGGGCCGCGGATGTGTCTGAACCAGCCGCTGCCGAGCCATGTGGCGGGGAATGCCTTGAGCCACGCCAGCCCGAGCGAGACCGCGAGCTGCACCTCGCTGGGGGTTGCGACGCCGGGGAAGATCGGGATGCCGGCATCCTGCGCCGCCCGCACCACGACCGGTCGAGACCTGGCGAGACGAGGTACACCGCGCCGGCGTGGGCGGCCCGCGTCACCTGGCCGGGAGTGATGACGGTGCCCGCCCCGACGCTCTTGCCACGGGCGGTCGCGGCCTCCACGACCGCACGCAGGGCCCGCTCGTCCTCGTCGGTCTGCAGCGGCACCTCGACGGAGTCGATGCCGAGGTCCCACGCCGTCTCGGAGAGGCGCCCCGAGCGCTCGACCCCCATGCCGCGGAGGATCGCCATGAGCGGTGCCCCGGCGAACGCCGTATCGAACCAGGCCGCCTGGGCGGCGGCATCCGTTCCCGTCGAGGAGGTGGGCTGGGAGGTCATTCGGAGGTCCTTCGTGCATCTGGTCTGGTTATCTTCTAAGGTTTGGGGCGCATCGCCCGCGTTCGGGGCGCGCGGCCTGCGCCCCGAACGGTCGTGGTGCGCCCCGAACCCGTCACATCGGGATGCCGGCGGCGGGTCCAGGCCGCGATGCCGCGGGCTCGTCGATCGAGTCGGTGGTGGTCTGCAAGGTGCGGGCGGCCCGCACGTGACCCGCGCGAAGACCGTCGGGCACGGCGTCGCCCGAGAGGCGTCCCGCGACGTATCCCGCCGGCGAACGCGTCGCCGGCGCCGATGGGCTCGACGACCTCGACGACGAGCGCCGGCTCGAACACCGTCTCGTCGCCGACGAACGCGGTCGCGCCGATGTCGCCGTCCTTGACGACGAGCTCGGCGACGTCGGGAAGGAGCACCCGCACGTCGGTCGCGGTCGCGGTGCCCCACAGGGAGCGCGCCGGCGCCGGGCCGACCGCCCCGAACCCGCTCGTCGCAGGTCGGTCACGGAGGCGGCGGCCACCTCTCCGTCGTCGCGTACGACGACGAGGTGGCCGAGCTCTTCACGCCCGCGCTCACGGCGGTGAGACCGCCACGCAACTCGGTCGGCCGCGCCGCCGTCGACCTGTTGGCGCGGCGCATCGAGGATCCCACGCGCCCGGTGCACCGCGTCGTGCTGAACCCCACGCTGAACGTGCGCGGCTCGACCGCGCCTCCGCGGGGTGCGTAGGCGCGCAAATGCCCGCGGCTCGCTAGAGTTCCGGCATGGGGGAGGACGTCCCGGCACAGGAGTTCACCCGCGCCGATCGCACTCGTCATCGCGAGAAGGTCCGGCGCAACCTCGACGTGTTCGCCCGGATGCTGGCCGAGGCGCACTTCGACACCGACGACCCGCTGACCGGCCTCGAGGTCGAGCTCAATCTCGTGGATGAGGCGGGTGACCCGGCGCTGCGCAACGCCGAAGCCCTCGAGGCGATCGCGGATCCGGCGTTCCAGACCGAGCTCGGCCAGTTCAACATGGAGATCAACGTGCCGCCCGCACGCCTGCGCGAAGGGGGACTCACCACCTTCGAACGGGGTCTGCGCGACAGCCTCAACCACGCCGAGGACCGGTCATCCGCCATCGGCGCGCACCTCGTGATGATCGGCATCCTTCCCACCGTCGCCGAGGGGCACCTCCGGCCCGACAGCATCAGCGCGAACCCCCGGTACCGGCTGCTGAGCGAGCAGATCCTCGACGCGCGCGGGGAGGACATCTCGATCTCCATCGACGGCCCCGAACGGCTCTTCACCACCGCGGACTCGATCCTGCCCGAGGCGGCGTGCACCAGCACCCAACTGCATGTTCAGACCTCTCCCGACGCGTTCGCCGGGTACTGGAACGCCTCACAGGCGATCGCCGGCGTGCAGCTGGCGATGGCGGCCAACTCGCCCTATCTGCTGGGCAAGGAGCTGTGGCGCGAGACGCGGATCCCGCTGTTCGAACAGGCCACCGACACCCGCAGCGAGGAGCTGAAGGTGCAGGGGGTGCGGCCGCGGGTGTGGTTCGGCGAGCGCTGGATCACCTCGGTGTTCGACCTCTTCGAGGAGAACGTCCGCTACTTCCCGGCGCTCCTGCCGATCGTCCACGACGACGACCCGATGGCCGTGCTCGAGTCGGGCGGGATCCCCGACCTCGCGGAGCTGCGCCTGCACAACGGCACCATCTACCGCTGGAACCGCCCGATCTACGACGTCGCGGGCGGGGTGCCGCACCTCCGGGTCGAGAACCGGGTGCTGGCGGCCGGGCCCACCGTCGTCGACACCGTCGCCAATGCCGCGTTCTACTTCGGCCTCGTGCGTGCGATCGCCGAGAGCGACCGGCCGCTGTGGTCGCAGCTGTCGTTCACCGCTGCCGAGGAGAACTTCCACACCGCCGCCCGAGACGGCATCGACGCCCAGCTCTACTGGCCGGGCGCCGGCCAGGTGCCCGCCACCGAGCTCGTGCTGCGGCGCCTGCTGCCTCTCGCGTATCGGGGCCTCGATGCGTGGGGCATCGAGGCCTCGGACCGCGATCGCCTGCTCGGCATCATCGAGGGCCGCTGCCTCACCGGCGTCACCGGCGCCGGCTGGTTCACCGACCGGATGCGCCGCCGCACCGGGGTGGAGCGCTACGACGCCCTTCGCGCCACCCTGCTCGAGTACCGCGACGCGATGCACACGAACGAGCCGGTGCACACCTGGAGCTGACCCCGGGCCGCGGTGCCGTCAGCCGGCGAGGGCGGCCGCGCGCCAGTCCGTGAGCACACGCGCCGCAGCACGGGTGTGCGACCACGGCATCTGCGGCACTTCGAGCCGGCCCTCGGCGAGTGCGAGCGAGAGGGCGTCGGCCTCGGCGGCCATCGGCTGCACGGTCGGCACCTCGACGACCCGCTCGTCGGCGCCGCGGCGGATGATCAGCGTCGACGGGCTCTCGGTGCGGCTGCCCCACACGTTCGGGAGCAGCACGTCGGCGTCGGCGCCGTCGAACCGCAGGAGGGCCAGGTCCGAGAGGTCTTCGACCACCGCCGTCGCCATCTGCGCCGTCACCGAGCCGAACCCGATCTCGGCCGTCGCCCAGCCGTCGACGCCGTTCACGAGCTCCGCCTGGAAGCTTCGGTACTCCGGCGCGTCGATCGGCTGGCCCGCCGCGGCCGCGAGGTCGATCGCGAGCGCCAGCGGGTAGCAGCCGACGTCGAGGATGGCCCCGCCGCCGACCGCCGGATCGAACAGCCGCCCCTCGCGCGTGCCGGCATCGAAGCCGAACGCACCCTCGAACCGGTGCAGTGCGCCGAGCTCGCCGCCCGCGGCGAGCTCACGCAGCGCGTCGGCGAAGGGACCGAACCGCGTCTTGAAGGCCTCGAGGAAGGGCCGCTGCGCACGCTGCGCCGCCTCCAGCATCCGCTCCACCTCATCGAGCGTGGGGCTCGCAGGCTTCTCGCACAGCACGGCCTTGCCCGCCTCGAGCGCGCGGATCGCGAGGTCGGCGTGGGCCGTGTGGACCGTCCCGACGTACACCGCGTCCACGTCGTCGCGCGCCAGGATGTCGTCGTACGTTCCGGATGCCGCGGCCCCGTGCTCCGTCGCGAACGCCGACGCGCGCTCGGCCGACGAGCTGCCCACGGCATGCAGCATCCCGTGTTCCGAAGCACGAAGCCCGACCACGAAGTCCCGGCTGATCTGTCCCGGCCCGAGGACCGCCCATCTCGTCTTCGCCTGAGTCACGCCCCGATGCTATCGAGCCGCAGCACCTCGCGCCGGATCAGGCGATCGGCTCGGCCGCCTCGCGCGCGGCGAGGGCGGACGAGCGGACCGCGCCGATGCTCGCGGCGATCACCAGTGCGATGCCGAGGATCTCGAGCCACGTCATATGTTGCCCGAGGAATATGAAACCGGCGAGGGCCGCGGTCGCGGGCGCGAGGCTCATCAGGATCGCGAAGACCGCGGCGGGAAGGCGCCGGAGCGCGACGAGCTCGAGGGCGTACGGGATCGTCGACGACAGCACCGCCACGGCCGCGCCCAGCGCGACGACCTCGATCCGCAGGAGGGCGACGCCGGCGTCCGCGACCCCGAACGGCACGGCGATCAGCGCCCCGATCGTCATCGCGAGCGCGAGCCCGTCGAGCTTCGGGAACGCCCGGCCGACCCGCGCCGAGGCGAGGATGTAGAACGCCCAGCTGCCCGCGGCGCCCAGTGCGAACAGCACGCCGAGCGGGTCGAGCCGGTCCCACCCGCCGCCGCCCAGCGCGACGACGCCGACGAGCGCGAGCAGCGCCCACAGCCACGCCGAGGCGCGGCGCGCAGCGACGATCGACAGCACGAGCGGGCCGAGCACCTCGATGGTCACGGTCACGCCGAGCGGCAGACGCTCGAGCGCGAGGTAGAACAAGCCGTTCATCAGCGCGAGCACGAGTCCGAACAGCGCCACCGCGGTCCAGTCGGCGCGCGAGTGGCCGCGCAGACGAGGGCGCGCGATCAGCAGCAGCACGATCGCCGAGAACACCAGGCGGAGCATCACCATGCCGAGCGGCCCGACCTGCGGGAACAGGAGCACGGCGATCGATGCGCCGACCTCCTGACATGCGAGGCCGACGATCACCAACAGGATCGCGGGCGTCGTCCCCGACGGTCCGGCGCCTGCGGCGGCAGTGCTTCCGGGGCGCGCCCCCGCGTTCACTCCGCTGCCGGAGGAGTGCACACCGCGAGGGTGTCGATCGCGGCGTGGTACTGCTCGGCGGTCCAGGGAAGGCCTGCCTCGGGCGCCGTCTCGCCCGCCGACGCGGGCGTCTTCGACGCGATCGCCGCCAGCTCCCACGCGAGGTACTCGCCCACGGCGGCGTCGGCCGCGGAGTTGTTGAGCACGAGGGCGACCGTCAGACCTGTCGTGGGATCTGCGAAGGCCGCGGTGATGTAGCCCGGCACCTTGCCGTACTGGCCGATGAGCGATCCCGCGATCAGCGCACCCCCGTCCGCGGCGTACCACGACGGGGCATCGGCGGCGACCGCGACCGGTGCGTTGAATCGGTCGTCGTCCTCGACGAGGGAACCCGACGCCAGCGACTGCACGTAGCGCCCGAGATCGTGGATGTCGGTGATCACCCCGGCGTCGGTGAAGCCGCTGCTCGACGAGGCGCCGGTCAGATCCAGGGGCTGCGCGCAGTCGAGTGCGCCCTCGGCGTTGTTGACCGACTGCCCTCCCTGGAGCACGCCCGAGGATGGCAGCTCACCGAGCGCGGTGGCATCGAGCCCGAGTGGATCGGCGACGTAGCCGCGGATGAGGTCGGCGGCCGTCTGCTCGGTCGCGCGCTGCAGCGCGAGGCCGAGCAGCACGTACCCGGCATCGGAATCGCGATAGGCGGCGCCCGGGTCGCTCGTGCGCGGCTGGCCGAGGCCGAAGCTCGCCAGGTAGCGCGGGTCCCACACCCTGTCGGGGTTCGAGAGCCACGACGAGTACAGCTGGCCGGCGTACGAGCCGATGCCGGACGTCCCGTCGCAGAGCTCGATGAGCGTCACGTCCTTCAGGTCCGGCACGCCCGAGACGTACTCGGCGATGCTGTCGTCGAGCTCCACCTTGCCCTCGGCAGCGGCCTCGAAGAGCACGTCGCACGTCATCGCGCGCGTCACCTTGCCGGCGCGGAACACCAGGTCGTCGGTGACCTCGCCGCCGCCGTCGGGCCGCTGCGTGCCGAGGCCTGCGACCCAACTGCCGCTCCATGGTGCCCACACGCCCACGATCGCGCCGGACGACCCGGTGATGCCCATCGCGTGGGTGACGGCATCCGTCAGCTGCTGCACGGTCTCATCGGCGAAAGGCGCGGTCGTCTGAGGGGGCACATCAGGCTGGATGTCGCCTTCGAACGAGCACCCGGCGAGGAGCAGCGCGGACGTCATGGCACCGGCGAGCACCGCGATGGCGCGTCGATGTGTGGAGCGGGTCCGCATTCTCACCCCCCGATGATCGTGCAATGAATTCAAACACACCATCGCCGCCTGCGTTGAACGGCGATCCGTAGGGTGAAGTCATGACGCACCTCTTCGACGAGGCCGCCCTGACCGGGGTGCTCGGCCACATGAACGGCGACCACGCCGGCGACAACCTCCTGATCTCGCGCGCCTTCGCCGCGGACGCGGGAGTGGCGGATGCCGAGATCAGCGCCGCGACGATGACCGGGTTCGACGGGGATCAGGGTGTCTGGCAGGCGACGCTCGACGACGGCACGACCGCCGAGATCGCAGTGCCGTGGCCGACCGGACCGATCACGGAGCGCCGGGAGGTCCGGCGCGAGATCGTCGCGCTGTACGACGAGGCGTGCCGCCGCCTGGGAATCGAGCCACGACCGCACGCGGAGGAAATGGGTGGTTAGGTTCGCCTTATCTTCAGTTAGCATGAAGGTATGAGCGACCCGATCCCGTTCTCCGCCGCGCTGCGCGAGCGCTCCAGCAGCTCGCACTCGTCGAGCGAGCACTCCGGCTTCATGGCGGACCTCATGAAGGGGGAGGGCACCCGCGAGGACTACGTCGCCCTCGTCGTCCAGCACTGGTTCATCTACGAGGCGCTGGAGCGCACTGCGGGTCAGATGCGCAACGACCCGGTCGCGGCGGTGTTCATCTCCGACAAGCTCACGCGGCTCCCCGCGCTCGAGGCCGACCTCGAGTTCCTCGTCGGCCCCGACTGGCGCGACCGCATCGAGCCGCTGCCGACGACGAAGCGGTACGTCGACCGCATCAACGAGGTCGGCGCCACGTGGGCGGGCGGCTTCGTCGCACACCACTACACGCGCTACCTCGGCGACCTCTCCGGGGGCCAGTTCATCGGGCGCCTGATGGCCCGCCGCTTCGGGTTCGACACGAACGGCATCGGCTTCTACCTCTTCGAGGACATCGCCGACCCCAAGGCCTTCAAGGACGTCTACCGAGAGCAGCTCGACGCCGCGCCGTGGGACGCCGAGGAACAGGAGCGCGTGATCGACGAGGTCCTGCTCGCCTATCGATTCAACACCGAGCTGTTCGAGGACCTCGCCGCCGCCAAGGCCGCCCGGGCCCCCCACGTCGCCTGAGCCTCGCCGGAGACCCGCGCCACAGCGTCAGTCCGTGCTCGCGCAGTTCGTGCCGAAAGACGGGCTGGTCGCGCGACACACCGGGGCGCAGCATCCATCACCGGCGTGTCGCCGTTACCGACCCGTGTTTCGGCATCCCCCATCAGGGACGACCCCCACCGATTGAGCAGCAGGACGGATGCTGCGGCACCGCGGTCGGCTCAGGCCACAGGTGTCCGGCGCACCGCGGAGCGCATGAAGCGCTGTACGTCGGGGTCGACCTGGATGTCGCGGGGCCGGAGCGGTCGTGAGAGGTACAGGCCGTCGAGCGAGGTCAGCCGCGACAGGGCGACGTAGGTCTGACCCGGCGCGAAGGCCCCGGAGCCGAGATCGATGACCGCGCGGTCGTAGGTCTTGCCCTGCGACTTGTGGATCGTGACCGCCCACGCCAGCCGCAGTGGGAACTGCGTGAACTCGGCGACGATGTCGCGGGTGAGCTCCTTCGAGCCGGGGTTGTACGAGTAGCGGTACTTCTCCCACACCGACGGCTCGACGTCGAACTCCTCGCCCTCCACGTCGACGCGCACGGTCTCGCCGGCGATGCGGGTGACGGTGCCGATCGTGCCGTTGACCCACCGCGGCGGCTCGCCGAACGCGGCGGTGTCGTTGCGCAGGAACATCACCTGGGCCCCGACCTTCAGCTTGAGCTCGAGATCGGCCGGGTAGGCGGCATCCCCTCGTCCGAAGTCGCCGTTGACCTCGGCCGTCGCCGTCTGCTCGCGACCGACCAGCTCGGCCAGGTGGCGCCGGTTGATGTTGTTGACGATGTCGTTGCGGGTCGCGAGCGTGATGATCGGATGCTCGCCATCGAGGGGATCCGGGGGAGTGCGGGCGCCGGTGCTGTTGAGCACCTCGGCGATGTCGGCCGTCACCCGGCCGTACCGCACCGCGTTGAGCATCGCCTTGAACGCGGGGTCGGACTGCCGGTGGATGTCGACCAGCTCGCGGATGTTGAGGTCCGCCCCATACGACCCGACATCCAGGACGCCGTCGGTCGCGGTCTCGCCCACCCACACCATGGCGTCGAAGAACCAGAACGACCGGTAGTGGTCTCGCACGTAACGCAGTTCGTCGCCGCGCGGCGGCACGGGCGCCAGCTGGTACGGATCCCCGAACATGACGATCTGCGTGCCGCCGAACGGCTCGCCGCGCCGGCCGCGCGCTTTGCGCAGGGAACGGTCGATCGCGTCCATGAGGTCGGCGTTGACCATCGAGATCTCGTCGATCACGAGCGTGTCGATGGCGTTGAGGAGCTTGCGGGTCGCGTCCGACTGGTCCTCGTCGTGCGAGCCGATGATGCCGAGGGGCAGCTTGAAGAGCGAGTGGATCGTCTGGCCCTCGACGTTGAGCGCCGCCACACCCGTCGGTGCGCACACCGCGATCTGCTTGTTCGTATTCCACGCGAGGTGCTGCAGCAGCGTCGACTTGCCGGTGCCTGCGCGTCCGGTCACGAACACGTGCTCGCGGGTGTCTTCGATGAGCCGGAACAGCGCCTCCTGCTCGGCAGACAGCGGCGGAGTGTTCACCGAATCATGCTAACGAGCGGATGCTGCCTCCCGGCCTTCCACGGCCCGATCGGTGGACACCCCACCGCTCTCCACAGGCGGCTCGTCCGCTTCGCGCCATCGTCCCGTGCCCGCCACGACCTCGTCCATGATCGCCCGGAACCGCGGACATGTCGTGATGTCGTGGGAGCGGCAGCGCAGGGCGTGCTCGGTCATGCGTCGCGAGCGCTCCATGTCGGTCATGCGACGCTCGAGGTCGGCGAGGTGCTCCTCGAGGACGCGGTGCCGCTCGGGCGCCTGCTCGTCCAGCAGTACGCCGATCTGTTCGAGGCTCATCCCGGCGTTCTTGCTGCGCACGATCACGCCGATGCGCACGAGGTCGTCGTCCCCGTACCGCCGGCGACCGCCCCCGTCCCGCGCGGGCCGCAGCAGTCCCACCTCCTCCCAGTGCCGCAGCACGTTCGTGGGCAGCGAGAACCGCGCGGCGGCGTCTCCGATCGCCAGACTTGACTTCATGTCGACATGAAGTCACAGGATCGACGCAGATGCAACCCGACGAGAGGATCCCCATGTACGACGTCATCGTGATCGGCGGCGGCCCGGCCGGCCTCCAGGCGGCGCTCACCATCGGCCGCATGCACCGCACCGTGCTCCTGCTCGACTCCGGCGAGTACCGCAACGCGACAGTCGAGCACGCCCACAACCTTCTCACCAACGACGGTCGCAGCCCTGCTGAGCTGCGCCGCATCGCGCGCGACGAGCTCGCCGCGTACGACACCGTCGAGGTCCGCCCGGCGGCCGTCACCGCCGTGTCGGGATCGCTCGGCGACTTCGCGGTGACCACCCCCGACGGCACTGAGCGCGCCGCGCGCCTCGTCCTCGCCACCGGCATGCGCGACGAGCTGCCGTCGGTCCCCGGGCTCGCCGAGCAGTGGGGCCGCCTCGTCGCGCAGTGCCCGTTCTGCCACGGGCACGAGTTCGCCGGCCGGCGCGTCGGCATCCTCATCGACGGCGAGCACGCCGGAATGATCGAACGGATGCTGCGCCCCGTCGTCGCGTCCGCCTTCATCGCCCGTCCCGCCGACGTCGCGCTCGTATCCGAGGTCGACGGCGGACTGGAGCTCTCGCTGCGCGACGGCTCGGCAGAGCACGTCGCCGGCGTGTTCACCGCGGCCACCGCCGCGCAGCGCGCACCGTTCGCCGGACAGCTCGGCTGCGGCGTCCTTCCGAGCGGCGGCGTGGAGATCGACGCGATGGGACGTACGACCGTGCCGGGCGTGTACGCGGGCGGCGACATGGCGCACCTGGCGGCGGTGCCCGGCCCGATGGTGTCGCTGGCCGCCGCCATCGCCTCGGGGCAGCTCGCCGGCGCGAGTGCGGTGCGCGACGCGATCATGCCCTGACTCCTCCCGGAGGGATGAACGGCGAGTGGACTCCCCGTCCAAACTTGGCCATCCACAGGGGCCTCCCGGCCACGATTTCCTAGACTGGGCGTGTGGACCAGGGGGTGATGGACACGTCGTCCGGTCGCGCGAGTGCGCCTCCGGCCACTCCGGCGACCCCCGGACGGGACGTCATCCAGCCCCCGGCGAAGGGACGGACGCGCCGCCGCCTCGCGCTCGATCTCACGCTGCTCGGCATCGTCGGCGTACTCCTCCTCTGCGCCGCATTCGCGGCGTGGGGGGTCATCCAGCGGGAGTACTACAGCCCCAAGGCGTTCGTCGAAGGCTACGTGCAGCTGCTCGCCGAGGGGCGCGCGGCCGACGCGCTCGCGGTGCCCGGTGTCGCCGTGACCTCCGCCGAGCTCGAAGCGGCCGGTCTGCCGCCGACGGCGTCCGAGGCGCTGCTGCGCAGCTCGGCCCTCGCCCCGATCCGCGATGCGCAAGTCGTCTCCGAGGAACAGGACGGCGACGTGACGCACGTCACCATCGAGTACACGGCGCGCGGCCACGACGGCCGCACGACGTTCTCGGTCGAGCGGGACGGCTCCATCGGCCTCGCGCCGACGTGGCGATTCGCGAAGAGCCCGCTCGCTGTCATGAACCTCGGCGTCACGGGCTCGATGGTCTTCGATGTGAACGGCTTCGAGATCGACAAGCGTCAAGTGTCACCGGACGGGGCGGGTGCCGACCCGGCCGCCCCCGTCTCGCTCCTCGTCTTCTCGCCCGGGCTGTACTCCGTGTCGGTCGACACCGCGATCTCGAGCACGCCGGGCGTCGCCGTCCTCTCCGACAGCCCGTTCCGCGCCATCCCCGTGAACGTCGTCGCCCAGCCCACCGAGAAGTTCCTCAGCGTCGTCCAGGAGAAGGTGGAGGAGTTCCTCACCTCCTGCGCGACGCAGGAGGTGCTGCAGCCGACCGCGTGCCCGTTCGGCTACTTCGTCGAGGACCGCATCACCTCGCTGCCCAAGTGGTCCATCACCCAGCAGCCGACCGTCGCGGTCGAGCCGGACGGCGCCGGCTGGTCGATCCTCGCGGCCGAGGCCGTCGCCCATATCGAGGTCGGCATCCGCTCGCTCTTCGACGGCCGCGTGCGCGCCGTCAGCGAGGACGTCCCCTTCATCGTCAAGGGCACGATCACCGTGCGCCCCGACGGCACCGCGACCATCGTGGTGACCGGACCCGACACGAGGTAGCACCAGCCCCTTCGCGCAGTCCACCGGCGCTTTCCGCCAGGATGGGTGCCGGGGTCGATGATGAGGTCGATGAAAGGCATCGCGCACTGGGTTCCGGTCGTCGAGGTCGCACGCGAGTACAAGCGCGCGTGGCTGTGGCCCGACGTACGGGCGGGCGTCGTCGTGACCGCGCTGCTGATCCCTGCAGGCATGGGGTACGCGGAGGTCGCCGGCCTGCCTCCGGTGACGGGACTGTACGCCACGATCGTGCCGCTGCTCGCCTACGCCGTCTTCGGGCCGTCGCGGGTACTGGTGCTCGGGCCGGACTCGTCACTCGCGCCCATCATCGCGGCGGCGATCCTGCCCCTCGCGCTCGGCGATGAGACCCAGGCCGTCGCGCTCGCGGGGCTGCTGGCGATCATGGTCGGCGTGCTGCTGCTGATCGGCGGGCTCGTGCGCCTGGGCTTCGTGACCGACCTCCTGTCGAAGCCCATCCGCGTCGGCTACCTGAACGCGATCGCGATCATCGTCATCCTGTCGCAGCTGCCGAAGCTGCTGGGGTTCTCAGTGGACGCACCGACGGTGTGGCAGGGCGCCGTCGGGATCGTCGAGGCGATCGCTGCGGGAGGAATCGACCCCGTGGCGACGGCGTTCGGCGTCGGATCCCTCGTCGTGATCTTCGCGCTCCGCGCGCTGCGCTCGCGCGTGCCCGGCACCCTCGTCGTGGTGGTGCTGTCGATGGTGCTCGTCGCGATCCTGGGTCTTGCGTCCGCGATCCCCGTCGTCGGAGCCCTTCCGCAGGGGCTCCCGGCGCCCGCACTCGCGGGACTTGAGTGGACGGATGTCGCGGCCCTCGCGCTCCCTGCCGCCGGCATCGCCCTCATCGCGTTCACCGACACCGCGGTGCTGTCACGCACTTTCGCCGCCCGCCGCGGCGACAGCGTCAGCGGCAGCCAGGAGATGGCGGCGCTGGGCGTGGCCAACATGGCAGGCGGCGCGCTGGGCGGGTTCCCCGTCTCGGGGTCGTCGTCGCGCACTCCGGTCGCCGAACAGGCGGGTGCGCGCACGCAGCTGACCGGCGTCATCGGCGCCGTCCTGCTCATCGTGTTCATCCTCGTGGTGCCCGACCTCACCCGGTTCCTCCCGTCGGCCACACTCGCCGCCGTCGTCATCAGCGCAGCGATCAGCCTCATCGACGCGCGCGGCGTGGTGCGACTGGTGCGCATCAACGTCGTCGACGCGATTCTCTCCGCGGCCGCGTTCCTCGGCGTCCTGGTGTTCGGGGTGCTCGAGGGCATCGTCATCACGATCGGGCTGTCGTTCATCGCGTTCGTCAACCGCTCGTGGCGGCCGTACCGGGCCGAGCTCGGGCGGGTCGAGGGTCTGCGCGGCTACCACGACCTGTCGCGCAACCCCGAAGGGAAGAGGGTTCCCGGCGTCGTGATCGTGCGGTTCGACGCGCCGCTGTTCTTCGCGAACGGAGCGATCTTCGACGACTGGGTGCGCTCGCGCGTCCGCGCCGCCGGCCCCGACGTGACCACCCTCATCCTCGCGGCCGAGCCGATCACCGACATCGACACCACCGCCGCCGACGAGCTCGTCGAGCTAGACGAGTACCTGCGGGCACGCGGCATCCGTCTCATCATCGCCGAGATGAAGTCGCCGGTCGTCGACGCCCTCGGCCGCTACGGCCTCACCGAGCGGTTCACGCCCGATCGCTTCGCCCCGACCGTCGGCGCCGCCGTCGACGAGGTCACGGGCACGCTGCGCGGCGACATCGCCGGGACGAAATGGGATGCTGCGCCCGAATCGCCGCGCCGCGACGAGGGCGACGAGCCCTCCGGAAACGCGAAAGGGTAGCTCAGCCGCCGATACGTGCGTCGCGCTCGGCCAGGGCGGCCAGGCGGGCGTTGTACTCCTCGAGCTCGGCGTCGCCCGTCCGGTCGGCGTGGCGGTCGCGGCGCCTGGTCTCGCGGTCGTCGCTGCGGCTCCACTGGATGGCGACCGTGATCGCGAGGATGAGCGTGGGGATCTCGCCGATCGACCAGGCGATGCCGCCGCCCGTGTACTGGTCCTCGAGCGGCGTCGCGCCCCACGTGCGGCCCATCGAGCCGAACCATTCGGCGATCATGAGGCCTTCCTGCATCATGATCGCGATGCCGAAGAACGCGTGCATCGCCATCACGCCGATGAGGAGCAGCAGGCGCCCCGCGTACGGCAGGCGGTAGGGCACGGGGTCGATCCCGATGAGGCTCATCACGAAGAGGTACCCCGTGATGAGGAAGTGCGCGATCATCCACTCGTGCCCGAGGTGGTCGTACAGCGACCAGCGGAAGAGGTCGGTGTAGTAGAAGACCCACAGCGAGCCGATGAAGAGGCCTGCCGCGACGAACGGGTTCGTGAGGACGCGCGCCACCGGCGAGTGCACGGCCCAGAGCAGCCACTCCCTGCCGCCGCGAGTGCCGTCGTCGCGCTTGTGGATGGCGCGCGCCGCGAGCGTGATGGGCGCGCCCGGCACGAGCAGCAGCGGGATCGCCATGGTCAGCAGCATGTGCCCGACCATGTGCATGCTGAAGAGGTAGTCCTGATAGACGTTGATGACCCCGCCCGTGACCCACACGAGCAGCAGCCAGCCGACGACCCACATGATCGTGCGGTACACCGGCCACGCGTCGCCGCGGCGGCGCAGACGCCACACGCCCACGAGGTAGAAGAAGATCGCGAAGCCGGCGACGACGGCCCACAGCAGGTCGATGTTCCACGCGGTGAGCCACCGGTCGACCGTGAGCTCGGCCGGGAGGGGCGCGCCGGTCAGGCGCTCGGCCGGCGTCGGCGTCGCGGGGATCAGCGGCGCGACCGGCGGAGGCGTGCGCGCGAGGGCAGCCGCGGCACCGCTCGCGACGCCCATCAGCACGAGTTCGAAGACGATGAGCGTCCAGAAGGCGCGGGTGGCAGCATCCGCGATCTTCATCTTCCCGATCAGGCGGCTGCGGTACCAGGCGCCGAGGAGGCCGAGCCCGACGAGCGCCAGCACCTTCATGCCGAGGATCACGCCGTACGGCGAGACGAGCGCCGACCAGTCCTGCAGGCCGATCGCCGCGCGCACGGTGCCCGACACCGCCACCACGACGAAGGCGGCGAGCGCGATGCTCGAGTAACGGGCGACGGTCGCGACGCTGTCGTCACGGGACTGCAGCGGCCGCACGAGCACCAGGAGCAGCAGGCCGCCCAGCCACACCGCCGCAGCGATGATGTGCAGGATGAGCGCGGTCATCGCCTCGTGGTGGAACGCCTCCTCGCCGGAGTGGCCCTGGGTCCCCATCGGGACGAGGGATGCCGCGGCCAGGAGCGCCACGAAGAAGGTCGCGGTCCACGAGCGCACCGCGAAGGTGAGCACGGTGAGCGCGGCGCCGGCGACCGTGGTGATGAGCCACGTGCGGCCGACCTCGGTCTCGACGATGAAGCGGCCGAGCTGGGCGCCGAACTCCGGCCCGATGCTGAAAACGGGGTTGAACGCGTCGACGAACGTGAGGAACCCGGTGGCGGCCGCGGCCATCGTGAACACGGCGGCGGAGATCGACGCCGTGTCCAGGGCGACGTCGAACGCGCGGTCCCCCGCCCGCAACGTGAACAGTGCCGTCACCAGCACGCCCACCATGCCGGCGGCGGAGAGGTTGACGACGAGCTTCGCGGTCGGAAGCCCCCAGCGGACGAGGGGTCCGGGGTCCGCGATCGCGAGCGGCGCGGCCCCGCCGCCGAACGCCAGCGCCCATACCATGACCGCGAGCGCGGCCGCGACGAGGATCACGGGCCCGACGGCCCGCAGAGCGCGGGGGTTCACCCCTCAAGCCTACGTTGCGGTGCCCGTGCCGATCCCCGCCCTGAACAGCAGAGAGGGGATGCCGCGAGGTGCGGCATCCCCTCTCTGGAGGTGTGCGTCGGATTACTTGACGGCGGCCTTCAGCTTCGAGCCCGCGGTGACCTTGACGCGCTTGCCCGCGGGGATCTTGATCTCCTCGCCGGTCTGCGGGTTGCGGCCCGTGCGAGCCGAGGTGGCGACCTGCTCGAACGCGATCCAGCCCGGGATCGAGACCTTGCTGCCGGCGGCGACCGCGTCGGAGACGGTGGAGAAGAGGGAGTCGAGCACGCCAGAGACGGCGGACTGGCTCTGGCCGGTCGCGCTCGCGATGCTCGCGACGAGCTCGGTCTTGGTGATGGTCTTGTCGGCCATTTGGTATGTCCTCCAAAGACGACGAGTGCCGTCTTGTCATTGCTCGGACCGGTTGGCGTCGCCCCCCGGCTGGTCGGATCGACCGGTCCCGAATGTACCTGACATGGCCGACAGATCCGCGTATTTCTGCGGATTTCTGGAGATTAGGGCCGCGTGTCGTGTGAAAAGAGTGACGGAAGTGGCTCCTGAGCCCCGATTACGCCGACAGCGTTCAGCGCTTGTGCGCGGCGATGAGATCGCGTGCGGTCCGGGCGAACGCCGGGCCGACGCGATCCTGCCCGTCGAGGTAGCCGCCGACCAGCGCCGCATCGCGCAGCAGGACCAAGGATGCCGCGACCCCCTCGGGATCGCGCAGCCCCGCACCGGCGGCCAGCTGCCGCAGGGTCTCGCGGAACCACTCGCGGTGGTCGGCGATGAGGTCGCGCACCGGTCCCTCGTCGGGATACTCGGCGGCGGCGTTGATGAACGGACAGCCGCGCGTGTGGCGGTCGCGGATGTCTTGCTCGATGCCGGCGACGACGAGGTCGAGGAGCACCTCGGGGTCGTCCGACGCGTGCGACGCCTGGGTGAACAGCGCCCGCAGCCCCTGGTCCTCGCCCTCGAGGTAGGCGAGCACCAGGCCCTCCTTGCCCGCGAACTGCTTGTACATCGTGGCCCGCGTCACGCCGGCCTCCTCGATGATGCGGTCGACGCCCACCGAGTGGATGCCCTCGTTGTAGAAGAGGTCCGTCGCCGCCTGCAGCAGACGCCGGCGTGCGGACGACGGGCGGGATGCCGCATCCGGTGCGGCGGTGGTGGTGCTCATGGGAATAGTCTTGCATAGATAGAACGTTCGGTCTACCATCGGGACACATCAGCCGGAGACACACCGGAATCCGGGCCCTGAGACCCACCGAACCCACCGCAACACCACCGAGGAGCACGAGATGAACACCACGACCAAGACCCCGATCGTCCTGATCCACGGCCTCTGGATGACCCCGAAGAGCTGGGACACCTGGGCCGAGCGCTTCCGCGCCGCCGGCCACCAGGTGATCGTCCCGGGCTGGCCCGGCATCGACGACCGCACGGTCGACGACATCCGGAACAACCCCGAGGCGCTCAAGGGCATCGGCCTCAAGCAGATCGCCGACAACTACGAGCGCATCATCCGCGAGCTCCCCGAGAAGCCGATCATCATCGGGCACTCGTTCGGGGGAGTCCTCACGCAGATGCTCGCCGACCGCGGCCTCGGCGTCGCCTACGTCGGCGTCGCGCCCGGACAGACCGCCGGCGTCACCACGCTGCCGCTCTCGACCCTGTGGACCGGCACCCCGATCCTGTCGAACCCGTTCGGCATCAACGGCGCCAAGCCGCTCAGCAAGCGCCACTTCCACTTCACGTTCGGCAACGACCTCCCGCGCGAGGAGTCCGACAAGCTCTGGGCGGAGTACGCGGTCAACTCCTACAACCGCGTCTTCTTCGAGGGCGTCTCGTCGGTGCTCAACGAGAAGGGAGGCGTCACCCACGTCGACTACGGCCGCATCGACCGCGCCCCGCTGCTGATCATCACCGGGGAGATCGACCACGTCGTACCGCCGGCGATCGGCAAGGCCGTCGTGAAGAAGTACCGGTCCACCGGCAGCCCCGCGATCGTCGAGTACAAGGAGTACGCGGGCCGCACCCACCGCCTGGTGAGCCAGGACGGCTGGGAGGAGATCGCAGACTACGCCCTGCAGTGGGCGACCACCCACCAGGTGCGCGAGACGGCAGAGGCTTCCGAGACGGAGGCGGCACAGTAGACGGATGCTGCGCCCCCGCGCCGCTCCATCAGCACCCGGTCGTCGAGCTCCCAGTCGCACTGGTGGTTCGGCGGCCGGGTGGTGTCCCGGCCGGTGTCCGCGGTGGGACGCAGAGGGCCCGGGGTTCTTCGGAACCCCGGGCCTTCACTGCGCCCACTCACGACCGCCGCCCCACGCCCACCCACCGATCCGGAAAACGGAGATTCGGTGCGTTTCCGGGTCCCCCGGGGCGGCAGCATCCGGAAAACCGCAGAAAGTCCGAATTCCGGATCGGCGGGGGCCCCGTCAGGCGTGGAGGCGACGGAGGGCGGCCACCACGTCGTCGTGCCAGCGGCGGGCAGCCGGCAGCGCACCCGTGAAGATCGGGGCGTCGTGCGTCACGCCCTGGTAGCGGACGACACTCGCGTCGACGCCTGCCCGCCGCAGAGCCGCTCCGTACGCGTCGCCGTCGCCGCGCAGCGGGTCGTACTCGGCGGTGAGGATCACCGCGGGCGGCAGCCCCTCGTGCGAGGCTGCGCGCAGCGGTGACGCGTACGGCTCGCGGGCATCCTGAGGCCGGGCGAGGTAGGTGCGCGCGACCGACCGGAGCTCTCGCCTCGTGAGGAACCGCGGGATGTGCAGTGCGCGCATCGCGCCGAGATCCATGTGGGCGCCGGTCAGATCTACGACGGGCACCTCCAGCACCTGCAGCGCGAGGCGGTGGTTCGCGCGGTCACGGTTCACGAGCGTCAGCGCGGCCGCGAGGCCGCCACCCGCCGAGATGCCCATCACGCCGATGCGCGTGGGGTCGGCGCCGACCTCGCCGGCGGAGTCGAACAGCCAGTCGAGCGCCGCATACCCCTGCTCGATCTGCACCGGGTAGCGGTGCTCGGGCGCGAGCGCGTAGTCGACGGCGGCGATCCTGACGTGGGCGTCGACGCAGCGTCGGCGGTAGGCGGCATCCGTCGTCGGGTAATCGATACCCCCGATGCGGAAGGCCCCGCCGAAGAACGCCAGCACTGCGGGCACCGGCGCACCGCCCACGACGGACGGGTGGTAGACCCGCACGCGCACCGACGGATGCCCCGGCACGGCGACCTGGTGCTCGGTGATGCGCACCTCGGGTCCGGGCGTGCCGACCGTGCTCAGCTCTGTGCGGTCCCACGCGAGCGCCGCGCGACGGTGCCGCGCCCGCGCACGGGCGTGGGGGCCGAGAGCCGGATCCGCCTTCTTCTTCGCGGGTCTCGCCGTCGCATCGGCGGCGGCCGGTGCTGCGGCGGGAAGGCCGGCGCGGCGGCTGAACGGCCACAGGGCGGTCAGGCGCGTCCTTACGGCGCCCATCGCCTGATCGAACATGTACTTGCGATGCACCCGCAGGCGCTCTTCGAAGAACGGGTCCAGCGGCATGTCCCCATCCTCCCGCTCGCGGGCGGGGGAGGCACGCGGTTGACATGCGGAAGGCCCGGGGTTCCGAAGAGCCCCGCGCCATCTCACGCCGGGCTCACCCGGTCGACTCGCGCGCGACCAGGCGGAACCCGGTGACGTGGTCCTGGGGCTGCCAGTCCGGGGCATCCGCCAGCCGTGCGAGCAGGAGCTCGACGGCGAGCCGGGCGACCTCCTCGTGATCGGGGTTGATCGTCGTGAGGCTGGGCACGCTGTACCGGGCCTCGAGGATGTCGTCGAACCCGACGACGCGCACCTGGGCGGGCGCGGAGAGCCCGCGGTCGGCGAGTCCCCGCAGCACGCCGAGCGCGACGGTGTCGGTGATGCACACCACGGCGTCCAGTCCGGCGCCCGCGTCGACGAGCTGGTGGGCGGCGGTTCGCCCGTCCTCCAGGCTCAGATGATCGCGTTGGACGACGAGCGATGGATCGAGGTCCATCCCGTGATCGGCCAGCGCCCGCCGGTACCCCGCGTGGCGCAGGGATGTCACGCTGAGCCTGTCCGGGTCGCCACCCTGGACGATGGCGATCCGGCGGCATCCCCTCTCGATCAGGTGCGTCGTCGCGGCGTAGGTGCCCTCCTCGTTCGGCAGGGCGATGTGGTCGACGGGTGCGCCGAACAGGCTCTCGCCGAGGATCACCATGGGCATGTCGGTGTCGAGCAGTTCGCGGTCCGCAGGTCCGAGTCCGACTGCTGAGAGGATCAGGCCGTCGTACATCCGCGTGCGCGACGACGCGATCGCCGAGAGCTCGTTCTCGCGCGACGCTCCGGTCCGCTCGATCGCGACGCGATAGCCCGCATCGTGCGCCTTCGCGATGATGCGCGAAGCCAGCTGCCCGAAGTACGGCGACTCGACCTCGGGCACGGCGAACCCGATCGTGTTGGTGCGCCCCGCCCGCAGGTTGCGGGCGGCCACGTTGACCCGGTAGCCGAGGTCGTCGATCGCCTTGAGCACCCGCTCACGCGTCTCCGCGCGCACATGCGGGTGCTTGTTGAGCACGTTCGACACCGTCATCGGCGAGACGCCGGCAGCCTTGGCGACGTCGCGCAGGGTGGCCATTGCCGAACTCTATCCCTCGGCTGTCCGGGTGGGCCGTCAGGCCAACTGCAGCGCGACCGTAGCGAACGAATGCGCCGGCAGCGTCACGCGCAGCGTGCCCTCGCGCAGCTCGGTGTCCAGCGCCACCGGGGCCACGGCATCCGGCCTCTCCGCGGTGTTGTGCGCGGCGGCCGAGTCGCCGGCGAGTACGCGGGCGACCGCGGTCGTCACGGCTCGGCCGCGGAGGTCGACGTCGATGGTCAGGGATGCCTCGGCGTCCAGGTTGCTCAGCGAGAGCAGCGCCGTCGAGTCCTTGGTGCTCGCCGACGCCGACACCACCTGCAGCGGTCGACCGTCCGCCTCGCGGGAGTCGGGGGCGTCCAGAACGTGGACAGCGAGCGACGTCGCGTCGTGGTGACCGCGGTTCATCTCGAAGACGTGGTATGTCGGCGTGAGCACGAGGGCGCCGGTCTCCGCATCCGTCAGCAGCATCGCCTGCAGCACGTTCACCGTCTGCGCGATGTTGGCCATCGCGAGGCGGTCGGCGTTGCGGTGGAACGCGTCGAAGTGCACGGCGGCCACGAGCGCGTCCCGCACGGTGTTCTGCTGGTAGAGGAAGCCCGGGTTCGTGCCCTCCTCGACGTCCCACCACGTGCCCCACTCGTCGAGCACGAGCCCGACCTTCTTGCCCGGGTCGTAGGCGTCCATGATCCGGGCGTGCGTGCTGATGACCCGCTCGATGTCCTGCGCCTTCGACATCGTCGCGTAGTAGTCCTCGGTGGAGAACGAGGTGGCGCTGCCCTTGTGCTCCCAGGTGCCGGCGACGGTGTAGTAGTGGAACGAGATCGCCTGGAAGATGTTCTTGGGGTCGTGCTGGCACCCCAGGCAGTTCAGCGCCTCCATGAGCGCCGTCGTCCAGGTCACGTCGTCGTCGGACGCGCCGGCGGCGATCCGGTACAGCTTGTTTCCGCCGTGGTCGCGGCAGAAGGTGGCGTAGCGTCGCGCCTCGGCGGCGAACTGGGGGGCGGTGAAGTTCCCGCCGCAGCCCCACGCCTCGTTGCCGATGCCCCAGAACGGCACCTTCCACGGCTCGTCGCGTCCGTTGGCCCGGCGCAGGCTCGCCATCGGGCTGTCGCCGTCGCGCGTGAGGTACTCGACCCAGTCGCTCATCTCCTGCACGCTGCCGCTGCCGACGTTGCCGCTCACGTACGCGTCTGCGCCGAGCATCTCGCACAGGTCCATGAACTCGTGCGTGCCGAAGTGGTTGTTCTCGACGATGTCGCCCCAATGGGTGTTCACCATGCGGGGCCGGGACTCCTTGGGCCCGATCCCGTCACGCCAGTGGTACTCGTCGGCGAAGCAGCCGCCCGGCCAGCGGAGGTTCGGAATGCCGATGCGCTTGAGTGCCTCGACCACGTCGAGGCGGATGCCGCGCTCGTTCGGGACATCGGAGTCCTCGCCCACGTAGAAGCCGCCGTAGATGCACCGCCCGAGATGCTCGGCGAAGTGACCGTAGAGGTGGCGGCTGATGACCGGACCGGGGACGTCCAGGTCGACGACGGCGCGGGCGCGGAGGTCGGGCACGGTGTTCTCCTTCGAAACATCGGATAAGACGGTTTGTAACGATACACACCGCGCGTCCAGATGTCGAATGAAAGCAGAAGGCCCGGAGTTCCGAGGAACTCCGGGCCTTCTGTGAAGCGGGTGCTTACCAGCTCGACTTGGTCACGCCGGGCAGCTCGCCACGGTGCGCCATGTCACGGAAGCGGACACGCGAGATGCCGAACTTCGTGAGGACACCGCGGGGGCGGCCGTCGATGACGTCGCGCGAACGCAGGCGGACCGGCGACGCGTTGCGGGGCAGCTTCTGCAGGCCCACGCGAGCGGCTTCGCGCTCCTCGTCGGTCGACGTCGGCGAAACGAGCGCCTTCTTCAGTTCGAGGCGCTTGGCGGCGTAGCGGTCGACGACCTCCTGGCGCTGCTTGTTGCGCGCGATCTTGCTCTTCTTAGCCATGGATCAACGCTCCTCTCGGAAATCGACGTGCTTGCGGACGACCGGGTCGTACTTCTTGAGCACGATGCGGTCGGGGTTGTTGCGGCGGTTCTTGCGCGTGACGTAGGTGTAACCCGTGCCCGCAGTCGAACGCAGCTTGATGATCGGACGGACGTCCTGTGCCTTCTTGGCCATTAGAGCTTCACACCCTTCGCCTGGAGGTCACGCACGACCGCCTCGATGCCGCGGGCGTCGATGACCTTGATGCCCTTGGCCGAAACGTTCAGCTTGATGTTGCGACCCAGCGACGGAACGAAGTAGGTCTTCTTCTGCACGTTCGGGTCGAAGCGCCGCTTCGTCCGGCGGTGCGAGTGCGAGATGTTGTGACCGAAGCCGGGAACCGCTCCGGTCACCTGGCACACTGCTGCCATAGTGATGTCTCCTTAGTACCGTGGGGCCGGACGGCCTCACCCAAGATCCCTTGTCTGCATCTCGATGCATGCGCCGCCACCGCCCGGAATCTTCCGGTCGTTGAACGAGCGAAGCGAGTCGAAACACGTACTGCGTGCTGGAGGCGCGCAGACAAAGAGTCAGTCTAGCACGGACGGCGTGTCGGACTTGACGCGGCCCGGTTCCGCCTCACGCGTCGAGGTTGCGGGGCGATCCGTGCGAGCACCGCTATATTCCGGGGCAGGAATCTCTCCTAGCAAGTGGTCCAATGCGAGCCGCCTGGGGCGCCGAGAGGCCTGTGCCTGTCCACAAATTCTCGCGCGCGCGGCGGATCCTCCTGGACCATGTCGTCAATCCCGGAGAGGGGATGACATGAGCCAATCGCACGACGACGGCCCCCTGTGGCCCGCGTCTCCCTTCGATCTCGCCGACGCGCACCGGTGCCCGTCGTGCTTCACCGCCGTCACGGCGCAGGTCTGCGGGGCGTGCGGCTTCGCGCTGACCGACCCGCGCGCGCCCCGCGTCCTGGAGCTCGGCCGCCAGATGCTCACGCTCGAGCTGTCCCGCCAGCAGCTGATGGACACGATCCGCCTCGCGCACGTGACGGCCGCCATGGCGACGACGGATGCTGCGCCCGCGACCTTGGCCGCATCGCCCGTTCCCGTCGCGGCAGAGACCGGCGCGGTCACGGTCGCCGCCGGGCCCGCGAACGTGACGTCTCTCACGACACCCGACGCGATCGGGCTCGTCACCGTACAGGGGTCCGCCACCGCGGCTCCCACGAGGATGGCACCCGAGATCGTGGTGCCCCCGCGCCCGCCCGCACCGCCCGCACCCGCCGCCTCGGTGCCTCAGCGCCCTGGGTCGTCCGCACCCGCGGCGGTGACGGCATCCGCTCCCCGCCGCCGGCTGACCGTCCCGGTGCTGCTGCTGATCGTCGGGGTCTCGCTGGTCGGCGTCGCCGCCGTGTTCTTCCTGCTGCTGGCGTGGTTCGTCGCCGGCATCGCCGTGCGGGCGCTCATCATCGGCGGCATCACGCTCGCCACCATCGTGCTGGCGTCGTGGCTGCGCCGCCGCGACTTGGGGGCGACGGCCGAGGCGATCGGCGTGCTCGGCGTGGGACTGCTCGCACTCGACGCGTGGGCCGTGCGAGCGAACGACCTGCTCGGCACCGGGTCGACCGATGCCTCGCTGTACGCGGGGGTGTCCGCCCTCGTCGTCGCGGTGCTCTGCCGCGTGTGGGCACGGATCTCGCACCTGCGCGGACCCGACCTCGCCGCCTCGCTCGCGCTGCCCGCGGGCCTCGGATTCCTCGTGGGCGGCCTGACGTCGCTGCCGCCCGCCGAGGCGCTGACGGCCGGCCTGCTCGGGGCCGCGGCCGGCGGCCTGGTGCACGCGCTCCCCGCACCCCTCTCGTCCGCGCGCCGCGGCGCCGACGCCGTCGCCGAGCGCCTCGTGCTCTCGCTGAGCGGCGTGGGGGCGCTGGTGGCGGCGGGGCTCACCGCGGCCTTCATGACCTGGGATGCGCTGCCTGTCGTGATCTGGTCCAGCATGGGGCTCGTCGTGCTCGGCATCGCCCACGCGCGGCTCGCGCACCGCCCGGTCGACGGCGCACCCCTGCCGGCGGCGGGCGTGATCTCGGGGGTCGGCTCGGTCGTCGCGACGGCGGCAGCGGGTCTGGCGGGCTGGCAGCTCGCCCTCCGCAGCGAGCTGCCCCTGTACGGCGTGCTCGTCGCACCGGTGTTGGCCGTGCTCGTCGCCGTCGTCGTCGACGTCGTACGGAGCCGCCGCGGGGTCCCCGCGTCGCTGCCTGCGGCGATCGCCTCCGCCACCGTCGGCGGGCTGTCGATCGTCGTCGTGGTGCTCGGCTGGGCAATGACGGCCGTCACCGCGATCGGCGCCTCCTGGACGGTGTGGCGGACGAACCCCTTCGCCCTCCCCGCCGCGGCGCCGGAGGCGCCGCTACTCGCGCTGATCTCCGCGGCGCTCATCGCGGGACTGCTGTTCGCCGCGCCCACGCTCGCCCGCCCGCTGCCGCGCCGGCTCGTTCCGATCGTGGCGACGATCCTCCTGCTGGTCGCGGGCGCCCGCACCGCGGTGCCCGCCGTCCTCGTCGGCATCGCCGTCGCGCTGGTCATCGTCGCGGTCGCGGTCGTCGCGATCGTCCGGAGCAGCGATCGCCGCCGCGGCGGCCCGGCCCTCGCCGAGCCCGATCCCGACACCGGCATCGCGGCGCGAGGAGTCCCGGTCGGGTACCTGGTCGCCGGCGGGATCGCCGCCGTCACCGCGTACGTCGGCGGCGCGGCCACCCCGTGGCTGTGGCTCGTCGGAATCGCCGCCGCGATGGCGTACCCGATCGCCCTGGGGATGGTGCTGCGGCCGACCGACGTCGCGGCGGTCGCCGCGGCCGTCGCACCCGTCGCCGTCGCCGCGGTGTCGACGATCTTCGCTCCGAGCGCCCTCGCTGCCGTCACGGGCCTGACGGGCGCGGGGGGACCGGTCATCGCGGCGCTGCTGCAGTGGGTGGGCCTGGCGGCCCTGATCGCTGCGCTCGCGCTGCCGGTGGAGCGCGCGAGCCGCACCGCGCTGGCCGCCTCCGCCGAGGTGCTCGTGGCGTTCAGCCTCATCGGCGCGTTCACGGCCGTGACGACGCCGGGCAGCGGTGCGCCCGCGAACCCGCTGCTGACCGCGATCGGCGAGCCCGGCCTCGGCATCGCGCGCGGCGCACTCCTGCTCGCGGGACTCGCGATCGTCGCGTTCGGCGTCACCCGCGTCACCGGAGTGCCCCCGATCCTGGCCGCTGCCCTGACAGCGCCGGTCGCGGCCGCGACGACCTACGACGTGCTCGGCGCCGTCGGCCTGCGCGACGCGGACTGGGCGCCGCTCGCCCTCACCGCCGCCGCGGTCGTCGTGCCGCTCGTCTCGGCGGCCACCGCCCTGCGTCATCGCGCCGGCGACGACGCCCCGCCGGCGCCGGCTTCGCAGGGGCCGACCGACATCGCGTCCGCACCGCCGCGACCACGCGCCGCAGTGCTGCGCCGCCTGGCCGCCGATCTCGGCCCAGCCCTCACCGTGCTCGTCGTGGTGTGGCCGGTGACTCCCCTCCTCGCGTGGGCCGCACTCGTGCTCGTCGCCCTCGGCTTCGCCGCAGCATCCGTCTCCCGTGGCTGGGTGGGGACGACTTCAGCCGACCCGGCCGACGATCGCTTCGCGATGAAGCGGGACGGGATGCCGCTCCTCGACGCCCCGCGCCGCCTGCTGGCGTGGCCGGCGGTCGTCGCGGCGATCGTCGCGTGGTGGTCGTGGCTGGACGCCGGAACCCCCGGCACGCACGACGCCGTGGAGTCGTACGTGGTGCCGTCGGCCGTCGTGCTCGTGGCCTTCGCGGCGCTCCTGGTGCGGCTGCGCCGCCGCGCCGAGGCGAGCGTCGCGCTGGCCGGCGGTCTCGCCCTCGGCCTCTGGGCGCCCGCCGTCGAGGGATGGACCGGGGACCCGGTGCGCGGCGTGGTCATCGCGCTCGTCGCGGTGGCGGTGTGCCTGGCGCTGTCGTTCACGCCGGTGCGCAGCATCCGTCCCGCCGCTGCGCTCGGCGCCGCGGTGGCGGTGATCGCGATCGGACTCGTCGCCGTGGAGCGCGCCTTCGAGGGGCAGGGGTCGCAGGTGCTCTGGCTCGTGCTGCTGGTCGCGGTCGCGTACGCGTCAGGCTGGGGCATGACGCTCGCCCGGCCGAGCCGCCTCTCGTCGGGCCTGTACGCGCTCATCGTGCCCCCGGCGGCCCTCGTCGCCGCGGTCGTCGCGATCGTGCCGGTCGCCGACGAGCCGCGCATCGTCGCCGGGACGCTCATCATGCTCGCCGCGCTGCACCTCTCCGCGGCAGGATTCAACCGCCTGCCGCTGACCGGCACCACCCGCTGGATCTCGCTCACGGCCGCCTTCGTCGTGGGAGTCGCGGGCTGGTTCCTGGGCGCGGCGACCGAGGTCGAGGCGGTGTCGCTCCCCGTCGCCGCGATGTGCCTGGTCGGCGCCGTCCTCGGCATGCTCCGCCGGCGGCGGGCCGGCGCCGCATGGCCCGGTGCAGAGGGGCCGGCGTGGATCGTGGGACTGGTGCTCGCCGGCGCGCCGAGCCTCCTCGTCGCGGCGGAACCCGCGCGGATCTGGGCGTACGTGGCACTCACCCTCGCGGCAGCGGGCGGAGCGGCCGCCCTCCGGGAACCCGGGCGGGACGTTCCCGCCGATGCGGAGCCCGTCTTCATTCCGGCGCCGGCCCCGGTCGCCGCTCCCGCTCCCCGCACCCCGATGTTCGTCGACGTCTGGACGCTGCGCACACCGACGTCGCTGCTGCTCGGCCTCGCCGCGGTCGTGATGGGGCTGCGTGGGCTCGTCCTGCCCGGCTTCGAAGGTGACGCCGCGGTGGCCATCCTCGTGGGCCTGGGTGCCGTCGCGGTGGCGGTCCTGCTGACGGCACGCGGCTCGGCACCGGCCGCCGCCCGCGGGGCGGCCGTCCTCGCCGGCGCCGGCGCCGCCCTGGTCGTCGCGATGTCGCTCACGCATTCCGAAGCCGACCTCGTGCTCACGACCGTGACCGCCGTCATCGGGGGGGTGCTCGGTGTGGCCGGCGCCTCGGTGCTGGGCCTGCGCCGCTGGACGCGGCTGGGCGGCGTGCTCGCCGTGGGCGGGCTCGTCATCGCGGTCGTCGCGTGCGGCATCCGGTTCCTCGAGGTGGCGCCCGCCGGCGGCCTCGAGCCCGACCTCTGGGCGGTCGCCGGCGCGGGGATCGCGGGCGCGGTCGCGCTCGCGGCGCTCCGCGCGACGCCGTCGCGCGCCGTCGGGCTCACCGCCGGGGCGGGCTTCGCGGTCGCCTCGGCGCTGTTCGCCCTCGCCGAGCTGGCGCTGCTGCTCGTGCAGCAGACGGGCGACGAGCTGCGCACCGCGGCGGTGATGTCGGCACTCACCGCCGCCACCGTGGTCGGCACCGCCGCGCGCACGCGGCTCGGCCTGGCCCTGCCGGTCACGGCCGCCCTCGCGGGCGCCGGCTTCGCCATCATGGCGCTCACCGTCGGTGACGTCCGGCCCATCGAACTCGTCGCGGTGCCGCCGGCCCTCGGCGGGATCGCGTACGGCGTGCGCACTCTGCGCCGTGCACCGCGGTCGCGCACATGGCCCACGCTCGGCCCATGGCTCGCGCTGCTGACGGTGCCGTCGCTATTGCACGACTTCGGCGGGTCGGCGATCCCGGGCGCCGCGGACGAGGCCTGGCTGGGCGAGTCCGAGCTGTGGCGCATCGTGTCGCTGGGCGTCGTGGCGCTCGCGATGGTCGTCGTGGGGGCGGTCTACCGACTCCAAGCGCCGCTCCTGATGGGGTCCGCGGTGCTGATCGTGCACGGGGTCGCCCAGCTGTGGCCCTGGATCTCGACCGCCTACGTCGCGGTGCCGTGGTGGCTGTGGCTCGGCCTCGGCGGCGCGCTGCTCATCTTCATGGCCGCCCGCTACGAGAAGAACATGAAGGCGCTGCGCACGACCGTCGTCGCGGTCACGTCGCTTCGCTGACCTCGCGCGCGCCGCGCCCCCAGCGGAACGGCGACACCGTCTCCTCGCCCGGGATCCAGTACCGCCACGGGAACACGGCGGTCCCGGCCACGCCCGCGACGCCGACGCGCGGCCCCGACGCGACCTCGGCGAGCGGGTCGGCGAGCAGCTCGAGCCTGGCCACCGCGCCGTTCAGCGGCGCACCGGTGATCGCGTCGATGCCGTCGTGCATCGGATGCCGCAGTCCCACCGCATCGCCGAACCGGCCTGGCCCGCGAGCCAGGTCGCGCGGTGTTCGGGCTGCCGGTCGGCGGCGGGTCGCAGCATCCGTCCCCTCCATCACCTGACCCGCCCGCAGCAGCACACCGCCGGCGACCCCGTCGGGGCCGCACACGACGTTGACGCAGGAGTGGATGCCGTGGCTGAGGTACACGTACAGGTGCCCGGGTTCGCCCCACATCGTCGCGTTGCGGGCGGTCTGGCCCATGCGCGCGTGCGAGCCCGGATCAGGCACCGGCCCGGTGCCGCGACCGTGGTACGCCTCGACCTCCGTCAGGCGCACCGCCACCGTCTCGCCTTCGACCACCGTCGTCAGGCGTGCCCCGAGCAGGCGGGGCGCGACGTCGGCCGGAAGGCCCTGCAGGTCTGCGCGGGTCGCCGCACGCCAGAGGTCCCGCGCCATGGGGCCGAGTCTACGTCCGCGCGCCGACGCGACAACCGCGTCGGGGCACCTCGGCGAGCGCTGGTGATCTGCGCCTGATCAACGCGGGGGCACCTGGCACCACGAGATCGAGGCGCCGTTGAGGGCGACGACGGGATCGCCGTCGGCCACCTCGAGGATGCGCGTCTCGGGGCGCTCGGGCAGCGGGTGCTGGTAGGTGTCGTACGAGTTCGTCACCGCGTCAGGCGCCACGAGCACCGCGAGGTATCGGGCGCTGGGCGACACGCACACCTGGATGACGGCATCCGTGTCGGCGATCTCGGTGAGCATGGTCGCCGCGCCGTCCGCGCCCACGCGGGCGACCGATGTGCGCCCGGTCGGCACGCCGTCGGCGTCGAGCACCGCCGCCGTGCGGATGGTGGAGCCGTCGGGGAGCGGCGTCACCGAGGTGGTGCCCCCGAGGTCGATGTCGGAAGCGACGAGCGGCTCTTCGCTCGCGTCGGTGAGGTCGATGACGGCCGCGCGGTCGGGGCGGTCGACCACGGCCTCGCTGGAGCCGCGCGCGATGCCCTCGATCGTCATCGCGTCACCGAGCGCGGTCGGCGCACCGTTCGCGCTCTCCGATCCGGTCAGCATCAGCGAGCCGTCGAACGAGAGGAGCAGGATGCTGTCCGTGTCGGGCACGAACCGCCACTCCGCGACACGAGGATCGGCGCCCTCGACCTCGATCGCGACCGGTTCTGCGGTGGGATCGCTCAGCGACGCCGTGTACAGCCGGCTCTCGCGGCCGGAGTCGGCGCTGAGCTCGGCGTCCGAGAAGGTGTACCCGATGCGCTCACCGCGGTCGGCGGTCTGCAAGTTCGACACGTATCCGTCTCCCGGGAGCGGCACCTCGTGCGCGTTCTCGCCGTCGAGGTCGGTCACGATGAGGCCGGCCCGGTCGTCTTCGGTGCGCACCGAGACGACGAGGTGCTGGGCCGTCGCCCGGAAGTCCTCGATGTGCGCGTGCCGGAACACCGGCACGGCATCCTGCCCGGTGAGGTCTGTGCGGTAGATGAGGTCGCCGGCGTTGGTCCCGCGCTGCATCAGGAACACCTCGGCCGCCGGCGTGCGGAAGGTCTGCGTGATCGTCGCGGTCGGCCCGCCGCCGAGCGAGGCCACATCGTCGATGGTCACGGTGTACTCCGTGTCGTCCCACAGCGGCAGGGTGAACCGCACGCCGACGCTGCGCCCCGACGTGTCGACGGCGAACGGCGTCGCGGGCGTGATCGTCACCTGCGACGGGTCGACGCCGGCGAGCGACTGCGTGGTGGTCACGATGAGACGGGCCCCGGATGCCGCGGCCGCCGCCTCCGGATCCACGTACGCCTGGGTCACCCGCGGCCCCTGCGCGACGCTCGCGGCCGCTCCGGCGAGCCCGAACACGGCCAGCAGGCCGACGACGATCGCGAAGGTCCCGACGAACGCGCGGCCCCGGCGACGCCGGGACCGCGAGCGACGCGAGGTCCGGTCAGTACTCATACGGGTCCTCGGGCTCGGCGATCTCCTCGACCGCGGCCGCGTCGACGACGAGCTGCCCGTCCGACGAGGAGCGCACGGTGCCGGTGATCGAGACCCACTGCCCGGTGTCGGGCGCGCCGGAGTCGCTCACGACGGGCAGGCTCGCGGGTTGCGCGTCGATGACGCAGTGCGTGATGACCAGACGCGTGAGGTCGAAGGCGTCGCCCTCTCCCGGCGTCACGAACCCCGTGAGCTCGACGGTCTCGCCGTCGAACGCGTCGGGATTGGTCGCCGTCGCGAACACCGTCGCCCACTCGCCGACGCCGAAGGAGGCGGTGTCGCCGGTCGAGGCCAGCTGCACCGTGTCGGCCCCGCCGAACAACGGCGTCGCGCCCACGTCGCGCGACATCGCGAGCTCCGCGCTCAGCGAGGCCGGGGGCAGCACGAGGGTCAGCACGACGACCCCGGATGCCGCCACCCCGCCGACGACCGTGGCCGCGACCGCGAGCGGGTGCGGGGCGTGGTGGTCGTGGTCGTGATCGCGCTCGACGAGCGGGGTGAGAGTCTCCGGTCGTTGAGCGAAGGGCGCGCCAGCGCCCGAAGTCGAAACGCGCTGGGCCTGCGTGACACGTTCGTGGTCGTGCTCCCGACCGCGCTCAGGCGTTTCGACTCGCTCGTACCTCGCTCGCTCAACGAACGAGGGAACCTGCTCAGGCGTTTCGACTCGCTCGTACCTCGCTCGCTCAACGAACGAGGGAACCTGCTCAGGCGTTTCGACTCGCTCGTACCTCGCTCGCTCAACGAACGAGGGAACGCGCTCAGGCGTTTCGACTCGCTCGTACCTCGCTCGCTCAACGAGCGTGGGAACCTGCTCTCGACCGCGCTCAATGAGCGGGGTGAAGGGTTCCGGTCGTTGAGCGAAGGGCGCGCCAGCGCCCGAAGTCGAAACGCCTCGGGTCTGCGGGACGCGTTCGTCCCCGTGGTCGTGGCCGTGGTCGGCCTCCGCCCCGAGCGGGAGCGCGAACGAGGCCACTGCGCCGATCAGCAGGAACACCGCCATCGACACCGCGAACCACGTCGAGTCGGGGTTGATGTACAGCCCGAGCCGCCCGGTCACCGCGAGGGAGAGCGTGAAGACGGCGAGCGCCGCGGCGAGCCCGACCCCGAGCCACCGCGTGCCGACGAAACCTGCCCTACGCAAGGAGGTTCACCGCCGTCCCGATCGCGAAGGCCGACAGCACGACGACCACGACGATGCCGCCGAGCGTGCGCCATGTGAACGTCGTGCGCATGAGCGCGAGCATCTTGACGTCGACGAGCGGTCCGACCAGCAGGAAGGCGACGATCGACCCGGGCGTGAAGGTCGAGGCGAACGACAACGCGAAGAACGCGTCGACGTTCGAGCAGATCGACACCACCATCGCGAGGGCCATCATCGCGACGATCGACAGCGCCGGGTTGGCGCCGATCGCGAGCAGCGCCTCGCGCGGGATGAGCACCTGCACCGCGCCGGCGAGCGCCGAGCCGATGACGAGCGCCGGCATCACCGCGCGCAGCTCGATCACGAACTGCGCGAGCGTGCGCCGCCACCTGCCGCCCGGCTCGTGCACCACGAGCTCGCACGTGTCGCGGAAGCGGTCGGTGAGCAGGGCGTCGGGAGACGGATGCCGCGAATACAGCCATCCGATGAGGTTCGCGATCGCGTACCCGCCGAGCAGGCGCGCGATGAGGATGCCGTCACTGAAGCCGAACGCCTGGTGCGTCGTGATGATGACGATGGGGTTCACGATCGGCGCCGCGATGAGGAACGTCAGCGTCTCGGGCACCGAGAATCCGCGCATGAGGAGGCCGCGCGCGAACGGCACGTTGCCGCATTCGCACACCGGCACGATCATGCCGAGGAGGGACAGCACCGCGCGTCGGGCCCACCCGCGCCGCGGCATCCATCGCTCGATGACGCCCGGGGGCACCCACACCTGCACGACGATCGACAGCACCACGCCGAGGGCCACGAAGGGCAGCGACTCGATGAGCACGCTGATCGCGAGGGTCAGCCCGTCCTGCGCGCGGGTGGGGAGGGATGCCGGGAACAGGCTCGGCGCGAGCCAGTCGATGAGGAAGAGGCCGCCGACGACGGCCACACCCACACCGAGCCAGAGCAGGGTTCGCGCCTGCGCGGATGGCTGCGGCGCAGCATCCGTCATCGATCCGTGGCGGTGCTCCGAAGAGCGCGCCCGCGTGCCGGGGTCAGTTCGCGTCACGCTGGGCATCCCGGGCGGCGGCGCAGTTCGCGCAGAGCCCGAAGATGTCGACGACGTGCTCGGCGTCGCGGAATCCGTGGCGCTCGGCGGTGCGCTTGGCCCACTGCTCGACGTCCGTCGCCTCGATCTCGACGGTCAGTCCGCAGGAGCGGCAGATCAGATGGTGGTGATGGCCGGTGCTGGAGCAGGCGCGGTACAGCGCCTCGCCCTCGGGGCTCTGCAGGGAATCGGCCTCGCCCTGGGCGGCGAGCCCGGCGAGCGCGCGGTACACGGTGGCGAGTCCGATGCCGGTGTTGTCGTCGCGCAGGGTGGCGTGCAGCGACTGCGCGCTGACGAATCCGCGGGCGTCCGACAGCGCTTCGCGCACGCGTTCGCGCTGCCACGTGTTGCGCTGGGCCATGGGGGCGAGTCTACCGAGGGGTCCTGTGCGTCACCCGGGCGCCGGTCATCGGGCCGACTCCGGCAGGACGACGCGCGTGACGCGGCCGCGGCGGGCACCGACCGCGCGGCACACGACGTAGATCAGGAACGAGATCGTCGTGATGTACGGGCTCACCGGGAGGGTTCCCATGATCGCGAGGAGGATGCCGCCGACCGCCGACGCGAAGCCGAACAGCGCCGACAGCAGCGGCACTGACAGGGGCCCCGACGCGATGCGCATCGCCGCGGCGGCGGGCGTGACGAGGAGAGCCATCACGAGCAGCGCGCCGATGATGTGCACGGCGACGGCCACGATGAGGCCGAGTAGCAGCATGAAGCCGAGCGACACGGCGGTCGTCGGCACGCCGCGTGCCGCGGCGGACTGCGGGTCGAGCGAGTCGAACCGCAGCGGGCGCCAGATGAGCAGCAGACCGAGCAGCACGACGGCGCCGATGCCGATCAGCCACCCGAGCTGCCCGGTCTGCACCGACACGATCTGCCCGGTGAGGAGGCTGAAGCGGTTGGCGCTGCGGCCGTCGTAGAGCGAGAGGAACAGGATGCCGAGACCCAGCCCGAACGGCATCAGCACGCCGATGATCGAGTTGCGGTCGCGCGCCTTCGCCCCCAGCACGCCGATGATGGCGGCCGCGATGAGCGAGCCGACGATGGACCCGGTGACCACGTCCCAGCCGATGAGGAGCGCCGCCGCGGCACCCGCGAACGACAGCTCGCTGATGCCGTGCACCGCGAATGCCATGTCGCGCTGCATGACGAAGACGCCGACGAGCCCGCCGACGAGCCCGAGCACCGCGCCCGCCCACACCGAGTTCGACACCAGCGCGAGGATCTCGCCGTAATAGGGCAGCCCGCCGAACATCGCGTCCGCGATGTCGTTCCCGTTCATTCGTGAGCCCCGTGGTCGTGATGGTGGTGGGATGCCTCGGCGTCGGGCGCTCCGACCACCACGAGCCGGTCGCCCGCACGCAGCACGAACACGTGCGCTCCGTACAGCGCCGTGAGGACGTCGGAGCGGAGCACCTCCTGCGGCGTGCCGAGGGTGAACCGCCCATTGGCGATGTACAGGATGCGGTCGACCTTGCCCAGCAGCGGGTTGATGTCGTGTGTGACGAGCAGGACCGCGGCATCCTTCTCCCGGCGATGCCGGTCGATGAGGCCGATGACCGCCTGCTGATTCGCGAGGTCGAGGCTCGTGAGCGGCTCGTCGCACAGCAGGAGCCGCGGGTCGTCCGCGAGCGCCTGGCCCGCGCGAAGGCGCTGCTGCTCGCCGCCCGAGAGGAGACCGACGGGTCGATCCGCGAAGTCGCGCGCGCCGACGGCGTCGATGAGCGCATCGACCCGCGCGCGATCGCCGCGGCGCGGGATCGGCACGCCGAAGCGGTGCCCGTCGACGCCGAGCGTCACCAGGTCGCGGCCCCGCAGCGACGTGTCGCGCGGCAGCGGCCGGGCCTGCGGGATGTAGCCGATGCTGCGGCTCCCCTTGTGGGCCACGGGCTCGCCCTGAACCGTGATCGCGCCCCGCGAGAGCGGCTCGAGGCCGAGGATCGCACGCAGCAGTGTCGTCTTGCCCGAGCCGCTCGGGCCGAGCACGGCCACGAGCTCGCCGGAGTGCACGTCGAGATCGAGACCCGCCCAGAGCTCGCGGTCGCCGCGCTGGAGAGCGGCATCCCTGATGCTGAGGACGACGGGGCGCCCCGCGCCGCGGGATGCCGGCGTCACGCCTGGAGCGCTCCGTTCAGCGCCTCGATGTTCGCCTGCATCCACGAGATGTAAGTCTGCCCCTCCGGCAGCGTTTCCGAGAACGCGATCACCGGGATGCCGAGCCCGTCCGCCTCGTCGACGATCTCCTGCGTCTCGGCGCCGCCGGTCTGAGTGTTCGTGATCACGACGCTCACCTCGCCGCCCTGCACGAGCGCAAGGGATTCGAGCAGGGTCGCGGGCGCGACATCCTGCCCCTCCTCGACAGCCTCGCTGAACTTCGCGGGCGTCGCGTTCTCGAGCCCGGCCGCCTCGACGAGGTACACCGGCACCGGCTCGGTGACGAAGACCTTCTCACCGGCGTGCGCCGCACCGATCTCGTCGAGCGACGCCTCGAGGCCGGCGATCTCGGCGGCGAACGCCTCGGCGTTGGCGGTGAAGGTCTCGGCGTCGTCAGGGCGCAGTTCGCCGAGCTCGTGGGCGATGGCCTCCGCGACGTGTGCGATGGTGTGCGGGTCGTACCAGACGTGCTCGTTGAAGCCCTCGACGTGGTCGTGGTCGCCGTGGTCGTGGGCGTGGTCTTCGGCGTCGCCCGCGCTCTCTTCGTCGTGGCCGGCGTTCTCGGGCCAGTCGTGCGAGTACTCGACCGCCGTCACGACGGGCGCCTCGGTGCCGCTGGAGTCGATCAGCGCGTCGACGAACGAGTCGTAACCGCCGCCGTTCTCGATGACGACGTCGGCCTTCGACACGGCGAGCTGGTCGCGCGCGCTCGGCTCGAACGAGTGCGGGTCCTGCGATTCGTTCGACACGATCGACGTGACGTCGACGAGGTCGCCGCCGATCTCCTCGGCGATCTGGCCGTACACGTTGGTCGACGCGACGACCGCGATCTTCCCGTCGCCCGCGTCATCACCCGCGGCCGTGCCCGCGCATCCGGCGAGGACGAGGGCGGATGCTGCCGCCAGGCCGAGCGCAGGCAGGGAACGTCGCAGGGAGGTCATGCATCCGACTCTAACGCTATTGAGAATCGTTCTCAAATCGCCCGAACGGTTCTCGACAGTGGTCGTATGGCTCGCGCGCGGAAAGTCCTATGTTCGGAAGCGGGCCCGCATGCTCGCGAGCCGTGAATCACGAAGGGCGGGAATGATGACCGAGACCGAACCGGCGGACCTGGCCGGGACGCCGGATGAGCGTGCGAAGAGATTGGCTCAGCTCGAGACCGAGGGCCGGACGCTGCCCGAGACGTGGCTGCGTCGCCAGCTCGCCTCGGCACTCGCGGATTGGGCGGCCGACGAGACCCAGCTGGACATCGTCACCGAATCCCGCGTGGACTACTGACGGGATCCGATCCGAGGGGGCTCGGATCAGTCCAGCAGGAGTGCTGGCTCCTCGAGGATGGACGCGACATCGGCGATGAACCGCGACATGCCGTCGCCGTCGACCACGCGGTGGTCGAACGAGCCGGCGACGGTCGTCACCCAGCGAGGACGCACCTCGCCGTCGACGACCCACGGCTTCTGGCGGATGGTGCCGAGCGCCACGATGCCGGCTTCCCCGGGGTTGATGATCGGGGTGCCCGCGTCCATGCCGAACACGCCGATGTTGGTGATCGTGATGGTCCCGCCGTGCTGGTCGGCCGGGGTCGTCTTGCCCTCGCGCGCCGTGAGCGTGAGCTTCTCCAGCGCCCGGGCGAGCTCGCGCATCGACAGGTCCTGCGCGTCCTTGATGTTGGGAACCAGCAGGCCGCGGGGTGTCGCCGCAGCGATGCCGAGGTTCACGTAGTTGCGGACGCGGATCTCGGCGCCACCCTCGACATCGGCCCAGGCCGCGTTCACCATGGGGGTGCGGCGGGCCGCCCAGATCACCGCGCGCGCCATGATCAGCAGCGGCGACACCTTGATGTCGGCGAAGTCCGGCGAGGTCTTGAGTCGCTTGACGAGCTCCATGGTGCGGCTGGCGTCCACGTCGGTCCACACCGACACGTGCGGGGCCGAGTAGGCCGACTGCACCATCGCGGACGACGTCGCCTTGCGCACGCCCCGCACCGCGATGGTCTCCTCGCGGCCGGCGGCGTCGGGTGCCGGCGTCGACGGTGCGACGGTGGCCGGGCCGGACGCGGGCGCGGCGGCGGAGACGGGGATCGTCTCGTCGCGCACGCGACCCCACTCCGGGGTCTCGATGTTGCGGAAGACACTCGCCTGCGACGCGTGCCGCACGACGTCCTCACGGGTCACCTCGCCGGCGGGGCCGCTCGGCGCGACGGCCGACAGCTCCACGCCGAGATCGCGCGCGAGCTTGCGGATCGGCGGCTTGGCGATGACCCCGACGGATGCTGCGACCCGCTCCTCCGCCGCAACCGCAGGCTTGCGCCGCCGCGACTGGACGTGTCCGCCCGTGCCGTATCCGACGAGCACCGCGCCCTCGCCGGCCGACTCGGCCGGTTCGCCGTGCTCGGACTGCCCGACGGTCGCCGGGGCGGCAGCATCCGTCTCCGATGCGATCGTGATGATCGCCGCGCCGACGTTCACGGTCTCGCCCTCGGTGGCGAGCAGGTCGCCGACGGTACCGGCGAACGGCGACGGGAGCTCGACGAGGGACTTGGCGGTCTCGATCTCGACGAGCACGTCGTTGACGGCGACGGTGTCGCCGGGGCCGACGCGCCACTGGACGATCTCGGCCTCGGTGAGGCCCTCGCCGACATCGGGGAGGACGAACGTCTGGGTGCTCATGTCATGTCCTTTCGGGGACCCGGTCGTTGAGCGAGCCTGCGAGTCGAAATGCGCCCGACGATCTCGCACGCCTGGGGCGTTTCGACTCGCTCGTTCCTCGCTCGCTCAACGACCGAGAACCTCAGTAGGCGAGGGACCGGTCGACGGCCTCGAGGATGCGGTCGGCGTCAGGGAGGTAGGCACCCTCGAGCTTGGCGGGCGGGAAGGGCACGTCGAAGCCCGACACGCGCAGCACGGGCGCCTCGAGCGCGTAGAAGGCGCGCTCCATGACGGTCGCGGCGACCTCTGAGCCGAGCGACGTGAAGCCCGGCGCCTCCTGCGCGTAGACCATGCGGCCGGTGCGGCGGACGGAGTCGAGGATCGGCCCGTAGTCCACCGGCGACAGCGAGCGGAGGTCGACGACCTCGATGCTCGTTCCCTCGGCCTCGGCGAGCGCGGCGGCCTGCAGCATCGTCGTCACCATCGCGCCGTGACCGACGAGGGTGATGTCGGTGCCGCGGCGCACGATGCGCGACGCGTGCAGGGGCAGCGCGCGCGCCGACGTGTCGACCTCGCCCTTCTGCCAGTACTTGCTCTTCGGCTCGAGGAAGATCACCGGGTCGGGCGAGGCGATGGCGTCCTGGATCATCCAGTAGCCGTCGTTCGGCGTCGACGGGCTCACGACCCGCAGGCCCGCCGTGTGCGTGAAGTACGCCTCCGGGCTCTCCTGGTGGTGCTCGACGGCGCCGATGTGCCCGCCGTAGGGGATGCGGATGACGACGGGCATCTGCAGCGCACCCTCGTGGCGGTTCGTGAGCTTCGCGAGCTGCGTCGTGATCTGGTCGAACGCCGGGAAGACGAACCCGTCGAACTGGATCTCCACCACCGGCCGGAAGCCCGCCATCGCGAGTCCGATCGCGGTGCCGACGAGCCCGGACTCGGCGAGCGGCGTGTCGAGCACCCGCTGCTCACCGAACTCGGCCTGCAGGCCCTCGGTCACCCGGAAGACGCCGCCGAGCTTGCCGATGTCCTCGCCCATCAGGAGGACCCGGTCGCTGCCCGCGAGCGCGGCGCGCAGACCGGCGTTGATCGCCCGGCTGAAGGGCATGGTCTGCGCGGCGGGCGCGGCCGCGTCGGTGGCTGCCGCAGCGGTGGTCGTCGTGGTCACGATGCGCCTCCTTCGAAGGATGCCTCGTAGTCGGCGAGCCACTGCCGCTGCTCGCCGACGAGCGGGTGCTGCTCCGAGTACACGTGAGCGAACATGTCGTCGCGCTCGAGGCCGCCGAGGGCGTTGGTGCGGGTGCGGACGTCGTCGGCGAGCGCCTGCGACTCGGCCTCCACGTCCGCGAAGAACGCATCGGACGCCCCCTTCCCGATCAGGAACGCCTTCATGCGCGCGATCGGGTCGCGGCGGCGCCACGACTCCTCCTCGTCGGAGGTGCGGTACTTGGTGGGGTCGTCGCTCGTGGTGTGGGCTCCGAGGCGGTAGGTCATCGCCTCGATCGCCTGCGGTCCGCCGCCGGCGCGCGCCTCGTCGAGTGCCGTGCGCGTCACGGCCCAGCTCGCGAGCACATCGTTGCCGTCGATCAGGGTGCTCGGCATGCCGTAGCCCTCGCCGCGCTTGTGCAGCGGCGAACGCGACTGCGTGGCGACGGGCACGGAGATCGCCCACTGGTTGTTCTGGAGGAAGAAGACCTCGGGCGTGCGGTAGCTGTTGGCGAAGACCATCGCCTCGTGCACGTCGCCCTGGCTGGAGGCGCCGTCGCCGTAATAGACGATCACCGCCTCGTCGCGGTCGAGGTCGCCGGTGCCGCACCGCCCGTCGAAGACGAGCCCCATCCCCAAGCCCGTGGCGTGCAGCGTCTGCGAGCCGAGGACGAGCGTGTAGATGTGCGTGTTGCCGTTCTTCGGGTCGGTCGGATCCCACCCGCCGTGCGTCAGTCCGCGCATCACGCGGATGATGTCGATCGGGTCGACGCCGCGGATCTTCGTGACCACGTGCTCGCGATACGACGGGAAGAGGTGGTCCTGCGCGCGTGCGGCGCGGGCGGAGCCGACCTGCGCGGCCTCCTGGCCGTAGCTCGGCGGCCACAGGGCGAGCTGTCCCTGGCGCTGCAGGTTGGTCGCCTGCACGTCGAACGCGCGGATGACCGCCATGTCGCGGTAGAACGTCTCGAGATCGGCGTCGCCGATCCTCTCGACGGCCTCCCGATACGGTTCGGCGGCAGGGCTCGGCGCGAACGTTCCGTCCGCATCCAGAAACCGCACCAGGGCGGAGTCGTCGACCGGGATCATGGATTCACGCTATCTCTCCGTGCATGCGCGATTCTGCATGCGTTCGACAAGGGATGCCGGAAACCACCGCACGCGATCGACAATCGCATCGGCACTCATCCCTCGCGCTGAGCCGCGACCGTCGCCGCGATCCGCAGCACCTTCTCGACGGATTCCTCCTCGCCGACCGAGATGCGGATGCCGTCGCCGGCGAAGGGCCGCACGATCAGACCCGCCTCCTCGAACGTCGCCGCGAACGCCATCGTCTGGTCTCCGGCAGGCAGCCACACGAAGTTCCCCTGCGCCGCGGGGACGTTCCAGCCGGCCTCGCGCAGCCCGTCGGCGAGGCGATCGCGGCGGTCCGCGATGACCCGAACGCGCTCGAGCAGCTCGTCCTCGGCGTCGAGACTCGCGAGCGCAGCCTCCTCGCCGTGGGCGGTGACCGACAGCGGGATCGCGGTGCTGCGGGCGGCGTCGAGCACGCGCGGGTGCCCGATCGCGTACCCGACGCGGAGCGCGGCGAGCCCGTAGGCCTTGGAGAACGTGCGGAGCACGACGACGTTCGGGCGACCCGACCCGCCCAGCACGCGCAGCCCGTCGACGGATTCGGGGTCGGTGACGAACTCGGCGTACGCCTCGTCGAGGATGACGAGGACATCGGACGGCACCTTCTCCACGAAGGCGTCGAACTCGGCCTGCGTGACGATCGGGCCGGTCGGGTTGTTGGGGCTGCACACGATGATCGCGCGGGTGCGGTCGGTGATCGCCGCGGCCATCGCATCGAGATCGTGGCGGGCGCCGTCGGCGAGGGGCACCTGTACGGCGGTGGCACCCGCGACCACGGCGAGCCACGGGTAGGCC
Organism: Microbacterium sp. LWH7-1.2; assembly: GCF_038397755.1. Classification (NCBI taxonomy): domain Bacteria; kingdom Bacillati; phylum Actinomycetota; class Actinomycetes; order Micrococcales; family Microbacteriaceae; genus Microbacterium; species Microbacterium sp. LWH7-1.2. The sequence continues at coordinate 3,068,945 of NZ_CP151637.1, read as the reverse complement.
TCGAACGAGCGCCACGCGTAGATGACCTCGTCACCGGGACCGGATGTCGCGAGCACGAGCTGCGCGAGGATCGAGACGCTGCCCGCGCCGATGTGGACGGAGTCGACCCCGACCCCGAAGCGCTCGGCCAGCCGCTCGCGCAGGCGTGCGGCCGTCGCATCCGGATATCGGTTCAGCGCCGACGCGTTCCGCACGCGCTGGAGCACCCCGGGCAGCGGGTCGAACGGATTCTCGTTGCTCGACAGCTTGAACGCGTCTGCACCGGCCTGCCTGCCCTGCTTGTACGGAGGCAGAGCGGCGACCTCGGGGCGCACGCGAACGGGGATCTCGGGGGCGTCGGTCACGCCCCGAGTCTACGAGCGGCGGATCGGATGCGCCTCCCTGCCGTGGCCCGCGTCCGTGGCCCGGTAGCGCGGGCACGGGTACGGCTTCTATCGGTCGCGGGCAGGGGCGTGGAAGACTGGCCCCACTATGGGCTTCCTCATCCGCGTGGTCATCAACGCCTTCGCGATCTGGGTCGTCACCCTGATCCCGGCTCTCCAGGTCTCGGTCATCCCCTTCCCACCGGGCGAGACGCTCCAGCTGATCCTGACCCTGCTGATCGTCGCCGCGATCTTCGCGCTCGTGAACACGATCATCGGCACGGTCATCAAGGTGCTGGCGTTCCCGCTCTACATCTTGACGCTGGGGCTCATCGGCCTCCTCATCAACGCGTTCCTGCTGTGGCTCACCGCCTGGTTCACGAGCTTCTGGAACTGGGGCCTGCGGGTCGAGGACTTCTGGTGGGGCGTGGTCGCCGCGATCATCATCACCCTCATCAACTGGGTCGTCGGCATCATCATCCGCCCCCGCAAGGACTGACTCAGCCCGCACCGCGCGTGGCCGCGTACTCGGTCACCTGGACCGATTCCGCGCGCGCGAGGTCGGCGAAGACGTCGCGCAGGGCGCCGACTCGCGGATCGCTCGAGGCATCGACGAGCGCGGCCGTCTCGGCGTAGGCGTTCAGCCGGTGGGCCGGCAGCAGAGGTTCGTCCGTGCCGACCTCGGGATCGAAGACGCGTTCGGCGATGAAGCTCCCCGGCGCGCCGACCGCGGCGCCGTGACCGCCGCCGGCGAGTCCGGCGACGGGGTCATCGGTATGCCGCAGCGTCACGCTGAGCGTCTCCGATCCGACATCGGTGTCGACGGGCGACCCGATCGACACCAGTGTCTGCGTGTCGTAGCCGCCCTCCAGGGCGAGGTGCCCGGCGATCATCGCGCCCTGTGAGAACCCGAACATGTGGACGGTGTCGCCCGGCTCCACACCCGCCTGCGCGAGGGCGGCCTCTGTCGCGGCGTACGAGTCGGAGGTCTTCCCCGTGTACAGCTCCACGTTGGAGGCGTTGTCCCACGGCTCGCGACCGCCCAGGTCGAAGGACTGCATGCCCGCGATGTACACGGCGTACTGCCGCGACCCGTCCGGCATCGAATACCGCTCCACGCGCACCCGGGAGTCACCGGCCCCCGGCATCCGTTCCGTCACGGCGGCCAGGCTCTGCGGCGCGACCGACGCGGGCGACCGCGTCGACGACGCCGACCCCACGCCGAGCGCGGGCGTGACCGGTGGCGCAGCGCTGCGCGGCGAGGCCGGAGCGACGGACGTCACGGTCACCGGGCCTGCGGTGCCGGAGAGCCGCGCGTCGCGCGAGAGCCTCCCGGTGCCCGCGAGCCCGAGGCCGGCCGCTCCGCCGAGGGTGAGCAGCCCGGCGGCGGCGCCGACCACGATCGAACCGGGGTCGCTCACCTCGCCACCCACCGTCACGCCCCATTGCGTCGCCTGGCGTACGAGTTCGGACGGCCACAACACGGCGCGCTCGAACTGGGCTCCGAGCGCCATGCGCCACGCGTCGGGATGCGCGTCGGCCAGCGCGGTCATCCGGGCGTCCAGTCGTCGCGCCCGGGCGGTGTCGCCCGCGAGCACGGCGGCGCGGTGCTCTGCCTCGATCTCGACCATCTCGTACGCGTAGCCGGCTTCCCGCAGCGCGGCGGCGATCTCGTCCGCTTCGACCTGCACACCGTCGAGCTTCGCGGCGAGCACCGATGCCGAAGCCCGGGCGTCGGCGGTGTGCTCGGGGAGCGTCGCGAGCTCAGCCCGGAGCGTGCGGAGTCGCTCGGCGATCCGCGTGAGGTCCTCTCGAGCTGCGTCGAAGCGGACCGCCGCCGCCGAGAGCGTCGCGGTGTCGACGGCCACCGCGCCCCCGCCGCGGATCTGCAGGCCGTCGTCGACCCGCGGCCAATGCTCCGCGATCAGGCCGACGGCGCCCTCGTTCGGGCCGAGGCGACCCACCTCCGGCGCCAGGTCGGGGTTGTGGAGGTCGGGGCCTGGCATCGTGTCGCTCATCGCCCCGCCCCCGGGAACAGGCCGGAGAAGGACTCCGCGAAGGCGGCGCGGTCCTGTGCCAGGGCCAGGTCGTACCGGGCCGTCTCGGCGAGGCACGCGAGCCCCGAGACGTCGCCCGCCCAGCGCGTCGCCCGATCGTGGAACGCGGTCGCGGCCTTCGCCTGCCAGTCGACGGCATCGGCGAGTCCGCGGGCGACGAGCGCGGCATCCGTGATCCGGTCGATGAGCCGCGCAAGGTCGCGCGCCGCTTGGGCGAGCTGGTGGGATGCCGGTTCGGCGGTCGATTGAAGCAGTGTCACCCGTCGATCGTCGCCGCGCGGCCGCAGTCGCACGGTGCGCCGGCGGCGATCTGTTCACAGCCGGGACGGGCTCACCCGATGTGGAGGAGAGCCGCACACGATGCAGGGGCGCCGTTCCTCGGCGGAACGACGCCCCTCGGGCGGAGCGATCGCGTGCTACTTGCACACGACCACCTCGACCGTGTCGGTCGCGGTGTTGCCCGCAGCATCCGTCGCCGTCCAGGTGAAGCGATAGACGGCGCCCTTCGCGGCCTTGACCGTGAACGTGTCGTCGTCGACCTGGGTCCACGACGCCTTCGCTCCCGAGACGCTCACGTCGGTGAGCTCGACGGTCACGTCGCCGCGATCATCGGCCGCGTCGATCGTGAACTCCACCGTGCGCATCTTGTTGTCCGGCGGCCAGATCAGCTCCGGGTCCGCCGTCACCTCGATGGTGGGGTCCGTCGTGTCGGGCGGCGTCAGGTTCAGCCCGACGATCACCGGGTCGTGGTCGCTCGAGCGGTAGGCGTCGGGCGCGTACAGCGCGTCCTGCGCCGGCAGCTTGAACGACATGTCGTAATCGATCAGGCTCGGCTCGTCGGCGTTGATGTGCCACGCCTCCGCACCCGACACGTCGGCCGTGAGCGCAGGCTGCGCAAGCGCATAGTCGAGGTAGCCCAGCTGACCGTCGAACACGTACGAGTACGCGTGCTCGCCGTTGAACTGCTTCTCCAGGTCGGTGAAGCCGCCCGCGACGAAGGCGTCGATCGAGTCCTCGTGGTCGTACGAGTTGAGGTCGCCGATCACGATCGCGCGACCGTCGGGAGCCACCGTCTCGTTGAGCCACTTCGTGAGCGCCGTCGCGGCCGCCGTGCGCGACGCGCTGCAGTTGCCCTGGCCGTCACCGAGGTCGGGGCTCTCGGAGCACGCCGAGCCCTTCGACTTCAGGTGGTTGACCGACACCACGAACTCCTCGCCCGTCTCGGTCGACGCGAACCGCTGGGTGACCGCGGGACGGTGCCGCGCGTCCGACCACGTCGGGTCGACGGCGTTCGTCATCAGCTGGTGCGCCCCGACGGGGGTGACAGTCGACGGCTTGTAGATGACGGCCGTGGTGATCGCATCCGTGCCGATCACGCCGGTGGTCACCGGCGCGTACGTGCCCGCACCCACCTTCGCGTTCAGCGCGTCGGCCAGCGCCTGGACGGCGGTGCCGTTGTTCTCGATCTCGAGGAGGCCGAACACGTCCGCGTCGATCGCGGCGAGCGCCTCGACGATCTTCGTCTGCTGGCGCAGGAACTCCTCCTCCGTGTCGGCGCCACGGTGGTAGTCGTCGTCGTTCGAGTTCGTCGGCGTCGGATCGATCGAGGTGAAGTAGTTCAGCACGTTGAAGCTCGAGATCTTCAGGTCGCCGCCCACATCGGGCACGCCCGTCCGCGCGTTGGCGACGGCGAAGTCGGCGCCCTCGGTCGGCTGAACGCCCCACGTGTCGAAGCGGTAGTCCAGGATGCCGGTGGCGTTCTGGACGAGGTCGCCGCTGCGGAACGAGTGGTCGAGCGTGAAGACCGCGCCGTCCGGGTGGATGGCCGGGTCGGGGTTCTGGCTGCCGCGGCCGTCGTCCAGCGTGATGCTGTTCTCGAGGTTGGCGGCGGCGAGGGCGTTGGCGGCGGCGCCCGGCTCCACGACCGCGGTCGGCGTGTCGAGGCGACCGTTGGTGAGCGTGATCGTGCCGAAGCGGCCGTACTCGAACGTCTCGCCGATCGCGAGGTTCTGCGGAAGCGTCACGTACATGCCCTCGAGCGCCTCGCGCTGCGCGACCGTCGCCGGCAGGCTGAGCGACGTCGCCGCGGGCAGCGCCTGGTCGATGGCGCAGACCTCGACGTCGGCGGCCACGATCTGCGTGAGGCCGAAGAACTCCGCGACCTCGCCCGCGACGCTGACGCTGTCGCCGACGTCAACCGGCGCGCCGCCCGGCGCGTACACGAAGATGCCGTCGGAGGTCCCGGCGTCGCCGTCACCCGCGTCCTGCACGTAATACCCGTCGAACCCGCCGGTCTGGAAGTCGCCGACGACGAGGCCTTCGATCAGCACGTCCTGTCCCTGGATCGTCGACGCCGCACCGGAGCCCTGGACGGAGCCGATCGTCACCGGCGTCGCTGCGCAGTCCGCCACGGGCCCGGGATCGGGGTCGGGCGGCGTCAGGTGCCAGCCGACGCCGTCGAAGGTGTCGTTGGCGTAGCCGGTCCACTCGACGGCAGGATCGAACGCGTCCGAGCCGTTCGTGTCGCCCTGCACGATGTTCGCGTTGCGGCGCAGCGTGTTGTCCATCGTCGACGCGAGCCCCGTGCCCCATTGGGAACCGGGGTCGACACCGATCTGACCGATGACGTCGACGATCTCGGTGCCCTTGACGAGGGCGACGGCGTCATTGCCGTTGAAGAGGCCGAGGTTCGCCGACTGGTCGGCCTGGGCCAGGATGGCCGCGTTGGCGAGCGCGTGCGAGAACACGAACGCATCCCCGGGGGCGACGGTGCCCGTGAGGTTGATCGTGAGGCTGACGGTGGGGCTGCCGTTGGAGTACTGCTGCAGCTTGTATCCGGTGGCCGCGAGGTCGACCGCCGTCGTGCCCGGGTTGTAGACCTCGATGGCTTTGTTGTTCGAAGACCCTTCGACGTACTCGCTGATGAACAGATCACCGGATGCTGCGGCCGCGGGCGCGGCGAATGCCACGACTCCTCCGGCGGCGAGCGCCGCGGCCGCTATCGCAGCGGCGATGGGACGGGGTGCTGGGGACACGAAACCTCCACAGGATGACGGCGGTCTGTGGACCGCGCATGGGGAAAGGGCAGCCTGGTCGCCGCCCTTTCGTCACAAGCTAGGGGAGCGGCATCCCTCATCGGAAGACCCTGGGGGGAGAACTCGTTAACGTTCCGTGTCTGCTCGGTCCAGAATGGATCCCATGACCGCGACCGACGCGACGCCCTTCCGCGTCGTGTTCGTGTGCACCGGAAACATCTGCCGGTCACCGATGGCGGAGGTCGTGTTCCGGGAGTTCGCGGATGCCTCGGGCCTCGGCTCCCGTGTCGCCTCGACGAGCGCCGGCACCGGCGACTGGCACGTCGGCGAGCGGGCCGACCTCCGCACGATCGAGGCGCTCGAGCGTGCCGGCTACGACGGGAGCCATCACCGCGCGCGCCAGTTCACCCACTCGGACTTCGCGCGCAGCGACCTGGTCGTCGCGCTCGACCGCAGCCACGAGCGGATCCTCCGCGGCTGGGCGCGCACCGAGGGCGACGCCGACAAGATCGCACTGCTGCTGTCGTTCGATCCGGCGGCCCGCACGATGGACGTGCCCGACCCGTACTATGCCGGGCCCGGAATGTTCGACGAGGTGCTCGGTATGATCGAGAGCGCGAGCCGGGCGCTCTTCCGGCAACTCGAACCCGCCATCCGCCCGGTGTGAAGACACCGGATCGACGGTCGTCTTCGGCGATACCGACGGGAGCCCCCATGACTTCTCTGCACTCCGCTGCTCTCCCTTGGCAGCCGCTCAGTCCCCTCGACGGGCGCTACCGCCCCGCCGTGAGCGAGCTCGGCGAATACCTCTCCGAGGCGGGCCTCAACCGCGCCCGCGTCGAGGTCGAGGTGGAGTGGCTCATCGCCCTCACCGACCGCTCGCTCTTCGGCACCTCGCCCCTTGCCGAGGCCGACAAGGAGCGCCTGCGGGCGCTCTACCTCGACTTCGGGCAGGCCGAGATCGACTGGCTCGCCGAGAAGGAGTCGGTCACCCGCCACGACGTGAAGGCCGTCGAGTACCTGGTGCGCGATCGCCTCTCGGCGCTCGATCTCGACGCGATCGCAGAGCTGACCCACTTCGCGTGCACGAGCGAGGACATCAACTCCACCTCCTACGCCCTCACGGTGCAGCGGGCCGTGCAGCGCGTGTGGCTGCCGAAGCTGCGCGCCGTCATCGCCGCGCTCACCGAGCTCGCCGTGGACCACCGCGACGCCGCGATGCTCTCGCGCACGCACGGCCAGCCGGCGACGCCGTCGACCATGGGCAAGGAGCTCGGCGTGTTCGCGTGGCGCCTGGCGCGCGTCGCCGACCAGATCGAGGGCGGCGAGTACCTCGCGAAATTCTCCGGCGCGACCGGCACGTGGTCGGCGCACCTGTCGGCTGCTCCCGACGTGGACTGGCCCGAGGTCTCTCGCGCCTTCATCGAGAGCCTGGGTCTGGACTTCAACATCCTCACGACCCAGATCGAGTCGCACGACTGGCAGGTCGAGCTGTATGACCGCGTGCGGCACGCCGGCGGCATCCTGCACAACCTCGCGACCGACATCTGGACCTACATCTCGATCGGCTACTTCACCCAGATCCCGGTGGCGGGCGCCACCGGCTCGTCGACGATGCCGCACAAGATCAACCCGATCCGCTTCGAGAACGCCGAGGCGAACCTCGAGATCTCGGGCGGCCTGCTCGCGACCCTGTCGCAGACCCTCGTGACGAGCCGCCTGCAGCGCGACCTCACCGACTCGACGACGCAGCGCAACATCGGCGTGGCGTTCGGGCACTCGCTGCTCGCGCTCGACAACCTGCAGCGCGGGCTCACGGAGATCTCGCTCGCCGAGGACGTGCTGCTGGCCGACCTCGACGCGAACTGGGAGGTGCTCGCCGAGGCCATCCAGACCGTCGTGCGCGCCGAGATCGCCGCCGGGCGCTCGCGGATCAGCGACCCGTATGCGCTCCTCAAGGACCTCACGCGCGGCCGCCGTGTCGGCGCCCCCGAGCTCGCCGAGTTCGTGCGCGGGCTCGACATCGGCGACGAGGCCAAGGAGCGTCTGCTCGCCCTCACGCCGGCGACCTACGACGGCCTCGCCTCGAAGCTGGTCGACGAGCTCGGCTGACCTCGTCCCCACGCCCGCGAGCAGCGCGGGTGCTGCGGGTCAGGCCTTCGGGTCGCCGGATGCTGCGGCATCCGGCCCGTGGTCCTGCCCGGGTGCGTCGGCGCCGTCCTCGAAGAGCACCGGCTTGTCGATCTGCTTCGTCACCTGCGCGGGGTCGACCGCGAGGAGGAGCAGCGACACGATGAGCAGCACCGCGATGAAGCTGACGCCGGCGATGACGAGTGCCGTGACGACCGCGCGCTCGGCCTCACCGGGGGCGCGCTGCTGGAAGAAGCCCATCGACACGAGGGTCACGATGCCCGCGAACAGGGCGGCCGCGAAGGCGAGCCCGAGCAGCTGCAGGGGCTTCATGAGGTCGCGGCGGGTGGGGCTTTCGTGGCTCACGCGGAGTCCTTCTGCGGGGTGGGATCGGCGGACGCGGACGCCTCCGCCGTGATGTCGGGGGACTCTCCGGCGTCGGCGGGGCGCGGAGAGAAGCCGGCGATGGCGAGGTAGACGGCGACGATGGCGGCGTAGCCGCCGAACAGGCCGACGCCGATCGTGATGCCGGTGAGGGTGAACGTGGCGTGGGCCTCTTCGATCGTGTAGTCCAGCGCGTACGCGGGCTGCACGAACAGCAGTGCGACGCCGAGGAGGATCGTCAGGGCGCCGACGACGGCCGCGTCGCGGCTCTCGGAACGGGGACCCACCGGTGCAGCGGGCCGCGCGTCCGCGACGCCGGGCGCGATCTCGCGCCGCTCGCGACGGCCGACGAGGCCGCGCCATCCGGCGATGAGCTCGATGGCGCCGCTCACGAGGGCCCACGCGATCACGATGACGAAGTAGCCGGCGACGGTGCGGAGCGGGTACAGGCCGCTCGCCATGCCCGCGATGATGGCGACGCCGCCGAGCGCGGCCGACGGCCAGCGGAGTCCCTTGGGGTGGACCAGCCACACCGCCAGCAGCAGCACGAGCCCGGTCGCGATCGTGAAGCCGCTGAACACCGAGCTGCCGACCATGGCGGAGTGGTCGGGCGAGAACGTGATCATGAGCGCAGCGAGCGCAGCGAACGCGGCGCGTGCGAGCTGCACGTGGCGCACGGCGAACGTGCGGGAATCGGCTGAGGTCACGGTGATCCTGCGGAGCGGCGGGTTCTCAGGAACGAGAACGGATGCTCCCAGTCTACGTCGGTCCCGGCTGGGAGCTTCCGGGCACCATCTGCCCGGTCACTGCAGGGTGTCGAGGATCGCGGTCAGCAGCTCGAACGTGGTCAGCGGAGAGATGATCGCGAAGCGCAGCACGGGCTCGCCGGCATGGGAGCTGGGCACGACGAACGCATGCTGCTCCTCGAGCAGGCGATCCGACCATTCCTCGTAGTCGGCGAGCGTCCACCCCTCGCGGCGGAACACCACGACCGACAGCTGCGGGTCGCGCACGAGCGACAGTCCGTCGCGCGACTCGATCTCGTCGGCGATCCGGCGCGCGAGGTCGATGCCGTACTCGATCGTGGCGCGGTACTGGTCGGTGCCGTGGGTGGCGAGCGAGAACCACATCGGCAGACCGCGCGCCCGGCGGGTGAGCTGGATGGCGAGGTCGGACGGGTTCCAGTCGGGCTTGCCGGTGAGGGTGTCGAGATACTCGGCCTTCTGGGTGTGGGCCGACAGCGCGAGGGCGGGCTCGCGGTAGATGAGCGCACACGCGTCGAAGGGGGCGAACAGCCACTTGTGCGGGTCGACGATGACGGAGTCCGCGAGCTCGACGCCCGCGAACGCGGGTCGCATGCGCTCGACGAGCATGGCGGCGAGGCCGTACGCGCCGTCGACGTGGAACCAGATGCCGCGTTCGCGCGCGACGGCCCCGACGCTCGCGATGTCGTCGACGATGCCGAAGTTGGTCGTGCCGCCCGTCGCGACCACCGCGAACACCGCGTCGCCGTGCTCGTCGAGCACGCGCGCCACCGCGTCGCCGTGCAGGCGCCCGGCCGCGTCGACCTCCGCCGCCGCGACGTCGACGTCCATGACGGCGGCAGCGGACGCGATCGACGAGTGCGCCTCGGCGCTGCACACGACGACCCACCGGGGCGGGGTCGGGCGTCCCTCGTCCACCGCGCGGCGGCGCGCAGCATCCCGTGCCGTCACGAGTGCCGAGAGGTTGCCGATCGTGCCGCCCTGCACGAAGACGCCCCCCGCACCGGCAGGCAGGCCGAACTCCTTCGCGAGCCAGTGAAGCACCTCGTTCTCGGCGTACACGGCGCCGGCGCCTTCGACCCACGAGCCTCCGTAGATGGCGGATGCGGAGACCACCACGTCGAAGGCGAGTGAGGCCTTGCTGGGGGCCGAGGGGATGAACGACAGGTACCCGGGGTGGTCGGTCGACACGCACGCCGGGGCGAGGACGTTCTCGAAGAGCGCGATCGCACGCCGCGAGCCGATCCCCTCCGGCGTGATCGAACCGGACGCCAGGCGCTCCAGGTCGCGCGGGGTCATCGGCTTGTCGAGCGGCACGTCCTCGTACAGCGCCCGGCGCCGCGCGTACTCCAGCACGTCCTCGACGGTGTGGCGGGTGTCGGCCGAGATGGCGTGCATCTGCTCGGGGGCGCTGGGCGAGGTCATGGGTGCTCCTGGCGATCGGGTGACACCTCACGCTAAGGGGGCGGGCGGCGGCGTTCAAGGGAGCGCCGGCGCCGCCGTGGCGGCCGACGGAACGCAACATCGTGCAACCTCCGCGCGCCTACCGTCGGATCAGAGGGCGGCGAACGCCCGCCCCAGGGAAGTGATATCGATGACGATCCTGACCGACTCGCACGCCGCACACGCCGCCGCGACGCCCACGGGAACGATGCGCGCTGCCGTCGTGACCGCGCCCGACCGGCCCCTCGAAGTACGCGCCGTGCCCATCCCCACGCCCGGTCCCGGCCAGGCGCTGGTCAAGGTGCTGACCACAGGCGTGTGCCACACCGACCTCCACGCGGCCCGCGGCGACTGGCCTGTCGCCCCGAAGTCCGACCTCATCCCCGGGCACGAGGGCTACGGTCGCGTCGTCGCGCTCGGCGACGGTGTCACCTCGCTCGCCGTCGGCGACCTCGTCGGCAACGCATGGCTCTGGAGCGCCTGCGGCGTCTGCGAGTTCTGCCGAACCGGCTGGGAGACGCTGTGCCCCGACCAGCAGAACGGCGGCTACTCGGTCGACGGCAGCTTCGGCGAGTACATGCTCGTCGACGAGCGCTTCGCCGCCCGCATCCCGGAGGGCGCAGACCCCGTCGAGGTCGCCCCGATCCTCTGCGCGGGCGTCACGGTCTACAAGGGGCTCAAGATGACCGAGGCCCGGCCCGGCGAGTGGGTCGTGATCTCGGGAATCGGCGGCCTCGGCCACATCGCGGTGCAGTACGCCCGCGCGATGGGCCTGCGCGTCGCCGCTGTCGACATCGACGACGCCAAGCTCGAGCTCGCCCGCCGGCACGGCGCCGAGCTCACGGTGAACGCGCTCACGCAGGACCCGGCGGCCGTCGTGCAGGAGCGCACCGGCGGCGCGCACGGCGTGCTCGTCACCGCGGTGCACCCGAAGGCCTTCGGGCAGGCGCTGGGCGTCGCCCGCCGCGGCGCGACCATCGTCTTCAACGGCCTCCCGCCGGGGGACTTCCCCGCCGACATCTTCGACATCGTGCTCCGCGCGATCACGATCCGCGGATCGATCGTCGGCACGCGCCAGGACATGATCGAAGCCCTGGACTTCTACGCGCGAGGCCAGATCCACCCGACCGTCGCCGTCGAGTCGATCGACGACGTCAACGACATCTTCGAGCGCATGGAGCACGGCAAGATCGACGGCCGCATCGTGATGCGGTTCGAGTGACGCCGCTGCGGTGACGCCGCAAGCGCAGGGGCGGGGCGGATGCCTCGCCCCTGCGTCGTGTCGCGCCGCCGCGATCCAGCAGGAATGGAGAAGCGGCGCCGGAACCCCGTGGGTAGCGTGAGGATCACGGGACGCGGAGGCGCCCACGAGCGTGAGGAGAGCATCATGGCGAAGACGGCATCGGGCGGTCTGTCTCAGGAGGAGCGCGACGCGGTCAAGCAGCGCGCGAAGGAGCTGCGCGATCAGGCGAAGGCGGGCAAGAGCCGCGAAGCGGGGACCAAGCAGGTTCTCGAGGCGATCGGCAAGCTCGACGGCACCGACAGGAAGATCGCCGAAGGCCTGCACAAGGTGGTCGGCGAGGTCGCCCCCGACCTCGTGCCGAAGACCTTCTACGGGTTCCCCGCGTACGCGAACGCGAACGGCAAGGTCGTGGTCTTCACGCAGCCGTCGTCGAAGTTCAAGACCCGCTACGCGACCATACAGTTCGACGAGCCCGCCCGCCTCGACGACGGCGACATGTGGGCGACGGGCTTCGCGGTGCTCGAATGGACTCCCGCGGTCGAGAAGAAGATCAGCGAACTCGTCGCGACAGCGGTGGCCTGACCCCTGCCTCTGGCGGCGCACGTCGGGGCGCAGCATCCGTCATCGCCACGGATGCTGCGCCCCGACGTCGTGCGTGAGGTCAGTGGTCGGGGGCGGCCGGCGTCACAGCGGCCCGGTCGGCGTGACCGAGCGGGCGGCCCGGGGCGATGCGGTCGCGCACGCGGCGTTTCAGGGCGACGATGTCGGGGAATCCGCCGTCGGCCTTGCGCGACCACACGAGAACCTCGTCGGCGTAGACCTCGAAGATGCCGCCGGTGCCCGGTTCGAGCGTCGCACCGCCGCCCATGAGCTCGTTCTGGAAGGTCGTGAGGAGCTCTTGCGCGACCCAGGCCGCGCGGAGCATCCAGGCGCACTGCGTGCAGTAGACGACGCGGATGGTGTGCGTCATGCCGCGCCCCCGCCCGGCCCGAGGAACGTCGCGGCTGCGTCGCGGAACGCCCGCGAGCCCGGCGCATTGAAGTGGTGCCTCCCCGGGATCTCGATGAACCGTCCATTCGGCGCCGTCGCGGCGAGCGTCCTCGACCGCTCGAGGATCGCGTCCTCCGATCCGGTCGCGAACAGCACCGGCTGCCGCGGTGGCCGCTCGGGATCGGGGTCGGCGTCGCCGAACCGCATGCCCTCGGCGAGCGCGATGAGCGCGCGCAGATCGTTGTCCGGCACGCGCTCGGCGAGCGTCACGTAGTTCTGGGTCACCCGGTCCTCGACGGGTATGCCCTCCTCGGCATACGCGCGGGCCTGCTCGATCCTCAGCCGTCCGAGCGGGCGCCCGTCGGGGATGCCGCCCAGCACGGCGCGGCTGACGTGCTCGGGCGCGTCGACTGCGAGCTGCCAGCCGACGCGGGCACCGAGGGAGTAGCCGACGTAGCGGACGTCGTCGACGAGGTAGGTGTCGAGCACCGCGATGAGATCGGCGACGAACGCGCCCATCGAGTACGCGACGGGATCGTCGGGCTTGTCGCTCGCGCCGTGGCCGCGCTGATCGACCCCGATCACGCGGTACCCGGCGTTCGTGAGCATGCGCACCCACCCGGTCTCGACCCAGTTGTCGCGGCAGCTCGACGCGAAGCCGTGCACGCACAGGACGGCGTCGGCGTCGGGCTCGCCCCACGCGTACGTCGCGAGCTGGTATCCCTCCGCCGACATGATGTAGCTCGGCGGGGGCATCTCTGTGCGCAGGATCGGGGCGACGGCATCCATATCGCCATTCTGCTCCCGGACCCTCATACCGCGTTGCACGCGAGGACGACGGACCGCCGTCGTTCCCTTCCGGCGGGGCGGAAGGCCGCACAGGTTACGCCGCCGCGCACCGATTGGCAACCGGCTGAGCAACCGGGTGCCGGCCGCCTACGTTCGGGACATGAGCACCGACGACCGCGACTACCGCACGACGGATCCGCGGCGGACCGACGGGGACCTCGCCCGGGACCCCTACGTCGACCGCACCCGTCCACTCACCCCGGATCCCCGGGTCGACGCCGACCGCGACGGAGTGCCGGACGCGCAGGAGGCGCGCCGTGCCCGCGACATCGACAGCGTGGGCGAGCACCGGGACGCGTCGTTGCGCGATGTCGTCGCCGAACGCGAGCGCGAGCGCTTCGGCGGGATCAAGTTCGGCAGTGCCTTCTTCGGCTGGCTCACGGCGCTGGGCGCGCTCGTCGCGCTGACGGCCGTGGTCGCCGCGATCGGCGCTGCCACGGGCCTCACCTCGCCCCAGGCGGTCGACGACGCCGCCGAGGCCGCGAGCGACAACATCGGCGCGGCCACCATCATCGGCGCCATCGCCATCGCCGTGGTGCTGTTCATCGCGTACTTCGCCGGCGGCTACGTCGCCGGACGCATGGCGCGCTTCAGCGGCGCCAAGCAGGGCCTCGCCGTGTGGCTGTGGGCGATCCTCATCGCGATCGTCGTCGCCGTGATCACGCTGATCGCCGGCAGCCAGTGGGACATCCTCGCGAATGTCGACATCTTCCCGCGCATCCCGGTGACCGCCGACACCGCCACGCTCACCGGCATCCTCACCGCCGTCGGCGCCGCCGTGATCACGCTCGCCGCCGCGGTCCTGGGCGGCATGGCGGGCATGAGCTACCACCGCCGTGTCGACCGTGTCGGGCTCGATGGGGTCGCCCGCGCCGACCGCGTCCAGTACTGAGCCTCGCCGACACAAGCCATCAAGAGAAGGGAACCGAAATGGGTCTGGATGACGACATCAAGCACAACGCAGAAGACATGAAGGGCAAGGTGAAGGAGACCGTCGGGGACGCGACCGACAACGAGAAGCTGCAGGCCGAGGGCGTGGCCGATCAGGCCAGCGCCAAGATGAAGAAGGTCGGCGACGACATCAAGGACGCGTTCACTGACGACCGGTGATCTGCCGGCGACGATGCCCCGGGCTCCCGGCGGACCCCGGGGCATCGTCGCGCGCGGGGGCCCCGCTCAGAGCACATCCCACTCGCGCGCCCTCTCGACGAGCGCGTCGATCACTCGGATGGTCACCGTCGTCGCGGGCTCAGCGGCTCGGATAGCGAGGTTCAGAGTGTTGATCGGCGCCTCTTCCGACCGGTGCAGCACCTCGACGGTGCCCGCGCCGATCGCGGGTTCTGCCAGGTAGCGCGGGAGCGCGGAGACGCCCGCCCCCGCCACGACGGCCGCGAGCACCCCTCGCAGGTCGGGCACGGTGATCGCCACGGGGTTGGCGGGTCGATGGCCGAACTGGCTGCGCCAGTACCGGCGCACGATCGACAGGTCCGTGTCGTAGGCCACGAGCGGCAAGTGCTGCAGCGCGCCGGCGGGATCCGCGGCGAGACGCTTGCGGTCGATCGTGCGTGCGAGCGCCGGCGCCCCGACGAGCACGAACTCCTCGTCGATGAGCCCGCGATAGCGGATGCCGCGCACCGGCGTCCGCACCGATGACACCACGACGTCGAGCCCGCCGTCGGCGAGTCGCGCGAGCAGGTCGTGCGCGAGCCCCAGAGTGAACGCGAGGCGCACGCCCTGGCTGGTGAGCGGCGCAAGGGCGGGGATGACCCGCGCCGCGACGACGTCGCTGGCGCCGCCGATGCGCACCGTCTCGACGGGGCTGGTCGCCGCCGGCATGGCCCAGACCTCCCGCAGCCGGTCCACGGGCGCGGCGACCCGCGCGGCCAGTGCGTCGCCCGCGGGCGTCGGGACGACTCCGCGCGCCGAGCGCGTGAACAGCGGCGTCCCGAGCTCCGCTTCGAGCCGGGTGATCCGCTCGCTCACGGACGGCTGGCTCATTCCGAGCCGCGCGGCCGCCGCCGTGATCGACCCCGCGCGGTGCACCTCGAGCAGCGTGCGCAGCAGATCGAGCTCTTGCATGCAGCATCGTCCATCAAGAAATCTATGACTGGGTTCCAGTATAGGAAATGATGTCGATGGATGCCTCGTTCCCTCCGTCAGCGGCTCGCACGAGTCGCCGACCTGAACGGGAGAAGACATGGCACACGTACTCATGACGGTCACCGGCGCGGACGCCATCGCGCTCACCGACGGCACGACCCACCCGACCGGATTCTGGGCGGAGGAGCTCGTCGAGCTCCATCGCGGGCTCGTCGCCGCGGGTCACACGGTCGACGTCGCGACGCCGGGCGGCGCGCGCCCCACGGTCGACCCCGGCAGCCTCGGCGGGGACTCCGCCGACGAACTGCGCGCGTACCTCGCGTCGATCGACGAACTGATCGCGCACCCCCGCGCCCTCGCCGACGTGAAGGACGGTGAGTACGACGCGATCGCCCTGCCCGGCGGGCACGGCCCGATGGTGGACCTCGCCGCCGACGCCGACCTCGGCCGCCTGCTCGTCGACGCGGTCGACCGCGACGCGGTCGTCGGCGTGCTGTGCCACGGTCCGGCGGGCCTCTTGAGCGCGGTGCGCGCCGACGGCTCCTTCGCGTTCGCGGGGCGCCGGCTCGCGGTCTTCACCGACGAGGAGGAGCACCAGGGCGGCCTGCGCGACGCGTCTCCGTACTTCGTCGAGTCGAGGCTGCGCGATCTCGGCGCGATCGTCGAATCGGGTGAGCCGTGGTCGGTCACCGTCGTCGCCGACGGCACGCTCGTGAGCGGTCAGAACCCGCAATCGAGCGTGGCGACGGCACAGCGCCTCGTCGAAGTGCTCGCCGCGCGATGACCGGGGAAGCGTGATCCGCGAGGTGCGGGCGTCGGGGCACCCGCACCTCGCGTCGACGGGTCAGGCGACAGGCTGCTGCAGCTCGGTCACCCAATCGGACTGGGGTCCCTCGGCGTAGACGTACACCTCGCGGCACGGTCCCGCGAAAGCGGCGCCGTCAGCGATCACCGCCTGCATCAAGCCATGCCACGCGCTGCGGATGCCCGTCATCTCGCCACGGTACGTCGTCACGGCGCAGCGCTCGACGGCCGGAAGCTCGACGAGCTGCCAGTCGTCGCTCTCGACGGGGTCGTCGCCCGCGATCCACGACACCCACACGCGCTGGTCATCGGTGCCCTCGATGGGCTCGTACCAGAACACGCCCGGCTCGCGGTAGTCGACACCGGCGCTCTCGAGGGCCGCGTGCAGCGGGGGCAGGACGCGGTCGATCACCGCGGGCGGGTTCTCACATCCCGGGTCGACGCCCGAGGCCGCGTAGACGGTGATGGGCTCGATCCGCCGATACTCGATGTCGGTCATCAGTTGTTCTCCTTCGATGCTGCGGAGCTCTTCGTCGAGTCGGGCGAGGCGGGCGGTCTCCGCGGCGACGGACGCGAGGAGGTCGCGCCGGCGGCGCTGGAGCACCCGCTTCAGCGCCGCCGACTCATCGGACGCCTGCAGCACCTCGGCCGCGTCGTCGAGCGCGCAGCCGAGATCCCGCAGCTGGACGATCCGCAGCAGCGGTGACAGCTGCTGCGGCGCGTACCGCCGGTAACCCGTGCGCTCGTCGACGTGGGCGGGGGCCAGGAGCCCGATCGCGTCGTAGTGCCGCAGCATCCGCACGCTCACGCGTCCGAGTGCGGCGAACTCTCCGATGGTGTACATGGTGGAGACCACGCTCGACGATGACACAGTGTGAGGGTCAAGGCGACCCCTGGCGCCGACCGCCGGATCAGGGCACGCGGTAGCCGGCGGCCCGGAAGAGCTCGTACCACTCGGCGCGCGTGAGCGGGATGTCGGAACCCTCGGCGGCGCCGCTCACCCGTTCGGGGTTCGTCGTGCCGAGCACCACCTGCATGCGCGCGGGGTGGCGGGTGATCCATGCCACCGCGATCGTGATCGGCGGCACGTCGTACTTCCGCGCGAGGCGGTCGATCGCCGCGTTGAGCCCGGGGTAGTCCGGCGAGTCGAGGAACACGCCGGTGAAGAAGCCGGCCTGGAAGGGCGACCATGCCTGCACCGCGATGTCGTGGAGGCGGCAGTAGTCGATGATTCCGCCGCCGTCGAGCGTGACGGACTGCTCCTCGCCCTGCATGTTCGCCGCGACGCCCTGCGCGACGGTCGGGGAGTGGGTGATCGACAGCTGGATCTGGTTCGCGACGATCGGCTGGCGCACCGACTTCTTGAGCAGGTCGATCTGGCGCGGCGTGTGGTTCGACACCCCGAACGCCCGCACCTTGCCTGCGGCCTCGAGCTCGTCGAACGCGCGCGCGACCTCGTCGGGCTCGACCAGCGCATCGGGCCGGTGCAGCAGCAGGATATCGATGTAGTCGGTGTCGAGGCCCGCGCAGCGACCCCTCGACCGACTCGATGATGTGCTCGTACGAGAAGTCGAAGTACGGACCCTCCCTCACGATGCCGGCCTTGGTCTGGATCGTGACCTGGGCGCGCTCGGAAGACGAGAGCCGCATCGCCTCGGTGAAGCGCACCTCGCAGCCGTGGAGGTCGCGGCCGTAGATGTCGGCGTGGTCGAAGAAGTCGATGCCGGCGTCGCGCGCGGTGCGGACGAGCGTGCGCACCGCATCGTCTTCGAGGTCCTGGATGCGCATGAGGCCGAGCACGACGTTGGGTGCGGGGCGCTCGATGCCGCTGAGTTCGATGGTCTTCATTGGGTCCGCTCTCGGATCGGGTCGTTACTGCCCGGTCCACGTTAGGCATCGTCCACAAAGAAGTCCAACAACTGTATATTCTACGATTGAGAACCCAAACGAATGGATGCGGCATGGAGCAGCGCCAGCTCGAGTACCTGGTCACGCTCGCCGAGGAGCGCCACTTCACCCGCGCCGCCGAACGGTGCCGCGTCTCGCAGTCCGGGCTGTCGGCGTCGATCCGCCGACTCGAGCAGGAGCTCGACGCGAAGCTGTTCGAGAGGACCACCCGGTCGGTCGAGCCGACGTCCGCGGCCCTGGCGCTCCTACCGCATGCCCGCGAGATCCTGGCTCAGGCGGCCGCCGGGCGGGACGCCGTCATCCGCGCCTCGCACCAGCTGGCCGGCTCCCTGCGCGTCGGGGCTGAGCAGTGCCTCGGTGCGGTGGACGTGAACCTGCTCCTCGAGCGGTTCCACCGCCGCCACCCTGCCGTCGACATCCAGTTCGTGCAAGCGGGTTCGCACCAGCTGGTCGAGCACGTCGCCGCCGGCGAGCTCGACGTCGCGTTCGTCGCAAGCGCCGACCCCGCGCCGGCATCCGCCGTTGCGGAGCTCGCGCGGATCCCGCTCGTGCTGCTGGTCCCGCCCGGCCATGCGCTGGCCGAGCGCCCGGTCTCGCGCTGGAAGGACCTTCGCGACGCCGACTTCGTGGACTTCCGGCCGGCGTGGGCCCTGCGCACCATCAACGACGACGCGTTCCACCGGCACAGCGCCGAGCGGCGTGTGCGCTTCAGCGTCGACGACGTCCACACCCTTCTCGACCTCGTCGTGCGCGGGCTCGGCGTCGCGATCGTTCCGCAGCATGTCGCGCACAAACCCCAGGCGAGGGGCCTGATCGCGCTCCCCGTGCCTCCCGGTGCTCCCGAATGGGTCGTGTCGACCCTTGTGGCCGGCAACGCCTCACTCGCGCCCCGTCTTCTCGAGATCCTCGACGAGGAGCGTGCCGAAGCCGAGGCCGCGTGACGGTCGTGCTGGTCGAGGGCGAGAGCGACCGGATCGCTCTTGAGACGCTTGCGGCCCGGATGGGGACACGGATGCCGCGGATCCGCGTCGTGGGCGGCTCGAAGGGCGCCCGCCGCGCGGTCGAAGAACTCGCCGGGGAACGCCTCATCGGGCTCGTCGACGTGGGGGAGCGGCGCGACTTCGAGCGCATGCTCGACACGGTGTTCGTGTGCGATCCCGATCTCGAGGCCGAGTTCGTGCGCGCTCTGGGCGTCGCGGGGGTCGAGGCGGTGATCGCCGAGCAGGGCGAGCTCGACTCGTTCCGGAGCCTGCAGGGGCAGCCGTTCCAGCGCGAGCGCCCGGTCGAGGCACAGCTCGCACGCTTCTTCGGCGGCCGCAGCGGCAACAAGGCGCGCTACGCCCGGCTGCTCGCGGAGGCGGTCCCGCTCGAGCGGGTGCCACCGCCGCTCGCGGCGCTCCTCGCTGCGCTCTGACCGGCACCGCACCGGCTCTGATCTCGGGGGTTGGGCGGCAGCATCCGCCTTCCCGACCGGTCATGAGACCGTTCTCACCAGCCGCTCGCCGCCCGTTCACCGCGCGGTCGCGGGTCGGTCGCCCGCTCGACAGCGTGCGGCCGATCGGCACCGGTTGCGTCGGTGCCATGAGTCGAATCCCCACACGACGCGTCCTGCCGCGCCTCCTCGCCGCGGCAGCCGCGACGGTCACCGCCGTCGCGCTCCTCCCTGCCACCGCCGCGTCCGCCCAGCCGATCGTCGCCGCGTCCGCGAACTCGCCGTCGCCGTACGTGCAGACGCACGTGCCGACGCTGGTCGCCCGCGCCACGCTGTCGGCCGACCACCTCGAGCCGGGCCCGTCGTCGGGTGCGCTCGCCAGCTCGGCCAACGGCCGCACCGGCCCCTGGGACGGCCAGGTCATCCCCGGGTTCTCGGCCGCGATCGACAACGGCGACGGCACGTTCTGGGCGCAGCCCGACAACGGGTTCGGCGCCAAGGGCAACTCGGCCGATTTCCTGCTGCGCAGCTACCTCGTCCGCCCGGCCTGGCAGACCGCCGACGGCGGCGCGGGCGAGGTCCAGATCGAGCGGTTCCTCTCGTACAACGACCGCAACGACGTGCTGGACTTCCCGATCGTGAACGAGGGGACCGCCGAGCGCCTGCTCACCGGCGCCGACTTCGACATCGAGTCGGTCGTGAAGGCCAAGGACGGCACGTTCTGGGTCGGCGAGGAGTTCGGGCCCTTCCTGCTGCACTTCGACGCCGAGGGCACGCTGCTCGAGAAGCCGTTCGCGCTCGATGGCGCAAAGTCGCCGCAGAACCCGTACCTCCAGGCCAGCGAGACCCCACGTGTGCGCTCGAGCCGCGGCTTCGAGGCCCTCGCCGCCTCGGTGAACGGGCGGTACCTGTACCCGGTCGTCGAGGGCTCCTACGCGGACGACTCCGACCTGCGCCGCCGGGAGATCCTCGAGTTCGACACGCGCGCCGGCGCCT
Organism: Microbacterium sp. LWH7-1.2; assembly: GCF_038397755.1. Taxonomy (NCBI): domain Bacteria; kingdom Bacillati; phylum Actinomycetota; class Actinomycetes; order Micrococcales; family Microbacteriaceae; genus Microbacterium; species Microbacterium sp. LWH7-1.2. Next base: position 3,048,448 of record NZ_CP151637.1, on the reverse strand, counting down.
ACACCGGTCGAACGTGGAGCTACCAGACCGACCAGGAGCCCAACGCCATCGGCGACGCGTTCACCGTGCGAAACGACGTGCTGCTCCTCGTCGAGCGCGACGACTTCGAGGGCGAGCAGTCCGTCACCAAGCGCGTCTACCAGGTCGACCTGCGCCGCACCGACGCCGAGGGGTACCTCGAGAAGACCCTCGTGCTCGACGCTCTGCGCATCGCCAATCCGAGCGGCATCGGCGCGGGTGACGGCTACGGCACCGGCGAGATCTTCTCCCTCCCCGTGCAGTCGTTCGAGACGGTCGTGCAGCTGAAGGACGGCAGCCTGCTGATCGGCAACGACAACAACTACCCGGGCAACGACGCGCGCATCCCCGGCACGCCCGACGACACCGAGTTCGCGATCATCGACCTCGACAAGACGAAGATCGAGCCGTCGACGGTGAGCCTCATCGGCCACCGCGGAGCCAGCGGATCGCGCCCCCAGCACACGCTCGCCGCGTACGAGACGGCGATCGTGCAGTGCGCCGACTACATCGAGCCCGACGTGGTGTCAACGAAGGACGGCGTGCTCGTCGCGCGTCACGAGAACGAGATCGGCGGCACCACGGATGTCGCGGCCCACCCCGAGTTCGCCGCGCGCAAGACCACGAAACTCATCGACGGCGTCTCGATCACGGGCTGGTTCACGGAGGACTTCACGTTCGCCGAGCTCCGCACGCTGCGCACGAAGGAGCGCCTGCCGCAGACACGTCCGGCGAACACCGCGTTCGACGGGCTCTACGTCATCCCGACGCTCGACGAGGTCATGGACCTCGCGCGCCACTCGGTGAGCTGCGACGGCCGGCCCGTCGGCGTGTACCCCGAGACGAAGCATCCGTCGTACTTCGACTCCATCGGGCTGTCGCTCGAGGAGCCGCTCGTCGCAGCCCTCGAGGCGAACGGCCTCGACCGCGCCGACGCTCCCGTCATCCTGCAGAGCTTCGAGACCGCGAACCTGCGCGACCTGGACGGCATGACCGACGTGACGCTCGCGCAGCTCGTGAACGGGTCGGGCCGTCCGTACGACTTCACGCTCGCCGCTGACAATCGGACCTACAAGGACCTCGTGACGCCGGCGGGCCTCGCCGAGATCGCGACCTACGCCGACGGCGTGGGCCTCGAGAAGTCCGTCATGATCCCGCGCACCGTCGACGGCCGCTTGGGCACCCCCACCGCGGTCATCGCCGACGCCCACGCCGCCGGGCTGACCGTGCACGGCTGGACGTTCCGCGCCGAGAACCAGTTCCTGCCGGTGGACTTCCGCTCGAGCGCCGACCCCGCCGCGTACGGCGACCTGGACGGCGAGATCCGCGCGTTCGTCGCCGCCGGCATGGACGGCGTCTTCAGCGACCACCCCGGCATCGCCGCGGTGACCATCGACACGGTGACGCTCGCCGGCTGAGTCGGTACGACACCGTCGATCCGGGCGGGGGATGCTGCGGCACGCGCTCGTGCCGCAGCATCCGGCGTCGTGCGGATCGCGGCAGCCGCGCGGTCAGCGCACCCGGCGACCGTGCGCCAGGTCGATGAGGCGCGACAGCACGTCGCCGGCGCGGAGTCCATTGTGCTCGTGCTCGCTCGTGATCCACGGCGTGACGCCCGGGAGGAGTCGTGCCGTCTCCATCGAGAACTCGAACGGCACGTAGACGTCGTTGACGTAGACGGCGGCGGCGCCGCGCGCCCCGGAGGCGGCGATCGCGGCCGCGTCGTAGAGCGACGGCCACTCGAACTCGGCGAGCGCGAGGGTCACGTCACGCCAGGGCTGGAACCCGGGGACGGTGTCGAGCCACTCCCGGCGCACGTGCTCGCCGGTGAAGAGGGTCGGGTCTTCGCGGAAGTCGGCAGGCTCGGTGCGCTCGGCGGACCACCGGGTGGGGTGGCCGTCGGCGTAGCTGGACTCGTGGAAGACGAAGTACAGCGGGTTGCGGGCGTTGAAGGGCAACGCCGCGGCGAGGTCGTGGCGGAAGGCGTTGGAGCGCGGGTCGCGTTCGAGCAGCCCCCACAGCGTCTGCCAGCCGTCGTTGGTGCCGAGCGCCGAACCCACCGAGCGCACGCGTGAGACCGAGGCGACCTCACCGCCAGGGAGCACGAGCTCGCCGTCGACCGCGAGGTCGATCACGCGCCGCATCGCGTCGCGGTGAGCGGGGAACCGGCGGTAGTACTTCTCCGACTCCTCGCGCATCTTGTCGTACGTGAGGGCGTACACGTCGTCGGGGGTGCGGCCCACAGCGCTCAGACCGCCGGTGATGTAGACGTGCTCGAGGGACGCAGCATCCGTCGAGAGATACGCCAGGGCGGTGAACCCGCCGAATGACTGCCCCAGCACGCTCCATCGCTCGGCGCCGAGGTGCTGCCGGACGGCCTCGCAGTCGCGCACGATCGCATCGGCGCGCAGATGGGTGATGAACTCGGCGAGCTCGGACGCGTCGCGCTCCAGGTCGTCGTCGCCGACGGGCGTCGAGAGCCCGGTGCCGCGCTGGTCGAGCAGGACCACGCGGTGGTGCTCGAGCGCCGCGTCGAGCCACGACGGCCCCGACGGGGAGTGGAACGCGCGCGGCGCCTCGTGACCGGGCCCGCCCTGCAGGAACACCAGGTACGGCAGGCTCTCGCCGCCGTCGCGAGTGACGACGGCCGCGTGGATGTCGATCGTGCGGGCGTCGGCCGCGTCGCGCCACACGAGAGGGACCCTGAGGAAGTGGTCGTCGATCGTCAGATCCTGCATGCGGCGGGTCGTCACGGACATGCCCACGAGCCTATGGCGTGGCTCCGACGGCAGCGGGAACGACCGCGAGAGCGGCCCACGTTCCAGTGGCCACGAACACGGGCGCGCCGAGGATGCCGCACCAGAAGCCGCGCGCCACGTCGTCGGTCGGAGCGAACAGCGCGAAGGCCGTCACACCGACGAGGAGCACCGCCGCAATGAAGAGGAACGGCTGCTGGAGCGCGGGCGTGAGTACGGCGAGGTCGAGACCGACGAGCAGGAGGAGGGCCGGCGAGACGTAGTCCGACCATCCCGCCCGGATCGCGAGGAGCCCCAGCACGATGGCGAAGGCGAGCTCGACCCAGAACACGACGACGGAGACGACGAACGCCGTCGTCCCGGGTTCGATCGCGGTGGGCGCCGTCCACAGCCGCCCCAGGAGCACGCCGCCGCCGACGCCCAGCGCGAGCCCCGCGAGACTCTCGAGGCCGAGAATCGCGCGCCACCACCAGCCGCGCGGCGGGTGCTCCTGCCCCCACGTGGCCCACACCAGCGCCGCGACGCCGAAGACGGCCGCGATGAAGGCGAGGTCCCGCGGGTAGGCGCCCGTCATGGCCGCACTCTACTCAGTGCTACTCAGCCGCGCGTGCGGCGCCTGTCGCGCGACGCCACCGACCCCAGCCGCCGGGGGCGGCGGGGCGGCCCCTGTGCGGCGGTCGGCAGCACGATGGGCTGCGTGACGATCGCGTCGACGACCATCGAGCCGTCGGTGGGGCCGATGACGGCGATGGGCGTCGTCGGGGTCGCAACCATCGGCGTGACCGGGGCCTTCGCGAGCCGGCGGTGGGCGTGGATGTATGCGGGCACGAGCACGACCACGGCGCCGAGCCACGCGAGCGGGTTGCTCGCCGCGACGCCGATGAAGCCGAAGACGCCGCCCAGTACGACAGCCGCACCGACGCGCATGACGAGCTCGATCACACCGGTCACCGTGGGGATGAGGGTGTGGCCGAGCCCCTGCAGCGCGCCACGGAGGACGAACAGGATGCCGAGGATCCAGTACGTCGCACCGTTGATGGCGAGCATCTGCGCCGCGAGGCCGACGACCTCGGCCGAACCCTCGTCGATGAACAGCGAGACCGTCATCGCGCCGAACGCGATGAGCAGGGCGCCGAGCACGATCGCCACGCCCACCGACATCCACGTCGCCTGGACCACCCCGCGGCGGATGCGGTCGGGTCGGCCGCCGCCGTGGTTCTGGGCGACGAACATCGAGACGGCGAGACCCAGCGACTGCAGCAGCGCGACCGCGAGGCCGTCGACACGGGATGCCGCGGTGTACGCGGCGACGGCGTCCGCGCCGAGCTCGTTCAGCGCCACCTGGACCGAGAGGGTTCCGATCGCGATGATCGAGGCCTGGAAGCCCATCGGCAGACCCAGGCGCAGGTGGTCCGCGAGCTCGGCCCGGCTGACACGCCAGTCGCTGCGGCGGACGTGGAGCACCGGCATCCGTCGCCGTACGAACTCGAGGCAGAGCAGCACCGAGATCGCCTGCGAGACCACCGTCGCGAGCGCTGCACCGCCCACGCCCCAGGCGAGCGGGCCGACCATGACGATCACGAGGACGACGTTGAGCGCGCAGGCGAGCGTCAGGAACACGAGGGGCGTGCGCGAGTCGCCGATGGCGCGGATGATCGCCGACAGGTAGTTGAAGAACATCATGGCGCCGGCACCGAGGAAGCTGATCTGCGCGAAGACGATGGCGTCGTCCATGAGCTCGGCGGGCGTCCGCAGCAGCTCGAGCAGGGGCGCGGTCAGCAGCGGCGCGCCGACGGTCAGCAGCAGGGTGCAGATGCCGGTGAGGATCGTGCCCGCAGCGACCGAGCGCCGCACCGCCGCGTGGTCGCGCGCACCGAACGCCTGCGCGGTGGGGATCGCGAAGCCCGACGTGAGACCCCACGCGAAGCCGAGCAGCAGGAAAAGCATGCTGCCCGTCGCACCCACCGCAGCGAGCGCGTCGACGCCGAGGCGGCGCCCCACGACGACCGCGTCGACGAAGTGGTACAGCTGCTGCACCACGTTGCCGATGAGCAGTGGGACGGAGAAGAGGACGATGACGCGCCACGGGCGGCCCGTCGTCAGGGCGGTGGTCATGAGGCGGCTCTCGAACGAGAAGACGAGGGAGGACGGATGCCGCGCCCGCAGGCGACGGAGAGATGCCGAGTGGCAGGCGCCCAGTGTATCGAATCGATTCGGAAGCGCCATGCTCAGGTGACGTCGTTGCGCAAAACCCTCGACCGGGGGCGCATCTGCACATTCGACCACGGCGTAGATTCATACTATTGATCGGCTTCCTTCTTGGGCGGTTATCGAGTAGAGTATCGATCAGAGATTCGATGAAGAGGTGGCCCCTCGGGGCGTGGGATGAGCGCGGTTTCGGCCGCGGACAGATGCTGAGGCAGATCGCGTGCGATGCGCGGGAATCTCGCTCCACTCCTTCTGACTGCGAGTCCCATGTCTGCGATCCCGCCCCCAGATCCCGGTGCTGACGACGCCGGCGAGGACGCTGCGGCGTTCGCACGGGTAGGGCGGCTGGTCGAGTCGTTCGTGGCCGGCCGTAAACAACGGGCGCTCGCTGAGGCGGCCGAGATCCGGGTGCTGGCGGACGCCGCCACCGTCGCGCGGCCGTCGATCTCTTCGCCGGAACAGGCAAGGCGGGCGGAGCTCGACCGCCGGGCACTCGTCGCCGACCTGGCGACGTCGACACGTGTCTCGGAGTGGACCGTGAACCGGCTGCTTTCGGAGGCTTCCGACCTCTGCGATCGGTTCCCGGCCGGCGTCGCGGCGCTCGAGCGCGGCGAGATCTCCCGGCAGCACCTCGCGGTGATCCACGACTCGGGCGGCCCGATCGCCGACGACGACGCCCGGGCCGAGTTCGTCCGTCTCGCGCTGGAACGGGCCGTCACCCTCACTCCCGGCCGGCTGGCGTCGGTGCTGAGAGTCATCGCCGAACGGTTCCGCGAGTGCGCGATCCAGGAACGCCATCAGCAAGCCGCTGCGGGTCGCAACATCAGCGTCGCCGACCTGCCCGACGACATGGCTGCACTCACCGCGGTCATGCCCGCGACGCTGGCGCACGGCATCGTCGACCGCCTCACCCAGCAGGCGCGCTCGGTCATCGCCGCACGTGGCGACGGTGAGGGTGGCGACGGAAGCCCCGACGAGGCGGCCGAAATCGACGTCGAGGTCGAGATCGAGGCCGACGAGCGCACGATGGATCAGATTCGCGTCGACATCTTCACCGACACCTTGCTCACGGCCGGCCCCACGGATTGTGTCGCCGGCACCGGACTCCACGCGATCCGCGCCACTGTGCAGGTCACCGTCCCGGTGCTCACCATGACCGGCGCGTCCACCGAGCCGGCACTGCTCGCCGGGTACGGTCCCATCGACCCCGACACCGCCCGCGTCCTCGCCGCCGGTGCCACGGGGTGGGAACGCGTGATGACCTCACCGGTCACAGGCAGCGTCCTCGCCGTCGATCGGTATCGTCCCGGACCGGCGCTGAACCGGTTCCTCGCCGCCCGTGACGAGCGCTGCCGGTTTCCCGGCTGCCGCCGGCCGGTGTGGCGGTGCGACGTCGACCACACCATCCCCGCCGCCGACGGCGGACCCACCCACCACGCCAACCTCGCCCACCTGTGCCGGCGCCATCACACCCTCAAGGGCGTGACCGCGTGGTCGGTTGAGCAGGTCTCGCCCGGCGTGCTGGTATGGACCAGCCCGACCGGGCGAAAGCACACGGACCGGCCCGAACCGGTCGTGAGATTCACCTCCGACGACACCGCCGAACGGCTCCGGGGGATGATGCGCGAACCCTGGCTCTTCGCCGCCGACGACCCACCGGGGTCCCCCGGCGCCGCACCCTTCTAACCGGACCGCCGGGTGGCGGCTGGGCCCACGCGCCCGGAGGCTCCGGGCGACGCGCCAGCGCCTGGAGGGGCTGTGGGGACCGTCATCGCGCGCCCGCGGACCGACAATCGGCGCATTCCCGTGACGAGCACGCCTCCGACGAGGAGCATGCCACCGAGGATCTCCGCGGGCGTGGGGATCTGACCGAGCAGCAGCGCGGCCGACGCCATCGCGACGACGGGTGCGAGCAGCACCCACGGCACCACGGCCGCGGACCGGTTGCGCGCCAGGAGGCCGTTCCAGATCGAGTAGCCGATGATCGTGCACAGCAGCGCGGTGTAGAGCGTCGAGACCGCAGACTGCCAGCCGAATGCGGCGATCCCCGCGGCGATCGCCGCCGGGCCTTCGACGACGAAGGAGAGCATCAGCGCCGGGATGGGCACGACGAGTGCCGACCACACCGTCAGCGACAGCGAGCCCAGGCGGCCTGGCCCGCTGACGGACCCGGCCCGTCGCGAGATGACGTTGCCGATGCCCCACGAGAACGCCGCGGCGAGCGCCAGCGCCACCGCGAGGGCGGGAGCATCGCCACCTCGCCCGGAGGCCACGATGGCGAGGCCGACCACGCCGATTGCGACACCGGCGATCTGCGGCGCGGTCGGGCGTTCACGCAGCACCGCGGCCGCGATGAGGATCGTGAACACCGCCTGCGCCTGCAGCACCAGGGCGGCGAGACCCGGCTGAAGCCCCAGCGCCATCGAGGTGTACAGCAGCCCGAACTGCCCGAGGCTCATGAAGAGGCCGACGCCGGCCACCGTGCGCCAGGAAGTGCGGGGCCGCGGGACGACGAAGACTGCGAGCGCCACCACGAGGAAGCGGATCGCGACGAAGAGAAGCGGCGGCACGCCCGTCATCCCCCAGTCGATCACGACGAAGTTGAATCCCCAGAACGATGCCACGGCCGCTGCCAGCACCATGTCGCGTCGATTCATGAGTCCCACTTCACCGGAGCGGGGAATGAAGCACCAGCGATGCTTTCTCCACGAAACGATGTAGCGTTGCTTCATGATCGACCTCGAGGCGGTGCTCTCTCTTCGCGCGGTCGCCACGCAGGGCAGCGTGGTCGCGGCGGCGACGAGCCTCGGCTACACGCCGTCCGCGGTATCGCAGCAGGTCAAGCGCCTCGAGCGCGAGACCGGCATCGCCCTCCTCGAACGCGCGGGACGGGGAGTCATCCTCACGGAGGCGGGCACGCGCCTCGTCGTCGCGTCCACGCCGATCCTCGCCGACCTCGAGCGCCTCCGCGCGGATCTCCAGCTCACCGCCGGGGCCGACGACCGGGTCGTCGGCGAGATCAGGGTCGCGGCGTTCTCCACCGTGGTGCGCGGGCTGGTCATCCCGGTGCTGAGCGAGCTGGCCGAGCGGCACCCCGATCTCTCGCTGCCGCTGCGCGAGAGCGAGCCCTGGGAGACGATCGCGCTCGTCGCGTCGGGTCAGCGCGACCTCGGCGTCGTCCACCGCTGGGGCGGGGTCGCCCTCGCGATGCCCGACCACCTCGTCTCGACCGCGTTGTTCACCGACGTCGCCGACGTCATCCTGCACCGCGACCATCCGCTCGCCGGCCGCACCGAGCTGCATCCTGAAGAGCTCGCGGGCGAGACCTGGGTCGCGACCTTCGAGGCGACGATCTGCCGGCAGTGGCTGCGCCGGCTCTTCGACGGCGTCCCGAACGCGCCGCGCATCGTGCACGAGTCGATGGAGTTCCAGAACCACCTCGAGTTCGCACGCGCCGGCCGGGCGGTCGCGCTGGTGCCGCGGCTCGGACGAGGTGACCTCGGACCGGACCTCGTCGCGATCCCCACTGCTGCGCCGGCGTCGACGCGCGACGTGCTCGCCGTCCATCGCCGATCGCAGGAGGATTCCCCCGCGCTGCGCACCACGCTCGACGCGTTCGTGGAGCACGCGCGCACGATGTGAGGAGACGGATGCTGCGGCCGCAGCATCCGTTCACCGTTCAGGTGTGCCCGCTCACCTGCCTGGCGGGCCGTCCAGCACGGTCGGCACGTACTCGAGCAGCTGGATGCGCCCGTCGAACGTGCGGGCCTCGACGAGTTCCAGCCGTACGTCGGGGTAGCCGTCGAAGATCCGGTCCTGTCCGGTCGCGCCGGTGATCACCGGGAACACGCCGACGCGGTACCGATCGACGAGCCCGGCGCGCAGGAGCGACCGGCAGAGAGCGACACTGCCGAGCGTGCGCAGCGGGCGGTCGGACTCCTGCTTCAGCCGCCGGACGAACTCGACCGCGTCCTCGCGGACCAGCGTCGAGTTCTCCCACGCCAGCGGCTCGTCGAGGGTCGATGAGAAGACGTACTTCTGCATCCCACCGAGCATGTCGGTGCCTTCCTCACCCCCGGCGGTGAGCTCCGACATGAGGCGATAAGTCGTCGCACCCATGAGCAGCGGGTCGTCCTTTTCGGGCGACTCCGCGAGCCAGCCGAGGTACTCCGGTCCCTCCATCCCCCAGAATCCGGGCCAGCCCTCCGCGGCCCCGTAGCCGTCGAGCGAAATGATGAAGTCGACCGTCACGGTCTGCATGGGAGTCTCCTCGTGTCCGGTTCCGCGCCTGCGCGCAGGACTCCTCTTCGAGCGGATGCCTCGTGCCCGAGACTATGCGCCCGCTCGGCATATCGGAACCCGTCGCGCAATCGCGAGCGGTCTGACATGATTTCTCCCACCGCAGATGGGAAGCAGCATGAAGCGGTCACGAGAGGTCCCGGCAGAGGACCCGTCCCTGCCGCCCTACCGGCGCACCGCCGCCGGGGTGCTGGGCGGTCTCGTCGGACTCCTCGCGCTCAGCGTCATCGCGGGCGTACTGGTCGTCGCCCCCCTCGCCCCGGCCATCGCGATCTCCGGGCACGCGGCGAGTTCCGCCGTGTCGCTGTTCGACGGCATGCCGAGCTACCTCGAGATCGACCGCCTGATGCTCCCGACGACGATCTATGCCCGCGACCCGGCCAGCGGGCAGGACGTCGAGCTGACATCTTTCTACGACCAGAATCGCGAGCCCGTCGAGTTCGATCAGGTGTCGCTCGTCATGTATGACGCGATCCTGGCGTCCGAGGATCCCCGGTACTACCAGCACGGCGGCGTGGACATCCTCGGCACCACGCGCGCACTCATCAAGAACGCCCAGGGTGGTCAGACCCAGGGCGGCTCCTCCATCAGCCAGCAGTACGTGAAGAACGTGCTGGTGCAGCGCTGCGAACGCGACGCCGAGACGGTGTACGAGACGAACGAGGCGGGTGAGACGGTGGTCGACGAGAACGGCCCCGTGGTGAAGATGACTCGCGACCAGGTGCTGCAGGAGTGCTGGAGGGACGCGACCCAGGCAGAAGGTGTCGAGGGCTACGAGCGCAAACTCCAGGAGATCCGCTACGCCGTCCAGCTCGAGCAGAAGTACTCGAAGAACGACATCCTGCTGGGCTACCTGAACATCGCGAACTTCGGCGGCACGACCTACGGCATCGAAGCCGCGGCACGCTACTACTTCAGCACCACGGCCGCGAACCTCACACTGATCCAGGCGGCGACGCTCGCGGGCATCGTGCAGAACCCCAACACGTTCCGGATCGACCGGCCGGGGGGCTCGATCTTCGGCGCCGACGGGGCCACGTACAACAAGGCGGCCGACGGCTCGGTGGACGACGTCACCCCCGGCACGCTGGCGGGCCTCGACACCCTCCTCGCCGACGGGACGATCACGCCGGAGCAGTACCTGGCGGCCGGCGACGCCTACAGTGCGACCAAGGGCCGGCAGCTCTACGTGCTCGACCGGATGCGCGAAGACGGACGCATCACCGCCGAGCAGTATGTGGCGGCGGCGATCGAGCCGATCACGCCGGCGTTGCAGCCGCCGCCCACGAGGTGCGGGTCCAGCGCCGCCCCCTTCTTCTGCCAGTACGTCGTGAACACCGTGCGCCTGGATCCGGACTACGCGAGCGCGTTCGGCGAGTCCCCGGAAGACAGGAAGAGGTCGCTGACGCGCGAGGGCCTGAACATCTACACGACGCTGGACTGGAGCCTGCAGAACGCATCGCAGGATGCGATGCGCCGGTACGCTCCGGAGACCGTGGCAGGCATGTCGTTCGGGTCGGCGTCGGTGAGCGTCGAAGCCGGCTCCGGGCGCATTCTCGCCATCAGCCAGAACAACCGGTTCACAGAGGACCGCGACCTCGCGCTCACGGACCCCGCGTACACATCGCTCGTCTATGCGGGGGACATGATGCACGGGGTCTCGACGGGATTCCCGACCGGATCGACGTTCAAGCTGTTCACCCTGGTCGACTGGCTCGAGACAGGGCACACGCTGTCCGACAGCGTCAACGGCACGCTGCGGGCCATCCCTCGCCTGCGCGACCGCTGCGAAGGCACCTGGGTCAACCGCGAGAACCACGTTGTGCGCAACTTCGGCGGCGTTCCGGGCTACGTGGGAACGCCGATGCAGTTCACGGCGCAGTCGCTCAACAGCGGCTTCCTCGGCATGGCGGAGCAGCTCGACCTGTGCGACATCGAGAACGTCGCGGCCCGCATGGGCGTCACCCTCGGCGACGGCGGCCCCGTGAACCTCGACGGCGCCGCGTCGATCATCGGCACCAAGAACATCGCACCCGTCGCCCTCGCCGGGGCGTTCGCCACGGTGGCGAACAACGGCGTCTACTGCAAGCCGCGCGCCATCGAGCGCGTGGTGAACGCCGACGGCGTCGAGCTGCCGGTCCCCGGCAACCGGTGCACGCAGGCGATCAGCCCCGAAGTGGCGGCCGCGACGGCGTTCGCCCTGCAGGGCGTCATGCGCCCCGGCGGCACCGGGTCTGGCGGCAACCCCAACGACGGCACGCCGATGATGGGCAAGACGGGAACGCACGAGAACATCCAGACGTGGCTCGTCGAGTCGAGCACCCGCGTGACGACGGCGGTGTGGGTGGGGAACACGACCGGGTTCGGCGACATGTTCCGGTCCTTTCACAACGGCCGCGCGCTGTCGACGATCCGCCTTCCGATGACCCGCGACATCCAGGCGGCGGCCAACCAGCTCTACCCGGGCGGCGGCTTCCCCGCTCCTCCCGCCGACCTGGTGCGCCGCGCCGCGCCGCCACCCCGCCCTGCTCCCGCACCCGGCCCGGGGCCCGCTCCCGCCCCAGACCAGCCCCCGGACGACAGCGGGAACGGGAACGGGAACGGCAACGGGAACGGGAACGGAAACGATTGACTCGCATCACCGTCCGGTAGGTCCCTGATCGCGGGGGAGGGAGCGCATCGAGCGCACCTCCCCCGCCTCGTGTCCGCGCGTCGAGCGCGTGAGCGAGCGCCGGGGCGCAGCATCCGTCCCCGGATCGTGTATCTGGCGAAGCCCGAGGTGACTCTCGGTGCATCGGGACAACCAGTCTCGTGGTGCCTCAGTTCCGCACGTCCGTTCTTTGGGAGGAATGCCCATGTCTCGATCCGCCGGCCGACGCCGCAGCTTGACCAAGCTCGCGGCCGGCCTGACCGCGACCGCGGCGCTCACGGTGACGACACTCGTCGTCACCGCGCTGCCCGCAGCCGCCTTCAAGCCGTACACCCACAACGCCACCGCCGAGAACGCCTACGACGACGTCACCGACGACGGGAAGGTGACCATCGAGGGCGCCGAGTACACCGTCCGCGGCGACATCGTCACGGCATTGCGCAACCAGCCGGCTGCATACAACGCGGGCGTGATCGGTCCCGACGGGTTCCCCGACCTGGCCTACGGCCAGTCGGCGATCCACCCCGACGAGACCGGCAGGTGGCTGCAGCACGTGATGGCCGAGGCGTGGGACGCGCAGGATGACCCGGACCGCAGCGGCGCGGAGAAGGAGCAGATCCTCGCCTTCGCATACGGCTTCATGACGCACGCCGCCGGCGACATGTGGGCGCACACGCTCATCAACCAGGTCGCGGAGGGCGTCTTCCCCGGGGTCGGCGAGATCCTCGACATCGAGGACCCGACCGCGCTCGAGATCGCCCTGCGCCACGTCATCGCCGAGGGTTACGTCGGCGACGCGACGGCAGGTTTCGACGGCAACTCGCGGCGCTCCCAGGTCGCGGGCGAGACCGACCAGACGGGACCCGAGTACTCGAACGACGCCACGCCGGCGTTCGAGTACGCCGCCCCGAACGACTGGATCTACGACACACTCGTCGATCCGAACAGCCCGCTGCCGGTCGGCACCTGTGGCGACGGCATCGACGACGACGGCGATGGAACCGCGGATGACGGATGCCCCGGCCTCGCGTACACCGTCGGCGAAGACCCCGAGCCGAACCGCGGGCCGCTCATCGACTACTTCATCGACCTGAAGGCCGAGCTGCAGGTCGAGCGTGCGGCGATCCAGAAGGACCTCGACTACGAGGACTGCAACATCGTCGACTGGGACTGCTACGAGGTGGTCGAGAACGTCACGGTCGACACCGTGCGCGGCGTGACGGTCAAGGCCGTCACCGTGCAGGAGTGCCGCGCGGAGGTCTTCTGCGTCACGAGCCCGATCGACGAGGCCGACGACGCCGTCGTCAACCCGGCGATCGTCTCGTACCTCGACGCGTGGATCGCCGACATCGACCGCGGTCTGCGGCACTGGCCGGAGCTCGGCGAGGCGCTCTCGAAGACGCTGTTCGACGCCGGCACGTTCCGCGACGCGCAGAACTTCATCTGCCGCAACGACGACGAAGAGGGCGAGACCGACGAGGTGCTCGATACCGACCGAGCGACGTGCGAGGACGGCGTCGGCATCTTCCAGGTCGCGGGCTACACGCTGGGCGGACTGGACGACACCGATCGGCCGGGCTTCATCAACGAGTACCTGCTGTCGATGCTCGGCGCTCCCGACTTCGTCGGCGAGGTGGTCGAGGAGGGCGGCGACGTCTTCCTGTGGCTCGAGGACCTGATGTCGACCGTCATGCCCGACATCGACTTCCTCGACCCGGTGATGGCCGACGCCAAAGAACTCGTGCTCGAGCTGGCCTCAGAGGCGCTCGGCTTCGACGTCGAACTGCTGTCGGACTTCCTCAAGCACCCGACGCACTGGATGGAGGTCGGCTCGGCCGACATCGACGTGCCGTTCTCCGACGACGATGTGCACGTGGACCTGTTCGACGACGGCGACCGCGAGTATCTCGACGCCGTGATGGGTCTCGTCGACCCGCTCGTCGGCGACCAGGTGGAGCTGCCGGACGGCACGATCGTGCCCTCCTCACGCCTCAAGGACAGCGCCGAGTGGACGCTCGAGGACTTCGAGCCCGCCTACGACGCCGTGCAGATGGCGAAGCTGCTGCTGCTCGACGCGAACGGCCTCAACCAGGTCATCTCCGATCACCGCAGCCCCGGCCTGCTCCCGAGCGTGTCGACCGCGATCTACGCCGATCCCGCCGGTCGCCCCGCGAACGTCATGATCGACGGTCTCGACGGTCAGCCCTGGCTGCGGAGCATCGATTCCGACCACTCGTGGCGCGCCGATCGTCTGCCGATCTTCGACTCGCCCGACCCCGGCCACAGTTCGGATGAGGAGCCGCACTACGCCGGCACCGGCCAGATGCCGCTGTGGGAGTCGTGCATCGCGCGCTCGACCTTCCGCGACGTCTTCCGCGACTGGGAGAACGGCGCCTGGGACCTGCCGGGGAAGAACTTCCCCGACCACGGCGACGTGCCGAGCGCGCCGGCGTGGATCGCCGGGTCGCTCAGCGCGGACTTCCAGATCACCGGTGATCAAGCCGTCGTCTCGGGCGTGCAGTGGGTGGGCGTGGACCACACGTTCACCGTGACCGCCGCCGACGAATCCTTCACGCCGGAGTCCCTGACGACCACGTACGCTGTGCACCCGGTCGGCGCTCCGCCGGCCTGGACGACGGTGAACGGCGCGGTCGTCGAGTTCGCCCTGCCCGCGGACGCCGACGAGACCCTCGAGTGGGTCATCGAGTGGAAGACGTCGAGCGAGTGCGAGACGGTCAGCGGCACCCGGACGGTCCGCGTCGACCGGACGGCTCCGGTCGTCGACCTCACCGAGCCCGCAGCCACCGGCTACGACACCGACGACTTCGCGAGCGTGCAGTACACGATCACGGATTCGCTGAGCGGCGTCGAGACGCAGTCCGTGCAGTTCGACGGCGCCGAGGTGCCGACGGGCTACGTGCTCGACATGTTCACGCTCGACACCGGTGCACACGCCGCGGTGGCGACGGCGACGGACTTCGTCGGCAACAGCGCGACGGCCACCCGGGCCTTCACGCTCCTGGCCACGACCGAGTCGCTCGGCAACAACCTCACACGGGCTGTCGCCGAGAAGCTCGTGACGGACCCGAAGGTCGAGAAGGGGCTGCGCGACAAGTTGAACGCGGCACTGAAGAGCCATGCGACGGGCAGGCACCCGACCGAGGTGAACCAGCTCTCCGCGGTGGTCGAGCAGTTGGAGGGCCAGCTCGGCAAGGGCGTGGACGCGGCGTTCGCACAGCGCATGATCGGCTGGACCACCGATCTGATCGCGGTCCACTGATCGGCTGAAGCGCTGAGGCGGCCGGTCGGGTTTCCCGGCCGGCCGCCTCACCGCCGCCGACGAGCAGGAGCCGTTTCATGAGTCAGGACTACTGCAAGGCTCGTATGAGATGGCGGAGGACGCCGCGATTCCGCAGGAGTTGGGACTCGATCGCGTTCGGTCGGGCATCGGCCGAACCGGAGCTGTGGTCACAACTCGCGTTGCATCAACTTCTGCGACGCGCTGAACCCGGCCCGGCGATAGAGACCCATTGCGCGGGTGCTCGAATGCACGATGACCCGAGGAATCGATCGCTGATCCGCGACCGCGCACAACAACCCGACAAGCTCAGACCCCAGACCATCGCCGCGGTGCGGCGGGGTCACGAAGACGCTCTGCACATCTGCGGACTGACGCTCCACATTCCCGAGATCCGGCACACGGTCGAAGACGACCATCCACGCCATCCCGACCAGCTCACCTCGATACTCCGCGACGGCACACACGACGTCGGGCCGTTGCAGCCAATCGTCGAGCGCGAAGCGCAGCTGCTCGCGTTCGTCAGCGGCGGCCGGCCGGCCGGCCCACTCGATCTTCAGGTTGAGAAGTCCGACGAGGTCCAGTTCCGCAGCAAGCCGCACGACAATCCCATCGACCACTGCCCTAGCCTCTCAGATCGACAGCTTGTGCTCGATCTGGTCGGGGTGCCGGAGGAGACCGTCGGGCCGGGGTGCATTCGACGAAGGTCACGGTTCCGGGGTGAGCAAGGCGCGCCGGGCGGCGGGCGCCCGAGCTATGCGCGAGACGCTGTCATGGATGCAGTCACTCCCGAGAAAGACAGCCTGCGGCGGGAATGTTCTGGGGCCGACACGACGCATTCTTCGACGTCGCCGCGGGCGCCGCCCATCCCGGCCTCCGTCCGCTGCTGTGCGCGTTGGCGTTCTGGATGACGATCCCGAGGACGTCGTCGGGCTGCCTCATGGCGATGCTGAGCGCTACAGGAGCGCCGAAGTCGTGCACGTAGAGGAATCTGGGGCCGACCTGCAGGTGTTCGAGCAACTCCAGAACCGCATCGGTGAACGCGTCGAACGACGGAGCCTCGAGAGGCTCCGACTCCCCGAACCCGGGAAGATCGGGCGCGATCACGTGGGCGTGACGCGCAAGGATCGGAATCACGTCCCGGAAACCGCGCGACGAATTCGGGAAGCCGTGGAGCAGGACGAGCGCTGGCGATCCGTCGGGTCTGCCGGCTGTCGTGTACGAAAGCTCCGTTCCGCCCGACAGCGTCAGACGCGATGTTGCCGGCGTCAGGTTGATGGAGGAACCCATACCTCCATACTCGGCAAGGCGGTCGTTCATGCTCAAGGAGGGTGTCTTCGGCTCATGATTCGGTCGGATGTCCCGAAGCGCTCGGCTCAATCGTCGTTGTGAGTGCCGGGCTCTTCGAGGATCGTGCCGACCGAGGTTGCGCAGGCATCCCCACGCCAAGCCTCGAGGCCTTCACGGATGGCGAGGGCGACGATCACCAGGCCGGCGATCGCGTCGACCCACCACCAGCCGATCAGGCTGTTGAGCAAGAGGCCGATCAGGACTGCGGCGGAGAGGTAGGTGCAGATGAGGGTCTGTTTGGAATCCGCGACGGCCGTGGCAGATCCGAGTTCCCGCCCGGCCCGACGTTCGGCGAGCGAGAGGAAGGGCATGACGACAACGCTGAGCGCGGTGATCGCGATGCCCACAGGGGAATGCTCGACCTCGACGCGCGTGATCAGCGCGAGCAGAGAGCTGGCGGTGACGTATACCGCAAGGGCGAAGAACGCGAACGCGATGACCCGCAGCGTGCCCTTCTCCCACCGCTCGGGATCGCGGCGGGTGAACTGCCACGCGACAGCGGCCGCAGAGAGCACTTCGATCGTCGAATCGAGCCCGAAGCCGACGAGTGCGGCCGAAGACGCAATGGTCCCAGCCGTGATCGCCACGACGGCCTCGACGACGTTGTAGCCGATCGTCGCGAAGACGATCCATCCGATACGGCGCTGCAGGACGTGCCGACGCCGCTCAGTTGGCGTGTGCGTGGCGCTCATGCGCAGCTGCAGTCCTCGCCGGCGCAGCATCCCGGCTCGACGTAGAGCACGACGCGCAGGAGCTCGTCCAGCGCCGGCGCGAGGTGCTGGTCGGCCAGCCGGTACCAGGTACGTCTTCCATCGGGAACCGACTCGACGAGACCGCAACCGCGAAGGCACGCGAGCTGGTTGGACATCACCTGCCGCGAAACACCCAGTGCATCAGCCAGATCGGACGGGTACGCCGGCGCTTCCCGCAGGGCAAGCAGCACGCCGGCTCGCGTCGGGTCAGAGAGCGCATGGCCGAGTCGCGCAAGCGCTGCAGTGTGCGTCACCGTGGCGGTCATCGTCGGCATGAGAGCGACGATACACGAAACGCTGAACTATCGGCGTCGAGGACAATGGCTCCGGAACCGGACGTCTCCACGCGGAACGTACAACGGCTGTAGGGACCAATCGGAAATGCCCGGAGGATCGCCGCAAATCGAACACCCGAGGGGGCGACGTGTCCGCGACTCGCGTGATCGATCGTGGCTCGAAATGTCCGATCGGCTCACTCGCCGCGGTGAGAACGGCGTGGGATCTAGTCGACCTGGCGGAACGCGAACCGAACGTCGGGAGACAAGACGTAGAGGTCGTCGCATCGATAGCCCCGTAACCACGGTCGCCCATCGACGACGCGCAGGTAGAACCCTTTGGGGAATTCAGCATCATCAGTCAAGACCGGGGAGGCAATGTTGAGCGCGCCATCGGGTGACTCTCCGGCCGACATCACGGAGTTGGAGGAGTTGGTCTGCGTCGCCCAGACGAGTCGGAGATAGGGCGCTGTAACGACCGGACACAGTCCAAGACCGTGGGCCTCCGCGGCGGCGAATACCTGAGGCAATGTCCCACCCTCGTTGAGTCCGAGCTCTTCCACGCTGCGGTCGGCGATGCGGACTGAATGGGTAGTGAGGTCGTCGAAAACTGGGTGGGCGATGAGCGTCTCTGCGTGAGCGTTCAGAGCCACGCCTTCTGCCGTCAGCGCCTCAATGAGCTGCGTTCGGGGTAGTCCGCCCACTACCAGTTCGAGAGGTTCAAGCCAGCGACCGCTCGCCGCGATATCGGGAATGTGGGGCTGCGGATTGTTCACCGTCTGAGCCTATGCGCTCGCAACGGCGGCTACTCGGAGGTCCGCCAGAGGCCCTGTAGTCACCGAAATGCTCACGCACTCGATCCGGATCACGCCTGACATCGCTGTCGAGCAGGGCCAACTCCGCGGCCTTGACAGCGTCGAACCGGTTGCCCGTCTCCCACCCGGCTAACGGACCATCCGCGCGTCGGTGATCAACGGAGCGTGGGGGTCGACCTGTTCGACGCCGTCGAAGGGGAACCCATTACGGAGATAGAACGCCGACGCGCGCGGATTCTTCTTGGCCACCCAGAGCATCGCGGGGCCATCCCCCAGCGTCCCATCCAGCAGTGCCTGGCCAACTCCCGTCCCGTAGTGCGCAGCCTGAACGTAAATCGCGTAGAGGAGTCGATCGCGAGGCGGCTCCTCGCCGTTGATTCCCCCGCCCGGCCCAACCCAAGCGAATCCGACGATCGCGCCATCGGTCTCAGCCACTCGAACGAGCATGTCGTCACGCGGGTGCGTCAAGACGTGATGCCACATTCGGTGACGGCCCGCGATGTACTCCTCCGAGAAGTAGTCCTCGGGAAGCAGGTGAGAGTAAGCCTCCTTCCACGTCGCGACGTGAACATCGGCGATCGCGGACGCCTCTTCCGAGCGCGGCTCCCTAATCGTGAATGCCATCCGCCAATGCTGTCAGAGCTCGCAACTCTCGGTCGAAATGTCCAGGTGGACATCGCGTGGACATTTCATCTGCGAAATGGACAACTTCAAAAAGACCTACACCAACTACCCGAAGTCTCCCGGGGCCATGTCGGTGAAGCGGGAGAAGTGGCCCTGGAATGCGACCGTGATGGTGTCGGTGGGGCCGTTGCGGTGCTTGGCGACGATGAGGTCGGCCTCGCCCGCGCGCGGCGAGTCCTTCTCGTACGCGGCCTCGCGGTGCAGGAGCACCACCATGTCGGCATCCTGCTCGATCGAGCCCGACTCACGCAGGTCACTCAACGCCGGTTTCTTGTCGGCGCGCTGCTCGGCACCACGGTTCAGCTGCGACAGCGCGATGACCGGAACGCCGAGTTCCTTCGCGAGCAGCTTGAGCGCACGTGAGAACTCCGAGACCTCCTGCTGACGCGATTCGACGCGCTTGCCCGACGTCATGAGCTGCAGGTAGTCGATGACGACGAGCTTGAGGCCGGCCCGCTGCTTGAGGCGGCGGCACTTGGCGCGGATCTCGACGAGCGTCATATTGGGGCTGTCGTCGATGTACAGCGGTGCGTCGTTGATGCGGCCGCGGGTCGCGGCGACGGTGGTCCAGTCGCGGGAGTCGAGTGTGCCCTTCCGCATCGACTGCAGGGGGATCGCGCCCTCGGCACTGAGCAGACGCATCGCGATCTCGCTGCGACCCATCTCGAGCGAGAAGAAGATCGTCGGCATGTTCGCCTTGATCGCCGCCGATCGCGCGAAGTCGAGAGCGAGCGTCGACTTACCCATCGCGGGTCGCGCGGCGATGATGATCATCTGCCCGGGGTGCAGACCGTTGGTCAGCGAGTCGAGACCCGAGAAGCCGGTCGGGATGCCGGTCATCTGCCCGTCGCGACCGCGCGCGGCCTCGATCTCTTCCACCGCGGCGTCGACCGCGATCGTGAGCGGCACGTAGTCCTCGGCCTGCTCCGCGCCGGTCACCGAGTAGATCTCTGCCTGCGCGTTGTTGACGAGGTCGAGCGCCTCGCCCTGACCGGAGTACCCCATCTGCACGATGCGGGTGCCGGCGTCGACGAGGCGGCGCAGCAGCGCACGCTCCGACACGATCGAGGCGTAGTAGCCGGCGTTCGCGGCCGTCGGCACGATCGAGGTGAGCGTGTGCAGGTAGTCGGCGCCGCCGGCGCGCTGCAGCTCGCCCGTCTTGATGAGTTCGTCGGTGACGGCGACGACGTCCGTCGGCTCGCCATGCGAGTAGAGGGTGAGGATCGCCTCGAAGATCAGCTCGTGCTTGGGCACATAGAAGTCGGTGCCCCGCAGAGTCTCGATGACGTCGGCGACGGCGTCCTTCGACAGCAGCATCCCACCCAGGGCGCTCTGCTCGGCGAGCAGGTCGTGCGGGGGAGTGCGTTCGAAGTCGCGAGGGCCCCCCATGCGCTCTTCTGAGATGTCGGCGATCGACATAGGCTGCGCGTCCTCCCTACCGTTCCTACCGTTGTTCACATCATCCGAGCTCTGTCGGCGGCGTCGGGACGGCTCGCCGCGTCGGCGCGCCCGGGCACGAGTAAAGAGAGGGATGCCGCGGCATCCCACCCCCACGTGCTTTCGCCGTTCGATTCCGGCCGCCGTCGCGTCGCCGAACCCAGCACGGAGGCGCGCCGCCCGAATGGGCCGCACCCCACGCTAAGGATGGGCCCCGACAGTCGCAACACACCCTGTGGATAACTTTGTGGAGAGTCGGGGAGAAACGCCGTCACGCCTGTGAACAACCCCTGTGGAGAACTCACCCCCTTTCTGGGGGTTATGTCGACGAAAATCCGCGTGACCAGGCTTTGCGTTTTTCACAGGCTGTGGAGAGAGATGTGGTTGAAGTCGGGGTTGAAGGTTTGGATGCGGACACTGTCCTGTGCACAATTGCGCGTCGCCCGCCTCGCCCGGCGCTCGCCCGCCAGGACAAAGGAACTCACCGTCCAAAGAAGTCTGGACAGACCGAAACGAGAAGGAGTAGCCTCTCAACTCCAGGCACCCTCACGCACGATCCGTCCGGAACGTGCGGCTCTTTCGTCGTGGGAGGTGAACGTGGAGATCGCAACCTCGCAGCTGCCGAGGATCGTGCGGCTGGCCCTCATCGGGGTCGGGACCGCGTTCGCCTGGATCGTCGTCTCGCTGGTCCTCGGCCTCGGTCTCGGACAGGCGCACGCCGACGAAGCAGACGATTCAGGAGCGCTCGGGGGTGCCCTCGGGGCGGCGACCTCGATGGTCGACACGACCGCATCGACCGTCACCGGTACGGTCTCGACCGTCACGACCGGCGCCGGCGGCGCCGTGAACACAGTCGTCGCCGCGACTCCCGCTCCCGCGCAGCAGCCGGTGAACCAGGTCGTGCAGACCGTCGGCACTGTCGCCACGACGGTGACTCGGCCGGTCACTGAGGTCGCCTCGGGCGGTGTCGTGAGCCACATCGCGACGCCGGTCGTCGACCTCGTCACCGAGGTGCCGGTCGTCGGCGGGATCGTCTCGGGCACCGGCGTCGATGACGCCGTGACCGATCTCGGCGGCACGGTCGACGAGACGCTCGGCGGGCTCGTCGAGGCCGTCGACGAGACGGGCGCGACCATCGGTCAGCCGCCGGCAACAGGCCCGGGCATCCCCGCTCTTCCCGTGATTCCGCGGCTTACCGACCTTCTGGGCAGCTCCGCCGATGCGGCGGCGCCGACCGCGATCGCCCTCGCGGCGCGGACCGATGCTGCCGCCACTCTCTTCTCGACGACCGCGCGTGCGTTCGGCCACTGGGCCGCAGCATCCGTCTCCGAAGCGGCCACGCGTGCCGTCGTCGTCGTCTCGTCCGCCGCGCTCGTCGCCGGCGGGCTCCTCGGTTCTGCAGGTGCACTCTGCCTGTCGATCTCTTCCGCGGGATCCGGTGGTGCGGGTCCCGGCGCCTGGGCGCTCGCTGCCCTTCTTCCGCTCGCCGCACACCGTGCCTGGGTGCGGCGCCGCGGGCCGGAGGACGAGCACGCCCCGCCGGCGCCTGCCGGATCCACCGACGTCTCCCCCGACTGATCGGCTCGCCGCCACCCAGCTCACCTGAGCGCGGGCGGCAGAGCATCAGCGCGCATTCGCGCTGAACAGCGCGACTCCTTCCCGCGCTGAGAACCGATCAATCCAAAAAGGGGAACATCATGCGCACTTTCTACAAGCGCGCCCTCTGGGGCACGCTCTTGGCCGGCGGCATCACGCTGCTCGGCGCAACGGTCGCCAACGCGGCCGAACCTCCGACCGACCCTGATCCGATCTCTTCGCTGGTCGCCGACAACGGCCTCGTGGACTCGGCGGTCGGCGATGCCGTCGTCGAACCGCTGCTCGGCGACGACGGCGACCTGGCCCCCATGGCGGACGGGGTGGCGTCCGTGGTGGATGACGTCACCGGCACGACCGCCGGCACTGCCGTCGTCGGGACGCTCGTGGGCGACCACGGCGCTCTCGACGACGTCGTCGGCGACGGCGCCCTGGTCGAAGGCGGCACCGTGGGCACCGCGGCGGCCAACGTCGATGCCGTGCTCGACGACGTCGCCGCGGGCGACGTGGACGCGGCTGTCACGCACCTGGGCACCACCGTCCAGGACCTCGGGGCAGACGTCGGCCAGACCGTCACCGATGCCGCGACGAACACCGACGATCAGATCATCGACGGTCTCGTTGGCGACGCCGTCGACGACCTCGCCGGCATCCTGTCCGGCGACGACACCACCGGGGTCGACGACCTGATCCAGCACGCCGGTGACAACACTGCCGACGCCATCGACACGAGCGGCCTGCTGGAGGACGCGCTGCAGCAGACCCTGGAGGGTGGCCCCGCCTCCACGCCCGCCACGCCGGTCGACGACGCCGACGGCCTGCTGACCGGGCTGACGGAGGATGACGGGCTCCTGGACGGTCTCCTCGGCGACAGCGTGCTCGATCCCGTTCTCGGCGACGACGGTGCTGCGGCGCCACTCACCAACCCCGTCGGCGACCTGCTCGACGGGATCACGGGAACGACCGCGGGCACCGGCATCCTGGACGGCCTGCTCGGGGAAGACTCCGGCCTGAACGATGTCGTCGGTGACGGCATCCTGGTCGAGGGCGGCCTGGTGGGCAACCTGGTGGATAACGCGGACAACACCGTGGACGACCTCCTCGACGGCGATCTCAACGGCGCCGTGGACGACCTCGGCACCACCGTCGGCGACCTCGGCGCCGATCTCGGCGTCACGGTGACCGACGCGACCGAGAACACCGCCGACCAGGTGCTCGACGGGCTCGTGAACGATGCGCTGGGCGACGCCGGCGCGGTCGTGGACGAGTCGCTCACCGGCGGTGACGTGATCGGCGCGGTCTCCGACGCAGTGCAGAACGTGGGCGACAATGTCGCCGACGCCGTGGACAGCACCGGGCTCGTCGACGATCTGCTCACGGACCTGCTCGGCGACACGGACGTGACCGACCCGACGGACCCGACGGACCCGACGGACCCCACGGACCCCACGGACCCGACGGACCCCACGGACCCGACGGACCCCACGGACCCCACGGACCCGACGGACCCCACGGACCCGACCGACCCGACGGACCCCACCAACCCGGGGGACAACGGGACGCCCCGTGGCACGGTCACGACCGGTTCGGCGGCTTCGGCCGGCACCGCCACTCAGCTCGCCGCGACGGGAGGGACGGGTGTGATGCCGTTCCTGCTGCTCGGGCTCTCGCTGTTCGCAGCGGGCGCTATCGCACGCGCGTCGCGGCGGCGCTCCGCGTGAGTCTGAGGGGCACGCCGGCGCTCCCCCAGTGCCCCTCACATCGACCCGCGTGAGCACGCGGGAGGGCCGAACCCCAGCGGCCCTCCCGCCCTGACCGCCTCCGATCGCGGCACCGGCCTTGCCTGGACCGATGCCGCGATCGGGGGCTCCACACCATCTCCGGCGTGCGGTGTCCGGGCACAGCCCGGATCGGGTCACCGCGCCCGGAGATGCCACGAGCGGATGCCGCGACCCGGGGGGCTCGCGGCATCCGCCTCGTCGTGCCCGCGCGTTGCGCGCCCGTCGCCCCGTCGCCAGAGTGGAGGGATGCCGCTTCCCGAGTCCTACCGCCTCACCCCCGTCGACGCCGATCGGCTCGAAGACGTCCTCCGCCTGGACACGTGGGCGTTTCCCACCGAACGCTCCATCGACACGCTGCGGGAGCTGCCGAGCCCGCTCAGCTGGGATCGCACCTACGGCGTCGCCCGCGTCGGCGACGACGAGGTGCTCGCGGGCTTCCACGGCGCGTATCCGCTGCGCGCCTATCCCGTCCCCGGGGCCGAGGTCTCCTGCGGATGGCTCACCTGGGTCGGCGTGCACCCGGGGCACCGGCGCCGCGGCATCCTCCGCGGCATGATCGAGCACCACTTCGCCGACTGCCTGGCGAACGGCGAGGCGATCTCGGGCCTGATGGCCGCAGAGACCCCGATCTACGGCCGCTTCGGATACGGAATGGCCTCGACCCAGCTGGACCTCACGATCCCCCGGCGCGCCGCACTTCGGCCGGTCGCCGGGGCGTCGGAGCTCGAGGTCGACTTGGAGGAATGGGATGCTGAGGCACACGGCGATCTCGTGGCCTCGATCCATCGCGACTACGCGCGGCTGCCCGCGGGGCTCGGCCGCCCGGGGTGGGCGACGCGCGAGACGCCCGAGCAGCGCACGGCGCGCGAGGCCGATCCGCCCGCGTACCGCGGTGGCAAGGAGTCGCTGCGACTGCTGCTGGTGCGCGACACGGCCGACAACACGCTCGCGTACGCGACCTTCCGGCGTGCGATGTCGTGGGAGCGCGCCGGCGCCGAAGGCACCGTGCACGTGCGCGAGGCCGTCGCGCTCACGGCGGCCGCCGCGCACCGCATGTGGTCGGTGCTGCTCGACCTCGATCTCACGAGCCGCGTCCAGATCTCCCACCTGCCCATCGATGACCCGATCGTCTCGCTGCTCGTCGACATCCGGCCCGCGGTGCCCGACTACCAGGACAACTCGTGGATCCGGATCCTCGACCTGCCGGCGGCCCTCGGCGGGCGGTGCTACGCGGGCGACGTCGACGTGGTGCTCGAGGTGACCGACACGATGCTGCCCGCGAATGCCGGTCGCTGGCGCGTGCGGGCCGCAGCGTGGGAGCACGCAGAGGTGGCGGCATCCGATTCCGAACCCGACCTCGTGCTCGACATCCGCGAGCTCGGAGCGGCGCACCTCGGGTCGGTCTCGCTCGCGTCGCTCGCGCAGGCCGGGCTCATCGAGGTCCGGACGCCCGACGCGCTGCGCCGAGCCTCGGCGGCGTGGTCCTGGCCGGTCGCGGCCGGCGCGAACTGGATCTTCTGAGCCCGCAGACGACGGATGCCGCGGACCCGGTGCTCTTCAGAAGCACCGGTCCGCGGCATCCGTTTCGCCGTATCCCGAAGGGATTACTTGGCGGCGACCACCTGCAGGGTGATCACGGCGGTGAGGTCGTCGCGCAGGCGAACGGTCGCCTCGTGCTCGCCCACCGACTTGATCGGGGAGGTGATGTGGATCTTGCGCTTGTCGAGCTCGCCGAGGCCGGCGGCCTTGACGGCCTCCGCCACGTCGACGGTCTTGACCGCACCGAACAGGCGACCCTCGGCGCCGGCCTTGACGGCGAGGCGGACCTTGTTGGTCTCGAGGGAGTTCTTGAGCGCCACAGCCTCTTCGTGGTCGTGGATCGCGCGCGCCTCGCGAGCGGCGCGGATCGACGCCACCTGCTTCTCGCCACCGCGGGTCCATGCGACCGCGAAGCCCTGGGGGATGAGGTAGTTGCGGGCGAACCCGTTCTTGACCTCGACCACGTCACCGGCGCTACCGAGCCCGGCGACCTCGTTCGTGAGAATGAGCTTTGCCATGTGGGTACTCCTTAGCGGCCAGCGCCGGCGTAAGGCAGGAGCGCCATTTCGCGCGCGTTCTTGATCGCCTTGGCGATCAGACGCTGCTCCTGCACCGAGACACCGGTGATACGACGGGCGCGGATCTTCCCGCGCTCCGAGATGAACTTGCGAAGCGTCGCGACGTCCTTGTAGTCGATGAGACCGACACGGATCGCCTTCGCGGGGGCCGCGTTCTTCGCGCCCTTCCGCGGCTTCCGGCGGTCGCCGGTTGCCTTTCCAGCCATGGTGTTTCCTTTACGTTTTCTTGATCGGATGCCTCGTCACGAGGCGTCCGGAACCTGTTGTGAGATCTGACCGATCAGAACGGGGTGTCGTCGCCGTAGGCGCCGGGGGCCGCCCATGCGTCGCCGCCGCCGGCACCGCCGGCGTTCTGCGAACCGGGAGTCGACCACGGCTCGTCGGCGACCTGCGGACGCGGCTGACCGCCACCGCCGCCGAAGCTGCCGCCACCGCCACCGGAGCCGCCCGCAGCGCGGGTGACCTGCGCGGTCGCGTAGCGCAGCGACGGGCCGATCTCGTCGACCTCGAGCTCGATCGCGGTGCGGTTGTTGCCTTCGCGGTCCTGGTAGCTGCGCTGCTTGAGGCGGCCGGTCGCGATGACCCGCATGCCCTTGGTCAGCGAGCCGGCCACGTGCTCGGCGAACTCGCGCCACACGCTCGCGCGGAGGAACAGCGCTTCGCCGTCCTTCCACTCGTTCGCCTGACGGTCGAAGTTGCGAGGCGTCGACGCGATCGTGAAGTTCGCGACGGGGAGGCCGTTCTGCGTGTACCGCAGTTCGGGATCAGCCGTGAGGTTGCCCACGACGGTGATGATCGTCTCGCCGGCCATCGTCCTTACGCCTTCGCAGCCTTGGCGGTCTTGCGGGCGGCGCGCTCGTCGGCACGCTGCTTCTCCGAGGCGATCATGGCGATCGCTTCCTCGGCGCGGAGGACCTTGGTGCGCATGATCTGCTCGCTCAGGTTCAGCTGGCGGTCGAGCTCCTGCGTGGTCTCAGCCGTCGCGGTGAAGTTGACGACGGCGTAGATGCCCTCGGTCTTCTTCTGGATCTCGTAAGCAAGACGGCGCTTGCCCCAGATGTCGATGTTCTCGATGGTGCCGCCGTCGGTCGTGATGACCTTCAGGAACTTGTCGAGGTTGGCGCCGACCTGGCGCTCGTCGATCTCGGGGTTCAGGATGACCATGAGTTCGTACTGGTGCGTCACTAACCCACCTCCTTCGGACTAGAACGGCTGTCGGGCATTTCCCGGCAGCAGGAGGGTGTGTAGCACGTCGTCCGAATGGCCGCGCAAGGTTGCGCGTGCGGACAACCCTCCTATGGTACCGGATGCCTGGGCCTCCGCCGAATCGGCGGCCTCGGTGATGCGCGGCCTCACTCGGATTGATCGACCGCGATGACCGTGCGGTCGAGGGGCAGCTCCGCGCGCCGCACGCTCGGCTCGAACTCCTCGAAGGGCAGCACGCCCGTCGGCTGGAGGCCCAGGTCGTCGTCCCAGATGCGCTCGGGGACCCATCCCAGAAGCTCGAACTCGTCGAAGACGTAGGGCACGCCGTCGGAGGGGAAGAAGGTCTCGGCGGTCTGCAGGTGGAAGTGAAGGTGCGGTGTCGTGGAGTTGCCGCTGCTGCCGATGAGGCCCAGCTCCTGGCCCTTCTCGACGCGGTCGCCGACCTCGACGCGCACCGAGCCGGGATCCATGTGCCCGTACAGCGCGTACAGCCCCGGTGCGATCTCGATCACCACGTGGTTGCCGACGGTCTCCTCGATGGGCGGGATGGGAGGAGGTTCGGGAAGCGCCGTGGTGTTCGGAAGGCCGTCGAGCGCCCGCACGACCGTCCCCGCGGCGGCTGCGACGATCGGCTGCCGGTACGAGAAGTAGCTCGTGATCTGTGACGGGTCGCCCTCCCACGTGCGGTGCTCCTCGTCGAGCAGGTAGAAGTCGATGGCGAAGCGCTGCGGCACGAGACCCTGGCCGTTCACCGGGGCGAACCCGCGGCGGTGGTGCGTGTCGTCGCGACAGCATCCCTCGCTCATCATCCAGATGCCGTCCGCGACCGGCACTCCCACCGCGGTCGCGGGACCGGCGTCGACCGGCGTGGTGCCGATGACCACGTCGAATTCGCGGGGCTCCCCTTCCGGCACGACCACCGCCCCTTGCGCGCGATGCTCGAGGGTCGCCGGGACCGCGGCGTCGGCGTCGAGCTGGACGTCCAGCCACGCGATCCACGTCTCGGCCGGGTCGATGAGGACGGAACCCGACCCGGGCTCGCCACCGGCCGAGGCGCCGAGCCGCGTGACGGTCTGCGGCAGTCGCTCGTCGTCCTCGACGAGGAGGGTCGCCTCCGACTCCGGGTCGACCACCTCGAGGCCGTCGAGCCGGAAGGGCAGCGTGGTGGCGTTCGTGAGAAGCAGCTCGTAGGTGACATGGATCTTGTCGTCGGTGCCCGTGACGGGCATCGGATCGGTGATCAGCGAGCTCATCAGCGGCGTGAAGCGGGTTCCCGCATCGAGCCCACCCGCCTGCGGCTCGCCCGCCTCGGTCTCGGTGGGCGACGCGCTCGGCGCCGGAGCGGACTCGGAGGGATCCTCGGGGTCGGTGGGATCGGCCGTGCATCCGGTCGTGGCCAGGACGACCGCCAGGAGTACCGCGATCCTCGGAGCGCCTCGCGACGCCGCCCTCTTGCCGGTCATGATGCCCCCTCGTCGCGCCCCCGCACGCCCGGACCACGACCGGCGAGCGTCGTCGTGCACACGCTATCGCCGCGCTCGTGGCTCATCAATGGGGGCGGGTCGTTGCGTCCCGCCCGATGTGCGACCGCGACGGAGATCGCGCCCTCGTCATCGCTTCCGGGTGGGCGTCAGGAGGCGAGATCCCACAGCGCCTGCGCGCCGACCACGCCCGACGCCACGGAGATGCCGAGCACGCCGAGCGACAGCATCCAATCCGCCACCGTCGGGGCGACCGGATCGGTGACCGCACCGGGCCGTCGGCCGATGAGGCGCGTCGTCGGGCCCTCGCCGGCCGCGGCGAACGACCGGCCACCTGCGTTGCGCCCGCCCAGGAAGAGCAGCCACGAGTCGGGCTGACGGAGCAGGAGCCAGACCGGCGCCACGCCCATGACGAGGAACAGCAGGCCCACGACGATGCCTGAGATCGAGCCCGTGACCGCGGAGACGAAGAAGGGCACGCTCAGGCCGACGAAGAGGATGGGCCACGCCCAGACCAGGAGGGGAGTGCCGAAGCCTTGGGCGAAGAGGAACCAGACGCCGCCGAAGAGGAGGCCGCCGAAGATGCTGAGCGGCGCGAACAGTGCCACGGCGGCGGGACACTCGACCTCGATGGCGTACGGCCCGCCGCTCGCGCACGACCCGCCGAGCGCCAGGACCGCGTACGAGACGCGGTAGAGCAGCGAGAAGCAGAGCACGAATCCGGCCCACGAGACGAAGGAGCCGAGCACCCGCACCACGGCGGAGTCGCGCCACGCCCACGCCATCGGGGCGAGCGACCTGGACTCCACGCGAGGAGTGTACCGGCGCCCCGCCTTCGTCAGCGGAACGCGCCCAGCCCGGTGAGGTGCTGGCCGAGGATCAGCGTGTGCACCTCGTCGGTGCCCTCGTACGTGCGCACCGACTCGAGGTTCGCGGCGTGGCGGATCGGCGAGTTCTCGAGCAGCACTCCCTCCCCGCCGAGGATCGTGCGGGCCTCGCGTGCGATCTCGATGGCCTCGCGCACGTTGTTGAGCTTGCCGAGCGAGATCTGGGTGGGGGTCAGAGTGCCGGCATCCTTGGCCCGCCCGATCTGCAGTGCGAGCAGGGCGCCCTTCTGCAGCTCGACGACCATGTCGACGAGCTTGCGCTGCGTGAGCTGGAAGCCCGCGATCGGCTGCCCGAACTGCTCGCGCCGCAGCGCGTGACGCAGGGCCGCCTCGTAGCTGTCGCGACCGGCGCCGAGCGCACCCCACACGATGCCGTACCGCGCGTCGTTGAGCGCCGAGAACGGGCCGCGCAGTCCTCGCGCTCCGGGAAGCAGAGCGGATGCCGGCAGCCGCACCTCGTCGAAGTGCAGCGCCGTCTGCACCGACGCCCGCATGGAGCCCTTCGGCTCGAGCACCGTGATCCCGAACCCGGCGGCGTCGGTCGGGACGATGAAGCCGCGGACGCCGTCGTCGGTCTGCGCCCAGACCACCGCGAGCTGGGCGACCGACGCCAGCCCGATCCAGCGCTTCGCGCCCGTGATCACCCAGTCGGCGCCGTCGCGCCGGGCGAACGTCGTCATGCTCGACGGGTCCGATCCTGCACCCGGCTCGGTGAGCCCGAACGCGCCGATGACCTCGCCCGCCGCCATGCCTGGGAGCCACTCCTGCTTCTGCTCCTCACTTCCCCACCGGTGGATCGATCCCATCGCCAGTGAGCCCTGAACCGAGACGAACGTGCGGATTCCCGAATCGCCGGCCTCGAGTTCGAGCGCGGCCAGACCGTATTCGACGGCGCTGCGGCCGGGGCATCCGTACCCCTCCAGCTCCATGCCGAGCACGCCCAGGCGCCCGAGCGCGGGCGCGAGCTCGACGGGGAAGTGCGCGCGGTCGAACCAATCCGCGATGTGGGGGCGCAGCTCGGCGTCGACGAACGCGCGCACCCGTTCGCGCGTCGCGCGCTCGTCGGGGCTCAGCCGGCCGTCGATGCCGAGGATGTCGGATGCCTCGCGCAGCGCGGCGAGATCGTCGGGGTCACGGCGGACATCGGGCACGGCGCCTCCTCGCGTCGAATCGCGCTCTCGCGCTTGTGCGTCGATTCTCCCCGATGCCGGCCGCCCGGTCCGCTCTCGCCTCGTGAGCCCCGCAGGCGATATGGTCGCGGGAACCGCCACTAGGCCTGCGGGTGAGCCGGCCGTCGACCCGCGCGCACGCGATTGTCGATCATGCTGACGGAACACCTCCAACGATGGGACCACGGATGCCTCGCTCGACCAGCCTCGTCTTCGCCGGCGATTCGATCACCGATGCCGGCCGCGACCGCGGCGACGCGGCCTCGCTGGGGGACGGCTACGTCCGGCTCATCGCGGAGGCGCTCGGCGAGGACGCCGTCGTGGTCAACAAGGGCATCGCGGGCGACCGCGCCGTCGACCTCGCCGCGCGCTGGGACGACGTGCTGGCCGCGGAGCCGACCGTGCTCACGGTCTACATCGGGGTCAACGACATGTGGCGCCGCTTCGACAGCGGCGACCCGACCTCCGCCGAGGACTTCGAGGAGACCGTCACCGCTCTGCTCGAAGCGGCACGCGAGGCGGGCGTCGAGCGGTTCCTGCTCGTCGAGCCGTTCTTCGTGCCGGTGAGCGACGGGCAGGACGCGTGGCTCGAGGACCTCGACCCGAAGCGGGCCGCCGTACGTCGCCTCGCCGAGCGGTTCGACGCGACGCTCGTCGAGCTGCACGACAGCGTCGGGGCGGCCGCGGCTGCCCACGGCGCCGGGGCCATCGCGCCCGACGGTGTGCACCCGACGCCGCAGGGCTCGGCCCTCATCGCCGACGCGTGGCTCGCGTCGTACGCCACGGCGCCCGTCGGCGCCGCGACCTCGGCGGTCGCATCCTGACCGACGCGCTGAGCGCTGTGACCGAGCTCGAGCGCGGCGATTGCTCGCCATCCTCTCGTGGCCTCCCCGCCGGACGCCGGTAGCGTGGTCGGGGTGAGTGTTCCTCCGGCAGCGCCCGCTTCGTACCCGTTCGACGCGCGCCCGCTGGTCGAACCGGTGCCTTCCGGCGCCGCGCGCGCATTCGTGCAGGAGCTGCGACGCGCCGGCAGACTCGAGGGCTCGCCCGTGTTCGGGGTGCTCGTCGTGAGCGTCATCGCGTTCGTGGTGGTCGTGCTGTTCGGCTCCGTCACGATCACCCTGGTCACGAGTGCCGTCAGCGCCGCGACCGCCGGGGGCGACGGCGGGGGACTCGCGCTCCTGTTCGGGTTCCTGCCGATCGTCGTCATCGGCATCATCGCGGCCGTCGGGATCACGCTCTTCGTGCGGGGTGCGCGCAGCAACAGCGAGCGCATGTACCGCCTCGACCGCTTCGCGCGAGCGAACGCGATGCAGTACGAGCCCCGGCTCGACGCTCCCGGGCTTCCGGGGATGATCTTCGCCGTCGGCAGCAGCCGCCACTCCAGCGACCTCGTCCGCGGCGACCGCCCGCGCTTCGTGGAGTTCGCCAACTACCGGTACACGACCGGCTCCGGCAAGAACCGGCAGACCCACCACTGGGGCTACGTCGCGGTGAAGCTCGACACGCCGCTGCCTCACATCGTGCTCGACGCGACCAGCAACAACGGCCTGTTCGGCTCGAACCTGCCGCTCACCTTCGACAAGGACCAGCGACTCAGCCTCGAGGGCGACTTCGACGAGTACTTCTCGCTGTACTGCCCCGCCGACTACGAGCGCGACGCACTGTATCTCTTCACGCCCGACATCATGGCGCGCTTCATCGACAACGCGGCCGCGCTCGACGTCGAGATCGTCGACGACTGGCTCTTCCTCTACGCCAAGCGCGACTTCTCCACCCTCGATCCCGCGACCTGGGCGTGGCTCTTCTCCGTCGTCGGCGCGCTGCTCGAGAAGTTCGCGCAGTGGGCGCGGTGGCGCGACGAGCGGCTGGCGGCAGCCGCGGCGGGCGTCGGCACACGCCAGGCGGGCGCAGCATCCGTTCCCTTCACTCCGCCGCTCGATGCCCTGCGCCCCCCGCCCGGTGTCGCCGCGGAAGGCCGTCGCCTGCAGCGCGGCGTGCCGTGGGTGCCGATCATCGTGGGCGGCGTCATGGTGCTGTTCTGGATCTTCACCCAGATCGCCCCGGCGCTCCTGCGCTGAGCACGAGCAGGCGCACCGGCCGACGAGCGTATGCTGTCGGGCGTGCATTCGACGTTCATGACGCCCGGCGGGCGTGAGGGGGTCCTCGGCGCTCCACGCGCCGAGCGGAGGTAGCCGCGCGTGTCGCCGGGCCTCTGGCCTGCTGCGACGCAGCCCGACTCTCCGCGGACCGACCGGTCCGCGGCATCCGGATCTTCGCCGACTCTTCGGCGAGCCCTTCGTGAACTCTGCCCTATGAAAGGGAAATAATGCACGCCTTCACCGAGAAGGACATCCGCGCGTCCTTCGTCAACGCCTCGCTGCGCGAGCGCACCTCCATCGTCGTTCCCGAGCTCGGCCACGTGGGCTGGGACGCGCTCGACTACTTCGGCTGGCGCGACCCGAAGCAGCCGCTCGCCGGCTTCATCGTGGTGCCCGTGGACGACGCGCCCGTCGGCATCCTGCTGCGCCAGACGGAGCAGCGCACCCGCACCCGCGC
Source organism: Microbacterium sp. LWH7-1.2 (assembly GCF_038397755.1). NCBI lineage: Bacteria > Bacillati > Actinomycetota > Actinomycetes > Micrococcales > Microbacteriaceae > Microbacterium > Microbacterium sp. LWH7-1.2. The sequence continues at coordinate 3,015,113 of NZ_CP151637.1, read as the reverse complement.
GCAGTGCTCGTGGTGCGAGGACGTCACCCTGCCCAACGACGTCGTGCTCTTCGGCGCCAAGCGCGCCGGCAAGGCCGGTCGCAACGGCGACACCGTCGGCACCCTGCTGTGCGAGCGGTTCGAGTGCTCGGCCAACGCACGCCGGCCGATGCCGCCGGCGTACCTCGGGTTCGATGTGGTGGCCGCCCGTCGGCGGCGCATCGAGGCGCTGCGCGCGCACGCGGAGGGCTTCGCGCGCGACATCCGCGACAGCGCCTGATCGCTCACCCGCTGCTCCTGCCGCTGCTACAGCGGCAGGAGCAGCGGCACCATCACGACGCTCACGATCAGCACGAGCACGGTGAACGGCACGCCCACCCGCACGAAATCGCCGAAGCGGTAGCGTCCGGGCTCGACGACGAGGGTGTTGACCGGCGACGACACCGGCGTCATGAACGCGGAGGATGCCGCGAGCATCACGATCATCGCGAACGGATACGGCGACGCGCCGAGATGCTCGGCGGCGGTGATCGCGATCGGGGCCATCAGCACGGCCGTCGCGGTGTTGGAGACGAAGAGACCGATGACGGCGGTCATCGTGAAGAGGGCTGCGAGGACGATCGCCGGACCCGCGCCGCCGAAGGCGTTCAAAAGGGCGTCGGCTGCGAGATCGATGCCGCCCGTCACCTGGAGAGCCTGGGCGAACGGCAGCATGCCCGCGATGAGCAGCAGCGTCGGCCAATGGATGGACCGGTAGGCCGACGGCATGTCGATCACGCGGAACAGGCCCATCATCAGCGCGGCGATCAGGCCCGCGATGACATTCGGCACGATGCCGGTCACCATCAGCACGATCATGACGGCGACGCTGAGCAGGGCCAACGGCGCGCGGTCGGCTGCCGGAGCGACCTCGTCGCCCTCGGTCGGCAGGTCCATCGGGGCGAAGTCACGCGCTTCCTCGCGGAACCGGTGGATCTGATTCCAACCGCCGGTGACCAGCAGCGTGTCACCCGGACGCAGCCGGCGGTCGCTGAAGTCCTCGCCCGCGGCGTGCCCCGCATGGCGCACCCCGAGGACGGTCACCTCGTACTCGGTACGGAAGCGCAGTTCACGGATGCTGCGCCCCGACGCCGCCGAGTCGGGGGTGACGATCACCTCCGCCATGCCGACCTGCCGCGCGTACGAGTCGAAGAAGTCGCCCACGACGTCGAGGCGCTCGAGGTCGAGTCGTCGCCGCTCGGCCAGGGACGGCGATATGTCGAGGATGAGGGTGTCGCCCCGCTGCACCACCGTCTCGCCGGCCGTGAGGAGCGCGGTCCCGCGCAGGAAGCGGGTGCGCTCGAGACCCAGCACCGAGCTGAGCGACGGGGCGAGGTCGGCGACGGCGAGGGTCCGGCCGATGAGGGGCGACGCCGCGCCGACACGGTATCGCCCCGTCCTGCTGTCGACCGCATAGTGCGCGAGGAGGCTGCGGAAGGTGCGGCGTTCGCTGCCGGAGGCGCCGTGATCGTCCCCGAGGAGCCGGCGCGCCAGGAGGACGTAGGCGATGCCGAGCGCCAGGATGACGATGCCGAACGGGGTCACGCTGAAGAAGCCGAAGCCCTCGAGGCCCATGCGGCGCAGCTCCGCGTCGACGACGAGGTTCGGCGCCGTCGCGATGAGCGTGAGCATGCCGCTCAGGAGGCCGGCCATGCTGAGCGGCATCATGAGCTGCCGCGGCGAGAGGCCGGTCCGCGCCGCGATGCTGAGCACCACGGGGATGAAGATCGCGACCACGCCCGTCGAGCTCATCACCGCGCCGAGCGCAGCGACCGAGAGCATGAGCAGCACGATGAGTCGCGGGGTGTTCTTCCCGGCCCGGGCGGAGAGCCAGTCGCCGAGGCGGTAGGTGACGCCCGTGCGTGAGAGACCCTCGCCCACGACGAAGAGCGCGGCGATGAGGATCACGTTCGGATCGGCGAAGCCGGCGAGGGTCTCGGGCACGGTCAGCACCCCGGTGAGCGGCAGGGCGACGATCACGAGGACCGCCACGACGTCCATGCGGGGCCGGCCGATCGCGAACAGCACGATCGTGATCGCCAGCAGCGCCAGGACCAGGACCAGCTCGCCGCTCATCGAACCTCCACCGTCGGCCGGGCCCGCCGCATCCGCCCGCTCCGCGCATGCTACCGACGGACCCGCGTGCGGCGCGACGGCGCCGCGGGCGGGTCACTCGTCGCGGGTGGCCTGCCAGACGGCGCGGCGCGCGGCCTGCTCCTCGGGGTCGGGCACCGGGAGCGACGCGATCAGCCGCCGCGTGTAGGCGTCCTGAGGGTCGCCCAGCACGCGGGCTGTCGGGCCGGCCTCGGCGATCGTGCCGTGGTGCAGCACCACGACCTTGTGCGCGAGCATGTCGACGACCGCGAGGTCGTGCGTGATGAACAGCGTCGCGAAGCCGAACTGACTCTGCAGCTCGCCGAACAGCTCGAGCACGCGCGCCTGGACGGACACGTCGAGCGCGCTGGTCGGCTCGTCCGCGATCAGCAGCTTCGGGTTGAGCGCGAGGGCACGCGCGAGCGAGGCGCGCTGGCGCTGGCCCCCGGACAGCTCGTGGGGGTACCGCTCGCCGTACGACTTCGGCAGCTGCACCGCCTCGAGGAGCTCATCGACGTTGGCCTGCACCTCGGCGGCGCCCTTCGCGGCGCCGTGCACGATGAGCGGCTCGGCGACGTTGCGGCCGATGGTCAAGAGCGGGTTGAAGCTCGTCGCCGGGTCCTGGAACACGAAGCCGAGCTCGCTGCGACGGCGACGGAACTCCCGCTCCTTGACGCCGAGCATCTCGGTCCCCAGCACCCGCAGCGAGCCGCCGGCGACCGGCGTGAGGCCTGCGATGGCGCGGCCGATCGTCGTCTTGCCCGAGCCGCTCTCACCCACGAGGCCGAGCACCTCGCCCGGGGCGATCGAGAAGCTCACGCGGTCCACGGCGCGGAACGGCGCCCGGCCGAACCGGCCGCCGTACTCGATGACGAGCTCCTTCGCCTCGACGACGGGGTCGGCCGGGGCCGCGGCCGCGGGGAGCTGCCGGTCGACGATCTCGAGGCGCGGCACCGCGGCCAGGAGCTTCTTCGTGTACTCGTGCTGCGGCGCGGCGAACAGGTCGCGCGCAGTGGCCGTCTCGACGATCCCGCCGTTGAACATCACGGCGACGCGGTCGGCGAGATCGGCCACCACGCCCATGTTGTGCGTGATGAGCGCGATCGCGGTGCCCTCCTGATCGCGGAGCTCCCGCAGCAGCTCGAGGATCTCGGCCTGCACCGTCACATCGAGCGCCGTCGTCGGCTCGTCGGCGATGATGACGGTCGGCTCGAGAGCCAGGGCCATCGCGATGACGATGCGCTGCTTCTGGCCGCCCGAGAACTGGTGCGGGTAGTCGTCGACCCGGCGCTCGGGGTCGGGAATGCCGACCCGGCCCAGCATCTCGATCGCCTTCGCCTTCGCCTCGGCCTTGCTGTAGCTGCCGTGGGCGCGCAGGCCCTCTGCGAGCTGCCAGCCGACCGTATAGACGGGGTTGAGCGCCGTCGACGGCTCCTGGAAGATCATCGCGGCCTTCGAGCCGCGCACCTCGCGGAGCTCCTTCTTGTCCAGGCCGACGATCTCGGTGCCGTCGAGCACGACGGCGCCGTTCATGACCGCGGTCTCAGGCAGGAGCCCGAGGATCGTGCGGGCGGTGACCGTCTTGCCGCTGCCGGACTCGCCGACGATCGCGAGCACCTCGCCGCGGCGGACGTCGAGTGTCACGCCGCGGACGGCATGCACGTCACCGGCGTCGCTGGCGAAGGTGACGGTCAGATCGCGGATGTCGACCGCGAGGTCGTCGGATGCGGGGGCTGCCGAAGCCATCACTCCACCTCTCCCATGAACTCGCGCGATGCGGGCCGGCTCGCGGCGACCGCGTCGGCCGGCGTCTGGTTGGTCGCCCGGCGGCGCGCACGCAGACGCGGGTCGGCGAGGTCGTTGAGGCTCTCGCCGATGAGGGTCATGCCGAGGATCGTCAGGACGATCGCGACGCCCGGCGGGATCGCCGTCCACCAGATGCCGGCGGCGACGTCGCTGATGGAGCGCTGCAGGTCGTAGCCCCACTCGGCGGCGGCCGACGGCTCGATGCCGAAGCCGAGGAAGCCGAGCGCCGCGAGGGTCGCGATCGCCTCCGACGCGTTGAGGGTCACGATGAGCGGCAGAGTGCGCGTCGCGTTGCGGAGCACGTGGACGAACATGATGCGCGACGTCGGCGCGCCGATGACCTTCGCCGACTCGACGAACGCCTCCGCCTTGATGCGCACCACCTCGGCGCGCACGACCCGGAAGTACTGCGGCACGAACACGACGGTGATCGAGATCGCGGCCGCCATGATGCCCGGCCAGAGTCCGGACTGACCGCCGCTGATCGCGATCGCGACGACGATCGCCAGCAGCAGCGTCGGGAAGGCGTAGATCGCGTCGGCGATGACGACGAGCGTACGGTCGACCCACCCACCGAGGTAGCCGGAGACGAGACCGAGCAGGATGCCGACGACTACTGCGAGCAGGAGTGCGACCATGACCACGAGGATCGCGGTCTGGGCGCCCCAGATCGTGCGAGACAGCACGTCGTACCCGCCGACCGTGGTGCCGAGCCAGTGCTCGGCGCTCGGCGGCTGGGTCGAGCCGAAGTTGCCCTGCGCGTCGCGGAGCTGGTTGTAGCTGTACGGCGCGATCCACGGCGCGAAGATCGCGAAGATCAGGAACAGCGCGGTGAGGACGAGACCCGCGATGAGCATGCCGCGCTGGAGGCCGACGCTCTGGCGGAGCTGGTGGAGGACCGGGATCCGGTCGGAGAAGCGGCGCTTGGCCATGTCAGTACCTCACCCTCGGGTCGAGGAACGCGGCTATGACGTCGACGACGAAGTTCGTCACGGCGACGAGGATCGCGATCATGGCGACGATGCCCTGGATCGCGACGAAGTCGCGGGCCTTCAGATACTCGGCGAGCTGGAAACCGATCCCCTGCCACTCGAACGTCGTCTCGGTCAGCACCGCGCCGCCGAGCAGCAGCGCGATCTGCAGGCCGATCACCGTCACGATCGGGATCAGCGCGGGCTTGTACGCGTGACGGCGCACGAGGCGGTACTCGCTCACGCCGCGCGAGCGGGCTGCGTCGATGTAGGGCATGTTGTGCGTGCCGATGACGTTCGTGCGCACCAGACGCAGGAAGATGCTCGCGGTCAACAGGCCCAGCACCATCGACGGGAGGAAGGCGTGCAGGAGCACGTCCTGCACGTAGGCCGGGTTGCCCGAGGCGATCGCATCGATGAGGTAGATGCCCGTGCCACCCTCGCGGTTGAGGGCGATCTCCGTCCGCACGCTGGCCCGGCCGCTGACCGGGAACCAGCCCAGCCACACCGAGAAGACGAGCTTGGCCAGCAGGCCGGAGAAGAACACGGGCGTCGCATAGAAGAGGATCGCGCTGACGCGGAGTCCGGCATCCGTGGCCTTCTCGCGCTTGGCGGCCGCGACCATGCCGAGCGGGATGCCGACGATGAAGGCGATGATGAGCGCGTAGCAGACGAGCTCGAACGTGGCGGCGCCGTAGGTGAGCAGCACCTCGGTGACGGGCTGGTTGTCGGTGATCGTGGTGCCGAAGTTGCCGGTGAACACCTGCCCGATGTACTCGATGTACTGGACGAGAATCGGCCGGTCGTAGCCGGCCTCGTGGATCCGCTCCTGCAGCTGGTCGGCGGGGAGGCGGCCGCCGAGGGCCGCGGTGATCGGATCGCCGGTGAGGCGGATGAGGAAGAAGACCAGCGTCACCAGGATGAGCACGGTCGGGAAGATCAGGAGGAACCGCACCAGGAGGTAACGGCCCAGGGTCCCGCCCGAGGCGGGTCTGCGGCGCGCCAGCATCGCGGGCGGCTGGTCAACGGATGCGGCGATGTCGCTCGTCATCGTGGTGGCCTAACTGTGTGTGCTGCCGGAGGGCGAATGCCGATGGGGCGGCCCGGGTGAGCGGGCCGCCCCATCGATGGATAGGCGTTACTTCGTGAGCGGCGCGAAGCGGAACTTGAACGATGCGTCCAGCGTGACGCCCTCCACACCGGTGCCGGCAACGGCCACCTGGGCACCCTGCAGGAGCGGCACGGTCGAGAGCAGCTCGGCCACGCGCGTCTGGATGTCCTCGATCTCCTGCGTGCGCTTCGCCGGGTCGGTCTCGACGGCCTGCTGGAGGATGAGGTCCTCGGTCTGCTGGTCGCTGAAGTGGTTGCCCAGGAAGTTCTTCGTCAGGAAGAACGGGGTGAGGTAGTTGTCGGCGTCGGAGTAGTCCGGGTACCAGCCCAGCTGGTAGGCGGGGTAGACGTCCGACGTGCGGTCCTTCGAGTACTGCACCCACTCGGTCGACTTCAGGTCGACGGAGAACAGGCCGCTCTCCTCGAGCTGCGACTTCACCAGGGCGTACTCGTCACCCGACGAGGGGCCGTAGTGGTCGGGGCTGTACTGCAGGCTGAGTGCGACGGGCGTCTCGACGCCCGCGGCCTCGAGGGTGGCCTTCGCCTTCTCGGCGTCGGGGCCGCCGGCGCCGTCGCCGTACATCTCCTTGAGGGGCTCGATGGCGCCGGTGAAGCCCTCGGGGACGAACGAGTACAGCGGCGTGTACGTGCCCTTGTAGACCTGCGTCGACAGCGCCTCGCGGTCGACGAGGTGGGCCACGGCCTGACGGACGGCGAGGGCCTTGGCCGCGTCGGCCTCGGGGGTCGTCGCACCGTACGGCTGCGTGTTGAAGTTGAAGACGATGTAGCGGATCTCGCCGCCGGGGCCGTTGACGATCTGGACGTCCTCGTTCTTGCTGAGGTCCTCGACGTCGGTGGACGACAGCGCGCGGTACGCCACGTCGATGTCGCCTTCCTGCACGGCGAGCTTCAGGTTCGACGACTCGGCGAAGTAGCTGAGGATCACGGCGCTGTTGACCGGCGCGTCGAGCAGGCCCTGGTAGTTCTCGTTCGGGGAGAACTCGACGGTCTTGTTGAAGTCCCACGACGTGATCGCGTACGGGCCGCCGAAGGCGTTGGCGTCGACGATGTCCTGGTCGGGCGTGACCGCGTCCGCCGAGAACACCTCGTCGTCGACGATGGCGCCCGGGAAGCTGGTGAGGATGTACGGGAAGACCTGGTCGTTCGCGGTCTTGAGGTGGAACACGACCGTCGTGTCGTCGGGAGTCTCGACGCTGTCGAGGTTGTAGAGCAGGCTCGACGCGCCGTTCGGGTCGGCGATCTTGATGTTGCGGTCGAACGAGAACTTGACGTCGGAGGACGTCAGGTCGTTGCCGTTCGCCCACTTGAGGCCCTCGGGCAGCGTCACGGTGTACTCGGTCGGCGACGTGAACTCGGCCGACTCGGCGAGGTCGGGGACGACCTCGGTGCTGTTGTAGTCGGTGTTGAGGAGGTACGGGAAGACCTGCGTCTGAACGGCGAGCGAGCCGTTGTCGTACGAGCCGGCCGGGTCGAGCGTGGTGACCTTGTCGGTGGTGCCGACGATGATGGGCTCGCCCGAGGCGCCGCCGTCGTCGTCGTTTCCGCCGCCACCACCGCCGGCGCAGCCGGCGAGGAGGAGTGCCGAGGCGCCGAAGGCGCCGATCGCGAGGCCGAAGCGGCCACGCGTGCTGTGATGCAGTGACATGTAGTGCTACCTCTGCGTAGTGGTGTCAGTCGCGTCTGATGGTCGCGGCCAGAGGCTATCTTCGCCCCGCGGAGGCGTTACGGCAATCCAGTAAACGATTCGTAACCAGAACGAAACCCGTCCGCGATCGAGCCGGATGCGCTTTCGACGCCCGTTCAGCTGGGCGAAGTGCGCCCTGACACCTCCGGTCCAAGGCCGAAATGCACGAGCTCCGAATCGTCGAGCATGCGGCTGCGGATGATGAACCGGTTGCCCGTCGGACCCTCCACGCTGAACCCCGCACCCCGTCCGGGCACCACGTCGATCGTGAGGTGCGTGTACTTCCAGTACTCGAACTGAGCCTCGGAGATGAAGACCTCGACGGGATCGTCGAGACCCGCGTCGAGGTTGCCGAGCTTCACGTCCGAGGGTCCGGTCAGGAACATCCCCACCGGGTAGCACATGGGTGCGCTGCCGTCGCAGCAACCACCGGACTGGTGGAACATGAGCGTGCCGTGCTGAGCCGTGAGCAGCCGCACCAGGGCGGCCGCGGCATCCGTCACGGCCACCCTGCTGCAGTGCTTCGTGTGTGTCATGTCAGCTCAGAAGAAGCCCATGGCTCCATCGGCGTACGACACCAGCAGATTCTTCGTCTGCTGGTAGTGGTCGAGCATCTTGAGGTGGTTCTCGCGACCGATGCCGGACTGCTTGTACCCGCCGAACGCCGCATGCGCGGGGTACTGGTGGTACGTGTTCGTCCAGACGCGACCCGCCTCGATCGCACGGCCGGCGCGGTATGCGGTGTCGCCGGAGCGGCTCCAGACGCCGGCGCCGAGCCCGTACAGCGTGTCGTTGGCGATCGAGATGGCGTCGTCGAAGTCGTCGAACGACGTGACCGAGACGACCGGCCCGAAGATCTCCTCCTGGAAGATGCGCATGTCGTTCGTGCCCTCGAAGACGGTCGGCGCCACGTAGTAGCCGCCGGACAGCTCGCCGCCGAGGTCGACGCGCTCACCGCCCGTGAGCAGCTTCGCCCCGCCCGCCTTGCCGATCTCGATGTACGACAGGATCTTCTCGAGCTGGTCGTTCGATGCCTGCGCCCCGATCATCGTCGCCGGGTCGAGCGGATTGCCCTGCACGATCTTGCCGACGCGGCCGAGGGCGTCGCCGAGGAACCCGTCGTAGATCGAGCGCTGGATGAGCGCACGCGAGGGGCACGTGCAGACCTCGCCCTGGTTGAGGGCGAAGAGAGTGAATCCCTCGAGCGCCTTGTCGTAGTAGGCGTCGTCGGTGGAGCGCGCGACATCTTCGAAGAACACGTTGGCGCTCTTGCCACCGAGCTCGAGCGTCACCGGGATGAGGTTCTGCGACGCATACTGCATGATGAGGCGGCCGGTCGTGGTCTCGCCCGTGAATGCGACCTTCCGGATGCGCTTGTGCTGCGCCAGCGGCGCGCCGGCCTCGATGCCGAAGCCGTTGACGATGTTGACCACGCCGGCCGGCAGCAGGTCGCCGATGATCTCGAAGAGGAAGAGGATCGACGCCGGCGTCTGCTCCGCGGGCTTCAGCACCACGCAGTTGCCCGCGGCGAGTGCCGGGGCGAGCTTCCACGTGGCCATGAGGATCGGGAAGTTCCACGGGATGATCTGCCCCACCACCCCCAGCGGCTCGTGGAAGTGGTACGCCACCGTGTCCTCGTCGAGCTGGCTGAGCGAGCCCTCCTGGCCCCTCAGCACGCCCGCGAAGTACCGGAAGTGGTCGACGGCGAGCGGGATGTCGGCAGCCAGCGTCTCGCGGACGGGCTTGCCGTTCTCCCACGTCTCGGCGACGGCGATCCGCTCGAGATTCTGCTCGATGCGGTCGGCGATCTTGTTGAGGATGACCGCGCGCTCGGCGGGCGTCGTGCGCTTCCACGACTCGAACGCCTTCCACGCGACATCCACCGCCCGGTCGACGTCTTCCACGGTGCCGCGGCCGACCTCGGTGAAGGGCTTGCCGGTGACGGGCGTGATGTTCTCGAAGTACTGCCCCTTGATCGGCTCGACGAACTCACCGCCGATGTAGTGGCCGTAGCGGGGCCGGTAGTCGGCGATCGATCCTCGCTGCCCGGGTGCGGCGTAGACGCTCGAGACGCCCTCTTCCACGATGGTCATTGCTGGTCTCCTTCGACGCGTTCCGCGACGGTCGTCGTCGCGATGTGTCGAAGGTAGGCCGGGCGACGTTGCATGATGTTGCGACCGCGTCCAGGGCGTTTCGACTCGCAAGCTCGCTCAACGAGCGGGGGGTGGGGTCAGTCCTCGGACTCGAGCCTCTCGATGCGGGCGACGAGGCCGGCGCGGCGGGGCGAGCGCGCGGGCAGCATCGACAGGCACAGCCGGAGCAGCTCGACGTCGTCGGCGGCGGCATCCGTTTCCGCGAATGCGAGGAGGACGTCGACGGATGCCTCGGCCATGAGTGCTTCGCGGAGCGCGGCGCGCACGGTCTCGCGGAACTCCTCCACCCCCGGCGCGACCGAGTCGGGGAGCACGTCGCCGCGGTAGGCGGCGAGGGCGACGCGGTGTGCGCCCCGGTCGAGCAGCGACAGCACCTGGTGCGCATCTGTCTCGACCTCGACGCCGAGGCGGTACGGGCGCGACTCCGGCACGAGCGCCGGGGCGGCCGACGTGAGCGCCTTGCGCAGGCGCACCATCTCGGCGCGGAGGGTGACGGATGCCGCATCCCCGGCCGACTCTCCGTATACGAGGTCGCCGAGCCGCTCTGCCGACAACCCCTGCCGATGCACGGCGAGCATGAGCAGCAGCTCGGCATGGCGCGGACCGAGCTCGGACACCGTTTCGAAGCCCTCGCCGGTCACCTCGAGCTGCGCGCGGTCGCGGCCGAGCACCCGCAGCGTCGCGCGCGTAGGCTCGGCCCGCCGTGCGGGCGCGCGGCGCGCGGGTCTCTGCGGCTCGGCGCGCACCCGGAGCCGCGCGACCAGCAGCTCGCCTTCGATCGCCCGGGCCGTGGCATCCACCAGCAGCTGCGCCTGAGGCGTGACGGCCTCGAGACCGCCGGTCACGTCGATCACGCCGAGGATGCGCCGCGTCTCGGGGTCGTGCACGGGCGCGGCGCTGCACGACCACGGCTGCACGAGCCGGTTGAAGTGCTCGGCACCGGCGATCTGCACCGATCGGTCGAGAGCGAGCGCGGTGCCCGGGGCCGCCGTGCCGACGGCGTCCTCCGACCAGTTCGCGCCCTCGACGAAGCCCATGTCGCCGGTGAGATGCCGCACGTTGCGGTCGCCCTCGACCCACAGCAGACGCCCGGCGGCGTCGCCCACCGCGACGACGACGCCGGATTCGGATGCCTCGCCCGGAAGCAGCAGCCCGCGCACCATGTCCATGACCGCGGACAGCGGATGGGCGCGGCGGTATGCCTCGAGCTCCTCGGCCGTCAGATCGAGAGGGGGCAGCGTCTCGGCGCCGACGAGGCGCTCGAGCGAGCGGTGCCACGAGTCGCGCACGAGCAGGCGGACGTCGCGCAGCCGCTCGTCGGCGGTGTTGCCTGCCACGAGTTCCTCGTGGGCGCGCTCGATGAGCAGGCGGGAGGTCTCTGGCGAGACCTCGCGGCGCTGCGACCAGGATGATGGCACGGCGGCTCCGATCGACGTCGGTGGAGCGTGCCTCCAGTGTAGGTGCGAGCCGGACTACGCCGCCGCCGTGGTGACCATCGCGCGCAGGGGGAGGAGCGCGCCGGCGACCTGGTCGATCGCGTCGGCGTCGACGCCCGCGTCAGCGAGGGCCGCTGCGGCGTGGCCGATGACGCGGTCGAAGTCGGCGTCGGTGATCCCGCGGCCGGCGTGCGCGACGCCCAGGTCCTTGCCCCGGTATCCGTCGGGGCCGCCGGCCGCGGCGGCGAGGAAGAGCGCCATGTGACGCTTCTGCTCGATCATTCGGGTGTCCTCGAAGAAGGGCGCGAGGGTCTCGTCGGCCATGATCCGGCTGTACAGGCCGTCGACGACCGCGGCGATGCCCGCGCCTTCGCCGAGTCGCTGGTACAGGGTCGCTTCGCTCGTGTCAGTCATGCGGGTGCTCCGATCGTGGGGATGTCGTCGTGCGGGGTTCAGTATTCGATGTCGCTTCGCCGGCGGGGGCCCTCGTCGGAGGGCTCGGCGGGGGCGGGCGCCGGCGCTGGGGCCGCCGCGGTGGCCCGCGCGGTGCCGGCACCGAGGCGTCCGAGCTCCCGCTCGATCGACTCGAGCAGCGAATGCACCTGGGCGGTGGCCATGCGGGCGAACTGGCGGGCGCGCACGACATCGTCCGGCGAGGCGGGCCCCGCGACCTCGAGATCATCCGTGGCGAACGCGAGCGCGGGCGAGCGGTCGGTGGCCCACGACGGGACCGCCGGTGCGCCGGGTGCGGGCGCTGCGGGCGCAGACGCTCCGGCCTGCGCAGCCGCGACCTGACCCGGGTGCGCCGCCGCCTCCTTCTCGATCGAGTGAGCGACCTGCTGAGCCCGCTCCACGATCTCGCGGTACTGCTTGCGTGCGGTCTCGATGAGGTCCCGGGCGTACGACTCGGCCTCGGAGACCGCGTCGTCGGCGATGCGCTGCGCGCTGCTGAGCAGGAGGACGGCTCGGCTCGAGATCTCGCCCTCGTCCGAGCTCACGCCGCTCGCGGTCAGTGCCGCGTTCTCGCGCCAGGCGACCTCGAGCGCGTCGGCCGCCGCGGTCAGCAGCGCGTCGACCTCACCACGGGCGTAGCCGTGGCGTTCGTCCGAGAAGGACGCAGCACGGAGCGATTCCGGCGTGGTGGATACGGATTGGATCGCGGTCATGATCGCCTTCGCTCTACTGGACTCCCAGCGAGACGGCGGGGCGGACGAGCTCCGGGGAGTCTGCTCGTCCGGTGGCGGCGCTGGGTTGCTGGGTGAACGGGTCTTCGTACTTCTCCCTGCGGATGCGGTGCTCGTCGAGGCCTGCGCGGCGCAGGGCGGCGATGGTGTGGTCGACCATGCGGGGCGAGCCGCACACCATCGCGAGGCGGTCGTCCCACGGGCCGTCCGCGGCCGCGAGGTCGCCGATCAGCCCGCGGCGTCCGGGGTGGGAGGGGTCGTCCGAGACGCCGTACTCCACGTCGAGCCATGGCGCGGCGGCGTACTTCTCGAGTTCGGGCTTCGCGTAGAAGCCCCACGGATGCCGCACCCCCTGGTACAGCGCGACGTGCGGGCCGTTCCCGCGGGCGGCGTGGCGTGCGGCGACCTGGTCGATCACGGCGAGCAGCGGAGCGAGGCCGGTGCCGCCGGCGACGAGGAGCAGATCCGGCCACTCGCTGTCGAAGGGCAGGGTGAGCAGCTCGCCGATCGGCGGTCCGAGGCGGACGCGGTCGCCGGCCCGCACGTCGCGCAGCAGCGCTCCGCTGACCTGGCCGCCCGCGACGAGCTGGACGTGGAAGGTGATCGTGCCGTCCGCGCGCGGCGCGTGCGTCGGAGACAGGTAGCGCCACTGGCGGGGTCGCTGCGGGATCTCGATCGCCAGCGACTGGCCGGCCTGGTAGCGGTAGCGGTCATCGGGACGGATCGTCAGGGTGCCGACATCCATTCCCCGTCTCTCGGTCGCCACGACCTCCGCGGCCCATGTCGCGGGCTGTGATTCGACGGACTCGGCGGCCGTGATCATCGTGGTCGCGATGAGCCCGTACGCCTCTGCCCAGTCGGCGGCGAGCTGCGCCGTCCAGGCGTCGCCGAGGAAGTGCTTCAGGGTCGCGAGCAGCGACGCGCCCACCGCGGGATAGTGGGCCGCGATGGTTCCGAACTTGCGGTGATCGCGGCCGAGATCCTCGATGTACGGGACGACGTCCCCGACGCGGTCGACGTTGCTCACCATGTGGCCGAGCGCCTTGACGAGGCGGTCGCGCTGCGCCGCCATCGCGACGGGGAACAGATCGCGAGTCTCGGGGTGAGCGAGGAAGAGGTGCGCGTAGAAGTACCCGGGGACCGCGTCCCCGTGGGCGGCGACCTGATTCCAGGTCCGCTTGAGCGCTACCGCATCCACGTGGTTCCTGTCCCCTCGATCGGTGAGTCGGTCTCGGGCGACGCTAGCGCGTTACAGATGTATCTGCAAAGCATGCACGTGCAACTGCAACCGGATAGCATTGCCCTGTAGAGCGCTCAGGGGTGGTGCGCGACGCAGGTCGGGGGGCCGTATGAGCGTGTTGTTGTCGAACGGGACAGTCTTCGTCGAAGAGGGTCTGAGCGAGGAGGCCGCCGACCTCCTCGGCCGGGTCCCCGATCTGGGCTCCGTCGGGTTCACCGTCACCGCGGAGGACGGGGTCGTGACTCCGATCCCGGCGGAGCTGACCTCACTCCTCACCCATGTCCTCAAGGGTCTCGCCCGCGGGCGCGTGTCGGTCGCCACTCTGCCTGACGAGCTGACCACCACCGTGGCGGCGGAGCTCGTCGGGGTGTCCCGGCCCACCCTGATGAAGCTGGTGCGGACGGGTGAGCTGGCCTCCCACCGGGTGGGAACGCACACGCGACTGCGCACCGCCGACGTCCTCGCACTGCGGCGGAGCCGGGCCCGGGCGCGCCGCGAGGCCCTCGACGCCCTGCGCGAGCTCGACGACGAGTTCGGGGAGGAACGGGGAGCGGAACTCGGAGCCGTTTGACAACCTGCGCTGGGTAGTCTGACCGGGTGCTGCACCGTGTGTTCGTCGACAGCGACGTCCTCGCCGCGCGCACCCCGTACGAATGGCTCGCGCTGCTGCGCCACCAGACCGGGTCCTTCCAGCTGCATTCGTCGGCGGGCGTCGTGGCCGACTCCGTCCGGCTGTGGTCGGGGAGGCAGCCGAGCCGGCGGGCGGCCTCACGGCGGCGGCTCGAGCTCCTCGCGAGCAGCCTCGACGAGGTGATCGGCGCCGTCGAGGCCGACATCGACCTCGAGGAGGCCATCGAGCCCCGCCTCGCCGCGACCGACGCCGCCTCCGCCGGCGCTCACGTGCTGGTCTCGACCCACCCTCGTGGGATCGGGACAGGGGACCCGCTGCCGTTCGAGGTCTGCACCCCCGACGAGTTCCTCTGCCTCATCGACGACACCGCGGGTGCCGACGTGCGGCACGTGACCTCCGCGCAGCGCGAGCGCGTGCTCCTATCGCGCGGAGACCGCCACCAGGGTGCCCTCGCCGACGCGCTCAGCTGGGCCGGCTGCCCTGCCTTCGCCGAGCGGGTCTCCGCGCATCTGCGCGCGCTCGCCGGCTGATTCCGCACAGCGGCGCAGCGCAGCATCCGTCGCCCTGAAAGGGGTCAGGCGCGCGCGGACCACCAGTCGCGCAGGCGGCGCTCGGCCTCCTCTTCGCCGACGATGCCCTCGTCGAGGCGAAGGTCGAGGAGGAACCGGTACGCCTCGCCCACCTCGCGGCCGGGCTTCAGGCCCAGCACCTCTTGGATGCGGTTGCCGTCGAGCTCGGGGCGCATCGCGTCCAGCTGCTCCTGCGCGGCGAGCTCGGCGATGCGGCGCTCGATGTCGTCGTAGGCGCGGGCGAGACGCGCGGCCTTCTTGACGTTGCGTGTCGTCACGTCGGCGCGCGTCAGGATGTGGAGGCGCTCGAGCTCGGCATCGGCATCGCGCACGTAGCGGCGCACCGCCGAGTCGGTCCATGCGCCCTCGGAGTACCCGAAGAAGCGCAGGTGCAGCTCGATGAGCCGGCTCACCGTCGCGATCGTCGCGGAGTCGAAGCGCAGCTCCTGCAGGCGCTTGCGGGCCATCCGCGCGCCCTTGAGGTCGTGGTGGTAGAAGGTCACGCCCCCGCCCGGCTCGAGCCGGCGGGTCGCGGGCTTGCCGATGTCGTGCAGCAGTGATGCGAGCCGGAGCGCGACGTCGGGTGCGGCATCCGGGTTCCGGGTCTTCTCCAGCTCGATGGCCTGCCGCAGCACCGTGAGGGAGTGCTCGTAGACGTCCTTGTGGTGGTGGTGCTCGTCGACCTCGAGCTGGAGCGCGGGGATCTCGGGCAGGAACTCGGCCATGAGTCCCGTCTCGACGAGCAGACGGATGCCGCGCACCGGGTCGTCCGTCGCGAGCAGCTTCACGAGCTCGGCCTGGATGCGCTCGGGGCTCACGATCTCGAGCGTGCGGCGCAGCTCCTGGATCGCGGCCTCGGTGTCGGGGTGGACGGCGAAGCCGAGCTGCGACGCGAACCGGGCGGCCCGCAGCATCCGGAGCGGGTCATCGCCGAAGCTCACGGAGGGGTCGGTGGGGGTGCGCAGCACGCCGTGGACGAGATCCTCGACGCCCCCGGTCGGGTCGACCAGCGTCCGGCCGGGAACGCGCAGCGCCATCGCGTTCACGGTGAAGTCGCGGCGCACGAGGTCGCCCTCGATGGTGTCGCCGAACTCGACGGTGGGCTTTCGTGTGACGCCGTCGTAACTGTCGGCGCGGTACGTGGTGATCTCGACCTGCTCGCCGTGGACGCGCGCACCGATCGTGCCGAATGCGCGGCCGATGTCCCACTGCGCGGACGAGATGGGCTTCACGATCCGCAGGATGTCGTCGGGGCGCGCGTTCGTCGTGAAGTCGAGGTCGTTGGTCGGCCGGCCGAGCAGGGCGTCGCGGACGGGACCGCCCACGATCGCGAGGTCGTAGCCGGCGTCGGCGAACGCGCGTGCCAGCGCGGCGACGACGGGGGACTCGGCGAGCGCGCCGAGGCGCGCGATGCCCTCGGCCATGTTGAGCATGGCACCGAGCTTATCCGCGCGCAGGCTGGGCCTACCGAGCGCCGTTCACGCGAATCGCAGGAACCCGGTGAACGTCAGCTCGCGCACGCGGGGCAGCAGGTCCGCGCGCAGCGCGGTCGCGTCGACGTCGAGCAGATCGGCGATCGCGTCGACCAGCACGCCCACCGGGAGGTCGCCGTCGCACGCCCCGACCAGCGCGGCCAGGCCCGGATCCACGCCCAGCGCCCGGCCGAAGCCGCCGCCCTGGCGCAGTTCGATGACCGTCGGATCCTCGGCGCCGGGCAGGTGGTGGCGCGCCTCGGTGACATCGGGGGCGACGAGGAGAACGGATGCTGCGAGCCCCGCGTCGTCGAGCACGCTCAGGCGGTCGTGGGCCTCGAGGGCGGCGGCGAGGTGCGTGCCGAGGCCCTCGCCCGCGAGCGCCGTGTGGAGCGTCTCGTACCGGGCGAGCGTGGGGCCGCCGTCGGCCGGACGCCGCAGCAGAAGGTACCCGAAGCCCACCTCGGTCACGGCGCGGGCCGCGAAGTCGTCGAGCCAGGCGTCGACGAGTCGTGCGAAGCCGGGCGTGCCGGGCAGCGTGCCGCCGTCTCGCACCCACAACTCGGCGTACGACAGCGGGTCGAGGCTCTCGCGCTCGACCACCCAGGCGTCGAGCGGCACCGGCGACGACTCGACCCACCCGCGCACGCGCTCGAGCCCGGGCGCGCCGTCCCGGGTCTCCCAGTTGCCCAGCAGCTGCGCGATGCCGCCCGGCGCCAGGTGGTCGCCGACGCCCGTCACGAAAGCGGCCACGACGTCGTCGCCGACCATGCCGCCGTCGCGGTACTCGTAGGCGGGAACGTGCGCGACCCGCGGTGTGATGACGAACGGCGGGTTCGACACGACCCGGTCGAACTGCTCGCCGGCGACCGGCTCGAAGAGGCTGCCGAGGCGCACCTCGATGCCGTCGATGCCGTTGAGGAGGGCGTTCAGGCGCGTGAACGAGAGCGCGCGCGGCGAGATGTCGGTCGCCACCACGTGCTCGACATGCGCGCGGGCGCGGAGCGCCTGGATGCCGCAGCCCGCCCCGATGTCGAGGGCGCGCTCGGCGCGGGTCGGCAGCTGCAGCCCGGCGAGCGTCAGCGACGCACCGCCGACGCCCAGCACGTGATCCTCGGGCAGCGGCCCGCCGAGCGCGGCCTCGTCGAGGTCGCTGGCGATCCACCACTGTCCGGACCCGGACGCGTCTGCGTACGACTGCGGCCGCACCACGGCGAGCGGGCGCGCCTCGCCGCCGTCGACCTCGGCGAGCCCCAGCCGCACGAGTCCCGCTGCGCCGGCTCGCGAGAGCGCCTGATCGACGGATGCCACGGCCTGCGGCATCCCGAGCACCAGAAGTCTCCCCAGCACGGCGAGGGCGTCGTCGCGGCTGCCGAGGGCGCGCGACGCCGGCGACCGGAGGCCCCGCGCGATCGCGTCGTCGGCCGCGCCGCCCCACGCGTCGCGCAGGGCTTCGGCGGTGAATCCCGCGCCGTGGAGGTCGGCGGCGAGGTCACGGCAGAGGTCGGTATCCGGTTCGGGAAGCACGGGACCATTCAACCGCGCCGCCTGTCCTCAGGCGGGCTCGGAGCCGCGGACCGTAGAATCTCCTCGATCGTGCGGTCAGGACATCGCACAGGAGCGAACCCCCCGACAGGATGATCGTGACTTCACCGCGAGCCCCGCGGCGTGCCCCGCGCCACGTACCGCGCCTCGTGACCGCCGGATTGGCGGCCGTGGCGGTGCTCGCCGGGCTTCTGCTGCCGGCTCCGGCGGTCGCGGCGGACCCGACGCCGACGCCCTCGCCGACCGCGACGTCCGCCGTCCCCACCGGCACCACCGTGTTCACCCTGTCACCCGTGGCGAACGGCATCGTGAACCCCGGCGACGCGCTGAGCGCGTCTGTCTCGATCCAGAACGGCACGGACGCCGAGGTGGCGCCCACCCCCGTCACGCTGTCGCTCGGGCGCACGCCGATCGCCGACCGCGACGACTTGGGCGACTGGCTCGACGGCACATCGACCGACGTCGCGCTCGAGGCGATCGCCACCGACCAGATCGCAGCGGTCGATCCCGGCGGGTTCCAGGTGCGCGGCATCACGATCGCCGCCGACCACCCGGCGCTCGCGGGTCTCGCTCCCGGCGTCTACCCGCTCGCCGCGTCGTATCCCGGCACGGACGGCACCGTGACGGCCACGAGTACGATGATCGTCCCTCCCGCCGAGGCGACCGACGTCGGCATCGGCGTGATCGTCCCGATCACCACGGGCGCCCTCAGCGAGGGCCTCCTCACCGCGGAGCAGCTCGCCGAGCTCACCGCGCCCGACGGCGACCTCACCAACCAGCTCGACGGCGTGACCGGGACCCCCGCGATCCTCGCTGTCGACCCGGCCGTGCCCGCGTCGATCCGCGTGCTGGGCACGTCGGCGCCCGACTCCGCGCTCGAGTGGCTCACGCGCCTCGAGAGCATCCCGAACTCGCGCTTCGCCCTGCAGTTCGGAGACGCCGACGTCACCGCGCAGCTGCAGGCGGGCCTGCCGCGGCCGCTGCAGCCCACGTCCTTCACCGCATACATGTCGGAGTCCAACTTCGCGGCGCCGACGCCGACGCCGACCCCGGCCCCGTCGGACGCCCCCACGACCGCGCCCACCCCACAGCCCGACGCCGCCCTGCCGAGCACGGACGAGCTGCTGACGGTCGGCCCCGCCACGCGGCAGGGCGTGTACTGGCCCGCCGAGGGCACTGCGGACGCTGAGATCATCTCGCGCCTCACCGACATCGCCACCACCGACGGCACCGCTCCTTCGACCCTCATCCCTTCCTCGACGACGGACGCCGGCTCCGACGGCCGCACCGTCTCGGCGCACGGCCGCGTCGGCGCCGGAGAGGTTCTCGTCCACGACAGCGACGTCTCCGCCGCCCTCGACGACGCATCTCAGCGGGAGGAGCCCTGGCTGCGCGGCGCACCGCTCACCGCCGCGACCGCCTACCTCGCCTTCGCGGCGGCCGAGACGAACGGCCCGCTCCTCGTCACCGTCGGTCGCGGCGACGGGCGCTCCCGCGTCGAGCTCGCGGCGGCCATCTCCGCCGCCTTCTCCGCACCCCGCATGACGCCCCGGACGATCGCGACGGTCGCGGCGGGTGAGGCGTTCGACGTCGAGCTGACCGGCGTCGAGTCCTCGCCGGAGCGCGCGGCCGCAGCATCCGCTCTCGTCGCAGACGAGGGCGAGCTCGCGCGGTTCGCGACGATCCTCGACCAGCCGTCCCTGCTGACCGGACCGGAGCGCGCCGACCTCCTGCAGGTCCTCGGCGTCGCGTGGATCGGTGACACCACGTGGCCGACCGTGCTGGCCGAGCACCGCGCCGCGACCGCCGGCACGCTGGACTCCGTCGCGCTGCTCCCCACGAGCCCGAGCGACCTCTACGGCTCGAGCGCCGCACTGCGGTTCTGGGTGCGCAACGACCTGCCGTACCCCGTCAACCTCGTGCTCTACACGACCCGCGACAATCTCCGCCTCGATGTGCAGGGCGAGACCCCCATCGTCGCGACGCCGCAGAGCAACACGCGCGTCGAGGTGCCCGTGCAGGCGCGCGTCGGCCGCGGCGACGTCACCCTGACCCTGCAGCTGCGCAGCCCCGCGTTCGTCGCCATCGGCGAGCCGCAATCCGTCGAGGTCAACGTGTACGCCGATTGGGAGGCCGTCGGCATCGCCGCCCTCGCCGTGCTCGTCGGCATGCTCCTGCTGTTCGGCATCGCGCGTACCGTCCTGCGCGTGCGCCGCCGACGCAAGGCGACGGATGCTGCCGCCCCAGGTGGTGCCGATGGTGAGACGGTCCTGGGCGCCGAGCCGGACAGGGCCGACGCGAAGGCCGAAGCCGAGGTGCCCGCAGCGGCTGAGGGAGACGTGCGGTGAGCGGGATCGGGCGCGCGAGCGCCCTCATCGGCGCCGGCACGATCGTCTCGCGCCTCACCGGGTTCCTTCGAGGGATCGTCCTCGTTGCGGTCGTGGGTTCGGTGGGCAGCCGCGCCGGCGATGCGTTCGGAACGGCCAACCAGCTGCCGAACAACATCTACGCGATCATCTCGACGGGCCTGCTCACCGCCGTCATCGTTCCCCAGATCGTGCGGGCCGCATCGCACGAAGACAGAGGTCGTTCCTTCATCTCGAAGGTGTTCACGCTCGGCACGGTCGTGCTGCTCGCCGCCACCGCGCTGGCGACCCTCGCTGCGCCCTGGCTCGTGCAGCTGTACGCTCCTGGCTACACGACAGAGCAACTTGCACTCACCACGACCTTCGCGTACTGGTGCCTGCCTCAGATCCTGTTCTACGGCTTCTACGCCTTGGTCGGCGAAGCCCTGAACGCACGCCGCATCTATGGCCCGTTCACGTGGGCGCCGATCGTCAACAACGTGGTATCGATCGGCGGGTTCCTCGCCTTCCTCGCCCTCTTCGGCGGTCCGATCACGACTGCGGCTGACTGGACGCCGGCCATGATCGCGATCCTCGCCGGCACCGCGACATTCGGAATCGTGGTGCAGGCGGTCATGCTGCTTTTCTTCTGGCGACGCACCGGCCTCCACGTGCGACCAGACTTCCGGTGGCGCGGCGTCGGCCTCGGCCAGATCGGGCGCCTTGCAGGCTGGACATTCTTGATGGTCGTCGCGGGTCAGCTCGCGGGACTGCTCCAGTCGCGTGTGCTGTCTGACGCCTCGGGTGCCGGACCTGCCGCGGCCGCGTCAGGTTACGCCTGGCTGCTCTTCATGCTGCCCTATTCGATCATCGTCCTGTCGATCGGAACGCCCTATTTCACCCAGTTGAGCGAGCACGCGCACGCCGGACGCGACGATGACGTTCGCTCCGACATCGGGCGCAGCATCCGCACGCTCGGTGTGTTCATCGTGATCTCGACGTTCGCACTGGCCGCCGCGGCCGTGCCGGCTTCCCGCATATTCACGAACACCGCGAACGAGGCCGTGCAGGCGGCGTGGGTGCTGCTCGCATTCTTGGTCGGTCTGATCCCGCTGGCGGTTCTGTTCGTGATCCAGCGCACCTTCTACGCCTACAACGACACGCGCACTCCGTTCTTCTTCACGCTGCTTCAGTGCGCCATCGTCGTCGCCACGGCACTCGGTGCCCGCACACTCGTGGACGCCGGGGTCATCGGACTGGAGTACCTGGCTGCACTTGTCGCGATCGGCCAGTCGTTCGCCAGCATCGTGCAGGTCGTCCTTGCGACGTGGCTCCTCGAACGCCGCCTCGGAGGTCTGCGCACGGGCGCCTGGATGCTGTCGCTCGGCCGCTTCGTCCTCGCAGCAATTCCCGCGGCGGCCGCTGGCTGGCTCGTCTTCGTGTGGTGCGGTGGCGCCGAAGGCTGGACGGCCTCCAGTCAGATCCTCGGTGCGGCCGGTGCAGCTGTCATCGGCACGGTCGTCATCGCCGTGTACGTCGGCATCCTCGCCCTTTTCCGCGCGCCCGAGCTTGCGGTGGCCACCGGCCTGGTGCGCCGCTTCCTGCCCGGTCGCCGCTGAGTCCGGCCGGCCCATGTGTCCGGGTGGGGCGCGGGGGACGGGCCACGGAATGCCACGCGGTTACCATGTGTTGAGGCATCCGGAGCCGTCACGCGTGTCATGAGACGTTGCGCGGGGCTTCACGAGGAAAGGTGCGCACGTGCGTCAGGTCATCATCATCGGTTCGGGTCCCGCGGGTTACACGGCGGCCATCTATGCCGCGCGCGCCAACCTGAGCCCGCTCGTCGTGGCGAGCTCGGTCGAGGCCGGCGGCGAGCTGATGAACACCACCGAGGTCGAGAACTTCCCCGGGTTCCCCGAGGCGATCATGGGTCCGGACCTCATGGCGAAGATGCAGGAGCAGGCCGAGCGGTTCGGTGCCGAGGTGCTGTACGACGACGTCGTCTCGCTCGACATCGACGGCCCCGTGAAGAAGGTCACCCTCGGCAGCGGCGCCTCGCACGAGGCGGACGCGCTGGTGTTCGCCACCGGCTCCGCGCCCCGCAAGATCGGCATCGAGGGCGAGGCGCGCCTCTCCGGTCGCGGCGTCTCGTACTGCGCGACGTGTGACGGGTTCTTCTTCCGTGAGCGCGAGATCGCGGTCGTCGGCGGCGGCGACTCCGCGATGGAGGAGGCGACGTTCCTCACCAAGTTCGCGTCGAAGGTGCACATCATCCACCGCCGCGACGAGCTGCGCGCCTCGAAGATCATGCAGGAGCGCGCGTTCAAGAACGAGAAGATCGAGTTCGTGTGGAACAGCGAGGTCGTCGACATCCTCGGCGACGACGCGGTCACCGGCGTCGTCCTGGAGGACACCGTCGACGGCTCGCGCCGCGAGCTGGCGCTGGACGGCGTGTTCGTCGCGATCGGCAACGACCCCCGCACGCACCTCGTGCACGACAAGCTCGAGCTCACCCCCGAAGGCACCGTCTGGGTCGACGGCCGCTCGTCGCGCACGTCGGTGCCCGGCGTGTTCGCCGCCGGCGACGTCATCGACCCCACCTACCGTCAGGCGGTCACGGCCGCCGGCAGCGGCACCGTGGCGGCTCTCGACGTCGAGCACTTCCTCGCCGCCCTCGGCGAGGCGGGCGCCCCAACCCCGGACGCCGCCGAGATCGACGGGCTTCCCGGTGCGGAGCCGGTCGCCAAGGTCGAGGCCGCCTAGCGCGAGGACCGGCGCCGCGCAAGCGGGGAACACTTCTCGCGCGTGTCGCGTTGTATGAGCGTGGACAGACTTTCCCACCGAAGGAGAAACACAGATGACCGCCAAGGCGACGACTTCCGCCACGTTCGAGCAGGACGTGCTCCAGGCCGAGGGTCCGGTGCTCGTGGACTTCTGGGCGGAGTGGTGCGGCCCGTGTCGCATGGTCTCGCCCGTCCTCGACCAGATCCAGTCGGAGCACCCCGACAAGATCACGATCCTCAAGCTCAACGTGGACGAGAACCCCGACCTCGCGATGAAGTACCAGATCACCTCGATCCCCGCGATGAAGGTGTTCAACAAGGGCGCCGTCGAGACGACGATCATCGGCGCGAAGCCGAAGTTCGCCCTCGAGCAGGATCTCGCTGCCTACATCGGCTGAGCTGCTCACCTCGTCACGAAAACCCCCGCCGGCCCATTCGGCGGGGGTTTTCGGCATCTACCCGGTGTTTTCGGAATATGCCGGTCGCAGCATCCGCGATTCCCCAGATTTCTTCGTGGCCCGTGTCGATCTGCGCGAGGCTTGTTCGACGGACATGGTGAAGGGGCCGAACGGCCCTCCGACCGGGCCACATCGCCCCGACGAAAGGGAATCCCATGCGTTACATGCTCATCATGCAGGTCGGCTCCGAGGCTGCTGCGGCTTTCGACCCCGAGACCTTCGACATGGCGGAGGCGTACGCCGCGATGGGTCGCTACAACGAGGAACTGCAGAAGGCCGGCGTGTTCCTCAGCGCCGAGGGCCTGTCGGATGCGTCCGAAGGATTCCGCGTCGATTTCGACTCGGTCCCGCCCGCCGTGACCGACGGACCGTTCGCCGAGGCGCGCGAGGTCTTCACCGGCTACTGGATCCTCGAGGTCGCATCGCGGGAGGAAGCCGAGCACTGGGCGCGCAAGTGCCCGCTCGGCCCCGGCACCGCACTCGAGGTGCGTCGCGTCAACGAGCTCAGCGACTTCGATCAGAACGACGAGTGGATCGCCAAGGAGAAGGAGTGGCGCGCCGCCAACTCGTGACCCGGGTTCTCGGGCCGCGTTCGTCAGCTCGCTTCGGCACGCACCGTCGGATCCCACCGGCGGTGCGTGTTGGCGTCGCCGAGCAGCGACCACACGGCACGGGTGAGCGGGGGATAGTCGAGGGCGATCTGCCTCAGCACCCGGTAATGGCGGTTGGCGTTCGGACGCGACCCGCCGTCTGCCGCGATGTTCTCGGCGCGGAGCAGGTAGACGACGAGTTCGTCGACGGACGGCAGATCGTCCATGAACTCCCACGGATCCTCGCCGGCACGAAGGCGCTCGTGCACCAGCACCGAGAGCTCGTCGGCGGCTTCGGCACGGAGCAGCTCGAGGCTCGCACGTCGCCGCGGGGTCTGCTCGTCGTTCGCCATCAAACCAGGGTACGTGGCGATCCCGACACCGTGGGTCACCCGTTTACGCTGACAGCATGACCCCCGACGACGCTGGCCACGCGCGCCGTGCGGTCGAGGCCGTATGGCGCGACGAGTCCGCGCGCATCGTCTCGGCGCTGGCTCGGCACACTGGCGACTTCGCCTGGGCCGAGGATCTTGCCCAGGAGGCGCTCGTCGAGGCCATCGCCGCATGGCCGGGCAGCGGCATCCCTGACAATCCCGGAGCATGGCTCATGTCGGTGGCCAAGCGGCGCGCGATCGACGGGTGGCGGCGACGCGAACGGATGTCTCAGCGCGAGCCGCTCTTCGTGTCAGAGGCCCTCGCGATCGAGGCGATCGACTCGGTGCCCGACGACGCCGACCCCGACCGCATCGACGACGACGTGCTGCGTCTCGTCTTCGTCGCGTGCCACCCCGTGCTTCCCGCGCAGGCGCGTCTCGCCCTGACGCTGCGCACCGTGGCGGGCCTCACCACCGAGCAGATCGCGCGGGCGCTGCTCATGACGGTGCCGACCGTGCAGCAGCGGATCGTCCGGGCCAAGCGGACACTCGCTGCGGAAGGCGTGCCTTTCGAGGTGCCCGGCCGCGCCGAGCGCCCGGCGCGGCTCGCGAGCGTGCTGCAGGTGATCTACCTGCTCTTCACCGAGGGATACTCGGCCGCAGAGGGGGAGGGGCTCATTCGTCCCGACGTCGCTCGCGAGGCGGTGCGGCTCGGTCGGCAGCTCGTCGCGCTCATGCCACGCGAGCCCGAGATCTGGTCGCTCATCGCGCTCATGGAGTTCCAGACGTCGCGCTTCGCGGCGCGCATCGATGCCGAGGGTCTGCCGCTCACCCTCGAAGATCAGGATCGCCGCCGATGGGATCGCTCCGCGATCACCCGAGGCAGCGACGCGATGAGACGAGCGGATGCCTCGACCCGCGGGCTCGGCTACTACGGCCTGCAGGCCGCGATCGCGCAATGCCATGCGGTGGCCCCCACGTTCGCCGAGACGGACTGGGAGCAGATCCTCCGGCTCTACGACGCTCTGGAGTCGCTCGCGCCGTCGGCCGTCGTGCGCCTCAATCGCGCCGTCGCGCTCTCCATGGCCCGCGGCCCTGAGCCCGCTCTCGCCGTGGTGGACGCGCTCGCACCCGAATTGTCGGGCTTCCGCCCGTTGCCCGCGGTCCGTGCGGAGCTTCTGGAGCGCCTCGGACGAGCGGATGCTGCGGCCGCGGAGTTCCTCGCGGCCGCAGCGCTGCCGGGCAACGCGGCCGAGGCCGAGGCCCTGCGCCGGCGCGCCGAGGCACTCCGGCCGCTATGAGGCCTCGAGGGCTCCGTACTCCGTCTCACCGAGCTCAGCGAGGATCCGGTTGAGGTCCTGAATCGTAGCGAAGTCAATGCTGATCTGGCCTTTTCGGGCGGTCAGCGAGATCTTCACACGTGTGTTGAGCCGGTCTCCCAGGCGTCCCGCGACATCGTCCAGGTGTGCCCGGCGCGAACCCGCCTGCGGCTTCGTCGAACGGGTGGGGGAGGCATCCGGAAGCTTCGCCGCCGCCTCCGCGGCACGGACCGAGAGATCCTCGTTGACGATCTTGTCGGCGAATCGCTGCATCGCCGCCGCGTCTTCGAGCGACAGGATCGCACGGGCGTGCCCGGCAGTGAGCACCCCCGCGGCCACCCGCTGCTGCACCGGCATCGGGAGCTTGAGCAGGCGGATCGTGTTGCTGATCTGCGGACGCGAGCGGCCGATGCGGGTGGCGAGCTCTTCCTGCGTGATGCCGAAGTCCTCGAGCAGCTGCTGGTACGCAGAGGCCTCTTCCAGGGGGTTCAGCTCCGAGCGGTGCAGGTTCTCGAGGAGGGCATCGCGGAGCAGGTGCTCGTCGGCGGTGTCGCGCACGATCGCGGGGATCGAGGTGAGGCCCGCCTCGCGGGCGGCGCGGGTACGCCGCTCACCCATGATGAGCTCGTAGTCGCCCTTCTCGTTGAGCCGGACCACGACGGGCTGCAGGACGCCGAACTCACGGACACTGTGAACGAGTTCTGCGAAGTGCTCGGGGTCGAAGTTCGTACGCGGCTGACGCGGGTTCGGCACGATGTCGTGCGGGTCGATGTGCGCCAGTCGGGCACCGGGCACCTCGACGAGGTCGTCGTGTCCGTCGGGCTCGACGACCTCGACGGACGGCTCCGCTTCGGCCACGGCGACCGCACGAGGGAAGAAGACATCGGCCGGACGCTCATCGGCCTGCTCGCTGGTCGGGATCAGTGCGCCGATTCCGCGGCCGAGTCCTGTGCGCTTCGCTGCCATCACGCGCCCCTTTCATTCGAGGCGCTGTCGCGCCGGATCATCTCGACAGCCGCTTCGCGGTATGCGATGGCACCGGCCGACTGTCCATCGTAAGCGAGGACGGACTGCCCGAAACTCGGCGCCTCCGAGACGCGCACGGACCGCGGGATGATCGTGTCGAGCACTTCGGTGGGGAAGTGGGCACGCACCTCGTCGGCGACCTGCTGCGCGAGTCTCGTTCGCCCGTCGTACATCGTCAGCATGATGGTCGACAGCTCCAGGCGCGGGTTCAGGTGCTTCTGGATCATCCGCACCGTCCCGAGGAGCTGACTCAGGCCTTCGAGCGCGTAGTACTCGCACTGGATGGGGATCAGAAGCTCGCTCGCGGCGGTGAACGCGTTGATGGTGAGCAGTCCGAGCGACGGCGGACAGTCGATGAGGATGAAGTCGAGCTCTCCGGCGTTCGTGGTGAGGTACTCGTCGACGGCGACACGCAGGCGGTGCTCGCGGGCGACCTGTGACACCAGCTCGATCTCGGCGCCGGCGAGGTGGATGGTGCTCGGCGCGCACAGCAGGTTGGGCGACTCGGGGCTCACTTGGATGATGTCCGCGAGGGGGAACTCGTCGATGAGCACGTCGTACACGCTCGGCGTGTCAGCGGTGTGCGGCACTCCCAGCGCCGTCGATGCGTTGCCCTGCGGGTCGAGGTCGATCACGAGCACCTTGGCACCGCGCTCAGCCAGGGCAGCAGCCAGGTTGACGGTCGTGGTCGTCTTGCCCACGCCGCCCTTCTGGTTCGAGACGGTGAGTACTCGAGTGCGCCCGGTGAGTTCGACGTCGGCCTCTTCGAGGGCTTTGCGACGGGCGGAGAGGTCTGCGAGCTCCCGCGCGATGGGCGAGTCGTCTTCGTCCTGCGCGAGCGCTGCGCCGTCTTGCTGCACGATGGGGGATTCCTCTTCCTGCGTGACGGTGTCACCCTCGGGCGGTGCGGTGTCTTGGGGGGATTCAGCGTACTCATCCGATGCGACATCGCCGTCGGAGTCCGGCGATTCGTCCTCGTCGCCCTGGGCCGAGGGCTCCTCGGAAAGGACCCCTTCGTCGGGACTGGAGCCTTCGCTGTTCGAGGTGGTCTCGCCGTCGCTGGTGTCCTCGTCAGTGGAGGTGTCCTCCGTTGCGGAAGACTCCGGCGTCCAGACGGTCGGCGGCTCATCGGACGAGAAGGATGCCTGAGCCTCGATCTCGTCGGGTTGTTTCACGTGAAACTCTCCCCCGTGCCCGAGCCGCTCAACATCGTCTTCCACCCTATCCCGCCTTCCCCCCATCCCTAGCCGTCGGAGCCACTTATTCATGCGTTCCCTACTGTTCCGCGTGGATGATCCACCCTTCCTAGTCAACCTCGGGCGACCCGATCGGGCACGCCAACCCGCCGCCTGAAGACGAAGCGGACCCATGCGGATTTGTGCCGGTACCCGCGAACCAACGAGTAATCGGGGTGCTGGTTCTTGCGGGCGCCCCTGGGCGACACGTCCGTGGCGAGGGCGATCTGCGTCCTCCCCGACTCCGCCCGACCCGTCGCCCCCGAAGACGCCTTCGTCCCGACAGAGGACCAGGTCGGAGGATCAGCATCCTGAGCGACGGCGGCGGGAGTGAGAGAACTGCCCGACGCACCGCCCTCCCGGCATCGGGCGGGGGACGCGCTGCAGGGGATTGACCTGCCCGTGTTTCACGTGAAACGTCCGGTGTGGGAGGCGCGAACTGCGGCACGCGCACCGACTTCGCTTTCACACGTCGTGCCGGCATCTGTTCGGAGTTTCACGTGAAACGCCATCCTCGATTCCACCGGCTTCACGCCACCGCAGGCTGCGTCTCCGGCCCCGCACCACTTCGCTCACTCGCGCCTCGCGGTCCGCGCGAACCCGGCAGCCGACTCCCCACTTCCGCCGAACGAGGCGCCGGAGTGTGCCGGGGAGCCCCACACCCCAGCCCGCGGCACGTGCATCACGTGGAGCAGACTGCTTTGCCCTTCCAATCCGTGACGCCGACTCGCGTCCGAGCGCTCGTTATTCCGCGACCGGTCCGCTCCCGCGATGCGCCTCCCCCTCCACGGCCACACAGGGCATCTCGACATGGAGATGAGGGTCCGCTCGACGCATCCTTGTCGCCTCGGTGCTGGGGCGGGACGTTGTCGGCCGCCGTCCTCCGGACGTCGCCGGCCAAGCGCAACACGTGTGCCGAGCGAGTGATTGTGCTGCTGAGCCGCCATCGGCC
The DNA here is from genome assembly GCF_038397755.1 of Microbacterium sp. LWH7-1.2. Taxonomy (NCBI): domain Bacteria; kingdom Bacillati; phylum Actinomycetota; class Actinomycetes; order Micrococcales; family Microbacteriaceae; genus Microbacterium; species Microbacterium sp. LWH7-1.2. The sequence goes on along the minus strand of NZ_CP151637.1, from coordinate 2,986,097 downwards.
CGACGGTGTCGTTCACATCGTCACCGCCGTCGTGCCCGCGAGGTGGAAGCTCGTTTGCTCGATCCACTGGGTGGGTAGCTGGCGGCCTGACCAACGGTGCCGGGCGCGGGAGTTGTGCTGCTCACAAGATGCAGACCCAGTCGAGGCCGGCGCATCTCGTAGGCAGGCGCGGTCGCTGCGGCGTATACGTGGCATGGCGTACGATCGCCCTGCCGCCGCGGGATCGACGTTGCCAGCCGCGTCCGCCGGCCACGGCGCACATCGACCGTCCCGAAAAAGGTGATCGCCCGAGAGAAGATGAGCTCGTTTCACGTGAAACATCGGCGGGGGGCGAGCACCCCGGTCATCTACGGATCCCTAGCGAGCGCACACCGTCGGTGCGCAGTCAACAGTCAGATGCGCCGCGGTATATCGAAACGGCCGCTCCTGTAGATGCGACATCGCTCGAGCAACTTCCATTGTGTCTCACGTTCCACCGGAACCCACTGGGGCTGTCCAGGAACCCGTCGCGGCACTGTGCGAGGACGGCAGGCCCGCGTCCGGCGACGCATCCCCGAAGCGGGGAACGTTCGACTCCTGCGCCGACCAATCAACCAGGTCTCGCCCGTTTCACGTGAAACGGAGCCCCGTTCGGCGATGTACGCCAGCCGCACGACGTGTGCCAACGAGACCATGCCGGTGCACGCGGACATGCGGCCATGCGGCCACCGCACCACGCAACCCACCGCCCCTGCTCGCCAACGCCGGCGTGTCTCACGGTGACGCGACCTGGAGCAGCCGACGTTGCGTAGCACCCCACCCGACTCGGAGCGCGCGTGATCGACGCCAGCCGGGCGATCACGAGCGCGGGACGGCGCCGCCCAACCGGCCTGTCGCACCAGTCGCTAGCGCCAGCCACGTCTTCGATGTTTCACGTGAAACGGAACTGTTGGACGTGCGACACGCGTCACTGCACTCCGCTGCCAACGCCTCGCTACACCTAGGCGCAAGTCGCACGTTCGACGGGACACACCTGCCCCGCTTCGCAGCACCCGTTCCGCCACTCGTCGCGCCCTCGCCGGCAGAAGCGCGTGCACCTGAGGAGACCCGAACCTAGCTGTGATGTCCAGGCAGGTTGTTGATCCTGCTGATGGGTGGGGCTCCGATTGCGGAGTGTCGCCTGTGGTGATTGTAGAAGTGGATCCAGCCGGGCAGGGCGTCGCGGCGTTCGGTCTCTGACGGGTAGAACTTCGCGTAGGCCCATCCGTCGGCCAGCGTGCGGTGGAAGCGCTCGATCTTGCCGTTGGTCTGCGGGCGGTACGGGCGGGTGCGCTTGTGTCTGATGCCGAGGTCGGCGCAGGCGTCTCGCCAGGCAAGGGACCGGTAGCAGGAGCCGTTGTCGGAAAGGACGCGCTCGACGGTCACGCCGTGATCGGCGAAGAACGCGATCGCGCGGGTGAGGACGCCGACGGCAGTCTCGGCTCGCTCGTCGTCGTGCTCTTCGACATAAGCCACCCGCGAGTTGTCGTCGACGACGGTGTGGAAGAACCCGGTGCCGGTCCTCGGCTTGTGGTCCTTGCCGCGCGGCAGTCCTGGCGTCTCGAGCTTGTTCCGGGCGCCCTGCTGCCGTCCGACGAACCGGTGCCCGCCGCCGTCGGGGATGCGACCGAACTTGGTGACATCGACGTGGATCAGTGCGCCGGGATGGTCGTGCTCATAACGGCGGATCGGCTCCCCGGTGACCCGGTCGATCGCGGAGAGGCGGTTGAGGCCGCAACGCACCAGAACCGCGTGAACGGTCGACGGAGCCAGACCGAGCTCACCGGCGATCTGGACCGGGCCCAGCCGACGCCGCCAGCGGGCCTTCACGATCTTCTTCACAACCGGCGACGGCGTCTTCGCAGGCATCGAGCGGGGGCGGCTCGACCGATCCGACATCCCCGCCGGCCCCTCGGATCGGAATCTGGCCGCCCACTTCCGGGCTGTCACGGTCGAGACCATGAACATCTTCGCTGCCACCTGCAGTGGCCACCCCTCGTCGACGATAAGGCGCGCGAGGCGCAGTCGGGCACGGGGAGTCAGAGCAGCGTTAGCGCGGGACACGAGGGCCTCCTGCGTTCGTGAAGCGGTTGAACTAGACAGCTCCACTTCACAACCGGGAGGCCTTCGCTACTCAGCTACTCCGGGCGTGTCCCGAAACAACGTCCCTGGACATCACACCTAGCCGAGGCCACGAGATCACGCTGCACCCTCAACAGGGGAGTGGGGAATCGGCCTCGACGAGGAGGTCGGTCCAGCCCGAGCTGGTCAAGCCGGTGGGCTGTCAGGCACGGTCCGCGCCGTGTACTGACCACGGCCCCCGGGGCACCGCCCGCGCCACGGGCTCCCGTCGCGGAGACCTCTGCGACATGCGGATCGGCGATGGCATCCCACCCGGGTGTGGACCTTCCGCCCGGAACTGGCGAGCCGGCGGCGAGCCGGTCGATCATCGCTGAGAGCAGGGACAGCTGGCCCACGTTTCACGTGAAACATGCGGGTTCTCGCGCCGATGGTGAAGGTCGACCGCCTCCTCGACCCTCTCGGCATTCCCGGGGCCTCGGGCGGGCGAAGCCAACCGTCCTCTCGTGACGGGCGGCATCGGATTCCAAGATGTCGAGAGCTGAAAGAGGATGGCCATGCGGCCCGATCCAATTGTCGTCGTTCACTGTCCACTCTGACACTTCGCCCCGCATGGAGTTGAGGATCGCGCCGGCGATCAGACTGACCCTGGTCGGGTTCCTGCGCTGGGCTTCAGCTCGAAGCCGCTTCCTGGGGATGACGTCCTCCGTTCGTCGACCATCGGTGCGGCAGGCGGCAATGCTTCAGCCGGCATAGACGGCCGCTCAGGTACAGGGAGCAGGACCACCGCCGTGATCGGGCATCGACCTCCGTCGACCGGCGCAATCAACCGCCCGTCAATCGGGGCCCACGACATCACCGTGTGCTTCACGGTGTTTCACGTGAAACGGACTCACATATCCGCGGGTTCAGGAAACTCTTGGCCGCCGTGCGCCGCCAGTCGAGACAGCCCCACGCGCGAAGATGTCGTCCCGGCATCGGGCGATGCCGGATCCCGCGCTGCGGTCCTGCGCGCCCCGATCAGCCATGGGAGCGGGCGACCTGCACCAGCGCGGGAATGTCACCGACAACCGAGCGTGCAAACGGCCACGCGGATTGCCCCGCAACGAGCAGCGGAGAGCGATAGACGAGGCGAGTTCGCCGGCACGGCTGGGTGCGGTGCGAAGCGCCGGGCAGTCCGGGCGTTGCCCAAGTGAGCCCGATCTGCGCCGCAGCGCGACGGACTTCTTTCCGTCCGCATCCAGGGGTGATGCGTGTTCCGGCTCAGATGCAACCGCGAGGCCGAGTCAACGTCTGGTTCGGGGGCAGTGCTGAGGCGAGCCGTTCTAGACTCCACCGTCTCGGCTCACATGCACGTGGGGCGACCCCCGATGGAGTTCCATCACACGAACGGATCTGCAGACGTCGTCATGACCAGCGGGCGTGAGCGATCGACCGCTCGAGCAATCGCTAGTGTTTCCCGCGCGAGGTAGGGAAGGGATCGATGAACGAGATGGGTATAGTGCGCGCCGGAGGGCCCGGCCACCCCGATCCCAGTCTGATCTGCCGACCGACAGGCCCGCAACACGCGAACGGCACCGACTTGGCGTCCTACGCGGTCGTCCACCCGCACGGCGGCGGTAGACGCGTCAAATCAAGGAGCTAGGGCATACCGTTTCACGTGAAACACCGTGACTGCGGATCCGAAACGCCCGACCAGCTCGTGCTGGGCGTCACCTGGCTCAGAACTCGCAGCCTGAAGGCCCGCAGCGGCTCGCGATGCGTGCTCTCGTCTGCGCCGCGCGCCCACACCCGGGAAGACCCCGCTTTCGCTGTAGCGGCGGCAGTCAGCGGTGATGCGAAAGACCCGATGTTCCCATTCGCGATGAGCGGCATGTCCCACGCTTCACCATCCAGGCTCGCGGAGACGCGATTCACCCCGAGCCCTTCCGTTCCCACCGCTACGTGTCATCGCCAGCACCGGTCGCCTTGTTCCCGGCGAGGAGGACTCACGCGTGTACGCGACTCTGGCCTCGGCTCGAGCAGTCGATCGCGGCTCCTCCATCGGATACCCGTTGAATCGAACAGGCGGATGCGGAGAAGCGCCTTCGCAGGGGAGCACTCGACCCGCCGGCGACTCTACCGCGGGGGCTCGGTGGGGAACGGCGGCGACGTCCGCTGGCGAAGCCGGGCAAGGACGGATAGCCTCCGCGCCTTGCGCCGGCGGCTGCTGAGGCCGCGAAGCCGGCAGCGAGAACGCGGTGAGGACGGCGAACACGGCCCATGCGTGGACACGCGAGTCGCCGCGCTTGTTCGAGGGACCCCATCGAGAATGGACGCAGCTCCGTTTCACGTGAAACATGCCGGCTCCATCGCCCTGGCTTGATCCGCACGGACCCGCGTTCACAGCCAAGCCGCCATACACGGCATGCAGGGCAACGTACAAAGGTCCGTAGTTACTCATCGGGGGAGTGCTCAAGACGCCTCCAGCTCGCGCAGCGCTGCCAGCAGCCCGCGGTTCACCTCAACGTGCGCGGCCGCAAAGTCCACGGTGAACGCCGATCCACTCCGCCAGATCTCGCGACGACCGCATCCCCGGTCACCCGGCACCAAGCCCGATCGGGAGCCGGATCACCCGTGCGTGGGCGGCCTCACGGACTGGCGGCTTCAGCGGACGGTGGCTCGGATCACCCGTGACGGTTCGGGGAGCAGACCGTCGCCGACGATCTCGACGCGCGCGTTCGTCACCTTGAACCTGCGGAGCTGCTTCTCTGCTGCCTCGATCTCATTGGTGGCACTCGTCCCCTTGAGAAGGATGAGCTCACCGCCGTCGCGGACCAGGGGAGCGGTGATCGGCACCAAGGTGCGAAGAGCACTGACGGCCCGCGCAGTCACCGCGTCGAGAACGGGGCCACGCTTCCAGTCCTCAGCCCGCGCGCGAAGCACCTCGACGTTGTCGAGCTCGAGGGACTCGACCTGCTCCGAGAGCCACGCCACACGGCGTTCCATCGGCTCGATCAGCACCCACTCGACGTCGGGACGAGCGATGGCGAGCACGAGCCCGGGAAGACCGGCACCCGAGCCCACATCTCCGACCCGGCCGGAAAACAGGGGAGCGATGACCGCGCTGTTCAGGATGTGACGCGACCACAGGCGCGGCGGCTCGAGGGGTCCGATCAGACCGCGCTCTTCACCGTGTCGGCCGAGCGCGTCGGCGAACTTCCGCGCGACCTCGATGCGGTCGCCGAAGATCTCGGCGGCTGCCGCGGGTTCCTGCTCGATCTCGATCATCGATACTTCGACAAGCTCAGCACAGTGTTTCACGCGAAACGCGCGGCTCAGCCGCGACGGATCACCGTGTGACGGTCGGCGCCCTCGCCGTAGGACTCGGAGACGAAGCCACGCTCAGCCACGATGTCGTGGACGACCTTGCGCTCGTAGCTCGACATCGCGGGCAGGGACGCCTGAGAGGCGCCGTCATCCAGACGGGCGATCGCGCGGTCGACGAGAGCGGTCAGCTCGCTCTGGCGCGCGTCGCGCGAGCCGCCGATGTCGAGGATCAGGCGGGAGAAGCGGCCGGTGCGGTTCTGCACCGCGATGCGGGTGAGCTCCTGGAGCGCCTGAACGGTGTCGGGCGCCGCGATCAGGGCGACCGATCCGCCGGAGGGTGCCTCGACCGAGACGTAGGCGCGGCCGGCGCGCACGTCGAGATCGAGGTCGCCGTCGATGTCGGCGATGTCGAGCAGGCCTTCGATGAAGTCGGCGGCGACGTCGCCTTCCTCCTCGAGCTGGGCGACGGTCGCGGGGACCCGCTCGTCGCGCGCGTCGACAGGGGCGTACTCAGGGGACGTGGTCATGGCGTGATCCTCGGTGTGGCGTCGGTCGGGTGCGGTCAGGAAGCGGAGCCGGCGCCGGCGCCGGACGCACTGGGGTCTGTCCCACCGGAGACCTGCCCGCCCTGCTTCTGCCCGGACCCGGGCTGCTTCTGTCCCTGCTTCTTCGCACGCTGCTTGCTCACCGGCTGCTGACGCTTCGGCGCTGCGGCCTTGGCGCGCTCGGCCTCTTCGTACAGGCGCTGCTGCTCGGCAACGTACTTCTCCATCGGGACGACCTTGCCGGACGCGTCGATCGCCTTGCCCTTCTTCGCGAGGCGCTCCTCGCGTGCCTTCGCGGCGTCGGAGCCGGGCGTCGGCATCTCACGGATGACGAGGAACTGCTGGCCCATCGTCCACAGATTCGACACGAACCAGTAGATGACGACACCGAGGGGGAAGAAGACGCCGGAGAAGATGAAGCCCAGCGGAAGGATGTACAGCATGATCTTCTGCATCTGGTACGCCTGGCCGGTCTTGGCCTCAGGCGACAGGTTCTTCGAGATGATCTGCAGCTGGGTGAAGAACTGCGACGCGATCATGAGCACGACGAGCACGACGAGGATGATGATCGCCGGTGTGTTGCCGGTGTTCACGGCGTCGATGAGCGTCTCGTGCAGAGAAGCGACGCCGAACAGTTTGGCGTTGTAGAACTCGGCTGTCAGGGTCGCGTTGAGCAGACCCACTCCGCCCGTGCCGGCGTCGTAGTGCTTGGTGACGTCATTGAGCACACTGAACAGCGCGAAGAAGACGGGCATCTGCACCAGGAGCGGCAGGCAGCTCGAGACCGGCGTCGTGCCGTGCTTCTTGTAGAGCGCCATCGTCTCGCGGCTCATCGCCTCGCGAGAGAGCTGATCCTTCTTGCCCTTGTACTTCTCCTGAACTTTCCGCAGTTCAGGAGCGATTTCCATCATCTTGCGCTGGCTCTTGATCTGCCGCACGAACAGCGGAATCATCGCCGAACGCACGACGATCACCAGACCGATGATCGCCAGCACCCACGTGATGCCGTCTGCCGGCGGAAGCCCGATCGCGGTGAACAGCCAGTGCCAGAAGACGAGTACCGCCTCGACCGCCCACTTGAGCGGCCAGAGGATGATCCCGAAGAGATCGAATCCGCCGTTCGTCGCCGGAGCGGACGGCGACGAGGCGAGGGCTGACAAGAGATCCATGCGGAGGATCAGTCCTTTCCGGTGGGGGCAGGCACGACGAACCCGTGGCGGGTCAGCGCGTGCCGGAAGTTCTTGCGGGGCGGCACGTCATCGACGCCGCCGGCCGCCCAGGGGTGGCACCGCGCGATCCGCGCCGCAGTCAGCGCCGAACCGACGACGGCCCCGTGCTGCTGCACTGCGCCGACGGCGTACGCCGAGCATGACGGGTAGTACTTGCAGACGTCGCCGTAGGTGTGCGAGATCGTGGCGCGGTAGCCGTGCAGCAGTGCGAGCACCGCGTTGCGGGGGAGCAGAGGGATGCTGCGCAGGGAATCGGATGCCGAGAACTCGGCGTCTCCGAACGCGTAGGCGGGAAGAACGCTCATACGGCCCTCCGCGCAAGACATTTCACGACGTCGCTGCGCAGATCATCGAAAGAAGCGGATGCCGAACTGGGAAGTGCGCGGATGACGACCTCGCTGCCCGGCGCGACCGCTTCGATCGACTCGAAGCACAGCGCCTTGAGCCGGCGTCGGACGGTGTTGCGCACGACCGCGCCACCGACCTGCTTGCTCACGATGAAACCGAACCGCGCCGGACCATCGGTCACGACGCGGTTCACGTAGGTGATGGTGTGCGCTCCGGCACACCGACGACCCCGACGGACGACGGCCTTGTACTCCGATCCGCGGGTGAGTCGGTTCGGCCTCGCGAGCACCGCTCGGGTCAGGCCGAGAGCTCGGTGCGCCCCTTGGCGCGGCGAGCCGAAAGGATGCTGCGGCCGGCGCGCGTGCGCATGCGGGCGCGGAAGCCGTGCTTCTTGGCGCGGCGACGGTTGTTGGGCTGGAAGGTGCGCTTGCTCATAGGGACTGCTTCCGATCAGGTGTCACCGGGACGCTCGAGACCGGGGACGTGTGTACAGGGGCGACTGCCACGAAGGCATAAGTCAACCGATTAAGGCTACGTCGAGATGCCCGAGAACTCAAACCGAGCACAGAACGTGTCATTATGCACCGGCGATGCTACCGACCCTGGCACCGACACGCAGGCCGGTTCTACAGTGGAGTTTGCTCACGCGACGCCTCCTGACTAGCGTGGCTCCGGCAGTTATCCACAGGCCTGGGACCGACGTTTCCGCGGCCTCCGGTGGAATCATCAACAACCCGGGGGGGCCATGACACCGCACGAAGTTCCAGATGTACCGGTCTGGACGGCCGTCCTGGACGAACTCGTGCGAGACGATCGCATCACCCCGCAGCTGCACGGCTTCATCAGTCTGGCCGTTCCGCAGGGTGTCATGGGCGGAACGCTCTATCTCGACGTTCCCAACGATCTGACCGCGGCCCAGTTCACCAAGCGCATGCGCGCGCCGATCCTGGAGGCGCTCACGCGCGTCGCCCAGGACGTCCAGGACCCCGCGTCGAACTTCCGCGTCGTGGTCAACCCGGATCTCGCCGACGTGCATCTCACTGCGCCGATCCCGGTCCAGTCGGTCGCGGCACCCGTCGCGCCGCCGATCGGACTCCAGACCACGCCCGTCGGACGCCCGCCGCTCGACGACACGGGGGACGCAGCATCCGTCTCGCGCAGCGATACGCGACTGAACCCGAAGTACACGTTCGACAACTTCGTCATCGGGCAGTCCAACCGGTTCGCCCATGCCGCGGCGGTCGCTGTCGCCGAGGCGCCGGCGAAGGCGTACAACCCGCTCTTCATCTACGGGGACTCGGGTCTCGGCAAGACGCACCTTCTTCACGCGATCGGCGACTACGCGCTGAGTCTCTATGCCGGTATCCGCGTGCGTTACGTGTCGAGCGAGGAGTTCACCAACGACTTCATCAACTCGATCGCCAACAACCGCGGCTCGGCGTTCCAGGCCCGATACCGGGATGTCGACATCCTGCTGATCGACGACATCCAGTTCCTCCAAGGCCGGGCCGAGACGCAGGAAGCCTTCTTCCACACGTTCAACCAGCTGCACGACCACGACAAGCAGGTCGTGATCACGAGCGATGTGCCCCCCAAGCACCTCACCGGCTTCGAAGACCGCATGCGCAGCCGCTTCGAATGGGGGCTCATCACCGATGTGCAGGCGCCCGACCTCGAGACGCGCATCGCGATCCTCCGCAAGAAGGCGCAGTCCGAGCGGCTCCACATCCCCGACGAGGTGATGGAGTACATCGCGACCGTGGTCTCGAGCAACATCCGCGAGCTCGAGGGCGCCCTCATCCGTGTCTCGGCGTTCGCGAGCCTCAACCGCTCGACGCTCGACATGTCGCTGGCCCAGACCGTGCTGCGTGACATCGTCGACCAGGACGACGCCAACGTCATCTCGCCGACCGACATCATCACAGCGACCGCGGCCTACTTCAAGCTCACCGTCGACGACCTCTACGGGTCGAGCCGGTCGCAATCCGTCGCGACCGCCCGTCAGATCGCGATGTACCTGTGTCGTGAGCGCACGAGCCTGTCACTGCCCAAGATCGGGCAGCTGTTCGGCAACCGCGACCACACGACCGTGATGTACGCGTACAAGAAGATCAGCGAGCTCATGAAGGAGCGCCGGTCGATCTACAACCAGGTGACCGAGATCACCGCTCAGCTCGGCCGCAACGGTCGCTGAATCCTCCCCTACACCCCTCGAGGGGCCCGTGCGTGACGACGCGCGGGCCCCTCGGTGTATATGCCTGAAGAAGTTCTTGACACGCGCGGAGAGCAGGGCCATCATTTCGGTTCTTCACAGTGTGGAAAACCTGTGGATAACTCTCCCAAGCTGCGGAAACCGCTGTGAACGAGCGGGGGAGACCTGTGGATGGATTGCGGAATCCACAGTTCTTGTCATTCGTCTTTCCGACCGCTCTCCGGAGCGTCTCCACAACTCACACGTGTGTGGTTTCCGTCTCCCGACTGATGAGGCGACAGTTGTCCACAGTTTCCACAGCCGTTAACACCATGACAAGAAATCTTTGAGATGAACCCCGTCCGATCACCTTGGCGGTGGACAGGTCCCGACACCGGAAGCGGACTGGCAATCTCCGAGGCTGGCACTAGCATGAGAACCCCGAGCCCGCAGTCGAAGGGCCCGCTGCAGAGGGAGCGTTCGTGAAGTTCCACGTCAATCGCGATGTGTTCAGCGAAGCCGTATCGTTCGTCGTCAAACTCCTGCCGCAGCGCAACCCTCAGCCGATCCTCGCCGGCGTGCTGATCGAGGCATCCGCTGAAGGTCTCTCGCTCGCCGCTTTCGACTACGAAGCATCCGCGCGCACCACGATCGAGGCCACCGTCGATGAACCGGGCACGATCCTCGTCCACGGCCGGCTGCTCTCCGACATCGCCAGCCGTCTGCCCAACGCGCCGATCCAGATCGAGGTCGACGAGGACGGCGGCATCCTGCTCACGTGCGGCTCGGCCCGGTTCACCCTGGCATCCATGCCCGTGCAGGAGTACCCCGCGATCCCCGAGGTCACCGGCGACTCCGGGCTCGTGCCTTCCGAGGACTTCGCCACCGCCATCGCGCAGGTCGCCTTCGCCGCGTCGCGCGACGACGTCACCCCCGTGCTCACAGGCGTGCAGCTCGAGGTCTCGGGAACCAGCCTCAGCCTCGTCGCCACCGACCGCTACCGTGTCGCGCTCCGCGAGATCCCGTGGGACGGCGGCTCCACTGCGAGCGACGAGTCGACCACGGCTCTCGTTCCCGCTCGCACCCTCACCGAGGTGGGCAAGACGTTCGCACACGGCGGCGACATCTCGATCGCGTTCTCGGGTTCTGGCGATCGCGAGATCATCGCCTTCACCGCGGGCAACAAGACCGTGACGTCACTGCTCATCAAGGGCAACTTCCCCCCGGTGCGGCGCCTGTTCCCCGAGCAGACCGAGCACCACGCCGTCGTCAACACCGCCGAGCTCGCCGAGGCCGTGCGCCGTGTGTCGCTCGTGCTGGACCGCTCGGCTCCGCTGCGGTTCACCTTCACGACCGACAGCGTGTCGATGGATGCCTCGGGCACCGAGCAGGCTCGCGCCACCGAGTCCGTCGACGCGACGCTGCTGGGCGGCGACGAGGTCACGCTGGGTCTCAACCCCCAGTACCTGCTCGAGTCGCTCGGTGCGGTGAAGAGCGAATTCGTGCGGATCACGTTCACCTCGAGTGAGAACGCGAACAAGCTCAGCCCCGTGCTCATCACGCCGCAGACCTCGGTGGACCGCGCCGGTTCGGACTCGTTCCGCTACCTGCTGCAGCCGAACCTGCTGCTGCGCTGACAGGTCCGGCGCTGACCAGAGGTTCGTCGGAGCCGGTCATTAGGCTTGTCCGGTGATCGTGGAGCACCTGAGTCTCGTCGACTTCCGCAACTATGCGGCCGCCGACGTCGAGCTCGGCCCCGGTCCGAACGTCTTCGTCGGCCGCAACGGCCAGGGCAAGACGAATCTGGCCGAGGCCATCGGCTTCTTCGCGACGCTGGGCTCGCACCGGGTCTCGAACGACGCACCCATGGTGCGGGACGGAGCCGATGCCGCGATCATCCGCGCTCGATTGGCCCACGGCGAGCGTCGCGTGCAACTCGAGGCGCAGGTGAACCGGCAGGGCTCCAACAAGGCCCGGGTCAACGGCGCAGCGGTCAAGCCGGCGGAACTCCCTCGCTACGCGCAGGTCGTGCTCTTCGCGCCGGAGGACCTGCAGATCGTGCGCGGCGATCCGTCCGCGCGCCGCCGGTTCGCAGATCAGCTCCTGGTCCAGCGTGCTCCGCGCATGGCGGGCGTGATCGCGGACTACGACCGCGTGCTCAAGCAGCGCACCGCGCTGCTGAAGTCCGCGAAGGCCCGCGGCATCCGCGGCGACGCCCTGTCGACCCTCGACGTGTGGGACGACAAGCTCGTCTCGCTCGGCACGCAGCTCATCGCCGCGCGCCTCGCCCTCGCCACTGATCTGGCGACCCCCCTCGCGGCCGCGTACACCGCGATCGCCGGCGCCGACCACAACCCCGAGATCGAGTGGGCGCTCTCGGTCGCCGGGGCAGACACCGGCGAAGACGGCGACAGCGGTTCGGGTCATCCCGCGGCCGCCGGGCCGACCGTGGAGGCAGGACGGACGGATGCCTCGACCACCCGCATCGCGGAGCTCTTCCGTCTGGCGCTCGCGGCGAAGCGCACGTCCGAGCTCGAGCGCGGCCTCACGCTGGTGGGACCGCACCGCGACGACCTGCTCCTGCGGATCCGCGGTCTTCCGGTGAAGGGGTACGCGTCCCACGGCGAGTCCTGGTCCGTCGCGCTGTCGCTCCGGCTGGCTTCGGCCGAACTCCTTCGTGCGGATTCGCGCCTCGGCGACCCTGTCCTCATCCTCGACGACGTCTTCGCCGAGCTCGACACCGATCGCCGCGCCCGCCTGGCGCACCTCGCCGCCGATTACGAGCAGGTCGTGGTGACCGCCGCGGTCGAGGGCGACGTGCCCGGAGAGCTCCGCGCCCGGATGGTGCGCGTCGAGGGCGGCCGCATCCTCGGCCCCGTCGAGTCGGAGGACACGGATGGCTGACGCTTCGACAGGCTCGGGGACCGAGCAGCCGCGGGACGCAGCATCCGTGCCCGCGAAGCCTGCTCCCCTCGATCGCACGACCGTCCCGGAGACGATCTCGACCTACCTGCGTCTGCGCGGACTGGAGCCCTCCGCCCGGTCGTACCGCAAGCGCCGCCGCCGCACCGAGGACGACGAGAACATCCCCTTCGCGCCGGGGCGCGACCCGCGCGGCGTGGGCGACGTGCTGGCAGACCTCACCCGCGAGGCAGGCTGGGACCCTCAGCTCGCACGGGAGGACGTGGTGCGCGCATGGGATCAGGTGGCCGGCGAGGACACCGCGAAGCACACCCGGCCGGTCGCGTTCTCGGATGGGACGCTCACCATCCAGGCCGACTCGACGGCATGGGCGAAGCAGCTCCAGCTGATGCGCGCGCAGATCCTCTCCGAGATCGTCCGGCGGTACCCAGAGGCGGGGGTCGACGCGGTCCGCTTCATCGGGCCGGACGTCCCCTCCTGGAAATGGGGTCCCAGAACGATTCCAGGGCGGGGTCCGCGCGATACCTACGGATAAGTCACGTCAGGAGGCATCCAGGCGAATTTCATCCTCTTACAGGGGCGTAGAGCGCTGTGATCGGGCCGTTACCCGATAGACTGTCAGGGCCCGTGTCGAAGGATTTGGAGCCCTCGCGAAGATGACGTCTGACAACCCCGATAACGTTTCCGAGGAACCCGAAACGCCCACCCAGGCTCCCAACGGATCACCCAGCGACTACGGGGCAGACGCCATCCAGGTGCTCGAGGGCCTCGAAGCCGTCCGCAAGCGCCCTGGCATGTACATCGGCTCGACCGGTGAGCGCGGCCTCCACCACCTGGTTTACGAGATCGTCGACAACTCCGTCGACGAGGCCCTCGCCGGCTTCTGCGACACGATCAACGTCACGATCCTGCCCGACGGCGGCATCCGCTGTGTCGACAACGGCCGAGGCATCCCGGTCGACATCCATCGCACCGAGGGCAAGTCGACCGTCGAGGTCGTGCTGACCGTGCTGCACGCCGGCGGCAAGTTCGGCGGGGGCGGGTACGCGGTCTCAGGGGGCCTGCACGGCGTGGGCTCGTCGGTCGTGAATGCGCTCTCGACGCGCCTCGAGGTCGAGGTCAAGCGCCAGGGTCACGTCTGGCGTCAGTCCTACCGCGACGGCGGGCAGCCGCAGGCGCCCCTCGCGAAGGGCGAGCCGACCGACGAGACCGGAACGATCATCCAGTTCTGGCCCGACGACACCATCTTCGAGTCGGTGAACTTCGACTACGACACGCTGCGCACACGCTTCCAGCAGACGGCGTTCCTCAACAAGGGGCTGCGCATCACGCTCTCCGACGAGCGCCCCGAGTCCACGTATGTGACGGATGCCGAGGGCGGAGGCTCCGAGGAGCGCCAGCCGTTCGACGACTTCCACTACGAGCGGGGACTCGTCGACTACGTCGAGTACCTCAACAAGGTGCGTCACGCCGACGTCGTGAACGAGGAGATCATTGAGATCGAGTCGGAGGACACCGTCCGACACATCTCGCTCGAGCTCGCGATGCAGTGGACGTCGAGTTACACCGAGAACGTCTTCACCTTCGCGAACACGATCAACACGCACGAGGGCGGCACTCACGAGGAGGGCTTCCGCGCGGCGCTGACCACGCGCATCAACACCTACGCACGCGACAAGAACCTCCTCAAGGAGAAGGACGACAACCTCACCGGCGACGACATCCGCGAGGGTCTCACCGCCGTCATCTCGGTCAAGCTCTCCGAGCCGCAGTTCGAGGGGCAGACCAAGACGAAGCTCGGCAACACCGAGGCGAAGGCCTTCGTGCAGAAGGTCGTCGGCGATCAGCTCGCCGACTGGCTCGACCGCAATCCCGGGGAGGCCAAGCGCGTCATCACCAAGGCGATCGACGCGGCGACCGCCCGCATGGCGGCTCGAAAGGCACGCGAGACGGCCCGCCGCAAGAGCGTCTTCGAGTCGGCCGCGATGCCCGACAAGCTGAAGGACTGCACCAGCAAAGACCCGTCGATCAGCGAGATCTTCCTCGTCGAGGGCGACTCGGCCGGCGGCTCGGCGGTGCAGGGCCGCGACCCGCACACCCAGGCGATCCTGGCCCTGCGCGGCAAGATCCTCAACGTCGAGCGCGCGCGCCTCGACAAGGCGCTAGGCAACCGCGAGGTTCAGGCCATGATCCAGGCCTTCGGCACGGGCATCGGCGAGGACTTCGACATCGACAAGGCGCGGTACCACAAGATCGTGCTGATGGCGGATGCCGACGTCGACGGCCAGCACATCACCACGCTGCTGCTCACCATGCTGTTCCGCTACATGCGGGGACTCATCGAGGCCGGCTTCGTCTACCTCGCGATGCCGCCGCTGTACCGCCTCAAGTGGACCAACTCCGCGCACGAGTACGTCTACTCCGACAAGGAGCGCGACGCGCTGCTCGCCGACGGCCTCGCGAACGGCAAGCGGATCCCGAAGGAGGGCATCCAGCGCTACAAGGGTCTCGGCGAGATGAACGCCAAGGAGCTGTGGGAGACCACGATGGACCACAGCACGCGGACGCTGCGCCAGGTGACCATCGACGACGCGGCTGCTGCGGACGAGATCTTCTCGGTCCTGATGGGCGAGGACGTCGAGTCGCGCCGCACGTTCATCCAGCGCAACGCCAAGGACGTCCGCTTCCTCGACATATAAGCACAGGCGAGCGCAGCGAGCTGCCCCTGGTCGTTGAGCGAGCGCAGCGAATCGAAACGCCGCAAGCCGATCTCGAAACGTAGAGAGACGAAAGAATCCGATGGCTGACGAAGAACGTCCCGACCCCACCCCCGAGCACGACCACGGACGCATCGATCAGGTGGACCTGCAGCTCGAGATGCAGCGCAGCTACCTGGACTACGCGATGGCCGTCATCATCGGCCGCGCGCTCCCCGACGTGCGCGACGGCCTGAAGCCGGTGCACCGCCGCGTGATCTACGGCATGTACGACGGCGGGTTCCGTCCCGACAAGTCGTTCTCGAAGTGCGCGCGCGTCGTCGGCGAGGTCATGGGTCAGTACCACCCGCACGGCGACACCGCGATCTACGACGCGCTCGTCCGGCTCGTGCAGCCGTGGTCGCTGCGCTACCCGCTCGCGCAGGGGCAGGGCAACTTCGGCTCGCCCGGCAACATGGGCGCCGCCGCCCCGCGGTACACCGAGACCAAGATGGCCCAGCTCGCGCTCGAGATGGTGCGCGACATCGAGGAAGAGACCGTCGACTTCCACGACAACTACGACGGCCAGACCCAGGAGCCGTCGGTGCTGCCGGCGCGCTTCCCGAACCTGCTCGTCAACGGTTCTGTCGGCATCGCGGTCGGCATGGCGACCAACATCCCGCCGCACAACCTCCGCGAGGTCTCCGCCGGCGCGCTGTGGGCGCTCGAGCACCCCGAGGCGTCGCGCGAAGAGCTGCTCGAGGCGCTCATGGAGCGCATCCCCGGCCCGGACTTCCCGACCGGCGCGCAGATCCTCGGCACCAAGGGCATCCGCGAGGCGTACCGCACCGGCCGCGGCTCGATCACGATGCGCGCCGTCGTCTCCATCGAGGAGCTCCAGGGCCGCACCTGCCTCGTCATCACCGAGCTGCCGTACCAGGTCAATCCCGACAACCTCGCGGTCAAGATCGGCGACCTCGCCCGCGACGGCAAGATCACCGGCATCGCCGACATCCGCGACGAGACCTCGGACCGCACCGGTCAGCGCCTCGTGGTGGTGCTGAAGCGGGATGCTGTCGCGAAGGTCGTGCTGAACAACCTGTACAAGCACACCCAGCTGCAGGAGAACTTCGGCGCCAATATGCTCGCGATCGTCGACAACGTGCCGCGCACGCTGTCGCTCGACGGCTTCGTCACGCTGTGGCTCGAGCACCAGATCGACGTCATCGTCCGTCGCACCAGCTTCCGTCTGCGCAAGGCCGAAGAGCGCATGCACATCCTGCGCGGCTACCTGAAGGCGCTCGACGCGCTCGACGAGGTCATCGCGCTCATCCGCCGGTCGCCCAACGCCCAGGAGGCGAACGAGGGACTGCAGAAGCTCCTCGACGTCGACGAGGCGCAGGCCGATGCCATCCTCCAGCTGCAGCTGCGCCGGCTCGCGGCCCTCGAACGGCAGAAGATCATCGATGAGGCCGCCGAGCTCGAGCTGCAGATCGCCGACTACAAGGAGATCCTGGCCACGCCGCAGCGCCAGCGCGACATCATCCGTGAGGAGCTCACGGCGATCGTCGACAAGTTCGGCGACGAGCGCCGTACGCACATCCTCCACGGGTTCGACGGCGACATGTCGATGGAAGACCTGATCCCCGAGGAGGAGATGGTCATCTCGGTGACGCGCGACGGCTATATCAAGCGCACTCGCAGCGACAACTACCGCCAGCAGCACCGCGGCGGCAAGGGTGTCAAGGGCGCGCAGCTGCGGGCCGACGACGTGGTCGAGCACTTCTTCGTCACCACGACGCACCACTGGCTGCTGTTCTTCACGAACAAGGGCCGCGTGTACCGCGCGAAGGCGTACGAGGTGCCGGAGGCGGGCCGCGACGCCAAGGGCCAGCACGTGGCGAACCTCCTCGCTCTGCAGCCCGACGAGGAGATCGCCCAGATCCTCGACATCCGCGACTACTCCGTCGCGACCTACCTCGTGCTCGCGACGCGGAGCGGTCTCGTCAAGAAGACGCGACTCACCGAGTACGACACCAACCGCCAGGGCGGTATCATCGCGATCAAGATCCGCGGCCAGGTCCCCGACGAGGACGACGAGGTCGAGGCCGGCCCCGAGGACGAGGTCGTCAGCGCCCTGCTCGTGGACGAGGGCGACGACATCCTCCTCATCAGCCGCCACGGCATGTCGCTGCGCTTCTCGGCGACCGATTCGGCGCTGCGACCGATGGGTCGCTCGACGTCCGGGGTGAAGGGAATGGACTTCCGCGCCGGCGACAGCCTGCTCTCGGCATCCCTCGCGACCGACGACGGCTATGTCTTCGTCGTGACCGAGGGCGGGTACGCGAAGCGCACCGCGGTCGACCAGTACCGCGTGCAGAACCGCGGCGGACTGGGCATCAAGGTGGCCAAGCTCAGCGAGGATCGCGGTGATCTCGCGGGCGGTCTCATCGTCTCGGAGGACGACGAGGTCTTGGTGGTTCTTGCCAGTGGCAAGGTGGTACGCTCTGCCGTGGCCGAGGTCCCCGCCAAGGGCAGAGACACGATGGGTGTCGTGTTCGCCCGCTCCAGTGACGACGATCGCATCATCGCGATCGCGCGCAACGGCGAACGCGGCCTCGCAGAAGAACCCGAGGATGCAGCCACCGACGGCGCCGACGCAGCACCGTCATCCGACACGCTCCACCAGGCCGACACCCTCGGATCGGATGCCTCGCCCCAGACCCCCGAAGAGAGCACTGACGCATGAGCACGGTAGCCGACAAGCTCGCCAAGAAATCGAGTCACAAGACCAGCGCGAAGCAGGTTCGCCTGCGGCTGGTGTACGTGGACTTCTGGTCCGCAGTGAAGCTGTCCTTCCTCGCCGCCATCGCCATCGCGGTGGTGACGGTGGTGGCATTCGTGATGGTCTTCCTGGTGGTGCAGACCACCGGCCTGATCGCGAAGGCCGACGAGTTCTTCTCGAGCTTCTCCGACGGCAGCATCCTGCTGTCGCAGTTCGTGAGCTTCCCACAGGTGCTGGCCTTCTCGGCCGTCGTCGCCATCCTGAACCTCGTGGTCGTGACGGTGCTCGGCGCCGTGATCGCGGGCATCTACAACCTCGCCGTCAAGGTGACCGGCGGCCTCCTGGTCGGCTTCACCTCGAACTGACGCACGACGCTCGGCGCCGGCATTCGATGACGGATGCCGGCGCTCGGCGGTTGCGGCCTACACCACGGTGGTGCCGAGCAGCGTGCCGATGAGCCATGTCGCGACGAGGGCGAGCGCGCCTCCGAGCACGAGGCGGGTGGCGGCGCGCGCCTTCGGGGCACCGCCGAGGTGGGCCGAGATCGTGCCGGTCGCGGCCAAGGCCACGAGTACGGCGACGAAGGTGACGGGCACGCGCCACTCGGGCGGTGGGAGCAGGATCGCCAGGAGCGGCAGCAGCGCGCCGAGGGTGAACGCGATCGCGGATGAGATCGCGGCGTGCCACGGGTTCACGAGGTCGTGCTGGTCGATGTGGAGCTCCACCTCGAGGTGTGCGGACAGAGCGTCGTGCGCCGTGAGTTCCTGCGCGACCTGGCGGGCTGTGGCGTCGGTCAGACCGCGGTCGCGGTAGAGCTGTGTCAGCTCTTCGAGCTCCGCGTCGGGCATGTCGCGCAGCTCGCCGCTCTCCTTGGCGATGAGCGCCCGCTCGGAGTCGCGCTGACTGCTCACCGAGACGTACTCGCCCAGGGCCATCGAGATGGCACCGCCGACGAGGCCGGCGATTCCGGCGGTGAACAGCGCACCGGTGTTCGTCGTCGCTCCCGCGACCCCGACGACGAGCGCCGCGACGGACACGATGCCGTCATTCGCCCCGAGAACACCCGCGCGCAGCCAGTTGAGTCGCTGTCCAAGGCCGACGCCGTGCGGCTCGCCGGGATGAGAAGTCCGCGCCACGCGCCCAGTCAACCAGGCCGATTCGTGAAATCAAGAATCGTCGGGTAAAGTCTTGGAGGTTGCGGAGCGCAGGTTCCGCAGTCAAAGCGGGGCTATAGCTCAGGCGGTTAGAGCGCTTCACTGATAATGAAGAGGTCCCAGGTTCAAGTCCTGGTAGCCCCACCGTAAGCCCCGGGGCCTTAGCTCAGTTGGTAGAGCGCCTGCTTTGCAAGCAGGATGTCAGGAGTTCGAATCTCCTAGGCTCCACAGACACGAAGCCGGTTCCGAGAGGGACCGGCTTCTGCGTTCTGGCACGAGGCTCGCGCAGTTAGGGTGAAGCATGGACCTGCGCGTCGCGGCGTACGCGGTGATCGTGGACGATCACGATCGTCTGCTGCTCGCGCACTGGAACGAGGGTCGCCGTGCCGCGTGGACGATGCCCGGCGGTGGGCTCGAGCCCGGTGAGGACCCCGCGAGCGCCGCCCGCCGTGAGGTCAAGGAAGAGACCGGCTACCGGGTCGAGATCGAAGGGCTCCTCGGCATCCACTCCCGCGTGATCCCCCCGGGGCGCAGGCTCAAACCCGGCGCGGATCTTCCCCTGCACACGCTGCGCATCGTCTATCGCGCCCGCATCACGGGTGGCAAGCTCCGGAACGAGACCGGTGGGTCCACGGATCGCGCCGAGTGGTTCTCCCTCGCAGAGGTCCGCGCGCTGCAGCGGGTCAAGCTCGTCGACATCGCCCTCGACATGGCGGGGATCGAGGTGCCGCCGCCAGACTGACGGACTCGAATGCGTCAGTCGATGGGCTGCGAGATGTCGGCGACCGTCGCGCCGTACGCGGCGATGAGCGCGTCGGCGTCGACGAACATGCTGTACCCGTGGGCGCCGGCTCCCATCGCGATGCGCTGGCCCACGATCTCGCCGTCCGCGTAGATGGGCCAGTCGTGCGTGCTGCCGAGGGGCACGATCGTGCCCCTCTCGTAGCCGGTGGCCGCCAGGGCGCGCGCCGGGTCAGGGAGCTGGAGCTTGTTGACGCCCACCACGGCGCGCAGCTTGGGCCACGAAATCGCGCGGTCGCCCGGGATCAGGGCGAACAGGTAGGTGTCGTCGCTGCGCTTGACGACCAGCGTCTTCACGATTCCCGACGGCGGGATGCCGAGGATCTCCGCAGCCTCCGGCAGGCTGTTCGCCGCCGGACGCTCCCGGATCTCGACGTCCAGGCCGCGCTCGGCGGCCGCCGCGCGGACGCGGTCGACCCCGGTCAGAGCCTCACCCGTGGCGGGTTCAGGCATCCGGTGCGCGCAGCGGGTCGTCCGCGACCCAGAGCTCGTCGTCGGCGCGCAGCGTCTGCCACGCGGCGTACAGCACGCCGACCGCAGCGGCGACCCCGAGGATGATGGCGATGACGCCGCCGGCGCCGATGCCCTTCTTCGCCGGAACCGGCGCGGCCTTCGCCCAGGACGACGGCAGGGGGAACCCGCGCCCGGAGGCGAGGTGCGAACGCTGCTCGTTCGCGGCGTCCCACACCGACAGCGCGGAGCCGACCACGGCGCCTGCTGCGGGGATGACCGTGCTGTTCACGACCTTCTTGCCCTTGTCGACGTAGGGGGCGGCGTACTTGTCGTAGCTCGCCTGCACCTGCGGCTTGACCTGCTCGCGACCGTAGTGACCCAGCTGGCGACTCGCCTCACGGGCGACGGTCGCGGCCTCTCCGACCAGGACCTGCTGGGCCTCCCATAGGTTTCCGGCCTGCTTCTGAAGCTTCTGGAGTTCCTTCTTGCGCTTGCGGCTGAGGCTCACGGTTGCCCTCCCTGTCGTGGGGATGTCGGTCTCTTCATCTTGCCAGACGACGGCTGAGACGGGAGGGGTTGCAGGGAACTCTGAGACAATGTAGGAATGCCGCTTCACACTGCTGTCGCAACGATCCACACCAACCACGGCGACATCGTCGTCAACCTGTTCGGCGACCAGGCTCCTCGCACGGTGCAGAACTTCATCGGCCTCTCCGACGGTTCGCAGGCCTG
Source organism: Microbacterium sp. LWH7-1.2 (assembly GCF_038397755.1). Lineage (NCBI taxonomy): Bacteria > Bacillati > Actinomycetota > Actinomycetes > Micrococcales > Microbacteriaceae > Microbacterium > Microbacterium sp. LWH7-1.2. The sequence goes on along the minus strand of NZ_CP151637.1, from coordinate 2,964,835 downwards.
GACGCACCCGGCGACCGGCAAGCCGGGCGATGGACCGCTCTACAAGGACGTCATCTTCCACCGCATCATCTCGGGCTTCATGATCCAGGGCGGCGACCCGCTCGGTCAGGGCGTGGGCGGTCCCGGTTACAACTTCAACGATGAGATCAACGGCGAACTCACGTTCACCGCTCCCTACAAGCTCGCCATGGCGAACGCGGGCCTGCGCCGCAACGCGATCACCGGTCAACCCGAGGGCACCAACGGCTCCCAGTTCTTCATCACGGTTCCCGGCCAGGGCGGGCGCGGCCCGGAGTGGCTGCAGGGCAAGCACACCATCTTCGGCGAGGTCGCCGACGACGCCTCGAAGGCCGTCGTCGACACCATCAGCGAGGTGCCGACGGCTGCGGGCGACCGCCCGGTCGAGCCCGTCGTCATCGAGTCGATCGACATCGCCGCGGTCTGAGCGCTCCGCGCCGACCGGGTCCGGAGCAGCGTGCGCTGCCCCGGACCCGGACATCCGCATCCCTGAGCCCAGGCGAGACAGAGACGGGGCCCGCGTGAGCACGCAGGACTTCCAGCGCAACCGCGAAAACTTCTGCTACCGGCATCCGGACCGACAGAGCTTCGTGCTCTGCCAGCGCTGCCTGCGCACGATCTGCCCGGAGTGTCAGACGCAGGGCGCCGTCGGAGTCATCTGCCCGGAGTGCCTGCGCGACCAGCAGAAGGCGCAGTCGCCCGCGC